>JBBMRB010000035.1:0-2710 GCA_038900335.1 Gammaproteobacteria bacterium AS21 | reverse complement strand
ATGATCATCATCGCTACACTGTCGACTAACACTGCTGCGAATATCGTATCGCCAACCAACGATTTTCAAAACATTGCTCCTTCTAAAATAGATCAAACTCGCGGTGTATTAATCACTGGTGCGATTGGTGTTTTACTCATGGCTTGGGAGCTGCTTAAAAAGCTTGGTGTGATTGAATCAGACGTCAGCGTTGAGGCTATGTACACTAACTGGTTACTGGGTTATTCCAGCTTACTAGGGCCCATTGCCGGCATTATGATCGTCGATTACTTTATCATTAAAAAGCAGCAACTGAATTTACCTGAGCTTTACAAAACTAACGGTATTTACGCTGGTTTTAACATGTCAGGGCTCATTGCTTTTGGTGTACCAGTGGCATTGACACTGTTTGCACTAACCACCGGTTACCTTAGCTGGTTCTACCAATACGGTTGGTTTACAGGCTCAATTTTAGGTGCGATTATCTATTTCTTTATTGCCCCTAAACCTGAGTAAAACTATCAGCGTTAGCATACTTGGTAACATGTATTGCTAACTCATTTATTACTATCACGGCTCATTATATATTTATAAGAGCCGTTATCTTTTAAGGAGATTTTGATGTCCATCATCATTCGAGGCGGAACCGTCGTAACAGCAGAGCAAACTTATGCCGCTGACGTTTATTGTGTAGATGGCAAAATTGCTGCCATCGGTGAAAATTTAGATGTCCCTAGTAGCGCTCAAGTTATTGATGCAACAGGGCAGTACATCATGCCAGGCGGCATAGACCCGCACACTCACATGCAATTACCTTTCATGGGCACTGTCGCTAGTGATGATTTTTATACCGGAACAGCAGCAGGTTTAGCTGGAGGTAACACCAGTATTATCGATTTCGTTATCCCAGCACCGCAACAACCGTTGATGGAAGCCTATAACCAATGGCGCGAATGGTCTGCAAAATCAGCCGCGGATTACGGTTTTCACGTTGCCGTTACTTGGTGGGATGAGTCAGTAAAACGCGATATGGGCACTTTAGTAGCCGAGCATGGCGTTAACAGTTTTAAGCATTTCATGGCGTACAAAAATGCAATCATGGCAGATGATGAAACGCTAGTAAAAAGTTTTTCACGCTGTATGGAGCTTGGCGCGATGCCAACGGTACACGCTGAAAACGGCGAGCTAGTTTTCCAATTACAGCAAGATATTCTTGCCCGTGGTATCACCGGACCAGAGGGTCATCCACTAAGTCGGCCACCAATTGTTGAAGGCGAGGCTGCGAATCGCGCCATTCAAGTGGCACAAGTAATGAATGTTCCTATCTACATTGTTCATGTCTCTTGTAAAGAGTCACTGGATGCCATTACTAGAGCACGAAATGAGGGCCAACGTGTTTACGGTGAATGTTTAGCAGGTCACCTTGTGATTGATGACAGTGTTTATCGCAATGAAGATTTCGCCTTTGCGGCGGCCCATGTTATGAGCCCGCCATTTAGATCAAGCGAGCATCAACAAGCGCTGTGGAAAGGTTTGCAAGGTGGCAATTTACAAACCACCGCTACCGATCACTGCTGTTTTTGTGCAGATCAAAAAGCTGCGGGCAAAGACGATTTCACTAAAATACCTAATGGCACCGCAGGTGTTGAAGATCGAATGTCAGTAATGTGGGATGCAGGCGTTAATACCGGCAAGTTAACAATGAACGAATTTGTTGCTGTCACCTCATCTAACGCAGCTAAAATCTTTAATATTTACCCGCAAAAAGGTGCCATTGTGGTCGGCGCTGATGCTGATATAGTCGTATGGGACCCTGAAGGCACACGCACTATTTCTGCTAAAACACATCATCAAAATATCGATTTCAATATTTTTGAAGGGCGTACCGTCAAAGGCATTCCTTCACATACCTTAAGCCGTGGTAATTTGGTTTGGGTTGATGGTGACTTACGAGCAGAAAAAGGAGCTGGCAAATATGTTAAACGTAAACCGTTTAGCCCAGTGTTTGATGCGATGTCTAAACAGGCAAACCTAAATATACCAACCGCAGTTAAACGCAGTTAATTTTCCCGATCAAAAATGCTTCTAGACAGAAGCATTTTTGATAGCGCTTTACTAGTACGAATCCCCACTGTTTATTTTATTACTCATCATTAATTTTCACTTTCCTCTATCGATCACTATCTGCGAGCAGCGCTTCTAAGAGCTCCTGCAAACGCACCATAAATGCACAACCAACACTGACTAAGCACCGACAAGCCGCATGCCTAGGTGCGTGAGCATCCGCCGTTAAATAAACATTTACCATTAGGTCAAAAAACAAAATAAAAACAATTAAAATCATAGTGTTAAATGTAAAACACTCAATTTATCACTAATGATAACTACTTGGTATAGTTATTGCTTTTATGCTAGTAGGTATAAACATCATACTGTTTCAGCCATCAATGCTAGTACGAAAACTTAGCGAAAGAGCAGTAAGCAATGCGCTACTTTAAAGCATTTTTTACTTAGCTAGATGAAGAGAAACAAACCAAGATATCTCTTTAATTAAGGAAATACTAATGAGTGAGAACAGCCTAACAACATCACAAGCCGTAAAAGTGGACGAATTTTACGAATTAAACGTCGCAGAAGATGTCGCCCAAAGTCAACATTACAACAAAGACATTGCTCCAACTAAAATAAGCCAGCGAACGTGGGGCACTTTTAACATTGCAGCACTTTGGGT
>JBBMRB010000034.1:0-3240 GCA_038900335.1 Gammaproteobacteria bacterium AS21 | reverse complement strand
GCTCTTTAACAATGTGGATTTGATGAAAAAAAGTCTTTAGGTCTTTTTTAATCAACTGATTAATACGGATGCTACTTTAGGGTAGTGGATGATTATGACGTTTTTAAGAAAAGGTCTTGTTTATGATGATTAGGATGTCGAATACCCTAATCAACCAGTCATAAACGAAAAATATTTAAAATGGATTTGATAATTATCACTGATTATTGAATCTTATGTAGTTTAATCATACATGCCAAATTAATGAATGCTACCCGTATTCATTATTAGATTTTATCGTTACGAAAAAAACCAATTTCTTGTATCAGACACCTTCGGGTTATATGGTCAAGTGATTAAGCGTGCACGGTGGATGCCTTGGCAGTCAGAGGCGATGAAAGACGTTGTAACCTGCGATAAGGTGAGGGGAGCTGGTAAACAAGCTTTGATCCTCACATTTCTGAATGGGGAAACCCAGTCTATTTATAGACTATCCCATAGTGAATACATAGCTATGTGGAGGCGAACCCGGGGAACTGAAACATCTAAGTACCCGGAGGAAAAGAAATCAACCGAGATTCCCTAAGTAGCGGCGAGCGAACGGGGACTAGCCCTTAAGCTAGATTGATGTTAGTGGAACAAGCTGGGAAGCTTGGCCGTAGTGGGTGATAGCCCCGTACACGAAAACATCCTTTTAGTGAAATCGAGTAGGACGGGACACGTGATATCCTGTCTGAATATGGGGGGACCATCCTCCAAGGCTAAATACTCCTGACTGACCGATAGTGAACCAGTACCGTGAGGGAAAGGCGAAAAGAACCCCTGTGAGGGGAGTGAAATAGATCCTGAAACCGTGTACGTACAAGCAGTGGGAGCGGTCCTTGAGACCGTGACTGCGTACCTTTTGTATAATGGGTCAACGACTTAATTTCAGTAGCAAGCTTAACCGAATAGGGGAGGCGTAGGGAAACCGAGTCTTAATAGGGCGTATAGTTGCTGGGATTAGACCCGAAACCGAGCGATCTATCCATGGGCAGGTTGAAGGTTGAGTAACATCAACTGGAGGACCGAACCGACTACCGTTGAAAAGTTAGCGGATGACCTGTGGATCGGAGTGAAAGGCTAATCAAGCTCGGAGATAGCTGGTTCTCCTCGAAAGCTATTTAGGTAGCGCCTCGTGTCTCACCATTGGGGGTAGAGCACTGTTTCGGCTAGGGGGTCATCCCGACTTACCAACCCGATGCAAACTCCGAATACCAATGAGTGCAATCACGGGAGACACACGGCGGGTGCTAACGTCCGTCGTGGAAAGGGAAACAACCCAGACCGTCAGCTAAGGTCCCAAAGTTACAGTTAAGTGGGAAACGATGTGGGAAGGCTCAGACAGCTAGGAGGTTGGCTTAGAAGCAGCCACCCTTTAAAGAAAGCGTAATAGCTCACTAGTCGAGTCGGCCTGCGCGGAAGATATAACGGGGCTAAAACTGTACACCGAAGCTACGGACGCATGCTTGCATGCGTGGTAGAGGAGCGTTCTGTAAGTGGATGAAGGTTAAGCCGGGAGGCAAGCTGGACATATCAGAAGTGCGAATGTTGACATGAGTAACGATAAGGGGGGTGAAAAACCTCCCCGCCGGAAGACCAAGGGTTCCTGTCCAACGCTATTCGAGGCAGGGTGAGTCGGCCCCTAAGGCGAGGCAGAGATGCGTAGTCGATGGGAAGCGGGTTAATATTCCCGCACATTTTATAACTGCGATGGAGAGACGGAGCAGGCTAGGCGAGCGCGGCGATGGTTGTCCGTGTTTAAGCCCTTAGGCAGATATCTTAGGCAAATCCGGGATATCCACTTTAGTGTGAATGCTGAGAGGTGATGACGAGGCTCTACGGAGTTGAAGTCGTTGATGCCATACTTCCAGGAAAATCTTCTAAGCTTCAGGTTATAAGGTACCGTACCCCAAACCGACACAGGTGGTCAGGTAGAGAATACTAAGGCGTATGAGAGAACTCGGGTGAAGGAACTAGGCAAAATGGTGCCGTAACTTCGGGAGAAGGCACGCCACCGATGGTGATGGGATTTACTTCCTAAGCTGTTGGTGGTCGAAGATACCAGGTGGCTGCGACTGTTTATTAAAAACACAGCACTCTGCAAACACGAAAGTGGACGTATAGGGTGTGACGCCTGCCCGGTGCCGGAAGGTTAATTGATGGGGTTAGCTTCGGCGAAGCTCTTGATCGAAGCCCCGGTAAACGGCGGCCGTAACTATAACGGTCCTAAGGTAGCGAAATTCCTTGTCGGGTAAGTTCCGACCTGCACGAATGGCGTAACGATGGCCACACTGTCTCCACCCGAGACTCAGTGAAATTGAAATCGCTGTGAAGATGCAGCGTCCCCGCGGCTAGACGGAAAGACCCCGTGAACCTTTACTATAGCTTCACACTGGACTTTGACATTACTTGTGTAGGATAGCTGGGAGGCTGTGAAACATTGTCGCTAGATGATGTGGAGCCGATCTTGAAATACCAGCCTGGTAATGTTGAGGTTCTAACTCAGGTCCCTAAGCGGGATCGAGGACAGTGTGTGGTGGGTAGTTTGACTGGGGCGGTCTCCTCCCAAAGAGTAACGGAGGAGCACGAAGGTACCCTCAGCATGGTCGGAAATCATGCAATGAGTGCAAGCGCATAAGGGTGCTTAACTGCGAGACAGACACGTCGAGCAGGTACGAAAGTAGGTGCTAGTGATCCGGTGGTTCTGTATGGAAGGGCCATCGCTCAACGGATAAAAGGTACTCCGGGGATAACAGGCTGATTCCTCCCAAGAGTTCACATCGACGGGGGAGTTTGGCACCTCGATGTCGGCTCATCACATCCTGGGGCTGAAGCCGGTCCCAAGGGTATGGCTGTTCGCCATTTAAAGTGGTACGCGAGCTGGGTTTAGAACGTCGTGAGACAGTTCGGTCCCTATCTGCCGTGGGCGTTTGAGATTTGAGAAGAGTTGCTCCTAGTACGAGAGGACCGGGGTGAACGAACCTCTGGTGTTCGGGTTGTCATGCCAATGGCATTGCCCGGTAGCTACGTTCGGAAGGGATAACCGCTGAAAGCATCTAAGCGGGAAGCCCCCTTCAAGATGAGATCTCGCTGGGAACTTGATTCCCCTAAAGAGCCGTTTAAGACTAAGACGTTGATAGGTTGGGTGTGTAAGCGCTGTGAAGTGTTGAGCTAACCAATACTAATTGCTCGTGAGGCTTGACCATATAACGCCAAAGG
>JBBMRB010000033.1:0-3850 GCA_038900335.1 Gammaproteobacteria bacterium AS21 | reverse complement strand
CCGTTAAAGTCCGCTGCTGGAGTAAATACAAGTTTGCCATCAACGATGGTCACTGTGCCTTGAGCCGCGGGTACCGTCGCCGCTGTAATCGTTAAAGTATCGCCATCTGCATCAGAGGCGTTAGCCAACACATCAAGTGTAACCGCGGTATCTTCATTCACCGTCGCTGTGCTATCTGCCACCTCTGGTGCATCATTCACTGCATTGACTGTCACGACAACACTCGCGGTATCTTCTCCACTATTACCATCGTTGACTAGCAATGTAATATCGGTATTACCATTAAAATTAGTATCAGGAACAAATGTCATTCCTTCTAATGCTGTATTTATGTCAACTTGGCTACCACTAAAAACAAGGCGACTGTCACTGCTACCATCACCTTCCAAGAAAGTTAACCCAACAATGCCAGATAAAGATAATAAGCCATTAGTATTTTCCAACGTCACTGTTAAGGTGTCACCATCAACATCGTTTATGATAATCGCATTTTCATTTACAGAGCTAAACGTAAGTGTTGCGTCTTCACTCACACTCTCATCAACAGGAAAGCTTATCTGAGGTAAAGTATTTGGCCCCAGTATAGCAATCGTCACTGTCGCTGTTTCGACCGTTCCATTAGAGGTAACTGTATAGCTGAACGTGTCAATACCGGTATAGTCAGTATCCGGAGTATAAATCATATTCCCGAAACCATCATGCGACACCGCCCCATGGGAAGGCTCGGTATAAGAGGTTATTGTCGCAGACACATTTTCAAACGTATCATTCTCCAACACGTTAAAAGAAATAGGGATATTAAGTGGAGTATTCACACCATCGTCTACGATATCGCTGACTGCACCAATACTAATAGGCAATACAACTGTCACCGGGACGGAAAGCAGCTCATCCGTCAACCCGATTGAAATTGTCACTGGCCCGTTATAATCCGCATCAGGGGTATAAACAAGACTCTCTAAAGCGAGGTTAACATCCGCAACATCTCCAACAAGCCTAAGATTATTGTCATTTACACCATCCCCTCCACTCAATGTAACACCGGCATTTTGAGTTAACGTAAAACTACCCACTGGCACAGATAAGCTCACGTCCGCCACTGTGCCATTAATATTACCCACGCTAATCTGAGCTACACCAAGGTCTGCAAATACTAAAGGTGTGTCTTCAGTTAATAGTTCAATAGTAGGTAAATTGATCACGGGGAGGTCAATAGAGGGAATCACTACGACTTCCACAGCACCCGGAAGCGAACTTGCACCATTACTGTCTTCAATAACATATGTAATTGTATCTGTCCCTACAAAACCATTATTTGGTATGTAAACAATTGTATTATCAGGGTTTATAGTGACATCACCAGATATGGCAGATGCTGATAGAACGGTTAATTCATCACCATCAGGATCAAAGTCATTTTCAAGTACATTAATGATCGCCGTGTAGCCCTCTCCAATATTTACAAGATCAGCTGTTGCCACAGGTGACGAATTTACAAGAAGGTTATGTTGCCAATCTTCCGCTACAATTGAACTACTTTCTATCGCACCGAGCTGGTATTCAAGAGCCCAGTCGCCATCAATTCCTGTAATATCATCAGACGCCGCCACATCACTCTCCAATGCGTCAGCAATGGCAGACAAAGTTTCTTTTCCCTCTTCTGTTTCTGCCAAATCACAGCCATAAATCAGCACATCAGCATTAGCTGACAAATAATGGTTAATTTCATTAAATGTATCAGCATATTGATCATTAACTGATTCGGCATTCAGTAAGCTGTTGCCAATTTGAAGATCACCAGATGCACTACTATGGGATATAATGTGAATAGTATCAACTGAGGACATTCCTGATAAAGTATTCTTAACTTGTTCCAATCCATCTGATTTGCCATCAATCATCACAACATAAGAATTTTCAGGAATATAACTGATCAACCCATTCACATCAGGCAATGTATTATCAATGAAATAGACGCTAGACTGGGATATACCCGATTCAAGAACCGCTTCCAATTCATCATTACTAGCTTGAATATTTACATTAGGAGATGAATCATCAAATGAAACAGCTTCTGATTCTACAGGTAATATGTCTACTTGATCTACCGTAGTGACAGCAGCGCCATCGAACATTACACGTCGTTCTATAGCTACTCGAGAGTAATTCGTCCGTGAGTTATTAGATGCCATAGCGGAGTCCTATTATAAAAAAAAGTCCTACAAAAAAAGCATAGTATAAATTTTTCAGGATTCAATAGATAATATCTAATTTTTTAGTATCGAGTTAAACTGGAGACTATAAAGCGGAGGAAGGTAATATTTGTAGAGTTTTAGTCCACGCAGGGGATGGGGAATCCCCCTAAAAATAATGCTTGAGTTTGAAAGTGGCTATTATTTTTAGGGCCTTCCCTTACCAAAGCCCCAAAATAATCCATTGAGGTCATTAGAGAGCGTGTTTTTTTACGTTGGTAATGTGAAATTCATTGAGTAGCTCTGTATCCATCTAAAATACTTTGTAAACTGTCAATAACATTTTGATCTGTATTTATATTAAAAGCAAAATAAAGTTCTGCATTATTTAGGGTGTAAACCGCTTCGAAATCGTCAAGGTCTAAGTTTAAACGTAAGTGATAAGTCCCCAGTTTACTAGACAGTTTTCATTTTCTCAAAATATATTTCTTCATATTGCTTAGGACTTACTCTTTCATTAGTAACATTTCGGCGTTTAGTATGATAGAAAAATTCAATATAGTTAAATATATCAGCCTTAGCTTCATCCCTAGTTCTGTATATATGGCGCTTAATTCGCTCCTTTTTAAGGTTTGAGAAAAAGCTTACAAAGCCGTGGCCAAAAATGCTTGACCACTACAAATGCTGATTTTACACCAGCAGAGTATGAACAAAATTCCTTAAGAAAAGTGCCCTGAGTTAGTTGCGCTGAACAGTATCTTTTTCTTTATTCTTTTTAAACACTTTATTCAACAAGCGAGGGTAATCCGACAAAAGCGGCACTAGAGTATTTAACCAAGTCATGATCCATTGAGGTATTAGAGTAAATACTTTGACTCCAGGCATTGTGAAAACAAGAACACTTACTGGAATGAGGAGATTAGATGTGCAGCCTCAGTATTCATTAGCGTTATTCCTAAATGCCAGCCTAAACAGTTATTTCTCAATTCACCCAATACTGAGAGAGATCGAATGAATTGAGAATGAGGAATGATAAACACCTGCAATATTCAAACCCTCTAGTGAAAAATATTAACCATTGGCATATCATCCCAAATTATTAACCTGACAGATTTAATTAAATTTCGCAAAGATTCTTGTGAAGTAGAAATGTTTATAGATCAGCTTAATATACATACCAACATGCAGAGACTACCTTCAGCGCCGCTACAAGAGCTGATTTATACAAACCCTAAGTCACAACACCCTCAAATAGAAATCTAGTTACACAAAACATAGCGACAACACAAAGTAATTAACATTTCAAACTAGTTGAGAGAGAAAAAGAATCAAAAAGGTAAAATAAGGTACTAGAGAAAAGAAATTAGAAGATTTGTGACTTACTAGAGCGAACTTCAAATATGCATAAAGAATTCTTTCAAAATCAAGCAATAAAAAATAGAAATCATCATTTATGTCAAAAATTGGTCATATAATGTTTTTCAAAAGAATATGCTCGCAGATTGGTCACAAAAAAAGTATGTATTAGGACGAAAAAACATTTATAATCAAAAGCTTGAAACATATTGATTAAAAAAATACATTGGTGGGAGTGGAGAGGTTCGAACTCCCGACATTCGCCTTGTAAGGGCGACGCTCTCCCAGCTGAGCTACACTCC
>JBBMRB010000032.1:0-5474 GCA_038900335.1 Gammaproteobacteria bacterium AS21 | reverse complement strand
TGATCATCAATGACTGCATCAATGGCCGGTGCATTTGGCCCTGGGATATCGAGCACAAGTGTACGTGCTGCACTTGGATCAGAGGCATTGCCGGCGGCATCTGTACTGATCGCCGTGAAGCTATGACTGCCCTCTAATAATGGTAACTCAGGCTCTATCGACCAGTTGCCGGATCCATCAACAATACCGGTGCCAACCACTTCCCCATTATCCAGCAAGGTAATGATACTGCCTGCTTCACCGCTACCGGTGATGGTTGGCATCGCATCATCTGTTGTACCGCCCTGTGCGATACTGCCTTGCTCATCACCAATATTATCGCTGACATCTGTAATAGTCGGTGCCGGCTGTGTGACATCGATGATTATTTTAAATGAATCAGAAAATGAGCCAAGGTTGTTCGCTGCATCTGTCACTCTAACCTTGTAGTTATATACGCCACCATTATCTAAATTTTCGTCATTAAAGTGCCAAGTAATATTACCGGGATCACTGTCATCGATAACTGCCTGACCAATTAACTGACCGTTTCTCACTACATCTAAACTTTCATTAGCCGCTAGAGGCCCTGACAAAGTCCCTACTAGTTCAGGTGATTGATCGTCAGTTTTATCTCCAGATAGTAATGTTAAATGTTCGCCCACATTATCTAATGCATGGGTAATAACAGCATCTTGCTGTGGTATTTCTGTATCGATAGTAATAGAGTAAGTATTTGAAATAGGGCCTAAGTTTCCTGCCAAATCTTTTACTTGTACTTCATATTCGTAAGTATTATTTTCGCCTAAACCAAAATCATCAAAAGTCCATCTAATATTGCTAGGATCAGATGAGTTAATCGTAGCATTGCCAATTTCACTACCGTTTCGCCAAACAACTAACACTTCACCATTAGCTAAATCTGCAGATAATGACCCTCTGACTTGAGGAGACTCATCATCAGTATAACCACCTGAAGCAACATGCCCTGTATTTTCAACATTATCAAATATTGAGTCTATGATAGCGCTTTCTAAAGGGTTAGTTGTGTCAAGCTTTAGCACGAATGTATTTGATATATCGCCAGTTAAACCAGCTTGATCTACAACTTGAACTTGATAATTATAGCTATTGCCATCACTTAGACCAGAAAGATCGTAAGACCAAGTAATATTAGCGGGATTAGAATCATCAATTGTAGCTTTACCTATCAATATGTCATTTTGATAGACATCAATACTTTCTCCGATTAATAATGGTTTACTTATAAAACCAATTAATTCAGGAGAAATATCGTTTGTTGTGTCTCCGCTAGACAAATTAATCAAATCACCTTCATCATCGATAGCATGGGTAATCTGGATATATTGTACAGGTGCTGTTGTATCTACATTTAGTATAAACTCATTTGAAATAGTACCCAAATTACTAGCGGCATCTTCAACTTGTACTTGATAAGTATTATTTGAACCATCAGCTAAGTTTGAATCAGTAAATTGCCAAGTGATATTATCAGGGTCACTATTATCAATAATTGCTTGGCCGATCACTTGGCCGTTACGGATAACATTTAAAACGCTATCGTTATCCATTGGCCTATCAATAGTACCCATCAGTTGTGGCGATGTGTCATCAGTTGTATCACCAGAATTAAGATCTGATATACCATTTTCATTATCAACTGCTTTATCGATGGTTACTAGTTGCTCTGGCTTTTGTGTATCTATAGAAATACTGTACGTGTTAGATTCATTACCTTCATTACCTGCAGTATCAACTACCTGCACCTTGTATGTATAATTCTCACCATCAACTAATGGATTACTCGGATCGTTATCGGTAAAGTTCCAAATGACGTTAAGTCCAGAGCCACTGACAGCTGCTTCCCCTATTTTTACGTCATCTCTAAAAACAAAAAGTTTTTCGTCACTTTTTAAAGGTAAATCCAATCTACCGTTTAAAGTTGGTGTTATATCATTAGTGGGTGAACCATTGGCAACAATTCCTAATTCAGGTTCTGTATCATCTATAATACTGTCTATAACAACAATTTGTGATGGTGGTGAATTATCTACATCTACAGTAGCAGTAACAGCTGTGTTTGCATTACCTAAAAAATCTTTAATGACAACGGACGCTATCACTTGATCATTATCAACTAAAAACTCATCTCCTTGTATGTTAATGAGGATTGTAGTTCCAGGTTCTGTCGCTGTTATTTCATGTATAACCTCTGGTACACCATCGCCATCAACGTCAATTTCTAATACATCGCCAACCACTGCTGATTCAGGTATTCCAATTTGTATACCCACCTCAGTGGTTAGTTCTGACTCACTGAGAACGTCATCATCACCTGTGACAATTGTAACTGATATTGGTAGTTCAGGTGGTGTCGTATCCAATGTGAATGTTGCATTTCCACTTATTTGAGCTGCCGCTCCAAACTCATTCAAAACAGTCATAGACAGGGTATAGGCACCATCAATGAATGAGCCGTCATCGCCTATAACGTTCGAAGTTGGTATTGGTATATTCACAACACCATCAATAAAATCATTAACTACTAGCTGGTGAACGAAGCCTTTAAGTCCATTAGGACCATTAACCGTGATTGATAAATATTCACCTATGCGAGCTCCCTCAGGTATTGTCAACTTTACTCTTAAATTAGAATTTGTTTGACTAGAATCTCCAATCTCTGCTCTATTAACGTACTCATCATTATTAATTATTTCTATATAAGTAGAGTTACCCATATTCACTAGCTCCCAGCTTTAAAAATTAATCCTTTTTACATTTCTATATTCAATAAATTCATTAATGACTAATGAAAATATACGGGCTAACACAAACCCAAAATGAACTAAAAATGAACGTACAATGAATATAAACTGTAGAGTAAAATGATACTATTGTACTCTGGTACAGTTAATTTAATGAGGGAGTTTAATTAGCGGTTTTTGATTTTTTTTAGGATTTTTTCTATTAAAAATAATTGATTATGAGATACATAATAAATAAATAACATTGAGCAATACTGCTAATTTTATTAGCAGTATTGCCATTTCTAAACGCTCAATTTTTTACTAACTATCTATTTCAACTTTATTAGCCATGACCTTATTGATAACATCTTCATAGACACTATCACCTATACTAAAATTTTGAACTATAAAAACATCAGTGGCTGTTTCATGAACGTTTTCCTGCCCAGTAAAACCTCCACTTTCATTGACGAATACTTTTAGATCAGCGCCATCTTGCTCAAACTGGAAATATTGCTCCAAAGAG
Source organism: Gammaproteobacteria bacterium AS21 (assembly GCA_038900335.1). Lineage (GTDB taxonomy): Bacteria > Pseudomonadota > Gammaproteobacteria > Pseudomonadales > Balneatricaceae > Rs1. The sequence continues at coordinate 2,201 of JBBMRB010000032.1, read as the reverse complement.
TCGCTCTCACTTACGTTATCAAACAAATCTAAAGAAGAAAGTAATTCACTAGTATCTGTTTCTATGCTCTGTATATCCACGCTCTGTTGGGCATTTAAATCAACCATTGAGCTATCTTCTAATAGTGAAACAATAGAGTTTTGCGGAACATTAACCGTGTTAAACTCATTCCCTGACTGCTCAAATGCATCTTTTGTATCTATTGCATCTGTCGATAATGGTAAATCTGCTAAGCCACTGTGCTCCAATGAATGATTAATCGAGTCTTTCAAGGCCACTTCTATAGCATTATCATATTGATTCACTTGATAAGTTACATTTTCAGAAAAAACAACCGTTGCACCTGAATCACTACTAACAATGAGAGACAAGCTATATTCACCATCAACAGCTTGAGGCTCAATCGTAGTATTTGCCATCGACAGCATAACAAAACCTTGCTCACTATCCTCGCTCACCACTTGATGAGCATAGTTATACACACCTGTTGGGGTTTGCACCGCGACAAGTAAATGATCGCCATTGATAATAGTTTGAGGCAATGTTACTTTGATTTTCAAAGAAGGCGAACTACTCTCTTCATTATCAGAGTGCTCAATTGAGGTATTGCCATCTACTAATAACTCAATAAAAGAAACAGTACCGCTATCTGGACCTATAGCCAAATCAGCATCAACAATACTTTTCACTTCACCATTTTGTACAAAAGTGCCCGCTTTAATAATGTCGTTACCATGATCGGCATCGTCAGTATCTGTCGCCTGCAGTGAAATTGACTCAATATTAAGCTCAGATAATGTTTTTAGCTCACCATCATCGCTCTGACCATTTTGATTTTGATCGATCCAAACACGTAGGTCATCATAAACATCATCATTAGCGTCAATAATATTATTATTGTCACTATCGTACTGTGCCAGTGCTTCAAAACCGTCACCAGCGAGCTCTGACGATGTTCCTAATACTGTATCGTTGCCAAATAACTCACTACCGTTATTAATCTCACCATCGTTATTTAAATCTAACGCTAAGAAACCATCGTTTGCACTAACCCAACCGGAATGCTCTTTTTCTCCATCCCCATCATGGTCAAATTTAACACCCCTGTTAATACTGCTAGTGTAAGTTCCATCATTATTTAGATCTAAGATTAACGGATCTCGTGTGTTCGCATTAGCACTTCTAGTATCAATAGTAATATCAAGATCATCTGATACTTCGCTGTTATTACCCGCCAAATCTGTAACGATAGCATTAACATGTAAATAGTATTGATCGACTAACACACCATTATAAACAGCATTAGCAGATGATAATAATGGGCTTCCATCAGTATCCTCCATACGCATAACATACTTGCCATCTGCCTCAACTGTTGCAGTGCCTAATACGAATCGATTAGTCGCACTGTAGGCCGTACTGTCTACCCCATCGAGCAACACACGATCTTCACCTGTATCTGATATTTGCCCTGCTTCTTTTTTTGCCTGAGTGGCATATGCATAAAAAACAATCACACTACCAGCATCTGCTGCAGATAATTGGCCATTGAACTCTAACTGTTTATCTAGCGTTTTATCATCAGTTTTCGAGCCTATTTGCGCCCCAAAAAAATCAAGAAAAGTATCAGAATTATCTGACAGATCAACTATCGCAGCGATAGGAGCAGTAGTGTCAATTGATAAATCAAAAACATCACTTAAAGCGCCACCGTTACCAGAGCCATCAAAAACACGAGCAGTATATTGGTAACTCTCACCATCTTCTAAAGTATTACCCGCTATATCATCTAACAAGCTCCAAGTAATAGCATTAGGATCGGAGCTATCTACCACTGCTTGACCAATTTCAATACCATCTCTAAATACAATAATATACTCATCGGCAGCTAGGGCTTGATCAATCCCTCCATTTATTAAAGGCGTCACATCATTAGTGCTACTACCTGAATCAAAATCACCGAGCTGCGGATCAACATTATCAGTGATAAAATCAATTGATATATTTTGTGTCGGCGCACTACTGTTGATGCTAATGCTGTAGCTATTTGACAGATCTCCTGTATTGCCCGCAACATCGGCCACTTGTACTTGGTATTGGTACTCAACACCATCAACGAGGGCGCTATCATCAAAAATCCAGGTCACGTTCGCAGGGTCTGTCGCATCGACAACCGCCTGACCGATCACGACATTATCACG
>JBBMRB010000031.1:0-5797 GCA_038900335.1 Gammaproteobacteria bacterium AS21 | reverse complement strand
TACTACTTCGTTACTACTTCGTTACTACTTCGTTACTACTTCGTTACTACTTCGTTACTACTTCGTTACTACTTCGTTACTACTTCGTGATAAGTCCCCAGTTCACTAGACAGTTTTTATTTTCTTAAAGTATTTTTCTTCGTACAGCTTAGGGCTTATTCCATCATTAGTACTATGCCGACGCTTAGGATTATAGAAAAATTCAATATAGTTAAATATATCAGCTTTAGCTTGATCCCTTGTCTTGTATATATGACGCTTAATTCGCTCCTTTTTTAGGTTTGAGAAAAAACTTTCTGCAACTGCATTGTCATGGCAGTTGCCACGTCTACTCATACTAATCTCCAAATTATTTTCATTGGCGAACGTCTGCCAGTCTTTACAGGTATATTGAACTCCTGATCAGAATGAATAAGCACCCTGTCGCTTGGCTTTCTACGCCATATAGCCATTAAAAGAACGTCTATAACTAGATCTGCTCGCGGATCTTTCTTCATTGACCAGCCAACAACCTTCCGTGAAAAAAGATCAATGACAACCGTTAAATACAACCAGCCTTGATGCGTGCGAATATAAGTAAAGTCAGTCACCCAAGACTTGTTGGGCTCAGTGACTGAAAACTCACGGTTCAATAGGTTATCTGCTACATGATGTATTTTTCCACTGCTGAAGCCTCGGTGGCGCTTATAACCACGCAGTGATTTAATACCTGCTTCTTTCATTATCTTATAAACACGATTTTTCCCGCAGGTCTCTCCCTCATCTTTCAAATCTAACGCAATATTACGATGCCCGTAAGCAAAACCGCTTTCTATCCAATACTGTTTTATCTTGCCTAAGAGCCTCTCATCCTCTTGCTTACGCTTGCTTTTAGAACTTTTAAGCCAAGCATAAAAACCACTACGGTTAATATCCAGAACGCTGCATAGAAGGGTGACAGGATATTGGTTGAGTCGAGATTTTATGAACGTGTACTTTTCTTTGACTCCCCTGCAAAGTACACCGCGGTCTCCTTTAATATGTTTCGCTCTTCAGTGACCCGAAGAAGCTCTGCTTTTAGCTTTTTGATCTCGGCATCTTGTTCAGACAGTTTAGTCTGTGGGATAGATTTTGGACCAAACTGGTTCATCCAATTATGGATACTTTTAGTGGTGCAGCCTAAACGTTCGGCTACATCTTTGGGCTTATAATCTCTATCAGTAACTTGTCGGACTGCTTCTATTTTAAATTCATCTGGATAACTTTTACTAGCCATGATTCACACTTTTTAATTTTCGTTCATTATAACTAAATTAGGTGTCTAGAAAATCGGGGACTTATCAATAAACAGCGTCGCTAAACAAAGACAAGTTCAACAGCTTATTAAGTGTGTTGTAACTATTAACATCTATTTTTATTTGCTGTGCGTAATAATTTTTTAGGCTAGAGATACAGCCAATATTTACATAAAAGGATGCTAGATGCTTAGATGCAGCTAAAAGTGAGAGCAAATTAAAGTGCTTGTATCACCATCTGATCACTGTACGGCTATCGTCATTTTATTGAATTTTCAGTACATCAATCAAAAGATAGCTATCGCACTAAACAACAGGCATAAAAAAATCCAGGGCTGTTACCAGCACTGGATTTTTAATATAAACAGGCGCTAAAGACTAAAGCGCCATCTTTGCAAGAGCTACTCTTCAGCCGCTACTTTTTTCTCGTTTTCATAGATCAAAATTGGATCGTTGGTACCTTCAATCACACCTTCATCAATGACAACTTTAGAGACATTCTCGATTGATGGAAGCTCGTACATAATATCCAACAAAGATGCTTCTAATATTGAGCGTAAGCCTCGAGCGCCGGTTTTTCTTTGCAGTGCATGTGATGCTACTGCAACTAAAGCCTCTTCTCTAAAGTCTATCTCAGCGCCTTCAATTTCAAATAATTTACCATACTGCTTAACTAAACTATTTTTAGGCTTAGTCAATATTTGAATGAGTGCATCATGATCGAGCTCTTCAAGGGTTGCAATCATCGGTAGACGACCAACAAACTCAGGAATCAGACCAAATTTAACAAGATCTTCAGATTCAATATTACGCAGCGTATCTGATAGAGAGCGTGAGTTATCTTTGCTCTTAACGACTGCATTAAATCCGATAGAGCCCTTTTCAGATCTATCGCTGATGATCTTTTCAAGGCCTGCAAATGCGCCGCCACAGATAAATAAGATGTTGGAGGTATCAACCTGCAAAAACTCTTGCTGGGGGTGCTTGCGACCACCTTGTGGCGGTACTGATGCCACAGTGCCCTCTATCAGCTTTAACAATGCCTGCTGAACACCTTCACCCGATACATCACGAGTAATAGATGGGTTATCTGATTTTCTTGAGATCTTATCTATTTCATCGATATAGACAATACCACGCTCTGCGCGCTCAACATCGTAATCACACTTTTGCAGTAGTTTTTGTACGATGTTTTCAACATCTTCACCAACATAACCAGCCTCGGTCAATGTTGTTGCATCTGCAATAGTAAAAGGTACATTTAACATTCTAGCTAAAGTCTGTGCCAGTAACGTTTTACCGCTACCTGTTGGGCCGATTAATAAAATATTACTTTTACTAAGCTCTACAGTGTCTTCACCTTTAACGGCACTTTGCGCCTGAAATCTTAAACGCTTATAGTGATTATATACCGCCACACAAAGCACTTTCTTCGCCTGGTCTTGGCCAATGACATAATCATCTAACTTTGCTCTAATTTCTTGCGGTGTCGGTAACTCTTCTGACTCTTGTGCAAGTTCATCTGAACCGCTAATCTCTTCGCGAATGATATCGTTACACAGATCAACACACTCATCGCAAATAAATACCGATGGGCCAGCTATTAGCTTTTTGACTTCATCCTGATTTTTTCCACAAAAAGAGCAGACTAGCTTAGCGCCACCTTTTTCTTTATCGTCGATATTATCACTCATTCGACAGCCTCTTATTTCATCACTTGTGTTTGAGCACCACATTATACATTGCATAACTTTGCTAGCTTTTAGTTAATCAGATTAGACTAAAGCTTAATAACATTCAAAATTTAGCTTAAATATATAACTAATCAAGCAGCAATCACTATCCGTGATCACTGCATTATAATCATTCAGTTACAGGGCGCTTTTCAATAACTTCATCTATCAAACCATAATCAGCAGCTTGTCCTGCTGTCATAAAGTTATCACGATCAGTATCCTGCTTAATAACATCTAATTCCTGACCTGTATGCTTAGCCATTAAAGTATTTAGCTTTTCTCTAATTGCCAATATTTCTTTGGTATGGATTTCAATGTCTGTCGCCTGCCCTTGATAACCACCTAAAGGCTGGTGAATCATCACGCGCGCATTAGGCAAAGCAAAACGCTTACCTTTTTCGCCTGCCGTCAATAGGAAGGCACCCATGCTTGCAGCTTGGCCCATACAAATAGTACTAACATTTGGCTTAATAAACTGCATAGTATCGTAAATCGACATACCTGCAGTCACTGACCCACCTGGAGAATTGATATACAAATGAATATCTTTATCAGGGTTTTCAGCTTCTAAAAACAGCATTTGAGCAACAATTAAGTTAGCCATATGGTCTTCAACTTGACCGACCAGAAAGATAACACGCTCTTTAAGCAAGCGAGAATATATATCATATGAACGCTCACCTCTTGCTGTTTGCTCAACAACCATAGGCACAAGCGCTGCACTAGGATCAAAACTAGAACCACTTTGATAAATACCGGACATACTAATTCTCCTTTACCGGATATAAAAAAACGACAGCCGGCTCACACCCACTATCGCTTTCTTTAAAAATGAATCAACACAATTTTTTTAGTGCTTACTCAGCTTCTACAGCTTCTTCAGCTTGCGGTTGTGCAGCAGGCTTAATGGCATCTTCATAGCCAACAGTTTCTTGTGAAACTTTAGCACTTGCTAATAAATGATCAATCACTTGATCTTCTATTACTAAGCTTTTCACTTGGTTTAACATATCTTCTTGAGCGTAGTAGTAGTCAATCATTTCTTTAGGATCTTGATAAGACTCAGCTTGCTCTTCAATGGTGCTACGTACGCGAGCATCATCAGCAGTGATTTCGTTCACTTTGATGATTTCTTGTACCAATAAACCAACCACTACACGACGCTTAGCTTGATCGGTAAACATCTCTTTAGGCAGCATATTGAAATCTAGGTTAGCTGCTTCACCACCATACTGTTGAACAGCTTGCTTGCGCAAGTTATCAATTTCGCCATCAACCAATACTGAAGGTACTTCAATAGCGTTTAGCTCAACTAATTGTGCAAACACTTTATCTTTTAACTTACCTTTTAAAGCTTGCTCCATTTCGCGATTCATGTTCTTTTGAACATCCGCTTTAAAGCTTTCTAAATCAGCAGAATCCATACCAAACTTAAGGAAGAACTCTTCGTTTAGCTCAGGTAAGCTCGGCTCAGAAACAGATACTGCAACTGCTTTAAATACCGCTTCTTTACCTTTTAGGTGCTCAGCTTGGTAATCAGCTGGGAAAGTCACATTGATATCAAACTCATCCGCTGCAGATTTAGCGAGTACTGCATCTTCAAAACCTGGGATCATTGAGTTTGAACCTAGAACTAGATCAACGCCTTCGCCCTTACCGCCTTCAAATGCTTCACCGTCGATAAAGCCTTCAAAGTTTAATACAACTTTGTCGCCATCTTGCGCTGCGCGCTCAACAACTGTCCACTGTGTTTGCTGCTTGCGTAATGTATCAACCATTTTGTCAACATCAGCAGCTTCTATTGTGCCTGTTTCTTTAACGATTTCAACTGCACTGAAATCAGCTAGTTCAATTTCAGGATATACTTCAAATGTAGCAACAAACTCAAAATCTTTGCCAGCTTCATTTGTTTTAACATCAATACTTGGGCCACCAGCTGGGATCAATTTCTCATCAGTCACAGCTTGGTAAAAACTTTGCTGCATGACTTCACCAATAACATCTTGGCGAATACCAGCACCGTATTTTTTATGTACTACTTTAACCGGCACTTTACCAGGGCGGAACCCATCAATACGCGCAGTTCTAGCTGTTTGTTGTACTTGTTTAACAACATCATTATCAATACGGTCCGCAGGAATTGTAATGGTAATTTGACGTTCTAAAGCGGATTTCGTTTCAACTGAAACTTGCATGGACTTCCTCACAAATAAATTCTTAATGTTCATTCTGTTACGTACTTATTAACTATTTTAAGTTTTAGTAACATCAACAGAGATAAAGGTATCTTAAGCCTAGCTATATTTTATCAAAGCTACAGCATAGATCGCATAATAAAGGCGGGGATTTTCCGCCACTTGTAGCAATTAGTCAAGAGTAAACAAACGCTTTCGCCGCACTAGTTAACCAAATCTATAATATTAATGGGGATGGCTTTGAAAAAAAAAAGACTAAAAGCGAAAAAATGTAACAAAAGAGGGAATAAAATATTTGAAAAACGCAGAAATCTAAAGGAATGGGGTGAACGACGGGGCTTGAACCCGCGACCGCCGGAATCACAATCCGGAGCTCTACCAACTGAGCTACGCTCACCACAAAATATACAACAAATGGTGCGGGAAGAGAGACTCGAACTCTCACACCTTACGGCACCAGAACCTAAATCTGGCGTGTCTACCAATTCCACCACTCCCGCGTGGCAATTAAGTGTATCACTTAATCTATCTCTACTTTTTTGATTACTGTGTAAAGTCAGTAAATGGTGCGGAAAGAGAGACTCGAACTCTC
>JBBMRB010000030.1:0-12972 GCA_038900335.1 Gammaproteobacteria bacterium AS21 | reverse complement strand
ACACCGCCAATAACTATGTAAATTGGAAGAATGAGCACATGGCGGAAGATTGGGCTAATGACGAAGGTTAGCGTCAAAGCGAATCTATCGTGCTTTATAAGCGTCTGTTTTTTAGGCTAGATATGAGTAGGGTTGATCTGTATCGCGTGTTATGTTGCTTTAAAAAGCGCTCTTAGCGCTATCAATATAATCTGTTTACGGTACAATCAGCCCTCAATAATAATAAATGCTATAAAGGCAGTACTATAAAGACAATGCTATAAAAACCATACTCTGAAAACACAGAGACTATTTGCAGTTAATCATATAAAAATCTTCTTTTAAGAGCTGTGGTAGATGCCTGCGTAACGGTTTATCAATTAGTACTACTTTAAAGCATGTTGACTCAAGCGATTATCTTGAGAATAGGAGCGACATGAATACTGTGCGTAAAATCATTATTGCTGATGATCACCCTTTATTTCGCCAAGCCTTGTTGCATACATTGCAGACTAAGCTGGCAAGTGCACAATGGCTACAAGCTGAGACAATAGAACAATTAACTAGTACCCTAGATGAGCACAACGATGCTGATTTGCTATTGTTGGATTTAAATATTCCCGGTGCCCATGGCTTTAATACGCTAATTAAAATTAGAGGTTTACTACCTAATCTGCCTGTTGTGGTGGTATCTGCACATGAGGATGATGATACGGTCATTAAGGCGATGGAGTTTGGGGCATCAGGCTTTGTACCTAAATCTACGCCGATCGAAAATATTTTTGCAGCAATTCGTAAAGTACTAGATGGTGGCACTTGGATACCTGAGCATATAAATTTGCTCAAGGTTACTGATAAATCGGATATCGGCGAGCGTATCAACTCACTCACGCCTCAACAACATAAAATACTATTGATGTTTGCCGATGGTTTGTTAAATAAACAAATAGCACATCAGCTTAGTTTGTCAGAGGCGACTGTCAAAGCCCATGCAACAGCTATTTTTCGTAAGTTAAATGTACTCAATAGAACACAGGCAGTGATTGCTATTTCTCAATTAGAGGTTGGCAGTTCTTCGTTTTCATCTAGCAGTGAGTAATCTTGCTGCATCTTTTGCATTAATGTGGTCGCGATTAATTGCCTAAGTGATAGTGGTTGAATGGGTTTCTTCATAAAATGAAACCCTGCATCTTCTACTTGATTTGCTAAATTAGGCTCGTTGGCTGCGGTGATTAAAATACCTGGGATACCGTAGGCCGAGTCGTTATTGATCTCAACCATCAATTCAAGGCCCGATATTTTCTCCGACAGTTGATAGTCCATTAACATAATATCGATTTCATCTTGATACTGCTCAACATAATTTAGCGCTTGCGCTGAGTTTTCACAGGCCAAAATCCGGCATTGCCAAGAGTTGAGTAATGCGGTCATGCCAGATAGTAAATTAGGCTCATTCTCGACATACAAAATGGTCACACCTTGCAAGCTTATGCTGTCATCTATTGCTTGCTCTATAATTGCTGTTTGCTCAGTGTGCATCGGTACTTGCACGGCAAAATTACAGCCTTTATCAGGTAGTGATCTAAGCGTTAGTGGGTGTTCTAATAACTGGGCAAAGCTTTTGGCTATATTTAAACCTAGGCCCAAGCCCTTGCTGGTGTTTTTGTGTTGGTCCGTTAACTGGATAAACTGCTCGAACACTGCCTGTTGCTTATCTAAAGCGATACCTGGGCCGTTATCGATCACCTCTATCGATAAATAACCTTCACTTGAGGCATGATCCCCAGGTTTTCGACGACATCCTAATAACACTTTACCAGGGCTTGCGTAGCGAAAAGCGTTGGCGATGAGGTTGTGTAATACTCGGCGTAATAAGTTTTGGTCAGAGTAAACCCAAGCAGCGCTATGGACGACACTAAATTGTATTTCAATTTTTTCTTCATGGGCATTAAATTCATCGGCTAGGCTAGTTAACAGCTCATTAATTAAAAATGCTTTTTTACGAGTTTTGATATTACCGCTCTCTATTTTCGCAAGATCGCCCAGCTCGCTCAATAAATTACTCACCACTTTTAATGAGCCTTCAATGTGGCTGATATGGTCATGGTGAACTTTGGTTAACCCCTTTTGCGAAGATAATGCAGTGGTGAATAACCTGGCGGCTTCTAAAGGCTGCATAAGGTCATGGCTACAGGCGTTGAGATATTGGCTTTTTTTCTTGTGTGCCAATACCGCTTTTTCTTTGGCTAGTTCCAATGCTTGGTTTGATCGCTCTAAGCTTTCTGTGCGCTCATAAACACGTGCTTCTAGATCCATGTTGGTATCAAGCAACACCTGTTCAGCTTGTCTAAACGCAGTGATATCAGAGAAAATCATCACGAAGCCGCCATCGGGCAACGGATTTCCTTGAATACGGATGACTTGACCTTTAGCGTAAGTACGCTCTGAGTTATGTGGATTGCCTTGCTGTAAATGATACAGACGTTTGTTAATTTGCTTCTCGGCATCACCAGGTCCACATCGGCCTTTTTCTACGTTGAATCTAATCAAGGTTTCAATAGGGCAACCAACATAGACCAGATCTGCCGGGTAATCAAAAAGCTCAACGTAACGTTTATTCCAAGCCACTAAATTTAGTTGGTTGTTAATCACAGAGATGCCCTCGGCGCTGTTTTCAATAGCGCTTTGTAATAAGGCATGGCTAAATAAGGTGCTTTGTGAAGAGACATCACCGACTAGCAAGGCGATTTGATCTAAAGCGATTTCTTTGCCTTGAATCGCAGAGGATATTACTAGGCGCGATGAGGATGACCCCATGACGCTAGTCAGTAAGTGCTCAGTGTGTTCAATCAGTTTGTGGTTATATAATCGAGAGCCTAAATGTTTAGAATCATGGTCGTTGTGGAACTGAATAAAGGATAATTTCGCCTTTTGATCACCAACAAATCGTGATGCTAATAATTTTAGCTCATTGGCATCTATATTCTTGTTAATCGGCAATTGTAAATTGGCACTGGCTTGCCAATCGAGAAAATGTGATGCCTGTACACGCTCTTGTACACTTTGACGACTAAAGAGTGAGACCCACCACATTACTAGTACATTAGCGCCAAGGCTGATGACTGACACCATCATATGCGTCGGTATAAAGCCATTGGCATCTGGTTGGGTATAGAGCCCAAATTGTGGCAGCAAATTGAGAAAAAACCAGAGTACGAAGCCGACACTGATACCGCATATGACACCGGTTAAACTGCTAGAGCGCCAATAGAAGGCGGCAATTAAAGCGGGTGCTAATTGGGCGATAGCTCCGAAGGCTATTTCACCTAGTGATGATAATTTATCGGGAGGCGCGGTTAAAAACACACTGTATCCCAATAAGATAACCAGACATGCCAAGACTTTACGGATATTGAGTAGTTTGGTTTTAAAACGACTAAAATCGCCTTTTTTATCTTTGTCGCGATTAAAGGCTAAGGGAAAAAATATTTCATTACTCAACATAGTGCTCAATGAAATAGTGGCAATAATGACCATTGAGCTGGCAGCAGAAATAGCGCCGATAAAGGCGAGAATTGTCAGCCAGTTTTGGCCGTATAGCGCGGGCAGTGACAATACGTATGAGTCAGCGCCAACACTATCGCCGAGCAGCATTTGCCCTGCTAGGCCCAATGGTATGGCAAACAGCGCAAAAATAAGTAGGTAAATAGGGAATACGTAACGAGACAAGTTAGCATCACTGGTGTTGCGCAGCTCCACCACCATTACTTGAAATTGCCTTGGTAGGGTTAAAAAAGCAGCCATTACAATCACTAAAGATGATAGCGTAGTGGCTGCATTAGGCAGCTTTAACTGGTCGTTAAACGCGGCGCTCGCCTGGGTTTTTTGCCAGATATCATCAGGGGAGTCGTAAATAATGTAAGTTGCAAATATACCTAGAATTAAAAAGGCGATTAACTTTAATAGTGATTCAAAAGCGATAGCGAGCATAACCCCTGGATGCCGCTCGGTCACATCAACAGCGCGAATACCGAAAAACAGCGTAAAAGCCGCTAAAATAACCGTCACTACTAAACCTGTTTGCCAGGAGTTTAATTCAGGCACTAAGGTCAGTTGTTGATAGGAGTAGACAATAGCTTTTAATTGCAGCGCAATATAAGGCATGGTGCCAATAACAGCGACTAGCGTGACAATAACCGCAAGTTTTTGCGATTTTCCATAACGTGCGGCCAGCAAATCAGCGATAGAGGTGACATTGAGCTTTAAGCTGGTTTTAATAATGCGCTGAATAAATGACCAGGCAAACACAAACAGTAGAATAGGGCCGAGGAAAATCGGCAGATGCGAATAAATATTAGTCGCTACTTGCGCTGTGGTACCTAAAAAACTCCAAGAGGTACAATATACGCCTAACGTTAGGGCGTATATTATTGGTTGTCCTCGGCTGGGAATCTTATGACGGTATTTGTCACCAAAAAAAGCGATGGCAAATAATAGGCAAATGTAACTGAGACTTAAACTAATTAACTGCCAATTTTGAAACATAAGCTAGGAACTCACTGCATATAAAATTAATTATAATGTTGTCGAGGTGAATTCACTGATATAAGAACCGCCTTTTATATTGGCAATAATACGTAGTTTCTGCGATGCACCAGTGCTGGCTAGTCGCTCACCTAAATTTGTTTTTGCACGCCAGTAGTACGGGCTAGTATTCATGCCCAAAGGGTAGTCGATAGCGACTTCGCTGCCATCTTGTACTACAAATAAAGTGGCAGTATCTAGGGGGAAAGTTGAATTGATAATAGTTTCACCATTTTGATGGTTAACACTGATCATGAATTCATCGGATTTAAGTACGCATTTATCTGCTTTAATATCACAAGACTGATCTTCTACTTGCATGATAAAAATACGTTTTTCAGCTGCTTTGTGCTCGCTATATATATCTGTCGCTGCATAACCTAAAATTAATAAAATAGGTGCAATTAGAATAGCTACTTTAGTATGTTTGTTCACAGGATTACCATTATAAAAATTGTTTTAGCTGTTCAGTGGGTTTATAGCAAAAAAGCAGTTATTGCAGCTCTGCACTTGATATCGCTAATGGGATTTCACTGGTATTTACTTCGCACTACTACGGATGCTATCGCTTGTGTCAGTAATAGTTGAGAGTCATTAGATTTTAGCCCTTTATGACATCATTTATAAAGGGCTAATAAGAAAAGAATTAAAATAAGTGGCTACTAACAGCCCCTAGTGAAAACTAGATACTGTTAGTAGCAGTGTTATTTTAATGATCGTGAGCGACTGAAACACCACCGGCAGGAGTACGGAAGTTATCAACCATTTGCTGAATTTCAACAGGAGCTGGCCCCGTTACTCTGCAAACCGCAAATGCGACTGCGAAGTTAACGGCTGCGCCTACTGCGCCAAATGCATTTGGTGAAATTCCGAAGAACCAGTTAGGCTCGAACCCGCCTAGGAATGAAGTGCCAGGGATAAACATAATGCCTTTATGCATGAAGACATAAAGCATAGTGATACCGATACCTGAACACATACCCCATATAGCTGCTGTGCCACTGATCTTACGAGAGAATATACCCATCATTAGTGCCGGGAAAATTGAGGAAGCTGCTAAGCCAAAGGCTAGAGCGACCGTCCCTGCGGCAAAGCCAGGCGGATTTAACCCTAAGTATCCAGAGACCAATATTGCGATGGTCATGACAACTCGACCAGCGAGCAACTCGTTTTTCTCTGATAAATCGGGGGTCAAAACTCCTTTCATTAAATCATGAGAGACAGAAGATGATATAGCCAATAGTAAGCCGGCTGCTGTCGATAGTGCTGCTGCTAAACCACCCGCTGCGACAAGTGCGATAACCCAGTTTGGTAGGTTAGCGATTGCAGGGTTAGCAAGTACCATAATATCACGGTCAACTTTCACCATTTCATTGGTAGTAGCATCCGCTGAATATTGGATTTTGCCATCGTTGTTTTTATCTTCAAACTTCAACAGGCCTGTTTTTTCCCAATCTTTAAACCACTGTGGACGTTCTGCGTAAACTAAGTTTTCGCCGGCACTTGGTTCAATTGTACTCATTAGGTTTAGACGAGCCATTGCGCCAACGGCTGGAGCAACTGTGTAAAGTAATGAAATGAAGACTAAAGCATAACCTGCCGAGCTACGAGCTGCTTTCACTGAAGGTACTGTGAAAAAGCGCATAATAACGTGAGGAAGACCCGCGGTACCTATCATCAGAGATAGTGTGTAAGCGATCATGTTAGCGTTATTGCCAAGTTGGTCTGTGGTGTATTCTTTAAAGCCTAATTCAGTGACAACTAAATCAAGTTTATCTAGTAAATAAACACCGCTGCCATCAGCAAGAGTACTACCTAGTCCAAGTTGTGGGATAGGGTTGCCTGTTAGCTGTACTGAAATAAAGATAGCTGGAATAGTGTAGGCAAAGATGAGTACCACGAACTGAGCAATCTGGGTATAAGTAATCCCTTTCATGCCGCCTAGTACTGCGTAAACCCATACGACAGCCATGCCGATGCCAAGGCCTAAACCATAATCTACTTCTAAGAAGCGAGAGAACGCTACGCCAACACCTTTCATTTGACCGATGATATATGTCAAAGATGCGATAATTAAACAGGCAACTGCAACGATACGCGCTGTTTTTGAGTAGTAACGATCACCAATGAACTCAGGAACAGTGAACTTACCATGTTTACGCATATAAGGCGCAAGTAACATAGCCAGTAAAACGTAGCCGCCTGTCCAGCCCATTAAGAAAACCGAACCGCCGTAACCTAAAAAGGCAATTAGACCAGCCATAGAGATAAAAGAGGCTGCACTCATCCAGTCAGCTGCAATAGCCATACCGTTTTGTACTGGTCCTACGCCGCCGCCAGCAACATAAAAGTCACTAGTTGATGCTGCGCGTGCCCACCATGCAATAGCGAAATAGACTCCGAACGAGCCAAATACAGCAATGTAGGTATATAGTTTTAATTCATCCATTGTCTACTCCTCAATGCCGTATTTTTTGTCTAAAGCGTTCATTTTGTACGAGTACCAAAAGACGAGCGCGACAAAAGTAACAATTGAGCCTTGTTGAGCAAACCAGAATCCAAGTTTATAGCCACCTAATCTAATGGTATTAAGAGGTTCTACTAGAAGCAGGCCAAAGCCGTAAGATACTACAAACCATACGATCAGGCCTGTGGTAATAATGCGCAGGTTGTCCTGCCAGTACGATGAATTGTTTTCCATCATAATCTCCTTAAGGTTCACTATCTATTGATAATGTCCCATGCTGTTGTTTTTATAATAAAGGAACAAATTATTGATTTGAAAATATGTTTGCAGCTGTGGTAGCCGTGCGTATTTTTTCAATAAGCTGTTGTAAGCAGCTATCAGTTACTCAAATTAAAAGAAAGTAGCTGACGGTTTTGCTAGGTTATAGGCTAACAAGCTTTACTCGCCTCTCCAATTACACTTTAGTCTTATATCGGGCGCTAGACGTTGCTTTATCCATGAGCATCATCTAAAAATAGAGTAGATGTATCACCGAGATGTAGTCATGATTGAAGAGTTAGCCGACATAACAGCGTTTATTAGCACGATACCGCCCATCGATAAATTACCGCAACAGAACTTGGCTAAGCTGATCAAGCTGATTTCTATCAGTTATATTCGCCACGGCGAGTCCCTAGATGCGAAAAATAACCACAGCGCTCAGTTATATATTATCCGCAAGGGCGCGCTGCGCTATATTCAATATGATGCGCATGGCAGTGAAGAGTTGTTAGAGCAATACAGTGAGGGAGAAATTTGTGCGCTTTTTTGCCAGGCCGGTATGCTCGCCAATACTCGGCTAATAGCTGATGAAGACTGTCTTATATACAGTATTGATTATGCGCTTTTTCAGCAGTGTGTTGCTCAGTTTCCTGCCGTCAGTGAGTTTTTCTCAGTAAGCTCTGAACAGCGTTTACAAACGCAGGTGAACCTAAAGGCTGATGAGGCGAAAATAGCCGGATCATTAATGGATACCACTATTGAGTCACTGTATAGCGGCCCTGTGCACAGCATCGAACAAACGGCATCGATAACACAGGCAGCCGTTAAAATGACGGACAATAATATATCGTCGTTACTGGTGCTAGAGGGCGCAGATTTAGCAGGTATTGTCACTGATAAAGATATTCGACAGCGCTGTGTCGCCCAAGGTTTAGATGTTAATCATGCGGTGGCTAGTATTATGAGCCGCGATATTATGTCGATTGAAACTGATAAGAATGCATTTGACGCATTGATCATGATGACAGTCAAAAAAATCCATCATTTACCGGTGATGCATAATGGTCTTTTGGTTGGGATTGTCACCGCAACGGATTTATTGCAAAAAGAAGGGCAAGATGCCGTACATCTCAGTGGTGTTATTCAGCGGGCAGCTGATGTGGCGTCCTTAATTGATATCAGTAAATTACTGCCAAAACTGCAACAGCGCCTAGCAAAAATGGGCACCACCGCGGATCATGTTGGCAAACAAGTCAGTGCTATCACCAACGGTATTACTATTCGTTTAATCGAGCTAGTGCAACAGCAAATAGGTGAGGCGCCAATGGCTTTCGCCTGGGTAGTTGCCGGCTCACAAGCACGACATGAACAACTTTGTCATACTGATCAAGACAATGGTTTGATATTAGCGAGAGCGCCATCAGCGAGCGAGCAAGAATGGTTTGATGCATTGGCAAAATTTGTCTGCGACGGTTTAGCACAGTGCGGTTACATTTATTGCCCTGGCGATATTATGGCAACTAATGATAAGTGGTGTGCACCGATAGAGCAGTGGCAGGGCTACTTTGATCGCTGGATAAATGAGCCCACACCACAGGCGCTATTAAATGGTAGTGTATTTTTTGATTTAAGCTTTGTCTACGGCGACAAACAGCTACTACAGCAAGTGCGGCAGCGTTTTCTACAAGGCACTAAGGCGAATACCTTATTACAATCACATTTAAGTAGAAACGCCCTGAAACTGAAACCGCCACTCGGCTTTTTTCGCAATATTGTTTTAGTCTCTAAAGGGGAGCATAAAGATACATTAGATATCAAGCATAAGGGGCTTGCTGCCATTATTGAGCTCGCGCGCATCTATGCACTTATTCTTGGCATTGATGCGGTTAATACCCTAGAGAGGCTAAGAAAATCAGCTGGCAGTCATATTTTAACGAAAGCCTCTGCTGATAGTTTGATCGATGCGTTCGAGTTTTTAGGCGCCTTGCGCTTAGAGCATCAGGCGCAGCAAATTAATGTAGGTATTGCTCCAGATAATTTTTTGGCACCAAAGGATATTTCGAAATTAGAGCGAGAACATCTTAAAGATGCCTTTAAAGTGATAAAAACACTGCAAGATGCCAGGCAAAAAGATTTCAAATAACACAACATACAAGATACTGAGCCATGTTAATTGATCGAAGCAAGATTGTTGGAGTCAAAGCGTTCATACAATATTATTTTAGTATGGAGTACAAGCGTGAAAAACTACTTAAAATAGCGCGACCAGGGCCTTTAAGGGATTTTTTGGCAGTGCCTTTTCCGGCAATAGAGCAGTTATTATACGATACCCATATTTTGAGTGTCGATTTTGAAACCACGGGCTTTGATGCAAATAAGGATCAAATTTTAAGCATTGGCTTTGTTGATTTACAGGACGGGAAAATACCCTTAGCGACTAAGTATCATAATGTGATTAATACGCAGCATGAGCTGGCCGCTGAAAACGTGATAGTGCACAGCATTACCGATCAGCATCAGCAGCAAGGTATTGATTTGGCGCAAGCAGTTGAAGATCTGTTAGCAGCATTAGCAGGTAAAGTAATGCTGGTGCATTACGCACAAATTGAAAGAACGTTTTTACAAAAGGCGTGCCTGCAGTTGTATGGTATCAGCCCAGTCTTTCCGATGATAGACACTTTAATGCTAGCAAAGCGGCGTAAAGATAAGAGTTTGGTAAGCTACGATCCATCACAGCTGCGCCTTCATCATTTAAGAAAAGAGCACCACTTGCCGGCACATTTTGCGCACCATGCCTTAAATGATGCCGTTGCCACAGCAGAGCTTTTCCTAGCGGAGGTCGCGCTACAAGCTAATCCAAAAAAGGCATTGCTAAATAGCTACTTGCTGTGATCATTTGCCTTTATCTTGAACTATACGCGGTATAGACGGTAGTGAACTTGACCGCTGATTTTCTCGCGATGCAATGGCCAATCTATATTAATATTGGCGTGTGGCTCTGTTTCGATATAAACATAAGCATCATCTGCCAGCAGTTGTTTATCGATGAGTAGCTGACAAATTTGCTGGCATAGATCCTGATTGAATGGCGGGTCTAAAAACACGACATGAAACTTTTTATCTGTACTATTAACGCTTATTTGATTAAGCCATTGCAGTGCGCTGGTTTGTCTTACTTCTGCGCTTTCGCACTGCAATTTTTGCAAATTGGTACGCAGTGCCTGACAGCATAAATGATCAATATCGATAAAAGTGCAGCTTTGTGCTCCCCTTGATAACGCCTCAATTCCCAGTGCACCGCTACCGGCAAATAAATCTAAGCAATGGGCAGAGGGTACGGTGTTTTGCAACCAATTAAACAGTGTTTCACGTACTCTATCAGGTGTCGGTCGAAGGCCGTCAACGGTTGGGAAATCAATTTTTCTGCTGCGCCATTGGCCACCAATAATACGTAATTGCGAGTGTGTTTGTTCTGCTTTAAGTGGTTTTTTCTTTAAAGGCATAGTGTCTACTTATAAATTAGGTTTTAAATAAATGCTGGTGGTTTGATCACCGAGTAAATACTGTAATTGCTGCATGATTTGCTCATCGCTAATGCTATCTAGCTGCTCTTCGTATAATGATTTTGATTGCGTTTCAAAGCCATAGAACAGTTTTTTGCTATACAGTGAAAACAATCGGTCTTGATTATCGATTAGGTCTGAGTAGGCATCAAGCAGGCGCTCTTTTATTTTGGCAAGGCGCTTGTCGATGACGTCAATGTCTATCGTCGCTAGTAACTGTGCTTTTAGCTGTTCAGGCATCGCATTGTTAGTAGTGAGGATGATCGCTTGATAGCCATTGTAGTAGATAGGCTTTCTGACTAAGCGAAAATCAAAACCGAACTGAGTTTGTTGGCTGCTTAAAATGTCACTGAGCATAAAGTGGCTCAATAAATCAATCGAGCTTTGCAGGTTTGTTTGCATTTTTATCTGTGAAGCGATTAACAATTTGTGTTCACTGCTATTGGTATACAAAGTACTAGTACTTTGTTGGTAATCGATACTTTCAGGCAGCTCTATAGGCGCTCTTGGAAACATAGCTAATAATTGTTGCTCAAGCTGTACTAACTGCTGTTGGCTGCTGTCTTCATCGGTTATTAGTAAGGCGCTAGGGGTGATGCTCAATATTTGATTAAGTGGCGTTGGCGTCGCCAGATTATAGGCGATTCGCTGCTCTAATGCGTTGAGTAACACCGTGTCATCCGCTCGATCCTCTAAATATTGGCTTGCGGCGATTATTTTTCTATCTTGATCATTAATATTGTTGGTACTGTCAGTGAAGAAAGTGTGCAGTGTTTGTTTAATATCGAGCTTTTGATCTGGCGACCAGCGCAGCTCTAATTCTAGCCGATCAAAGGTCCAAAGTGCTGCAAACACTACAGAGCTAGTTTTAGTGGCTTTGTGTAGCGCTTGATATGCTAATTCGCGCTCAATTTTATGTTGTGAAGATAACGCTGGGCTAGTGTTAAAGGAGAGGAATAAGCGCTGTTGTGCTAAATCCTCAGCTTTTAAGACATGTAGCACAGGGTTAATTGCAGTGACTGCTTGGGGTTGATCAAGAGGTGTCGGTGCTTTTTTGCTGAGCAGGATGATTACAATGGCGACCACAAAACCAAGGTACTTTAAGTAAGTACGATTAAAGATTGGTTTATACTGTTTTTTGGGTTGCTGATCATTGACCATTGATTATACCTTTAGGTAAAAGTCGTTTACTGTTCTATCTTTGAATTATCCATATATCGCACAAAAGTGACAGTGATTAAGTCGACTTAATGAAATGAATAGCAGGTAGTTAGTAAAATGTCAGACAATTAATGCATACATCATTAGAGCAATGAGTATTTTGCAAGGCTATGCTAGTATACTGTGCAAAAATTATCTTATTCAAACGTATTTATCTGAGAGTTAACCGCTTCATGTATCATTTTTTCGTACCAAGGAAAGATGTTTAGATCGCCATACTGATGGCAGTTTAGGTGGCGTTCTCTCTCAACTAAAATTTTAATAAACAGAGGCAGAGGAAAAAAATTGGACTCTCTTTATCTTTGGATGACCGAAAATGGTCTCGATCCATCACTAGTGGCGTATGCCGCAGCTGTTATCGCTTTTTTAGCACTCATTAAACTATTCTTTTTTCAGAAGAAGAGCGTCGCTGAAATAGAAAAAGAGCAAAACGAACAAACCACTAAACCTATCAGTGATATAAGCAGCGAAAATAGCGTAGATGCAGCTATCACAGCAAAAGAGAAAGTTGGCGGCGTTGAAAGCGAAGCCCCTACGCAACAAAACATAAGTGAAGACAGCGCAAGTGAGCACAGTTTTACTGAGCTAAACACTGACGAGCTAAGCCCAGAAGTTGACGTGCCTGTTATCGAGACTGCGACTGTTATAGTAGAAAAAACGGCTGTCACAAAAGCTGAATTAGAAGAGGTTGCAGAAGCCGCAACAATCGCTGTCGAAAACACAGAATTAGACACTGAAAAAGCTGAAGAAATCGTTTTAAAAGATCAAATTGCTCCACAAAAAGCTTTACATGAACAAGAGCAAAGCACTGATAATGTTCAGCCAGAGCCAGAGCCAGAGCCAGAGCCAGAGCCAGAGCCAGAGCCAGAGCCAGAGCCAGAGCCAGAGCCAGAGCCA
>JBBMRB010000029.1:0-25382 GCA_038900335.1 Gammaproteobacteria bacterium AS21 | reverse complement strand
CCGCTGGCTGACACGATAGAAGATATAGATAAGTTACTTCCTTGGAACTGCAAGAGTGTGGTTGTTTAGCCGCTTACAGAGTATTTTACTTAATTCTGTTATCGATATAGTTTTTAAACTGTTTAGAGGAGGTGAAGCTAGAATCTAAATCCTTAACGATTCCATCCTTAATACCGTAGACCCAGCCGTGGACAGAGAGTTCTTCGCCGCGTCGCCATGCGTTTTGAACAATAGTTGTGGTACACACGTTGATCACTTGCTCCTTTACATTGAGCTCACATAGCACATCTACTTTTTTCTCATCTTCCAAATATGCTAATTTATGCGCGTGAAAGCGGCTAACGTCTTTAATGTGTCCTAGCCAATTATCTATTAAACCGTGTTCGTCATCTGAAAGTGCCGCTTTTATACCGCCACAACCGTAATGGCCGCTAACGATAATGTGCTTTACTTTTAATACTTCGACGGCGTATTGGATAACGGATAAGCAGTTTAAATCTGAATGCACAACTAAATTGGCGATATTGCGGTGGACAAAAATTTCACCGGGTGGCAGGTTAACTATTTGATTCGCAGGAACTCTGCTGTCTGAGCAACCAATCCATAGATATTCAGGTGCCTGCTGTTGAGATAACTGAGTAAAAAATTCAGGATCTTTCTCTTTAATATTGTTAGCCCAAAGGCGATTTTGTTCAAAAAGATGTTGTAGTGCTTTCAAAGTTGAATTAACTCCCGAACTAATTTTAATATTGCTTAAGTATACCTAGTTTTAGTGACAACAAGGTAACTGTTACTAACACTTGCTTACACAAAAGTGGGTAGAGGTAATTATCGATAGTGGTTTAGTCTACTTATTTAAAATTGTTATTACTAAAACTGGCTCTGTCTGTATAGCTAAAATCATGCTAACTTATAAAGTATATAAAACAGATAATCCTAAAGGGAATAATTATGATAAAAATAGCAAAGAGTTGGAAGAGTGCTGTTCTAAGTGCAGCGCTTGTTTTAACTAGCGTTAGCGCACCAGTATTTGCTGCTCAATTAAACTTTTTTACCATTGGTACCGGTGGCACAGCTTACACTTATTATCCTGTTGGTGGCGTTATTGCCAATGCGATATCTAAACCACCAGGCTCAAGGCCTTGTGAAGAGGGAGGTAGTTGTGGAGTCGAAGGTTTAATTGCATCAGCGGTGTCATCACGTGGCTCTGTCGATAACATCAATGCTATTTTATCTGGTTTGCGTAACTCAGGCTTCGCACAATCTGATGTTGCTTATTGGGCGTATACCGGCACAGGTACAATGGCGGGCAAAGAGCCTGCTAAGAATCTGCGTACTATTGCCGCGCTATTTGAAGAACATATCCATTTAGTGGCGTTAGCCGATAGTGGTATCAACTCAGTTGCCGACTTAAAAGGTAAGCGCGTGTCTTTAGATGAGCCAGGCTCTGGTACTTATGTAGATGCTAATTTAATATTGGAGGCGAATGGCTTGAGCTCAAAAGAAGTCGTCGCTGAAGCACTAAAAGGTAACGCGGCATCGCAAGCGTTACGCAACGGTAAAATAGATGCCTTCTTTACTGTCGCCGGTTACCCAACAGGTAGTTTGGTGGAGCTGGCCTCTGCTGAGAAAATTAAGCTGGTACCGATTGATGGAGCCGCAGCTGAGCAGTTAGCGAGCAAATATGGTTTCTTTGCACAAAGCTCTATCCCTGCAGGAACCTATGAAGGTGTTGATAGTGTTGCAACGGTTGCCGTAGGTGCGCAGTGGTATACTAACGCCAGTGAAAGTGAAGAGCTTATCTACAACATAACTAAAGCGTTGTGGAATGATAAATCACGAACACTATTAGATGTAGGTCATGCAAAGGGTAAAACTATTACTGCTGAAACTGCATTATCTGGTGTTGGTGTGCCATTACACGCAGGGGCAGAACGCTTTTATAAAGAAGCTGGATTGTTAAAATAAAGAGCAGTCCTTATAAAGTTTACGGGTACCTTGAGTACCCGTATTTATTTGAACAGACGTTTGTCTCTTGTTCTATTGCCCTCGCTGTTTATGTTATAGGCCACTACCTGGCTTTAGAATATTAGGAGTATCAATGTCTAAGCAAACTGACAAACAATTAAATGCAGAAGATTTAAAAGCCATTGAGC
Organism: Gammaproteobacteria bacterium AS21; assembly: GCA_038900335.1. Classification (GTDB taxonomy): domain Bacteria; phylum Pseudomonadota; class Gammaproteobacteria; order Pseudomonadales; family Balneatricaceae; genus Rs1. Next base: position 23,226 of record JBBMRB010000029.1, on the reverse strand, counting down.
GAAAGTATGATCCTGAGTTAGCGTTTAGGCCGACCGGTAAGGTAATCGCTATCATTACCTCGATTATTTTAGTTGCCATGTCGTGCTATCATTTTTATGCATCCGGTTTTGGTTTAGTTAGAGAGTTATTGCATCGAGGTCTGCACTTGTCCTTTGTGCTGGGTTTGGTGTTTTTATTGTTTTCTTGGAAAAGAACGGATTCTACCGAGCCTGCTAAAAACACTTGGTATCGTGTTAGCGGTGTAGCCATTCTTGATTTGTTTTTTTGTCTGGCAGCTGTTGCCGCCGCACTCTACCTGCCTTTCTTGCCCCCTGAAATAGTTGCCCAAAGAGTCGGTAACCCCGCACCAATTGATGTCTTGATGGGGACTATACTGTTGGTGTTGACGTTGGAGGCAACAAGGCGGTCAGTTGGACCGGCACTGCCTATCATTGGGATGATATTTATAGCCTTTGCCCTGTTTGGCCCCTATGCACCCGGTGCCTTAAAGCATGGTGGTAGCAGTTGGTTGGGGCTCATTAATCATCTGTATATGACTAACCAAGGTATATATGGTGTGGCGATAGGTGTCATGGCGCAATACGTATTTCTATTTATTTTATTTGGCGTACTCGCGACAAGAATTGGTTTAGGTCAGCTGTTTATTGATTTGGCAATGGTAATCGCAGGACGTTATTCAGGTGGTCCTGCTAAAGTGGCTATTTTCTCATCCGCATTTATGGGGACTATATCAGGCTCCTCCATTGCTAATACCGTGACCACGGGAGCGCTGACGATACCTGCGATGAAAAAAGTGGGGTACCCGCCACATTTTGCAGGCGCTGTTGAGGCGACATCATCCACTGGCGGGCAAATAACGCCACCGATACTTGGTGCCGCAGCCTTTATTATGGTGGAATACTTAGAGGTACCGTTGCGGGATATTTTAGCGGCGGCGCTATTTCCGGCATTATTGCATTATTTTGGTATTTTTATCATGGTGCATTTAGAGGCGAAAAAGTTAGGGCTTCGTGGTTTAAGTGCAGATGAATTACCTAAAGCAGGTTTAGTGCTTAAGCAACACTGGCTAGCTGTTATTCCGTTAATTGTATTAGTGTATTTTATTCTGGCTGGGCGCACACCTGACTTTGCGGCCGTTTATGGCATTATTGCCTGTATAGTGGTGGGTTTTTTAAACCCCGTTAACAGATTGTCCCCTAAAGACCTTTGGGATTCATTAGCGTTAGGTGCTAAAAATACCATTGCAGTAGGTGCTGCAGCTGCAACCGTTGGTATTGTGGTAGGTGTGGTAACACTAACCGGCGTGGGTTTTCGCCTAGGTTATGTGGTTGTGCAAACTGCAACCGATATGGCTGATGTTTTAGGAAGCATCTGGCCGTTAAACTTTTTTAGTATTGAACAGTGGGCGCTGTTTGTATCATTGGTTCTGATAGCGTTAGCCTGTATTATTATGGGCGCCGGTATTCCGACAACCGCAACCTATATCATCTTGGTCGCTGTCGCAGCTCCGGCATTAGCACAATTGCAGATTGAGCCTATCGTTTCTCACTTCTTTGTCTTTTATTACGGAGTGCTAGCTGATATTACGCCTCCTGTTGCTCTAGCAGCTTATGCCGCGGCGGGTATTGCCGGAGCTAATCCATTTAGAACAGGTAATACTGCGTTTAGATTAGGGATCGCTAAAGCATTAGTGCCTTTCGTGTTTGTCTATTCGCCTGCGCTGTTGTTAGTTGCTCAGGGCTTTACTTGGAGTGCTTTCTTTATTACCTTAATTGGCGCGATGTTGGGTATTGCGACCTTGGGTACCGCTTTTGCTGGTTATTTGATTGCACCGATGACAATGGCTCAGCGTTGGTATTTCGCTTTAGTTTCATTCTTATTTATCGCGCCCGGTTTAATCACTATGCTGGTTGGTCTTGTGCTGATTAGCCCTATGATTTTTTGGCAAATGAAACAGCGAAGAGAAGCTTTGAAGGTATAGATAGCTCTAAAATAAAAGCAGCATGCGCTGCTTTTTTAAGTAGATCAATCCAGTAATACAAGGAGTTCATATGAGAGGGATGCTGATATCACTAGCACAATTAACTGTTTCGCTAATATTACCCTCAGTTGTTTTTGCCAATAGCTGTGTTAATAGTGACGATACATTTGCTCAATACGACAACAAGGTCAAAGTAAGTGAGATAAATAATATAACATCAGATTATTATTTGCTGTCGTACTCATGGGCGCCTAATTTTTGTGAAAAAGCGAGTGCGAGTAGTAAACGAGCGGGTGCTAAGAACTTTTTGCAATGCGGTACTGATCAATCTTTTGGTTATATATTACATGGTTTTTGGCCGCAGGGAAGCTTGCTGACAAAAGATCGTTACCCGCGAGCGTGTCAAGGTGATCAGCCAAAAATTTCAAGAGCTAAGTTAGAGCCTTACCTTTGTATGACGCCAAGTGTGTGGTTGTTACAGCATGAATATGAATATCATGGTACGTGTATGAGTAGTGCAAAATTACAAACACCTGAAGGTTACTTTAACCAGGCTAAAATATTGCATCAGCAACTGCACTTGCCCGCTAAAGAGCTTACTTATAGCAGCCAAAATAGACAGTGGTGGTATCAAAATAATCCGCATTTAGTGCCAGGTGCTGTGCAGTTTTCTGCCAAGTCAAAAGAGTGGCAGTTTTGCTTTGATAATAACTTTGCAGCTATGGCCTGTCCTAGCAGAAGTAGCTCTGTAAGTGGTAGTGCTGGTAAACGCTCTGCCAATATTAATGATCAGCTGAATGCGTGTGTAATCAAAGGAAATATATCGAAAAAATCCAATAAACGATTATATTTTACGGCTGATCACCCAAATTATCAGTCGGTTAAAATTGCTGTTAATCAAGGTGAAAAATGTTTTAGCTCTGAAAGTGCTGCTGTGGCAGCCGGTTGGGTTAAAGCAAAATAGCGATAGCTAACGAGTACGGCTTTATTAGTAAATATCTATAATATGTCGTTATTAAATGCATAAACTAATGTGTGGGTTTGCATGTACTACTTGTCATTTAAATGTGTTATGCCGCTTAAATTCTAGTTAAGTCATTATTTTAAAACATATTTACAGTGCGTTTATTGTAAATAATATGTATTTAAAAGCTTACTAACGAGTTGGATATCTGATAAATTATGACCAGTAAGTTTGTTGCTAGACCATTTGCTGCTGATAATATATTTAGTAATGGCTATGTAGAAAAATTAATGAGTGATAATAAATAGCTAGAGTACTGATAATGCTAGAAATAATTTACTTTTGTACTGCTTTTGTCTGTGGTTTCATAATTTTACAACTACGTTTACCGCCTTTAATTGGTTTTTTAGCTGCAGGGTTTGTGCTGCGCAGTGCAGGTTATGAATCGACAGAGGCGCTGCAGACATTATCCTCTTTAGGTGTGACTTTATTATTATTTACCATTGGTTTGAAGTTGCAAATCAAAACATTGGCAAAGGTGTATGTCTGGGCACCAGCCTCGTTACATATTATTTTTTGCAGTGTCACTTTTTCCGCCATTATGATGCTGCTAAGTTATTTTTCACTTCCGCTTTTTGTCGATTTAACCCTAGAAACCTCTTTGCTTATTGCCTTCGCGTTTAGTTTTTCCAGTACTGTATTTGCCGTCAAAGTATTGGAAGAGCGCGGTGAAATGGCAAGTTTTCATGCCAAGTTATCTATCGCAATTTTGGTTATGCAGGATATATTTGCGGTCGTTTTTCTCGCGATTAGCACTGGTAAAACACCCAATATATGGGCGTTAGCTTTACTGGTTGCACTACCTTTACTGCGCCCTGTTATGTTTAAAGTTTTAAATGGCTCAAAGCATGGTGAAGTGCTACCTTTGTTCGGCCTATTTATGGCGCTGTTAATTGGTTATCACGGATTTGAGTTTGCCGGATTAAAAGGTGATTTAGGGGCGTTGATCGTTGGTATGCTGTTCGCTTCTCATAAAAAATCGGGGGAGTTGGCTAAATCGCTACTTAATTTTAAAGATTTAATGCTGGTGGGCTTTTTCCTCACAATAGGGTTGAATTCACAATTCTCTGCTGAGGTCTTGTTGGCATCGATCTTGTTAGTGGCTATCTTGCCAATAAAGGTTATATTTTATTATATCTTTACCAACATGTTTAAAGTGCGCGCACGTACATCACTATTAAACTCATTTACCTTGGCTAATTATAGTGAGTTTGGTTTGATTGTTTGCGCGCTGGCTTCTTCTAGTGGCTGGATCTCTAATCAGTGGTTAGCAGTTGTCGGTATCTCTGTGTCTCTGACTTTTATTATTGCCTCGCCTTTGAATACCTTCTCTAACCAAATCTATATTAAAATTGAAGATTGGTTAATGCGTTACGAAACAAAAAGTCGATTAAGCTTTGAACAGCAAGTGTCGTTGCAAAACGTCAATATTTTGATTTTTGGTATGGGCCGCGTAGGCTCTGGTGCCTATGAAACGATGGAAAAAGATTACCCAGGGCTGGTGGCAGGTGTTGATATTAATCACGAGAGTGCCAAATATCATCGCAGTTTAAACCGCTCGATTATCATTGATGACGCGACTGACCCCGATTTTTGGCAGCGTATTAACCACTCAGATGTAAAGATGGTTATGTTGGCAATGCCTAAGCATATTCAGAATTTAGCCGCATTAGAGCAGTTAACACTCTCTGGTTTTTCAGGTTCAGTGACAGCAATAGCGGGTTATCCTGATGAGCAGAAAGAATTGGAGAGGCTAGGTGCTGATATTACCTATAACTTCTACTTAGAAGCCGGTAGTGCCTTTGCCAAACATGCTACTGAGCGCTTAATAGAAAATTAGCAGCCTTGCAGGTTACATCTCAAGTGCGTTACTAATTGATTGCTGTTATTAGCCTATTGTAAAAGCTTGCCAAAACATTAAGGAAAAACCATGCTTCAAGCAAATGATCGTGTTGCTATCATTGCACCCGCTGCACAATTTAGAACCCTGGAGAGAGAGCTGTTAGATCAAGCTGTCAGTTTGCTAAAACAATGGTCGCTGCAAGTTGATGTGTTAGTTGAGCATGATCATTACTTTTATTTAGCAGGTAGTGATGAGTTAAGACAAAAACATTTGAACCAAGCATTGATGAATGATGACTACAAAGCTATTTTTTGTACCAGAGGCGGCTATGGTTCTGCTCGGCTATTAAATAAGTTGCCGGCTGTGGCACAAGTTGCCAATAAAATATTGATTGGTTACTCAGATATCACCAGTTTACATTTAGCGATGGCAGCTAACTTTCCACAAGTTAGCTGCATACATGGGCCAAATGTAGCAACTCAACAATTGTTAGCACACACAGCGAGTGCGATAGAGAATCAGGCGGCGCTATATGCTGCCTTATTTAAGCCGAGCACTCATCACTATGGTATAAAAATGATTAAACCAGGGCAGGGGCAGGGGCGATTGTTAGGCGGGTGTTTATCTGTGCTATGCGCGGCAATAGGCTCAGCTCATATGCCTAGTTTTGACGGTGCTATTTTGCTATTGGAAGATGTCGGTGAGGCGCCTTATAAAATTGATAGAATGCTCAATCAATTGTGTCATGCGCGGATTATGGATGTAGTCAATGGCGTGGTGTTTGGCGATATGCATCAATGTACGGATCCTTATAACGACTTGCAAGCAGTTATCCTTGATGTGTTATCGGATTATGATATTCCTATCGCATTTGGCCTTAAAAGTGGCCATGGCCCGCTCAACTATGCTGTGGCGCTTAATAGCCATGCCTATTTTGATACTCAAAAACAAGAGTTGATTGTACAGGCTCCTCAGTAGAGCTAGATACTTTTTGCTAAATGGCGCGCTTGTTTTTCAAGTAGTTCTTGATAGCTAGGACTCAAACTTATAATTAAGATCTTATCTTCGTCTTGACGTTCAGTATGTGCGCCTGCAAGTAGGGATTCTTTTAACGCTGCAACCTCGCTTAAAGGGGTGTGGCTGATCAGCTCGTTTGATGCTGTCGTACAGGTCAGGAAATGAGACTCTTCACGCAGCAGTTCTATTTTTTCTCTATTGCCACGAACGAGAGAGGTTTGAATATTCAATGTTGGTTGCATGCGCGTTATTTGTCGATGATTGTAATATTTATACAGCTGATTAAATAACTTGGCAGCACATAAGGCTTGAATACCATGATTGTCGTCTTTGTCTCTATCGTCAAATAGAACTCGAATATCGCCGTTAGCTAATAGTTCTAAATGGCCGCCGTAAATGTTTATCACCAGTTTTATCAACTTGCGATATTGCGTCAGTAATGCCGTGTGCTCTTCTTGTTCTTCAATGGGATCACGTCCACTACTGCAATCAATAAATAGCATATAAGCGGCGTCAGCTGCTTTTAAGCTAAGTTCTGTTTGGTGCTCAAGAGAGTAGAGGTCTAATTGTTCTTCCTGTGGCTTTCGTAGCAGCGGGTTGTTGATGTTGTTTGGCGCTACAGCAGGCTTTGGTCGTTCTTCTACAAATTGAATTGTCTCAGTAAGCTCTATTTCGTTATCTGCTATAGCTGGTTGCTCTGTCTCATCGTGTTCTTCATTAAACGGTTTAAACCTAGGCATTCGCTCTTGAGTATCTGGTTTAAGTAGTGACACTAGCTCATTATTTTCCAGTAATTGTGCCACCTCTTTTTTTATGGCTGGATCGATACTTGCTGTGGGCGAACTTTTTAAATCAACAATAGCAAATGAGTTGGTATCTTTTATAACTGTGTTTGTCTGTGAGTTAGGTTTGTTAGATACCGTCGAAAAATGCGCCGCTGATTCTTGCTCTAGAGTGTTAGCTTTGGCAAGTTCTAATGAAAAGCTGTGTTCTAACAGAGGTTGGTAGCGTTGACTGAAGTCTTTTAGAATCTTTTTCGAAAAATAAGCGAGAGCAATTAAAGTGATGACGCTACTTATTAGGGCAAGTGCTAAATAAAGCCATAGCAGCTGCTTGAAGAAAAGATTGGCTGGATTATTGTTGATATAAAAGGTGAGCTTGGCTATTGCCAATCGTTGGCTGAAAAGGTCTAGCTCCTCTTTTTGGCCATTGGCTAATCCAGCTCGAGCAATTAATTGCTGCTTGTTGTTCGCTAAAGTGATGCCATTAATAAAATCAGCTTCACTCAAGGATTGTAAATAGACATTCATGCTTAAAATGTCTTTGGATAATATCATCGGTTGCAGTGTGAGCTTCGCTTGATTTTTGACCATCGTCACTTGCTTTGCTGTGTATAGCTTAGCCTGTGTATGGGTGTAGCTATAAATGACAGCGGAGCAACAAACAATACAAATCAGCAAAGTAATCGCGCTCAACATAACTAGTTTAAAAGGCGAGGGCTCAGAAAAATCTGGGCTTTTTGATGAATTTGAATTGTTATTCGTCATTATATTTAAATAGCGTAGGATATCGTAGCAATAAGGGTTATTAAGCAATCAAGGGCGTAGTATAATTACATTTAGTAACCATTGCACCTTTGTCAGTGAATTGATTGGTAATACCCCATAACGATAGAGCTAAAGTCTTGTTTTTTACAGGATAATCGTTAAATATTGCCTTAAAAGTGCAAAAGAGACATTTATATACACGGATTTAATAGAGCTAAAAGCAAATGAACATTGATCAATACATGCAACACCTAGGTGACAAAGCGCGCGCTGCATCACGAGTTATCGCCAGTGCGGATTCTAAGCAAAAGAATAACGCCCTATTAGCAATGGCGACAGCTTTAGATACCAATCGACCCGCTTTAATTAGCGCTAACGCTAAAGATATTGAAAATGGTGTTGCTAAAGGTCTCTCTGAGCCTATGTTAGATCGATTGAAAATTGATGATGGCGCTATCGATAAAATGATAGTCAGCTTAAAGCAAGTCGCGACCCTACCTGATCCTATCGGTGCTATTACTGATATGCGCTATTTAGATAGCGGTATTCAACTTGGTAAAATGCGAGTGCCTTTAGGTGTTATTGGTATTATTTATGAATCGCGACCTAATGTCACAATAGAGGCGGCCAGCCTTTGTTTGAAGTCAGGCAATGCGACGGTATTACGCGGTGGCTCAGAGGCGATAAATTCTAATCAAGCCATTGCTCAGTGCATTGGCGAAGGGCTTGTTAAAGCAGGTTTGCCAATAGATATTGTGCAGGTTGTAGAGACTACCGATCGAGCTGCTGTCGGCCAGCTGATTACAATGACAGAATCAATTGATGTGATTATCCCACGCGGTGGTAAAAGCTTGATTGAGCGTATTAGTAAAGATGCTAAAGTGCCGGTTATCAAACATCTGGATGGCATCTGTCATGTTTATATTGATAATGAGGCCGATATTGAAAAAGCGATTAATATTGCGGTTAATGCCAAAACACGTCGATACGGTGTGTGTAATGCGATGGAAACATTATTAGTACATAGCGATATCGCGGACAAAGTTCTCCCTGCACTTTGTGCTATATACCAAGAAAAGGGCGTTGAGCTTAGAGGTTGTGCAGGTGTTCGGGCTATTGTTCCACAGATGAGCGAAGCGGTTGAAGAAGATTGGTCGACAGAATATTTAGCCGGTATTTTAGCTATTAAATTAGTTGCTAGTTTAGCGCAGGCAATTGAACATATTAATCGCTATAGCTCAGCACATACTGATGCGATAGTGACTGAAAACTATTCCAAATCACGTGTGTTCTTGCGCCAAGTCGATTCAAGCTCAGTAATGGTCAATGCATCTACTGCATTTGCCGACGGCTTTGAATACGGTTTAGGTGCTGAAATTGGCATCTCTACCGATAAAATTCACGTTAGGGGCCCCGTTGGTTTAGAGGGATTAACATCCCAAAAGTATATTGTCTTAGGTGATGGCGAAGTACGAAACTAATATGTATGTGTTTATGGGTGGTACCTTTGATCCAGTTCATCAAGGGCATTTACAAGGAGCTTTAGATGTTAGTGAACAGCTGGCGTCTTGTGTTGTGCACTTGTTGCCGACAAAAGCCCCTGTTCATAAGCAGCGCCCTCAGACTTTGCTAGAACAGCGCATTGCTATGATCGAGATGGCGATAAAGGATTATCCAAAATTGCAACTTGATCGTCGAGAAGCCGATGCACAAGAGGCCTCTTTTACGATTAATACTTTGTTACGCTTGCGTGCAGAGCTAGGTGAGAAAGAGCCGATAGTAATGATTATTGGGATGGATTCATTTATCACTTTGCCTACTTGGCATCGCGCCAGTGAATTTCTAAGTTTGTGTCATATTGTTGTACTGCAAAGACCTAGTTATCAGTATGTTGAAACAGCCGATTTACAGCCTTATCTTGCTGCTCGCAATCAACATACAGAAGATTTATTAAGTAAAAATGCGGGCCAGGTTTTCTTTTTAGAACAACCGCTGGTTGATATATCCGCAACGCAAATTAGGCAAAGTGAAGGAGTGGCAATCGCCTCCTCTTTACTGCCTGATATTGTTAATAATTATATCGAAAAACATAAGTTATATAACAAACCACATAAGTAAGTTATTACTATAACTTGCTACGATTTAATAGAAAGGTAAGTAGTTAAATGCAAAATGAAAAAGTAATAGAATTAGCGCGATTAGCATTAGAAGAGCTAAAGGCAAAAGATATTGAAGTGATTGATGTGCGTGGCAAATCTAGCGTAACTGATTTTATGCTTGTTTGTAGCGGAACTTCTAAACGTCATGTGATGTCTATCGCCAGTAAGGTTGAAGAAGAGTTAAAGAAAGAGTCATTAGAACCTATCGGTAGTGAAGGCCATCAAGGTGGTGATTGGGTTGTTGTTGATTTCTCTGACGTTGTTGTTCATGTGCTGACAGAAGAAGCTCGTGAGCTCTATGATCTTGAAAAGCTATGGCGTTTTGATATGAAGCCTGAGCAAATCATCAACTGATAGCTTTAGGTTGTAAACGCAACACACAATAAAATGACATCTTAAGTTTAACGCTGTGATATTGATGACTGGGTGTAGCTTAAAGCAGATTTATATTGCTGGTGCAGTAGGCCTTTAATATTTGTAAGGTGAGTATATTGGATCGTTTATTTACTTTACAAAGAAAAGCTTGCAGCTGGCCTTGCTTAGTTAACAGGTTTTAATTCAGCTAGAAGAAAAATTTTAACAGTGATTGTGAATCGTTTTGTTTAATAACCTAGGTAGTATTTTGATAATGGTGTGCTGTATATGAAAATCAAATTGTTAGCAGTGGGTGGCAAAATGCCTGCTTGGGTAACAACAGGCTTTAATGAATACAATAAGCGCATGCCAAATGAAATGACGGTCGAACTTGTTGAGTTACCTCTTGGCCATAGAGGCAAAGGCGCCGATCTTACAAAAGCCATTAAAAAAGAGGGCGATGCAATGTTGGCTGCGATCCCAGCGGGTGATTGGGTAGTTGCTCTTGAAGTCCTTGGTAAACACTGGTCAACACAAAAGCTTGCTGTAGAAATGGAGAAGTGGCAGTTAAATGGCCGCAATTTATGTTTGCTGATAGGCGGCCCTGACGGGCTAGATCCTCGTTGTAGTGCATTGGCGGATCAAAAATGGTCATTATCTGCTCTGACCTTGCCCCACCCGATGGTGAGGATTTTGTTATCTGAACAACTTTATCGTGCCTGGACGCTGATCCAAGGCCATCCCTATCATAAATAGTCGCCATGCCTGAATACGCTCGTTTTAAAGATCATCCGCAAGAGAGAAAAACTTTTCAGTTTAGAGCTTTTATTGCCTTCGTATTAGTCATTATTGCTATGGCTGCATTACTGTCTCGTATGTATTTCTTACAAGTAATTGAAAATGATCGATTCACCTCTATATCTGATGAAAATCGAATCCAGTTAAAACCAGAAAAGCCGACGAGAGGGTTAATTTACGATCGCTCTGGCGTGCTGATCGCCGACAATAAAGCCAGTTACAATGTGATGGTTTTAAAAGAAGAGGCGGGTAAGAATCTTCAGCAAGTCGTTCGTGAAGTCGGTGAAATTATCGAACTCAGTGATAGTGATCTAGAGCGTTTTGAAAAGCGTATTGAACGTCGTCGTCGTCCCTATGAGCCTGTTATGTTGCGCTCAAGGTTAACACCTGCAGAAATAGCAAAGCTGTCTGTTAATTATCATCGATTACCTGGAATTAGTGTTGAAGCTGACCTTATTCGTACCTACCCTTACGGTGAGACATTAGTGCATGCGATGGGCTATGTCGGGCGAATTAATGAAAATGAGCTGAAAAGAGTAAATGAGCGTAATTATTCCGCGACTGACTATATCGGTAAGCTAGGTATAGAGAAATACTACGAACAAGAGTTACACGGAACTGTCGGCATGCGCAAAGTAGAGACTAATGCTCGTGGTAGAGTTATTCGTGTGCTTGAAAATATCGAGCCGATACCTGGCAAAAATTTACAGCTAACTATAGATTTACCGCTACAGCAAATTACTGAAAAACTATTAATCGGTGAAAAAGCGTCTGTTGTGGCAATCGATCCAAAAACAGGTGGTATTTTAGCACTAGTATCAACACCTGGTTATGATCCAAATTTGTTTGTTACTGGTATATCAAGTAAAGATTATAATGCACTGCGAGAATCTCCAGATTTGCCTTTGTTTAATCGGGCGATTAGAGGAGGCTATCCTCCAGGGTCAACAATTAAACCTATTACGGCACTTGCAGCAATTGATAGTGGCAGTGTGCCATTAAATCATACGGTCTATGATCCGGGTTGGTACACTATTCCCGATGATAAATATAAAAGAAAATATCGTGACTGGAAGCGAAGCGGTCATGGTTTGGTAGATTTAAATTTAGCGCTAGCTCAATCTTGTGATGTCTGGTTTTACGATGCGGCGCACAAAACAGGTGTCGATAATCTATCTCATTATATGGATATGTTCGGTTTAGGGAAAGTGACCAGCCTTGATTTGCCAGAAGCGATCCCGGCTTTGTTGCCAACTAAAAGCTGGAAAAAACGTCGCTATAAGCAATCTTGGTATCCTGGGGACTCTTTGAATTTAAGTATTGGCCAAGGTTACCTAGTGGCCACTCCATTGCAGTTAGCGACAACTGCTATGCTGCTAGCTAATCGTGGAGTATGGAAGCAGCCTAGGCTGTTAAAAGGGTTTAGGGAAACTGATGAAAATGGCAATGTCATTTTAACACAGCCCGATTTAGCTGGACGCACACCGATACCTAAAAATATTAAGCTGAAAAACCAAGAACTTTGGGAGCCGGTTATTAAGGGTATGGAAGAAGTGGTTAATGGCAAGCGTGGCACCGCTCGTAAAATTGGCAATGATTCTGCTTATGTTATCGCAGGTAAAACCGGCACCGCGCAAGTTGTTGGTATTAAACAAGGCGAGCGCTACGATAAAAGCAAGCTTAAAAAGAAATTTCAAGATCATGCTTTGTTTGTCGCATTCGCGCCGATTGATGACCCTAAGATTGCGATTGCAGTTGTCGTAGAAAACGGTGGTGGCGGCTCAAGTGTTGCAGCGCCGTTAGCCAAGAAAGTAATGGATGCCTTTTTACTTGGTGTAGACCCAGAGCAGCAGGCGTGGGGAGGAGAAATGTTATGAGTAAAGATTTCTCGCGCTCAATGGAAAACTCCAGCTCGCACCTGCGTGACAAGCCAAGTATGTGGAGTCATACTCACTTAGATGCGCCGATGTTAGTATTGCTGTTACTGCTGTGTTTATTTGGGCTGGCAGTATTGTACAGCGCATCGGCACAAGATTCGGGTTATGTTTTTCGACAAGCGATCAGAATGGGTATCGGCTTTTTGGTGATGATTTTTATCGCCCAACTCAGTCCTACTTTACTAGAGCGTTGGGCCCCTTGGATATATTCATTTGGCATTGTTTTACTGGTTTGTGTGCTGATCTTTGGAGTTGGTGCCAAAGGTGCTCAACGCTGGTTAGCGCTGCCAGGTTTTAGGATACAGCCCTCTGAAATAATTAAAGTCGTACTGCCTTTGACCGTCGCCTTTTGCCTGGCTGGTAAACCCTTGCCTCCAACGCTTAAACAATGTTGTATTGCGTTAGCTCTTATTGCTTTGCCGACCTTGCTGATTATGAAACAGCCGGATTTAGGTACCTCTCTTGTCATCGCCTCATCGGGCATTTTTGTGTTGTTATTTTCTGGTATTAAATGGCGCTATATATTTATTGCTATAGGCGGTGCAGCCGCTTGCTTGCCATTACTTTGGATGTCGATGAAAGAATACCAAAAGCAGCGAGTGATGACTTTTTTAGATCCAGAAAGTGATCCTCTAGGTTCCGGTTGGAATATTATTCAATCAAAAACCGCGATCGGTTCTGGCGGTATCAGTGGTAAGGGCTGGTTAGATGGCACCCAATCACAACTTAACTTTTTACCCGAATCTCATACGGACTTTATAATAGCCGTGTTAGCAGAAGAGCAGGGTTTAATTGGTGTGACCTGTTTAATTACTTTGTATTTGTTGATTATAGCGCGAGGGTTGTGGATGGCGTCACATATCAGCGATAGTTTTGGTCGTTTGGTTTGCGGTAGTTTTATTCTGACTTTTTTTGTGTTCATTTTCGTCAATATTGGTATGGTAAGTGGAATATTGCCGGTAGTGGGATTACCGTTGCCAATGATGAGTTATGGCGGAACGTCGATCGTGACGCTAATGATGGGTTTTGGTGTCATGATGTCGGTATATACGCACAGAAATATTATTATTTAATCGCTGAATGTTATAAATAAAGATAGCTCACCTCGTTTGAGATGAAGTTGTATTACTTTAAATTCGATAAAGGACTATGAATGGTATGTTCGTTAAAAAAATAAATGTAATTATGTGGTTTTCTGTTGTCATAATGGCAATGTCATCAGCAATGCTAAGTGCTGCCAATTATTCAAAGCATCCTGTTGCATTAAAATGGCAGCAAGACATGATTAAAGAAGGCTTTTCTAAGAAGTTTTTAGATGGTGTATTAAAAAACGCCAAGCGCCAAGATTCTATTTTGAAATTAATGAATAGACAGGCGGAAGGTACATTGACTTGGGAAAAATACCGTTCTCGATTTATCGAAACAAAACGTATCCAAAATGGTAGCAAATTTTGGAAGAAACATGCTAAAGCGCTGGCGAAAGCGGAGCTGGAATTCGGTGTGCCTGCTGAAGTGATTGTATCTATCATCGGGGTGGAAACACGCTATGGTAAAGTGACAGGTAACTATCGTGTATTAGATGCGATTGCCACCATCGGTTTTGACTATGAGCGTCGTGGTGAGTTTTTTCGCAATGAATTGAAAGACTTCTTGTTACTTAGTAAGAGCGAGAAAATTGATTACACTAAGCCTAAAGGCTCTTACGCTGGGGCGATGGGGTTTGGTCAGTTTATACCCTCAAGTTTTAAAAATTATGCCATTGATTTTGATGGCGATGGAAAAAGAGATATTTGGAAAAACCCGGTTGATGCTATCGGTAGCGTCGCAAATTATTTTAAAGCGCACGGCTGGAAAAAAGGTGAAGACGTTTTATTAGCCGCTAACATAGCAGATGAGCGCTTAAAAAATATGCCTGAAGATTGGTACAATGATGGTTTGGCAATGAAAGTAACACTGGGGCAATGGAACAAGCGTGATATAAATAGCGCTGTTCAGCTTGATAGTGCAGAAAAAGCCACGTTAATGAAATTTGTCTATGATGACAAAGATCAATTTATGTTCGGACTTCATAATTTTTATGTCATTACACGCTATAACCATAGCCGATTTTATGCCATGGTAGTACATCAATTAAGTCAATTAATTAAAGCTGAGCACACGTTGGGTTGAGCGTGCTCATTTAGCATAAGCGTTGTCAATTAACATCAGCAGTTAAGGGTTTTATGGATAATTATAAAATGTTAAAAAAACTAGTCGCCATGGCTGTTATCGCATTGTTTGTTGTCGGTTGCGCTAACAACAGTGTCAGCACAAAGAAAAAGACTAACGAAGGGCGTTATAAGGTTGATCAAGATTATGGGCCTGATAGTGAGATAGATGTCTCTCATGTTAAAAATGCGGTGCCTAAAGTCGAGCCTTTAAGTAGAGGTGGTAATCGCAGCGAGTATGAAGTGCTAGGTAAAAATTATAAGGTACTGCCAGCATCGAAAGGTTTTAAAGAGCGCGGTGGCGCTTCTTGGTACGGTAAAAAATTTCATGGCTACCTAACGGCTAACGGTGAAAAGTACGATATGTTTGCTATGACAGCGGCGCATAAATCACTACCGCTACCTACTTATCTAAAAGTGACGAACTTGGCTAATCAAAAGCATGTCATTGTTAGAGTTAACGATAGAGGGCCTTTTCATAAAGGGCGCGTGGTTGATTTATCTTACGCAGCAGCATCAAAACTAGGGATGTTGAATCACGGTACTGCACAAGTAGAAATAGAGGCGATAGACCCGGTGCAATGGAGCAACAGCCAATCCTCTGAGCAGAACAAAGATGATAAGAGTGCGATAACATTAAGTAGTAGCAAGCTGGTGGTTGTTGACAATTTGGTAGCGGCAAAGCCTATAGGTAATAATGGCCAAGCAAAAAAACAGCTCGCTTTAGCGCAGCAAACAACACAGGCAACTAAAAATCCCAATAATCTTAAACAAGTAGACAGCTATAAGGGCATTCATTATGTACAAGTAGGGGTCTATTCGACGGGTCAAGCTGCTCATGCGGTCACTAAGAAAATAGATCAATTTGAGCTGCCTGTATTGATCAGTGAGGTTTCATCCACTGAGCGAAAATTGTTTAAAGTTATCGTTGGGCCGATGCAGGCGCGTTCTCAAACTTCAAGTGTTATAAATGATCTTGCGGAATTAGGTTTCCCAGGCGCTCATTTGATAGATTTACCAAAATAAGGATCTGATGTGAAATTTTCGATTAACAAAAGTATGTTTAGTGCATTAGTGCTTTTCGGCGCTGTTTCAGCTGCTGCGCTTAGCCAAGCTGCACAACCCATTCCCAGTGCGCCTAATATCGCGGCGACTAGTTATATTATAATGGATGCAGACACGGGGGCTATTATCGCGCAAAAGAAAGCGAATCAACAATTCCCGCCTGCTAGTTTAACTAAAATGATGACCAGTTATATTACCGAGCATGAATTGACAGAAGGTAATATTAAATTAGACGATCTTGTTCCTGTTAGCGAAAAAGCTTGGAGAACAGAAGGTTCTAGAATGTTTATTCAAGAGGGTAAGCAGGTTAAGCTTGAAGACTTACTTAAAGGTATTATCATTCAATCAGGTAATGATGCCTCGGTTGCTATGGCTGAGTATATTGCGGGTAGTGAAGCGGCATTTGCAGGCTTGATGAACCAGCATGCTAAATTGCTGGGTATGGATAATACAGTCTTCTCAAATGCGACAGGGCTACCTGCTGAAAATCATCATTCATCACCTTATGATTTAGCCTTATTATCAAAAGCTATTATTCAAAAATTTCCACAACATTATGGTATCTATTCAGAAAAATACTTCACTTATAATGATATAAAACAGCCTAATCGTAACAAGCTGTTATGGAGTGATAAGACGGTAGATGGTTTGAAAACGGGCCATACAGATGAGGCAGGTTATTGTCTAGTCGCGTCGGCAAAGCGTGATGGTATGCGTTTGATTACAGTGGTACTAGGTACAAAAAGTGAAGAGGCGAGAGCGCGTGAATCTCAAAAATTACTGGCTTACGGCTTTCGTTTTTTTAGAACGCACAAATTGTACGAAGCTGGTAACCAGCTTTCTTTAGCAAAAGTCTGGGGCGGAATGGAGTCAACTGTACGTCTAGGGGTTGCACAAGCGGTAGCGGTAACGATTCCTCGTGGCCAAGCGGGTGACCTTAAGGCGACAATGGATATTAATACTGAAGTTAAAGCACCAGTTATTGCTGGGCAACAGTATGGGTTTGTTAAAATAGAGCTAGATGGAGAAGAGGTAAAAAGAGTACCGTTAGTGGCATTGAACGCAGTGGAAGAAGGTGGTTTCTTCAAAAAACTGTGGGATAACATTATGTTGTTTTTCATGGGTTTGTTGAACTAATTTTTAGAACAAATTATTTTACAGCTCTCATTGAGGTGTAATACTTATGCTTGCTTTGTTGTCGGGATCAATATGGATATCATCTACTTAAATGGTCAATATATGGCAGCTGCGGATGCAAAAGTCTCTGTATTTGACCGCGGCTTTCTTTTTGCTGATAGCGTTTATGAAGTTATCCCATATTACCAAGGGATCGGTTTTCAATTAGAGCGACATATAACGAGACTGCGTGCTAGTTTAAAAGCGATTGGTATTGCTAGTGATATTGATTTCGAAAAAATTACCGATAACTTAGTGTTGCAAAATGGCGGCGCTAACTTGTCGGTTTATTTGCAAGTAACTAGAGGCGCTGGCTTAAAGCGCAGTCATTTAATCGACGCGCAGATGCAGCCCACGGTTTTTGCTTGCACAACAGCAATTAGTAATAATTACACCATGGCTTTAGATGATGTTGTAGCGATTAAAGTGATTGTCTGTGAAGATTTGCGCTGGCAGCGTTGCGATATTAAATCAACGAGCCTATTGCCTAATATACTGGCTATGGATCAAGCGCGATCTAAAGGTGCGCACGAGGCAATATTAGTTAGAAACGGATTGATTCAAGAGGGCGCTAGTTCAAATGTCTTTATGGTTAAAAATGGCTGCTTAATTGCCCCTGTGGTCTCGCGGGCAATTCTTAGTGGGACAACGAGTGAGCTGGTTCAAAAAATAGCGAAACAACAGAATATAGATTTTTCACATCAAGATATTACTTATCAACAGTTGCTCGACGCTGAAGAGGTGTGGATAAGTAGCTCGACTCGCGGTTTGTTACCCGTGACACAGATAGATGAAAGTCTAATAGCACAAGGGCAGATAGGGCCTATGTGGCAGCAACTTTATGCGCTCTTAGCTGAACATCAGCACGCCTTATACAGTAACTAATAGCTAATAATCATGACAGTTTGTTAATCGTATCAGCAAAGCCTGAGCTTTAAGTAGATATTGTGTATAATAGCGCTTAACGAATGTTAATCCTTTTACCAATGTAAATACGGTGAGCACTGTATTGAGACATGCTGTTAGTTAACAATGAGAAATTTTCCATATAATTATGGTCGGTTCGCGCTTTGTTGCTATTAGGGTCTTGTCAGTTGCTATCCATAGATTTGAGTATTGAAAAAAGTAATGAAGAGAAAAATGCCAAGTATCGGCCGCGCTGTTGTCAATAAAGCACAAGATCAGACTCCTCCTAAAATAGAGTTTCCTTGCGCCGACTATCCGATAAAAGTTATTGGTCATAACACGCTTGATTTTCAAGATTATGTAATTAGTGTGATGAAAAAATATGACGCTAGTTTTAATGTGGCCAAAGTGACGCATCAGGACTCTAAAAATGGTAAGTTCAGATCAGTCAGAATGTTTATGACAGCGCAGAGCGAAGAGCAGTTAATGCAGTTAAATAGCGAGTTTAAGGCCTCTGGTAAAGTTGTGACAGTAATTTAATGAGCGAACAGTATCCTTTGATCGTTAGGCATCTAGAGCAGCAGGCTTACGAGCCAGTATGGCGAAAAATGCAAACCTTTACCGATCAGCGCACTAAAGATACGAGCGATGAGATTTGGCTGCTAGAGCATGATAGTGTCTTTACACAAGGCCAAGCTGGCAAAGCGGAGCATCTATTGAATACCGGTGATATTCCGGTAGTACAAGTCGATCGCGGTGGCCAGGTAACGTACCATGGTCCCGGGCAATTAGTGATGTATCTGCTGATTGATTTGCGCCGCTGTGGGTTAGGTGTGCGCGATATGGTGAGTTTAATGGAGCAGGCCATCATTAATGTATTAAGCCGTTATAATGTGACAGCTTATGCAAAAAGCGATGCCCCAGGTGTCTATGTTGATAATACTAAAATAGCATCATTAGGCTTAAGAGTCAGAAAAGGCTGTACCTTTCATGGTTTGGCGCTAAACCTTGATGCCGATATGTCGCCGTTTCTACGTATTAACCCGTGTGGCTATGCTGGTATGCAAATGAGCAATTTAGCTGATTATGTTGCACAATTAGATAAAGCTGAAGTGGCATCTTTATTAGCTGATTATGTAGCGACAAAAATTGGTTATACTAATATTAAGTATGAAAAGAATTTAATTGAGTGATCTTATGGTAGATATAGTCGATCTAACTGCACAAAAAGACCCTGTCGGACAAGCCGAGCCTGCGCGTACGCGACCAAAAGGTAAGCGAATGGATCAGGGCGTTAAGTTGCGTGGCGCTGACAAAATGGCGCGTATTCCTATTCAAATACTACCGACTGAAAAAGCAGATATGCTTAAAAAACCACCTTGGTTGCGTGTGCGTATGGGTAGTAATGCTGAAGTAAAGCGTATTAAAGCGAAGCTGCGTGAGCATAAACTGTCTTCCGTATGCGAAGAGGCGAGCTGTCCTAATATTGGCGAGTGTTTTAGTAAAGGCACAGCTACCTTTATGATTATGGGTGATATCTGTACGAGACGTTGTCCTTTTTGTGATGTCGCGCACGGGCGCCCTAATGCTTTAAATGAAAATGAGCCTAGAGAGCTTGCTGAAGCGATCACTGAAATGGGCTTGAAATATGTAGTGATTACCTCGGTTGATCGCGATGATCTTCGCGATGGCGGTGCACAGCATATTGCCAATTGTATTATCGAGACGCGCAAGCGCTCAAGCACTTTACAAATTGAGACGTTAGTCCCTGATTTTCGTGGGCGCATGGATAAGGCGATTGAAATTCTAGCAAAATATCCGCCAGATGTTTTTAATCACAATATGGAAACAGTTGAGCGCTTATTTAAAAAAGTAAACCCAGGATCTAGTTACCAAGGGTCGTTAGAGTTATTGCAAAAATATAAAGCTGCGATGCCTCATATCCGCACTAAGTCAGGAATAATTGTTGGCGTTGGTGAAACTAACGAAGAAATTATCCAAGTGTTAAAAGATTTAAGAGAGCATGATGTGAACATGGTGACACTAGGTCAGTACATGCAACCGAGTAGAGATCATTTACCGGTTGATCGCTATGTGACGCCAGATGAATTTGACGAATTTGCAAGAATAGCTAAGGAGTTAGGTTTTGATCACGTAGCGAGTGGGCCGCTAGTGCGCTCATCCTACCATGCCGATCTACAGGCATCGGGTATCTCGATAGTCTAATTTTTTAAGTGCCAATAAAAAAGCCCTGATCGTAATCGACAGGGCTTTTTTGGTTTTACAAGAACTTTAAGGTGTATCGGTGTCAGCTGATGTTGCTTAGTTCTACAGCTATTTTAGCACCCAGTATTGCATTGTTATAAACCAATTGAATATTTGCCTCTAAGCTTTTTCCCTGTGTCACTTGTGCAATACGAGCGAGTAAGAAAGGGGTGCTAGCTTTGCCACTGACACCTTGAGCTTTCATGTCGACAAGTGCTTGGTTAATGGTGTCGGTGATTAATTGAGCGTCCATAGAGTGCTGATCTGGGATAGGGTTGGCAATCACCACACCGCCATCAAGTCCCAGTTGCCATTTAGCTGATAATGTAGCCGCAATTTGCTCTGCGCTATCAACTTTGTAATCCACTTTAAAGCCGCTTTCTACGGTGTAAAATGCTGGCATCTCTTCAGTCTTATAACCGATGACTGGCACACCATGTGTTTCTAAATGTTCTAGCGTCAAGCCGATATCCAAAATAGATTTAACACCGGCACAAACCACGGCAACATTGGTATTAGCTAGCTCTTGTAAATCAGCTGAAATATCCATTGTTGTCTCTGCTTCACGATGCACACCACCAATGCCTCCGGTTGCAAACACTTTAATACCTGCCATCTGGGCGAGAATCATCGTAGAGGCGACGGTCGTGGCGCCATCTTTTTGCGCTGCAACGATAAAGGGAATATCTCTGCGGCTAGTTTTTATCACTTGTTGACCGGCCTTGCCTAAATATTCAATTTGATCTTCTTCAAGACCAACCACTAATTTACCGTTTAAGATGGCAATTGTTGCAGGGGTAGCGCCATTATCGCGAATGATTTGCTCAACTTTTAACGCTGTTTCTACGTTTTTAGGGTAGGGCATGCCGTGAGAAATAATGGTTGATTCAAGAGCGACAACAGGTTTGCCTGCCGCTAGTGCTGCTTTAACTTCGTCGTTAATAATTAGGTGATCTGCTAGTGTTAACATTGTGTTTCCTTCAATAATTTATTGACAGATGTTTGAGATAATTCTGGGTTGTTAGTGCGAGTACTTGCCAGTGTTAAATTGGCAGCAGCAAGAGCGAATAAGCAGCTCTGTAAAGGTGTTTTATTGGATAAGTGGCAATGAGCAAGCGCAGCGGTCATTGCATCACCAGCACCGTTTACATTGGTAACTATGCTTGCTGGTAGAGTGATATGTTGCTGAGTGGTGCTGTTAGAAAAAAATAAGCCTTCTTTTCCTAGACTGATATAGATATTTTGAACGCCCTGATCATGAAACCAGTTGGCCAGTTTTGGTAACTCGCTAAAGTTGTCTATGGTGATGCCGCTTAAATGCTGAGCTTCTAAAATATTGGGCTTTAAGCTGTGAATAAATGGTAGGAAATGGCGTATTTTATCAACCTTGGCAATGGATACTGTGTCGACGAAAAAGTCAGTAGTAGGTAAATTAGTGAATAAAAATTCAATTAAAGCTTCACTAATATTAGTGTCTATCACGATGCAAGATGCCTGTTTCAGTAATGGCAGTTGTCGTTTTAGGCGCTGTGGCGTTAGTTGTTCGACAATAGCCATATCGGCAATAGCTAATTGCATTTCACCGCTGTCATCAACGATTGATAAATAGCTTGAAGTGTTGGCATTCTCTATTGTTAAAATATGAGAGGTGTCAACACCAGCGCGCTGAGTGGTATCAATGAGTTGTTGTCCATGGTTATCATTGCCAACAGCGGCAATTAAATAACATTTATTGTTAAGCCTTGCTAAATTTTCAGCGATATTACGAGCAACCCCGCCAGGGCTACTAGAGACTACTCCCGGGTTAGAGGTATAAGACAAAATGGCTGAGTTAGGGCTGCCTACGATATCCATATTAGCGCCACCGATAACAACGCTAAAACGTTCATGTGCAACGACATAACCTCTGCCTTTGATGACACCTTTCGCTGTTAAATTGGTGATGTGGCTGGCAATTGCTGAACGCGAAATACCAATAAGATCTGCCAACTCTTGTTGTGCAATAAGTGGGTTCGCTTGAATAGCGTCTATTATTTGTTGTTCACGATTGGTCATTTGATAAAAGTCTATTAATGGACAAAAATCAATTTTAAGCGGCTTTGTTATAAATATCAAGTACTAGATTTGGTTGTATTAGTTTCACAGCTGCATTTTTTAAAAGAATCAATACGCTTTGATGACATTCATGTTTGCTATATAAGTTACGTTTATTGGATAATAGTTAATGCAAATGAGCTTTTATAATGAGATCTAGATACGCGAGCGTTTCGTTATAAAAGTCTTTTTAAGAGGCTGTTAAAGCCAATTAGATTGTTTTTTGTACTAAATATAGTGTTTTTATAAAATAAATTAATATTTTACAAACTATCTATTGACTCCTGCTGACAAATCGATAAAATCTGCGCCCATCTTCGGAGGGGTGGCTGAGTGGCCGAAAGCACTGGTCTTGAAAACCAGCGATTCGTGAGGATCCCAGGGTTCGAATCCCTGCCCCTCCGCCATAGACTGTTTTACCAGCAGTTTATGTGTATGAAGATATAGAGTTCCTCGATAGCTCAGTTGGTAGAGCAGTAGACTGTTAATCTATTGGTCGTAGGTTCAAGTCCTACTCGAGGAGCCAGTTTTGAAGGGGCCGTTAGCTCAGTTGGTAGAGCAGTTGGCTTTTAACCAATTGGTCGTAGGTTCGAATCCTACACGGCCCACCACTTCAAATGATAGGTAGTTTTAAAGAGTAAAGTTTTATCAGACAGGGGCCGTTAGCTCAGTTGGTAGAGCAGTTGGCTTTTAACCAATTGGTCGTAGGTTCGAATCCTACACGGCCCACCACTTCAAATGATAGGTAGTTTTAAAGAGTAAAGTTTTATCAGACAGGGGCCGTTAGCTCAGTTGGTAGAGCAGTTGGCTTTTAACCAATTGGTCGTAGGTTCGAATCCTACACGGCCCACC
>JBBMRB010000028.1:0-31851 GCA_038900335.1 Gammaproteobacteria bacterium AS21 | reverse complement strand
AGAAGCGCAGCTTTAATCGAAAAACGACGAGAGCGCTTGCGCCTTCCTTATAAGGTTTACCACGCCAAGCTTGCTCTTTTTAAAACACATAAAGAAACGCTAATCACAGTGTACGGGTTTTTTTTCGTCTAACGCTTTTTGGCGATGACTGTACTCGCACACAGATGTGGGCGTTTTTCGAATGATTTACCACGCCAAGCTTGCTCTTCAAACGTTTAATCTCTTATCCTCTGTTATTATCTGCCTAGTTCATAATCTAACAATGTTTATTAAGATACTAGTTATGTCTGTCAGAGTGCGTAGATCTTGCTCTCAGCTTTATTTCAAACACTACTAGTAATGGGTGTAAGCAAAAAACAATGCCAGTCTGTGAGCTTTATGTTGAGATATAAGGGGCTCACCTTCTATAAGTTAACGCTAATTAAGTTGTTAGCCATATCATCATCGGTTTACTACAAACATGGCAATGTATCATGCGCTGATCATTCGTATAAAATTTTATGGCTCTAGCATGGGGTTGATAAGGTTAGGGCAAATAGCGAGGTGCAGATAACGGTGCTGTCGATTTGCTGGCAATCGCGCTATAACAGCACTTTGCTGTATAAATTGGAAAATAGTTTATAACAATTAGCGAGAGTTTTTGATAATCAGTATACAATACTAGCCAAAATTAACATTCGATGTTAAGCCTCAATATATTATCAACGTGAAGGTCTCTGATCTAATGACAGGTCGACAGTATCAAACAATTTTAGAAACACAACTTCAGTTACTTGGCCATCAATTTGACCAGGCAACCATTGGGCAGCTACTTAGCTACCATGCACTATTGGTTAAATGGAATAAAGCCTATAATTTAACCGCAGTGAGAGACCCCGCTGAAATGATTCATCGGCACATTATCGATAGTCTAAGTGTGCTCAGCTTTATTGATAAAGCAGGTTATAAAACATTAGTAGATGTTGGTAGTGGTCCAGGTTTGCCAGGCGTACTATTAGCTATTTGTCGGCCACAGTTAAAAGTGACTAGTATTGATAGCAACGGTAAAAAAACACGCTTTCAAAACCAAGTAAAAATAGAGTTAGCATTACACAATTTAGATATTATTCGTGGACGTGCTGAGAATTGCCAAAACCAAACCTTTGATGCCGTTATCTCTAGAGCGTTTGCCAGTGTTGCGGATATGATCAAGTGGACACAGCAGTTATGTGCTGAAGATGGTGTGTTTTTA
The DNA here is from genome assembly GCA_038900335.1 of Gammaproteobacteria bacterium AS21. GTDB lineage: Bacteria > Pseudomonadota > Gammaproteobacteria > Pseudomonadales > Balneatricaceae > Rs1. The sequence goes on along the minus strand of JBBMRB010000028.1, from coordinate 30,620 downwards.
GCGATGAAAGCAATTATAAGCGAGCAAGAAATATCGCAACTACCGCAAGGATATGCTCTAATAAACAGCCATGTGCTAGCGGTACCTAATGAAAGTGGCGCCCGACATTTATTAGAAATAAGGAGAGTTTGAGCGTGGCAAAGATACTGACAATAACCAACCAGAAAGGTGGTGTTGGTAAAACTACAACATGTGTTAATTTGTCAGCCTCGTTAGCGGCCACAAAAAAGCGTGTGCTACTTGTCGATTTAGACCCGCAAGGAAATGCCACTATGGGCAGCGGTGTTGATAAATACTCTCTAGAGAGCTCGGCCTATGAATTACTTACCGGCAAAGCCGCCGTAGAAGACACTATTATAAAGTCAGAGCTAATCGGCTATGACGTTATTGGATCTAATGGTGATCTAACGGCAGCAGAGGTAGAGCTACTGGAGTTACCGCGTCGTGAATTTCGCTTAAAAATGGCGCTGATGTCGGTTAAAGATAACTATGACTACATATTAATTGATAACCCGCCATCATTGAACTTACTGACAGTTAACGCACTGGCCTCCTCTAGTGGTGTTATCATTCCAATGCAGTGCGAGTATTATGCCCTTGAGGGCATTAGTTCACTGATAGGGACGATTGAAAAAATAAACTCTAGATTAAACCCTTCGCTGAAAATAGAGGGAATTTTAAGAACAATGTACGATCCACGTATGACATTGACCAAAGATGTATCGAATCATCTGATTGAATACTTTGGCGATAAAGTCTACCGCACGATTATCCCGCGTAACATCCGTTTGGCAGAGGCACCATCGCATGGCTTACCCGCACTGTTATATGATAAAAACTCGCGCGGTGCCCTGGCATATTTAGCACTTGCTGGTGAGTTAAGTCGTAAAACGGAAGCAGAAGTAAAACAGCAAGCCATTGATGATATAGCGGCATCGGCATAAGTTTCATACTACAATAGTACAAAATTAATAATAGAATCAGACAGACTGCATCCAAGGATTTAACAATGTCAAAGAAAAGAGGTTTAGGCCGCGGGTTAGATGCGCTTTTATCTAGCTCAAGCCTTGAGCAACAAATAAACAGTGAAATAGCAGCTGCTGATACCAATGAACAGCCTAGACAAGGCTATTTAGATTTAGATGTTAATAAAATCCAGCGCGGCAAATACCAACCTCGTCGTGATTTAGAGCCTCAAGCACTAGAAGATTTAACCAATTCGATTAAAGCACAAGGTGTGATGCAGCCGATTATTATTCGCCCTGTCAGTGCTGACATGTACGAAATAATAGCAGGTGAGCGGCGCTGGCAGGCCTCTCAACTAGCAGGATTAGATACCATACCTGTTATCATCAAAGATGTTTCTGATGAAGCAGCTATCGCCATGGCGCTGATTGAAAATATACAGCGTGAGAATCTCAACGCGATGGAAGAGGCAATCGCACTTAAGCGCTTGCAAGATGAGTTTGAATTAACACAACAAGAAGTAGCCGATGCCGTAGGTAAATCGCGATCAGCGGTCACCAATTTATTGCGTTTAACTAAACTGACAGATGATGTGCGCAAGCTTTTAGAATATGGCGATATCGATATGGGCCACGCCAGAGCATTACTTGGCTTAGAGGGCGAGTTGCAAGTCAGTGTCGCTCGCGATGTGGTTGCTAAAGGGATGTCAGTAAGGCAAACAGAAGAGTTAGTAAGAAAGTGGCAATCGGGAGCGCTACCTAAACAAGTGCAAGAAAAACCGACAATAGACGATAGTTTAAAGCAACATAGTGCCAGCTTAGCGACTAAATTTGCGACTAAAGTCGATATAAAGCAAAACGCCAAGGGTAAGGGAAAAATTACGATCTCCTTCGATAATGCAGAAAAACTAGCGGCAATATTAGAGAGTTTGTAAGCTTAAAAATCGATAAAACTGAAAAAATAACAACGATTGTTGAAAATACGGTGATTTTTCGCTCAAAAACAAAAATAAACGCAGGGTTTTGTAAAAAACTCTGCGGAATTAGTTGAGTCTATATCGACAACCTCATATAATCGCCCACTAATTTGCAATAGTGCGCAACAAAGGAAATCTTTTGGGCGCTGGGCAGTAATAAATGCTGAATAAAAAAAGTAAAAAACGAGGCTACTCTCAGGTCGTTAGTCAAAAGGCACTGAAGATCCTGTTAATACAGCTATGTTTTACTGGTTTTATCGCGTTGTTAATGACATTCAAAGGTTGGGTTTTTGGTTATTCAGCATTATTAGGTGGGTTAGTTTTCTTAATTCCTAATATTTATGTAACTAATGAAATTCTGATTAAAAGTAATCAATCAGAGCAACCACAATCTGCTAATCAAACATTAGCAAAATTGTATATGAGCCAAATATGGAAAATGGTAATCACGGCGATGTTATTCGCTTTGGTTTTTGTTCTAGTGCAACCATTGAGCCCCTTTTCCTTATTTGGTACTTATATTGCAACTCAGGCCGTTGGCTGGTATTTGCAAATGAGCACTAAAAACAAGTTCATAAAACTTTAATCTAACTTTGAGCTAGTAGCAGAGTATAGATTCAACAAGAGAGATAAAAATGGCGACGGATATAATGACTTCCAAGTCCTATATATCGCATCACTTGACCAACCTGACCTTTGGTAAACTACCAGAGGGTACAACTAGGTATGATGGGTCTGTAGTGGGTGAAGGCGGTGTTTGGACTTTTGCACATAGCAGTGAAACTGTTAATGAAGCAGCGACAATGGGCTTTTGGGCTATCAACGTAGATACTATGTTTTGGTCAATTAGTTTAGGTCTTGTATTTATCTGGTTATTCCACAAGGTTGCTACTTCAGTAACTGCTGGCGTACCTGGAAAACTGCAGAATTTTGTTGAAACTATCATTGAATTTGTAGAAGACAACGTAAACAGCATTTTTCAACACAAGAACGCAGTGATTGCGCCGCTTGCGTTGACGATTTTTGTTTGGGTTTTCTTGATGAACCTAATGGATTTAGTCCCAGTTGACTGGATTCCTTACATTGCTCAACAAATGGGCATTCCGTACATGAAGGTTGTTCCTACAACCGATATTAACGCAACTTTAGGCATGGCATTAGCTGTCTTCGCGTTAATCATTTACTACAGCATTAAAATGAAGGGTGTGAGCGGTTTCTTAGCGGAACTGTCACTACAGCCTTTAGGTAAATGGCTACTGCCGTTTAACCTGTTCTTAGAAATCGTTGGTTTGATTGCTAAACCTGTTTCTTTGGCTTTACGACTATTTGGTAATATGTACGCAGGTGAAATGGTTTTCATCTTGATCGCACTATTACCTTTCTGGGCTCAGTGGGTACTTTCAGTACCATGGGCTATTTTCCATATTTTAATTATAACGTTACAAGCGTTCATCTTCATGGTATTGACAATTGTTTATCTTGCCATGGCACATGAAGAACACTAAACGTTATATTAAATGTACTTTTTAAACTTTAAATTTTAACTTAGAAATCGGAGATAAACTGATGGAAGCAGCAATTTTATACGTCGCTGGCGCACTGATGCTTGGTCTTGGCGCAGTAGGTGCGGCAATAGGTGTTGGTATTTTAGGTGGTAAATTCTTAGAGGGCGCTGCGCGTCAACCTGAATTGATCCCAATGCTACGTACACAATTCTTCATCGTAATGGGTCTAGTTGATGCTGTACCTATGATCGGTGTTGGTCTTGGTATGTACGTACTGTTCGCAGTAGCTTAAGTAGTAACGTACTTTAATAGATTCTACTTAATTAACTACGAGGGGTAATGGCGTGAATATTAATCTAACCATTATTGGTCAGATCATTGCATTTTCTTTCTTCGTCGTATTTTGTATGAAATACGTTTGGCCGCCGATTACGGCAGCCTTAGAAGAACGCAAAAAGAAAATAGCTGAAGGTCTAGACGCTGCTGACCGTGCAGAACGCGATTTGCGTGCGGCTCAAGAAAAAGCCGCTGCAGATATGCAGGACAGCAAAGAGCAGTCAGCCGCCATCATCGAACAGGCTAACAAGCGGGCTAATCAAATTATCGACGAAGCGAAAGGTGCAGCGACTGCAGAAGCAGATCGCATTAAAAATGCAGCTCAAGCGGATATCGAACAAGAAGTTAACCGTGCTAAAGAAGATCTACGTGCTCAAGTTGCTGTACTAGCAATTGCCGGCGCTGAGAAAATTCTTGAAGCATCGGTTGACAAAGCAGCCCACGCTAACCTAGTTAACAAACTAGCAGCGGAGCTTTAAGCGAGGTTTACGATGGCTGAACTCAATACAGTAGCTCGTCCTTATACTAAAGCCGTTTTTGAATTCGCACGCGATGCGGGCACGATTCAAAAATGGTCTGATTCACTCAATGATGCAGCGCAAGTTACATCAGATGAAGTGATGAAGAGTATTTTAGGTAATCCAGCACTGACTAGCGATCAAAAAGCGAGCGCTATGATTACTGTGTTAGAAGATTTAGATGAAAGTGGTCAAAACTTCATCAAACTTTTAGCAGAGAATAATCGTCTCGCTTTAGTACCAGAGATCGCAGTACAGTTTGAGCAGCTCAAAGCGAATCAGGAGTCAAATGTTGAAATCAACGTGACTACTGCCTATGAGCTCGACGAGCAACAGCAACAAAATTTAACTCAGGCGTTAAGCGCTAAGCTAGGTCGTGACGTTTCACTATTATCTACAGTAGATCAGTCTATTTTAGGTGGTGTTGTGATTCGTACACAAGATCTAGTTATCGACGGTTCAGTTCGCGCAAAAATTGCGAAACTAGCCGAAGTATTAAATTCCTGAGTATCGAGGAATAACCATGCAGCAACTGAATCCATCTGAGATCAGCGAGATCCTCAAGAAGCGCATCGACAAGCTGGATGTGTCTTCACAAGCAAAAAATGAGGGCACAATTGTCAGCGTAGCCGACGGTATCATTTTGATCCACGGCTTAGCAGATGTAATGTACGGGGAAATGATTGAATTCCCTGGCGGCGTATACGGTATGGCACTCAACCTTGAGCGCGATGCAGTAGGCGCGGTAGTCCTAGGTGACTACCAAGACTTAGTAGAAGGCATGACGGCCCGTTGTACTGGCCGTATCCTAGAAGTACCGGTTGGACCAGAATTACGTGGTCGCGTTGTAGACGCACTAGGTAACCCTATCGATGGTAAAGGTCCAGTCGAAACCAAGATTACTGATGCTGTTGAAAAAGTAGCACCGGGTGTAATCGAACGTAAATCAGTTGATCAGCCTATTCAAACAGGTCTGAAAGCAATTGATGCGATGGTACCTGTTGGTCGCGGTCAACGTGAGTTGATCATCGGTGACCGTCAGATCGGTAAAACTGCGATTGCTATCGATGCAATCATCAACCAAAAAGGTAAAGGCATTACGTGTGTTTACGTTGCGGTTGGTCAAAAGCAGTCTACTATCGCGAACGTGGTACGTAAATTAGAAGAACACGGCGCAATGGATCACACTATTGTGGTAGCCGCTGGTGCATCAGATCCTGCAGCAATGCAGTTCTTAGCGCCATATGCTGGTTGCTCAATGGGTGAATACTTCCGCGATCGTGGTGAAGATGCACTGATTGTATATGATGATTTAACCAAGCAAGCTTGGGCTTATCGTCAAATCTCACTATTGTTACGCCGTCCTCCAGGACGTGAAGCGTACCCTGGTGATGTGTTCTATCTTCACTCTCGTTTACTTGAGCGTTCTGCACGTGTTAGTGCGGATTACGTTGAGAAGTTCACTAACGGTGAAGTTAAAGGCAAAACGGGTTCTTTAACAGCATTACCTGTCATCGAAACACAAGGCGGTGACGTATCAGCATTCGTACCGACTAACGTTATTTCGATTACTGATGGTCAGATCTTCTTAGAAACTGATTTGTATAACGCTGGTATTCGCCCTGCGATTAACGCCGGTCTTTCTGTATCACGTGTAGGTGGTGCAGCACAGACTAAAATCATCAAGAAATTAGGTGGTGGTGTTCGTCTAGCGTTGGCACAGTATCGTGAACTAGCAGCATTCGCACAATTTGCATCTGATTTAGATGATGCGACTCGCGCGCAGCTAGAACATGGTCAATCTGTAACAGAGCTAATGAAGCAGAAGCAATATTCGCCAATGAGTATTGCTGAAATGGGTCTTTCATTATTTGCTGCAAACGAAGGGTTCCTAAAAGGAATCGCAATCAACAAGATTGGTGACTTCGAAGCCGCTTTAATTTCATTCTTCAACAGCGATTACGCTGATGTTATGGATCAAGTTAACGCCGCTGGCACATATAACGATGAGATCGCAGCGACCTTCAAAGCGGGTATCGAGAAATTTAAGTCAACTAGTACTTGGTAGTCGCAGCTTAAAAGCGCACCTGCATATTAAGCCATAAATGCTTAGTATGCGGGCAAATTACCCAGTTACAAAATAGTTACTTAAATAACATAGGCGGAATAGCTATGGCAGTCGGAAAAGAGATAAAAACGCAAATTGCGAGTATCGGTAGCACACGTAAAATTACTAGCGCCATGGAAATGGTTGCCGCTAGTAAGATGCGTAAGGCCCAGGATCGCATGCAATCTTCCCGTCCGTATGCAAGAAGTATCCGTGGAGTGATTCAGCATTTGAGTAAATCAAATCCTGAATACAAGCATTTGTATATGCAAGAGCGCGAAGTAAAAAGAGTGGGCTACATCGTAGTTTCCTCTGATCGTGGTCTATGTGGTGGTTTGAACGTGAACGTGTTCAAAGCAGCGCTAAAAAGCATGCAAGAATTTAATGATGCCGGTGTCGAAATTGACATTTGTGCATTGGGAGCTAAATCTGCCGCTTTCTTTAAAAGTTACGGCGGGAATGTGGTTGCAGCGAAAGCGCAATTAGGCGATAAGCCGGTAGTGTCTGATTTAATCGGCGCTGTTAAAACCATGTTAGACTCCTTTGGTGCAGGTAACTTGGACCGTTTGTACATCGTATGTAACGACTTCGTTAATACCATGACACAAGCGCCGAGCCTTCAGCAAGTGCTACCACTGAAAGCAGAAGACGACGATAAGCTGCTAGATCATCATTGGGATTACATTTACGAGCCAGATGCAAAAGAGCTATTAAACAGCCTTTTAACTCGTTTCGTAGAATCTCAAGTATACCAAGCAGTCATCGAGAACAATGCCTGTGAGCAAGCTGCACGCATGATAGCAATGAAAAGTGCGACAGATAATGCGGGCGACTTAATCGATGAGTTGCAAATGATTTATAACAAGGCACGTCAAGCGGCGATCACTCAGGAAATTTCTGAAATCGTAAGCGGCGCGTCGGCAGTTTAATAAAAGTAGAGTCAAGCACACGCTTGATTCTCTTAATTAACGGTTTAACGTTAAAGAGGATCCGAACATGAGTAGCGGACAAATTGTTCAGATAATTGGCGCAGTTGTCGATGTGGAATTTCCACGTGACGGCGTACCAAAAGTGTATGACGCACTAACAGTTGCTAAAACTGGTCTGACGTTAGAAGTACAACAACAACTAGGCGATGGCGTAGTACGTGCGATCGCTATGGGTCAAACTGAAGGCGTGAGCCGCGGTTTAGAAGTGAACAATACTGGTGCACCTATCTCAGTACCTGTTGGTACTGCGACACTAGGTCGTATCATGGATGTATTGGGTAACCCAATTGATGATTGTGGTCCAATCGGTGAAGAAGAGCGTATGGCTATTCACCGCAAGGCACCAACGTATGCTGAGCAAAACGCTTCTGACGACTTGTTAGAAACAGGCATCAAGGTAATCGATTTGGTTTGTCCTTTCGCCAAAGGTGGTAAAGTTGGTCTGTTCGGTGGTGCCGGTGTTGGTAAAACTGTAAACATGATGGAGCTTATCCGTAACATCGCGATTGAGCACGCAGGTTTCTCAGTATTCGCAGGTGTTGGTGAGCGTACTCGTGAAGGTAACGACTTTTACTTCGAGATGAAAGAATCGAACGTACTAGACAAAGTATCGCTAGTATACGGCCAAATGAATGAGCCTCCAGGAAACCGTTTACGCGTTGCCCTAACTGGCTTAACAATGGCTGAGAAATTCCGTGACGAAGGTAACGACGTACTATTGTTCGTCGATAACATCTACCGTTACACATTGGCTGGAACAGAAGTATCAGCACTACTTGGTCGTATGCCATCAGCGGTAGGTTACCAGCCTACACTTGCTGAAGAAATGGGCGTATTACAAGAGCGTATTACTTCAACTAAGACAGGTTCAATCACATCTGTACAAGCGGTATACGTACCTGCAGATGACTTGACTGACCCATCGCCAGCGACAACCTTCTCTCACTTAGATGCGACAGTTGTACTTTCTCGTCAAATTGCAGAGCTAGGTATCTATCCAGCGGTTGACCCACTAGATAGTACGTCACGTCAGCTTGACCCATTAGTTATCGGTCAAGAGCACTATGACATCGCGCGTAGCGTTCAAGGTGTATTACAGCGTTATAAAGAGCTGAAAGATATCATCGCGATCCTTGGTATGGATGAGTTATCAGAAGAAGACAAGCAATCGGTAACCCGTGCTCGTAAGATTCAACGTTTCTTATCTCAACCATTCTTCGTTGCAGAAATCTTCACCGGCGCACCTGGCAAGTATGTATCTCTTAAAGACACTATCCGTGGCTTTAAAGGTATCCTTGACGGTGATTACGATTCACTTCCAGAGCAGGCGTTCTACATGGTAGGCGCAATCGAAGAAGCGGTCGAAAAAGCGAAGAATATGTAATCTGGTCTTTAGAGATCCCATTCGAACCTCGATACCATTTGTCATAATAGTATTGAGGTTTAAAAGAGGTAATTAACATGGCTACAACTGTACAATGCGACATCGTCAGCGCTGAAGATGAAATCTTCTCTGGTGAAATTCAGTTCGTATCAGTCACAGGTAGTCTGGGTGAGTTGGGTATTTACCCAGGTCATACTCCGCTTTTAACGGAACTAAAACCAGGCCCTGTCGAACTGCGCAAGCAGGACGGCGAGCATGAAGTTTTCTACGTCTCTGGTGGCTTTTTTGAAGTACAGCCTACCAAAGTCATTGTTTTAGCAGATACGGCACTACGTGCACACGATCTTGATGAAGCAGCGGCAGAACAGGCGAAACTTGAAGCTGAAAAAGCGATTGGCGACAATGCAAGCCAGATTGAATTCGCTAGAGCTTCTGCTCAACTAGCTGAGGCTGCGGCGCAAATTCGCACCTTACAATTGTTGAAAAATAAGCTTAAATAATGCGAGCCTAGACACATCGATAAAAAGCCCACCTAGCGTGGGCTTTTTTGTGGCTATCGATAACTGGCTATAGATCAAATTATAAAATAATTAATTAATCTAAAGCATTGAATACAGAGGCTTTTGATTACGCATGGGAGTATATTAGACAAAAAAGATTTAATAGACACGGAACAAACATGGACATGACAATTATTGAAATCAGCTTGCTGCTGGTAGCAGGCTTTATTGCGGGTATTGTCAATACGCTAGCGGGAGGTGGCTCCAACCTGACTATCCCTATCTTAATGATAATGGGCTTGCCTGCAGATGTGGCTAATGCGACCAACCGTTTAGGTATCTTTCTACAATCATTGATGGCCGTAACTAAATTTAAACAACAAGATAAGCTGCCTAGTAATGACCTAGTAGCCATTTTGTTACCAAGCCTTGCCGGTGGCTTAGTAGGAGCTGTTTTCGCGGCCTGGGCTCCGCTGTGGTTGCTTAAGCCATTACTGTTGGGGACGATGATTGCAGTGGCCGCATTTATGTTGTTTTATTCAAGCTCACTCGCAGATGACAACACTAATGCTGTAAAAGTAATGGATAGCCCAAAAGGTTTTTGGGGGCTGTTCTTGGCCGGTGTTTATGGCGGTTTTATTCAAGCAGGTGTCGGCTTTTTATTATTAATAGTACTCGCTAGTAGTTTAAGATACGATCTGGTGCGCGCCAATGCCCTAAAACTAGTATGCTCTTTAGCTTTTACGCTGGTTGCTTTATTAGTGTTTATTAGCCAAGGTTTAATAAACTGGCAATTTGGTGCGGTTTTATCGGTAGGGTTTATTGGCGGTGCCTTTTACGGTGTTAAATTCGCTATCAAGGTCAGTGCTAAAACCATGAAATATACCGTCTTTATATTAACCTTAAGCGCCTGTATCGCCGCTTTTTTCTAATGCCGCATTAGTTATGCTGCTTAATAGTCACGCTGCTAATAGTCAGGCTGCTAATAATGACGGTGCTAATAATGACGGTGCTAATAATGACGGTATTAGACAACTTTTATCAAGATAACAAAATTTAAAGGGACTTGGATGCAACTAGTATTATGAAAATAATCAACAGAACACTCGCTAACGAAAACCTCAGTGGCATTGCTTTTATGCTGGTGGCTATGTTGTCATTTGCAACCATGGATGCGATGGCTAAATATTTGGTGAAAGATCGTTATGATCCAGTGCAAATTTTGGCGATACGCAGTGTTTTGATTTTGCTGGTTATGCTCAGCTACTATTTAATTCGCAACCAGTTGCACCTTATAAAACCGAAAAACCCGATTGCACTGGCGCTGCGTGGTTGTGTTGGCTTTATTGCCCCCTTCTGCTTTTTTAAATCGTTACAAGTACTGCCACTTGCCGACGCTACGGTCATTTTCTTTAGCTCTACATTAATGATTACCGCCCTGTCAGTACCGCTGTTAAAAGAGCCCGTTGGCTTTTATCGCTGGGCGGCGGTTATTTTAGGCTTTGTTGGTGTTGTTATCGCGATGGATATCCAGGGTAGCACCAGTTTAATTAGTTATGGCTATTGCTTGATGGGTAGCTTCACTTACTCACTATTGTTTTTGTCTGGCCGTTTTTTATCGAAAACAGAATCAGTGGGAGCATTAGTGTTTAGCTTTAATTTAAGCTTGTTAGTGATAGCAAGTTTGCTAACACCACTGGTATGGATTGATGTGCCAAGCGCTGATTTAGCACCCATTAGCTTCTTTGCGGCTTTAGCTTTAGTGGGCCACTTTTGTGTGACCAGTGCGTTCAGTAAGGCAAATGCCGCAGTAATAGCGCCATTAGAGTATACCGCACTGATATGGGCGGTCCTGTGGGGCTATTTAATTTGGGGTGATATACCTGATACACGGGTGGTGGTAGGCGGTGCAATTATTATTGGCTGTGCCATATTTGTGGTGTTACGTGAGGCCTATACTGGCCGTAAAAATACAATAAAAGATGTCATTGAATAGAGCGATAGCCTGTTAATTTAGTTAACTAGTGCTTGTGCTATTTGTTGGTTTAGCCACAGCTTTGCTTGCTCGATGCTGGCAAAGCTCTCTACGTGATCACCGGCATCACTATAAATAGCGGTTAAATGATCGGCGATAAAAATAGGGCTCAAGCAATTTTGTACAACCACAGCGGTTGCCACCCTACCTAATTTTATATCTTCCCTGACGATATCAACCAGCATCTGCCTAGCATCAGGCACAAACATAGCATCACCATGCGCGATAACTAATACCGCCCACTTACTCTGTATTAATATCTCCTTTTGTTCGAGCGCTGATGGGTCAATATTAGTATGGGCAATAGATTCAAGATTCCAAGGGCCACGGCCCTCTACGATTAACATTTTGTCTTCAAAGCTAAGGAATGTCTCGCCGTGCTTTTGGCTCATAGATATTTCGACTCTCGGTTTATTATGATGTTTATTTAGCTTACATTAATGTATATAACATAAACGTTAATATAGACCAACAACCACAAGTTGCACAATAAACAAAAATTAATTCAGCTAAATTACAATAATTGCCAAAGAGTATTAAAAATGATTTGCTGAGCTGCAGCGACCTCTTTAGATTCTATCACCACCGCAGTGGGGTAATTGTTAGAGGCCAGTGAGATAATGGCGACCTTAGGTGGATATATCGCAATATAGGCAGCATCAACCTTACCCTCTGTCTTTAACCATTTACGTTCAGATAGCTCAGCTTCTTCACCGCCATCACCTATCGCAATGACTTTAACGCCAATGCCTTTTTTTATACGTAAATTAGTATAGTTAGGGAACGGGCGATATAAGTGAGAGCGTATCGGCTTAGATGAAAAAACAGCGTAATCCTTATTATCTGTCATTTGTACGGTACTTAATATATCGCGTAACACAAATTCAATGCCATCATCACCTTCGTAGAATTGGACTTCGGTACTGCTAAAATCCGGTTGTAGATGCTGTAAATCAGGAATAATTGATGTTTTCAACTGACTGATAGCAGATTCCAATTCATGTTGTTGCTTCTCTGCTATCTGTAATAGCACTTCAGGATCACGCGGTGCAAACAATTTGCGCTTACCACGCGGCAAATAAGTGACAACCCCTTTTTGCAATAAGCTTTTTAAACACTCGTGCGTGGTGCCTCTGTTTATATCGGCTTTTTCAGCAACAGATCGTATAGGGCTTGGGCCTAAAGCTAGCAAGGATTGGTAAACATGGGCCTCTTTTGCACTTAAGCCTAGCTTTTCTAATGTTGTTATATGCATAATTGTCAATTTTTTCCTGACATAAGGTATTGTTAATTTTTATTATTGCTTTAAATTACACGCCAAGGGAAGAAATATCACCAATAAAATAATGATTTGAGAGTGCTGCCACTAAGCTAATAAATATATAGTTTGTCACCTCAAATACCAATAAACAAAAGGGATACAATGACCACTGCCACCACAATTGATACCAGTAATCACGAAAAAACCACCGACATCATTATATTAGCTGCAGGCAAGGGCTCTAGAATGCGCTCTGCTCAGCCAAAAGTCATGCACCGTATTGGCGGTAAAATGATGGTACAGCATGTTATCGATCAAGCTAACTTGTTACAAAGCGCGAATAACAAAGTAAGTAAGCATGTGGTTGTCGGTCACAAAGCTGAATGGGTTACAGCAGCGCTTGCTGATCAGCAAATATCATTTAGCCAGCAAACTGAGCAATTAGGTACAGGCCACGCTGTCGCCCAAGCATTAACAGCTATTAGTGCAGCAGGCGTCAGTTTAATACTTTATGGCGATGTACCACTCACACCTAGCAAAGCAATGCAGGCGCTAGTGGATATTGCCGATAATGGGCAATTAGGTTTATTAACGGTAACCTTAGCAAACCCTCAAGGTTATGGCCGTATTGTTCGCGATAACAATAATAAGGTGGTGGCGATCGTAGAGCAAAAAGATGCCAGCGCTGCACAATTAGCGATAACTGAAGTAAACACCGGCATCATGGCTGTGCCAAATAAATATTTACAACAGTGGATAGCAAAGCTGGATAACAACAATGCGCAAGGCGAGTACTACCTGACAGATATCATCGCCATGGCATGTGCTGATAATATTGATATTATCACTTGCTCACCCCAGAGCGAGCAACAAGTGCAGGGCGTTAATGACAAAGTACAACTCGCACAATTAGAGCGCTATTACCAAATAGAACAAGCACAGCAGTTAATGCTAGATGGTGCAACATTAGCCGACCCTAGCAGGTTAGATATTCGTGGTAGTGTCAGCATAGCCGGTGAAGTTGAGATAGATATCAACGTTATCTTTGAGGGCAAAGTTAGCTTAGCTGAAGGCGTTATAATTGGCGCAAACTGCATTATTAAAAACGCTACGATTGGCGCTAATACCGTTATTAAAGCTAATTCGATTATAGAAGACAGCATAGTCGCACAAAACTGCGATATTGGCCCTTTTGCCCGGCTGCGCCCAGGCACGCAGCTGGCTGATCGCGCTAAAGTCGGCAATTTTGTGGAAACTAAAAAAGCCATTATTGGCAAAGGTGCGAAAGTAAATCACCTTAGCTATGTTGGCGATGCCAATATTGGTGATAACGTCAATATTGGCGCCGGTACTATTACCTGTAATTATGATGGTGTTAACAAACATCAAACACAGATAGGTGATGGCGCCTTTATCGGCTCTAACTCATCATTGGTGGCACCGCTTAAAATTGGTGCTGGCGCGACAGTTGGCGCAGGCTCTACCGTAACTAAAGAAGTCTTTGCCGATCAATTAACAGTGGCCCGTGCTAAGCAAATTAGCTTAGATAACTGGTCGCGACCTAGTAAAAAATAGCAGGCAAATAGATAAGCTTTACAGTAGACAATAAGCCCTTGAGCTTGTAGCAAAAGGGTATAAACCATTACATTTTATAGACAATATTGTATCGAACAACAGCGGTGTGTTATCGCCATTAAGGAACAGTTATGTGTGGAATAGTAGGGGCGACAACAGAGCGTTCAGTGGCACAAATTTTAATAGAGGGACTGCGTCGTTTAGAGTATCGCGGCTATGATTCCGCGGGTATGGCTATTTTTGACCAAGGTGAAATCAAACGATTACGTCGCCAAGGTAAAGTGCAAAAATTAGCAGATGCCCAGCAGCAAACACCATTAACTGGCTTCTCAGGTATTGCTCATACTCGCTGGGCAACGCACGGCGTACCTGCTGAGCACAATGCTCACCCGCATATGTCTAACGAGCGAATAGCGGTAGTACACAATGGCATTATTGAGAATTTTGAGCCAATTCGCCAAAGCCTAATAGCGGATGGCTATGTGTTTGAATCAGAAACTGACAGCGAAGTAATCGCTCACTTACTAGATAGAACGATGAAATCTGGTAAAGATTTAGTTGGCGCAGTAAAAGAGTGTACCGCAAAACTTAAAGGCGCCTTTGCTCTGGGGATTATGCACAAAGATTTTGGCCACACTATTGTGGCAGCGCGTAAAGGTAGCCCGTTAGTACTAGGTATCGGTATTGGTGAGAACTTTATCGCCTCTGATCAACTGGCGTTATTGCCAGTAACAGATCGTTTTATGTTCCTTGATGAAGGTGATATTGCACTCATTACCAAAGACAGCATCAACATTTGGGACAGCGAAGGTAAAGCGGCGAGCAGAAAAGTAAGTACTTACGAGCACGGCATCAATGCGACTGATAAAGCGGGCTATAAACATTATATGCTCAAAGAGATTTACGAGCAGCCAGCTGTGACTAAAGCGGCTTTTAGTGATCGTATTATTGATGGCACAGTGGATGAAAGCTGTTTTGGTGAGAGTGCCAGCGCGATATTTGATCAAGTAAAGCAAGTGCAAATTATCGCTTGTGGCACTAGTTATCATGCAGGTTTGGTTGCTAAATACTGGATGGAATCAATAGCAGGTATACCGACTCACGTTGAGGTGGCTAGCGAGTATCGCTATCGCAAAGTGGTGATTAGTGAGGGCACCTTGTTTGTCTCTATTTCACAATCGGGTGAAACGGCTGACACCTTGGCAGCGCTTCGCGATGTAAAATCACAAATACTGGCAAGCCTGGCTATTTGTAATGTGCCGGGGAGCTCGTTAATTCGTGAATCAGATATTTACTTAATGACCAATGCCGGCCCTGAAATAGGTGTGGCATCAACCAAAGCATTCACAACCCAATTGGTCTCACTACTACTATTAACTATTGTTATTGGCCGTCGCTTTACACTCAGTGCACAGAGCGAAAAAGCACTAGTTAGTGATTTGCAAAAGCTGCCTGAAATCATCGCTCAGTCATTAAATATGGATAAAGATATCGAGAAAATGGCTGAACACTTTGCCGAGAAGAACCACTCGTTATTCTTAGGTAGGGGCGAGCTGTACCCAATTGCTATGGAAGGGGCACTCAAGCTTAAAGAAATTTCTTATATACATGCAGAAGCCTACCCCGCGGGTGAGCTAAAGCACGGGCCGCTAGCGCTGGTGGATAAAGAGATGCCAGTGGTAACCGTGGCGCCAAACAACGAGATGCTTGATAAGCTCAAGGCAAACTTACAGGAAGTGAGAGCGCGCGGTGGCGAGTTATTTGTATTTAGTGGCTGTAATACACTAAGCACAGAGCCTGGTTATCACGTACTTAATATGCCGGCGATACCGCAGATACTGCAAGCTATCGTCTATACTATTCCGTTACAGCTATTGTCTTATCATGTTGCAGTGCTAAAAGGCACTGATGTTGATCAGCCTCGCAATTTAGCAAAATCAGTAACTGTTGAATAAGAAAGGCAGAAAAGAGAAAATAGAAAAAAGAGAAGTAGAAAAAGAGAAGTAGAAAGAAGAGAAACTAGAACTAAGAGGTGGCAAGACTGAATTCTTGCCACCTTAATATCAAAAAACTATCAAAAAGCATCATAGAACTATCATAAAACGACACAATGCCTGAGCAATAACAGCCCTCGCTATTTCTCGGTTAGTGCCTCATCGACTAAATTAGCTAAAAACTCTAAACACTTTTCCAGTTGATCTACTGCAACATATTCATTGCGTTTATGCGCTTGCTCGATATTACCGGGGCCGCAAATAACCGATGGGATAGCGCCTTTAGTACTAAAGAGCCCGCCCTCTGTACCGTATGATACCTTGCCAGCAGCTTTAGGGAACAGGTGTTTTATAGCAGAAAATTGCTCGCTATTGGTCGCATCATCCATACCTGGATAGGCAAACTTAGTGCGCCAGGTGATATCTGCTTGCGGGGCTATTTTCTGCATTTTTGGCAGTAGTTCTTGATCAATGCGCGCTTTAATCTCACCGAGCACTTTATCCGCAGGGTGGTTAGGGAGGTGGCGCATTTCAAATTGGAAGTTACAGTCATCAGGGGTGATGTTGGTTGCCCTACCGCCGTTAATCATGGTGGTTAGCATGGTGCTGTGCGGTACTGTGTAGCTTGCATCAAATGGGCCTTGCTCGGCAATTTGATCTGCTTTATCGCTGATATAAACAATACAGCGCGCTGCATATTCAATGGCGTTAACGTGCTGTGGTGCAAATGATGAATGCCCAGCAGTGCCTTTGACATTACATGATATGGCCACCTTGCCTTTGTGACCATTGATCAGCTGCATCTCGCTCGGCTCACCAATAATGGCTAAATAAGGTTTTACAGGTAGTGTATCTAAGTGGTCTATCAAGCTGTGGACACCCAGACAGCCGATTTCTTCATCGTATGAAAAGCATAAATGGATAGGCGCCGTTAAATTCGCTTTTTGCCACTGTGGTACTAATACCAATACCGCGGCAATAAAACCTTTCATATCACAGGTGCCACGGCCATAAAGGAGGCCATCGCGCTGGTGTAGCTCAAAAGGTGGCGAGTCCCAACCATCTTGCTCCGCCGGTACTACATCGGTATGCCCTGATAGGGCGATACCCGCTTGATCTTTAGGGCCAATCGTCGCGATTAAATTAGCTTTGCTCTTCTCTTCGTTAAACACTAGCGTGCTGGTGATACCTAAGTCAGCTAAGTACTGCTCAATGAACTCAATCAGCGGTAAATTGGAATGGCGACTAGTCGTATCGAAAGCGATTAACTGACTGAGAAGTTCGATAGTTTTTGATAGATTTGACATGCTAAATATAGCTCTCTTATTACGGTGTTAATTACAGATGAAGTTATTCTTTGTTCTGCCATTTTTTAAACTGTTGGCGCAGTGTCATCGCAATCGATAAAATGATCAGTGCAATGAGGACACAGCTGGTGGTCGATTGGATGAAAATGTCTAGATCCCCTCTTGATAGTGCGATCGCACGGCGAAAGTTATCTTCAAACATAGGTCCTAAAATAAAGGCAATTAAAAACGGAGCTGCGGGAATATTGAGCAGCATCATAATAAAGCCGACGACACCCATCACCACTAAGACGATAATATCGAAATAGTTAGTGGAGACCGCGTAAGTGCCATACACACAGAGGATAAGAATAGCGGGCAGTAAAGTTTTGGTAGGTATTTTGGCAATTTTAGAGAACAGCGGTGTTGTCATTTTACCGGCAACAAATAGCAGCGCAGAGCTAAATAACATACCGATAAACAGTGCGTAGACAATAGTGATGTTGTCACTAAATAACAGTGGCCCAGGCGTTAAACCATGAATCATAAAAGCACCTAACATAACACCAGTGATCACATCACCGGGGATACCTAGTGCCAGCAGCGGGATCATGGTGGCGCCACAGCAGCCATTATTAGCGGATTCAGATGCAGCTATGCCCTCAAGCTCACCTTTACCAAAGTTATTGCTTCTCTTTGAGGTACGTTTAGCCTCACTGTAGGAGAAAAACGCAGCAGCTGAGGGGCCGATACCTGGGATAGCACCCATCACCACGCCAATAAAGCTGCCTTTAAAAATAGTAGGGATACTCGGCTTGAACTCGGCCCAGCTTAGGCGATTGTCCCCCAATTTTGAGCTGATGTTCTGATCTTTAGTGCGAAATACGAAAAACTTTAATAGCTCAGGCACCGCAAATAAACCAATCAATACCGGAACAGTCGCTAAGCCTGCTTCCATATCTTCATTGAAGGCAAAGCGATAAGTGCCGTAAACATCTTGGCCGACAGTCGCTAACAGTAAGCCTAACGCGGCAGAGATAATACCCAACACTAACGAATTACCGGAAACACCGGCGACAATAGTCAATGCAAAGGCCATTAATAAGAAGAACTCAGAGGGGCCGACAGTTAAAGCAAAAATGGATAATGGAATCGCCAAGAAGAACAGCGACATGTTTGATAAAAAATCACCGATACAAGAGGAGATCAAAGCCATGTTCAACGCTTTGCCTGCTTTGCCCTGCTGAGCTAGTGGGTAGCCATCTAATAGTGTACAGGCGGCTGATGCCGTGCCCGGAGTCTTAATTAAAATAGCGGATAGTGAGCCGCCAAAGGTGCTGCCTTTGTACAGGGCGACCAATAACAGTAAACTGGTGACAGGTGGTAAGAAAAAAGTAAAAGGCAGCGCTAAGGTTACCGCCATGGTGCCTGTCATACCTGGGATAGCACCGATTAATACACCGGCCCATATGCCGACGGCTATCGCTATAAAATTAGGTAGTGTCGCTACTAGCTCTAAACTTGCTAATATATCGTTTAACATTGTCTGCGCTCATCTGAAAATTTGTAAAAAATGGTACTAACCCAAAAAAGACCAAAACCAGCCAACCGGGAATTCGGTGTTAGTCACGCTCGCAAATAAATAATTTAAAGCTATTGGCAAGGCGATACTGATAAACAGGTTAAATTTAAGTGCTGACTTATCGCTCGTACTGATCAGCAGTGTCGCTAGCATCAGCGTAGACATCACTAATAAACCCAGTACTGGGATAAGTGTAATGTAGGCACTGAGGATAATAATAATTGCGGCACAGCGCTGCATTGGCAGTTTATTAGTGCGTATAAATTGGGTGAAGTCGGCACTATTGCATAACTGGCTAAACGGTGTTTTAAAAATGCTAGCAGCTAATAGGCAGCCCATTGCTAAGCCGATGATTGAAATAACTTTAGGCCAAGTTTCTGATCCCGGTGCAAAAGGGGGCAAGTAACCCGCTAACTCAACGTAATTAGGGATCACATACAGTAGTACAAGGCTAAAGAATAAGATGGTTATTAAGCCAGCGACTATGCGTAATCTAGTCGACATAATAAGACCTCTGTTGCACTTTTAAGCGCGGTAAATGATAACTTTTAAATATAGATAGTATAGATAGCGCCTGAGTATCGCGCTAACAGTAGCGGCGATACTCAGCAGTGTTAAAAATGACTATTTTACGTAGCCAAATTTAATCGCCAATTCACGATATAGCTCATACTGTGATTTAGAGTAAGCTTCTTGATCTAGCTCAGCAACGGTTGAGATAGAACCGCGTTTTTCTGTTAAATCTAACCAGCCTTCATCTTTAGCAACAGATGTTAGAACTTGTTTCCATTGTGTAACGATTTCTTTTGGTAGATCTTTCGGGCCATATAGTGCGCTCCAACCAGTGATTTGCCCAGACTTGGTATAGCCTAGCTCAGTCATTGTTGGCACATCTGGTAGAGTTTGCATACGCTTAGGTGCGAATACAGCTAGTGGGCGTAATTTACCCGCTTGGATATGCGGCATTAAAGAGCCCGCTGCAATCGCTAAGAAATCGACATGGTTGCCAAGTAACGCAGTTGATAGTGCACTGCCACCACGATAAGGGATAAGTGTAGTAGCTGTTTGTGGGTTAAGGCCTGCATCAGTTAGCATTGCTTGAACACTGAAACCATCAATGGCGGTAGGGCCTGATGCGCCAAAAGTCATCGCACCGTCTTTTTCTTTAATACCGGCAAGTAACTCTTCAACAGTGTTGTAAGGGGAGCTTGCGTTAACGGTTAAAATCATTGGCGTCGCTTCTAGTGAGCCAAGAAAAGAGTATGAATCCCAACCTAATTTAGACTTTTTATTGACCGCTGGGTATAGCGCCATGCCAGAGCGAGCAAGTAACAGGGTGTAACCATCAGCTTTTGCTTTGCTGACAAAGCGGGCACCAGTCATGCCGCCATTACCTGTTTTATTGACCACTAATACTGGCTGATCACCAATGTATTTTCTAGCGGCTTCTGCCAGTGAGCGTGCAGCTAAATCTGAAGCACCGCCGGCGCCATAAGGTGCGACGATAGTGACAGGCTTGCTTGGGTAAGTATCTGCTGCGTGGGCAGCTTGGATCGTTAAAGAGCTAGCGATAGCAATTAACATTGCACTTAATTTCATACTTGTTCTCCTTAGGTTACTGGTATTTTCTGGTCATTAATATGTCATGTAAAACAATAATGGTCAACTAAAGTAGTTTGCTATAAAATTAAGTAATACTGGTGCTTTTATTAACAGCGGGGAAAAAGATGAATTATCGCCAACTTCAAGCATTTAATGCCTTTATGCAGCACGGCTCTGTATCTAAAGCTGCGCAACAATTAAATATATCTCAACCCGCTGTTAGCAGGTTATTAACGGCGTTAGAAGAGCGAGCAGGCTTTAGGTTGTTCGATAGAAAGCGCAATAGCCTAGCCGCGACCGATGAAGCGCGGGTATTTCACAAAACCGTTATTCGCTCGTTTATCAGTTTGCAAGAAATTGAAAACCAAGCAAAAGCGATAGCAAACAAACAGATAGGCAGTATTAGTATTGTCTCTCAGCCTATTTATGTCAGTACTTATTTATTAGATGTGGTGGCTGATTTTAAAAAACGCCACCCCAATGTCGAAATAACCCTACACGATGAAGGGTTAGAGGGCGTGTTAGAAAAGGTCGGTAATCGCTCTTGCGATATAGGTATTGGCATCACCTTAAATATGGATGAATACGGTGTTGCGGTATCGCAGCTAGTGCATTGTCGAGCTGCGTGCCTGCTACCTATTGGCCACCGGTTGCAAAATGAAGCGGTGATTGACATAAATCAGTTAAGAAATGAAAAGTTCGTCGAGCTCAGTGTCGGTAGCCCGCTGCGCATGCGCACCGATAGCCTGTTTCAAATGGCGGGCGTACAGCGCGATATTACCGCCCAAGCCCGCACCATGCACACAGTGACAGAGCTAGTGGAGCGCGGTGTTGGCATTGCCATCGTCGACCCCTTTGTACGCCTACTGTTAGACCCTAAAAAATCTGTGTTAAAACCATTACAGCCCAACATAGAATGGGATGTCGCGATATTCTCACCCTCTGGCTATCAATTAAATGAATTAGAACAAGCATTTGTAAGATTGCTGCGCCGCCAAATTCGTATTCTAGATAAAGATGCCAATATATCTTAAACAGTATAATGCTATACTATTTTGCTATAACAAAGCTCGCGGTCGACGATATTGGTATACTGGCGAGGTAAGTTTTGTTGAAAAATAGTGGTTGTGCAGTAAATAAACGTTATTTTATTAGCTTATGCGCTTTATTTACTCTGCTTGACCAATCACTACCTCAGTATCTAGCTGCTGTTGTTTGATTAATGTCGCTAGTGTCTCTTTCGCTCTATCATCGCCATGCACTATATGAATTTTTCTAGGCTTTACACGTATCCCTCTAATAAAGTTTAATAAGTCACGCTGCCCTGCATGGGCAGAGTAGCCGCCAATTTTACTCACCTGGGCATTAATGGCAAAGCGTTGACCATCTAACATCACATAACCATCGCCTTTGCAATGGTAGCGCAAAATATCGCGCCCTGCTGTTCCCTGTGCTTGGTAGCCGACAAATAATATATCGTTTTTAGCATCGCCAATTAATGCTTTTAGATAATTGACAATACGACCACCCGTGCACATACCAGATGCTGCGATGACAATGGCCGGGCGGCTTTGTTTTTGTAAATAGGCGACAGTTTGCAAGTGAGTTTGGTGGCTGTCGATCGTCGTCATCTGCTCAAAATTTAGCGGATGGCGGCCAGCGCTTAACCGCGCCTTCGCCTCTTTATCCCAATAGGGCTGCAGTGTGCGATAAACCTTAGTAAAGCGGCTGGCTAAGGGCGAGTCGATAATAATATCGATATCGGCCCAGTTAAGCGCTTTGCCACTGCGAGTATGGCTAATCGTTTTGTTTTTGTGCTGGTGGATAATTTGCTCTAATTCATACAGTAGCTCTTGCGTGCGGCCAATACTAAAAGCGGGGATTAACACACTGCCAGCATCCGCTAGCGCATGTTCAATACTGCGCCGCAATAACTCGCGCCTAGTAGCCCTGTTCTCATGGTTGTGATCGCCATAAGTGCTTTCAATCACCAGCTGATCGACCCGATAAGGTGCTTTAGGGGCACTAAGCAGAGGGGAGTGCGGCGCACCTAAATCACCAGAGAACAACACATCGTGATAGCGCTGCCCCAACGCTTTGATAGCAGCACTGCGCACCCTGAACACACCAAAAGCAGAACCTAAAATATGCCCAGCGGGGTAAAGTTTTAGTTGTACTGATGATGCAAAGGGTGAGCTTGTTTTATTGCTAGTGTCATCATTACTATCATCATCACTATAACTAAGTTGACCTAAGGGTATAGTAAGCCACTGGCCATAATCTACCGCGATTAACTGCTTATCAAGCCTGTTAAGGCACGCCTTAATAATACTAGCATTGCGAGTAACACCCACTTTTAAAGCATCTTCAATCACTAACGGCAACAGCACTGCACTCGCTTTAGAGCAATAAATAGGGCCACTAAAGCCAGCGGCTAATAAATAAGGCAGCCGCCCTACATGATCAATATGCACATGAGTAATAAATAGCGCCTGCACCGCAGCTAAATCAAACTCAATGGCTAATGTGTTAGCTGAAGCTCTGCCTGAGGTCTCAGCCCCTTGAAACAGCCCACAATCAATAAGAATAGAGTGATCATCATCAATAAAAAGCTCATGGCATGAGCCAGTCACCCCTTGTACCGCACCGTGGTGTTTAATGTTTAGCATAGTCTTGGCTCATATTAGTTGCTCGGCTTAAGTAGATTGGCTTAGTGATTTACATAATTGTTAGTTACTGTAAGCAAAAACAAGACATTAAACATTAGGATTAATTTGTAAAACTAAAAAATTAACTATATGGGAAAAGCTTAGAGGTGCAAGCTTAGAGGGCTGGGCTTAGAGGGAAAAGAATGAAACAGAGCAATCAAGAAATAACAAATGAGTGCAGTAGTAAAGAGGGAGGCGAAAATAACAGCAAAGATAAGCGTATTTGGCAAGTATTACTTAAATGGCTAATTATAATGAGAAGATATAAAAAGGCCTTACGGGTATAGTTAAGGCCTTAGTTCTTAATACACAAAAAATGCATAAAAGATGTACAAATAATGTAAAAAGACGCACTAAATAAATCAGGTTTTTTGTTTGTCTTTATAATTGCGAATCGCTTGCCTGACTAAAATAACAAAACAACCCAGCATGCCGCCCAATAATAAGCTAAATACCAGAATTAAATTGGTTTTAGGCGACTTTTTAGTAATGCTAACAGGCGATAGTGATAGCGCTTGTTGCTTGTTTTGCTCAATAGCGATTATCGTTTTTTTAGCGTTTAACGTGCTAATTGCAATGTGTTCTGATGATTTTATTTCAGTGGCTAACTCATCAATCGCTTGTAGCTCTTGTTTAGCATTATCAAGCAGCTGCTTAGTTAAAGTCTGATTAGCTGAAGCGAGCTGAATATTATACTGATCTATTTCGGAGGAGCCGGGTACGTTTTTAGAAATGACGTTATTGTCTATTGACCAAGCAGGAAAATAGATTGAATATTCTTTGCTCGCAGTGGAGTTAAAACAATCTTTAGTTGTTGTTTCTGCAGTACATATAGACTGTGTGTTTTCAGGAAAAAAATTAATATGCATATGGCTTGATACACTGTAAACCGGAGTTGCAAGCTTTGAATAACCAAAACCAGCAACGACAAAAACAACCACAAAAGCGACTATTATCCATTTGCCAGCCCAAATACTAAGAACTAACTCAAATAAATCAATTTCATCATCGCTCGCTCGATTTTGACAAACACTGCAGCTATGCTGTTTATCTGTAATGTCACTATTACTCATTCGTATCCTTACTTTAGGTTGTTTTTTTTGGGTTATCTATTATAAGTTAGCTATCAATTTAGTTACTATTAATTTAGTTGTAAATAAAGAAATTGTAGCAGCTTTTAGTGTGATTTTATAAGTGATTTAAGTATCATGTGGGCATATTTAAATATGGAGTTGTTATTGGCTTCAGTCAGGGGCTAGATAATAAATGAAAAAAATCGCTATTATTGGTTTAGGTTATGTCGGTTTACCCTTAGCTGTTGAGTTTGGTAAAAAACAAGCTACCATCGGCTATGATATAAACTTACAGCGAATAACTGCACTAAAAGCATTATCTGATTCAACTCTTGAAGTCAGCAGTGAAGAGCTAGCAGCGGCTACTCAGCTGACGTTTGCAGTTACAGTGGACGGCATCAGCGATTGTCAAATATATATAGTGACAGTGCCGACCCCGATTGATCAAAATAATAGACCTGATTTAACGCCGCTTATTAAGACTAGCGAAATGCTAGCAGCTATCATCAAAAAAGATGATATTGTTATCTTTGAATCTACAGTTTACCCCGGTGCAACTGAAGAAGTTTGTATCCCAATTATTGAGCAGGGCTCAGGGCTCATCTACAATAAAGACTTTTTTGCTGGCTACTCACCGGAGCGTATAAACCCAGGGGACAAAGAGCGCAGAGTCACCAATATACTTAAAGTCACTAGTGGCTCAACACCTGCGATAGCTGATGAGGTTGATCAGCTATATCGCTCAATCATTACAGCTGGTACTCATAAGGCGAGCTCTATTAAAGTAGCAGAAGCCGCAAAAGTGATAGAAAACACTCAGCGCGATGTTAATATAGCGCTGATTAATGAATTATCAATTATATTTAATAAGTTAGGTGTTGACACTTTAGAGGTATTAGAAGCTGCAGGCACCAAATGGAACTTTCTACCCTTTAGGCCAGGTTTAGTAGGCGGTCACTGTATAGGGGTAGACCCTTATTACATATCATACAAAGCACAATCAGTAGGCTATTACCCTGAGATGATACTAGCAGGCAGGCGCATTAATAACGGTATGAGCCAATACGTAGTATCACAACTATTAAAGGCCATGCTAAAGCGCTCGATTGATGTAGCGAGCTCTAATATATTAATTCTAGGCTTATCGTTTAAAGAAAATTGCCCTGATTTACGTAACACCAAAGTAGTCGATATTATTTACGAGTTAAAAGAATTTGGTGTAACACCTGATGTTTATGATCCGTGGATTTGTAGTGATGCAGCTAAACAAGAATATAATATTGATTTAGCAACACAGCTTAAACCTAATCACTACGATGCAGTTATTATTGCGGTTGGCCATAATCAGTTTAAAGAGCTAGGCGGTGCTGGCATAAAAGCTCTACTTAAAGATGGTAGTAAAGGTGATAGTATTATTTATGATTTAAAATATGTGCTGCCAAGTAGTGAATCGGATTTGAGATTGTGAAATTGTTAGTTATTAATTTAATTATAGTTTTCTAACCAAAATAAAATAGCTATAAATGTTTGAGTTAATAGTGTGTTAGTAATTAAGTCCCTATACCTATCATCATAACCAAAAATATTGGTGATTTCTTTAGACTGCCGGTATTCTGTTCTCTCCAGAGCTATTAAATGATAACAAGGCTCATTGCCACATTACAGAAATACAGAAATACAGAAATACTTTATACTATCGAAAAAATTAGGCTTTTTATGGATTTAATATTACCAATAGTTACTACGTTTATAATTGCGTTTTTTATTATCAGCTTCAGCAAACCAATTGCTATTCATTTTGGGTTAGTTGATATACCTACTGAAAGAAAGGCACATGTCGGGAAGGTGCCTTTAATTGGTGGGGTGGCAATATTTTTAAGTGTGCTTTTTGGCGCATTTTTTTTTATGCCTATAAGTCAGCCTCTTAATATTTACTTAATTTCAGCAGCGCTTATTGTTTTTATTGGTGTACTTGATGATTATTATGACTTACCTATTAAACCTCGAATGATTGCACAAATTACTGTTGCTAGCTTAATGGTATTTGGTGCTGATCTTTATTTAAATAACTTAGGCAATTTATTTGGAACTGGAGACATAAAACTTAATGCATTTGGAACAGCTTTCACCATAATTGCTGTTGTAGGTACTATTAACGCTTTTAATATGGTCGATGGTATTGATGGCTTAGCGGGGATGTTGTCAATTATAACATTTTCAGCATTAGCTTTTTTATTAAGTAATAGTTCAAATGAATGGTTTTTATTACCTGCATTATTTGTGGCTGCAACCTTAGCGTATCTTATGTTTAATCTAGAATGGCCTAGTTCAAAACTTAAAAAAATATTTATGGGTGATGCTGGTAGTATGCTCATTGGATTAACTGTGGTTTGGTTATTAGTTGTTAGTACACAATCAGAGCAGCAATCATTTAAACCAGTAACAGCATTATGGATTATTGCAGTGCCATTAATGGACATGGTTGCAATTATGCTACGACGAATAAAAAAAGGACAATCTCCATTTAAACCCGATCGTGACCATCTACATCATATCTTTATGAGAGCAAGTTTTAGCTCAAAACAAACATTATTAATTATTAGTTTAATAGCTATTATGTTGACAATATTTGGTGCCACTCTTGATTTTTTAGGGATTTCAGAATCTATTTCGTTTATTTTTTTTATTGCGTTTTTTATTGTTTACACCGTTGCACTTAATCATGTGTGGCGGTTGTTAACGTTTTTTAGAAAGCATTAAAAGGTAAAGTTTTCAATTACTATAACTTGAATAAATTTGAATATTAAAGGTTAAAAATGTTAAATAATAAAACAGTATTGATTACCGGTGGAACCGGTTCTTTCGGTAAAAAGTTCATTGAAACAATTTTGGATAGGTATCCAGATGTAAAAAAAATAATCATATATTCACGTGATGAGCTTAAACAATCCATTATTAAACAAAAGTACCCGGCTTATGATTTCCCGCAATTACGCTGTTTTATAGGTGATATACGCGATAAAGACCGCTTAACACAGGCGTGTGAAGGTGTTAATGTAATTATTCATGCTGCAGCTATTAAGCAAGTTGATACAGCAGAATATAACCCTACAGAATGTATCCGCACCAATGTAGATGGCGCTGAAAATGTTATTCATGCAGCCTTAGCTTGTGGTGTTAAAAATGTTGTTGCTTTGTCAACAGATAAAGCATGTGCGCCCATTAACTTATATGGAGCTACAAAGTTAGTATCTGATAAATTGTTTGCAGCGGCGAACAATATTCGGGGTTCTAAAGACATTAAATTTAGCGTAGTTCGTTATGGTAATGTAATGGGATCTCGTGGTTCTGTTATTCCTTTCTTTATGGATAAAAAGAGTGAAGGCATATTACCTATTACTCATGCAGATATGACTCGTTTTAATATTTCATTACAAGATGGTGTGAATATGGTTATGTACGCTATTGATAACCATCTTGGCGGTGAAATATTTATCCCTAAAATTCCATCATATAAAATTACAGATATCGCAGCTGCAATTGCACCTGAATGTGAAACTAGAATTGTTGGTATTCGTCCAGGCGAAAAATTGCACGAAGAAATGATTACGGATACCGATTCATTAAATACAATCGACTTAGGTAAATATTACGCTATTTTACCGTCTGTATCTTTTACGTACACAGAAGAAGAATACATGGCACATCATAAAGCAGTTAAAGTTCCTTTTGGTTTTAAATACAACTCAGGAACTAATACTGAATGGGAAACTGTCAATTCTTTAAGAAGTTTAATCGTTGAACACGTAGATCCGAGGTTTTCAGTTTAATTTTATAGCGAATATATAATCATGATCCCATATGGTAAACAAGATATAACACAGCAAGATATTGATGCAGTTGTTAATGTATTAAAATCTGATTTTTTGACCCAAGGACCTCAAGTTCCTTTGTTTGAAAAAGCGATTAAAGATGCTGTAAATGCTGATTATGCTTTTGCAGTGAATTCTGCTACATCGGCACTTCATATCGCTTGTTTAGCATTAGGCGTTGGTAAAGGAGATGTTGTTTGGACGACTCCTATTACCTTCGTTGCTTCAGCTAATTGTGCATTATATTGCGGCGCAGATATTGATTTTGTTGATATCGACGCTAAAACATATAATTTATCGCCTGAATTACTTAAATCTAAACTGCAACACGCAAAAGCAAATAAATTGCCATTACCTAAAGTCGTTATCCCAGTACATTTATGTGGGCAACCATGTGAAATGGATAAAATTCATGCGTTAAGTCTTGAATATGGTTTCTCTATTATTGAAGATGCTTCACATGCTATTGGTGGAAAATATAAAAATAACCCAATTGGTAATTGTGAATATAGCGATATCACAGTTTTTAGCTTTCATCCGGTTAAAATTGTAACTACTGCTGAAGGTGGTGCCGCAACCACTAATAATAAAAAATTGGCTTCTAAATTAGAGCTCCTTCGAAGTCACGGTGTGACTAGAGATAGCTCTCTCATGAAGAACGAGAGCCATGGTGGTTGGTATTATGAGCAGGTTGATTTGGGTTTTAATTATAGAATGACAGAAATGCAAGCAACACTAGGTGTTAGCCAAATGACACGTTTACATGATTTTGTTGCTAGGCGTAATGAATTAGCTTTTAAATATGATGAATTATTAAAAGACCTACCACTTGTAACACCATTCCAAATTGAAGATTCGTATTCAGGACGTCATTTATATGTTATTCGATTAAAACTATCAGATATTACGTCCACTCATAAAGAAGTCTTTGACCAATTACGAGAAAATGGGATTGGCGTTAATCTACATTATATTCCTGTTCACACACAGCCTTATTATAAAGTATTAGGTTTTGTATTAGGTCAATATCCAGTAGCTGAAAGTTATTACAAAAATGCTATTAGTATTCCTTTGTTTCATACAATGACGAACGATCAACAAATTGAAGTTATTAAAGTATTAAAGAAAATATTATGAATATAGCAATCATTCCTGCACGTGGTGGCAGTAAACGTATACCTAGAAAGAATATTAAAGATTTTCATGGTAAACCATTAATTGCATATTCAATTGAAGCTGCAAAGGCTTCAAAGTGTTTTGACCGTATTATTGTTTCAACAGATGATCTAGAAATTGCTGAAGTTGCAAAAAAATATGGCGCAGAAGTACCATTTATTAGACCTGTTGAGATTTCGGGTGATCATGCGACAACAGTTGATGTCATAAATCATGCATTGTTATGGTTTAAAGAAAATCAATATAAAATAACATATGCATGTTGTATTTATGCTACAGCTCCTTTTATATCTGCCGATTCTATAAATAGAGGATTTAATGCTTTAGTTAAAGGTGATTATAGTTTTTCTTTCAGTGCTACATCTTTTCCTTTTCCTATTCAAAGAGCTATAAAGTTAAATGAAAATGGCTCTTGTGAAATGTTTATGCCTGAACATTTGAATACAAGGTCTCAAGATTTACCAGAAGCATATCACGATGCCGGGCAATTTTATTGGGGGAAAAGCACTGCCTTTTTAGATAAAATTCCTATATTTTCCAAGAAGTCTCATGCTGTAATATTGCCACGTAATACGGTTCAAGATATTGATACATTAGAAGACTGGGCTAATGCTGAGTCAATGTATGAAGTTTTACACAAATTGAAATAAGGAGACCTCAGCATAACTCGAACTTAATTTTATAAATTATTTAAAATAAGATATGCAAAAATCATTTTCGACACAACCCAAACTTTTCGTGACAGCATCTGACTTAGACCATCAAATTATTAGAAGTCTTGATGATACAGAAGAATTACTAGACTGGTCTAAAATTGAGAGTTTGTTAGCCTCAATATACTCTGCTAGTACGGGCCGACCTAGCTATCCTTTGTTACTCTATTTAGAAGCTTGTTGATCGGTGTTTGGTATAAATTATCTGATGTCCAATTGGCGCAATATTTATACCGAGATCTCCTTTTTCGTCAGTTTTGTCATCTTGAATTAACAGGTAGCGTGCCTGAAGCCTCAATATTAGGTCGATTTCGTAATAAACTTGTTGAACTGAGTTTATGGGATTCTTTGTTCTCAGAGATTAACGGCCAACTTGAATCTCAAAAGTAAGCGCCGAACGAACCACATCCTATCCAGCACTAAACTGATCACATTACACTAGCATCTTTTTCGAGGAGTAAG
>JBBMRB010000027.1:0-41263 GCA_038900335.1 Gammaproteobacteria bacterium AS21 | reverse complement strand
ACAGTTTATGTTTGGCGACCATAGCGAATTGGACCCACCTGATCCCATACCGAACTCAGAAGTGAAACGATTTAGCGCCGATGGTAGTGTGGGGTCTCCCCATGTGAGAGTAGGTCATCGCCAAGCTTTTATACGTAAAGAAAACCTCGTACACGCAGTGTACGGGGTTTTTTTTCGTCTAACGCTTTTAGGCGATGACCGTACTCTCACATGTGAAAGCCCCTGTACTGAAAGTACGGGGATTAGGAGCCGCAGGCATCGCAAAGCGATTGAAAGCACTGCTTTCAACCTCTAGTAGGGGCGTTTTTGCTGTATTAGAAGCACAGCTTCGTAGCAAAAAGGCCGTAGCTGCGCTTGCGCCTTCCTTATAAGGTTTACCACGCCAAGCTTGCTCTTTTTAAATACGTAAAGAAAACCTCGTACACGCAGTGTACGGGGTTTTTTTTCGTCTAACGCTTTTTGGCGATGTTCTACTCGCAC
Organism: Gammaproteobacteria bacterium AS21; assembly: GCA_038900335.1. Lineage (GTDB taxonomy): Bacteria > Pseudomonadota > Gammaproteobacteria > Pseudomonadales > Balneatricaceae > Rs1. The sequence continues at coordinate 40,783 of JBBMRB010000027.1, read as the reverse complement.
ATTGGGAGATCAAAAAAAGAGAGCGACTTGTCGCTGCTTACCCCATGTGAAAGCCCCTGTACTGAAAGTACGGGGATTGGGAGCCGCAGGCATCGCGAAGCGATTGAGAGCACTGCTTTCAACCCATTGTAGGTCATCTCACTTGCAGCAAAATACTGGGCTTGATTCGTAGCTGCGCTTGCGCACTCCCTTAAGGTTTACCACGGCAAGCTTGCTCTTTTTAAAACACATAAAGAAACGCTAATCACAGTGTACGGGGATTTTTTTGTCTAAGGCTTTGTTGGCGATGACTGTACTCTCACAAAGATGTGCTAGTAGCGGGCTTTTTGCTGTATTAGAAGCACAGCTTCGTAGCAAAAAGGCCGTAGCTGCGCTTGCGCACTCCCTCAAGGTTTACCACGCCAAGCTTTAGCTTGTATAACCAACATGATAACTCGCCAAGCTTGCTCTTTTTAAATACATAAAGAAATCCTCAAGTACTTTGCACTTGGGGATTTTTTTCGTATCAAGTTTTTTAGCGATGACCGGACTCTCTCATCACAACTGCGTTATTACCTACAAAATGCACATTGGCTTTAGCTAACTGACGCTGCTATACAGAGCTTTATTAGACGATAATTAGCTATGTGCATTGTCGTATCAGCTAAGTGTTGAGATACGGTTTACTAACCGCTGCTTGCATTGTAATCATAAGTGATGATGAAGCTGTATTATTAACACAAGATTAGTGTTAATATTTGGTTCAGTTAATATTTGGTTCAGTTAACATTGGATAAGTATTACATGGAATGTATGATGAAATTATGGATTTTAGTTTTTGCTCTATTACCTGTTACTGTTTATGCAGATACCGAAGTAATTGAAAAATATAAGTTTTATGTCGTGTCTGCGTCCGCTGCTAATTATCTACTGACATCGTTAAATTTAGAATCCCCAGTTAGAGAAAATGGTGATATTTATCATGCGAATACACAGTATCAGTTAAAGACTCGTTTTTGGTGGCGAAAAGATAACGGCTTATGTCGTTTAGCGAAAACAAAAACAGTACTAAAACTCAATTATACATTGCCTAAATTGAATACAAAGAAAAGAGATGTTTTAGCTGTCTGGAAGCAATGGTACCCCCATTTATACACTCATGAAAAAGGTCATGGTAGTTTGGCCAAACAAACGGCTGAAACTATAGATAAACAACTTTTAGCTATTAAAGCTCATAGTAAATGTGATTCATTAAAAATTAAAGCGCAATCAATAGCGCAAAAAGAAATTCTAAAATTAAAGCAGTCTTTTAAAGATTATGACTTGAAAACAAACCACGGAGAGACTCAAGGTGCTTGGATATATGCATATTTGTGAAGGCTGTACTTCATTATTATAAATCCAATATCCATCCTGTACGTTTACCTTATACAAGGTATCCTTTTGTTCCCAATGCTTTAGCAAATCAGTATCATGAGTGATTATTACAAAGTTTAGGGTATATTTAGCATGTCACTATTATTTGAAGAAATAGATAGCCAACCTTCTTTTTTAGGTGAAATTTCTCTGCGAAGAAGGCGTATACCAGTATTTGGGGATTTAGATATTTATGAAGTTAAATTAGGTGATGAATATTTAATGTCCAGTATGTTTGTAGCAGCGGAAGAGGCCTTATCTGATCTGGGTTTACAAGCAGTACAAGGAGAAAAGTTAAGTGTCGTAGTAGGTGGTTTAGGTTTAGGCTATACGGCGGTTGCTGCTTTAAAAGACAAACGCATAGATGAATTGTTGGTAGTAGATGCGCTTGAGGCTGTTATCGGATGGCATCAACAAGAATTAGTACCTTTAGGTAAAGTGTTAAACGCTGATGTGAGAAACCGCTATGTTTTAGGAAGTTTCTTTGATTTGGCAATGCAGCCAAACACGGGGTTTGATACTAATTGTCCACAAAAGAAATTTGATGCCATTCTTTTAGATATAGACCATTCACCGACACAGTATTTAAACAGTACTAATGCTGCATTTTATACGACAGAAAATTTAGCGTTAATGGCTGCGCAGTTAAAATCAAAAGGCGTGTTTGCCATGTGGTCACAAAACTTAGCTGATCCAGCGTTCGTTAATTTATTGGCAACAGTTTTCGAGGATGTACACAGCCATGTGGTTTCTTTTAACAATCCATTTCAAGAGGCTGATTCAACCAATTGCATTTATGTCTGCATTAAAGGTTAACTAACAAAATGTTCACTGTATCAGAAGTAGTTGTTGGGGTGTGCTTTATTGTTAAAGTTGTACATAATGATGTTCTCTATCTTACATTGTAAAGCTTAGCGGTAATGATAGTTATTTAAGATATTAAAGAACTCTGAGTAGAGGGTTTTCTTATATTATGATGGTTTAGTAGATTATTCTATATCTTGGTAACTCAGTTAGTGTGTCGCTTCATAGCTTACTATTTTGTTGCGACCTTTCTCCTTCGCTAAGTACAGTGCACTATCTGCTCTAGAAATAATATCATCAATTGAATCGGACTCTTTTATTTGGGTTAAACCAATCGATGTTGTAACTTTGCCAAATTCAGCGGTATAACCTTCAATATAAGTTTTTTCAATTTCAGCCCTTATTTTTTCAGCAACAAAAAGAGCACTTTCCAAATCTGAATTTGGTAGTAAGGCAGAAAACTCCTCACCACCTAAACGGCAGATAATATCTGTATTTCTAACATTTTTTTGTAATGCATCAGCTATTGCAATGAGTACTTTATCGCCAATAATATGTCCAGCTTGATCATTTACCGCTTTGAAATGGTCAATATCTAGCATTAATAGGAATGTATTGGTTTTACTTTGTTTCGTATTGATTAGTACTTCATTCGCTAAATCTAAATACCAACGTCTATTTGGAATTCCAGTTAAGCTGTCATGTCTTGCTGCGTTCAGTAGCGCAAGTTCAGCAATTCTTCGTTTCTTGTCACTCTTCTCTTGGATGATAGCACTAGATATTATCAATATAATGATAAACCAAGAAATGATGACAACATAGAGACCAAACAAATCTTCTACTTGAGCGGATACTAATGATTGAATAAATAGATAGCCAATAGTGATAGGAACGAAATAACCAAGTACTACTTGAAAGCGCGCAATTGTGCCTCCGATGTGTGGAGATAACAAAGCGCGAACAGCACCACTTTGTGCATAAATACACAAAGCACTGATGGACAGGAAAATACCATATGTCGTAGTTAATATTGACATGTTACCAAAAAAACCATCAATATCGTAAGCGTAACCAATAATAGATAACATTGGTACTGCCATTGCTATAAACGAAAATAGTTGAGAAAGGACGCTTCTTCCATTGTTACCAAAAAATAGTGCAATTGCTAAGCAGGCAAGCATAATTGCGGTATTTACTCCCATTGAATTGGATAGGTTACTATTTTGTTCAGCAGTGAGTGTGCTAAGAAAAGGGGTGATAAATAATGCAAAGTGGGTATTTATAATACTGTCAAGTATGACCAATAAAGTAATCAGAAAAGCCAAAACGGCTAGTACAGCAACGAGTTTAGGGAAGTGCTTTTTGTGTTGAAAGAAAATACTAGTACTTACAAATACAACGCAGATAGCTGTTAGAGGATGAGTTGCAGCGCCATCTGCTATAGGCCGATAGAGTTGGGGTATTTGCAAAAAATAACCAGCAAATGAAATGAACGATAAAATAATACAACTGATGGCCAACGCTTTCGCTATAATTTTTACATAGCGGATACGTGCTGCGTATGCATTGTTTTTGTCTGCGTTATGTAATCGAGCGAAGGTAGCTAGAGTCATCCAAATAAACCCTGTGTTTCATATTGTATTCATTTTATAGTCTTCGCGTTAATATTGCAGCACAAAGCAACTGTTTAAGGTAAATCGTAGGGTTGTATATTCATGGTGTGTTAATAAACCGCCTGTGTAAATAGCAAATAAATTTAGGCAGGTAGAGATACAGAGCTGGTTGACGACTAAAAAATTAGGCTAATATTGATGGTTATATCAATATTAGTCCGTTATTTAATGTGTAAGCCCAGTTATTAACGACACGGTGTTAAGGCAGATGACGGATTTTGCTCTACGTGCCTATTTACCAAGTAATACCGAAAATTAGCACGACACCTGTTAATAAATAAACTGCGCGTTTCTTTAATGAATAAGGCGCAATCAGTGACATAGATACAAAATACAGGGCGATAGCGATTTTTAGTGCATTTAAAATAGCCAATAAAGGTGTACTACTTAGGTTAATAAGTGAAGGGTTCGCTATCATTGCCAGTGGAATTAAGTATAGACCAACACCTAGCATCATTGCGCTACCAGCAACTTTTAACCAATTTTCCTTCACCATCCCTGCTGCAATAAAAACACAGCCACATACTGGTGGAGTAATGGTTGATAACAGTGCGAACCAAAAGACAAATAAGTGAGCTTGTAAAGCGCTTAAACCCAGTTGGGCAAGGGCGGGTCCCGCCACAGAAATACAGATAACATAAGCCGCTGTCGTCGGTACTTCCATGCCTAGTATTAAGCAGGCAATAGCTGTCAGTAAGATAGCGGGCCAGAGCATGCCTGCAGAGCCTGAGATAATTAGGGAAGTTATTTTTACGCCCAGGCCTGTAATAGATAGAACACCAATAACGATTGAAGCGCAGAGTATGATCGCTGCAATCATCGCAATTTGTTTGCCTGCATTGGTACCAACATTCTCAATGCGTTCAAATATTTGTTCGCGCTTAGCGATACCTTTGGCATTAAAAAGTAATAGTAGAGCAGCGCTTAAAATAGCAATGCTTGCTGAAAACTGTGGTGTGAATGAAGGGCCAAACATACCCCACAATAAAATTGAAAAAGGGATTAAAAAGAAGCAACAAGTAATAAGTAATTGGCGACGAGTCGGCTGTTGGTCTTTAGCGACACCTTGTAGATCATATTTAAGCGCATAGGCATCAATACCCACCCATACTGCCCAAAAATATAAGATAGCAGGCAAAATAGCGGCAAGCATAATGCTTTGATATGGGATACCTGTCAGCTCAACCATCACAAAAGCACCGGCTCCCATTAAAGGGGGCATGATTTGCCCGCCTGAAGATGCTACCGCTTCAGTGGCACCTGCCAATGATTTTGGATAACCCAGTTTGGTCATCGCTGGTAGGGTAATCGCACCTGTAGAGGCCACATTCGCTGATGCTGATCCAGAAATTGAACCAAACAGAGCAGAAGAGATTACAGATACTTTAGCTGCCCCACCTTTTAAGCGCCCAGCGGCTGTCAGCGCTAAGTTCATAAAACCTTGACCTGCTTCGCCTGCGTTTAATACTGCGCCGAAAATAACAAAGATAGCAACTATACTAACGGATACTCCGGTTAATTTACCCCAAATACCACCTTCTGCAATAGTTAAAGTACCTAGGAAGCTTCCTAGTGGGATAGCCGGATAGCCAAATTCACCTGGGATATAGTGGCCAAATAAGCCATAACAGAGTGAGATGGCTGCAACTAAAGGCAAAGGCCAACCAATACAACGCCTAGCCATTTCAAGAACACTTAATAATAACACCGCTGCAATACACAGCTGGTATGACTCGCTAATATAACCGTATTGATCGCCCAGTAACTCAGCATTATAGGCCACCCAAATAGTACTCGCTAAACCGGTAATCGCAAATAGATAACCACTGTAGCGCTCAAAGGGGGTGCGGCTTAAAAATATAAATGCCCATGGTAGCGCTAGGGCCATATGTAATGGACGACTGACAAGGTTAGGTATTAATCCTGAAAAAATTAAACCCAAATGAAAGATAATACTAATGAAGCCAAAAGTTGCCCAAAAAATCCGCGATTGCATAGCAAGAACTCTGTCGGTAAATTGTACATTAAAGGTATGTTTGAATAGCTGTAATGATCATATTAAATGATATAGCAGTTTGAGGTTAAAAAGAGGCTGAACAGCCTCTTGTTGTGATAAATTTAATATTAGTTTTGTTGCTCAGTCAGAATAACACCCAATTCTTTATAATACTTAATGGCACCTGGGTGAATTTTACCGTCAATGTTTACTAACATTTGAGTAGACACTCCTTTCCACCACGGTGAATCATTAGACATTGCGTTCTTTTGATTCCAAAAAGCTTTGGTTAGTGCGTAAGCTGTATCATCATCCATGGCAGCACTAGCATAGGCAACAACAGGCAGTGATGTTGTTGTTATTTCTTTATCTTGGCCTGCATAAGTGCCTGCAGGTATCACGAGTTTAGTGCGTTTAGATTGCGCTATTTGCTCATCATTTAATGAAAGAACTTTAATATCGGTGCTCGCAGCGGCTTCAATGACGTTTGGGGCAGGGAAAGATCCTGCTGTTACGAAACCATCAATTTGTCCATTTTTTAGAGCTTGTACCGCGTTTGAAAGCTCGGCGTTTGCAATATTTACCTTATCCTCTAAACCAAATAATTTAATATATTTTTCGCCTTCACGCGCGCCAAAAGAACCTTTACCTAGCAGTACTTTTTTGCCTTGCATATCGGCAAAATTATTTATGCCACTTTTTTGAGACATAACAAAATGCATGGTCAGTGATGGGATAGGAAAAAGTGCACGGATATCGTTGAATTTAGGGTTAGCTTTGTTTTTAAACATCGCTTTGCCTTGCTGTGCCAGTTTAACTAAAGCTGGCGGTGTCGTGAAAACGTAATTAGCGCCACGAACAGTTGATTCCATAACGTTTTGCACAGAGCCTTGGCTTTCTTCTACGGTAATAACAATTTGATTATCGGTATCTTTTTTAACAGCTTGCGATATTTCAACCGCCATTTGATAGTAAGAAGATGTTGTTTTTGCTGATTTATAAGTGATTTGTGTTTGTGCAAAACTAAGCTGTGTTGCCATTAAACTAACGGCGGTGCTAAGAACTAAACTACTAATTTTCATTTATATTATTCTCCTAGTTATTGTTTTCATAATACATTTAATAACTTCTAAATAACTGAGCTGATATTCGTTATGTCATGTGTCAGAAGCTAGTTGCTGTGCATTGAAGTCATATTATCAGGGCTTGTTACTATCGTCTTTATTTTTATGTCTTGTCACCAAAAAACTTTATTTTTATGTATCGTCTCTATTATTAGAGGATTGAATTTTAACAATATTTATAGGAATATTGTTAGCAATGCTTGTAGTTCTAGCTGGCAGTGTTGAAATTTTTGCTATGCCTCTAGAATACGATTGAATTATCTGTGTGTGCGGTTGCAATAAACAATAAATATTAATATCTTCATTCGCTAATGTAGGATCTGAGAATAAAATTATTTTGAATGATTGTTCAAAAACCTTGCTTTTTAGTGTTGTCGTTTGCTATTTTGAGCGATCATTCAATATAGTAAGATAAGGATTAACCATGTCATTAGCAGATCAACTTACACAGCGAAGAGAAGCCACGGCTCAGGCCTTACCTGCAGATACTTTTGCGACCATGAACAGTATTACCCAACAGTTAAAAGCTTCAGGCATAGAAGATGCAGCGCCTAAAGCAGGTGAGCAGTTTAAATCGTTTAATTTACCAAATCAAAATGGTGAACTTCGCCAGTTAGAGACACTGCTTGCAAACGGACCCGTTGTCATCACTTTCTACCGAGGCGGTTGGTGCCCATATTGTAATTTAGAACTTGCAGCTTATCAGGCGCAATTAGAAAATATCAAGGCGGCAGGGGCAACATTGGTCGCTATTACCCCTGAGTTACCGGATGAGTCTTTATCGACAGCTGAAAAAAATGCATTATCTTTTGAGGTATTATCAGATGAAGGTTCAAATTATGCACGTCAGCTAGGTATTATGTTTACTCTGGCACCAGAGCTAGTACCTATTTATGCAAAATTTGGTACCGATATTGAGCAATACAATGGTAAGGGCAACTTGGAATTACCGTTATCAGCAACATTTATTATAGCTAAGGATGGTAAAGTCATGCATGCATCAGTAGATGCTGATTACACTTACCGTCAAGAACCTGCTGAAATAGTTGCTTTGCTTAACGCATAGTCTTAACAAGTAGTAGGCAGTTAAACCTCGTATACCCAGTTATACGGGGTATTTATTTAAAAAATATCTTATCACCTCGTTTTTAACACTGCTTTGCTACCACTTACTCTTTTTAAAAAAGATTAAAATAAAACGAAGTTCTACATTTAGATGCTCACAGAGATTTCCTAACTTTCTTGTCTCTGGCATAATGCGTTATCGGTTATCAATTCTTGAATTTTAAATATTATGATATCGTAATATTTTCTTATACTTTTAATCAGCGAGATGCATTGTGAAAAATTATAGTGACCAGTTAGATAAAATTAAATCCCAAAACGGTTTTATTGCCGCTTTAGATCAAAGTGGCGGTAGTACACCTAAAGCTTTAATGGCTTATGGGGTTAATGATGACGCATGGAATGACGAAGAAGGTATGTATAGCGTTGTTCATCAAATGCGTAGTCGTATTATGACAAGTCCTAGTTTTACTGGTGAACGAGTTATTGGTGCTATTTTATTTGAAAACACAATGGATCGTGAAGTGAATGGTAAAAGTACGGCAGATTATCTATGGGAAGAAAAGGGCGTTGTACCTTTTCTAAAAGTAGATAAAGGACTTGAGTCACTAGCAAACGGCGTGCAGTTAATGAAGCCCATTGATAATTTGTCACAACTGTTAGCTAAAGGTCGTGAGAAAGGTATTTTTGGAACGAAAATGCGCTCTGTTATCCAGCAAGCTGATGCTGGCGGTATCAAGGCACTTGTTGCACAACAATTTAGTGTAGCAAAAGAGATTATCGCCGCTGGTCTAATGCCGATTATTGAGCCTGAAATTGATATTCATTGTGCAGAAAAAGCGAAAGCTGAAGATTTATTGCAAGATGCTATATTAGAAGAGCTTAATCAATTAAATGATACTCAAAGCGTTATGTTGAAACTAACATTGCCAGAAAATAACAATCATTACCAAGCGTGTATCGCCCATGGAAAAGTCATTAAAGTAGTCGCACTTTCTGGTGGCTATAGTCGTGAAGAAGCAAATCGTCGTTTGACAGCAAATAAAGGGATTATTGCTAGTTTCTCTCGTGCGTTATCAGAAGGCTTATCGGCTCAGCAAAGTGCAGCAGAATTTGATGCAATGATGGATCAATCAATAGAAGCAATTTACCAAGCATCTAATAGCTAAGCAGGTTTAGCTTTTAACTCACCGGTAGTTACCTTACTTGTGAGCCCGCATGCTTCAAACGAGCAGTTAGTGTTTTCACTAGCTGCTTTTTTTTGCCATTTAGTTATCACCTTAAATGTGTCAAAACAGGGATATTATGAATATTAAAGGCTGTAGTTAGAGCTGTAGTTAAAACTGTAGTTAGAGCTGTAGTTAAATGGTGATTAGGCTATTGTATTTATAAAAAAATTGGCTATTCAAGATTCGCAGCACTCAATTATATCAAATATGATAATGCGCATATCGCTAGATATCGATATTAATTATTTTCAGAAGCTTAAATTAATATCCTTTTATTAGGTTGTAATGTGTCGTGCTATCGTTTGTAATGAAACTCTAATACGGATGGTTTATTGTAGTGGAGATCAATTGAATTATTGGGTTAATTTTTTCATAGCTAGCACTGCGTTACTTATGCAAGCGAGTGCAAGCGCACAAATTTATCAGTACACTAATGACAGTGGGCGTAAAATATATGTCGATCGTCTGTCTAAAGTACCGGCTAAATATATCTCGCAACTAAAAGAGCGAGAAAGTGTGGCTGTTAAAAATAGCGCAAGTAAGCAAGAACTGTTTGATCTTGAAAATAAAGCGTTAGCAAAAAAATTAATATTAAATAATACGTTAGTAAAGCTTGAAAACAGCAAGCAAGCTATCAGCACTAATATCATCGTTGCTAATAATCGAGTGTTAGTACCTGTAGATATAATGAGAGGGTATCGCGCATTCAGGCTTAATCTATTACTTGATACCGGCGCTAGCGTAACGGTTATTCACTCTGATGCCTTACCTTTTTTTGATAAGAGCTTTAAAAAATCATCGTATGCACGTGTTGCAGGTGGCGGCAAAATAAAAACTTGGGATTATAATGTTGAAAACCTGCGCTTTGGGCCCTATGAGCTACCTGCTAAACAGGTGACAATGATTGAGCATCAAGGGGGGGCTGATTATGATGGTTTACTGGGTATGGATATACTGTCAAGAACTCCCTACCAGATAGATTTTAGTAACCATAAAATTATTTGGGATCAAGATCGTTACGAGCAAATAGAGCAACAAATAGTAGAGCTTAAACTGCAGTTAAAATAAAGTGTATTAAATTAAGCGCCATCAATCCAAGTGTTGACTACCTTCAACTGCTGATTAAGTAGCGTTAGGCTCGCTTGATAACCTGGAGCAATTTTCCCGTATTTGTCATCGATGGCTAAGAACTGAGCAGGGTATAGAGAGGCCATTCTTAACGCCTCTTCTAAAGGTATATCTAGCATAGCTACGCAGTTGCGTACAGCACTGGCCATATCTAAATCTGAGCCTGCCAAAGTACCTTGGCGCGTTGTGACTTTACCGTCTTGTCTAAAAATATCTTGCCCAGCCAAATTGAAAACATCACCTTGCGCACCAACGCAGTGTATAGCATCAGTAACCAGCATGACTTTTCTCTCAGCTTTTGCAGCTATTGCTATTTTTAATGCGACAGGGTGTACGTGATGACCATCCACGATAATAGCACACCAGGTATTGTTATCTGCTAGTGCAGCACCGACCGCCCCGGGCTCTCTGCTATTAAGAGCAGACATCGCATTATATAGATGGGTGAAGCCCCTGGCGCCACTGGCAATGGCGTCAGTAGTACATTGGTAGGATGCGTTAGTGTGGCCTATAGATACAATAATACCGCTGTCCGATAACTCTTTAATAAATGCATTACCGACAACCTCGGGGGCAATAGTGACCATCGACTGACCTATTGCATTCAGTTCCTTTAGAGTGGCAAGTGATTGTGATGACGGTGCTCTGACGTGCTGATCACTGTGTACTCCACGTTTAATGGTATTTAAGTAAGGCCCTTCTAAGTGTAATCCTAAAAAACCAGGCACCTTGGATTTTTGTGCTTCTTTTGCAGCACTAATGGCCTTGCTAATAACTTCATCACTATCACTGATTAATGTCGCTAAAAAACCAGTGGTACCGAATGCGCGATGGGCTTTTCCTATTTGAGTAATTGCTTGGACATCGCTTTGGTTGTTAAACAGTATGCCATTGCCACCGTTAACTTGTGTGTCAATAAAACCTGGGGTTAACAAATGTCCCTGTAGATCTATGAGCTGATCAGAACTGTTATTGGTTTGTTTGAATGTTGCTGTTATGTCGATAATTTTGTCATTTTCAATAACAATGCTTTTACCCTCTACTATGTTTGATGAGGTAAAAAAACGAGCGTTTTGTAAAATTGTCAACATTGATAAGTATCCATAACATAGCTGTGCAAATTGTTTAAGTAAGATTATTGGTGTCGATTTAAATAACTGTGTCTAGCTAGATAAATGCCGCCATCTAACGCATCACCTAGCGCAGGGCTAATGTGTTGCTTTACCTCGTTATTTAATAATGGTGCTATAAATTGTGCGTAGCCGCCCATTAAACAAATCTTTGATGAGCTAAGCTCAATAGTTCGTGTTATTAACATGCTCGCTTCATTGATACTGCTGTTAATAAGTTGGCAGGCGATAGCATCTGCTTGCTGAAAGTGCTCGATAATCATTGGAACTAATGATCCATACTGTTTAGGTTTTGCTTGCTCGCACCACTGAAAAACAGCTAGTGGACTATTATTAAATGTTTGCATGAATCGATCTGTTAGCGGGCTACTTTGAGTGATGCCTTCAAAACCAGACACAGCAGCTCTAACAAAGTCTAACCCAAGTTTAGCGCCGCTTCCCTGATCAGATATGCCAAGCCCCCAGCCGCCGATAGTTTGAAACTGCTGCTGCCTCTTGTCGGTGTGATTAATGACAGCACAAGAACCTGTGCCGAAAATCACAATAGCGCCAGTTTGTGCTCGATGGGCGCCTAAGCAGGCAATGACTGCATCGTTTTCTAGCTTTAGCGCTGCAAACGGGTGGGGGTAGTGTTTGATAGAGTCATTTAACGATGGCGATACAGCACCTGCAAGGCCCAACCCTACATAGGTTTTGTTAAGTATACTTGATGTCAGCTTTGCCTGTTTAAGTGCACGCTCTGTTGCCGTCAATATTTCTTTAAAAACAACATCTGCGCCTAAACGAGCGTTGGCGCTGCCGGCACTACCTTCACCTAAAACAGTACCGTTTTTATTGCACAATCGAACACGACAATGGCTGCCACCACCATCGACTGCTAGTAGCCAATGTTCATCATTCATTGTTAGTCAGTATCCATTAATTATTATGATTTACAGATTCAGTTTCGAGGTTTTTAATTATTTTAGCAGGTACTCCAGCCACCATCGTGTTATCTGGTATATCTCTATTGACGACAGATCCCGCCGCTACTATGGCGTTTTTACCAATACTAACACCCGGTAAAATTTGTGCTCCCATGCCAATCCAGACATTATCGGCAATATTGATAGCTGCAGCAGTTTCGATACCTGATGTTCTAATGTGCGCTTGTAGTGGATGAGATGCTGTTGATAAATTAACATTTGGCCCAAACATAACGTTATCACCAATATTAACAGGTGCAGCATCGAGTATCACACAGTTATGATTAGCGTAAAAATTTTTACCTAAGGTGATATTGTAACCATAATCGCAAAAGAAATTAGGTTCGATATGGGCCTTATTAGTACGAGCTAATAGTTTGCCTAGTATTTCCTGTCTCTTGGTTTTTTGATCAGGGTGGCAGTGGTTATATTCAAAGCATAACGCCTTTGCTCTCTTTCTTTGTGCGCTTAACTCTTTTGTTAAAGGGTTATATGGTTTACCCTCAAGTATGTGTTGTTCTATCATATTATGTGTCGGCGCTTTTATTGGTACTATTGACTGGTTGCGTAAAGTTATCGATTGGTCCTTAACATATTATAGACTCATCTATAAATTATGAAATGAAGCTTTGTCTGTAGGAGAAAATATGGCAATTTGGGTTGACGCTGATGCCTGTCCAAAAGTAGTTAAAGATATATTATTACGAAGTGCACAGCGCACTAACATCGCGCTTAATTTTGTGGCGAATCAGCACATAAGCGTGCCAAATGTAACCAATATAAAATCGATTCGTGTCCCTGCGGGCTTTGATGTTGCGGATGATGAGATAGTTAGGCGCTGTGAGCAAAATGATTTAGTGATTACCAGTGATTTACCACTGGCATCAGAAGTGATTGATAAAGGTGCCCAAGTATTGACGCCAAGGGGTGAGGTGCTTGATCAAGAGAATATTAAAGCGCGGTTGAATATGCGCGATTTTTTAGAGTCAATGCGCAGTAGTGGTATTCAATCGGGTGGCCCTGATAAGATGAATCAAAATGATCGACAAAATTTTGCAAATAAATTGGATCATTACATCGTTGCCTGGTCTAAATAAAAGATAGTTTATCCCGTTAACGCAGTTTGTTTTGTCTGTCGTTAGGTAATGTTATTCAAATGTAGGTTGTAAAATGTCTCAAGCAAAATTAATAGACCAATATGGTCGCAAAATCACTTATGTCAGAATGTCAGTGACTGATCGCTGTGATTTTCGTTGTGTCTATTGTATGGATGAGAAAATGACATTTCTACCTAGAGATCAGGTGATGTCTCTTGAAGAGATCCAGCTGATAGCGCAGGCTTTTACCGAGTTAGGTGTCGATAAAATAAGGCTGACAGGCGGTGAGCCTTTAGTGCGTAGAGATGTAATGACGCTGTTTGATGGTTTAGGAGCGTTGCCTGGCTTAAAAAACTTTTGTTTAACAACCAATGGCTCCCAGCTACCTAAATATGCACAGCAATTGAAAGCTTCTGGCGTTAATCGCATTAATATTAGTATGGATAGTCTGAACGCTGATTTGTTTAAATCGATGACGCGTATTGGCGATCTAGATAAGGTTATCGCCGGTATTGATGCCGCTGTGCAGGCGGGAATTGAAAATATTAAGATCAATGCGGTAGTGCTAAAAGGGCGCAATGATCATGAGGTACTCGATTTAGTTGAGTTTGTTAGAGATAGAAAAATTGATATCTCGTTTATTGAAGAAATGCCATTAGGTGAAATAAGCTCTCACGATCGCGCGCAGACCTACTGCTCTAGCGATGATTTGCTAGCGACGATACAGGCTAAATACGCCTTAACCCGTTCAACGCTTAATACCGGCGGTCCATCACAGTATTGGAGTATGGCCGATAGCCCATCTAAAATAGGTTTTATTTCACCTCATAGCCATAATTTTTGTGGTGATTGTAACCGTGTAAGAGTCACGGTAGAAGGAAAGTTGTTACTGTGTTTAGGTAATGAGAATGCTGTCGATCTTAAAAAAATAGTGCGTGATAATGATGGTGATATTGAAATTTTAAAACAACATTTAATACTGGCGATGAATAACAAGCCAAAAGAACATCATTTTACAGTCGATGGCGATGTGCAAATTGTTCGTTTTATGAGCATGACAGGTGGTTAGGGCTGGGCTTACTTTGCTGATTGCAGGAGTTGGAATTGACTAGGCAAAACGTCATTAAAATAGAAACGCTTACTTTTGATTACGATGAGATAGAAGACAGGATTTTAGTCTCTGCAAATTTATATAATCATCTTGATGAAGTCAATTTTTGGCTCACGAGGAAACTCACGTTAAAGCTATTAGAGGCAGGTACTGGTTTAATTGAGAAAACTTCGCCTGTTATCGCTAAAACGCCAACGGAGCATAGAGCAGCGATGGCACTTTTTGAGCATCAAAATGCTGAACAATCAGTGGCTGCTCAGAGTTTTCCTGCGAATATATCCAAAGAAAATAGCATCGAGTTGTCTACTGATCCCAGTGTATTGACGCGTCTTGATATTGGCTATAAAGCGAAGCAATATAAATTTAGCTTTTTTGTCGCCAAACAAGATGATGTCATCGCAATAAGCCTAATTAATTGTAAAGAGTTTCATCAAATACTAGCGCTTATCCATAAGGGGGCATTGCACTTAAATTGGGGAGTGCAAAACCAATTATTTATGCCAACCGATAACGAGCCGTATACTTTACAGTAAAATTTAGCAGGTTTTTGCTATGGGTTATTGTATGTCAAACGAGAAAGTAACAGGCCCATCATTAACTAAGCTTACTTGCATGTTGGCGCCAAACACGCCGCACTCGACGCTGTTAATGACTAGTTTTGCCTGCTCGATAAACATATTGTAAATATCTTTGCCGTGTTCAGGTGAGGCGCCTTTAGAGAAGCCGGGCCTTGAGCCTTTGTTGGTTTGTGCTACTAGTGTAAATTGCGAGACGATTAACAGCTGTCCTTCAAGGTCTTTTAGACTGAGGTTCATCTTGCCTTGCTCATCACTAAAAATTCGATAGTTAATGATTTTTTGTAGTGTGCGCTGTACCGTCTCAGCAGAATCGGTTTTCTCAACGCCTAATAAGAGCAAAATGCCTTGGTTTATCTCGCCAACGATTGCGTTATCGACACTGACGCTTGCCTGGCTCACTCGCTGAATAAGTGCTTTCACGGTATCTCCTTAATTTGCTGTTTTTTATCGTCGTGTTTCTAAATTTATCGTCGTACTTAATAGCATATCTTGAGGATTAATTTATCATCAGCAGGCAAATAGCGCGTAAAAAACACAATTATAGCTATCTATAGTGAGTAATAGGCGTTTTTATCGACTCAAGTAAAACGAATGATTTAAACCGGCGGTCGCTTGGGGTAAAATATCCGACTTTTTAAAATAAGCTGGTCATAGAGAGCATAATGGAAGTTAATCCAATTGTCTTAGATCTAAAAGATATCGAGACGCGAACAAAGCTGTTATATCAGTATTTAGAATATACTGAAAAGAAAGATCGCCTTGAAGAAGTGACGCGAGAACTCGAGTCGGCAGAGGTCTGGAATGATCCGGAAAATGCACAAAAGCTCGGTAAAGAGCGCTCATCATTAGAATCGACAGTCACAACTCTAGAAGACCTTATCGCAGGGGTTCAAGATAGCCGTGAGTTATTGGATATGGCCGTCGATGAAGATGATGAAGAAGCTGTGGCGGAAGTGATTGCTGAAGTTGAAAGCTTAATGAAGCGCCTAGATGCACTAGAGTTTAGGCGTATGTTTGCAGGTGCGGCTGATCCTAATAATGCGTTTCTTGATATTCAATCTGGCTCAGGCGGTACAGAAGCTCAAGATTGGGCTGAAATGGTACTGCGTATGTTCTTACGCTGGGGTGAGAGCAAGGGCTTTAAGGTAGAGTTACTTGAGGTCTCAGGCGGTGATGTGGCCGGTATTAAAAGTGCGACGATACGCTTTGAAGGTGAATATGCTTTCGGTTGGTTAAGAACTGAAACGGGTGTTCATCGTCTCGTTAGAAAATCACCTTTTGATTCAACAGGTAGAAGACATACTTCGTTTTGCTCTGTGTTCGTATCCCCAGAGATAGATGATAACGTGGAAATTGACATTAACCCTGCGGATCTGCGTGTCGATGTTTATCGGGCATCAGGTGCTGGTGGTCAGCACGTTAACACCACTGAGTCTGCGGTACGTATTACTCATGGGCCTTCAGGGATTGTAGTACAATCACAGGCGCAGCGTTCTCAGCATCAAAACAAAGACACTTGTATGAAGCAGCTTCGAGCTAAATTATACGAGATGGAAATGTTAAAGCGCTCACAAGAAGCGCAAGATGTAGAGGATAGTAAAGTTGATATCGGCTGGGGCAGCCAGATTCGCTCGTATGTACTGGATGATCAGCGAATAAAAGATTTACGAACCAATACTCAAACCTCCAATTGCGATAAAGTGTTGGATGGTGATTTAGATCAATTTATTGTGGCCAGTTTAAAGGCTGGTTTATAACAAAGAAGTGTTTACCTTAAAGCTGTTTTTGACTGCCAAAGTGCAGCGTGGTTTTGAGGTGGAGGTTTCACACTATTGTAGGCTTAAATAATGTCAGATATTAACGAACAGCAAGATGAAAACCGCTTAATTAGTGAGCGCCGTGCAAAATTAGATACATTAAAAGAATCGGGTAATGCTTACCCAAACAAGTTTAAGCGTGATAGTTATGCACAAGACTTGCAAGATCAGCATGGCGATAAAACTAAAGAAGAGCTGGAAGAGCTGGCGTTGACTGTCAGTATTGCTGGTCGAGTAATGTTGAATCGTGGTGCTTTCGGTGTTGTCCAAGATATGACAGGTCGTGTTCAATTTTATGTTAATAAAGAAGCACGCCCTTTTGCTAAGTCTTTAGATTTGGGTGATATTATTGGCGTGACAGGTGTTTTACATAAATCAGGTAAAGGTGATCTTTACGTTGATTTAGGTGAATACCAGCTATTAACTAAAAGCTTACGTCCGCTGCCAGATAAGCATAAAGGATTGCAAGATACGGAAATGCGTTACCGTCAGCGCTATGTCGATCTTATTACTAATGAGCAATCGCGCAAAGTATTTGATATACGTGCTAAAGTTGTTGCCGGTATTCGAGACTTCTTAGTTGAGCGTCGCTTTGTTGAAGCTGAAACACCTATGTTGCAAGTCATTCCAGGCGGTGCTGCAGCGCGCCCGTTTGTTACCCATCATAATGCTTTGGGACGTGATATGTATTTGCGTATCGCACCTGAGCTTTATTTGAAGCGTTTAGTGGTAGGTGGTATTGAGCGTGTTTTTGAAATAAACAGAAACTTTCGTAATGAAGGACTTTCAACTAGGCATAACCCTGAATTCACTATGCTTGAGTTTTACCAAGCCTATGCTGATTACAATGATTTAATGGACTTAACTGAAGAGTTGATGCGCAAATTAGCAAATGACGTATTAGGTAGCTCTGTGGTTCATTATCAAGGTAAGGATTATGATTTAGCGCAACCGTTTACCCGTATTAGCGTGTTTGATTCAATTTTGCATTATAACCCTGAATTAACAGCTGCTGATCTTGATAATATTGAGTCAGCTAGAGCTGTGGCCACCGCTTTGCATATCCCATTAAAAGATAGCTATGGGTTGGGTAAGGTGCAAATTGAGATCTTTGAGAAAACAGTAGAAGATCAGCTTGATAGCCCGACGTTCATTACTGAATACCCAGCTGAGGTTTCACCTTTGGCTCGTCGTAACGATGACAATCCGTTTATTACCGATAGATTTGAATTCTTTGTTGGTGGTCGTGAAGTTGCAAACGGTTTCTCCGAGTTGAATGATTCAGAAGATCAAGCGCAGCGTTTTAGAGATCAAGTTGCCGACAAAGATGCTGGTGATATTGAAGCGATGCATTATGATGAAGATTATATCGATGCGCTAGAATACGGTTTGCCACCGACTGCTGGTGAAGGTATCGGTATTGATAGATTGGTCATGTTCTATGCTAATTGCGATTCTATTCGCGATGTTATTTTGTTCCCTGCAATGCGTCCTAAAGGCTAAGTTGTCTTAAAAGAGCGCTGCGATCATTGCAGCGCTCACTCTCTTTTGTTTTTATCCCATCTCTATTTTTATCTTCCCTGTTTTTGCCTTGTTTACTTAAATAAAAAGCCAGCTGCGAATAGACAAAAAGTGCTATTTAGTATACAATGCCGCCGTTTGCCCAAGTGTTGGTCGAGCAGTAGAATTTATAGCTAAAAAAGCGAGGATGTTTATTTAACTCCCTCGCTTTTTTTGCAGATAAGCCATTAAAAATAGCATTTTAAATCGCAGATAAGCGGGGAGGTTACTTTGACAAGACCAGCCATGTTGGCACTTGAGGATGGAAGTATTTTCAAAGGGATCGCCATTGGTTCTAATGGGATATCGACGGGTGAAGTTGTTTTTAATACTTCAATGACAGGTTATCAAGAAATCTTAACCGATCCATCATATAGTCGACAAATTGTCACTTTGACTTATCCACACATTGGTAATGTTGGTACTAACGACGAAGACTGCGAGTCTAATCAGACGTGGGTAGCGGGCTTGGTCATTAGAGACCTTCCTTTGATTGCCAGTAACTTTCGTAACCAGAAAAATTTAAGTGGATACTTAAAAGAAAATAATGTGGTTGCCATTGCGGATATCGATACGCGCAGATTAACACGTATATTACGTGAAAAAGGTTCTTTAAAAGGCTGTGTTATAGCAGCTGATACTGAACAAGAGCTTGAAGAATCGGTAGCGCTAGCTAATGCTCAACAATTTAGTGGTCTTAAAGGTTTGGATCTTGCACAAGTTGTTACCACTGATAAAGTGTATCAATGGAATTCAACAACGTGGAAGTTAGGTGTAGGTCATCTTGATATTGACGATGCTGATTTAAATCATCATGTTGTCGCTTACGATTTTGGCGCAAAGCATAATATTCTGCGAATGTTAGTCGAGCGTGGTTGCAAGTTGACAGTCGTGCCGGCTAAAACACCAGCAAGTGAAGTATTGGCTATGAACCCTGATGGTGTGTTCTTATCAAATGGTCCAGGTGATCCAGAGCCATGCGATTATGCTATTAGTGCAATCAAAGAAATTTTAGCGGCTAAAATTCCAGTGTTTGGTATCTGTTTAGGTCATCAGCTGCTCGCTTTGGCCAGTGGTGCTAAAACAGTGAAAATGAAGTTTGGTCATCATGGTGCCAATCATCCAGTAAAAGATTTAGATACGGACCGCGTGATGATTACCAGTCAGAATCACGGTTTTGCTGTTGATGAGGCATCAATGCCTGCTAATTTGCGAGCAACTCATAGATCGTTATTTGATCAGTCTTTGCAAGGTATAGAGCGAACAGATACAGTGGCGTTTAGTTTTCAGGGGCACCCTGAAGCAAGTCCTGGTCCTAGGGATGTCGCTCCTTTGTTTGATAGATTTATTCGCGAGATAGAAAACCATAAAGGTTAATAGCTCAAGCTTATAAGCACCTGCTATGTGAAGTGGTCTAGGTGCTTCGTAGAAACAAATTTTAGTGGTTCATACTATGCCAAAACGTACCGAATTTAAAAGCATACTAATTTTAGGCGCCGGCCCAATCATTATTGGCCAAGCGTGTGAGTTCGATTATTCAGGAGCTCAGGCGTGTAAAGCGCTACGCGAAGAAGGTTATCGCGTTATATTGGTTAACTCCAATCCAGCAACAATTATGACAGACCCAGGGATGGCTGACTCAACGTATATTGAGCCAGTAAAGTGGGAAACTGTGGCTAAAATCATTGAAAAAGAACGCCCGGATGCTATTTTGCCGACAATGGGTGGGCAAACTGCACTAAACTGCGCGCTTGATCTTGAGCGTGAAGGTGTTTTGGCAAAGTATAATGTTGAAATGATCGGCGCCAATGCCGATTCAATCGATAAAGCTGAAGATCGTAGTCGCTTTGATAAAGCGATGAAGAAAATTGGTTTAGAGTGTCCGCGTGCCGATGTTGCTCATACTATTGATGAAGCGCTAGACGTACTAGAGCAAGTGGGTTTCCCTGCGATCATTCGCCCTTCTTTTACTATGGGTGGTTCAGGTGGTGGTATCGCTTATAATCGCGATGAGTTTATCGAGATTTGTACCCGCGGTTTAGAGTTGTCGCCAACGACAGAAATTCTGATTGATGAGTCTTTAATCGGTTGGAAAGAGTATGAAATGGAAGTGGTTCGTGACAAAAATGATAACTGTATCATTATTTGTTCGATCGAGAACTTCGATGCTATGGGTATTCATACTGGTGACTCAATCACAGTAGCGCCAGCGCAAACATTGAGTGACAAAGAATATCAGCTAATGCGTGATGCTTCTCTAGCAGTATTGCGTGAGATCGGCGTTGAAACAGGTGGTTCTAACGTACAGTTTGGTATTAACCCGAAAGATGGTCGTATGGTTATTATCGAGATGAACCCGCGTGTCTCACGCTCATCTGCACTAGCGTCAAAGGCAACGGGTTTCCCAATTGCTAAAATCGCTGCAAAACTAGCAGTGGGTTATACTTTGGATGAGCTACAAAATGATATTACTGGTGGCAAAACACCGGCATCATTTGAGCCTTCAATTGATTATGTTGTAACCAAAATTCCTCGTTTCACTTTTGAGAAATTCCCGCAGGCGAACGATAGATTAACAACGCAAATGAAGTCGGTTGGTGAGGTAATGGCGATTGGTCGTACTTTCCAAGAGTCTCTACAAAAAGCAATGCGTGGCTTAGAAATAGGTGTTAATGGTTTTGATCCTTTCGTTGATCTTGAGCGTGAAGATGTACGCGATGAAATCGTAAGAGAATTAAAACAGCCTGGCTCTGATCGACTGTGGTATGTCGCTGATGCAATGCGGATGGGTATGTCGGTCGATGAGATATATGCATTATCTGGTATTGATCCATGGTATTTAGTGCAAATCGAAGACTTGCTTAAAGATGAGGCATTATTAGAGACTGAGACATTACAGGACTTGTCTGCTGAAAGAATTTATCGATTAAAGCGCAAGGGTTTCTCAGATGGTCGTTTAGCGACGCTGTTAGGTGTGCCTGAAAAAACATTTAGAAAACAGCGTCAGCGTCTTAATGTGCGTCCTGTTTATAAGCGTGTCGATACTTGTGCCGCTGAATTTTCTACTGATACAGCTTACATGTACTCTACCTATGAAGAGGAGTGCGAGGCAAGTCCATCGGCGCGTGAGAAAATCATGATTTTAGGTGGTGGTCCTAACCGTATTGGTCAAGGTATTGAATTTGATTACTGTTGTGTACATGCCGCATTAACTGCGCGTGATCAAGGTTATGAAACCATTATGGTTAACTGTAACCCTGAAACTGTATCGACAGATTATGATACATCTGATCGATTGTATTTTGAGCCAGTAACGCTTGAAGATGTGCTTGAAATAGTGGCAGTTGAAAAGCCTAAGGGCGTTATTGTTCAATACGGTGGTCAAACGCCGCTTAAGTTAGCGGTAGAGCTTGAGCGTGCTGGAGTGCCAATTATAGGTACTGAGCCTGAGGCAATTGATCGCGCTGAAGATCGCGAGCAGTTCCAGCAAATGATTCAGCGTTTAGGTCTTAAGCAGCCTGAAAATGCAACAGTGCGCTCAGCTGAAGAAGCGGTGCTAGAAGCAGCTAAAATTGGCTACCCATTGGTCGTGCGTCCATCTTATGTTTTAGGTGGTAGAGCGATGGAAATCGTTTATAAAGAAGCTGAACTTATTAAGTACATGAAAGAAGCGGTGCAGGTGTCTAATGAGGCGCCAGTGTTACTTGATTACTTCCTTAATAATGCGGTTGAAGTCGATATAGATGCGGTTTGTGATGGCAAAATGGTAGTGATTGGTGCCATTATGCAGCATATAGAGCAAGCAGGTGTGCATTCAGGTGATTCAGCTTGTGCGTTCCCTCCTTATAATCTGCCTGCTGATGTGCAAGATCAAATGCGTGAGCAAGTGAAAAAAATGGCGCTTGAGCTTGGTGTTATCGGTCTGATGAACACGCAGTTAGCTTATCAAGATGGCGAAATTTATGTGATTGAAGTGAATCCTCGTGCTTCGCGTACTGTGCCTTTTGTTTCAAAGTGTATTGGTAAATCACTGGCAAGTATTTCAACAAGAGTTATGCTTGGTCAGTCTTTAGAAGAGATTGGTTTTACTCAAGAGATCGTGCCTACGCTGATGAATGTTAAAGAAGCGGTTTTTCCGTTTAATAAATTCCAAGGTGTTGATCCAGTACTTTCTCCTGAGATGAAGTCTACCGGTGAAGTAATGGGTACGGGCGAAACTTTCGGTGAAGCATTTATGAAGGCGACTATCGGTGCTGGCGAAAGTATGCCGGTTGTTGGTAAGGCGTTTATATCGGTGCGTAATATGGATAAGCCTGGCGCTATTAATGTTGCAAAATCATTAGTAGAAAAAGGTTTCACTCTATGTGCAACAGAGGGTACTGAAAAAGCGTTAGTTGCAGCTGGTGTTGCTGTTGAGCGTGTTAATAAGGTGCTTGAGGGTCGTCCAAACATTGTTGATATGATCAAGAATGATGAGATAGCCTATGTGGTGAATACCACTGAAGGTCGTCAATCGACAACAGATTCAGCGGAAATTCGTCGCAGTTCACTGCAGCATAAAGTACCTTATACGACAACGATAGCAGGCGCTGAGGCGATTGTTATGGCGTTGACGTATGGAGAGGAAAAAGTTGTTCGCCGCCTGCAGGATATGCATTAATCGAATAGCAATATTTTGGTTTAAGTTGGCGAGAGCTAAAATTTAAATTATCTACATTTCTAATGTGTTTAGAAATGACATAAGAGTAGCGGCGAGTTTGGGCTCGCCGTTACTTGTTAAGGGAGTAATAAAATGAGTCGTGTACCAATGACTGTCGGTGGCGAAAAGGCGCTGCGTGATGAGTTGGATTATTTGAAATCTGAAAAGCGTCCAAGAATAATTAAAGATATAGCGACTGCGCGTGAGCACGGTGATCTTAAAGAGAATGCGGAGTATCATGCGGCACGTGAAGAGCAAAGCTTTGCAGAAGGTAGAATTCAAGAGCTTGAAAGTAAGCTTTCAAATGCTCAGGTGATTGATGTCACCGAAATTCCCTACGCTGAAAAAGTTATTTTTGGTACAACCGTTCAGCTAATCAACTGTGATACTGATGAGCAGGTTCGCTATCAAATAGTAGGCGATGATGAAGCTGATATTAAAAAGCTGAAAATATCATTTAATTCGCCAATAGCGAAAGGTTTGATAGGTAAGCACGAGGGTGAAGTGGCTAGTATTCAGACGCCAAAAGGTGTGGTCGAGTTTGAAATCGATAAAGTAGAGCATATTTAATAAGTATTAAATATTGAAATCATCGCGCCGTGTTATAGCGGCGCGATGGTAAAATTTGCTTAGCGCTGCTGCTCACTGGCACGCAAAATGTTAGAAAGCTTAGGGTTTGGTTCTAACGAAGGGCGATAAATTAGGACAATGTGACCTATTTCTTGAATGCTTTGTGCTTCAACAATTTCACATAACTCGCGAATGAGTTGCTTTTTCAATTCTCTATCAGAAATAGCGAATTTAACTTTGATTAGTTCGTGGTCTTCTAGTGCTCTATCCACTTCTAATTGTAAGTTTTCAGTTAGTCCTTTGCTCGCAACAGTCACTAGAGGGTTTAATTTGTGCCCTAGTGTGCGAAAGTGTTTTCTTTGCTCTTGAGTGATACTCATTGTGTAAAAATACCTTGGTTTTAGTCTGAGCTCTTTTTTTTATTCAATACTGTAGAATGCACATATAGATCTATATATCTTGTGCTAAACTTCAGTCTCAATGAAAAGTGATCCGCAGACAGAATGATAATGTGGCTATTCTAGCATTTTTTTCGGTGTGAGTAAGTGATTGCTAATTTTTTGTTGGTTAATTTTTAATAGTTCATAAAGTAATTGAGAAGTTGTTTTGGCAAAATCGAAAAGTAGTGGGCGTTGGTTACAAGAACATGTCACAGATCAATATGTAAAAATGGCAAAAGAGCAGGGTTATCGCTCCAGAGCGAGCTTTAAATTGCTTGAGTTGCAAGAAAAAGACAAATTGATCCGCAAGGGCATGACAGTTGTCGATTTAGGTGCGGCTCCAGGTGGTTGGTCGCAAGTTGCTGCCGATTTGGTAGGTGACACTGGACGTGTCGTCTCATCCGATATATTGCCAATGGATTCTATGGCCGGCGTTGAGTTTATACAGGGCGATTTTACAGAAGAGTCTGTGCTCAATGAAATACTAAATGTGATGGGTGGAGCGCAAGCGGGACTTGTAATTTCCGATATGGCCCCCAATATGAGTGGTAATGGTAGTGTAGATCAGCCGGCATCAATGTATCTTGTTGAGTTGGCTTTAGATATGGCAAGACAAGTATTGAAACCAAAAGGCGACTTTGTTGCCAAAGTCTTTCAAGGCGAAGGTTTCGATGACTATGTTAAGGATGTTCGTAGCAGTTTTGATAGAGTCGTTACTCGCAAACCCTCGTCGTCTAGGGCTCGCTCTAGGGAAGTCTATATTGTTGGTCGTGGATTTAAAGGTTGATAGCTAGTTGTTTAAGATGTAAAAGGATTGTTGTTTTTTCGTTTTACAATAGCTGATTGTAGTTTAGAGTTTGGGGTAGTGGTTACTCTGAATTGTTTAATATTAAGTGAGGCTGTGGCGCAAATTGTAATTTAGTAGAATAAAGTTGTGTACATGAGCTCGTGTTCCTCGCGAAAATTGTATGTGTTTTATGATGCGGAGTTAAAATTAGCTGATTATAGTTTCAGAATAGGTATAGAGGATTATCTCTTGAACGATATGGCAAAGAATCTGGTTCTTTGGTTGGTTATTGCTGCAGTGCTACTGACAGTCTTTAATAACTTTAATACTGATACAGAATCAAATGGGTTAAATTATTCGGATTTTGTTGCTGAGGTGCAAGATGGCCGAGTGGCAAAAGTTGTAATCGATGGCTATACCATTCAAGGTGTTCGTAAAAACGGCGAACGATTTGAAACAGTAAGGCCAGCGCTACAGGATCCAAAACTAGTAGATGATCTTATCGCCAGTAAAGTGATCATTGAAGGTAAGCGTCCTGAGCAACAAAGTGTTTGGACGCAATTGCTCGTTGCCGCATTTCCTATCTTAATTATTGTCGCTATTTTTATGTTCTTTATGCGTCAAATGCAAGGCGGCGGCGGTAAGGGCGGGCCTATGTCATTTGGTAAGTCAAAAGCCAAAATGATGAGCGAAGATCAGATTAAAACAACATTCGCCGATGTGGCTGGTGTTGAGGAGGCTAAGGAAGAGGTCTCTGAATTGGTGGATTATTTGCGAGATCCGGGTAAGTTTCAAAAGCTGGGAGGAAATATGCCTCGTGGTATTTTGATGTCCGGTGATCCTGGTACAGGTAAAACATTGCTAGCAAAAGCGATTGCCGGTGAAGCCAAGGTGCCTTTCTTTAGCATTTCAGGTTCTGATTTCGTAGAGATGTTTGTAGGTGTGGGTGCATCACGTGTACGTGATATGTTTGATCAAGCTAAGAAACATGCACCGTGTATTATTTTTATCGATGAAATAGATGCAGTAGGTCGTCATCGTGGCGCCGGTATGGGCGGCGGTAATGATGAGCGTGAACAAACGCTAAATGCTTTGTTAGTCGAAATGGATGGTTTTGAAGGGGTGTCAGGGGTTATCGTTATTGCTGCTACCAACCGTCCTGATGTACTAGATCCTGCGTTGTTGCGTCCAGGTCGATTTGATCGCCAAGTACATGTTAGTTTGCCTGATATTCGCGGTAGAGAAAAAATTCTAGATGTTCATTTGCGTAAAGTACCAATGGGCGATGATGTCAAGCCTGATCTGATAGCACGTGGAACGCCTGGTTTTTCTGGTGCTGAGCTGGCTAACTTAGTTAATGAGGCGGCATTGTTTGCTGCTCGTGAAAGCTTGCGTACTGTTGGTATGGAACAGCTAGAGAAAGCAAAAGATAAAATCATGATGGGTGCTGAGCGCAAATCGATGGTTATGTCTGAAGCTGAGCGTTTAAATACGGCTTACCATGAATCAGGCCATGCAATAGTAGGGCGTATGATGCCAGGGCACGATCCGGTTTATAAGGTATCGATTATTCCACGTGGTCGTGCTTTAGGCGTAACAATGTTCTTGCCGACCGAGGATAAGTACTCTCACTCTAAAGAGATGATACTGTCTAATATATGTTCTTTGTACGGTGGCCGAATTGCAGAAGAAATGACATTGGGTAAAAATGGTGTAACCACAGGTGCATCTAATGATATCCAAAGAGCGACCAGTATGGCGCGAAATATGGTTAGTCGCTGGGGCTTGTCAGATGCAATGGGTCCTATTCTTTATGATGAAGATGAGTCGGGTCCATTTGGTGGTGGTTACAATCAAGGCGCGAAGCCAATGTCACCTGTCACCTTGCAAAAAATTGATGATGAAGTACGTAGCATCATCGATGAGTCTTATGCACGTGCTTATAAAATTCTTGAAGACAATAGAGATATTTTAGAGACAATGACTCAGGCGTTAATGAAGTATGAGACAATTAGTGCAAGTCAAATAGATGAGTTGATGGCGCGTCAGCCTGTTAGTGATCCTGTTGATTGGACTGATGCATCGACCATTAATGTCGATGTTACAAAGTCAAAAGTTTCATCGATTGATATGACTAAAAAGAAAAAAGTTGATGAAGTGATTGATGATGTCGTTGAAGATATCGACAATGACAGTATTGCTGATGAAGACGTTGTCGCTAGCGCAGATGGCAAAGAGAATACGGCCAAAGATGATAATAAAGATGATTCCGATGCTGGGAATACGCCTAAAAGCACCAGCTAACAGTTAATTTATTGTTTGATCTAAAAGCCAGTATCGATTTTATCGAGCTGGCTTTTTTTGTGGTTAGTAGCGGCTAGCGAAAAATCAATACAAAGGGTTTGTATGAATAAGCTAAAATGTGGTGATCGTCAGTTAGAGCTTAGCAAGACCCATGTTATGGGTATTTTAAATGTAACACCTGATTCTTTTTCAGATGGCGGCAGTCTATTTACCGCTAATGCCATTGATAAAGACGCTCTGTTGATGAGAGCTCAGGCTATGGTCTTAAGTGGGGCGACAATTCTGGATATTGGTGGCGAATCTACCCGCCCCAATGCTGAGGAGGTAACATCGCAACAAGAGATGGATCGTGTGTTGCCTGCGCTAGAATTGCTATCTGCTAATTTAGATGTGGTTTTGTCAGTGGATACTAGTAACCCTGCTCTGATAAGTGTTGCAGCTGACTATGGTGCAGGGATGATTAACGATGTTCGAGCGCTGGAGCGAGAAGGGGCTGTTCAGGCTGTTGCAAGAGGTGATTTGCCTGTTTGTCTGATGCATATGCAGGGTACGCCAGCAACGATGCAAAATGACCCGCTATATAAAGATGTAACGACAGAGGTGTTGTCTTATTTATTATCACGCGCTGATGTGTGTAAAATGAATGGCATAGATCGCCAGCGAATTATTTTAGATCCAGGTTTTGGTTTTGGTAAAACCTTAGAGCAGAATGTGAAGCTGCTCAAAGATACCGATGTATTTGTGGCGAGCGGTTATGCGGTGTTAATAGGGACGTCTAGGAAAAGTATGTTTGGTCAGTTGCTAGGCCGTGCTGTCGATGATAGGTTGGCAGCTAGTTTGTCAAGTGTTGCCTATGCGGCGATGAAAGGTGCTTTTATCGTTAGGGTTCATGATGTTCAAGCAACCTGTGATGTGGTAAAAGTAATAGCAGCGATAAATGATATTGAATAATTGAAGGTGGCGATTTAAATGGGAAAAAAGTATTTTGGCACAGATGGTATTCGCGGTAAGGTAGGTCAGTATCCAATCACTCCGGATTTCATGTTAAAGCTCGGTTGGGCTGCAGGCAAAGTGTTCGCAAGGGAAGGCAATAGTAAAATACTGATCGGTAAAGATACGCGTATCTCCGGTTATATGTTTGAGTCGGCGTTGGAGGCGGGGTTAAGTGCGGCAGGCGTCGATGTGTTGCTAACAGGGCCAATGCCAACACCCGCGGTTGCTTATTTGGCGCGTACCTTTCAGGCAGATGCCGGTATCGTTATTTCAGCTTCTCATAATGCATTTGGTGATAATGGCATTAAGTTCTTTAATTCAACGGGTGTAAAACTAGGTGATGAGATAGAGCATGCGATCGAAGCGCAAATGGATATGGCAATGACCACGGTTGAGTCATCGGCCTTAGGTAGAGCGAGTAGAGTTAATGATGCTCCAGGGCGCTATATTGAGTTTTGTAAAGCGTCAGTGCCCTTAGGTTTTAGCTTAAAGGGCATGAGGATTATTCTAGATTGCGCAAATGGTGCTACCTATCATGTCTCTGGGCGCGTGTTATCGGAATTAGGGGCGCAAGTTATTGAGATAGCATCATCACCTGATGGGTTAAATATCAATGAAAAATGTGGCGCAACAGATACCAAAAATTTACAAAAAATTGTATTAGCTGAGCAAGCTGATTTAGGTATAGCTCTAGATGGTGACGGCGATCGGGTCATTATGGTTGATCATTTAGGCGAGGTTGTCGATGGTGATGAGTTGATTATGATTATCGTCGATTATTTAAAAGGCATAGGGCAATTAAAAGGCGGCGTGGTCGGTACTTTAATGTCCAACTTTGGCATGGAAAAGGCTTGTAAGCGTTTAAGCGTGCCTTTCGTTAGAGCGAATGTTGGCGATAGATACGTGATGGAGCAGCTATCTGATCGAAGTTGGTTTATTGGCGGAGAGGGCTCGGGTCATGTTATTTGTAAGCATCATACAACCACGGGAGATGGCACAATAGCAGCGCTACAAGTGTTAGTCGCAATGCGCTCTAGCGATCAGTCGTTGGCAAAAATAAAAAAAGTCATGACAAAAATGCCGCAAAAAATGATTAACATCGCAATGGCAAAAAAAATCGATGTAATGAAAAATGATGACATTTTGGCACTGGTAAAAGAAGCTGAAAATGAATTGGCTGATAATGGTCGTGTTTTGCTGCGAGCTTCAGGTACCGAGCCCCTTGTTAGGGTGATGGTCGAAGGGGGGGATTTAGCACAAGTTAATAGTATTTGTGAGCAACTGGCTAAAAAAGTTAAATCTGCGTTAGAATTGCTTGTTTGTTAAACGCAAATTGGTTAATATCTGCGCCTCATTTTTAAGGATCTGTTATGCGTCAATCAATTGTTGCTGGAAACTGGAAAATGAACGGCACTAAGCAATTTGCTGCGCAAATGTCACAGCAAGTTAATTTACATGCTAAAACATTAGATAATGTTGAGGTTGTGCTTAGTCCTTCATCTGTATATCTATCGCAAGTTCAAAATGATGCGAGCGGATATAGCGTCGCGGCTCAAAATGTACATTACGAACAAGCTGGTGCCTTTACTGGCGAGCTGTCTGTATCGATGATAGCTGATATAGGTTGTAAGTATGTTTTAGTTGGTCACTCTGAGCGCAGAGAGATGTTTGGCGATGATGAGCAAAGTGTTGCTAAAAAAGTTTGTGCTGTAATAGCTGCTTCGTTAGTACCTATGCTGTGTGTCGGTGAATCATTAGCGCAGCGTAAAGCAGATAGTGCATTTGATGTTGTTGAAAAACAGATTGTAAGTGCGTTAGCAGGGTTGTCACTAACAGGTGATGAATTTGTTATCGCATATGAGCCAATTTGGGCGATAGGTACTGGTGAGACAGCTTCGCCGGAACAAGCTCAAGAAATGCATGCATTTATTCGCAAGGTGCTCAGTGATAATATTGCTGCTGATCTTGCTGAAAAAGTCCGTATTTTATATGGCGGTAGCGTGAGCGCTACAACAGCACAGCAATTATTTGCTCAGCCTGATATTGATGGCGGCCTAGTTGGTGGTGCTTCGTTAAAAATTGAAGATTTTAAAGTAATTTGTAGCGCTGCTGCAAAATAGATAAAAGGCGATTAGAACGTGGAAACTATTATTCTTGTTGTGCATGTGTTGTTAGCCGCGGCAATAATTGCGTTGGTGATGATGCAGCAAGGTAAGGGCGCTGAAGCAGGTGCATCTTTTGGGGCGGGAGCTTCACAAACGGTTTTTGGTAGTCAAGGAGCTGGTAGCTTCTTATCAAGAGCAACGGCTGTTTTGGCAGCGGGTTTGTTTTTAACTAGCTTCGCATTAGCGTATTTTGCTAAAGAGCAAGCGGGTTACGGAGTTGAGTTAGGTATTCCTGTTATTGAACAGATACAGGTGGATGCTGCAAATACGTTACCTGATTTAGGCGATGCAATACCCGCTACACAAGATTCAGATATACCAAGTTCTAATTGATTTAAAAAGTTTATGGATAAGCCCAGGTGGTGAAATTGGTAGACACGCTACCTTGAGGGGGTAGTGGCTGTATGGCCGTGCCGGTTCGAGTCCGGCTCTGGGCACCATTTTTTAAAGTGTTACAATTGATAGTGGATTGTTAGCATTGTTTTCAAAAAAGCCTTATGAATTTGCAAAGAAGGTTGTTTAAAGCTTGCTTAATATTAGTAATGATATTATAGTATGCGCACTTGATTGAAGAGTCTTTTTTAAAGGCTTTAGAGTGTTTGATGCGGGGTGGAGCAGCTTGGTAGCTCGTCGGGCTCATAACCCGAAGGTCGTAGGTTCAAATCCTGCCCCCGCTACCAATACGTGGTAGTAAATATTAGGAAGACAGCTTCCTAACTAAGACAAGTAGTTATCTATTTGTTTTTATTAAAGGTGTAACAGTGTATCGTTACAACCACTTATTTGGCCCCTTTTTAGGGGCTTTTTCGTGATTGGAGTAAAGTGATTTTCAAACTTGTGTTGATAGTCCTTTTTTCAATTAAGAATTGGGCCTTAATGGCCCTTTTTTTGTTATATAACGGGTTGCTGCTAGTGACTCAAAGAAAAATTAAGGTGCATAATGTCTGCTAAGCTAAATCAATTACAACAAATGTTAGAACCGGTAGCCGAGTCTATGGGTTTTCAGCTGTGGGGAATTGAATTTGTTTCTCAGGGAAAAGATAGCATTCTAAGAATTTATATCGACGGGGAAGAAGGTGTTTCTGTTGATGACTGTGCTCTGATGAGCCATCAAGCGAGTGGTATTCTTGATGTCGAAGATACTATACCGGGTGTGTATACATTAGAAGTGTCTTCTCCAGGTTTAGACAGATTACTGTTTAAATTAGAGCATTATCAAGCTTATATCGGCGCTATTGTTAAGATTAAACTGCGCATGCCATTTGATGGTCGTAGAAACTTCAAGGGTAAGCTCAAAGGTATCGAAGAAGATGATGTGGTTGTGGAAGTGGATAATGAGGAGTACTTGTTACCACTTGATTACATCGATAAAGCGCAAATAGAGCCGCAATATAGTTAAAAACGAATTTAAATTAGTGCTGGTCTAGATGTGTTGTAGGCATCGGCCGCGTAGAAAAATTAAATTAATTTTGGTGTCAATTCACTGATGCCAGCAGGGAAAATAAACGGGGCAAAGATATGAGCAAAGAAATCTTGCTGGTAGCAGAAGCAGTTTCCAATGAAAAAGACGTGCCAAAGGACGTCATTTTTGAAGCAATAGAATTAGCTTTAGCGACTGCGACTAAAAGACGCTACGAAGATGAAGAATCAGATATTTATGTTGTTATCGATAGAGCAACAGGTGATTACGATACTTTTCGTCGCTGGACAGTCGTAGGTGATGAAGGTGTTGCCATCCTGGGTACAGAATGGACATCACAGGAAGCTGCTGAAGTTAGTGCAGAATTAAATATTGGCGATGTGCACGTTGAGCAAATTGAATCGGTAAAGTTTGGCCGTATCGCTGCGCAAACAGCAAAGCAAGTGATAGTACAAAAAGTTAGAGAAGCAGAGCGCGCTAAAGTTGTTGAAATGTATCGTGATCGCGTTGGCGAGCTTATCTCTGCAACGGTTAAAAAAGTAACACGCGATAATATTATTATTGACCTAGGTAATAATGCAGAAGCATTGTTGCCTCGTGATAATATATTACCAAGAGAAGTGTTTAGAATCGGCGATCGTGTTCGTGCAGTATTGCATGAAATTCGCACCGAGGGGCGTGGTCCACAACTTGTGCTGTCTCGTACTAGCCCAAAAATGTTGATTGAGCTTTTCAGTCTTGAAGTGCCAGAGGTTTCAGAACAAGTCATTGAAATTCGCGCAGCGGCACGTGATCCTGGGTCTCGTGCTAAAATCGCAGTAAAAACTAACGATGGTCGTATAGACCCAGTTGGTGCTTGTGTAGGTATGCGTGGCGCGCGAGTGCAAGCAGTATCTAATGAGCTAGGTGGTGAGCGTGTTGATATTATTACGTGGGATGATAATCCTGCGCAACTAGTTATCAACGCAATGTCGCCTGCTGAAGTTGTATCTATTGTTGTTGAGGAAGATAAGCATTCAATGGATGTTGCTGTTGCACAAGAAGCGTTGGCAATGGCGATTGGCCGCAGTGGTCAAAACGTGCGCTTAGCATCTGAGCTAACAGGCTGGGAGCTGAACGTAATGACCGAAGAAGATGCTGCTAAGAAGCAGGAGTCTGAGGTTGATGGTATTGTTGAGAGCTTTGTGAAAGCATTAGATGTTGACGAAGATGTTGCAACTGTACTGGTCGAAGAAGGCTTTAGTACGCTAGAAGAAGTTGCATATGTACCGGTTGATGAGATGTTACAAATCGACGGTTTTGATGAAGATATTGTCAATGAATTACGTGGTCGTGCTAAGGATGCCTTGTTAAATCAAGCGCTGGCCAGTGAAGAAGTGCTGGAAAAAGCAGAGCCAGCAGAAGATCTATTGACGATGGATGGTATGGATAAGCATCTTGCGTTTTTATTGGCAGCACACGGTGTTATTACCATGGAAGATCTTGCAGAGCAATCTGTTGAGGAACTTCTTGATGTTGAAGGTATGACAGAAGAAATAGCTGCAAAACACATTATGACAGCCCGCGCTCCTTGGTTCGCGGATGAAGCGTAAGCTAAGGTAGGAGTAAAATATGTCAGAAGTTATAGTTACAGAATTAGCCGAAGTTATCGGAGTTTCCCCTGAACGATTATTATCGCAAATGGTTGAAGCAGGTATCACCGGCAAAAAACAAGATTCAAAAGTTACAGATGAAGAGCGCCAAGCATTGCTTAAGCATTTAAAACGCTCGCATGGTGATGCTGCTGAAGGCGAGACAGATCAGCCTAAAAAAATCAGCCTAAAGCGTAAATCTACAACACAGCTTAAAACAGGTGGCTCTAGCAGAAAAACAGTCAATGTTGAAGTGCGCAAGACCAGAACCTATGTCAAGCGCAGTGAAGTTGAAGAAGAGCTGACGCCTGAAGTTGTCGCTCCACAAGCTGAGCAAGTTGAACAGCCAGTTGCTGTTGCAGCAGCTGAGCCTAAGCAAACTGCTGCAAAAGCAACTAGCCCTGAAGCTGCAAAAGTCCTAGAGACGCCTAAAGTACCAACAAGTGCGCCTAAGGTTGCAGTGGCTAGCGAAGAAAAAACAGCGGCTGAAATAGTAGAAGATAAACGTAAAGAACAAGAGCGTTTAGTTGCTGAGAAAGCTGCTGAAGAAGCTGCGATATTAGCAGCAGCAGAGCATGCAGCAAGTGAAGATGAGCGTTTAGCTGTTGAAGCTGAAGCTCAAAAAAGAGCTGCAGAAGAAGATGCTCGCATCGCTAAAGAAGACGAAGAAGAGCAGCGTAAGGCAGATGCTATTGCACAGGCAACACCGAAAGAGACGCCTATACACAAAAAACCTGCTCGTGAAGAAAAGAAAGTTGCTAAAGGTAAATCTGCAGTTTCCTCTCGTGCGGATAAACGTGGCAAGCGCGGTAAGATCTCTCGTAATGCTAGATCTAAATCGACAGTATTAAATTCAGGAAGCCCAAATCAGCATGGTTTCACAGAGCCACAAGAAGCTCGCGTTCATGAAGTTCATGTTCCTGAGAGTATCATTGTTGCTGAGCTTGCTAAGAAAATGTCTGTTAAAGCAGCAGAAGTTATCAAAGTGATGTTCAAAATGGGTGCTATGGCAACCATTAACCAAGTAATTGATCAAGATACTGCTATTTTAGTAGTTGAAGAAATGGGTCACATTGCTAAGCCTGTTGCCGATAACGCGATTGAAGAGGCATTGTTAGACTCTGTTGAAACAATCGGTGATGCTGTTGCTCGTGCTCCAGTAGTAACTGTTATGGGTCACGTTGACCATGGTAAAACCTCATTGCTAGATAACATTCGCTCTTCGCGCGTAGCATCTGGCGAATCTGGTGGTATTACTCAGCATATCGGTGCGTACCGTGTTAATACCTCTAAAGGTGTTATTACCTTCTTAGATACACCGGGTCACGCGGCGTTTACCGCTATGCGTGCACGTGGTGCTCAGCTAACAGATATCGTGGTATTGGCAGTTGCAGCTGACGATGGCGTTATGCCGCAAACTAAAGAGGCTGTACAGCATGCGAAAGCAGCTGGTGTTCCTTTAGTTATCGCTGTTAACAAAATAGATAAAGAGCAAGCTGACCCTGAGCGCGTAATGAATGAGTTGGCTGCGCTTGATGTTATCCCTGAGCAATGGGGTGGCGATGTTCAGTTCATTAAAGTTTCGGCTAAAACAGGCGAAGGTATTGAGCAGTTGCTAGAAGCTGTCTCTTTACAAGCTGAGCTATTAGAGCTTACGGCAATAGAGCAGGGCCAAGCACAAGGTGTTGTTATTGAGTCTCGCCTTGAAAAAGGTCGTGGTGCTGTTGCCACTGTATTAGTACAGTCAGGTCAATTGAACAAAGGTGATATCGTACTAGCAGGCTTACATTATGGCCGTGTACGTGCCATGATGGATGAAGATGGTAAGCCGACAGATGTCGCCGGCCCTTCTGTGCCAGTGGAAATCATCGGTTTAGATGGTACTCCACAAGCAGGTGCTGAGTTTGCAGTTGTTAGTAACGATAAGAAAGCGCGTGAAGTTTCATTGTTCCGTCAAGGTAAATACCGTGAAGTTAAGCTGGCGCGTCAACAGGCTTCTAAACTTGAAAACTTGTTTGCTAACATGGAGTCAGGTGAAGTTGCTACGTTAAACATCGTTCTTAAAACCGATGTGCGCGGATCATTAGAAGCGCTGACAACAGCACTTGAAGACTTATCAACAGATGAAGTTAAAGTTGTTATCGTATCATCAGGTGTTGGTGGTATAGCTGAAACTGATGCGAACCTTGCATTAGCATCATCTGCGTTAATGGTTGGTTTCAATGTGCGTGCTGATGTTCAAGCTAAAGCGATCGTTGATCGTGAAGGTATCCAGTTAAGATATTACAGCATCATTTATAACATTATCGATGATGTTAAACAGGCGATGAGTGGTCTGCTATCTCCTGAATATCGTGAAGAAATCGTCGGTATTGCTCAAGTTCGTGATGTGTTCCGTTCACCTAAAATTGGTTTAGTTGCCGGTTGTATGGTTATTGATGGTTCAGTATTCCGCAATAAGCGCATTCGTGTTCTTCGTGATAACGTGGTGATTTATGAAGGTGAGCTTGAATCACTTCGTCGCTTTAAAGATGCTGTGAACGAAGTTCGTCAAGGCATGGAATGTGGTATCGGCGTCAAGAATTACAATGATGTTAAAGTCGGTGATCAAATCGAAGTATTTGATACCGTTGAAGTCGCTAGAACGATTGATTAGCCTGTACTGGCTTTGAGAACGAGATAGCCTGCAATTATATGCAAAAATGAGACCTCTGCCCCGCCAGGGGTCTTGTTATTTAAGAAAGAAGGAAATATGGCCAAAGAATATAGCCGGACTCAGCGTATTGCTGAGCAAATACAGCGTGATTTAGCGCAGTTGATTCAGCGTGAAATTAAAGATCCCCGTATCGGCATGGTGACTATTAGTTTCGTCAAGGTTGCTCGCGACTTAGGCTATGCTGAAGTGTATTTCACTGTGATGCCTTTTGGTGAGCACGAAGAGCAAGCGGCAGTAGCTGCAGCGAGTGAAGTGCTTAAAGAAGCCGCAGGCTTTTTGCGTACCGAGCTCGCTCAAAATATGCAATTGCGAACGGTACCAAAACTGCGTTTTCACTATGATGCCAGTATCGACAGAGGTCGTCGACTACACGGTCTGATTGAGCAGACAGTACGTGAAAGCAAAAAACATGATGAGCTCAATAAAGACGCTGACGATAGCGAATAATAGGAAGTGAGCGTGGCAAGAAGACATAAAGGCCGTCAATTAGACGGCGTTTTTTTATTAGATAAACCGCCAGGGCTAAGCTCTAACGGTGTATTGCAATATGTAAAGCGTTTGTATGGGGCCGCTAAAGCTGGCCATACTGGGGCCTTAGATCCGCTAGCAACAGGTATGTTGCCACTAACATTTGGTGAGGGTACTAAGTTTTCACAATTCTTATTAGATGCTGATAAGCGTTATCAAACCACCGCTAAATTGGGGATTAGAACAGATTCCTCTGATGCTGATGGTGCAGTTGTTGAAGAAAAGACGATTGGTGATCATGTTAATCAGGCTTTGATAGAAAGCTTAATTAATGATCATTTTCGCGGTGAGATAGAGCAAGTTCCATCGATGTTTTCAGCATTAAAGCACAATGGCCAGCCTCTATATAAGTTGGCGCGAAAAGGTGAGAAAGTAGCAGTTAAGCCAAGAAAAGTACGTATTTTGGAAATTAGCCTGCTTGATTATCGTCCAGAAATGGCTGAGCTCGATCTAGATATTCGCTGCTCGAAAGGTACTTACATTCGTTCTATCGTCGAAGATTTAGGTCTGTTGTTAGGTTGTGGTGCCCACGTTCAAAAGTTACGTCGTTTAGAATCAGGACCTTATAAAAAAGAGATGATGATAACCATGGCGCAACTAGAGCAGCTAGTGACTGAGTATAAAGTTGTCAATGATGAGGCTCAAGAAGAGAGTTCATCTGCTTTGTTTGAGCAGCTTGATTCGTTGCTATTACCGATTTATTCGCCAATAGAGCACTTGGAAAAATTTATGCTCGATGATGAGCAAAAAGCAGCGGTTTTTCAAGGAAAGAAGATAAAAGTCAGCGCTGAGCCTGCAGAGGTTATTCGTTTGCATATGCAAAGCGATGATAGTTTTGTTGGTATTGGTGTGATTAGTGAGCAAGGCGTGCTTAGTTCAAAACGCTTGTTAAACACAAGTGATTAACTGCTTAAGATTTTCGTTAAAAAATGACAATCAGATTTAGGCAGAGTATAATGAGCTCGGTTTTTTGGCGCTCTACTAAAAATATGCTTGGTAGATCGTGTCCTTAATAAAGATAGTCACTCATACAATGAGGACTGTTTTGCATATTACATTGGAGTTATAAAAAATGGCATTATCAGCTGTTGAGAAAGCGCAAATCGTTGCAGACTACGGTCGTGGTGAAGGTGATACTGGTTCTTCTGAAGTTCAAGTAGCACTATTAACTGCTAACATTTTAGCGCTTCAGGGACATTTTAAGTCTCACATTCATGATCATCATTCACGTCGTGGCCTTATCCGTATGGTTAACCAACGTCGTAAGTTACTTGATTACTTGAAAAAGACTAACGCAGATAGCTATCTTGAGCTAATCAAGCGTTTAGGATTACGTCGTTAAGATGTTATCGGGGTCGTGCTTGCACGGCCTTTTTTATTTATAGCTATGATAAATAGTTATTAGTTTTAGAAAAAATATTTAAATCGATCTAGAGTTTCATTACAGCGCTCGCAGCCTGTACTCATTTGTTCTTTTGCACTGATCAATAAGAGAATAAATGAGTACTGGCAATTTTAACCATGCTTAGTGAATCCTCTGTCGATGTCCATAAAGCCATATTATTGGCTAATTAAAAGAGGAAATATCGTGGAAGCGATTATTAAAAAGTTTAAGTTAGGTCACCAAGAAGTGACATTAGAAACAGGCCGCATTGCTCGTCAAGCAACAGGTTCTGTATTAGTAACAATTGAAGGCGTACAAGTATTATGTACAGTGGTAGGCGCTAAAGCTGCTAAAGATGGACAGGATTTCTTTCCATTATCTGTGCATTACATCGAAAAATACTACGCTGTTGGTAAAATCCCTGGCGGTTTCTTTAAGCGTGAAGCACGTCCTTCTGAAAAAGAAACACTCACTTCGCGTTTAATCGACCGTCCTATGCGTCCATTATTCCCGAAAGGCTTTATGAACGAAGTACAAATTGTTTGTACTGTTATGTCAGCAGATAAAGTAAATGATCCAGATATCGCTGCAATGATCGGTGTTTCAGCGGCACTAGCTATATCAGGTATCCCATTTGAAGGGCCTGTTGGTTGTGCGCGTGTAGGTTTCACTGAAGATGACGGCTATATCCTCAACCCAACTTATGCACAGCTTGAAACTTCTGAGCTAGACATGGTTGTTGCCGGTACTAAAGATGCGGTACTAATGGTTGAATCTGAAGCTGATGAGTTAAGCGAAGATGAAATGTTGGGTGCGGTATTGTTTGCACACACTGAATTTCAACCGGCTATCCAAGCAATTGCCGAGCTAAAAGCGCAAGCAGGTAAAGAAACTTGGGATTGGAAACCAGCACAAGTTAACGAAACACTTGTTGCCCAAGTGACTGATTTAGTAGGTGCTGGTATCGCTTCTGCTTATCAAGTTGCCGATAAACTACAACGTCAAGGTCTTCTATCTGAGCTTCGCAATCAAGCAGTGGCTGCGCTAGCTGGTGAAGAATCTGAGTACTCAGCGAAAGAAGTTTCTGGTGTTGTAAGCTCCATTGAAAAAACAACAGTTCGCCAGCGTATTGTTAATGGTGAATCGCGTATAGATGGTCGTGACAACAAGACTGTTCGCGGAATAGATGTACAGGTAGGCATTTTATCTGGTACACATGGTTCTGCTTTGTTCACACGTGGTGAAACGCAAGCGATTGCCACTTGTACCCTAGGTACATCTCGTGATCAGCAGATGATAGATGCGATTGAAGGCGAGCGTAAAGACCCGTTCATGCTACATTATAACTTCCCTCCTTACTCTGTTGGTGAAGCGGGTCGTATGGGTTCGACTGGTCGTCGTGAAATTGGTCACGGTCGTCTAGCTCGTCGCTCTGTTGCTGCGATGTTGCCATCACAAGAAGACTTTCCGTAC
Source organism: Gammaproteobacteria bacterium AS21 (assembly GCA_038900335.1). Lineage (GTDB taxonomy): Bacteria > Pseudomonadota > Gammaproteobacteria > Pseudomonadales > Balneatricaceae > Rs1. The sequence goes on along the minus strand of JBBMRB010000027.1, from coordinate 1,001 downwards.
ACTATTCGTATCGTCTCTGAAATTACTGAATCTAATGGTTCAAGTTCTATGGCTTCGGTTTGTGGTGCGTCTTTATCTATGATGGATGCAGGTGTTCCACTGAAAGCACCGATCGCTGGTATTGCGATGGGCCTAGTTAAAGAAGGTGATAAATTCGCCGTCCTAACTGATATCTTAGGTGATGAAGATCACTTAGGTGATATGGACTTTAAAGTAGCGGGTACTGAGCAGGGCATCACTGCATTGCAAATGGATATCAAGATCACGGGTATTACTGAAGAGATTATGGACATCGCTCTTGAGCAAGCGCTACACGCACGTGTTCATATTCTTAAAGAAATGGCTAAAGTTATCGGTTACGCTCGTCCAGAATTACCGGACAACGCACCTGCGATGACAATGATCAAAATCAATCCTGAGAAAATCCGTGATGTTATCGGTAAAGGCGGCGCAACTATCCGCTCTATCACTGAACAGACGGGTGCAATGATTGATTTAGATGATGACGGTACGGTTCGTATCTTCGCATCTGATAAAGCGGCAGCTAAAGCGGCAACTGATATCGTATTAGGTATTACTGCAGAAGCTGAGATCGGTAAGATTTACGAAGGTAAAGTTGTTCGTTTAGAAGAATTTGGTGCTTTTGTTAATATCCTTCCTGGTAAAGATGGCCTAGTACATATTTCACAAATTGATAACAAGCGTGTAGAAAAGGTCACTGACTACATTCAAATGGATCAAATGGTGAAAGTGAAAGTATTAGATGTTGATGTACGCGGTCGTATTAAACTATCTATGAAAGATGTGACTGAAGACTAGTCACTAGATTAGTTTTCTTAGCATAAAAAAACCTCCTAATGGAGGTTTTTTTATGTCTATCAAAAGTTGCTAACAATTAAAGACTAAGAATCTCGTTAGAGTATTGTAAGCGCCGAACGAACCACATCCTATCCAGCACTAAACTGATCACATTACACTAGCATCTTTTTCGAGGAGTAAGT
>JBBMRB010000026.1:0-46114 GCA_038900335.1 Gammaproteobacteria bacterium AS21 | reverse complement strand
TACGTTACTTCACTTAGTGTTGCTTCACTTAAGGTAACAGTGAACTCAAGGTTCTTACCTTCAACCACACTGTCGTCTGCGTTATTAACGCTAACAGAGACTACATCTGGTTTGTCGTTATCTAAGATCGTACCAGTAGATTCAACTCCGCCTACTGTTAAAACGGCAGTTTCAGTAGCTTCTACTTCTGTATCATCTATGGTTGGTAAAATAACTGTGAATGAGGTTACACCTTCTGGTACGAGTATCGTACCATCACCATTATTGATAACGTCATTACTAAATCGCACACCAGAATAATCAGCAATCGAAGCAGTACCGCCAAGAGAAAACGGCAGGGTAACACCAACAACAGGAAAGCCGCTTAAGGTAATAAGAAATGAAAGTTCATTGCCTTCAACAACGGTACTACTATCCACTGCCGTTATTGAATCTACTGTAATTTCTGGATAAAGTTGCTGTGTAGGCGTTACAAAAGTAGTTGGGAAATTAGCACTACTAGCAATTGTGTCAAAACCTGCATTTGGGTCAATCGAGCCAGCTGTTCTGGCGATAGTAACGAAACTTGTGCCGCCATCTCCAGCGATACCTGCCGCCCCTGCGCCGGCCCCAGCGCCTGCTGCTGTCGCTTCACCAAACTCTGTTGGATCCAATCCTGCCAATAACGCTTGTTGGATACTTTCAATAGAAGCTAAATCATCAGCAGCAACCACTTGATCTTCAATGGCTATTTCTTCAGCTGTTGAAAATGTCTCTATAGTTGGGGTCCAGCGTTGTCCATTTGTAACTTCAACAAGATCACCAGAATTCATTTGTATTTGTATTCTGGCATCAACTGAAGCAACAATAACTTCGCCTTCAAAAACCTCATCGCCTATCGCTAATAGTCGCTCATTACCTGTAGCATCTACAGCAACAACTTTACCTAACAATGAACTTACAATACCTATAGCAGCCATTTGCATCACCTATTTATTTTAATATACCTCTAATATAATAGGAATTTTACCTATTTGCTATTGTACCAAGGTACATAAACTATAATGATTTCAATAGCTTAATAAAACATTAATGAAATATTAATTTAAACTTAACAGAAATGGCTTTAGATATAAATTAATGAGGCGATATAAATGAACACGAAGGGAATATATTTAGAGATGATAAATCGTCACTATTTAGATAATGACGATCATTTGATGAAAAGTTTTTAGTAGAGCAATTAAAATTTATTTAGGGATTAATAATTTTTTTTAATACCCAAACATCTTTTACAAGCACTTGTACCTATTTGTGTAGACATTTCAGCGACTCTTTCTGCACTTGGCACATCAACACCACACAGCGTTTTATCGCTACCTTTAGCCATATAATGACCTTTAGATACCTTATTAGTACTGCCTGTCTCATTTTGCGTACGCCAACCTACCTTTTGCAATTCAGGTTTACTAATATCGCCTTTCAATAATGCCTCTATATCAATACCATTAATGATTAGCCCTGATATTTGACAATTTTCTAATACAACGTTACTCATATCAACGTTATTAAAAGTACTTGCTGATAAATCACTATCCTTAAAAGAGATAGGCGCATTTTTACTGATGCCTAATGGGGTCGTCGTCAACGTCACAATATTAGAAAATACGGCTCCTCCTAAATTAACAATCGAGAACTGAGAATGACTAAGATTGACATCATAGAAGTTACCTTGCATTAAATTAATGTTCGAATAACGACTTGCTTGCAAGTTAACGTTATTAAAAATTGCATTTTGTAAATTAACGTCATCAAAGCTAGACTCTGACATTGAACATTGATGTGCCACATGCTGGCCACTATAGATAGTCGATTTCATAATTTCCTTATTTCCCCATCAGCTTAAAAAGTAAATATCCTATAACAATCTAAATTTTTACTGGTCTTACATATGACTGTAAATACATTTTTAAAAATTATCTCAAACCTGCGTGAGTACAGACCCGCTACTTATAAAATGTTTTTAATTGCTACACAATTCAATTTGTAGCATTAATTATAGATTGAACCTCAGCTTAGTATACTCTCTTGACAGCACATTACTTTGATTATTTATTCAACAACCATATTTTACTCACTCTTTTAGCAATGCTTTAAACCAAGCAATATTAGGGGCGAAAAACGCCTGTCCGGTGACAGCATTAGTCACCCTTAAAATATGATCAGTTTCGTCTTTTTCATTGACTTCGCACATACTTTGCAACATCAAATCAAAATGAGTTGATTTAGCCGAATAACTAGCGAACATTAAGCCACTTTGATCAAGCTCACCAAACGGCAAACTATGCCTTAGTATTTCAATACTATTACCATCAGCATCTTTTATTGAAGAGCGTTTGGTGTGAGCACTAGCAGATTTATCAGCTGATGAATATTCAACATTTTCATCTTTAGTACGACCGTAGCTATCCTCTTGCTCTTTTAATGTATAACTATTCCACACAGGTAAATTATGTAAATACTTTTGTAAATGAATATAACTACCGCCATTAAAGGCCGGATCATCGCCAACTAGTGCAACTTTTTCTCTGCTCTCACCTTCAGGATTCTCGGTACCATCGACAAACCCTGTTAAATCTCTACTATCTAAATAGCGAAAACCTCTAACCAACTCATCTAATACAAAGAAAGGTGACAATAGCTGATAAACAGCTTGTGCTATATGGTAGTTTACATCGTGTCGATGGGATCTAATATGCAACAGCAAATCTGTATCTGTGGCAGGCATGCGCACTTTTTTATTACTGATAGCCTGAAACGGCTGCAGCCCTGCAGGCTTTTCAGGCAACTCTAAAAAGTCCCAAAACTGACTACTCAACCCAACGGTCAAATGCAATTGCGCATCGACAAAGCGCTCTGTGCAATCAGCTAAAACGCTTGGAATTTTAGCGATACTTTGCAGTAAATCGGCTCTGTTAGTTAGCACATCAAACTGCTTTCGTTGCAAGGTAACAAATAGGGCATCAGAACTTGCTGGCGCCACTATACCTGATTGATAAGCTGGATATTTGGTCATTTTAAATCTGTTCCTATTTCTTTTAAAATCATCGCTTTTTGCCATTATTCAGCAAAAAGCTCACTATATTTACACGCTACTAACTGGCCTTGATGAATCTCTTATCCACTCGCTCCACGAGCCTGTATACAATCGAGTCACAGGCAAACCTGCATAGACCATTGAGAGTATATTATGACAAGCAGTGACACCAGAGCCACACATATGAACATTATTAGGATCAGCTATGCCCTGCCATTGATTTAACAACTCTAGCTTTGACTTAAACAAGCCCTGTTCATTTAAACTATCGCTAAAAGGATAGTTCACAGCGCCTGGCACATGGCCAGCAATCGCATCAATTGGCTCAACTTCACCTAAATATCTAGCACTTGCTCGCGCATCAATTAGCTGATAATCACCACTGCATATTTGCTGCGTGGATAGAGTCTCATAGACAGAATGCTTGCGAACAAAATGCGTTTCTATAATATCTGGAGACACATCTGAGCAGGCATAACCTAGCGCCTGCCAAGATTGAATTCCACCATCAAGTAATGCGACACTTTCATGGCCTAACCACTTTAATAACCACCAGGCTCTGGCAGCGATTGCACCGCCGCAATCATCATAAACCACAACTTGTGAATGACTGCCAATACCCAATTTAGAAAAAAGATTAGTTAGCGCTGCGATTTCAGGCAACGGGTGCCTACCACTTAAAGCAGTTATAGTGCCTGATAACTGTTCGTTTAAGTTTACGTAGATTGCATTTTCTATATGACAGGCTTGGTATAACGCTTCGCCTTTACTCACATCCATTAAATCAAATCGACAATCAAGAACAACCCAATGATCAGCCTGATAATTTTGCTGTAACTGTGTTGCACTAATAAGTGTATCAAACATCAAAACCACCTCTATTTAACCAACAAACCATTAGCTGTCACTGTTTGTTAAATATTTAATTAAAGACTAATTATACTTGGCAAACTCTGCTGTTAAAATTTGCAATTCGTTCTCTGCTTTCTCTTTGTTTTTACCTTTTAATGAAGCGATTTTTTGCTCTTTTTCAGCGACAACACTAGCGGCTGCTTGCTGGGAATCCTCAGCATTCTCTACTTCATCTAAGACAGGCTTAAGCTGCATTAATATACCGCGACGCTTACCTTCTAATGCCCTGGCGATATCTTCTGGACTCTTCTCTTTTTTGGCTTTTGTTGTTTGAGTGCTAGCAACAAATGGCAACGGGCGAATGCCGGCAGCAACACGTACTTTTTCCATAAAAGGAACTGATATTTCGCGCGCTTTAGCACCACCTTTTTGTAGTACAGATTCGACATAAGGCAGGTCTTGCATTAGTCGCTTATACTCATTTCTTGGGCTTGTTAATTTTGAATCTACAAACTCAAAAAGATCTTTTTTAGCATCGCCCCAAGCAATGCCATTGGCGAATTTTTCTCGCATCTGAGCGGCTTCAGCATCGTTTGCAAAACAATTGTACAGTTGAAATACGGTACTGTTATCGGGATCTTTCGGCTCACCTGGCAGCTTAGAATCGGTGTCAATTTGCTTTATTAGTTTAAATAATTCATCGCTTGAGCAAAATAAAGGCAACGTATTATCATAGCTTTTTGACATTTTACGGCCATCTAGACCAGGAATAAGCTGGGTTTGCTCATCAATCAACACTTCTGGCAAGGTGAACAGTTTCTCATAAGTATTATTAAAACGACCCGCTATGTCTCTAGCCATTTCAATATGCTGTATTTGATCGCGACCCACAGGCACTAAATCTGCATTAAACATCAAAATATCTGCGCTCATTAGTACAGGGTAACTAAAGAGCCCCATAGTAACACCATCATCTAATTCAGCTTTACCAGCCGCTTGATTGGCATCAACCGAAGCTTTATACGCATGAGACCTGTTCATTAAACCCTTAGATGTCATACAGGTTAATATCCAGCTAAGCTCAGTAATTTCAGGTATATCACTTTGTCGATAAAACGTAACGTTATCAGTATCTAAACCTAATGCTAGCCAAGTCGCAGCAATTTCTCTTGATGAGCGAGCAACACGCTCAGGGTCATGGCACTTGATTAATGCATGATAATCAGCCAAAAAGAAAAAACTATTATTTGCTTTATTTTGACTTGCTGCAATCGCCGGTGCAATCGCTCCTAAATAATTACCGATATGAGGAGTACCTGAGGTAGTAATCCCTGTTAACACTGTTTTTTTCGACATTTCACTTCCTTAACTGCCACACTTAATCGTAGCTCATTTTACTAATAACACTATCATACACCACAACTGACCTTTGCATGAAGTATGAACCTTAGTGTGAACGACAAAAAACCAGCAATAATAGCAATAAAAACTGCGAAATTTTCAGCTATACAACAGTATTAACGATGAAGTAATTCACCTTTATAAACATCAAGATGTATAATGAATCAGATTTTCAAATGTAATTAATATACAGCGAGCTTGAAAGAGGTATTTACGGCATGCAAATTGTTATATCCCCGGCAAAAACATTAGACTTTGATACCCCTGCGATTACTGGCACATTCAGTCACTCAAGCTTTTTGGATAAGTCCCAATTATTAATTGATCACTTAGAAAAATATTCCATTCAAGATATCGCAACACTGATGAAACTAAGTGATAAGCTGGCCGCCTTAAACGTCGCTAGATTTGGCTCATGGCAACGACCGTTCACGCCAGACAATGCAAAACAGGCAATCCTAGCTTTTAAAGGCGATGTCTATACTGGCTTAGACGCTGAAACGCTGTCTGAGCAAGATTTTGAATTTGCGCAACAGCATGTAAGAATCCTATCTGGGCTCTATGGCTTATTAAAACCACTTGATTTAATTCAGCCATATCGCCTTGAAATGGGTACCAAGCTTAAATATCAGAATTTAACCAATTTATATCAATTTTGGGATAAAGACCTTACAGATCAGCTAAACACTGACAGCTCAGGTGAGCTACCAACCTTGATAAACCTTGCGTCTAATGAATACTTTAAAGCAGTAAAAAGCAAAGAGCTAAAAGCCAAACTCATCACTCCAATTTTTAAAGATCAAAAAAACGGTCAATATAAAATCATCAGCTTTTTTGCAAAAAAAGCACGTGGCATGATGGTCAGATACATTATCGATAACCGCATTACAGATTCGCAAAAGCTAAAAGAGTTTGATTATGCTGGCTATTATTACAGCCCAGAGCAATCAACACATAATGAATGGGTATTTTTAAGAGAGCAACAAGATTAAATCAAAGAGGATTAAATAAAAGAACATATCAGCTTTTGAGATGTTCTTTTATTAGTTGAGAGCTATTACTTATATTTTTTTCATGCGATATTCTGCAGAGCGAGCATGAGCTGTCAAACCCTCTCCTCGGGCAAGAACAGAGGCTATTTTTCCAACTTCAGCAGCGCTTTGCTCACTAAAATGAATAATAGAAGAACGCTTTTGAAAATCATACACACCTAATGGCGATGAAAACCTAGCAGTACCTGATGTCGGCAACACATGGTTAGGCCCAGCGCAATAATCACCGAGTGCTTCAGCCGTATATCTACCCATAAAAATAGCGCCAGCATGCTTAACACTATCAACTAACAGTTCAGGTTCCTCAACTGATAACTCTAAGTGCTCAGGCGCAATAATATTACTGACTTCAACAGCTTGTGCCAAATCATCGACTAGGATAAATGCCGCTCTATTATTAATAGACTGGGTAATAATTGATGAGCGTTCCATGTCTGGCAACAATGCCTGCATAGACTGCTCAACTCTATCCATATAAGTCGCATCAGCACAAACCAATATCGACTGAGCCTGCTCATCATGCTCTGCTTGTGAGAACAGATCCATCGCCAACCAATCTGGGTCTGTCAGGCCATCAGCGATCACCAGTATCTCTGATGGCCCGGCAATCATATCAATCCCAACCAAGCCGAAAACAGCTTTTTTAGCGGTTGCGACAAAAATATTGCCAGGTCCAGTAATTTTGTCAACCTTAGGAATAGTATCTGTACCATAGGCTAGTGCAGCAATTGCCTGCGCGCCACCTATGGTGAATACTTTATCAACACCTGAAATAGCAGCAGCGGCCAATACCAAATCATTCACTTCACCATTAGGTGTTGGCACCACCATAACAATTTCAGTGACTCCGGCTACTTTAGCTGGTATCGCATTCATCAGCACCGATGAAGGGTACGATGCCTTGCCGCCTGGGACGTAAATACCGACTTTATCTATCGGTGTTACTTTTTGCCCTAATACCGTGCCATCATCATCTGTGTACTGCCAAGATTTATCTGCTTGACGCTGATGAAAACGCTCAACTCTTTGAGCCGCTTTTTCCAAAGCCTCACGCTCTTGCGGGCTAATACGCTCTAGCGCCTGCTGCAGCTGCTGATGATCAAGCTGCAATTGCGACATATCAGTCACTTGCATATGATCGAACTTATTGGTGTATTCAATAACAGCTAAATCGCCACGTACCTTAACGTCGCTAAGTATTGAGCTTACAATCTCATTAACACTTTTATCCGATACTGATTCCCATGCCAATAACGCTGCTAGCTTTGATGAAAAACCAGCTTCATTGGCATCCAGCCTTGGTATTTCTAGCACTTTATCTATTTTCTCTTGAGTAGCCATTTTATCCACCTTTAAGCAGGTCGCTTACTTTCAACCGCCTGGGCTAGCATATCCAGAATAGGCTGAATTTGCTTATATTTTAGCTTCATTGGCGCTTGACCAACAACTAATCTAGAACTGACGTTTGCGATAAAATCCATCGGCTCTAGACCATTAGCAATCAAAGTATTACCCGTATCGACAATATCAACAATACGATCAGCTAAGCCCATAATAGGCGCTAATTCCATCGCACCATAAAGCTTGATCACATCGATCTGCTGACCCTGACTTGCAAAGTAATCTTTGGCTACATTAACAAACTTAGTTGCCACACGCACTCTACCTGCAATTTTTGGTGCATCTTTCATTCCCGCTACCATCAATTTACATTTAGATATTTCCAGATCTAGCGGCTCATACAAACCTTTACCGCCATGCTCCATCAACACATCTTTACCAGCAATACCCATATCAGCACCACCGTATTCTACATAGGTAGGCACGTCTGTCGCTCTGATAATAACTAGCTTTATATTGGCATGATTGGTATCAAATATAAGTTTACGTGAGCTAAATATATCTTCAGATGGAATGATATTTGCCCGCTCTAACAAAGGCAGCGTCTCTTTTAAAATACGCCCTTTAGATAGCGCGATTGTTAGTTGCTCTTTTTTCATGATGTTCCCAAATATACCTTAAGCTTGTCTGCAATGTTATTACAAGGATCGAACTAACTAATTCGAGTGATCTTACCGCCAATACCTTGAAATTTTTCTTCTATGTTTTCATAACCGCGATCTATATGATAAATACGATCAATCAATGTCTCACCCTCTACCACTAAAGCCAACATAACCAAGCTTGCTGAAGCACGAAGATCCGTTGCCATCACTGGCGCTCCTCGCAAAGTGGTTGACCCTTCAATAGTCGCAGTATTACCATCGATTAATATTTTCCCACCCATGCGAATCATTTCTTGCATGTGCATAAAGCGGTTTTCAAAAATCGTCTCTTTAATATGGCTAACACCTTGTGCAACACAGTTCATCGCTGCAAATTGAGCCTGCATATCGGTAGGGAAAGCAGGATACGGCGCTGTTGTGATGTTAACAGCTAGCGGTCTTTTACCTTGCATATCCAAGGTTATCCAATCTTCACCTACTTCAATTTGAGCGCCCACTTCTTTAAGCTTTTGTAAAACCGCTTCTAAGATATCAGGACGTGTCGCAGTCGTAGTTACCTTGCCGCCTGACATGGCCGCTGCCACTAAAAAAGTACCTGTTTCAATACGATCAGGCACCACGCTGTGCTGTGCAGCGTGCAGCGCTTGAACACCATTAATAATAATAGTATCGCTACCAGCACCTGTTATGTCAGCACCCATTTTAATGAGGCACTGCGCCAAGTCAGTAACTTCAGGCTCTTTAGCGGCATTTTCGATAATCGTTTGGCCCTGCGCTAAGGTCGCGGCCATCAATATATTTTCGGTACCTGTGACTGTCACTGTATCAAAAAATATTTTAGCACCCTTTAAACGTCCATCGATGGTCGCGCGAATATAACCTTCTTCGACAACGATCTTTGCACCCATCGCCTCTAAACCACGAATATGCAAATCAACTGGGCGACTACCAATAGCACAACCACCTGGCAGTGATACTTCAGCCTCACCAAAGTGAGCTAGCAAAGGGCCTAACACTAAAATAGAAGCACGCATGGTTTTAACGAGTTCATAAGGCGCTTTATGGCTATTGATAGCACTACTATCAATAACCACTTGCATATCGTTAGGGCGGCTAACTTTAACGCCCATGCACTCAATAAGCTTGAGCATTGTATTGACATCATGCAAAGCTGGCATGTTATCGATTGTCAACGGACCTTTAACCAACAATCCTGCTGCAATAATAGGAAGCGCTGCATTTTTAGCACCAGATACACGCACTTCCCCATTAAGGCATTTACCGCCTTGTATTAAAAACTTATCCATTGTATTTGCCTTTAGTTTTGGATTTTTTGCCACTGAGCAGGAGTATAAGCCTTGATTGTCAATGCATGGATAGAACCATCTGCAATTTGATCTTCTACACACTTATAGACTAATTGCTGACGCTTGACGGGCAGCAAACCTTCAAATTTTTCACTGACGACTGTGACTTCAAAATTACATCCCTCACCAGCCGTTATTACTGTTGCTTCAGATATTTGAGTTTCGATAATATTTTTTACTTCAACGGCTTGCATTTAATGCTCCAGCTATTAGAAATTTGAGATTGCACTTAAATCAAAAAAGTATGTTATGGGCTGAGAACTAATATTATTTCAATATTCTCAGCCCATAACATAATTAATTTTAAGCGCGACAAAAAAGAGGATTGATGATAACGAAATTCAAAAAAAAAGGCGATGCGCCAAGAGGATTTATTATAGAAATAAATAAATTTATACTAAGATGCCGCCCAAAAAGCGAGCATCTTAAGTAAAAAGTGAACCGACACCGACAGATTCAGCAATACCTAGCAAATCAGCTGGGGCATGTAAAAAAGACAGTTGCGCCTGATCTAGCAGCAAAGCCTGAAAACTGGTACACAACGCAAGTGCTGCGGTATCAACTTTCGTCACTTTGGACAGATCAAGCGTCACATCCCCTGTCACTGAGCTTGATATACTTTTAAGCTCATTATAAACAAGCTGAACCGTATTAAAGGTCAGCTCGCCCGAGAGCGATAACGTCTGATTTTGATATTGAACACTCATATTATGCCTTTACACCAACAGTTCTGATCTTATTTCTTGGACATAATATCTGACCAAGCGGCAATTGCCTTAGCAATATTTCCACGGTTTTGATCCGCCAATTCAGCAAATTGGTTTTTAAATGTGATACGTAAGTTAAATCCATCTAACACGACATTAACCAACTTCCACTTACCATCCGCTTTTACCATATAGCTAACTAAGCTATAGGTTTGGCCATCATCTGATGACACTTTTACCACAACTTGCTGCTTATCTGCTTGCGGGCTTTCACTTCTTGGCTCTATTAGCTCGTACTTAGTGACATTAAAACTGACTAACGTTTTGCCATAAGTTTTTAACAGTGTTCTTTTAAACACTTTCTCAAATTCAACTTTTTGCGAATCACTCGCCTGTCGATAGTACTTACCCATAACTATCTTACTGATATATTCATAATCTACTTTGTCATTTGTAATTTCATCAAGCTCTTTATAAAGAGGCTCTAAATTACCTTCTACTTCGCCTTTATAGATAGCCGCCTTAGTCAGCATCTGCTCCAAACTTTGCTCGACTTGACCCGCAGCCTCCTGCCAGCTTGCAGATACAGACAGACTAACAAAACAAAGCAATGAAATTGACTTTATTAATAACTGTTTAATTTTCATATAATTACCTACACTATTCTTTTAAAATTTCGCATAATTCAAACGCAATTAACACAAATACGATACCGGCACACAAACCACCTATATCTTTGCTTAATTACTCGCCTACTTTATTAAATAGGAACTTACCTATTAACTCTTCAAGCACAAATGCTGACTGACTATCAACGATAACGCTGCCTTCTTTGAGCATTTCATCTTCAGCACCACTTGCAAGGCCGATATATTTACCGCCAAGCAACCCTGAAGTTAATATTTGCACCGAGCTATCAATACTTAAAAAATCGACATCGGCAAAAATCGACATCTCTACTTTAGCGACTAATCGTTTAGGGTCTAATGAAATATTAGTCACCTTGCCGATCTGCACACCAGCCATTGTCACTTCAGCCTTTTCAGTTAGACCACCAATATTGCTAAAATACGCATAGACTTTATAAGTTTCTTTAGAGCCACCTGCAATGCCACTCACTGAAACAGCTAAAGCCAACCCAGCCAATATACCACAGACCACAAAAAAACCGACCATCACTTCAGTTACACGAGCATGCATACTAAAAACCTCCAAACATCAAAGCAGTTAAAACAAAATCTAACGCTAATATCATTAATGACGAATAAACCACTGTCCTTGTAGTCGCTTGCGCTATCCCCTCAGAAGTAGGTACTGACTCCATACCTTGATAGACAGCAATCCAAGTAATCACAAAACCAAACACTATTGCTTTAATAATGCCATTTAAGACATCATCATAAAAATCGACAGCTGATTGCATTACAGACCAAAAAGAGCCTGAATAAACACCCAACCATTCAACACTGACTAGAGCCCCACCATAAACACCAACAATTGCAAAGATCATTGATAAAATAGGCATGCAAATAAAACCGCCCCACAATCTTGGAGCAACGATTCTGCGCAGTGGATCAACACCTATCATCTCTAGAGATGCGAGCTGCTCTGTGGCTTTCATTAACCCTATTTCAGCGGTCAAGGCAGAACCTGCTCGACCGGCAAACAATAACGCTGTAACTACCGGTGCCAACTCCCTTACCAATGACAGTGCAACCATTTGCCCTACCGATTGCTCGGAGCCAAAATCAACCAATATGGTGTAACCTTGTAAACCGAGCACCATACCAATAAACAATCCTGATACCGCGACAATTAGTAACGACTTCACACCAAGACTATACAGCTGATTGATGACTAAACGGGTATTTGTTCTAAATTGCGGCCAAACCACCAGCGCATGAAACAAAACAATAGACGCTTTACCAAACCCTGCCAGCTTATCTATGCTAAAGCGGCCAACCCCTGCTAAGCTCTCTACTACACTATTGAACATTATATCACTCCCTCTGTTCGCCTTAATTCGATCTATTCATAAGCTGCTGAATAAGATCGGGAGCAGGATAATGAAAAGATACCGGCCCATCTGGATGGCCATTAATAAATTGCTGCACCTGTGCCGATTTTGACTGGCGTATTTCATCCGCACTACCCGTTGCTACCACTTCACCATCGGCCAGTATGCAAATATAATCTGCAATATTTAATGTCTCTTGAATATCGTGTGAAATAATGACTGAGGTATGCCCTAGTGACTGGTTTAATTTTTTAATGAGCGAGACCAAAACACCCATCCCTATAGGGTCTTGTCCTGCAAAAGGCTCGTCATACATCACAATTTCAGGATCTAGAGCAATCGCTCTTGCCAGAGCTACACGTCGCGCCATACCACCAGATAACTCACTTGGCATTAACTGCGCTGCACCTCTTAAACCAACTGATTGCAGCTTCATTAGCACAACGGCTCTGATTAATTGATCATCAAGATCGGTATTCACTTTTAACGGGAAGGCAACATTATCAAACGTACTCATATCTGAAAACAGTGCACCACTTTGAAACAACATACCCATTTTCTTTCGCAAAGAGAACAGCGCATTTCGTGGCAATTGATGTACATTTTTATCAAAAACGCTGACGCTACCGGCATCGGGAGTTAACTGGCCGCCGATCATTTTCAACAATGTCGTTTTACCCGTGCCAGATGGCCCCATAATAGCCGTAATTTTGCCCTTGGGAATATCAAGGCTGACATCTTTAAAAATAACTCTCTTGCCTCTACTAAAACGCAAGTTACGTACTTCAATTATATTGTTTGAATGCGCCAAATCTACACCTCAAAGCTGATAAATTCTAAATAATAACAGCGCCACTATGCTAGCACAGTTATATCTACGACAATCGTTAAACATTAAGTTCTAATGAACATTTAAATAAAACAACTCACAATTTATCAACGACTAAAATTAAGGCGCGCATTATAGCACCCGCATTTTAAATTAAATAGCAACTTCAAATATTAAAAATCCATCTATAGCCGCTTTTAACTTGCACCTAGGGTAAAATCTGTTTTAATAGCCTCTTTTTATGGCCTAGAGTGTATTAATCAAACCTATGTTATATCCTATTATCAGTCTTATTCTCGGTTTAATTGTATTAGTTTGGAGTGCCGATAAATTTGTTTTTGGCGCTGCTGGAACAGCTAAAAACCTAGGCATGTCCCCTCTTTTAATCGGCCTCACTATTGTATCCTTTGGCACATCGGCACCTGAAATTCTCGTATCCATCATGGCCACTATAGACAATGCAGGCACGCTAGCGATAGGTAACGCCATAGGCTCTAATATCGCCAATATTGCCCTGGTATTAGGTATCACAGCGTTAGTTGCGCCACTACCTGTGAGCTCTAACGTTAGAAGCAAAGAAATGCCCTTGATGCTAGCGGTGACAGTGATTGCTGGCGCACTCATGTTTAATTTAAAACTAGACATCACTGACAGTATCATTCTATTTATCGCACTCATTATATCGTTAGTTATCTTCGCTAAATTTCAACAAAAGGAAGAGCCTAAAGAGGATGAAGATATTCCCACAATATCTATCGCCACTGGTGTTTTTTGGTTTGTACTAGGCTTAATACTATTAATAGCTAGTTCAAAAGCATTGGTTTGGGGCGCCACCCAGATAGCTACCTCACTGGGTGTCTCAGAACTTGTTATCGGCTTAACAATTGTCGCTATTGGCACTAGCTTACCGGAATTAGCAGCCTCTGTTATGAGTGCATTAAAGGGGCACCACGAGATAGCCATTGGCAACGTTATTGGCTCAAATATTTTCAATTTAGGTGCAGTGATGACCATACCAGCTCTGGTAACTACTGTTGACTTACAAGCTGAAGTATTTCATCGAGATTACCTACTAATGCTGGCCCTAAGCGCCCTATTACTTACTTTTTGTTTTTTACGCAATCCGGCAAAAATAAAGCGTCTTGAAGGCTCTGTTTTTGTTGCTATATATACCGCCTACATGGCAGTGTTATACTTTACCGCGATTTAGTTATTAATAACTACTTGTTAATTACTACATCCTAACTTGCAATATTAATGGTTTTTTTGATATGCCAAACAATGACTTATTTATAGCCTCTGCCAGAAGAACAATCGAATTAGAAGCACAGGCGATAAAACACCTATTATCTTTATTGGATGAAAATTTCACCCACAGCTGTGAACTAATTTTAAACTGTAAAGGCCGTGTTATTGTAACCGGCATGGGTAAATCAGGCCTTATCGGTGCCAAGATGGCCGCGACATTTGCCAGCACAGGCAGCCCTGCATTTTTTGTTCACCCAGGTGAAGCAAGCCATGGTGATATGGGAATGATTACTGAACACGATGTTGTTATCGCCTTATCAAACTCGGGCGAATCACAAGAAATAAAAGCTATTTTACCGCTGATAAAGCGTCTGGGCATACCGTTAATTAGCATTACATCACATCCAACATCGACGCTGTCAACACTGGCACAATACAACCTAAACACCGACATACAAACAGAGGCGTGTCCTCTCAACCTAGCGCCGACATCCAGCACAACCGCGCAATTAGTGATGGGGGATGCTCTAGCACTAGCGGTACTAGAAGCAAAAGGCTTTAATGCAGAAGACTTTGCCTTTTCACACCCAGGCGGTAGCCTAGGCAGAAAACTATTACTTAAAGTTGAAGATATTATGCACTCTGGGGAATCTATCCCCAAAGTACTATCTAATACCTTATTGCCAAGAGCGTTATTAGAAGTCACGCAGAAAAAACTAGGTATGACAACTATCGTAGATGAGCAAGGTTTTTTGTTGGGCGTTTTTACCGATGGTGACTTACGACGCGCAATTGATAATGATGTCGATTTAAAAACAACGCGCATCGACGATGTGATGACTAAACACGCGACACTGGTAAAACCAAACATACTGGCAGCACAAGCTCTACTTGTGATGCAAACTAAAAGCATAGGCCAATTAATAGTCACCGATGACAATAATAGACCCATTGGCGCACTGAACATGCAAGACATGCTAAACGCTGGAGTTGTTTAATGAAAAAAGTCACTGACGAGCAATTAATAAAAGCACTACAAAATGTGACACTGGCGGTATTTGATGTCGATGGTATTATGACCGATGGCTCACTGAGCTTACTAGCCGATGGCAGTGAAATAAAAACATTTAATACCCTAGATGGACAGGGCCTGAAAATGCTGCATAATAACGGCATCAAAACCGCTATAATCACTGGCAGAACCTCTCCTCAAGTACAGCAGCGCGCACAGTCTCTGGGTGTTAGTTATTTAATTCAAGGCAGAGAAGACAAACTCAGTGCTTTACAGCAGATTTGTGACGAACATCACATTTCACTGAGCCAGTGCGCTTATATAGGTGACGATCTTCCCGATTTAGCAGCGATTAAAGCCGTGGCTTTCGGCGCGAGCGTTCCCAATGGCCACCCTTTTGTGATCAGTCATTGTGATTGGTGTACTTCAAGATCTGGCGGTAAAGGTGCTGCACGTGAGTTTTGCGAGGCTATTCTTGAGGCCCAAAACAAACTGACCAGCACGCTAAATGAGTTTTTATAACATGCTATTTACCAGACGTAATATTAGACTATTTTTTGCATTGCTAATTATTATTGGCAGTGTCACCGCTCTTATTATCTCTGACAATAACGCCATTGAGCAAGAAAAGACGAGCCCGGCACCAAGGTCTGATATCGATTTTTTTATTAACGATGCATACTTCAAGTCATTTGACAGCAATGGCAACTTACAACGAACGGCAAACTCTGCAAAAGTTGAACATTTTAAACAGCGTAATTATAGCTTGTTGCAAGCACCTTTAATCAAGAGCTATAAAGAGAAACAACAAATAGCCAATATCTCGAGCTTAAGCGCTAAAATATTTTCCGATAGCGACACTATTACCTTCTACGATAACGTATTTTCGCAGGCGTTTGAAAATAGCTCACCACAAAATGAGCTTAAAACAACGCTACTTCACTACAACCAGGTTGATAATAGTATTTACACAGATAAGTTCGTTGAAATAACCGATATATTAGGTAACATCACAACAGCGACAGGTTTAGCTGCAGATATAGAATTAAGAACAATAAATTTAAAAAATAACTTCAAGGGGACTTTTAATGCTAACAAGTAAAAACGATGTGCCTAAGCTTTTAGATAAAATAACTAAAAAAGCCAACCAAGGCATCCTCTTTTTGTCTCCTCTTGCTGTTATACATAACCTGTATAGTATGCGCCCTAAAAGCATTGCCGCAATATGTAGCATCGCTTTGTTAATCAGCCCGTTAAGTTACGCACTACCTGATGATCGCGAAAAGCCAATGGATGCATCAGCTAACAATGCAACCCTAGATGACGCCACCGGATTAACAACCCTCACCGGTGATGTTAAAGTAGTACAGGGCTCTATGAATATTACAGCAAGTAAGCTGGTCATATATAAAGATAAAAATGGGGATGTCAGTAAAATGATAGCGACCGGAAACCCTGCTTTTTTTAGCCAGCAACAACAAGCTAATCAACCGGTATCTAAAGCATGGGGTAGCACGATGAATTATTCGGTTACCAAACAGACAGTTACTATCACAGGCAACGCTAGAGTAGAGCAGCTAAAAGACAAGTTCACCGGACAAAAAATAGTTTATCACATGGACAAAGCACTAGTACAAGCGACTGGTGGTAAACAAAGAGTAAAAATGATCCTTCAGCCAAAAGGCAACAATTAATCCATGTTATTGTCAGCAAGTAATTTAGCAAAGTCTTATAAAAGAAAATCTGTTGTCCGCGATGTCAGTATAGAAATTTCTAGTGGCGAGGTTGTCGGTTTATTAGGACCTAATGGCGCAGGTAAAACAACCTGCTTTTATATGATTGTAGGCTTAGTAAACTCTGATGCCGGAAAAATCACACTATCCGGTCAAGACATAACATCACTGCCGATGCATGAAAGAGCAAGACAAGGCATTGGATATCTACCGCAAGAGCCTTCTATTTTTAGAAAACTCAGTGTTGAGCATAATATTTTAGGCATACTTGAAATGCGTAAAGATTTAAACAAAGCACAACAGCTGGAAAAACTAGAATCACTATTAGCAGAGTTTAGCATTACCCATATCAGAAAGAGCATGGGCATGAGCTTATCCGGTGGTGAGAGAAGACGCGTAGAAATAGCCAGAGCCTTAGCGACAGAGCCTAATTTTATTTTACTAGATGAGCCTTTTGCAGGTGTCGACCCTATCTCTGTAAATGATATTAAGCAAACGATCCTACATTTACAAAAGAAAGGTATAGGCATACTCATTACCGATCACAATGTTAGAGAGACACTGGATATTTGCGAAACAGCTTATATTGTTAGTGACGGCTATATACTCGCCTCAGGCACTCCAAATGACATTTTGAACAACGAACAAGTTAAAGCGGCATACTTAGGCGATAAATTCACCTTATGATTTTATCTGCCAGCTTAACACTTCCTAGATATTTTAGAGTATCGTTATAGTTTATATGAAACAGTCTTTAGAGCTAAAAATAGGACAGCATCTGTCCATGACGCCACAATTGCAACAGGCCATTAGGTTACTGCAATTGTCATCGCTTGATCTACAACAAGAAGTGCAAGAAGCACTCGATAGCAACCCATTACTGGAAAAATCAGAAGACGAAATAAAAGCAGAGGCAACACAATCTCTGGATGATAAAGAGCGTGATCAAATAGCGCAAAATAACACTTCAAGCAACAAAGAGAGAGCGGAGCAAGCTGAAAACAATCCTAGCGAACTGACCGCTGCTAATGATACTGCGAGCGAATGGAACAATGATATTCCCATAGAGCTATCGACAGATAGTAACTGGGAAGATACCTTTCAACACGGCTCTAATAGCAACAACTCGCAAATAGATTTCTCCTCTATGGAGTCAAACGACACCGCAGAAGAAAACCTACAAGATCACTTAAATTGGCAATTAAATCTAACCCCAATGAGCGATGTCGATCGCACTATTGCTGCCAATATTATTGATGGCATTGACTCCAACGGTTATTTGCGCACGCTATTAGATGATATCTTAACTAACTTTCAACAAAGTGATAACGCCGAATTACAGGGTGTTGAATTAGACGAAATAGAGGCCGTTCTTAGAAGAATTCAACAATTTGAACCTGCCGGAATCGCCGCTAGAGACCTGTGCGAATGTTTGACAATACAACTAAAACAATTGGACCCTAGCACTGCTTATTTAGAAAGTGCGATAACGGTTGTCAATAACCACATCCAACTGTTAGGCTCTCATGACTACCGTACGATTATGCGAAAAACACGTTGGTCTGAAGCGCATTTACAAAAGACAATAGCGCTTATTCTAACGCTGAACCCACAACCGGGCTCTAGCATTAATCCAAACACAGCTGAATATATTATACCGGATGTGTTTGTAGAAAAAATTGAAGGCTATTGGCAAGTTAGGTTAAATTCAGATAACACTGTTAACCTATCGATTAATAATACATATGCCAGTTTGATTAAACGAGCCGATAATAGTGACGACAACAACTATTTAAAAAATCATCTGCAAGAAGCTAGATGGTTAATTAAGAGTATTCAAAGCCGTTACGACACCTTATTAAAGGTATCGCAACAGATATTAGAGCGCCAGATAGACTTTTTCGAACATGGCGAAATGGCAATGAAACCGATGGTTTTACAAGATATTGCAGAAGCTGTAGAAATGCATGAATCAACCATTTCCAGAGCGACAACACAAAAATACATGCATACACCTAACGGTATATTTGAGCTTAAATATTTCTTCTCAAGCCACGTTAGTACCAGCGATGGTGGAGCAGCCTCCTCTACCGCGATTAGAGCTTTAATTAAAAAGATTTTAGTGACAGAGAATCCAAGCAAGCCATTAAGTGATAATAAAATTGCTAAATTGCTTGAGTCTGAGGGCATTAATGTTGCCAGACGAACCATAGCAAAGTATCGTGAATCTATGGGCATAGCCCCATCTAATGAGCGTAAACGTTTGCTGTAGATCCATTATTCAAAAGGAGTTTTTATGCAAATTAATATTACAGGTCACCACGTAGATTTAACTGATGCATTGAATGATTATGTCCACACTAAAATGGAAAAATTAGAAAAACACTTTGATAACATTACCAACGTTCAAGTAACATTAAGTGTTGAAAAAATTAGACAAAAAGCAGAAGCTAGCTTGCACCTAGCGGGTAAAGAAATATTTGCCTCAGATGAACAAGAACAGATGTACGCCGCTATTGACGGTTTAATAGATAAACTGGATCGTCAAATAATTCGCCATAAAGAAAAACTCAAAAGCCATAAATAACCGTAATAGACAACTATGACAATACAAGACTTACTGACTACCGACTTAGTGATACATAACCTAGAGGTAGCAAGTAAAAAGAAAACGCTTGACCATATTAGCTCCCTTATTAGCAACAGTGTGCAAGACCTTGAACATGATACTGTTTTCACCGGCTTGATAGAAAGGGAGCGCTTAGGCAGTACCGGCATTGGAGAGGGTGTCGCCATCCCCCACTGCCGACTAGATGAGACTGACAAAGCGATCGCCGTTTTTATAAAATTAAATGAAGCTGTTGATTTTGATGCGATAGACAAAGCACCCGTTGATTTAGTTTTTGCCTTAGTTGTCCCATCCAACAGTGCAGAAGAGCATTTAAACACATTGGCACAGCTTGCTGAATTATTTAGTAGTGCGCAAAATAGAGAGGCACTGCGCAGCTGTGAAAACCAAACTCAGTTATATAATACCTTGATGAAATTAACTGGCTAAAAACCTAGCGTTTTGGGTTAATGTCATTATTCTTAAATATGTGTAATGTAAATTTATGATCATATAAATTTACATTCTAACCGCCATTTTCACACAGCAATTTAAGGAAAATTCATGAAGCTTATCATTATCAGTGGTAGATCAGGCTCTGGTAAAAGCACAGCAATACAAGTGTTAGAAGATATAGGTTTTTACTGCATTGATAACCTACCTGCCGCCCTGCTGCCCGAAACGATCAATTACTTACAGAGCATCGATACAAACAGTTTATTTGACAGCTCTGTGCCACAGCGTAGCGACAATAAAATAGCACTGTGTATTGATGCTAGAAACCCAGCTGAGCATTTAGAAAAACTACCTGAAATAATAAGCACCCTCAAAATCAATAATAAATTGATTTTTGATATCGATTTTATTTACCTAGATGCCACTGATGAAATTTTGATTCAACGCTATAGCGCGACCAGGCGTCGCCACCCTATGGCGAATCACGTACAGGGTTTGAAGTCATCAATTGAATATGAGAATACCGTACTGGCGCCGATTGCCGATCTAGCCTCTATTAGAATCGACACCACCCACCTGTCGCTTTATGAGCTTCGAGATGTTATAAAATATCGGGTTGCCGAGAGAAAGGAGCAAAACTTATCATTGCAGTTTATTTCTTTTGGCTTTAAGCATGGTGTGCCACTTGATTCAGATATCGTCTATGATTTACGCATGCTGCCCAACCCATATTGGCAGGTACACCTTAGATCCTTTAACGGTACTCAACAACCTATCCAAGAGTTTCTCAGCCAAGAACCTTTAGTTAATGAAATGATTGGCGATATTCGTCAGTTTATCGAAAAATGGCTACCCGAGTTTAGAACCAATAATAGAAGCTATGTTACCATTGCTTTAGGTTGCACAGGCGGACAACATCGATCCGTTTATATAGCGGAGCAACTGACTAATCATTTTTTACCACTGATGGATAATGTCTCTGTCTACCATCGAGAAATTAATAACTAGCGGATAGCTTAGTTTGCCAGAAAAAACCACAAGGAATCATTAATGCAAGGCGTTGACATAGAAATTATTAATAAGCTAGGCCTACACGCAAGAGCCGCATCTAAACTGATAGCACTAACGAGTAAATTTGCATGCCAGGTAAATATCAGTAACGGCAAAAAAGCGGTCGATGGTAAAAGTATTATGTCAGTTATGATGCTAGCGGCCAGTAAAGGTAGTATTTTAACCATTGAAACGAGTGGCGATGACGAAGTTCAAGCGTTAGAACAGATTTGCCTACTGATCAATAACAAGTTTGATGAAGAAGAATAAATACTGTCACCTTTAACGCTTATTCATCAACTATTTGAGCTATCACAGTATGAACAGCCCAGAAACCATATCTGAACTAGACAAACTCTCTATTGCATTAGAAAGCGGTGCATTCCAGCAAATTCGCTTCACACTGAACAACACACTACAAAGTGTTGAAGTCGCACAATTATTAGAGAAATCACCGCCTAAAGAAAGAAAAATTCTTTGGAAGCTAATCCACAGAGATAATGAAGGTTCGGTTTTACAACACCTTTCAGACGATATACAGGCTGACATCCTGTCAAGGATGGATAACAGCCGAGTACTTGCATTAGCTGATTCATTAGATACCGATGATTTTGCAGACTTACTACAGCAATTACCTGAAACGGTAATGCACGAGCTGTTAAAGGTCATGGATCAGCAAAACCGTGAAAGAGTAGAGCAAGTACTATCCTACCCTGAGGACACCGCTGGCGGATTAATGAATACCGATACGGTAACCATTCGACCAGATATCACGGTAGAGACCGTCTTACGCTACATTAGACGACACGATGAAATTCCTGAAATGACGGACAGCTTATTTGTTATCAGCCGTCGTAAAGAGCTTTATATTGGCATATTACCCTTAACCAAATTATTGGTGAGCGACCCCGAGATGACCGTTCGCGAAATTATGGTCACCGAAATAGAGCCGATCCCAGCGAGCATGCCCGATCATGAAGTGGCGATGCTGTTTGAGCAACACGATTTAGTGTCAGCTCCGGTTGTCGATGATGAAGGCAAACTTCTCGGTCGTATCACCATCGATGATGTTGTTGACGTTATTCGTGAAGATGCTGACCACTCATTGATGAGTATGGCAGGCCTAGATGACGATGAAGATACCTTTGCTCCTATTTGGAAAACCAGCAAAAGGCGAGCGGTATGGTTAGGCATCAACTTAATCACCGCATTTATCGCCTCCTCTGTCATCGGTATATTTGAAGAGACTATCGCCAAGGTTGTTGCCCTTGCCGTATTAATGCCAATTGTCGCCTCTATGGGCGGTATTGCAGGCAGCCAAACATTAACACTCATTATTAGAGCACAGGCACTAGATCAAGTCGAAAAGGCAAATACCGCCTGGTTGATCAAAAGAGAACTCGTTGTCGGCGCTTTAAATGGTATTTTATGGTCAATAGTCGTCGCTGGGGTCGCTGTTTTATGGTTTCAAGACTATACTATCGGGCTAATCATCGGCATGGCTATTATCATTAATTTAATAGTCGGTACGTTCTCTGGAGTACTGTTACCGATTTTATTGAAAACCAGAGGAATCGACCCCGCACTTGCTGGCGGTGTATTATTAACGACAATTACAGATGTCGTCGGTTTCTTAGCCTTTTTAGGCTTAGCCACCTTTTTTTACGGATAACACATGAACAACGATAAATTTGATACTTACGAAGATGATGATGAAGACTGGATCAGTAAATCTTCATTAAAAAGAGACGCTGAGGCACTACAAGTTTTAGGCTCACAGTTGATCGATCTAAAACCTAGCCAACTCGATAATATTGAGATGGATGAGACATTACGCGATGCGATTGATGAAGCTAAACGCTTAAAAGTAAAAAGCGGTGCGTTTAAACGCCAATGCCAATATATTGGTAAACTGATGCGCTTTGAAGACCCTGAAGCTATTGAGCTGGCGATCAACAAATGTAATCTTCAGCACGAGGAATACAACAAAGTTTTTCACCGCTTAGAGCGCTGGAGAGAGAGACTGCTGGCCAATGATGAAGGCATGTTAGATGTGATTTTAGAGCAATATCCGCAAACCGATATTCAATACATCAGACAACTAATTCGCAATACTCAAAAAGAAATCAGCTCAAATAAGCCGCCGCTAACCTCGAAAAAATTGTTTAAATACTTACGTGAACTAGAAGGCTGCTAATCGCGTTGCAGATCAGCAGTTACCTTTACTGACGGTAAAGGTAGCTGCGATTGTGTGCGCTGAAAATGAAACAGCCATCAATTCCCTAGATTCACTACCTTAACATTGGGATCAAACCAAGAGCCAGTCACTTCATATTTTAACGCAGTCCATTTAGCCAATGTATCACCCAAAAGCTTATCTACCACGAAGGCAATCCCAGCGACTTGCGGAGTAGCTAACAGTAAGGCAGCTAGCGGCGCATTACTCGATAATGGTATCTCCACCGTCATTTTGTTATCTAGTGTTTTGTCTATAAAGTTAATGGTCCCTGCCATTTGCATCGCAGCAGAACTACCCTTGAGCTTGAGTGGCTCCTCACTTGTCGCTACGCCATTTTGCAAATAATATTTACCCGTGACCGAATCAAAAGTAACACCTGACTCAAGCAGATCAGAAAAATTAAGCTTCAACCTTTTAATCACTGCATTTAGATTTAAAATGCCAAATATACGCAAAACGTTAGCAGATGTTCCCGCCTCGATGATGCGTCCCTGTTTTAACGAAAAACTAGCTCTACCATTTAATTTAGCTTGATCAAAATCCCACGGATAATCAGGCCACGATAAACTCGCCTGTATTTCGCCTGACTTATTTTCCAAAACTTTTGCATAACCAAACTGCGTTAAGACTGCGCCAAAGTCGCCGCCTTTGGCATTGAGTGACAAATATGACTGTGTATTTTTTTGCTGCCTTGCCCATGATACATCGGCATTAATCAAAGTATCTGCCAGTACACCAACGATATTAGCTATTTTATAACCACCACTTGTTGGCGCTAGCGAAGCGCTCCAGTGACCCACATTCAAATTATTAATATCCAACTCTTTAATCGATAATTCAACCTTAGGCCAAGCGCTACTATCTAATGATAAAGATGATTTTTTAGCAGACTTACTCTTAGTTTGTTTAGCCGAGTCATTAGTATTAATGGCTAATTTATTAAGCTCAAGCTGAACGGTTTCTTTTGAATTATATGGGTATTTAACCTGCCCGACAGCAATATCACTATTAAACCTTGCCAACCAGTGATTAGAATTCTGCTGCAAGCTCAACCAGGCAGAGCCGCCTAATGGCTGACCTAAAATACTGCTATTTTGTAACTTTAGATCGAGCGACTTTAGCGCACTCAAACCTGTTGAACCACTAGCCGTTTTGCTAGCAGCCTTAGGGCTGTTTAACTGTGTTACTAATGTCGTTAGATCTGCATTTTTTAAAACACCGTCTATACTCACCCCTTTGCGTACAGGTGTCCCTGGCTTTTCTCCCCCCAGGCGAATAAGTGAAGAGACCTCTTGTTTTGCATCCGTGGGTATTATCGATATGCCGCGAATAATATCCGCGTAATTATATAGCCAAGTCGCTACACCTTTATCACTACTCGTGCTTACTAATTGCAATTTGCTAGCAGACTTTGCTGACTTGCCCCAAGGAGCAGGTAAGTCAATGGCCACCCCTACTAAATCAGAATTTACTACTAACTGATTACAACCGGTACTATCAATACAAAAATCGACTCTAGCGTTGTAGTTTGCAACACCAGTGACGCTAGTTAATTGTGTCGCATTAATTTTTTTGGCGATATCAGCTATCTTGACAGTGCCATTTAGCGAAACACTTGTTTTTAAGATGTTATCCGTATTTTGACTAACGATATCAACACTGCCAGCATATCCCTCACTACTTAATGTAACCTTGTCACTATTGAGTCCCTTGATTGAGTCAAAGTTAAGTGATCCATTTATAGCTGATAACAACAACTGATACTTATCATCTTTGATCTGTGCGTTGTTTAGTGTTGAAGCCACATTAATATAAGGCTTTTTAGGGACTTGCTCGCTATTACTTTCATCCTCTTTAGAGAGAGGTATCACTAATGAAATTTTAGATTGATGATCGCCTTTTAATTGCCAGTCTCTTAATATTTCAGGTATCTGCGCTGCCACTGGTTTTTGTTTTATTTTAGTATATAGAGCATCAATATCACCGCTAATATTGGCAGCAACCGATAACTGGCTATTATCAACAATATTTGATACTAATAAATCAGTCACTTGGTTATCTGCTATTAACCCCTGATTACTGCGCACTGACACCGTGCTATCTTCAACGAGAACATGTAAATCATCAGCTAGCAAATTTGGCCAATTAGGGTCGAAATTAACCTTGGCCTGCTGTGTATCAAAAAACATCTGAACACTGGCAACAGAGTCATCTTCGACGTCTTTTCTGATACCGGTGCGCAGTAAAAAACCGCCTTTATTTAACGTACCGGCCAATACAGCGCTATCGATCCATGAATATAATTTATCGCTGATAATACCCTGTGGAATATAAGGCATGACGTTATGAAGCTGCTCATTTTTCATCCCAATTAACAGCGTCAGCTCAGCTTGTTGCTCTCTATCGACCGGTAAATCCAGACTAAAACGCCCAGAAGCTCGCATTTGCTGATCAGTTAAGCTTAGCAACTGTGAATTAACCAGTACATGTTCGGGCTTGCCATCAGCTAGTGATACTTGCCAATCCACTCTACCCTGTGCTTTTTCATAGTTCCATTTATCAGCAAATAACGCGGGGAAAGCCATGCTAAAATCAGTTGCATCTAAATGGATTTCACCAGTAAAAGGAGTCATTTTTAGCAGCCCCGAAACGCCCGATAATGCCGGCGCTCCACTATAGCTATCTGCTGAAACGCGATCTAAATCCGCACTCAACTCAACATCCAATAAACCTTGGCTACCCCAGTTAGCATTAAGGTTTGCCAGCTTGCCTGAGAGCTCTAACGATTCAATTAGCTGCATCACCTTATCATTAAGGACAGTGATTTTCTTTAATTGCGCCGTCACAACTGCCAAGTCAAGATTAGAGACTGCCAGCGCTTTTAATGTTGTTGTTTCACTGTGCTCAACTCTCGCACTGACCGCATCAATCACTAGATGATCAACACCGTTTGATAAATTAATATCGGACAATTGCAGCAGCGTTTGCTCAGCATCACTTGCCACTGAAAACTTGATGGAAGAGTTCACTAACTGCGGATAGCCACTGTGTTTAAATGTTAATTTAGGGATATCTAGGTTACCTAGAACATCTGATACAACCCCCTGTTTAAAACTTGCCCACACCTGTGCATTGAGCGAAAGCTTGTCTATATCAACGCCTAAATCAAAGGTGTTGTATTGTAATAACTGCTCTGATAATTGATCAAACTTAGCGTATAGAGCGACTGGGGTTTGCGTTATATTCTCTGATAATTCAGCAGCTTGAGCAGCAAATTGTACAACTGAAGACTGCCCATAATATAATAATTTTGCATGGCCACTCAATTGATGTAATTGACCATCATTTTCAAGAGACAGCTGCATAGGGCCTAACTTGCGCCACGCTCGCCCCTGCGGTTTTAATGAAATAACAGTATCAATAAATTCAATTTTAGCTTGTCGAGACAACACCGACAGCAATTCTTGCAAGCCCTCGTTACTGCTTTGTACAGAACTTGCTGTAGCGACTTTTTGAGGTTGTGTCTGTGAAAAAACACTGAGCCAGCGACCATCAGCTTGCACTATTTTCGTCTGTAAATTATTAATGGAGAGTTTTTTAAAGACAGGGCTTAGTGTCAACAAAGTGTGCACTATATCTATTTGCGCATAAACTTTAGCGACCCTTAAAGCACCACTTTCGCCACTGCTATCATCGAGTTTGATACCGGAGATAACAAATTCAGGATTAGCCTGCAGCCACTGTGCTTTAATGCTATCAATCGTAATATTTTTATTGAGTTTTTGAGAGAGGTAACTCGTTATTTGCTCATTATACTGATCAATATTAGGCAAAAATAAACGAAGCGTTAGTAAACAACCGGCAACAACAAATAACAGCGCGATAACAAAGCTAAGTAGGTGAGCGATTGTTTTTTTTATCATTCAATAACCAATATTACACCTTATAAAGTGAGATGAGAAAGCTCTTTTATCAAAGAGCTTTAAGCATAAGTCATGATAAAACTAAGCCGTTGATACTACCTTAAGACCACATCAAAATGTTCAGGCCCATAATGACTATCAACTTTAAACTGAATAGCCTTACTAATAAATGTTTCTAATTCAGCAAGATGATCTGATGCTTCTTCTGTCACATATTCTACCACTTTTTCAGAGGCTAATACCAAATAAGAATCAGTATCATATGCTCTATGCTGCCTTAGAATTTCACGAAAGATTTCATAGCATACCGTTTCAGCCGATTTCACAAAGCCTCGACTATCGCATTGCTCACAAGATTCACATAATATGTGCTCAAGACTTTCTCTGGTACGCTTGCGTGTCATCTCAACCAAACCTAACTGAGAAACACCCATCACCTTACATTTAGCATGATCTCTTTCTAAAACACGCTCTAATGCTCTTAGCACCTGTCTTTGATGATCTTCTAATTCCATATCGATAAAATCGATAATAATGATACCACCCAGGTTTCTAAGCCTAAGCTGCCTGCCAATGGAAGTCGCTGCCTCTAAATTAGTTTTAAAGATAGTCTCTTCTAAATTACGATGGCCGACAAAACCGCCGGTATTAACATCAACGGTGGTCATTGCCTCAGTTTGATCAATAATAAGGTAGCCACCGGATTTTAAATCTATTTTGCGCCCCAATGCTCTCTGCATTTCCTCTTCAACATTATACAAGTCAAAAATAGGACGCTCCCCTGGATAATACTCTAGGCGATCTATCAATTCTGGGACTAGGGACCTGGTGAAATCTTCCGCTTTATTAAACGTCTCTCTAGAATCGATTCTTATACGCTCAATGCCAGTATGCGCCATATCTCTTAATGCGCGCATATTTAAAGCCATGTCTTCATAGACAATGGCGGGGGCCTTTGCTTTCTTAATTTCTTTTTCTATTTTATTCCACAACCGCTTTAGGAACAATATATCAGATTTAAGCTCCTGCTCACTCGCCCCCTCAGCCACTGTACGTAAAATATAGCCACCAGCATCGACATCATTTTTATCCAATGTCGTTAACAGTGCATTTCTTAATCGCTCACGCTCATCGTTATCTTCAATACGCTGTGAAATACCGACATGATTACTATTATCCATATACACCAGGTATCGAGAGGGAATGGATATATGGGTTGTTAATCTTGCACCCTTAGTACCTAGCGGGTCTTTAGTTACTTGAACAATCAGGGACTGCCCCTCTTTTAATAAGTAACCTATTGTTTGACGATTTTTTTCTTCGATAGAATCATCTTTACAGATGACTTCATCGACATGGATAAATGCGGCTTTTTCTAGACCTATTTCAACAAACGCTGCCTGCATTCCCGGCAATACTCTGACCACCTTGCCTTTATATATATTACCTACTATCCCTCTTTTGCTGGTCCTTTCCACATAAATTTCTTGCGGCATTCCATTTTCGATAATGGCAACACGTGTTTCCATCGGGGTAAAATTAATAAGTATTTCTTCACCAACTGCTGCAGCCACGTTTCTATCCTTATCTATTTTTTCGGGATTGACAGTATAATCATGCTACTGTTTATTAAATAATTCTAATGGAGCGATAAAGCCCTGCTATTGAGATCAAGCATGTTATTGTAATTAATCATATTATCAATTAATTCAAGATGCTATAAAACGGCTTCGCTATTTTATCAATATTGCCAAAAAGGCACATCAAACTCAGTGAGTAGCTCTGCCGTTTCAGCCATTGGTAAACCGACGACAGCAGAGTAACTGCCTTTTATTTGCCTGACAAAACGCGCGCCTTTACCTTGTATCGCATAACTACCGGCTTTATCTTGCGGCTCATTACTTTGCCAATACGCCTGGCACATGGCGTTATCAAGTGCTACAAATTCGACATCACAGACAACCAATATTGTTGTTTGTTTTTGTTGACTAATAATGCTGACAGCGGTAAAAACTTGATGCCATTTAGCTGACAACATTTGTAACATCTGCAGCGAATCTTGCTGATTTATCGGTTTACCCAATATTTTGTCATCTATAACAACACAGGTATCTGATCCTAAAACAGCCATACCATTTTCTCGATCTTTTACACAAAGCTGTTCAAATACAGCTTGGCACTTTTGGGCTGCTAAGCGGCAAACGTAATCTTCAGCGCACTCGTTTGAATTAACGCTCTCATCTATATCGGCACTAATAACCTTAAAATCGACACCGAGTTGCATTAACAATTGTTTTCTTCTCGCTGACGCCGAGGCCAGGATTAATTGATTAGCCATAGTAGTCTCATGATATTCTAAAAGTTCGCCTAATGGCGCGTAATAACACAAAAATCCACGGCCAGAACAAGGCACTGACAACAGCGGGAATTAAAAAGTGCAGCGTACCACCGGTTCGACCGGCCATCGCTTGAAAGAGATAAAAAATGAACTGGTTCAACACGATTAACAGAAATACAAAAAAAGCTTGCTGCCAAACAGGATACATACGTATACGCTTGTGCATTAGCAAGGTACTAAATGCAATAAGAGTTAATGCGATTGCATTAATGCCCAGCACTGAGCCTTTTAAAACATCTAGCATTAAACCAATCAGCCAAGCCGAGCCGATACCAAAACGCTGCGGTAATGCCATTATCCAATAGATCACAAACAAGGCGACAAACTCTGGCCTGCACCACTCTAAAATAGTAGGAAGCGGTATTTGCGAGAGCATCATTGCCACCGTAAATGTACCTAATATTATGAGTAAACCACCTGGGCTATGCTGACTCATAACGGATCAACAGCGGTATTAACTGGTTTATCATCAACTGACGGCTTATCTTCAGAGCGATGATTATCGACTGCTGCTTGCTCATTACCGACCATTAACACATAGCGGCTATTGTTAAGCTTAGCTAGCGGCTTAGCTTTAACTATCATAAATTTACGACCTGAATCGCGTTGCGCTGATATAATTTTAGCCACCGGATAGCCGTAAGGGAAACGCTCACCCAATGCTGATGACACCAATACATCACCGACACGAATATCTGCATTATCAGGAATATGAGTAATATCGAGCTCATCGTGAGAGCCTTTACCTAATGCAATTGCACGCATGCCGTTTCTGACAACCTCGACCGGTAAAGCGTGGCGCCCATCGGTGAGTAACATAGTACGGTTAGTATAAATTGAAACTTCGACGACCTGCCCCATAATACCACCGGCATCTAACACGGGCTGGCCGACAAAAACACCATCCTCGCTGCCCTTATCAAGAATAACCTGATGCTGAAACGGATCCGGATTAACACCTATCAATTCGGCTAATTGCACATTGTCATCAACATGAGCACTGGCGTTGAGTAATTCGCGTAAACGAATATTCTCTGCGCGCAGCACCATCATTTGCTGGACCTTTCTTTCCAGGATAATAGAGCTAGATCGCAATTGATTATTATCTTTGACTAAAGCAGTGCGCTCGACCAGTACCGCCGAAATATCATCAGCAACATTAGATGGTATATCAACTAGCCACTGTATCGGCGTTAAAACAATAGAGAGAGCAGAGCGAAGGGAGCGAACAGAATTGCCTTGAAGATCAGCCACCAGCAAAGCCAGCGCGGCCAAGATAAGGATAATCACGCCAAAACGAGGTAATCCACCTCTAAAAATAGGCTTCATAAAAGCCTCTTAAAGCTAACGAGATATTGAAAAAAATACACACTCAAGAAAATAAACACAGAGAAAGTTGCCCTGTCAGTTTGCAACCTTGCATTTACGAGCCTATAAGCAAATACCAAGTAAATAAAAAACTTATTTACTTAATACTTACTATATTTAGCCATAATCAGCTTAGTTTGAGATGACTATTCACTGACAACCATCTCTTAAATAAGGCTAATGAATCTAGCAAGGCGTTATATTAATCGTAGGACAGCAATTCAAATGCTTGCTTATCAATTAATTCAAGCGCTCGCCCGCCGCCTCTAGCAACGCAAGTTAACGGGTCTTCAGCAAGAATAACAGGTAGGCCTGTCTCTTCACTTATCAGGCTATCTATGTTTCTAAGCATAGAGCCGCCTCCCGTTAAAACGATCCCTCTTTCAGCGATATCAGAAGCTAATTCAGGAGGACACTGCTCTAGAGCACTTTTAACTGCTTGTACTATAGTGGACAATGTTTCTTGTAGCGCCTCTAGTATTTCATGAGAGTTCAAGGTGAAGCTTCTTGGAATACCCTCTGCCAAATTACGACCGCGAACATCTATTTCTAGCACTTCGCTGCCCTGGTAAGCGGTACCGATTTCTTGCTTGATACGCTCTGCAGTCGCCTCGCCGATTAAAGTACCGTAGTTGCGACGAACATAGGTAACAATCGCCTCATCAAAACGGTCACCGCCGACTCTAACAGAATCGGCGTAGACAATACCGTTTAAAGAGATAACAGCTATCTCAGTAGTACCGCCACCGATATCGACAACCATAGAACCGTTAGGCTCTTCTACAGGTAAACCTGCACCGATTGCCGCAGCCATTGGCTCTTCAATTAAATGTACTTGACGAGCTCCAGCACCTAGTGCTGACTCTCTAATAGCTCTGCGCTCTACCTGTGTCGATTTACAAGGTACGCACACCAACACTCGCGGGCTTGGCGTAAAAATAGTGTTGTCATGAACTTTACTGATAAAATACTGAAGCATTTTTTCAGTCACATGAAAATCGGCGATTACGCCGTCTTTCATCGGTCGAATAGCGGTAATATTACCTGGCGTACGTCCCAACATACGTTTGGCATCAGAGCCAACCGCCGCCACTGTTTTTTGATTTCCATTTTGGCGAATAGCAACAACAGATGGCTCGTCGAGTACTATTCCTTTGTTACGAACAAAGATAAGTGTATTAGCCGTCCCTAGATCGATCGATAGATCACTAGAGAAAAGGCCTCGGATTTTCTTGAACATTTTGATTGGGAACCCCGAAAATAAAGGCAAATACGTCGATTTGTAAAAACAGCCAACTTTAACAACGCAGCACAGTTAGAGCAAGAAACAATTAGTGTATTGTGCATTTCTTTAATATATTTATTGTTTCATGCATTAAACCAAAAAAATTAAGACTCATTTACAGCAAAAACGTTCAGCAGCTCACCACAAAAAGTAGCTTTTATCGCCATTATGTTAGAAAAATAGCAGCCCTTGAGATACTGAGCCTATCTTTTTGAAGCTGACTGCTAAATTGAGTACCTATTAAAAGCAGTTCATATTAATATAGGCAACCTTATACAGATACCACTTTAATCTGACACCCTATGATATAAATAGAGATTTTACCCATGGCTTTAGATAAATCTGATGTAGATAAGATAGCGCACTTAGCGCGGATAAGCATCGATCCTGAAGATACACAAATGTATCTAAACAACCTAACGAGCATCTTAGATTTAGTCGATCAAATGCAGGCTATTAATACCGATAATGTGGAACCGCTATCACACCCTCTGGACGCTATTCAGCGACTGCGAGCTGACGATGTTAGCGAAGAAAACCAACGAGAACTTCTACAGAGCGTGGCTCCCGCGGTAGAAGACGGGTTATTCCTTGTTCCCAAGGTTATTGACTAAACACCATTTAGGACTATCAAATGTTAAGCAAAACAATTGCTCAGCTCGCTAAAGGGCTGAAACAAGGTGAATTTAGCAGTAGCGAAATCACCGCACAATACTTGCAACAAATCGCCGCAAAAGACAGCAAATACAATAGCTATATCACTGTCACTAACGAGCAGGCGATGGCACAAGCGAAAAAAGCTGATGAGCTAATCGCTAACGGCAAAGCAACGCCAATGACCGGCATTCCTATTGCTCATAAGGATATCTTTTGCACCAAGGGCGTACGCACTAGCGCGGGCTCAAAAATGCTCGACAACTTCATATCACCTTATGATGCCACTATTGTCGAGAAATTTAATGCAGCCGGCACCGTCAGCTTAGGCAAAGCGAATATGGATGAGTTTGCTATGGGCTCATCTAACGAAAACAGCTATTACGGCGCCGCTATTAACCCCTGGGGCGAAAACAGAGTACCTGGCGGCTCATCAGGGGGCTCTGCTGTAAGCGTTGCAGCTCAACTAGCTGCTGGTGCCACCGGCTCTGATACTGGCGGATCCATTCGCCAACCTTGCGCATTAACAAACTTAACCGGCATCAAACCCACTTACGGTCGTGTCTCTCGCTTTGGTATGATTGCCTTCGCCTCATCTCTTGATCAAGCGGGCCCTATCGCCAAAACGGCAGAAGACGCTGCCATGATGCTCAATGTGATGGCAGGTTTTGATCCAAAAGACTCAACTAGCGCAGAACAAGATGTCAGCGATTATACCGCCAGCTTAAACAAACCTTTAGCTGGCTTAAAAATAGGCTTACCTAAAGAGTTTTTCAGCAGTGATTTAAACCCACAAATTGCTGAAAAAACTCAAGCAGCTTTAAAAGAATACCAAGCATTAGGTGCTGAACTAAAAGAAATCAGCCTACCTAACACTGCACTATCGATTCCTGCTTACTATATCATCGCCCCCGCTGAAGCCTCTTCAAACCTATCGCGTTTTGATGGCGTGAAATTTGGCTATCGCTGCGAAAATCCAACAGATATCGAAGATTTATACAAAAGAACCCGCGCCGAAGGCTTTGGCCGCGAAGTAAAAAGTAGAATATTGGTAGGCACCTACGCTTTATCCGAAGGCTTTTACGATGCGTACTACAAAAAAGCACAACAAATTCGCCGCCTTATCCAACAAGACTTTATCAACGCATTAAAAGAAGTCGATGTCATCATGGGCCCGACCACACCACAGCCCGCTTTTGAAATTGGTGAAAAAACAACCAATCCCGTTGATATGTATATGGAAGATATTTACACGCTATCTTTAAACCTTGCAGGCTTGCCCGGCATGTCAATTCCATGCGGCCAAGTAGACGGGCTGCCTATTGGCTTGCAAATTATCGGCAATTACTTTGCTGAAGAGCGCCTGTTAAATGTTGCGCACATGTTCCAACAAGCCACCGATTGGCACAAACATACAGCCCCTGGCTTATAAGGAGTACACTATGGAATGGGAAGCTGTTATTGGGCTAGAAATTCACGCCCAACTTGCCACCACCACTAAAATATTTTCAGGCGCAAGCACCGCATTTGGCGCTCAACCTAACGAGCAGGCCTGTGCTATTGATTTAGCACTTCCTGGAACACTACCTGTATTCAACAAAAAAGCATTAGAAATGGCGGTC
The DNA here is from genome assembly GCA_038900335.1 of Gammaproteobacteria bacterium AS21. Lineage (GTDB taxonomy): Bacteria > Pseudomonadota > Gammaproteobacteria > Pseudomonadales > Balneatricaceae > Rs1. The sequence continues at coordinate 11,211 of JBBMRB010000026.1, read as the reverse complement.
ATGTTCGGCGCCGCAATAGATGCAGAGATAGGTAAGGTATCAATTTTTGATCGCAAAAACTATTTTTATCCAGATTCACCAAAAGGCTATCAAACCAGCCAACTGTTCTACCCTATTGTTGGCCTAGGGCAATTAGATATTACTTTAAGTGATGGCAGCAACAAAACAATTGGCGTGACCCGCGCGCATCTTGAAGAGGACGCCGGCAAATCTTTACATGAAAAATTTGCCGACATGACAGGTATTGATTTGAACCGAGCGGGCACACCGCTACTTGAAATCGTCTCTGAACCGGACATGCGCAGCGCTGAAGAAGCAGTCGCTTATGCCAAGAAAATTCACTCGATAGTGACCAGCATTGGCATTTGCGATGGCAATATGGCTGAAGGCTCATTTCGCGTTGACTGCAATGTCTCTGTGCGCATTAAAGGCGAAGAGAAACTTGGCAACCGTACAGAGACTAAAAACATCAACTCATTCCGCTTCATTGAAAAAGCGATCAAAGGCGAGATTATTCGCCAGATCGAAATACTAGAAGATGGCGGGCGTATTGAGCAAGAAACTCGCCTTTACGATGCTGAAAAAGATGTAACTCGCACAATGCGCAGCAAAGAAGAGGCAAATGATTACCGCTACTTCCCCTGCCCCGACTTATTGCCGATTGTTATCGAAGATGATTACATCGAAAAAATCCGTCAAAACTTACCAGAACTTCCAGATGCCAGAAAGCAACGCTTTATTGAGCAATACCAGTTACCGGCAGATGATGCTGGCATATTGAGCAGCAGCAAAGCGCAAGCAGATTATTTTGAAATCGTCAGCAAACTGACTGACGACTCAAAGCTAGCAGCTAACTGGCTATCAGGGGAATTTGCCAAACTACTGAACCAAAATGATTTATCAATCGATAGAGCCCCGGTTGATGCACCCGCCCTTGCCCAGCTATTGATTCGCGTAAAAGACAATACTTTAAACGTCAACGGCGCCAAGCAAGTACTTGAAGCTATGTGGAACAACGAAGGTAGCGCAGACAGCATCATTGCAGCCAAAGGTCTTAAACAAATGACCGACACCGGCTCTATTGAAAAGATAGTCCGTGAAGTCGTCGCCAACAGCGAAAAACAAGTGCAACAGTATATTGATGCTGAGCCTGAAAAACGCGGCAAGATGATGGGCTTCTTCATGGGCCAAATCATGAAGGCATCCAAAGGCAAGGCAAACCCTGGTCAAGTACAGGCGTTACTCAAGCCGATTCTGGACGAGCTTTGCTAATAAATCACTGTTAGCACAATCAAAAAAGCACGCTAAATATCGCAAGCCGTTTGGTGTTAGCGTGCTAAATACTATGTAGCAATTAAGAAAGTATTGAATTCCCTAATTGCTACGATTTTCAGTTCTTTTCAAGTTAACCCCTGTTAATTAATCAAATACCATTGTGGCTTACAGTCGCCATTTAATCACTGTTATATTAATGAATAACAGTAGCTTATATGCCACCCCTTATCTTCTATGATATTCTAAGTTTCACTCTGATAATTAATTTTCAAACACTTTATATCAAACAAAAAAAATCTGCTTTTTAATTGTATTGAATTAATTAGCTTTTATGTCCTTATATAATAATACCAATGAAGAAAATGGGTGTACGTATGATGGAAGATAAGAATTACCATGAATTTGCAACAGATAGACCAATAGAAAATCTTTCGGATGATTTACTAGGTCGTTCAGAATTTTCTGTTGCTTTGGCGAAAGCTCTGTCTGGTTGGCATGGTAAAGATAGTTTAGTTGTTGCTCTTCACGGGGAATGGGGGTCAGGAAAATCATCAATCAAAAATATGGCTATGGACGAGTTAACTAAAGATAATAATGATACTGTCGATATTATCGAATTTTCTCCTTGGGATTGGGCCGCTCAAGACAAAATCACTTCAGCTTTCTTCCAAGAAATATCCACCACTATCGGATTAAGAGATAATTCAAAAGAAGGGAAGAAACTAGCAAAATTATTTAAAAGATATGGCCGGTATTTAAACACTGGTGAAATGCTTACATCAGGTTTGTCTAAAGCACTACCTACAATGTTCATATTAGCAACAATATTAGGTGTTGGAGGCAACTTCGCTGATCAAGAGTGGATTAAGAATATATTTGTAGGTTTGTCGGTATTACTAGGCGTATGGGGGGCATTTTTAAAATGGGGAAATAGTTTCTTCAAACAGTTAGCTGGTAATGCAGAGGCTTTAGCTAAAGATAGCGAGTTAACTCTTAGCCAATATAGAAATGAGCTAACTAGCCTATTATCAAACAGAAACAAAACACTAATGATCGTCCTAGATGACTTAGATAGGTTAACCAAAAAGCAATTGCAGATGGTAATGCAATTGGTGAAAGCTAACACAGAGTTTCCAAATGTTGTATTTTTATTGTTATTTCAAAGAGATTTAATCGAAGATAAATTAAATGATGGATTGATGTCTGGTCGTGGTTATTTAGAGAAAATAATTCAAGTTCCATTTGATATTCCGAAAATAGAAGGATCGAAAGTACATCAAGTTTTGTTTAAAAAATTAGACGAAATAATTAATAGTGATCAACACGCTGAAAAAATGTTTGATTCTGTATATTGGGGAAATATTTTTCATAAAGGATTAAGCCATTATTTTTCAAACTTGAGAAGTGTTTACCGATTTGTATCTACACTTTCGTTTCATTTTTCAATATATAAGAATGAAAATGCTTTTGAAGTTAACCCTGTTGATTTAATAGCTATTGAGTGTATTAGAGTTTTTGAGCCTGATGTTTACCAAGGCATTTCTGAATCTAAGATGTTTTTTACAAGGACACGTACACCAGAGGGAAAAGGTGAAGAAGATCGTAAATATTTAGATTCAATTCTAGGTCGATCAGTTAATTCTAAAAAAATGGCTGACTTACTAAAAATACTATTTCCAACAATTAAAAGGTTATATCGTCAGACTTACGCCCAAGGGTATTACGATACATGGCAGCGAAATATGAGAGTCTGTCACGAGTCATCTTTTGATAAATATTTTTCGTTTAATATTCCTGATGGAGGATTATCAAACTCTGATTTAACTAAGATGATAGAGTTAACCGGTGATAGGATAGCTTTCTGTAAGTTTCTTTTATCCCTTCAAGAAAGAAGCATTATCAGAACATCACTAAGTCAATTTTCTGCTTATATCGAATTGATTCCACTAGATAATAGAACAAGCTATATCTCAGCATTATTAGATATAGGTGATACCGTTGAAAATGAAAGCTCAGGCTTGTCATTTAATAATTCTTATATTCAAATTTTTCAACATCTATCATGGTTTTTAAGGCGAATTGAACCTGAAGATGGAAGATCAGAGTTATTATTAAATTGTTTTAGAGAGTCTAATGGTGGTATAGCTATTATTGAGTATGTTCTTCAAGCTGATACTGAAAGAAAAAATGGAGATAATTTATTAAGTGAAGATGGATTCAATAATATCAAAGAGCTATTTGTTAATAAATTAGACTCTCTTGCCCAAGAAAAGCCTGAAGATTTAGTTTCACATCCTCATTTAGGCTCACTAATTTGGCGATGGAAAAAATGGGGAAATGAAGATAATGTAAAGGCTTGGATGGAGCGACAGGTTCAAAACAATCATAATTTATTTTACATTTTTGAAGCGTTTGTAACTCGTGGCTCTTCAATATCTATGGGTGATGCAATAGCTAAACCAACAGCGAAATTTAATATAGAATATTTTGAGGAGTTTTTACCAATAAAAATACTAGAAGATTCATTATTATTAATAAACGAAGAATCCTTAAGCGTATCTCAACTGGATTTGGTAAATATATTCAATAAATCTAAGGACAAAAAGTAACTTTCTATTATAAAGCCATTACTTTGTAATAGCTTTAATTTCTATGAGTGTTCTGAGACACATCATAAAGCTTATTTACTAAACCCAGTCTCATCGCTGGTGTTTTACTATCATCACCGACAAAAACGTAATTTCTATATGTTCGTAACATAATTAAACGTTTTTCAACAGCTTCTGGATTATATGCTGATTTTGAAATTGGTCTTTCTAATGTTGAAATTTTTCTTCTCGTTATCATTAAAAACCTATCAATGGCATGAAGTGAAGCTGGGTGATTAACGGTACTAGATGATTTTGATAATCTTTGGAACTCAAGGTCAATTGCTACATTACTTTTAAGCGTAATAGTCTTTCTACACCCAGCACACTTTAAAGAAGCAGTACCAATACTCTTTACCTCAAAGCCTTTTATATTTTTAAGCGAAGAAGGTTCTACTAGATAATACTTACAACCTAGGTTATAACAGCAATTAAACTGTATTTGCTTGTCATTCTTGGGTATAAATTGGACTTGGGATTTAGTCATACCGTATTACTATAACCTAATTTACAAAACATTGGCCTGTGGTATAACGCCAAGCTAAAATGCCTATAAAATATGGTAATTACAATATGATAAACAAAAAAGGCTAGTATTTATAGAGCACTAACCCCCAAATAGCGTGCTTTTTTATATCTAGCGTTTCACCAAAAACATTACCGCAAATTCTGCTCAATCAACTCAACATAATGCGCTAACAGTATCTGTTTTGATCTTTGCATTAAACCGCTGGCATCAACACACGGGTAAATAGCCCCGTCTTCATTGATAGCCAGCACCTCCTGCTCCTGCATAGACTTGACAAAACTAGCGATGCCTTTGCTATCAGTATATTCAGGTGAGTGAAAACCAAACTCCACATGCAGCATACCCGCCAACCTAACCGACTCATCAACCAAGTCAGTCTCTGACAAATCGTTGAACTGATGCAATAGCCTAAACACGATATAGTAGCGCAACAAATAAGGCTCTACTGTCTGCATCAATGACACTGATAAAGAGGTATTTCGCACCACTAAACTCTTATCGTCCTCAACAATCAACTGCTGATTTATCAACAGATTTTTTATATCTTTTAAGGCGGCATCAACTTCTTTGCCCTGCCATGGCCAAAACATTTCTTTTGCCAAATAAGGATACACAGCTTTAATCAGCTTAGGGACTGACTGGCCCAGTGGACTGTGATATCGCTTTGACACCAACAAGTACAAACCAGCTAAGAGTGTTAAATGGTGAATCTGGTTACGATAGAACGTCATCTCGCAAGCTTGATCAACACTCAAATATACATCGCTATTATTAACGCAAACCTGATCTCTAGCTGCCGCATCAGCAATCCATTGAGCCACATCGCCTTTAGCAATACCCGCCGGCGCATTAGGCATGTTAACCAATATGGTGGACAGCTGATTTACTCGCTCGATCAACTGATCCTTAGATAGGCGCAACCGTCTTTGCGACAATAACACCGTGGCTATGAGCGCCGTTTCATTAACATAGCTGGCCAAGCTAATCTGCTCCATTACCCTGCGTACCAAATACTGGCTTTTAGTCTTTATATCTTCAAATTTTGAGAAATTATCACTGACAATAATCGGATCCGCATAGCTGATTGCAACATCACCCATCTCACCTTTGAACATTTTTAAACTCTTGAACAAACCAGATATCGACTCTGGTCTTTTTTCATGGTTATTCAATTGATTAGCATAGCTTCTGGTTTCTACCAATTTATCATAACTGATAGAGACAGGCACAATCGCGATCGGCTTTATCCCAGGCTGTAAAGAAGCCTCTAAAGTGAGTGACATCATACCTATTTTAGGTGCCAACAAACGCCCCGTACGCGAGCGTCCACCCTCTATAAAGTACTCTAAAGCATGGCCGCTAGCATGTAATTGCTTAATATAATTTTTAAATAAAATAGCATACAGCGCATCATCATAAAAAGAGCGGCGCATAAACACGGCACCACCTAATTTAAGCGCGCTACCTAATACCGGTGCATTAAGGTTATCACCCGCTATCACATGCGGGATCACCAAGCCATGATTATGCAACCCCCAAGACACCAACACATAGTCCATGTGACTACGATGACACGGTAAAAAAACTAACTGATAATCTTTCGCTGTTTGCCTTACTTTATCTGTGCCCAAAAATTTTACATTGCGATAAGTACGCTTGAAAAACCAATTGAGCAAGCCGCTAAAAAAGCGAATAAAACTAGGGCTTAGGTTCGTTGCAATTCCTTTCAACTGCTGCCTTGCATAAGCTTCAGCCTGCTTTAACTCAATACCTTTTTGTAAACTATACGCTTCAATTTCAGCAAGCACATCTTGCTGATTGATGATTTTTTCTATCACTTCTCTGCGATTTGATAGATCCGGGCCATACGTCGCCAGGCGCCTTTGACGAAAATGATCTCGCAACAACACCACTATTTTTTCGGCTCGTGTTGATGATGGCAACAAGCCATCTTCATACATCATTTCTTTCAGAGACAGCGGTTTATCGAGCTGCAATAATGTTTGTCTACCATTAACGATTAACATTAATAGCCGGCGCCACCAGCCCTTAGGCCCCCAGCGCTCAGAAAAAACCACTCTCCACCATGAAGACTCCCTACTAGGGAAGTGGCCATGCAAAATTGTGACGGGAACGATACTGACATCATTACTATTTTCTGAAAATTCTATTTTTTCTATCAACGATTCCAGCCGGTAAACCAGCGATTTCTCACTCGCCTTATCTACCGACAAAACTCTGCGCGAGTTTAAGACAACACCCTGTTTTTTTAAAGACAGATGTAACAGCTCGACGTGCTCAGAACGCGATGTTTCTAAAACATAGATAATATCATCGCAAGATTTTAGCTGCTCACTACCGAACACCTGTGCACTAACAAATAATTTATTAAGAATTTTACCGACAAAAACCATATAGCTCAGTTACCTGATATTTACCAAAATGAATTAATAATGCGGAGGAGGAGTCTCATCTTGACTGGCGGTATGCGTAGAGGAATCGCTGGCAACAATTTTTTGATTCAACATCTCTACCGCTCGACACAAAGCCATTATCTGTTTATCTTGATTGGAGATAACACTATCTAACTTATCAATCATCTCTTCTTGAAACGCTACACGCGATTCCAATTCAGTGATTCTACTTTCCATTAACAAAGGTATCCTTTAACTCATTAAAATCAGCTTTAAGCAACCAATTTAGCAACCATATACTAGCGCTACTTCAAATCCATCACCCTAGAGACAGGCAATGGCGCCTATTATACAGTAGAGCGCGGCACATAACTGTATTTTCATAGATTTTATCAAGCAACTCAACAATATGCATAATAATGCTCTATACTGAATAAATAATAAAAAACACAAACACAAAAAACAAACAGTGTTGTTTTATTAGCCAATAATCATTGAAAAACAAAGAAATATTCTGTATACCTAGTCACCGTTCAGTGAAATACTTGGTTTATATTTCTGTTGTTTATTGGGCCAAGTATATAGAACATTTATGACAATAACATATTAACTTTACAAGAGAATAATAGATGAGTGGTAATCAAATTATACGCAGTATCATCGCCAGTGCTATTGCTGCGACTTTAATCCCTTTTTTACTAAGTAAATTTGCAGGAACAACAATAGCATTTGACGCTCCTGTTTTAGTCATCATTTTTGTAGTTGTATTTGCAGCCAGTGCTTTTACTGCAATAACAGCCAATACAAATTCTAATTCAGCGCAAACAGAGCTACAAGAAAACGGCGCAGAATATGATGACGAAGACGAGGATGAAGATGACGAGCGCGAACACGGTACCGTTAAATGGTTTAACGTATCAAAGGGTTTTGGCTTTATAACACGTGAAAACGGAGATGATGTATTTGTACATTTTCGTAACATCCGAGGCAGAGGTCATCGCTCTTTAAGCGAAGGTCAGAATGTTAAGTTCTATACGCGTGATAGCGATAAAGGCTTACAAGCTGAAGATGTATCAATTTTACGCTCTTAAATAATCAAGCATAATACACAAAGTTAATTGCATACCTTAATGAGTATGCAATTAATTTTTATTACCATTCAAAGTAAACATCAAAACAAATCACTCTGCGCACTAGCCTCTACAGTATTATCTAGCACAATTAAATCAATATCTGGTACTAACACAGCCAACTTTGCACAAAATAGCTGTGCAAATTCAGGTGCCATTGCATTATCTGGTGTATGAAAAAACACATACGGTACCAACCCCTCATTTAACCACTGCGCCACCTTAACAACCCACTGCTCAACAACATACAAGCCCAGCTGCATGTGCATCGGTATAATGATCCTAATAAAGGGATGCCCAGCTGTCGCTATAACGTGGGTAGGCACCAAAGGTTTGGCCGCAAAGGCTTTGAGTGTCGCCTGATCAACTATTTTTAACTTGGGGTCACCTTGTTGCGCAAACAAACTGCGGGTATCAAATATGACACGATTAATATTATTCTCGCGTAAAAAACCATTGAAGCGGCGCTCCAACTCATCTTTCTTATAAAAATCTAAACTCCTTACCTCAACCGCATAATTGAATGAATCAGGCAGGTTTTGTAAAAATGATGTGATTTTTTGCACACTGCCAGCATCGCAATATTGATCTAATTGTAGCCAGATAACTCCCAATTTATCATTTAACGCACATATTCGGTTAAGAAATTCACTAACCTGCCGTGAACTATGAGATAGCTTTAGTTTATGTGATATCTCTCTGGGAAATTTAAAACAGAACTTAAACGATGACGGTGTATCTCTATCCCATGCCTCGATATTTTTTTCACTGGGCACAGCATAGAAAGAGGTATTACCTTCTATTGTTGAAAAAAGACCAGAGTAACGCGCCAAAGGTTTAGATGATGATTGACCAAAGCGCCACAGATCGTGGTGCCACTGAGCTAATCCAAAATAAATTTTTTTTGACATAATTACGATATATTTCCAATAAAGACTTATTTATTATGCTTTCATACTAATATAATAGATACAGACACAACTTATAAGGTATTACTTCATATGGATTTCGCCTCACTGATTGGTATTATCTCAGGACTTGCGCTAATTATCTCCGCGATTTTCTTAGGCGGTACTCCCGATGTATTCGTTAATATACCAGGTGTCATGATCGTAGCCGGCGGAACCTTAGCCGCTACCCTACTGACCGTCCCCTTTAAAGATGTCATTAACGGCTTTAAAGCAGCTTACTTTGTCTTCTCGCGCGATAAGACAAATGCATCTGACATGATTGATACCATGATTGAATTGAGCAAAATAAGCCACCGCCATGGCTTGTTAAAAATGACTCATATTAAAACCGATTCAAAAGTTCTAAAACGCGCCTGTAATTTATTAGCAGAAGCCGCCTCTGAGCAAGTCATTAGAAACACCTTACAAAATGAAATTGATTCACTAGTCGCCCGCCATTTTGCAGCGCAAGACGTCTTTAAAAAGATGGCCGCATATTCGCCCGCTTTTGGCATGATAGGAACGCTAATAGGCCTCATCCAAATGCTCAGCCAATTAGACAACCCTGAAACTATCGGACCATCAATGGCTGTCGCACTACTAACCACCTTCTACGGCTCATTAATGGCAACGATGGTGTTCCTACCCATTGCCGGCAAACTTCGCGCTAGAACACTATCGGAGGTCACTAATCTTGAAATCATCCGTGAAGGCAGCATCAGCATCCTAACTAACGATCAATGGGCACACGTCTACGAGCAATTATCTGCCTATTTACCTGAAAACAAGCGCGCCTCAATTTTTGTTCCTAAAGAACCCGCTAAAGAGTGATTCACTAACCGATGAGAAATGCTATAGATTTACACGAAGAGTCTGAAAGCAACAGCTGGATCGTCACATTTGCCGATTTGGTTACACTATTGCTCGTGTTTTTTATTTTATTGTTTTCAGTCTCAACGGTAAAAGAAGACTCTTTTGAAGACACCATCAACTCGGTAAAATCAGCCTTAAAACGCACAGGCACAGGGTCAAACATCGGAGCGGGTGCAGGCACAGTAGACGATGAAAAATCTGAAAAAGTAGAAACAGGCACCGTAGCGACAGACTCATTAGACCCATCGACACAAACCGGTGATAAACAACAGGCACCAACGCAAGAGCAGCAAGCAATTATAACCACGCCTTTTGCAATCCCTGTGCCATCTAAACAAGACCAAGAAAATGAACAAAAAAAACAAGATGTCGCAAAAGTATCGCAAGATATTAGCAACTTGGTTAAACAGACAGCCACTGAGAATGAAAGCAAAATCCAATCCACTAATGATAAAATAACTATCAACATTAGCGGTGATCTTTTCTTCAACCCAGGCTCGGCACAGTTTAAACGTGAAGCCATGCCTATCATGGACGGGATTGGTAACATTTTAAGAAAAAATGACAAATTCACACTGGCGATTGGCGGTCATACTGATAACATACCCATTAGCACTAACAGATACCCATCTAACTGGGAGTTATCAGCAATTAGAGCAACGACCGTGCTGCGCTATTTTGTACGCGGCGGTATGCCACCAAACCGGCTAACAGCAACTGGATATGGCCAGTCAGCGCCTCTTGTTCCCAATGACAGCCCAGAGCAGCAAACTGAAAACAGAAGAATAGAATTTGTACTTGAGCGTAAATAAATATGAAAAAACCAATATTTGAAGTAGAAGGCCTAGATGAAACTAATCGAGGTGAATACAGACTACGTCCTAGTGAGCACGATGTCATCAGACTTTACATCGCCGGCAAAGAAGTAGAAGTAGATAACATATCTGCCAATGGTATCGCCTTTAAATTCTCTGGGAAGGTCAAGCTAGCGACCTACAAAGTTGTGCTTGAGCTGGAGCTAGATGGTGCCTATAAAATAGAGTGCGCTATTAAAATACTCAGACAAGATCTGCCTATCTACAGCGGCGTATTAATAGATTTAACACCCAAAGAATCTAGAATTATTGGCGAATTCATAATAAAAGGCCAAAAAAGAGCAATACGCAAAGGCGGATATTAAGCGAGTTGTTATATTTATTAATATAACACTTGCATTACCAATCAAAGGCTGTAGAATTCGCTTCCACAGTTTGAGAAGAAACAAACATCTCAATGTTATCTTTATAAATCAATTATTTAGATACATTAAGATAGGTTGATGCGGGGTGGAGCAGCTTGGTAGCTCGTCGGGCTCATAACCCGAAGGTCGTAGGTTCAAATCCTGCCCCCGCT
>JBBMRB010000025.1:0-49856 GCA_038900335.1 Gammaproteobacteria bacterium AS21 | reverse complement strand
CTATTGAACAGTTTAAAGCTGGTAAAACGTCCCAGCGAGGACTTATTGATGAGTAAAAGGCTTTTATCATGGACTGATGAGGCCTGGAATAGCTACGTTTATTGGCAGACACAAGACAAGAAAACCTTAAAGCGAATCAATAAACTAATTACCGATGTTCAGAGTACACCGTTTGAAGGAATTGGAAAACCGGAGTCCTTAAAAGAAAACCTTTCGGGTTTCTGGTCTCGTAGAATAGATGACACCAATCGTTTAGTTTATGCTGTAGACGACAGAGCAATTACGGTTATTTCTTGTCGATACCATTACTAGTGCTAACAAGCGCATAAACTCGCTTGCAAGCTCGCTGATATCTTAATCAAGGCACCCAAAAAATATATAATCAATTTTTAAACCTCAAGATACAAGTGGTATAGTATCGTCGCTCCATATTGGCTGCTTGATTTTATTGGCCGTTAGGGCTTAGTCTTAACTATTATCCCAAGTAGAATAATTCAGTAAGCCCCTTAATTTTTTCGCCCTTTTTCTAGTATCTCCAGTAACCCTTCCACTGTCTTAAAGCGCTCTTGTGGGCCTGGCATCGCGAAGGTGAATTTTAGCTCGCTCGCACCCGATAACTTGTAGCGGGTCGGTTGTTTTTGCACTAGGCTGACTAGCGTCATTGGATCGACATCAGTGTCTGGGCCGAATTCAAATTTACCGGTGCCTGCACCTGCATCTATTTTGATGATATTTAGTGCATCAGCGCGGTGTTTTAGCTCAGTGATACGAAATAAGTTTTTACTGGCTTCAGGTAATAAGCCAAAGCGGTCAATCATTTCAATTTGTAGCTCGCGCAGCTCAGCATCATTAGAGCTGCTTGAGATGCGTTTGTACATGACTAGGCGGCTGTGTACATCGGGTAAATAATCATCTGGGATGAGTGCTGGGATATGTAGATTTACTTCTGAGCCAAACTGAAGCGGCTTATCTAAATTAGGTGTTTTGCCTGCACGGATGGCAGCGATCGCCTGTTCTAGCATTTCCATATACAAGGTGAAGCCAACGCCTTGTATCTGCCCGCTTTGTTCCTCACCTAGTAACTCACCGGCGCCACGTATTTCTAAATCGTGGCTAGCTAGGGTAAAACCAGCGCCTAGATCAGTTGCTTCACAAATTGCATCTAGGCGTTTGCTGGCATCTTTACTGATAGTTTTTGGCGGCGGTGTTAAAAGGTAGGCATATGCTTGGTGATGTGAGCGCCCGACACGTCCGCGTAGTTGGTGTAGTTGTGCTAAACCAAATTTATCAGCGCGGTTGATAATAATGGTGTTGGCATTTGGTACATCAATACCGGTTTCGATGATGGTGGTGCTCAGTAATACGTTAAAGCGTTTGTGATAGAAATCAGACATCACTTGCTCAAGTTGGCGCTCACGCATTTGGCCGTGGCCTATGGCTATTCTTGCCTCCGGTACTAGCTCTGCTAGGTCTCTGGCGACTTTATCGATGGTTTTTACTTCATTGTGCAAAATATAAACTTGGCCGCCGCGCAATAGCTCACGTAGTACCGCTTCTTTTATTACGCCTGAGTTGTGCTCGCGCACAAAGGTTTTTACTGACAAGCGCTTCGCTGGTGGTGTGGCGATAATAGACAAATCACGCATGCCAGACATTGCCATGTTTAGTGTGCGCGGGATTGGTGTGGCTGTCATAGTGAGAATATCGACTTCAGAGCGCATTGATTTGAGGCGCTCTTTTTGTTGTACGCCAAAGCGGTGTTCTTCATCGATAATGACTAGGCCGAGTTGATCAAACTTTACATCGTTTTGGATCAGCTTATGGGTACCAATAATGATATCAACACTGCCACTGGCCAATTTAGCTAGCGTGACATTTTGCTCTTTGGTGGTTTTAAAGCGTGAGACAATATCGACATTAACGGCGGAGTCGGCAAACCTATCGCTGAAATTTTCAAAATGTTGTTGTGCCAGTAAGGTCGTAGGCACTAATACAGCGACTTGTTTGCCTGAGTTAACAGCGATAAAGGCTGCACGCATGGCCACCTCTGTTTTACCAAAACCTACATCACCACACACTAGCCTATCCATTGGTTGTGAGGCGGTCATATCGCGAATAACCGATTCTATGGCCATTGCCTGATCTGGTGTTTCTTCAAAGGGGAAGTTGGCGCTAAAGCGTTGGTAATCCAAAGCGGGTTTATCAAAGGCAAAGCCTTTTCTGGCGGCGCGTCTGGCATAAATGCTGAGTAGTTCTGCTGCGGTATCGCGTACTTTCTCTGCCGCTTTTTGGCGTGCTTTGCTCCATTGCTCAGTACCTAGGCGGTGCAGCGGTGCCATTTCGTCACTGGTGCCTGAATAGCGGCTAATTAAGTGCAAGTTGGCAACTGGGACATAAAGTGTGGCATCGTTGGCGTAACACAGTTTCACAAATTCATTGGTTTGGTTGTCGATGGTGATTGTTTCTAAACCGAGGTAGCGGCCAACACCGTGATCAAGATGAACCACCGGTGAGTTGATTTGTAGCTCGGTTAGGTTTTTGACGACAAGATCAGATTGGTTTTTTTCTTTGCTGCGTCTGCGCTGTTGAAATACTTGGTGGCCAAATAGTTGTGATTCACTAATCACTTCCCATTTTTTAGTGCTTAAACCGCGACTTAACGGGAAGATAACAATGTTGAACTGCTCTGAGCTATCAACAAATTGCTGCCATGAGTCGAGAATGTTCAGCTTTAATTTAATACGAGCAAGCAGTTCTATTAATGCTTCACGTCGCCCTGCGGACTCTGCACAAAATAGGAAGCGGCTGCGCGGATTTTCGCTAATATGTTTTGATAGTGCGGCTAGCGGTGTGCTGCTTTGGGCATTGATGCCCAATATAGCCGTCGCTTGGCACGGCAGGTTCGTTTTACCAGCACCAGAGAGTGACTCTTGGCTGTATTGTAGTTTGCGAAACGCTTTGAGGTTGCGCATAAAATCATTGCTGTTTAAAAATAACTCGCTTGGCTCTAGTATCGGCCTTTCTATATCGTGGCGGCGCTCTTCATAGCGGCTGTAAACATCTTTCCAGAACTCGTGGCTTTTAGGCTCTAGTGCGCCTTCACTGATAATCAGTGCATCTGCTGGTAAGTAGTCAAATAAAGTGCTGGTTTCTTCAAAAAATAACGGCAGGTAATATTCGATCCCCGCTGGTGCAAAACCATTGCTGACATCTTGATAAGTAGGGCAGCTTTTTGGGGTGACATCAAAGCGCTCTCGCCATTTGCTTTTAAATGTTCTTATTGCTGATTCCGTTAGCGGGAATTCACGCGCGGGCAGTAATCTGATTTGCTCTATCTGTTCTATGGAGCGTTGGGTATCGGCATCAAAGGTACGTAAACTATCGATTTCATCATCGAACAAATCAATTCTAAAAGGGTGTTTACTGCCCATTGGGAAAAGATCAATAATTGAGCCGCGCATCGCAAACTCGCCATGTGAGTAGACATTATCGACCGCATTGTAGCCTGCTTGTACCAATTGGGTACGTAGTTTGTCGACATCAATCGTTTGGCCTTTTGATAGTAATAAGGTGTTAGCGACTAAAAATTGATGGGGCACAATGCGGTGCATAAATGTGCTAACAGGGACAATTATAATGCCTTGTTTGATCAGCGGCAGTTGGTGCAAGGTAGTCAAACGGGTAGAGATAATATCTTGGTGTGGTGAGAAATTATCATATGCCAGTGTTTCCCAATCGGGAAAGGGTAGTATTTCTATCGGTTGATCTGCTGAGAAAAAGCGAATTTCACTCTCTAGTGTCTGTGCGGTGTTGGTATCTTTACAGATAACCACACTTAATCCTTGCTGCTCTTTTGCCGCTTGTGCGATGAACCAACCTGCACCTGCCTCTTCGACACCACCTAGCCATTTTGTTTCGCCGTTTTTACTAGGTAATATAAAATCAGATTTTGCCACGGAGGTCTCCATACGTCATAAAAAGAATTAGCGCTGCTATTTTAGATACATCGAGTACTAAAATCAGCAGTTAAATAGGTTAAATAAAATTAAGTTTAATTCAAGGGGTTTTCGTTTGCCCAACGCACCATAAATAAGCATAATGCGAACACTAATTGAGCAGTTTGATTAGGGTTCGAATTACAAATCTAAATACGCGTTTGTAAACGTCGTATTATTGTTTTTCTACTGTTAATGAATAGGCAAGGTAATCGTTTGAAAGGGTTAGTTTTCCTATGTTGTTATAAGGTTTTTGTATAAGTTTATAACATAATAGTAGGGGCCAAAGAGGCGGGTTCTAACAGTTTTAAATCCATAAAATATAAATTAGCTAAACCAGATAAATAACTATACCAAACTTATTGGAGAGTATTGTGAGTCGAGAGCAAGTTTTTTCAGCATGGACACAACGTGAAGCCTTAACCGAAAAAATGGTCCCATTAATCGGTGTTTTATTTCGTGATAATAATGTTGAAACTTCCGTTTTTGGTCGTTTGTTAGTCAAACGTTCTGTCATAGATATTTTAAAAGCACACCGCTTTGGTCGTCAAATTGAAGGTACCGAATTAACAGTTGAAGACACATATCCTGTTTTAGAAGTACTGGCTGAGCTAAAAATAAAGAATGCGCATGTTGATATCGGCAAATTAGCTGTTAACTTTCGTATGCAAGATAAAGAATCAGATCTTAAAGCGTATTTGCAACAAGAGCTTAAAGATGGTGAGTCTGATAATGCTGATAAAGCAACAGACGTTGTATTATATGGATTTGGAAGAATAGGCCGTTTACTTGCAAGGTTGTTGATTGAACAAACCAGCGGTAGTAGCGGTATGCGTTTAAGTGCGATTGTTGTACGCAAGGGTAAAGCTGAATTTGACTTAGAAAAGCGTGCCAGCTTACTTCGTCGCGACTCTGTGCACGGTGCTTTTAAAGGCAACATCGCAGTTGATAACGAAAACCATGCGTTAATTGCCAATGGTAATATGATCAAAATCATCTTTGCATCAAGCCCCGATGAAGTTGACTATACTCAGTATGGTATTAATGATGCGTTGATTATTGATAATACAGGTATGTGGCGTGATGAAGCGGGTTTAAGCTTACATTTAAAATGCCCAGGTGCTAAAAAAGTATTATTAACAGCGCCAGGTAAAGGTATCAAGAACATTGTTATGGGTGTTAACCAAGACGATGTACTTGAAGAGGATACTATTGTATCGGCGGCGTCTTGCACCACAAACGCAATCACCCCTGTGTTAAAAGCAATGTGTGATGAGTACGGTATTGAAAACGGTCACGTTGAAACTATTCACTCATTTACCAATGATCAAAACCTGATTGATAATTACCATAAAGGCGATCGCCGTGGACGTGCTGCTACGTTAAACATGGTAATAACTGAAACAGGTGCTGCTAAAGCAGTGTCTAAAGCGTTGCCACAAATGGAAGGTAAGTTGACGGGTAACTCTATTCGCGTACCGACTCCAAATGTCTCTATTGCTATTTTGAATCTTAATTTAGGTAAAGAGACTAACCGCGAAGAGCTAAACGATTTCCTACGTAATTCAGCACTTCATTCAAGTTTACAAAAGCAAATTGGCTACAGTATCTCGCCAGAAGCGGTATCAACTGATTTTGTTGGTTCACGTGCTGCCGGTACTGTTGATGCACTAGCGACTATTGCTGAAGGTGGTAAGAGCTGCGTTATCTACATTTGGTATGATAACGAGTTTGGTTATAGCTGCCAGGTGATGCGCTTAGCTAAACGTATGACTAAAAATACGTTAGCTGCATTCCCTATCGAGCCTTAGGTTCTATATTTGTAAACTGCTACTTTAATAGGTGTCTACTTTTGTAGGCTCTATTTGGTAGATATAGACGGACTTATACTCTAATCATAAGTCCGTATTTAGCCCCGCCCTCGCTTAAACCAGTCTATCTTTTTCTTTGTTTGTTAATCTTAGCCAAGTTCACGAGTATCATTACGCGTATTTACTAATATACGCTAATATTAAATAATCGTGCTGTATCACCTAATAGATGTAGTGCTAAGTATTTAATGTGTTTTATCAGGCTTAAGTGAGTACATGGAGAGTTATTGCAATGAAATCATCTAAATTTCTTTTAGCTATGCTATCGCTATTGTTGCTTGCAGGTTGTAGTGAAAAATATATCTTTTCACACATTAGTGGAACAATCATTGATGGCGATAACGGGCGACCGATCAGCGCTGCAACCATTACTAATGCAACATTGAATAGCTCAATCGTAAATAATGTGACTAGTGATCAGCAGGGTGAATTTGAAATAGAAAAAGAGGGGGAGTCGTTAATTACACTGCCGGTTAGTGGTGTTTTTCCGACAAAGAAAACACTGCACATATCCCACCCTGATTATTTGGCGCGTTCAACCACGCTGACATCACTGTCTATCATCGAGCATGTTGACGTCAAAATAGCGATGACCAATAAAGCTAATCTAAGTACACAAGAGAATCAGCGTATTGATAACACTAATGCTTTTCTGCGTTGCTCTCAAGAGCGAGAAAGCCAGTACGAGTGTATTAACGACTTTGTCTCTAATGCTTTAAATACAGCTCAAAAAGAGCAGTTAAAATCGGTGTTGGCAAATGATAGAGGTGTGCTTTATGAGGCCTTTATCGCCAATGGCAAAGTGTATATTGATAACTTAATGCACATCGGTAATTTACACGTTGAGTTTGATGCTCAAAACAAAATTACTAATATAAACGAGCCAGTTTCTCGATAGCAAAACCTAAGCTATCGCTAGTACGCTCAACATGAATAACACTTTGAGCGTGTTTAAGCGCTCTATATTGCAGTGCGCTTGAGTTTTTAGTGGCAGTTTATGCGCTATTGTTTGGCTAAACGCATAATAAGTTTGCTAATGTTTTGGATAATAGCGACACCTGTAAAAATTAACACGACACCAATAATATCCTGCATTCGCAATTGCTCACCTAAAAAGGTGATGCCGATAATAATGCCAACCACTGGAATGATAAAAGTATTGAGTGAGGTGTTACTAGGCCCCGCTCGCTTTAATAATCTAAAGAGTATGATGTAAGCAAGAGCGGTTGAAAATAGCGATAATAAGCTCAGTGATAACCAAACATTTGCACTGTAATTCAAGCTTGGTAAGCCATCTAAGCTTAGGCTGACAAAAGAGATGCACAGCGCTCCCCAAAACAGTGTAAAAGTCGTGACAACGGTTTTATCTAAAGTATTGGGGATAAATTTTTGGAAATAAATACTACTAAAAGCATAGAAAAAACATGCCAATATCATGGCGAGCTGACCGATGTTAGTCGGCTCTAATGCCGTTAGGTTATTAAAGCCAATAATAACGATGATACCGAGTAAACCGACCAGTAAGCCGATCGCTTTGCGCCAAGACATTCGCTCGGAGCCGCCTATCCAAAAATGTACTAAAAAAGCAGTAAAAAAGGGCACGCAGCCATTAAAAATAGCACCAATACTAGTGGGTACATACTGCTGGCCCCAACTAAACAGTGAAAAAGGTATGGCACACGATAACAGGCCACCGAGCATAATAATCAGATGGTTCTTATAGCTTAAGCCCAGCTTTTTTTGACGCAGTAAGCACCATAATAACAACGCAGAAAAGGCGATACACAGGCGCAAAAAAACCAAGGTGATGGGTGGGATTTCAACCAGCGATATTTTGATGTTGATAAATGATGAGCCCCACAGTAGTGATAATGTTAGTAGCATCAGCCACTCTATTTTGCCCATATTAAAACTTTGTTGCATATCATGTCCTTGTAGTCGCTATGCTCATTAGCATTGGCCAATTTCTCTATTCTTCCATGCTGTAATCAAATAACTGGAAATAGAGTCCGCGCTGCTGATTCTATAGCCGGCATAATCTTCAGCTAAAATTTCTTCTTTAGTGGCAAAGTTTGCTAAATCATCACGTGAAAACCACTGGGCATCATGTAAATCATCTTGGCTAATATCGATGTCTTCATTAATCGCTGTCGCGGTAAAGCCTAACATCACAGAGGCTGGAAATGGCCAGGGTTGTGATCTAATGTATTGCGGGTTGATGACCTGGATATTACTTTCTTCCAGTACCTCTCTAATCACGGTTTGTTCAATGGTTTCACCAGGGTCAACAAAGCCTGCCAATGTTGAAAACATACCTTTAGGCCAGCTTTCTTGCCTGGCGAGTAAGCACCTTGCTACACCATCATCGAACATTTTTTCTACCAGCATAATAACGGCTGGGTCAGTGCGTGGAAAGCTTATGTTGCGACATTGGTTGTTGGTGCATTTTCTGGCGTGGCCTGCATCAACCGATTGCGAGTGACTACCGCATTTACTGCAATACAAATTAACACTGTGCCAGTGAATAAGTGCTTTGGCTAACGCCAGAGTTGCCGCTTGCTGGGGGTTGTAGGTGGTTATTGCATCCCTTAGTGATAGCCATTGGCCTAGCTTGCTAATAGCTGCAACATCATCATCACTAAATTTAGCGCAATTAATGGTGAAAATAGCACGCTGCTCTTCTCTACCTAAAAAAATACAGCTGTTTAAACTAAATGCAGGCAGTTGCTGGGCACTGACAAAAATAGGCTGGTGGCTATCACCTTGGCTAAATAAATTCTTGCCCTCATACATTAGGCAGAACAGCGTGCTTTCATTATTAAATTGCTGTTTTAGCCAATGTTTGTTTTTCCTTTCATTGGAACATCTATCTAAAGGTGTTGCGCAGTACATTAATGGGCTCATTGCTTGCTATCCATGGTGTTCTTGATTGTTTTATCAATTGTTTTGTTGTGTTCGGTGTTAATTATTTGTTGTGCCCAAGACTTTGACCACTGCCCAAGCGGGGAGATAATGTCGAATAAATGCCGGCCCTGTTCGGTTAAAGTATAGCCCTGCTCATTGGTGGTGATGATCGACAATGATTTTAACTCTTTAAGCCGAGTATTTAATAAGCTCGGTGATATTTGCTCACAGCGATCTTGTAGTTCACGAAAGGTAGCGGGGGCTGTATTGAGGTGCCAGATGATACCTAACGACCAAGTGCGCCCTAGTAAATCGAGTAAGGCCATAATCGGTTTGCCCGTTTTCGAACCTCGAACCTTGGTGCCGGGCATTGGTAGTTTGGTAAATTTATTGCTCACATTATTATCACTGAAGTGGGTAAGTATCAACGGTTGTGTTGGATCTAGTATCTAATTATTTTAGTGCTACTAAAATTGTAGCAATGTGGCTTTATAAAATCATTCTTTTTACAACTAATTCTGGTTTTTTATACTTATATAATAATATCAGCGATAAGCTATCGCATAACTTGTGTATACTTGCAGCAACTGTTTATTAAGTAGTTTATGCCCTTGTATGGCGTAAAAAGACTAAATCGCAATATAGCGATATTCATAAGTAAGAACCTGTAATGGAGCCCTGTTATGTCTGTAATCCGTCAAGATGATGTGATTAGTAGTGTTGCTGATGCACTGCAATTTATTTCTTATTACCATCCGTTAGATTTTATCAAATCTTTACATGAAGCCTATTTAAAAGAGGAAAACCCAGCGGCGCGTGATGCCATGGCGCAAATGCTGATTAACTCAAGAATGTGTGCACAAGGGCGTCGCCCTATATGTCAAGATACCGGTATTGTTACTGTTTTCGTTAAAGTGGGTATGAACGTAACTTGGGATGCCGATATGTCATTAACTGACATGATTAACGAAGGTGTGAGTAGAGCGTATTTACATCCAGATAATGTATTGCGTGCATCTATTCTAGCTGACCCAGCAGGCGCTAGAACAAACACTAAAGATAATACACCAGCCGTTATTCACTATGAAATAGTAGAGGGTGATACGGTCGATATTCAAGTGGCTGCAAAAGGTGGTGGCTCTGAGAACAAATCTAAAATGGTGATGTTAAACCCATCAGATAGCATTGTGGATTGGGTGGTTAAAACTATCCCGACTATGGGGGCAGGTTGGTGCCCACCTGGAATGTTGGGGATAGGTATTGGCGGTACTGCTGAGAAAGCAGCTGTTATGGCGAAAGAGTCTTTAATGGGTTCAATTGATATTCATGAGTTGCGTGAGAGAGGTCCGCAAAATAGGACTGAAGAGCTACGCCTTGAAATCATGGATGCGGTTAATAAATTAGGTATTGGCGCACAGGGGCTAGGCGGTTTGACCACAATTTTAGATGTTAAAATTATGGATTACCCAACCCATGCGGCCTCACTACCTGTTTGTATGATTCCAAACTGTGCGGCAACGCGTCACACTCATTTTGTGCTAGATGGCAGCGGCCCAGCGCAATTAACGCCGCCAAACTTAGATGATTGGCCTGAAGTGAGTTTTGAAGTAGGTGATAGTACGCGTCGTGTCAATTTAGATGAAATTACCCCAGAAGATGTTAAAGACTGGAAAGTGGGCGAAACGGTATTATTAAACGGTAAAATGCTGACAGGTCGTGATGCCGCGCACAAGCGCATGATCGAAATGTTAGATAGAGGTGAAGAGTTACCTGTTGATCTAAAAGGGCGTTTTATTTATTACGTAGGTCCTGTTGATCCTGTCGCGGGTGAAGTTGTAGGTCCTGCAGGTCCGACTACTGCGACACGTATGGATAAATTTACACGTCAAATTCTAGAGAGCACCGGTTTGCTGGGGATGATTGGTAAATCTGAACGTGGCCCTATTGCTATTGAAGCAATTAAAGATAATAAAGCCGTGTACTTGATGGCTGTCGGCGGTGCGGCTTATCTTGTGTCTAAAGCAATTGTTGGCTCTAAAGTATTAGCGTTTGAGGAAATGGGTATGGAGGCTATCTATGAGTTTGAAGTCAAAGATATGCCGGTGACTGTTGCAGTTGATGTTAATGGCGAGTCTGTGCATACTACAGGCCCTGAAATGTGGCAAAAAATTATTGCTCAAAATGTAGGGTAGTCATTTAGGTCACTATTTTTCAGTGAATCTAGTTGATAAAAGGGGCTTTGTGCCCCTTTTGTTGTTTAACGATTTTAGTAAATAAGAACAGTAAAATTGTTCGTTATACAGATGTTTGGGTGGGTTTATGGCATATTTGTTGTTGGTGCTTACGGTGCTGTTTTGGGCGGGTAACTTTGTGTTAGCGCGCTCCCTGGTTGATATTTTGCCGCCGTTTACTATGGCGAGCTTGCGCTGGGGTTTAGCCTTTTTGATCCTGCTACCTTTTGCTTATCAATCGTTAATTAAAGAGAGAAAGCAAATACTTAAACACTGGAAAGTCGTCTGTGTACTGTCGCTGTTTGGCGTTGCTATGTTCAACAGTTTTATTTATTTAGGCGTGCAAACGACAACAGCAACGAATGCGGCACTGTTGCAATCCGCTATTCCTATTTTAGTGTTAATACTAGGGGCTGTCTTTTATCGGGATTTTTTATCGACAAAACAGTTAATAGGTGTGTGCTCATCATGCATTGGGGTGTTAGTCATTATTAGTGAAGGCAATTTGGCTGCCCTGTTTGACTTGCACTTAAACCGAGGTGATTTATGGATATTGTGTGGGGTGTTGAGTTGGACTATCTACACTGTATTGCTGCGTTATAAGCCTGCTGAGATTACAGGATTAAGTTTCTTATCAGCAAATATGCTGGTTGGTAGTTTGTTTATACTGCCGTTTACCTTGATGGAACTTGGTCAAGGCAAAGTAACTGCCATTAATGTTGATCAGGATATTGTGATATCTGTACTTTATCTTGCTGTGTTTCCCTCGCTGTTATCTTACTTGTTTTGGAACAAAGGGGTTGCTCAGGTAGGTCCTGCTAAGGCCAGTTTGTTTATTCATTTAATGCCTGTATTTGGTACTATTTTAGCGAGTATCTTTTTGAATGAAAGGTTACACCTGTTTCATCTAGGTGGGGTGGCGCTAATATTTTTTGGCATTTATTTGGCTGTTATCACCGATATATTAAGACGTATCAGAAAGAGCAAGGCGTAGCCTTGCTCGGCTTTTGTTGCCCTTAACGCTAATAGGCTATCGTAAATAATTTTATAAAAAAGGGCTGGCGGCCAGTATCAAAGATTACTGGACTATTTTTAAGGTGCGATGTGTTACCCACATTGTAATAAGTACAGCCGCTGCAAAGAAATACAGCCCTAAATGTATCTCCACACTGGCTATTGCTCCAAGCTTCACAGCGACCAGTAATAGTGCTACAACTAGTACATCTAACATGGCCCAGCGGCCATAGTGGTGTATCATTTCGATTAGCTTCTTCAGTTTGCCTTCATTATTTTTTACTTGTAGTGCCCAGGCGAGTAATAAAATTTTAATGAAGGGCAGAATAATACTTAAGATCAGAATTAATAAAAATAACATGTAATGTTGCTGAATAAACAAGTCCCTCAAACCAGAGAGAATAGAGAAACTATTTTCCATAAAGACCAGTTTAGTAATGGTCATCACGGGAGTTATCACCCCTGAAATGAGTAGAATAAAGGCTGTTAGTAACAGTATTCTTAATAGCATAATTTCAATTAAATGACGTTTTTGTAAGCTTTTCATGATGTTAAATATTTTGCCTGTTGTCTTGATTTCGCTTTGCGAAATAGTGATGCTAGCAGTAGTAAAACCACCTAGTTTAAGTGTAAAATAGCCAGTTCGAAATGTTTTATCTTATAGTGCGTCACGCTCATTAGGCTCGTTGTATTGTGTTTTAATGATGCCAGCTTATAGGGCTGTTTTTAGATGTCGGTAAGCTGGTCATTATTATACCGCTATCGTCACTAATGAGTGTTAATATATTAAATGGCTAGGCTCATTATTAATACTGTTAAGATCAAAAGTCACTGTTTTAAAATCGCTAATAGAGAGTTTTCTGATTAAAAATCAGGTTGTCACTCTACGCATTCATTGTTAAAAATCGAGGTTCCATGAGTTTTCCGGAAACGCCGCTGTTCATCTATCCATCTCTTGCTAAGCGCTATGGCGTTGAAGTTTCTTTACTTTATGGTATTTGTTATCAATTATTTCGTGAGTCTTGGCTTGATAACCAAGAGGGCGAGCAAGTAGTCATAGGGTTAAAAAAATGGTTGTCTGTCACTGATTTTTGGCAGAGCGATGAACTGCAAGTGTTATCACAATCACTGGCTGAGCAGCAATTGTTTGCAATAGAGTATCATCAAGGTGATGTGTATATTAATAAGTTAGCTGTTAAACAGAGCTCTAGTGATGAGCGCGGCACAACGGATGCCATTAACAACACTGGTACTCGTTACGAGCAAGACAAGCAATGGCGTGATAGCGCTACTGAGCACAATGAGCGAGAGCAGCGTAGTGATCAGCAATCGCGCTCTTATGCTGATAATAGTACAGACCTTGAACAACTCAATGAAAGTATGCAAGTATTACCTGTTTATGATGTGCCGCCAGCGCCGCCAGTTAGGCCGTTACCGCGAAGACAAGATGCAGCGACGTCTGCTCTACATAATACAACTTTAAATGAGAGTAGCTCAAGCAACAGCAGTGTTCTTAGCAGCTCTTTAAATAATAACTCTGTCAGTCAAAACACAGCAAATTACAGTGCTGAACATAACAGCACCATAAATAACAGCATATTAAACAGTAATACTGCAGTCACTAATAATGGTAATACCCTTAAGAATAAAGGCCCAGCGCCAAGTTTTGGTGGCAGTACGGGCTGGAAAAAAAGATCAAATGATGCCCTGCAAAATATTTTTGAGCAGCAGGAAGTTTTAAATAGACAGCTGCAGGGTATGACGATGAATTGGCGTCCATCAAAAATGTTTTATAAAACATTGGAGCGTAACAATATATCGCAAGAATTTGCCGATAGTTATTTAGATGAGTTTATTCTGTTTTATTGTGATAAACATAAAAAAGAAAGTATTGGTGGTTGGGATCAAAAATATCTCGCTTGGGTTAAGCGCGCTTGGGTGCAAAAACAAAGCAATTCACAAACTAGCGATAGCTCAGTAAATAATTCTCCTAAGAAAACGGGTTTTAGCAATGAAAACAGCCAAAGAGATACTAGAGAAAAGCGTAAGCGCATCACAGCAGCCATCATGGACATCCACGACACCAACTGGTAGTAATGAGTACCAAGCTGATGGCTCTCAAAGCTCATCTAGAGAAATATCGCAGCGCACCAAGTCGTTAATAAATATGGTGTTTACTCGTTTTATGGCGATTTACGGCCATAAATTTAAAAGCAGTTTTGAAACAGAATCAGAAATGCGTATTGCCAAGCGTGAGTGGGCCATGAGTTTGGCAGAGTACTCTGAAAATGAATTAGTTGCTGCAGTGACGGTAAGTAAAGAGACCTTGGCCTGGGCGCCGAGTATTTCAGAATTCATAGTGATACTTGACAACCTAAACGGTGCGATGGGTATGGTGGATGTAAGGCCTGCTTATCGTGAGGCTTGTTTTCACGCTCAGCAGCCAAGTAAACACAAGTGGAGTCACCCGACGATTTATCATGCTGGGCAGGCTACAGGTTGGTTTGAGCTGCGCTCGCAACAGGAAAAAACCAGTTTTCCGGTATTTGAATATCATTATCAGATTATGTGTCGCAGGTTTCGAAAGGGTGATCCACTAGACAAGCCTAGTGTACCTGCAATCGTTAATAAACAGGATGCAACATTAAGCCAGTTTATTATTAACTGGGCTGATGAGCAGCAATTGGCTCCAGAGCTTGCTAGCTCTTTGTTGTATTTCATGACGAAGCCTAAGGGTAGCAAAACGCGAGAAAATTTTAGAATTAAATCGCTGGCAAAAATACAGGCACTTGATTTGTCTGTTCAGTTACCCGATTAATTAAAACGTTAAATATGGCTTTTACCCACGTCTCTTTTTATTGTGTGGATGATCTAATCTTGGACAATTTCGAGCGTAAACGTTAGCATAGCGGTTATATTTTAGAGCCTGTTTAAAGCTTTAATTCCAGAACAGTTTGATGTTTCAATAGGTGTGTTGATTTTATGAGTTATCAAGTGCTCGCCAGAAAATGGCGGCCAAAACAGTTTACTGAAATGGTAGGGCAGGAACATGTCCTCAAAGCACTGGTTAATGCTTTAGATGATAATCGCTTACATCATGCATACTTGTTTACCGGCACAAGAGGGGTGGGTAAAACATCTATCGCCCGCCTGTTTGCCAAGGCGCTCAATTGTGAGCAGGGCGTATCTTCTGTGCCTTGTGGTCAGTGTAGTGCGTGTGTTGAAATATCAGAGGGGCGTTTTGTTGATCTGATAGAGGTCGATGCTGCATCGCGAACAAAAGTTGAAGATACGCGTGAGTTATTAGAAAACGTCCAATACGCACCATCACGTGGCCGCTTTAAAGTCTATTTAATAGATGAAGTTCACATGTTATCAAAAAGCTCATTTAATGCGTTGCTTAAAACATTGGAAGAGCCCCCTGCACACGTCAAATTCTTATTGGCAACCACTGATCCGCAAAAACTACCAGTAACAGTATTGTCACGCTGCCTGCAATTTAATTTAAAGAACATGATACCGCTAAAAATTGTAGAGCATTTAGCGCATGTTTTAACACAAGAGACGATTGCTTATGATGAGTCTGCACTGTGGCTATTAGCTCGATCTGCTGATGGTTCAATGCGCGATGCGCTCAGTTTAACTGACCAGGCGATAGCCTTTGGCGCAGGTAAAGTTGATGAGAATGACGTGCGCGTTATGCTCGGATCGATAGATCTGCAATTAGTTTATAAAATAATATCTGCATTGGTTAATAGAGATGGTGTTGATTTATTGCAAAATGTTGAAAATCTAGCACAGTTCTCCCCTGATTATTTCACAGTATTAGGTGATTTAATTAGTTTGTTGCATCGCATTGCTATCGCTCAAACGGTGCCTGCAGCGTTAGATAATAGCCTAGGTGATAAGCAACAAGTCATTGAGTTAGCAAGCTTGCTTAGCGCTGAAGATGTACAGCTGTTTTACCAGATAGCACTGATGGGTAGAAAGGATTTACCTTACGTTCCCGATGCGCGTGAAGGTTTGGAAATGACGTTAATGCGCATGCTGGCATTTCGCCCTGCAACCAGCGCCAACCTTGAGCCGATACCAACACTAAGCAATAGTGTTGTTGACGCTGATGTCAATGTTGAAGCAGGTGTTACGGGAAATGTTGCGAAAGAGTCACTAGCTGATGAGGTCGTGAGTAGACAGCAACAATATGCTGAAGAGCAAAAAAAAAATGAAATAAATACGGATCAAATAGCGACAACTAGTGATGTTGTTGCTGATCGTATTGATAGCCGTGTCGATAGCCGTATTAATAACAATGGCGTTGATCAAGCAGTGGATAATTCAAGCCCTGTTGAGCGAGCTAAAGGTGAATTAAATAATACAGCTCTCAATAATGAAGCAAGTATTGCTGTATCAGGTATTGCAGTACCCGTTACAGAAACAAAGCCTTTAGATGTGGTGAGTGATGAGAGTTCATTAGCTACTCAAGCTGTTGAGCAAGAGATTACAGCGGTAAAAGATAGTGTCAGCGCTCGCTCTCAAGTAACAGATACGGTTCAGCAAAAGCCAGTTGAAATAGCGGCGCCTGAGCAGCAGGTTGTTGTCGATAATGACCCTGCGCCTTGGGAAGATGATGCGCAGGCTGATCAGTTAACTAGCAGCGCTCAGGATTCTTTGCGTGAATACCAGTCTTTGTCAAACGAAGGCGCATTTTCAGAACAGAACTCTGCTTCTAATTCCTCTTCACTAGTTAATGATAAAGCACTGGTAAAAAATAATGGGTCTGCTGCTGAAATATACAGTGCGACAACGCAGATTAATATTAGCCATATGCTCGATGCCGCCATTACTGATTTTAATGATTTTACATTAGAGGTGTGGCCTGCACTGGTAGGAGCGCTTGGTTTTACGGGCATGACTGCTCATATTGCCGAGAACTTATCGCTAGAGAGTATCGAGGGTAATAGTATTCACTTTAATGTTTCTCAAGTACAGAAGAACGTGTTGGATGAAACTCAGAAAGAGCGAATTCAAAGTAGTTTGAGTCGTTATTTCTCGCAGCCAATCACTGTCGGATTTGATAGTGAAAACAGCACGCGAGAAACACCTTGGCAGTGCTTTGAGCAACTGCGAGCAAAAAGATTAAGACAGGCGATAGATAGCTTTCAAGCAGATGGCGTAGTGCAACAAATAGTTGCTGCGTTTTCGGCGCAGATTGATCGCTCATCAATTATGCCAATCGATTAATATTCAAGATATAGAGGTAGATAGAACGTTATGATGAAAGGTGGAATGGAAGGCTTGATGAAGCAAGCGCAAGAAATGCAAACAAAAATGCAAAAGGCACAAGAAGAGCTAGCTAAAGCTGAAGTATTTGGTGAATCAGGTGCCGGTCTCGTTAAAGTTGTGATGAATGGTCGTCACGATGTTAAGAATGTTGATATCGACGCTAGTCTAATGAGCGAAGATAAAGAAATTTTAGAAGATTTAATTGCAGCGGCTTTAAACGATGCTGTGCGTAAAGTAGAAAAATACTCAAAAGATGAAATGGGTAAAATGGCTGGGGGCATGGGATTACCACCAGGCTTTCAGATGCCGTTCTAAATGTCGCTATCACCGTTAATTCAGCAGTTAATTAACGCTTTGCGTTGCCTGCCAGGTGTTGGGCCTAAATCGGCGCAGCGCATGGCTTTTCATCTGTTAGAGCGAGAGCCAGACGCCGCACTTTTATTGGCAAAAGTGTTAGAGCAGTCAGTGACGCTTCTAGGTCGGTGTCAGTCTTGCTCGACATTAAGTGAGACTGATATTTGTCCTCTTTGCGCCGATAAATCTCGAAGTGATATGATTATGTGTGTGGTTGAAACGCCAATGGATGTGTTAGCGGTAGAGCAAACAGGTGGATATAATGGGCAATACTTTGTGCTTGGTGGTCACTTGTCACCACTGGATGGTATTGGTCCAGAAGATATCGGTATAGCGCAATTGTTACAGCGCATTGTAGATGAGCCGATAGAAGAGCTTATCTTGGCGACGAACCCAACAGTTGAGGGTGAGGCTACGGCTCACTTTATTGCTGGTCAATTGCGTGATTTGCCGTTAAAAATATCACGTATCGCTCACGGTGTGCCAGTTGGTGGTGAGCTTGAGTACGTTGATGGTGGTACATTGGCTCATGCGTTTTCAGGGCGTAGAGCTATTTAATTAAGCAAATGTTTAATTTCACTTAATTGTCTCCTGACTTTAATAATACATATTTTGTATTACTCAAATAGACTAGGTTGTATATGCAAACAAATGCTTTTGATTGGCGAGTATTAGAAAAAAGCGCGCTTGAACCAATACATATTAATAGTAATGAGCTGCTAGCGCAGTATTGCCAGCATTGGCAGTCATTACCGATGATAGCAATAGATACCGAATTTCAGCGAGTGGATACTTATTATCCTATCGCTGGTTTAATTCAAGTGGGTGATGACAAGCATTGTTGCTTAATTGATCCATTAACTATTAGCGATTACACGCCGATAATTGATTTGTTTCAAGATGCTAGCGTGCTAAAAATTATTCATGCGGGTAGTGAAGATTTAGAGCTTTTTCAGCAGCTGTTAGGTGTCGTGCCACAGCCATTGTTTGATACCCAAATTGCAGGCGCTTATCTGGGGTGGGGTTTTACCATGGGTCTGCAGCGTATGCTGGAGCAAGTGTTAGATATCCGCATTGGTAAAGCTGAGACGACCTCAAATTGGTTGCAGCGCCCACTAACTAAGAAGCAAGAGTTATACGCAGCATTAGATGTTGCTTATTTGATTGAGGTTTGTCAGCAGCAAATCCAACAAATGGCTAACCAAGAGTGCTATACCTGGTTCTTGGAAGATAGCGTAAGAAGCTTGGCCAAATATGTAAAAGTGGATGATGAGGCTGATTGTGAAAATTACTATCTGCGCTTTAGTCAAATGTGGAACATTGCTGATTATAAGCTGGTGGCATTAAAGTCACTGTCTCGCTGGCGTGAGATTGAGTGTCGAAAGCGTAATCTGCCTAGAAATTGGGTGCTAAAAAACCAAAGTATTTTATCTATTATTAATCAGTGGCCGCAATCGATAGCACAGTTAAGCCAGGTAGATGATATGCGAGCTAAGCATATCAAAGAAGATGGCGAGCAGATTCTTGCTATTTTAGAGCAGGCAAAAACTGATTTAATTGAAAAAGGACCTGTTGAGGCGATTACCAAGCCTATTGATCCGCAGTGGAATAAACGTCTTAGAAAGATTAAGCAGCTAGGGCAGCGCTTTGCTCAAGAGCAGGGTGTCTCTAGCGAGATAGTGCTTAAGAAAAAAGACCTTGAAGCGTTAGTGCGCACTAAGGAAATGTTCGGAGAGTATCGCTTACCTGAGAGTTTGCAGGGTTGGCGAGC
Organism: Gammaproteobacteria bacterium AS21; assembly: GCA_038900335.1. Lineage (GTDB taxonomy): Bacteria > Pseudomonadota > Gammaproteobacteria > Pseudomonadales > Balneatricaceae > Rs1. Next base: position 30,433 of record JBBMRB010000025.1, on the reverse strand, counting down.
TAAATATCTTGCAGATGATATACTGGCTTACCTTAAGCAGTTTGATTAACGGTCTAGCTGTCGCATGTGGGTGATAGCTAGTAGGTTTGCCTTAACAGATAGTGTTATTAAAAAAGAAGTATTAGATGAAAATTATATCAATATATAAAAGTTCGAAAAAAGATGAGATGTATTTATACGTCGAAAAAGCGAATAAATTAACTAAGGTGCCTGATGCGTTGATGACCATCTTTGGTACAGCATTGCATGTAATGGATATGCCGTTAAAAGCTGATCGTCAATTGGCAAGAGTGGATACTAAGTTGCTGTTAGAGTCACTGGCCAAGCAAGGGTTCTATTTGCAAATGCCGCCGCCGAAAGAGGATTATATGTTGGATCTTCATAATGATCGTCCAACGACAGGTGTAAGATAATATGGCGCAAGAGGTTTTCTGGCGCCGTAAAACGCTTGCGCAAATGACAGACAGTGAATGGGAATCACTTTGTGATGGCTGTGCGCTGTGTTGTTTGCAAAAAGTGGAAGATGAAGAAACACTGAAAGTGTACTACACATCAGTTGTTTGTCATTTGTTAGATAAATCGAATTGTTATTGTACGCAATATGAAGAGCGCAGTCAGTTAGTGCCTAATTGTGTCAAATTACGCCAGCAAGATGTTGATGAGTTCCATTGGTTGCCACCGACCTGTAGTTATCGTTTGATTAACGAAGGTAAAGAGCTGCCGCATTGGCACCCGCTGGTAACTGGTCAGTCAGATTCAGTGATTAAGGCCAATGCCTCAGTGTTGAGTTATTACGAAGTGACTGATAAAGAGATAAACGAAGATCAGCTGATTGATTACGTACTGCTGTAATTAGATAGGCTAAATAGTTTGTTTAAGGTTGTATAGACGTTTTGTGAAGATATAAAAAAGCCAGCATATGCTGGCTTTTTTGTGTCTAACTTAGATTAGTCAAAGACTAGTCTTTATTAGCCATTTGCGCTTTGATTAAGTCACCGATAGTTGTAGGACCGGCAGTCTTAACTTCAACGTTACGTACAGCTGCAATAGCTGCTTTCTCGTCAGCTTGATCTTTCGCTTTAACAGAAAGAGTGATGCTACGGTTACGACGATCAATGTTAGTGATCTTAGATTCAACAGTTTCACCAACTTTCAGTGCTGTTGTTGCATCTTCGATACGCTCTACACTGATTTCTGCAACTTTAAGGTAACCTTCGATGCCTTCAGCAAGCTCGATGGTTGCGCCTTTAGCGTCAACAGCTTTAACAGTACCAGTAACGATAGCATTCTTATCGTTAGTAGTAACGTATTCAGCGAATGGATCGCTATCCATTTGCTTGATACCAAGAGAGATACGCTCTTTTTCTGCGTCAATAGATAGGATGATAGCTTCAACATTATCACCTTTCTTGTATTCACGTAGAGAAGCTTCTGGATCGCCTTCCCAGCTGATGTCAGACATGTGTACTAGGCCGTCTAGATCATTTTCTAGACCAACGAAGATACCGAAATCAGTGATTGTTTTGATAGAACCAGATACTTTGTCGTTAGTTGCATATTTTTCAGAGAAAGCAGTCCAAGGGTTAACTGTGCACTGTTTAATACCTAGAGAAATACGACGACGCTCTTCGTCAACATCTAAGATCATAACTTCTAAAGATTCACCGATCTGTACAACTTTAGATGGGTGGATGTTTTTGTTAGTCCAAGACATTTCTGAAACGTGAACAAGACCTTCAACACCGTCTTCGATTGAAGCGAAGCAGCCGTAATCAGTAAGATTAGTGATTTTAGCTTGTGTTTTAGAGCCTGAAGGGTAGCGTTTTTTGATTGCTTCCCATGGATCTTCAGAAAGTTGCTTAAGACCAAGAGAGATACGACCTGAATCTTTGTCGAACTTAATGATTTTAACTGAGATTTCATCACCAGGGTTAAGCATTTCGCTCGGGTGAGAAATACGCTTCCACGCCATATCAGTGATATGTAGTAGACCGTCAACACCGCCTAGATCGATGAATGCGCCATAGTTAGTAAGGTTCTTAACGAAACCTTTAGCTGTTTGGCCTTCTTCTAGAGATGCTAGAATCTCATCACGTTGTGCGCTGTTAGCTTCTTGAAGTACAGCACGACGAGAAACAACGATGTTGTTGCGTTTAGGATCAAGCTTGATTAGTTTGAAGTCTAATGTCTGACCTTCTAAATGATCAACGTCACGTACTGGGCGAACATCTACCAAAGAACCTGGTAGGAAGCCTTGAATGTTATTAACGTTAACAGTGAAACCGCCTTTAACTTTACCGTTGATGAAACCTTGTACAGTTTCTTCAGCGTCAAATTTAGCTTGTAATACTTCCCAAGCTTCTGCGCGTTTCGCTTTTTCGCGAGAAAGTTTAGTCTCACCGAAGCCGTCTTCAACTGCTTCTAGAGATACTTTAACGCTATCACCGATTTGAATTTCTAGTTCGCCAGCATCGTTTACAAACTGAATGCGAGGTATTACAGCTTCAGACTTAAGTCCAGCGTGTACAGTTACCCAATCGTTATCGATGTCAACAACTTCACCAGTCACTAAAGTACCGGCTTTCATATCAAGTGTAAGAAGGGATTCTTCAAACAGTTCAGCAAAGCTTTCGCTCATGAAAATGTCCTATTTTTGGGCCGCGGCATCAATATTTTATTAAAAATAGTTGAGTGTCCGAGCACATAACCTATATCACCAGCAACATAGGGTCAGATTATAAGGAAAATAAACATACTAAAGGCTGGTAAATGCCCTTTTCCTAGAATATGGAGGCAGCATTATACAGTATAAAAAGATGAACAGCAAAGCTCTTTACTCTATATGGCAGTAAAAGACTGAGCAAAGGAGGGGTGTTACTGCAAAGCGGTTGTGTTTTTTTATAGCGGTTTAAAGCCGCTATTTTTATAGTGGGCTCGTTTATTGGCGAACTAAATTTTCAGCTTTACTCTGTTCTATATCGTCATCTAATTGCCTGCGTAACGTGTTCTGGCAGGGGGTCACGACTGAAGCTAAATCTTCTTTTAAATTCTTAGGTAAAAATAGGTTTTCGACTCCTCTGAATTTAGCGGCGACAAGGTTGAACTCAGCTGTGTTGTTAGCCGCTAGGGCAATACCGTCACCGATGCAAAAAGAGTAGCCCGGTAAAAACTCAGCGGCAACTTTTGCTCTTTGCGCTGTAGTGACCATTAATCTGTTGCGGGTTACGTATTCTTTGTATTCTAGTGCGCTCGCGGCGGCCATTATTTCTATTTGTACTACACTAAAGCGTTCGGCATCTTCAGATGCCAGTAGAAAAGCTTTCACTTGATTTTCAATGTCTACCATTTCATCTTTTAATCTTTTGGGTGCGAAGCGCTCATTAACTTCTTTGTATTCTTCTAAAACATTAATTTCTTCGTTTAATTGGCTGATAGTCTCCTTTAAACGAATAATTTCAACGCTCAATTTAGTGTTGTCTTGTTGCAATGAATTGACAATTTTCCTTGAAGGAGGCAGGTTTTTATTAAATGTCGGCTGTTCCAATTCAGGGTTAGCTTCAGTTTCTGTCGAAAAGGAGTCACCGACCAGTACATCGCCAGCAGTTGCTAGGTCTTTGGTGTTCTTGTCAGTTTGCGCTTGCAGTTTGGTAAAGGCGAAGTAACCTCCGCCTGCAAGTAAAATAAGAATAAGAACAGTAGATGCAATAGCTATTGGCTTGTTTTTTTTACTCATAATACTTGTATATAACCTTTAACTGTTAGATTGAAGTAGTGTTTTTAAATCAATTAGTACTCGCACACTCTCTTTTAAAATAGCCTTTGACTCAGCGGTAATAGGGCGGCCAAGTTTGTCTTTTTCCAGGCTATCCTCTAATTCTTCAATTGTTGATATAAAAGGCTGATTAGTTGATTTTCTGCGCTTGTTTTCAGCGTCTACGAGCCATTTTTTCTCCGTCGCCAATGTCTTTTTGTACTGCTCTTTATTTAAGGAGACGATAGTGTTTTTTCTGATTTTCTCATTATGCGCAATTTTATCTTTCATGAAATTAAAATCAGCGAGCTTTGCCGTGCGTTTTTGATACTTACTTCTCAATTTCGCAAATAAGCTATCTAAATCCAATTCACTAAAACCTTTGACTGCTCTAACAGTATCCCAAGGAAGTGCGTGATCAAGTGCGCTTTCACCATATTCATCTTTATCGATAAGGTCAGGGAAGGCGACATCAGGCATGACGCCTTTGTTTTGTGTGCTCTCACCAGAGATTCGATAAAATTTGGCGTTAGTTAGTTTTAGCTGACCATGTTTTAGTGGGCTTAAAGTTTGTACCGTGCCTTTACCAAAAGTTTGGTTGCCAATAATCACTCCGCGATGATGATCTTGTATCGCGCCAGCAAAAATTTCAGATGCAGAGGCGCTTTGGCGATTAACGATGACAGCTAACGGGCCTGTGTAGGCAATATCGGGATCTCTGTCATATAATGGGGCGACGCTACCGTTAGCGTATTTTATTTGTACTGTTGCGCCAAGTCTTAAAAATAAACCGGCAAGCTGGTTGGCTTCTTGTAATGCGCCGCCGCCATTATCGCGTAAATCCATGACTAAGCCGTCAATATCTTCTTGTTTGAGCTCTTCAATGAGCTTTTTAACATCGCGCGTGGTGCTTTTGTAATCATCATCGCCACGTTGCGCAGCTGCAAAATCGATATAAAATGTCGGGACTTCTATGACCCCTATTTTATAATTTTTGCCATCGACAGTGGTGTTGATAATTTGCTTTTGCGCTGCTTGATCTTCTAGTTTTACTTGATCGCGAGTGATGAGTACGGTCTTTTTCTCTTTGGCTTTGCCGTCGTTACCGATCACTTCTAGGCGTACTTGCGTACCTTTAGCGCCGCGAATTTTTTGTACGACATCGTCCAGTCTCCAGCCAACAATATCTTCAATTTCCTTGTTTACTCCTTGGCCGACGCCGACAATTCGATCGTTCGCTTTTAGTTTTCCTGTTTTGTCAGCGGGGCCTGATGGTACTAATCTGACAATTTTAGTGAATTCGTCCTCTGTCTGTAGTACTGCACCGATGCCCTGCAGAGATAAGCTCATATTGATCTTGAAGTTTTCAGAGTTGCGCGGTGAGAAATAAGCAGTGTGAGGATCGTAAAGACGGGTGAGGTTGTTCATGTAAACCTGAAACACATCTTCACTGTTAGTTTGTTCTAATCTAGTGAGTTGGTTTTTATAGCGCTTGCTTAGTTTTTCTTTTGCCTCTTCGTTAGAGGTATCTTCTAACGTTAAATTTAACAAAGTGCTTTTTAAGCGTTTCCTCCATAGATCGTTCATCGCTTCTTTACTAGTTACCCATGGGGAGTCTTCTCTATTAGTTTCAAAGCTCTCGTTAAGGGTATAAATAAAAGGCTCGCTCGAGCTTAAACGATCTATAGCATAGTCAACCCGTTCTAGTGCTCTTTGCTGAAATCGATTATAAATAAAATATCCGCTAGCAGCGCGGTTTGCTTTGAGCTCGTCATCTAGCTTGTAGCGTAGTGCTTCAAATTCTTTAATATCCGATTGATAAAAATAACTGCGTGTTGGGTCTAGTGAACTGATGTAGCTGTCTAGTAACTTACTGGATAAATCATCGTTAATCGCTATTTTGTTGTAATGCGTTTTGCTCAGCGATTTTACTATCTCGTTGATAGTTGATTGGTGGATTTTTTCTGCGACCAGTAGTTTTTCAGCAGAATAGACTGCTGTTGAGTTAAGTAGAGGGAAAAAAAAGAAAGGTGTCAGCGCTAATGTTACAAATTTATTCATATATATGCATCTTCTGTATTGATGTGCTTAAAAATTGAACACGTATATTCTGCTGGATAGAAACCGCGTACTTAATGAAATTAACAACCAAATTAACTATAAGCTTCGTACATTACCAAACGATAACATAACAATATGTACTTGCTAATGTTTTTATTGGTCGTGTTCACTATATTTTTAATTATTACCACTGTCGTTAGTCAATTGGCCAGCTTTACTTACATTACTTAACCTTTAATAGCCTGATCAAGCATGTGTATAGCTATAGAGATAATATTTATTTGTAAGTTCAAATTTTATTAAATGAGTGTAGCTGCAGTTAATAATATTGTAAAATTGATAACGTATTTAATTGTATTGGTACTCGGTGGTTAAAGCTGTCGCTGCTGTTTCTATAATAATGTCACTGTGCTCCAATAAAGTAGAATTTGTTGCTGTCTTTAGTTGAAACCTTTGCTAGATGACTAGCTATTATTCTCGCTTTGCTCATAATAAACAGCAGTCAACTAGCTCTGCTTGTGGTATCTGATTTTAGTGCTAGTAAAATAGTGTTTGCCATGCTTTGTTTGTTGTTGAAGAGTGTGTAAAAAAGCTGTCAAAATGGTTTTTTCTGAATTGTTGTTTATGTTTAAGGTGTTGTCTTGTATAAAAAAAGTGTTCCAAATCACATGGGTTTAGCAAATCAGTGTGTTGAGTGTCTGTGGTTTAGCTACAAAAATATAATTCGTTATTTCACGCTGTGCACGCTATGTTTTTTCCTGCTTGCCTGTGCTGAGGATAAAGAGGAGCAAGCGTTTCGAGCAAATCTAATAGAAAAAGCGTTAAATGATGAAAATAGAAAAATTGGTGATGCATTCTTACTTGAGAATAAGCAGCGTGAAGGCGTCATAACGACAGCCTCTGGTTTGCAGTATGAAGTGATCAAAGAAGGAGTTGGTAAGCGCCCTGAAATTATTGATATCGTGCAAGTGCATTATAAAGGAAGCCTAGTTGATGGCCAGGTCTTTGATAGCTCGTATGATCGTGGTCAGTCGTCACAATTTCCATTAAACAGGGTTGTTAAGGGCTGGCGCGAAGCATTATTAAAAATGAAAGTAGGCGGGCATTGGCGAATTTACTTGCCCGCTCAGTTAGCTTATGGTGCGAAGAGTCCGACAGAGCTAATTGCAGCAAATTCAGCTTTAATATTTGAAATAGAATTATTAGACATATTGAAAGAAGAGCGAGATGAACTAGATGACAAGTAATGATAGAAATACGACGCACAGCCTAAAAGTGCAGCAAGCAGCGGTTATAAAGCAATTGATTTCTTTTATTCAAGCGGCAGTAACGCCTTTTCATGCAGTGCAAGAAATGGCAAGGCAGCTAGAGCAAGTAGGCTTTTTGTATTTAGATGAGAAGTGCGCTTGGCATGTTAAGCCTGCTGGCAAGTATTACACCACTCGCAATGGATCGAGTATCGTTGCCTGGCAAATGCCTGCTGATAAACCGCTAGAATCATCTGGTTTTAGGATGGTCGGTGCGCATACTGACTCGCCTTGTTTAAAAGTTAAGCCAAATCCTGATATTGTCAGTAAAGGTTATTTACAATTAGGTGTACAGGTATACGGTGGTGTGTTGTTGGCACCGTGGTTTGATAGGGATTTATCGCTGGCTGGTCGAGTCTCTTTTCTTGATGACGATGATAAGGTTGTCTCGCGCCTTGTTAATTTTGATAAAGCAATTGCGATAATACCCAGTTTGGCGATCCATTTAAATCGTGAAGCGAACAGTGGTATGGACATCAATGCGCAAACGATGGTGACGCCTATTATTGGTCAGCTAAAAAATTGGCAAACCGATAATAAAGAGCCAATACTGCTTAAAGATATTTTAAAAGATAAACTGCTCAGTGATGATGTGGCAGTCAAGCAAGTGTTGGATTTTGATCTCAGTTTTTATGATGTGCAGGCTCCTGCGAGTATAGGTTTTCATGATGAGCTTTTTGCCTCTGCCAGGCTTGATAATTTATTGAGTTGTTTTATGGGATTGCAGGCATTGCTTAATAGTGATTCGCAGCACGGGGTGTTGTTCGTTAGCAATGATCATGAAGAGGTCGGCAGTGCTTCAGCAGCTGGTGCACAAGGGCCTATGTTAGAGCAGGTGCTGAAAAGGTTAACCAGCACTAACGAGCAGTTTGATATTATGATTGCTAACTCTATGATGATCTCAGCAGATAATGCCCATGGCGTGCACCCTAATTTCGTTGACAAGCATGATGCTAATCATGGCCCGATATTAAATGCAGGGCCCGTCATCAAAGTAAATGCCAATCAGCGCTATGCGTCTAATGACATAACCAGTGCTATGTTTAAGCAGTTTGCTGCGAAGGTCAATGTGCCGGTACAGTCGTTTGTGGTTCGTGCTGATATGGCGTGTGGTAGTACTATTGGGCCAATCACGGCAACAGAGCTAGGTGTGAAAACACTGGATATAGGTGTGCCACAGTTTGCAATGCACTCAATACGTGAGCAGGCAGGGTGTAGTGATATTGTAAATACGATTAAAGTGCTCAAGCACTATTTTAATGAAGAGCATGTGTAGTAGGTATCGGAATTAAAAAGAAAATTAGCTACAGCGCATCTGTTTTAAGAGCTGGACTGTACGTTAGATAAAAGAACAGCTGTCAACGTTGGCAGCTGTTCTTAGTGTTGCTAATTAATTAGTGCTGTCTTTTGCAAGAAAGTATTCTTCGCTGTGCCCCAGACCCCTTCCTCTATTTTGTCTATCGCCTTAAGAGTCGCTAATAACTGATTGCAAAAATCTTCGCTGCTCTCTTTTGGTAGTAGGGAAGGTAGGTGATCAATGGCAACAAGGCTGACATCAGCGCTGTTCTCTAACACGATACTTGGATTGTCAAAATCAGTGCATTGGCTGTAAATTGGCAATGGGTTGTATTCGCCAAAAGGATCACAGCTTACATCGCATATAACACTAAGTTTGCCTTCTTTCTTCGCTAGCATCTCTTTGGTGATAAAAGGTGGGATGCTGTGTTGAATAAAGACGCAATTAACAAAAATACTGTGATCGAGAATTTCTGTAAATGGGCCGCCTTTAGCGGTTTCTGCTGCATCCCAAGGTGTAACATCGACATTGAGAGCGTTGGCTAAATCGAGCGCACCTGAACCACAGCGGCCTTTTGCACCGATAATAATAATATTAGGTTTTGCTGTAAGCGTACTCAGTTGTGATTTCAACACTGCAATCATCGCATCTCTATCAGTATATGAGTGCAATGCGCCCAGCGTAGTGCCTTGCTGTTTCGCTATCCAAGTCATAATAGCAACCGCACAGCCGCTGTAACCCGCCCAGTAACCAAAAGCAGATACACGTTTACCTTGCTCATCGACTAAATATTCGATGTCATATAAAGTGCCATTACCACGGGTGAATCGAGAGAGTACGTTTTGCCAGCCGCTCTGTTCTTTATAAGCATGCGCAAATTGAATGTGACGATGTGTTAGTGGGAATGTTTCTTCAGAGCTGAATTCTTTTAGTCCAAGAATAATCGCATCGCTAGGGGCTTTAGTTTGCCAGCTGTGGGCATCAGCAATAACGCAACCGACCTGTTGATAGCTGTTTATGTCAAAAATTCTTTGGCTGCAATGCTCAACGGTAATTTTAAAACCGTGATCAAGTAATTGCTTAGCATGATGTGGTGGAAGCGCTGTGCGCTCTTCCATTGGCTTTGTTTCGGCACGTAACCATAGATGGACTGACATATTATTACCTGTTTAATTTTTTAACGCAGCATATATAGACTAGCTGCAGGTGTCTATAACACGCTTTTAAATTAGCCAAAATATTAGTGTTTAGTACCAAACCTAATAAACAAAGATAACTAGAATGAGGCAAGGTTTGTGCTTTGGTGCGTGGTTTTGATTTATTTTGGCGCAAAATTTGCTCTGAATTGTACAGTTTTTAAAAAATAACAATAAAACGCAAAAAATCGTTAAATATGCGTCATTTTGGTGCTTTTTGATGTTTTGGGTTGATGTTTTGGTGCATATTATTTTGGAGTACACGTGGAAAATTTAACAGTAGCAGTTGATAGTTTAGTGCAAGGGACTAATACGTTCTTTATTTTATTTGGAGCGATCATGGTATTTGCCATGCATGCAGGCTTTGCTTTTTTAGAAGTAGGTACCGTGCGCTACAAAAACCAAGTTAACGCGCTGGTAAAAATTATTACAGATTTTGCGTTCTCAGCGTTGGTTTATCTGTTTATTGGCTATTGGATTGCCTATGACATAAATTTTTTTATGGACGCACAAACGCTATCTCAGGCGAGCGGTTATGCTTTGGTTAAGTTTTTCTTTTTAATGACCTTTGCCGCGGCTATTCCCGCTATTATATCGGGGGGGATTGCAGAGCGTGCAAAGTTTTGGCCCGCATTAACCGCTGCCTCTGTATGTGTGGCTTTGTTGTATCCAGTGATAGAGGGTATCGCTTGGAATGGTAATTGGGGAATTCAGGCTTGGCTTGAGGCAACATTCTCAGCGCCGTTTCATGATTTTGCAGGCTCGATTGTAGTGCACGGTGTCGGTGGTTGGATTGCGCTAGCGGCTGTTTTGTTGTTGGGCAATCGAAAAGGGCGTTACCGCAATGGTCGCTTAGTTGCTTTCCCGCCATCTAATATCCCCTTTCTCGCCTTAGGTGCTTGGTTGTTGTCTATCGGCTGGTTTGGTTTTAATGTGATGTCCGCTCAAACGGTGACGGGTATTTCTGGTTTAGTGGCAATGAATACTTTAATGGCGATGGTAGGCGGTATTGTTGCAGCGCTTGTCTTTGGTAAAAATGACCCAGGCTTTATTCACAATGGCCCGCTTGCTGGCTTAGTGGCAGTGTGTGCAGGTTCTGATGTAATGCATCCTTTAGGTGCGTTGGCAACCGGGGCTATAGCTGGTACATTGTTTGTTTGGCTGTTTATCGTGCAGCAAAACAAGTGGAAAATTGATGACGTTTTAGGTGTTTGGCCGCTGCACGGTGTCTGTGGTTTGTGGGGCGGTATAGCTGCGGGTATTTTTGGCTTACAAGGGTTAGGTGGTATGGGCGGTGTTAGCTTTATGTCACAGTTAGTAGGTAGTGTTGGTGGTATTACTATCGCTTTCATTGGCGGTTATCTGATTTATTGTGCGGTTAAAGTGGTTGCCGGGCTGCGTTTGACAGAAGAGCAAGAGTTTCAAGGTGCTGATTTAAGTATCCATAGAATAGAGGCGAGCTCTAGAGATTAGTTTTATACTGTTTGCACTAAGTTAAATAAGCTGCAAGTGTGTTGCTCAACTATAACCATTAAAGATATTATTGATGGTTTGTTGTTTGTATTGTGCATATAGCAAGCGCTGTGTCGGGCGTTGTATAAAGAGGAGGTTAGATGAAATTAACATATTATTACTCGCCTGGTAGTGTTGCGTTAGCGCCACATATCGCACTGCTGATGTCGGCTGTCGATTTCACCAGTATCGCTGTTGATTTTTCTCAGGCGCAGCAAAAAAGTATTGAGTACTTGGCGATCAATCCACTAGCTCGTGTGCCGGCGCTAATAGTAGAAGAGCAAGGTGAGAGCCCGGTTGTTATCACAGAGGCGTCGGCATTGCTTCGCTATATTCTGACGCTTGATTTGGCTGATGATTGTCTATTAAAAGACAGTGTTGATTTGCCGGCGTTAATGCAGGCGAGAGTTGATTCTTTTAATAGCTATTTGAGCTCCACGGTACACGTGACTCATGCTCACATGAGAAGGGCAGAGCGTTGGGTTGATAGTGAGCAGGCGATGCAGGAAATGGCCCGTAAAGTGCCTGCTAATCTCATAGCTCAATTTGCTTTAATTGAAGATCACTGGTTTGTAGGTCCGTGGCTACATGGTGATGTATTTACCCTCTCTGATATATACTTGTTTGTTATAACTCGCTGGTTAGCGGGTGATGGTGTCGATGGGTCTCAATTCAAGAAAGTGCATCAGCACTATCAAAAGATGATGGCGTTAGAGCCGGTAAGTGAGTTGCTTAACGGTTTGTATCAATAAATCAATGGCTGTTAATTGAATGTTGTAGGTTATTGCTTTATAAAGCATGTTTGTTTTAAGCGTGCTAGTGCATAAAAGATACAGAGCGCGTTGTGTAGGTGGTTAGCTTTACCGCTTTGGTTAATAATAGCAACAACAGGTAGTGATATGGCACATTCTAAGAAAGAGGTTGAATTCAGAGCGATCAATATTGCGATTTTAACGGTATCAGATACAAGAACTGCACAGACAGACAGTTCTGGAGACTTATTACAGCAAGAAGTAGAGCAGGCGGGGCACGCTGTAGTCAAAAGAGCTATTGTGATAGATGACGTATATAAGTTACGCGCTTGTGCATCAAATTGGATCGCGGATAGTGATGTGCATGCTATTTTGATAACCGGTGGTACCGGCTTTACATCCAGAGACAGTACGCCTGAGGCGATGATTCCATTGTTCGATAAAGAGATTGATGGCTATGGTGAGTTGTTTCGCAGTATTTCCTATCAAGATATAGGCACCTCTACTATTCAATCTAGAGCAGTTGCCGGGGTGGCTAATCGCAAAGTTATTTTTTGTATGCCAGGTTCTCCTAACGCTTGTCGTACTGCATGGCAAAAAATAATTTGCCAGCAGTTAGATGTGCGTCACAAGCCATGTAATTTCGTTGAAATGGTGATGCCTTCTGCAGATCCAGCCTGCAAAACAAGAGATTGAGTTTGTAAATAATGTATCGTGTTGTAATTAGTGTTTTAGCAGGTGCGTGGTGATGAAAATATCAGCTTTGGTGCTAGCGGGCGGTAAGGCAACGCGAATGGGTGGGGTTGATAAGGGGTTAGCCTTATTTGATGGTCGCACAATGATAGATCGGGCTGTTGATGTGGTTAGTGGCTGCTCTGATGATGTGATTATCAGTTGTAATCGCAATCATGATGTCTATCAGAAATTGGCGGGCAAAGTGGTTGCAGATCAGATGGGTGGATACTTGGGGCCTTTAGCGGGAGTGCATGCTGCATTAGCTGTTGCTGAAAGTGAGCATTTGCTGGTTATTCCCTGTGATACACCGCTGCTTAGTGTTGAAGAGATTAATCTGTTAATTGTTAGTGCTAAAGCTAACCCAGATGCCATAATCGCATTGTCTGATGGTGAATTTGTTCACCCGCTACATGCCATTATACCTGTTGGTTTGGCGCTAAGTTTGACGCAGTATTTACGCTCGGGTAAGCGTTCTGTGCAAGGCTGGTACCAACAGCATGAAACTTGTCATGTACAATTGACTACAGAGCAATCCAAGCGCTTAATCAATGTTAATAATACGCAGCAGCTAGTGTGACGATCATTATTGCTTAAGTGTCTGGCTGTCTCTGGCCTTGCACATTGTGTGTTTGCGGAGTAAAGTGCGCGCTTAATTTTTAGTATTAAGTTTTTTGATTTCCAACTTTTTCTGTTAAGCCTGAGTGCAAGTTAACAAATGATGTGTTGTCTTAGGCTGAACTCTCACATAAATATTAAGGTAGTCATTTTTTAATATGTCTTCTTCTTCAGCTTTACCTCCTTTGGCTCGATACCAACAAGATTTACAGCGTGATGATTTTTCTTACGACGCTTCGCAAGAGGTTGCTGTAAAGCACCTGCAGCGCTTATATGATGATTTGGTAAAAGATCAAGCAGAGCAACCTAAAGTGGGTATGTTTAGTCGGTTTTTTAGCAAAGAAAAGCCTAAAGCACCGGTGAAAGGTTTGTATTTTTGGGGTGGCGTGGGTCGTGGTAAAACCTATCTAATGGATACTTTTTTTGAAAGCTTACCATTTGCTCGCAAAAATAGAACACATTTCCATCGGTTTATGCAGCGGGTACATGCTGATTTAAATGGGTTGGTTGGACAAAAAGACCCGCTGGATATTATTGCCAAAAAATATGCACAAGAATCTTGTATCATTTGCTTTGATGAGTTCTTCGTCTCCGATATTACCGATGCTATGATTCTAGGTGGTTTGTTTGAAAGGCTTTTTGCCCAAGGTGTGTCGCTGGTGGCAACGTCAAACATTGTGCCTGATGGTTTGTACCTTAATGGCTTACAGCGTGCGCGTTTTTTGCCGGCGATAGCGTTGTTGAAAGAGCACACTGAGATTGTCAATGTTGATGGCGGTGTCGATTATCGATTACGCGTGTTAGAGCAGGCGCAGTTGTATTACTCACCACTAGGTGCGGCGGCTGATGTCAGTTTAAATAGCAGCTTTGAAAATTTAGCACCTGATTTAAACGAAGTGGTTGAGTGCGAAGCTATTGAAGTCAATGGCCGTCAAATTATTTCAAGACGCTGCTGTGAAGATGTTGTGTGGTTTGATTTTGAAGCTATTTGCCTGGGTGCGCGTTCGCAAAATGACTATATTGAGTTAGCGAAAATATATCATGCAGTGCTGGTTTCTAATGTGCCGCAATTAGGTAGGGAAAATGACGATGCGGCCAGACGTTTTATCAACTTAGTTGATGAGTTTTATGATAGTGGAGTGAAACTGATACTCTCAGCTGCGGTGCCTATTTTTGAGATTTATACTGAAGGTAAATTGTCGTTTGAAATTGAGCGAACAAAGAGCCGGTTATTAGAAATGCAGTCCCATGAGTACCTAGCAAAAGCGCATAAAGCTTAATCTCATTAAATAGATAAAATATTTGATGTTTGGACTGTTGTTTTATCGAGAAGTCATGTATTATTCGCGCTCCTCGATTTGAGGTTCGATGTTATTTGGCTAAATTGTTAGTTAAATAACGAATAATTATAAGTTAAATCAGTAGCAGGCGAGATTTTAATCAGATCTGTGAGCTAGATTTAAAATTAACGAAGGCGAACAAAGATGAAAACTTTTGTTGCTAAGCCAGCCGAAATTAAACGCGACTGGTATGTAATAGACGCAGAGGGCAAAACTCTGGGTCGTATGGCTACCGAAATTGCACGTCGTTTACGCGGTAAGCATAAAGCAGAATACACTCCACACGCTGACACTGGCGATTATATCGTTGTTGTTAACGCGCAAAAAGTTCATGTCACTGGTAACAAGCGTCAAGGCAAAATTTACTACCGTCACACTGGTTATCCAGGCGGTCTTAAGCAAGCTAACTTCGAAATCATGATCAATAACTATCCTGAGCGTGTTATCGAGCTTGCTGTTAAAGGCATGTTACCAAAAGGCCCACTAGGTCGTGCTATGTATACTAAACTTAAAGTATACGCTGGTGCTGAACATCCACATGCGGCTCAGCAGCCTCAAGAATTGAATTTATAAGGAGAAGTAGATATGTCAGCTACTCAGTATTACGGTACAGGTCGTCGTAAAACATCTACTGCTCGCGTATTTTTGCGTCCAGGTACAGGTGCTATCACAGTTAATGATCGTGCTATCGAAGTTTATTTCGGTCGTGAAACAGCTCGTATGATCGTTCGTCAGCCATTAGAATTAACATCAACATTAGAGAAATTTGATGTGTTTGTTACTGTTAAAGGCGGCGGTGAGTTTGGTCAAGCTGGTGCGATTCGCCACGGCGTTACTCGTGCACTTATGGAATACGATGAAACTTTACGTCCAGAATTGCGTAAAGCAGGTTTCGTAACACGTGACGCTCGTGAAGTTGAACGTAAGAAGGTTGGTCTACGCAAAGCGCGTAAACGTCCTCAGTTCTCTAAGCGTTAATATACTGCTGCCTTTATTGGCAGCAAGTATTACAAAAAAAACGTTCGTTGCCTCAGTGGTTCCGGGCGTTTTTTTTTGTCTGTTGTTAGTTGTAACTAAGGTTGGTATCTAATGTATTGACCTTAATCATATTTTAACTAATTCCTGAGCTATACTGTCAATTAACCTTGATATAAAAGTGGATATTCTTTAACATTTAGAATAACTAAAATATTGTTTTAATTTGGTAAATACAGTGTGGCTTAATGATACTTGCGTAGATAAGTGCATATTCAGCTATGAGAGGGAGAAATCTTGATGAGCGAGATAACGATGACCGATAACGGCGTAAATGTTGGCCGGCGGCGTCTTTTAATTGGAGCTACTTCTGCAATGGGTGCAGTAGGTGCAGCTGGCGTGGCTGTTCCATTTCTAGGATCTTGGAATCCTAGTGCCAAAGCCCGAGCTGCTGGTGCTCCAGCAAAAGCGGATGTCAGCAAGCTGGAAGATGGCCAGCAAATGATTATTGAGTGGCGCGGTAAGCCTGTTTGGATAGTCAAGCGTAGTTCGCAGTCCCTTGCAGCGTTACAAACAATTGGTGATCGTCTTTCTGATCCTAATTCAGAATTGCCACAGCAGCCTAGCTATATCCCATCAACACCTGCTCGAGCTGTTAGAGAAGATGTTGCGGTTATAGTCGGTATTTGTACACATTTAGGTTGTTCACCTAGCTATCGCCCTGAAGTTGGGCCCCAGCCATTTGATGAAAAGTGGGTTGGTGGCTTCTTCTGTCCTTGCCATGGCTCTCGTTTTGATCTATCTGGTCGTGTATTTGCTGGTTCTCCTGCACCGAAAAATTTAGTTATTCCACCACATTATTACGAAAGTGATAGTATTTTAGTGGTTGGTTTAGATCCTGAGGGGAATTCATAATGGCTGGCTCTAGAAATAAAGGTAACCCAGGCATCATGGGCTGGATAGATGACCGTTTCCCTGCAACTGCGTTATGGGAAGATCATTTATCAAAATATTATGCACCTAAAAACTTTAACTTCTGGTACTTTTTCGGGTCTTTAGCATTACTTGTGCTAGTGAACCAAATATTGACGGGTATCTGGTTAACAATGAGTTATACACCAACAAATGAGGGGGCTTTTGCATCAGTAGAATATATTATGCGAGATGTCGACTATGGTTGGTTAATTCGCTATATGCATTCAACAGGTGCATCTGCGTTTTTCTTTGTCGTTTATATGCACATGTTTCGTGGCATGCTTTACGGATCATATCGTAACCCACGTGAATTAGTGTGGATTTTCGGCATGGTCATCTATGTCGCGCTAATGGCTGAAGCTTTTATGGGCTACCTGCTACCATGGGGACAAATGTCTTATTGGGGTGCAGCTGTAATCGTATCTCTATTTGAAGCGGTTCCATTTGTAGGTCCTGATTTAGCACAGTGGATTCGCGGTGACTATTTGATCTCTGGTGCCACACTAACGCGTTTCTTTGCGTTACATGTTATTGCGCTACCAATTGTATTACTTGCTTTAGTGGTATTGCATATCATTGCATTGCATGAAGTTGGTTCTAACAATCCAGATGGTGTTGAGATAAAAGATAAGAAAGATGAGAACGGTATTCCGCTTGATGGTATTCCTTTCCACCCTTATTACTCTGTCAAAGACATTGTTGGTGTTGTGGTATTCTTGTTTGTGTTTTGTGCGATTGTTTTCTTCTTCCCAGAAGGTGGCGGCTACTTTATAGAGGCACCTAACTACGAAGCAGCTAACCCATTAAAAACACCGCCTCATATAGCACCGGTTTGGTATTTTACCCCATTCTATGCAATGTTGCGTGCAATCCCACCAATAGCGGCCTCTCAGTTCCCAGGTGTGGTAGTGATGGGTGCAGCTATAGCGATTTTGTTTGTGTTGCCATGGTTAGATCGTAGTCCAGTTAAGTCTATTCGCTATAAAGGTTGGGTGAGTAAAGTAGGTATCGTTGTCTTTGCTATCTGTTTTTGTATATTAGGTTATCTTGGTGTGGTTGCATCAACTCCTGGTAGAACATTGCTCGCACAGATTTGTACAGGGATTTACTTTGCCTATTTCTTTGGTATGCCTTTCTATACAAGAATGGAAAAAACGAAACCTGTACCAGAGAGGGTGACGGGCTAATGAAAAAAATTATTATCGCATTATCCATGTGTCTGTTTTCATTTGGTGCTCTAGCTGAAGAAGGCGGTGTGCATTTAGATAAAATAGAAGTTGATTTTAGTAACCATGCTTCTTTGCAACGTGGTATGACAACGTATGTAAATAACTGTTTAGGTTGTCATACGTTAAAGTACCAACGCTATCAGCGTACAGCTGAAGATATTGGTATTCCATTGGACTTAGCACAGCAAAACTTAATTTTTGGCGATCAAAAAATAGGTGAGCAAATTACTAACACCATGCCTAAAGCAGGCGCGGCTAAGTGGTTTGGTACAGCGCCTCCTGATTTGACGCTAGAAACTAAGTTAAAAGGTTCGGATTGGGTTTATACTTATCTGCGCAGCTTCTATCAAGATGATTCGCGCCCATGGGGTGTGAACAATGCTGTGTTTAAAGATGTTGGTATGCCAAATGTACTAGGTTACTTACAAGGTGAGCAGTTATTACATTGTTCAGCTCATGAGCTTGCTGAAAACGAAACCCAAATCGACACCCTAACAGGTTTAGAAATTGGTGGTTGTTATAGCTTAGTTGAAGGCTCTGGTAAGCTAACCGAAAAAGAGTTTGATAAAACTATATATGATTTAGTTAACTTCATGAGTTATATTGGTGCTCCTCATACTCAGCAGTCACAAGCGATGGGTGTGAAGGTTCTTATCTTCTTATTTATCTTCTTCTTCTTTGCTTATGCACTGAAAAAAGAATACTGGCGCGATATTCACTAATAGCAATATCGAGAAAGCTGGTTTTTTGATACACTGTTCGACTTAATATGAGCGCGGCCAATTGGTCGCGCTCATTTTGTTTTTTTAGCAAAAATTTAACGAGGTAATTTCGATGGGAGTTGTGACTAAACGTTCTTCCATGACCTTTTATTCTGATGGGTCAGATCACTACAGCCACCGTGTACGTATTGTATTAGCGGAAAAGAGTGTTGCAGTAGAAATAAATGATTGTGATGTGGACAGTATTCCTGAAGATTTAGCCTCGCTAAACCCTTATAATACTCTTCCTACATTAGTTGATCGTGAGCTGGTATTATACGAGCCAAATGTAATGATGGAGTATTTAGATGAGAGATTTCCTCATCCACCATTGTTGCCTGTATATCCAGTAGCAAGAGCTGAAAGCCGACTATATATGCACCGTATCCAAAAAGATTGGTGTTCATTAGTAGATCAAATTTTAAGTGGTAAGCTTAATGCTGAAACGTTGGAAGCAACACGTAAGCAATTACGTGATAGCTTAGTAACTATTTCACCAATTTTTGCTGAAAAAGAATTTTTCATGAGTGAAGAATTTACTTTGGTTGATTGCTGTATAGCTCCTATTTTATGGAGACTGCCTTCTCTAGGTATCGAGTTACCAGAGGAGCAGTGTGAGCATTTGTTGGAATATATGGAAAGGCTCTTTAGTAGAGAAGCTTTTCAAGAAGCACTTTCAGAATATGAAAGAGAATTACGCTTCTAATTTTAGCTACAGCTAATATATTAAATGATGAAGGGATGTGTTTACATCCCTTTTTTTGTCTAATATATTTAAATATTATCTAGAGTTTGGGTAATATGCTTGTGGTTTTTTTGTACAATAGAATAATCTAATCTGTTTTTTTAAGGTGATGTTGTGAATCCTAGTCGATCTTATCTACTGCGTGGTTTGTATGAATGGTTGGTTGATAACCAGTGCACACCGCATATCGTTGTTGATACTACATTTAAAGGCGTGATAGTGCCTGAACAGTTTGTGTCAGATGGGCAAATTGTTTTAAATATCAACGAAACGGCCGTACAGAATTTATCGCTTTCTGAGCATTCGGTTAGCTTTAATGCCCGCTTTGGTGGTGTTCCGATGAACGTTTTTGTTCCTATGGTTGCTGTTATTGCTATTTATGCCAAAGAAAGCGGAATGGGTATGGGTTTTGGCATGGAGCCCGGTGTTGAGTTTTTTGACTCGCCAGATAATGACCCTACTGACCCTGCTCCGGTTAAGTCAAAGCGTCCGACCTTGACGGTAGTTAAATAGTAAAGAGTGTTTTATAGATAATAAAAAAGGCCTTAGTGGCCTTTTTTGTGCTAATTTTTTATAGCAGTGTTAATCGATATATTCAAATACCTTAACTATTTTTCTTACACCGGCAATCGTCTTGATTTCTTCGGTCGCATTGTGAGCTTCATCTCTAGTGAGTAAGCCCATTAAGAACACCGTACCATTTTCGGTAATGACTTTGACTCTAATGCCATTGGCATTGCTTGATGCTAATAAATTAATTTTAGCGCGGCTAGTCAGGTAGGTGTCATTGCTTCTGATTAATAGTGAGGTAGGCCCAGCGATTTGTAGTTCATTGTGAACCTTTTTCACGCTACGAGTGCTGCCTGCGATTGTTTGTGCCTCTAGCTTAGCTTGCTCTGTCGGTACTTGGCCTACTAGCAGTACGTTGCCATTAAAGCTGACGGTATTAATGTGAGCATTTCTTACTTCAAAAGAGCCTTGAGTTAAATTAACTAGTATCTTGTTTTCGATTATTTCATCTTCAACTAAAGCGCCAGCGCTTCTTAAGCCTGGGCTGGTAGAAATAGATTGATCTGTTGTTTTTCCGACAATTGAGGCACAGCCAGAAACGGTAAATGCTAGGAATAAACAAGAGGCTAGCTTTAAATTTTTCATTTTATTGGGCTCCAAATAATTGATAATCGATTAGATCACATAAACAGTGTAAAACCAGTAACTGAGTATTATGTACTAAAATACTGTCGTTAGATGGGACGCATATTTCGACCTCTTCGGGTCTTAAAAGTGCCGTAACATCACCACCATCACCGCCGTTTAACAATATAACAACCATTTCACGATCGTGTGCAGCTTGAATGGCTTGTACTAAGCTGCTTGATTTGCCATGCGTTGTTGCCATTAATAATATGTCACCGGCTTGGCCTAGTGCGCTAATTTGTTTTGAATAAATATCGCTAAAATTAATGTCTTCAATGATGGCGGTAATCGCACTCGCTTGTGAACTTAAGCAAATGGCAGGTAAGCCTGGTCGCTCAGATCTAAAGCGGTTGAGTAATAGTGTACTAAAATGTTGCGTTAGCGCTGCAGAGCCACCATTACCAACACAGAGAATTTTTTTCTCTGACGATAAGCAGTGGAGCATCAATTCACTGGCATGGGCTATGAGTGGCGTATACTGCTCTATGGTGTGAGCATTGATATCCATAGTGTTATGGAATTGATTGACAATGCGATCTTCTAGTTCCATCGATTGTGTCCTAAAGTCTGAAGGCGTCTTTATACCACATCGGACTTAATTTTGCAGTGTTACTTTCAAATGCTAGGACATCAAAGCGACAGTTGTGAAGGCTGTATTTAGAATTGCACATAAGAAAGTGATTAGCAGTGGTAATTATTTTTCTCTGCTTAGCTTGGGTGACTGATAGCGCGGCGCCACCAAAGCGGTTACTGGCCCTTAGTCGAACCTCGATAAATACTAGGGTATCGCCGTGCAGCATAATTAAATCTATTTCGCCAAAGCGACACTGGTAGTTACAAGTAATTAATGTCATTTTTTGGGCAGTGAGCCATTGTAATGCTGCTTGTTCAGCTGCCTTTCCTTGGTTGTTCATGGTGTTGACCAATTGTTATATAAGTAATGATATTAAAAAGTATTACTGTATAGATCAATGCTAAAAAGTTGTATAAATCTTGGTGTTGATATTTGAGTGATTGATAAAGATGCTAGATGTAAACGTTAGTCTATAAGCTGGTCGAAATGCGCGCTGATCTATAGCTTATTAGTAATCCTCATTGTACTAATACAGCAGTAGAGTACCTGGTATAAAGTCGATGTTTAATCTGTGCTCAAAAGTATTATTGCAAAGCTGCTATCTTGCTGTGATAGGTTCAAAGGCTGAGCTTGTGATCTAGAAGTGTTAAATGATTGTTAGTAACGACTAGGTGGGGGATCGCGCTAAATAGCGTTATAGGCATGATCAAAAGACAAGGGTAGTGAGGCTAAGGTTGGTGTGGGTGTAATATGAAAGTGGCTAGTTAGATTAAAGGGCCTAGCTGTATGAGGCAGGCCCTTTAAAAATAAAAACTGAGTGCTAGTTGCTGGGTAGGTTAACCAGTTCGCCATCGCTAAATTTAGCCCAGCTCAGTGTTTTTTCGACCATATTATCAGCTGAGATAGAAAGCACACCTGTTTCTCCACTGAGTGTAGCTTGTGGCTGAGTGGCGAGGGTGAATAGGTTTGGTGCAAGATTAAATGCATCAATACCAAACGCATATAGACGTCCTAGTCTGGTATCTGTATTGCTAACAGATTTTGCTAAAGTACGTTTGTTATTGCTTGCTAATAACACCCAAGGTAAGTCTCCAAACATCATACCATTAAGATCAATATCTCTGGTTGGATTAACTGTACCAGAGTGTATTTTAGAGGTGGAGTATAACGGTAGATGATCAGCATAGAAATACAGCAAGCTTGGGCCAATTTGGTAAGCGTCTCTTTTACTTGCAAACAAGAATATGCCGTCTGCATCTTTGCGAGTCATTCTGCGAATAGCATTGCGAAGGTGGGCTGTTTTAACAGTGCGCTGCAGTCCTCTTATTCTAGATTGGTTAAGTTTTAGCATGCCTGCGATAGCAGAGGTTACATTGCCCTCGTTGGTATCATATATAGCAGTTGTTAATACACGACCACCTAATGAGCTAAAAGTGTTAGTGAAAATATTAGCGGCTAATTGACCTTGCTCACCTTTTGGTACCAGTGCGAGCATGCTGCGTTTACCATCGTTGTATGCTCTTTTTGCAGCATCCCTGACTTCGTCTTCATTAGATAGGGAGAATTGATATAGGTTGCTGTTGCCAATCACTGTGCTATTTAGAGCAAGTACCGGTAAAGGCAGTGCAGGCATTTGTGCAAACTGGGAAACAATATCTCTATCGAGGGGGCCGATAATAGCATCGGCGTTGAGCAGTTGTGCCTGCGCTAAAATGGCAGTGGCATTGTTGTGAATTGCAGTGTCAATATAGCTGACTTGTACGTCGTTATTATTAGTATTTTGAGAGGCTAATTTAATGCCAGTTAAAATGGCTGCAGCGCCTTTTGCATACTTGCCGCTTTTAGGTAGTGCGACAACGACATGTTGGTAATTGTATTGGCTATTGATTAATGGCTCTTTTGACAGATAAGCGGCTAATGCGGCTGGTTGGAACCTAGCGGCACTGTGAGATGCCCATCTGTTTTGCCATTCATTGGCAACCACTTTTTCGCTATTTGGTGTCTCTTTAAAACCAATAAATAAGGCTAGCCAACCTCTTAATGTGTAACTGTTATCTTTTTTTGTATTAATTTTGTTGAGTTGAGATAAATCAAGAGTACTCAAAAGCTGCCAAATAGTTTCATTGCTGTCTAAAAGCTGAGCAGTGTCAGTGATATACTGGCTTTCATTGACTCTGGCGACTGCTTCGTTTGCTAGTTGGTTAGTTAATCCATAAGCGTTAGCTAATGTGGCATATTTGTCTTTTAGTAATACAGTGCTTATGTCATCATCTGTATTTATAGCTATTAAAAAGTTGATGGCAGATTGACCATCATTCAGGCCAATTGCCGCTCTTGCCTTAGTTACTGCGAAATCTAACTGTTGCTGTGTATTTAATCCAGAGTAATTAATATTGCTAAGTAGATTAGCTACTTCGCTAAAGCGTTGTTGTAATAACATCAACTTTGCTGCTTGTAACTTTAGTTGTGCTGCTTGATCTGGTGATGCATTTGCTGCTTGCGCTAAGTAATTATTAATATCTTGCGTGGCGCCTTTTGGTACTGTCGGCTTTGAACCATTGTTATTTGGCTGGAGTGTGCCACAAGCGGTTGCTAAAATGGCAAATAGCGTTATTATCGCCAATCGTTTTAAATTAATCATATAAATTTAAACTCTATCAGGATTGAAAAAATGTCAGATGCATTGTTGTATGTGGTCGCTACACCCATCGGAAACCTGGGTGATATTACTCACAGAGCAATAGAAGTACTACAATCTGTTGCTTTAATAGCCGCAGAAGATACCCGCCACAGCTCTCGTTTAATGTCTCATTTTAACATTAAAACACCAATGATATCAGTTCATGATCATAATGAAAGACAAAGAGTAACAACTATTATCAATAAGTTATCAGCAGGTGAGTCAGTTGCTTTGATCTCTGACGCTGGAACGCCCTTGATCTCTGACCCCGGCTTTATTTTAGTGCGTGCAGTAAGAGAAGCTGGTTTTAAAGTTGTGCCGGTACCCGGATGCTCTGCTGTTATTACTGCATTGAGTGCCGCGGGTTTAGCATCTAATAACTTTGTCTTTGAAGGTTTTTTGCCCGCAAAGAGCTTGGCGCGCAAACAAGAGATGCAAAATATTATAGATGAGACACGCACTGTTATTTTTTATGAATCGACACATCGCATTGTTGATTCACTCAGTGATATGTGTGAAATTTTAGGTGAGCAGCGCTATGTTGTGATTGCAAGAGAACTTACTAAAACGTTTGAGACGATACATGGCGCGCAATTAAAAGATTTGCTCAGTTGGGTCAAAGAAGATCACAACCAGCAAAAAGGCGAGTTTGTGGTATTGGTCTCAGGTGTTGAGCCTAAAGAAGAGGTGGGCTTTTCTAGAGAAACTTTGCGTATCTTAGATTTACTGCTAACAGAGCTGCCTGTTAAACAGGCGTGTGCTTTAGCTTCAAAGATAACAGGTGCGAAAAAGAACGCCCTTTATCAGGAGGCGTTAGAGCGCAAAGTTTAGATATTTATAGCGATATTGAATAGATATTAATCAAACTAAAACGCTTTGTGATTAACCGGTAATATTACTAGCATCACTATATGCTTTTTGTTAATATCTCGCCTGAGTTCGCCGGACAGTCGCTGTTGCGTTTACGCAGGGGAGGAAAGTCCGGGCTCCATAGGGCAGGGTGCCAGATAACGTCTGGGCGGCGCAAGCCGACGGCAAGTGCAGCAGAGAGAAGACCGCCTTTATTTATTTCTTAGGAAGTGAATATCGGTAAGGGTGAAAGGGTGCGGTAAGAGCGCACCGCACACATGGCAACATGTTGTGGCAAGGTAAACCCCACTCGGAGCAAGATCAAATAGGAACCCATGTGCCGCTGCCCGCGGTGGGTTCGGGTAGATCGCTTGAGGTATATGGCGACATATTATCCAGATGAATGACTGTCTACAACAGAACCCGGCTTATAGGCGAGCTCAACTTATTTTTGCACCCCCTGGAAACAGGGGATTGTAAAGATTCTTTTAATTCACTTTCTAATCTAAAACTCTTTTAGATAATCCTCTTAAATAAATTTTCTTTTTTATCATCGTGAATTAATCGATAAAGAGAGCAATTGTTTGCCTTAGATAAAGCATTCTATCTGTTTTTTTAATTAAATTTAGCCCATAAATCCCAATGTATTATTAGATCTACTCTTTTCTACTTTCTACTTTAACTGTTTGTTATAAAGTACATTATTTTATTTGTTAGGCTTTATTACGATGTTGTGTCATTAAACTGTCATCTTTTTGTCATTTAATTAGCTTGTTTTCTTAAATAGGTAATAATCAGATGCTGGATGATAATTGATAAAGAGAATAATTGTTTGCCTTGTATAACCATCTTACCTATTTTTTTAATTAAATTTAGCTCATAAATCCCAATGTATTATTTGATCTACTCTTTTTTACTTTCTACTTTCTACTTTCTACTTTCTACTTTCTACTTTAACTGTTTGTTATAAAGTACATTATTTTATTTGTTAGGCTTTATTACAGTGTTGTGTCATTAAACTGTCATCTTTTTGTCATTTAATTAGCTTGTTTTCATAAATAGGTAATAATCAGATGCTGAATGATAATTGATAAAGAGAATAATTGTTTGCCTTGTATAACCATCTTACCTATTTTTTTAATTAAATTTAGCCCATAAATCCCAATGTATTATTTGATCTACTCTTTTCTACTTTCTACTTTCTACTTTCTACTTTCTACTTTAACTGTTTGTTATAAAGTGCATTATTTTATTTGTTAGGCTTTATTACAGTGTTGTGTCATTAAACTGTCATCTTTTTGTCATTTAATTAGCTTGTTTTCATAAATAGGTAATAATCAGATGCTGAATGAGTTGAATAGAATTTTATCCTCTGGTGATATAACGAGTTTATATCAGCCCATCATCGATAAGTATACAGGTGAGATTTTCGCTTATGAAGCACTCAGTCGCGGACCTTCCGATAGCCCTTTACATGCGCCAAGTAGGCTGTTCGAAAGTGCACGCCAGTATAATCTGCTCAGTGAAATTGAGTCGCTGTGCCGCGAGAGGGCAGCAACGGGATTTGTGCAGCAAAAATTGCCAGGTAAATTGTTTATAAATATAACGCCTGAATCATTAGAACAAGTCAGTCATGTAAAAGGTAAAACACTCAAGCTGATGGAGAATTTGGCATTAGATAGCAGCCAGGTGGTGATTGAGCTAACAGAGCAGTTCCCTAGTACTGATGAGGCGTTGTTACTAAAAGCCTTAAAGTATTATCAAGAGATGGGTTTGTCCATTGCATTAGATGATTTGGGAGCGGGCTATTCTTCTTTGCGATTGTGGTCTCAATCTAAACCTGAGTTTGTTAAAATTGATCGCCATTTTATTCAAGATATTGATTTGGATGTTACCAAGCAGGAGTTTGTTCGCTCCTTTGTTGAAATAGCAAAATCCATGCATTGTAAAGTGATCGCAGAGGGAGTGGAAACAGAGTCTGAGTTTCAGTATTTGTCTAAACTTAGTATTGATTATTTCCAGGGTTATTATTTTTGTCGCCCACAAAGTAAGCCACCCAAAGAGCTAAATTTGGCGCAGTTGATTGATAAGACGCAAATGGCTACCAATAGAATAGCGGCGACAGCAAAGAGTTTATCTGTACATCAAGTCAGTGTCAGCAGTGATGATAAAGTGGAGCATATTGCCAATATTTTTAAAGATAAGCCCTATATAAACTCTATCGCTGTGCTGCAAGCTAATAGGGTATTAGGTTTAGTGACGAGAGCGAAAGTACAGGGTTTGTTGAGCCAGCGTTTTGGTGTCGATTTATATCTCAATAAAAAGGTCAGTGAAGCTGCTTTAGAATCCTTTCCATTAAAAGTTGATGCCAGTTTGAGTATTGAGCAGGTCAGTCGTTTGGTAACATCGCGAGCGCGTTATCAGCAAGAAGATGATTTTGTTATCTTACAAGATGATGAGTTTGTTGGTATAGGCCAAGTGATCGATTTGCTCAAACAGGTGACAGAGCAGCAAGTAAACCAAGCGCGATATGCAAACCCTCTCACTCAGTTGCCCGGGTTAATCCCCATCAATGATTGTATTGATCAGCTAGTTGCAAACAACAATCGTTTTGTTGTGGTGCATTATGATATTGATAACTTTAAGCCATACAATGATGTATATGGCTTTGCTAAAGGTGATGAAGTAATTTTAGCGCTAGGTTTGAGTTTACAAAAATTTAGTAACATCCGCAAAGATACCATAGGCCACATAGGAGGTGATGATTTTATTGCCATATTTAATAGTGATAATTGGCAGCAGTGCATTGAGGATGCCGCGAAACATTTTTTTGAAGCAGTTAATGATTTGTATTATCAGCAGCATGTTGCGGCAGGTGGCTTTAATAGTAAGGATCGCTATGGCGTTGACCGTTTTCATCCTTTAGCTTCTCTTTCAGTAGCGGCAATAGAGGTCAGCGAAGAAGAGGAGCTTAGTCATTTTGATATCTCTCGCAAATTATCTCCGCTAAAGCATGCAGCTAAGAGCTATATAGGTTATTCGCTGGTGGTTGATGACGTAGCTAATTACTCTGCTTTACGTGTTGATTAGTCTTATTTTATGTTTTAATCATTGTGTCACACAATGGCTCTAATATTAGTTTGGCGTAGATAAAGATTAAGTTTTTGGAAGTTTATTGTAACATTACCAAGTTGATTAGATGTTGGTCATCGCTCATTAAAGAATAGCTAGTCAGCGTTAATAATCAGCAAAAGAGAGCAGACAATGATTAAATATATTCACCATAATAGTAAAAAAAGCACCAGAGTTTTGGCTAAAACTACGCTGGCAATCACTATCGCTGCTCTTTGTTTGCCTGTACAGGCAGCGAAAGTTCAACTGCGCGTGTTGGAGACGACGGATATTCATGTGCATTTAGTGGATTATGATTATTACAGTGATAAATCGAGTAATACATTAGGCCTTGCCAAAACAGCCTCCTTAATTAAAGCTGCGCGAGCAGAGGTAAAAAATTCACTGTTATTTGATAATGGTGACTTGCTGCAAGGTAACCCGCTGGGGGATTATATTGCAAAAGAGCAAGGGTTGGATGACGGCCAAATTCATCCGGTGTACAAAGCGATGAATTTATTAAATTATGATGCCGCTAATTTAGGTAATCATGAATTTAATTACGGTTTAGACTTTTTAAAGAAAGCGCTATCAGGTGCTAACTTTCCATATGTATCAGCTAATACCTATATTTATGATGGTGATAACGATGAAAGTAACGATAAAAACTACTTCACACCTTACAAAATATTAGAGCGCGAGTTAACAGCAGAAGATGGTAGTAAAGTTACTATTAATGTTGGCGTGATAGGGTTTGTGCCACCACAAATTACCCAGTGGGATAAGGTCAATTTAGACCAAAAAGTATCAGTGCATGACATGGTAGAGGATGCGAAGAAGTTTATTCCGCAGATGCGCAGTGAGGGGGCCGATATTGTGATCGTTATTCCCCACTCAGGCATCGGCAAAATAGACGGCGGTAAATTTGCTGAAAACTCAACACTTGCATTGTCAAAAGTGCCTGGTGTTGATGCTATATTATTTGGCCATTCGCATCAGCCTTTCCCTAGTGATAAGTACGCGGATATTAACGGTGCTGATATAGAAAAAGGCACATTAAACGGTGTGCCATCTGTGATGCCGGGCTTTTGGGGATCGCACCTTGGCGTTATTGATTTTGATTTAGAAGTGAATCAAGGAAAATGGCAAGTAATTGATGGTAAAGGCTCTTTAAGGGCTATTTATAAACGTGATGGCCGTGAAAAAATAGCATTAGTAGACGCTGATCCATCGATCGTTGCAGCCGTTGATAGTGAGCACAAGGCGACAATTGAATATATGAATAAAGGTGTTGGGACAACAACGGCGCCAATTCACAGTTATTTTTCGCTGGTACAGGATGACCCTTCAGTACAGATAGTGACAAATGCCCAAAAACGCTACGTTGAAAAGCTAATAAAAGGCACAGAATACGATGGTATTGCAGTGCTTTCAGCCGGTGCGCCATTTAAAGCGGGCGGGCGTGGCGGTGCTGATTATTATACTAATATCAGTGCTGGCAAAATAGCACTTAAAAATGTCGCTGATTTATATATCTACCCTAATACCTTACGAGCAGTACTTATAAACGGTGCGCAAGTGCGAGAATGGCTTGAGATGTCAATGGGCGCCTATAATACCATTACAGCGAATACCACTGTTGAGCAGCCATTGCTGAACCCTAAATTCCCATCGTATAATTTTGATATTATCGATGGCGTTACCTTTAAAGTAGATTTATCAAAAGAGGCTCGTTACGATCAAGAGGGTAAACAAGTGAGTGATACCCACCGTATCATTGATTTTAAGTTTGCAGGTAAAGCGGTTGATGATGAACAGCAGTTTATTGTAGCTACTAATAATTATCGCGCCAGTGGTGGCGGTAGCTTCCCAGGTATCGATGGCAGCAACATTATCATTAGTGCCCCAGATGAAAATAGAACAGTGTTAGCCAATGATATATTTACCTTGAAAACCATCGACCCCTCTGCCGATAAAAATTGGTCATTTAAAAGTATCGACAAGGTTAATGTTACCTTTGAGAGCTCACCTAACGCGAAATCGGCAATCACTACAGATATGCCCATTGAGTATGTTGGTGAGGGGATAGCCGGTTTTGCTAAATATCGTTTAAATTTTAATCGCTAAAAGCAATACCTGAGACAGCTCTGAAATTTTTTTGACGCTGGGTTGATAGCCAGTGATAAATGTTAACCTCCTTTAAAACTCTGATACAGTCATTGTGGTATCAGAGTTTTACTGTCCCTGCTAAGTTACGTTAATTAGGAGCAATTCTTATTGTTGTGAAGTTTGTAGCTTAATTCTAGTAGCATAATCATCTGCTGCGTTGAAACCGTGTTTGTAGTGGTACAACTCGTTGCTCGGTTCCATGTGGTTTGTCAGTGCCATAAATTCAGTGCTAATAAATCAAGCTATAAAGAGCAGGCTTTGAAGGATCACAAGGAGTGTGTACTCAGGACTCGTCCTGATTTTTCTGCCTGATCTCTATTCTACTTGTCAGTTAATTGATCAGCAGAGCAGTTGTTGGTGACTGAACCAATTTTCCTCGCTTGTGAGGTATCAGCCAAAACCTAATGTGCAATATTAAACTATGCGTGCTTTATCCAGACACTGATAGTTGCCTTTTTACTAAGACTTTTTGTTATTTTTACTTTTTTGTTATCCTCTGTTTGTGAGAAAAATAACAAATATAGAGTAAGCGCCGAACGAACCACATCCTATCCAGCACTAAACTGATCACATTACACTAGCATCTTTTTCGAGGAGTAAGT
>JBBMRB010000024.1:0-54832 GCA_038900335.1 Gammaproteobacteria bacterium AS21 | reverse complement strand
CGCTGGCTGACACGATAGAAGATATAGATAAGTTACTTCCTTGGAACTGCAAGAGTGTGGTTGTTTAGCCGCTTACTTTTTATCTATCGATCTAGTCATAAACGGTTTTCACACGGAGCTAATTATCATAGCTCTCAAAATATATCTCACTTAAGCGCCACGTTCAATTTTACAGATTGCGCGGTAAATACCTTGATATTTTTTGTTAACTCTTTGTTTAATATAAATAGAAAAATAAGCCCTATCAAAAAGGTTGGTTTATTTGTGAGACCCCTATTAAAACACGAAACAACTATCCGCTATTAAAGCTATTTCCTTGCTTTACAAACTTGCAAAAACACGGCCATTTTTCTATAGTGTACAATAGTGGGAGAAAGTGGGTAAATGTGGTTTTTTAGGGGTAAAATGATGGGAAGAGTGTAAAATAGCATGATGTTTCGTGGCATCAATCCAATTAATTTGGATGCAAAAGGCAGAATGGCCATTCCTTCTCGATATCGAGAACAGCTGAATGTGCATTGTGCTGGCCAAATGGTTGCCACTATCGATACTGAAACTCGCTGTTTATTGCTTTATCCCATCCACGAGTGGGAAGAAATCCAACAAAAAATTGAAGCACTACCCAGCTATGACAAAAATGCACGACGTATTCAACGGTTGTTGCTAGGTCACGCTACCGATATTGACATGGACGCAAATGGTCGTTTATTGCTAAGCGCGCCATTGAGAGAGTATGCGCAGCTTGGTAAAAAAATAGTGTTGTTAGGTCAAGGTAAAAAGTTTGAAGTTTGGAGCGAAGAGCTCTGGAATCAAACCAGAGATGAATATTTACAACAAACTGATGATGAAATCGAATTGCCTGTCGACCTGCAATCGCTTTCTTTGTAGTGCTGAGCTAATGCTAAGTGCTAATTAATTAAAAAGCTGATGAGCAATTATCAACGCTGAGTAAAAGGTGAAAGACAGTGGAAAACGAAAACTTTGAGCATGTAACGGTATTGTTGCAAGAGGCAGTGGATGCTCTGGTATCTGATACATCAGGATTTTATGTGGATGGCACCTTTGGCCGCGGTGGTCACAGCCGTAAAATACTAGATGCACTCTCAGCTGATGGTCAGTTAATGGCAATTGATAAAGACCTTGAAGCGATTGCTTATGCCAACGAGAATTTAGGGGCTGATCAGCGCTTTTCAATTGCACATGGCTCTTTTTCACGTATTACTGAATTTACAGAAGATCATCAAGTTCACGGTAAAGTCACCGGTATATTATTAGATTTAGGTGTCAGTTCACCGCAGTTAGACGATTCAAACCGCGGCTTTAGTTTTCAAAATGACGGTCCTTTAGATATGCGTATGGACACTACAAGTGGCGAGACGGCAGCGCAGTGGATTGCCCGTGCAAGCGAAAAAGAAATTGCCGATGTGATTTATACCTACGGTGAAGATAAATTCGGCCGTCGTATGGCTAAAGCTGTGGTTGAAGAGAGAGAAAAGAAACCAATAGTCACTACTGCACATTTAGCGCAAATTATTAAAGATGCGAACCCTGCATGGGAAAAAGGTAAGCACCCAGCGACTCGCGCTTTTCAGGCTATCCGTATTCAAGTTAACCAAGAGCTAAGTGATATTGAAGCAGTGTTAGATGGGGCGTTAGAAACGTTACAAGTAGGCGGGCGCTTAGTGGTGATTAGTTTCCATTCACTTGAAGATCGTATTGTAAAACGTTTTATTCGCAAACATGTAAAAGGTGATGATCATTTACCACAAGGTATCCCTTACACCAATGATATGCTGCGCTGTCGTTTAAAAGACATTAGTAAAAAAGTAAAAGCGAGTAAAGGTGAAGTCGATGACAACCCACGCTCAAGAAGTGCGGTTATGAGAGTGACTGAGAAAATCGCGTGAAAGCAAAAGTAGAGCACGGCGACATAGAGCAACCAAGAGTAACAAAGTTGCTTAACTCCAATCAGATTGGCAGACCAATTTTGGTCGTTGTTGTGCTTTTTATTGCAATATTAATGACCAGTATTTTGGTCATATTTCAATCGTATCAATATAGACAATTGTTTAACACTGAGCAGCAACTAGTGGCTCAATGGGATGAGCTTCAAGTGGAATGGGGGCAGTTGTTGTTAGAGCAAAGTACGCTCGGCGAAAATAGCAGAGTCGAAAGTTTGGCGAAAAGGAAGTTAGGTATGTTAGTGCCTCATTCAGAGAATGTTGAGATGATTAGTTATGAGTGAAAAGAGGGTAGAGATTCAGCACTCTAGAGCTTGGCGATTATGGTTTGTCTGTATAGCATTGACTCTGATTGGAGCCGCTATTGTTGTTAAACTAGTTTCTCTTTATACCTATGATAAAGAGTTTTTGCAAAACCAAGGTGATAAGCGCACCATTAGAACAATGCAGGTGCCTGGGCATCGAGGTTTGATAACAGATCGAAATGGTGAGGCACTTGCTGTTAGTGCACCTGTGGCAACAGTTTGGGCTAATCCTAAAAAGATCGATGTTAGCGACCCTAAACTTAAGCGCCTAGCTAAAATATTAGGTAAGAAAAATCAAGATGTAAGTGGGCGCATAAAGCAGAATATCGATAAGGGTTTTATTTATATAAAACGCCAGATATCACCTGATTTAGCAGAGCAAGTTATCGCTCTAAACATTAAAGGTATTAATGTCGATCGAGAGTATAAACGCTTTTATCCAGCAGGTGAAGTTGCTACACATTTGGTCGGCTTTACGGGCATTGATGGCTCGGGCCAAGAAGGTATTGAGCTGGCATATAACCAAGCATTACTAGGCTCGGCGGGCAAAAAAATAGTGATGCAAGATAGGCTTGGTCGAGTCATTAAGAATATTAAGCTGATTGAAGAGCCTGAGTCAGGTAAAGACGTAGCCTTAAGTATTGATTTGAGATTGCAGTATTTAGCCTATAAAGAATTGAAGTCAGCTGTTAAATCTCATAAAGCAGATTCTGCCTCTGTTGTGGTCTTAGACATAAAAACAGGTGAGGTATTAGCGATGGCTAATCAGCCATCTTATAACCCAAATAACCGGAGTGTGTTAACAGGAGAACAGCTGAGAAACAGAGCGTTAACAGATGTCTTTGAGCCGGGCTCTACCGTTAAACCTTTTACCATTGTCGCCGCGTTAATGAGTGGTAAATATAACCGAGATTCAGTTGTTGATACCTCTCCTGGTTATATTTATGTCAAGGGCAAACGTATTAAGGATTATCGAGATTATGGGCAAATGCCTCTGACTAAGATAATTACTAAATCAAGTAATGTAGGTGTAACCAAATTAGCACTGTCTTTAGAAGAAGACAGTATGCATAACCTTTTTTCAAATGTGGGGATAGGCCAGTTACCCAGTACCGGTTTTCCGGGTGAGCGCAGTGGCGAGTTACCGTATTATGGCCAGCGCAATGTCATAGAAAGAGCGGTTATGGCCTATGGTTATGGTCTTTCTGTTACGCCTATTCAGTTGGTTCAAGCCTATGGTGTGCTGGCAAATCATGGCGTTAAACTGCCTATTAGTTTACTAAAGCTCGATGAGCAGGCGAAGGGGATACGTATCATCCCACAAACTATCGCCGATGATGTGGTGACTATGATGGAGACAACCACGCAAAAGGGACAGGGCGGTACGGGTCGTAAAGCTGCAATATTTGGGTATTCAGTCGCGGGTAAAACCGGTACTGCGAGAAAAGCGAGTAAAGGCGGTTATGATGAAGATAAGCACATTTCTGTATTCGCAGGGATTACACCCGCTAGTGATCCACAAATAGCGGTAGTTGTGATGGTAAATAACCCCAAAGGCCAAGAGTATTCAGGTGGCGGTGTTGCCGCCCCTATTTTTTCAAGAGTGACAGCGGGGGCACTGAGAATGCTAAATATATCACCTGATCAATGGCCTGAACCTAAGTTGGATGAGCAACAAGTTGCAGCGAAAAATGGACAGTAAAATAAAAATGTTACCAGCAGTCACTTTAAAAGATGTGTTCGCTGAACTTTCGTGTGCCAATAATGATTGCTGTGATGTTGTTGTTAGCGGTATATCTGAAGATAGCCGTGAAGTGGCTGAAGGTTATATTTTTGTGGCACGCGATGGCGAGTACCATAAAGGCACTGATTATATAGCAACCGCAATTGCTATGGGTGCTGTGGCGGTTATCATTGATAAGAAAGACAAGCTGACACCAGACATTGATACCGATATGTACAGCGTACCATTAATAGCGGTTAGTGATTTGACTAATCAGTTAGGTAATATCGCGGCGAAAGTGTTTGCCAACGTTATTGAGACGCTGCAAATTATCGGGGTAACAGGTACTAACGGCAAAACATCTTGTGCGCACTATATCGCCCAAGCGCTAAATTATTTAGATATGCCAACGTATATGATCGGCACATTAGGTAATGGTCATCCTGAGCGTTTGCAAGAAGCGCAAAGAACGACTCCTGATGCCTGTCGATTACACACCTTATTTGCTGATTTTTATCAGCAAGGCGCTAAGGTTGTTGTCATGGAAGTAAGCTCTCATGCGTTAGAGCAAGGTCGTGTGGCTGCAGTGCCATTTTATATTGGCGCGTTTACAAATTTAAGCCGTGATCATTTAGATTACCACGGTTGCATGGCGCATTATGGGCGGGCTAAAAGTCGTCTGTTTACTGATTTTAAACTAAAGCATGGCATATTAAACCTAGATGATGAGTACAACAGTCAGCTTTATGCGCAGTTAAAAAAATTAGATGACACGCAGTACCAGACAACTTTAACAACTTTTACAGAACAAGACGTAAGTGCCGCTAATAATCAACTGGTGGCATCAGCGTTAAATTTAGAACATGGCATTGCATTTGATTTAGCTTATAACAATGACGTTACGCGCATAGAAACTCAGTTGATTGGCAAGTTTAATGTCGCAAATTTACTATTAGTATCTGCCGTATTATTAAAAATGGCTGTGAGCAGTGCAGATATACAACAAAGCTTTAAGCGCTTAAAGCCTGTACCTGGGCGCATGCAAAGTGTCGTGTTGAATCAAAAGAATGCGCAGCCATTATGTATTGTTGATTATGCACATACACCAGATGCTTTAGAAAAAGCACTTAGCGCCAGTAGAGTACATTGTGCTGGGCGTTTAATTGTTGTGTTTGGCTGTGGTGGCGATAGAGATACCGGTAAGCGTCAAGAGATGGCAGCAATAGCGCAGCAATTTGCCGATATTATTGTTGTGACCAGTGATAACCCGCGTACAGAAAATCCAGACGCTATTATTAATATGATTGAACAAGGCTTTAGCGCAAATGTTGAGTATGTCGCAATGAGTGATCGCAAACGTGCCATTGACCATGCGATCGCAATAGCCAATGCCACTGATGTGGTGTTAGTTGCCGGTAAAGGCCACGAAGATTATCAAGATGTGTTAGGTGTTAAGCATAAATTCTCGGACGCTAAAGTGATAGTAGCGAGCCTTGCAGAAAAAGAGATTAAACAATTGAATAATGAACAATCAAAGGAGAGTGTTTGATGAGTTTTTTAATGACCCTCTCTGATTTGGTGGACGTCACTGGCGGACAACTTATTAATGGTGACTACTCGTTTACACAATTATCGACAGACTCTCGAGCGGTTGTTGCTGGTGATGTGTTCCTTGCATTAAGTGGAGAAAACTTTGATGGTCATCAATTTTGCCAACAAGCGATTGATAATGGTGCGATAGCATTAGTTGTTGAGCGAGAATTGGCGATAGATGTACCGCAGTTAGTTGTCAGTAGTGCACACCTAGCATTAGGAAAAATAGCACAATATAACCGTCAGCAATATAAGGGGCCTGTGATTGCAGTTACTGGCAGTAACGGTAAGACCACGACAAAAGAGCTAATAGCGTCAATATTAGCGCAAAAGGGTAATACCTTAGCGACCTTGGGCAATTTAAATAATGACATTGGTGTGCCATTAACCTTGCTAAGGTTTAACGCAGAACATCAATATAGCGTAGTCGAAATGGGCGCTAATGGTAAGGGCGAAATTGCATATTGTACGGCGCTAGCCGCTCCAGATGTGGCTGTTATCACCAATGCAATGGCTGCTCATCTTGAAGGTTTTGGCAGTTTGCAAGGTGTTGTTGAGGCAAAGGCTGAGATATTTTCAGGTTTAGCTGGATCAGGTACAGCCGTTGTTAACCTAGATGATGCCAATGTTGAGCAGTGGTTATCAATGCTCGCTGATAAAAAAGTAACAACATTTAGCTTAAAAAATGCGTTAGCCAGTGTGTTTGCTAGTGACCTGAAGCAGCTCGCAGCCGGCAATTACCAATTTACATTAAATATTAGAGAAGACGAGCGACTTATTTGCCAGCAAGTAACGCTGCAATTACTAGCGGTACACAATGTTAAAAATGCATTGGCAGCAGCGGCTTGTTGTTTTGCCATTGGCTGTTCTGTTGAGAATATCGTTGCAGGGTTAGAGCGCGCCGAAGCGATTAACGGTCGCTTGAAACAGTTGCAAGGCTTAAATGGCGCGACTCTTATCGATGATAGTTATAACGGCAACCCGGATTCTGTTAAAGCGGGTATTGATTTGCTGGCACAATTGCCCGGTAAAAAGATGTTGCTGCTTGGGGATATGGCTGAGCTAGGCGAAGATGAGCTAATACTACATCGTGAAATAGGCTCTTATGCTGCAGCAAAAAATATTGATTATGTGATGAGTAGCGGTAGCAAAGGCGCTTTAGCCGCTAATGAGTTTGCACTTGTAACAAAGGCACCAGCGCTTGCTCTTGAAAATAAAAAAATAATGATACAAACAGTGAAAGAGATGATGAATAGCGAGACAAAAATTTTAATTAAAGGCTCTTTAAGTGCAGGTATGGGCGACGTTGTGAATGCGTTAAAAGTAGCTAATGATAGTGAATTGAACTCGTTATCTAATGGAGATAATACATAATGTTTTTATTAATAGCAGAGTTTCTCAGCCAGTATTTAAACGGTGTGAAGGTGATTCAGTACCTAACCTTTAGAGGTATTATGGGGGTGATCACAGCCTTGTGTTTAGCCTTGTATTTAGGTCCTAAAATGATCCGTTATTTAAAGGAAAAACAGATAGGGCAGTCGATTCGCAACGACGGCCCACAATCGCATT
Organism: Gammaproteobacteria bacterium AS21; assembly: GCA_038900335.1. Lineage (GTDB taxonomy): Bacteria > Pseudomonadota > Gammaproteobacteria > Pseudomonadales > Balneatricaceae > Rs1. The sequence continues at coordinate 47,681 of JBBMRB010000024.1, read as the reverse complement.
TATCAAAAGCGGGTACGCCAACAATGGGCGGTGCTGTTATTTTACTTGCGATCGGTATTAGTACATTACTGTGGGGCGATTTAAGCTCGCGTTATGTGTGGATTGTACTGGGCGTTACTTTTATTTTTGGCGCTGTTGGCTGGGTAGATGATTGGCGTAAAGTGATTGAGAAAAACTCCGTTGGTTTGCCCGCTAGATGGAAGTATTTATGGCAGTCTGTTGGCGGTTTTGGCGCGGCGATTGTTTTATATAGCACGGCGCAATCTCCAGCTGAAACACAGCTTATCGTACCGTTATTTAAAGATGTTGCTATTAACATGGGCTTGTTTTTTATTGTGTTTACCTACTTTGTAATTGTCGGTAGCTCAAACGCGGTTAATCTAACAGATGGTCTTGATGGTCTAGCGATTATGCCTACAGTAATGGTTGCAGCGGGTTTAGGTGTGTTCGCCTATTTGAGCGGACATACGCAATTTGCCAGCTACCTGCACATCCCTTATATCAAAGGATCGGGTGAACTAATTATATTTTGTGGTGCGATAGTTGGCGCAGGTTTAGGTTTTCTTTGGTTTAACACTTACCCAGCACAAGTATTTATGGGTGATGTAGGCTCGCTAGCACTAGGTGCTGCGCTAGGTGTGGTCGCTGTTATTGTACGCCAAGAGTTAGTGCTGGTGATAATGGGAGGGATTTTTGTTATTGAAACATTGTCGGTGTTCCTACAAGTCGCCTCATTTAAGCTAACGGGTAAACGTATTTTTAGAATGGCGCCCATTCACCATCACTTTGAGTTGAAGGGCTGGCCTGAACCACGCATTATTGTGCGTTTTTGGATTATTACTGTCATCCTCGTGCTAATAGGTTTAGCTACGTTGAAAGTCAGGTAGTTGCTATGTCTTTAATTGCAACTGATCAGTTAAAAGTCATTATTGGCATGGGCGTAACAGGTATGTCTTACGCCAAGCTGCTATCAGCAAAAAAGCAGCAGTTTATAATGATGGATACAAGGGAGCAGCCTGCTAAATTGGCTGAGTTTCAGGCGTTGTATCCAACAGTTAAAGTGATATTGGGTGATTTAGATAAAGATATTTTAGCGAGCGCTAGTGAGATTATTATTAGCCCAGGTATTGCCAAAAATCAGCCGGCGATTAATTTTGCCGTAAATCAAGGTGTGGCTTTAATTGGCGATGTTGATTTGTTTTGTAGAGAAGTAACAAAACCTATTATTGCCATCACTGGCTCTAATGCGAAATCAACGGTGACCACGTTAGTGGGAGATATGGCCAGAGCAAGCGGTTTGAATGTTGGTGTTGGTGGCAATATTGGCTTTCCTGTTTTAGATTTTCTAGAGCAAGAGGAAAAAGATATCTATGTGCTGGAGCTATCAAGCTTTCAGCTAGAGACAACCAATGATTTACGGGCAAGTGTTGCCACAGTGCTTAATGTCAGCCCTGACCATTTAGATCGATATGACAATAAGCTGCAACAGTATTACCAGGCAAAGCACCGAATATTTAGAGGTTGTAAAGCAGTCGTTGAGAACTTAGACGATGCGCTAACTCAGCCATTGTTGCCTAAAAACGTTGATGTAGTCGGTTATCGCCTAGGCGAATCAGACTTTAATGTTTTTGGCTTGCTCGATGTTAATATTGATGGCGTGATGGTTGAGCATTTGGCGTTAGCGAAGAAACCGTTATTAGCGACTAGGCATATTAAGCTACCAGGTAAGCACAATGTGATTAATGCTTTGTCTGCCTTGGCGATAGGTCACGTAGCAGGTTTTAAAATAGAGGCGATGTTAAAGGCAATAACAGACTTTGAAGGTTTAGAGCACCGCTGCCAGCTAGTTGCTGAAAAAAATAAGGTAAGGTTTTTCGACGACTCTAAAGGGACTAACGTTGGAGCCACGATAGCGGCACTTAATGGTTTGGGCAGTGTGCTAAAAGATGATGAAAAAATAATATTGATTGCCGGTGGTGTGGGTAAGGGCGCGGATTTTTCTGAGCTAGCTAACGCTGCTAATCAGTATGTTAAGAAGTTGGTATTAATCGGCGAAGATGCATTAAAAATAGCTGATGGTTTACCATTACTTGATTCGTATTTTGCGAAGGATATGCAAGATGCAGTTAAACACAGCGCAAAATTCGCAAAAGAGGGTGATATTGTCTTGCTCTCGCCTGCTTGCGCTAGTTTTGATATGTTCAATAATTTTAATCACAGGGGAGAAGTGTTCAGTTTGCACGCTAAGGAGCTTTAACAAATTCAGCGATTGTAATATGTAAATTGAAACAAGTTTAATGAGTGATTCGCAATTGAAATCGACACAGTTTCAAGAGCCGAGGTGGCTAACACAACAAAGTGTTATCAATCGTTGGTTAGTGATACCCAAAGGACAATTACCATTTGATCCTATTGTATTATGCTGTGCTGTGTTTATCATGTTCACCGGTTTTGTGATGATCACTTCAGCGTCGTTAGACGTGGCTGCTAAAAATTTCAATAATGCATTTTTCTTCTCTATTCGCCACGGTGTGTTTATTTTAATATCACTGTTTGGCTCGTTTATTGTATGGAAAGTCTCTATTAAGCAATGGTACCAAGCAGGTCCTTGGTTACTAGCGCTAGGTTTTTTGCTGTTAGTCGCAGTATTAATTCCTGGCATAGGCAAAGAAGTTAATGGATCACAGCGTTGGATAAGAGCGGGTGTGTTAAATTTACAGGCCTCTGAAGTGGCCAAGTTTTGTATGATTATCTATCTAGGCGGCTATTTAGTCAGGCGTTTAACGGATGTGCGCAATAGCTGGAAAGGTGTAGTTAGGCCTATCTTGCCGTTAGGTTTTTTTGTGTTTCTATTGATAATGGAGCCAGATTATGGCGCCGCCGTAGTGTTAATGGCATCTGTCATGGGCATGATTTTTTTAAGTGGAATGCGCTTTAGCCAGTTTCTGGTCATACTTGTCGGTGCACTGGTAACCGTTGGATCACTGGCCGTTATTCAGCCGTATAGGGTTGCCAGATTAAAATCATTTCAAGACCCGTGGGCCGACCCGTTTGGTACCGGTTATCAATTGTCACAGGCACAAATAGCGTTTGGCCGCGGGGAGTGGTTTGGTACAGGTTTAGGTAATAGCGTACAAAAACTATTTTACTTGCCAGAAGCACACACCGATTTTGTTTATTCGGTGTTATCTGAAGAGTTAGGGCTCGTTGGGGCGCTGACTATTGTCGTGATGTATTTTGTCTTGATATACCGGATTTTTAGAATTGGACGCCAAGCTGAAAAACAACAGCAATTTTTCATGGGGTTTATCATCTATGGTTTCGCACTGGTATTGGCCGCTCAAGTATTAATTAATATTGGTGTTAATGTCGGCGCCGTGCCCACAAAAGGGCTAACATTACCGTTGCTCAGTTATGGTGGCAGTAGTTTGATTGTTTGTTCAGCCATGATCGCGGTGGTGCTGCGCATAGATTATGAATTGAAACTGCAGCGAATTGCAGTGGGTGAGAGCGGTGAGTTCTTGCTCAGTGATTCTATTGGCGGGTATTACTTAGTTAAACAGTTGGCTAATATAGATGATAGGCAAGACGAGGAAGAATTAGCACAAGAGTTAAGTGAAGAGCCCGTCAAAGCGAAAAAGCCAAAAAGGCGGGCCAAAAAAGCAAGTGTCGAGGCAGTCGATAAAGTAAGTGAGACACGAGATATTGTCGATATTTCTAATTTTGAGGAAGAAAGTCAGCCAGTGATGCCCAATAATCAATATACAGCTAGTAGATCAAATAGCATCGCGCAATCTCGAGCGAATCGTCGGATTAAGCAGGGGCCTAAATGAGTAATTCAGATAATGGATAGCCAAGTATCAACAAATAAAATTGCCTTAGTGATGGCAGGCGGCACCGGTGGGCATGTGTTTCCAGCGCTTGCTGTCGCTGAGATATTAAAAGAGCAAGGTGTTGAAATACACTGGCTCGGTACAGCTGCGGGTATAGAGTCAAAAATAGTGCCAGCGGCTAACATTAAATTGCACTGCATTGATGTAAAAGGGTTGAGAGGCAAGGGCAAGTTAGGGCTACTTAAAGCACCTTTTTTAGTGTTAAAAGCTATTTTACAAGCCCGTAAAGTATTTAAATTAGTGAAGCCTGATGTCGTGCTTGGTATGGGTGGCTTTGCATCAGGACCCGGTGCAGTGGCTGCTAAATTAGCAGGTGTACCGTTAGTTATCCATGAGCAGAATGCGAAAGCAGGTATGACGAATAAAATATCGCTGTTGATGGCCAGCAGAAAACTGGCGGCTTTTCCGGGTGCTTTTGGTGATGATCAGCAAAAAGGTATAGAGATTGTAGGCAATCCGGTACGCGGCCCTATATTGCAAATGCAGGCTTGTGATCAGCGTTATAAAAACAGAACAGGTAAATTAAATGTATTGGTCGTTGGTGGCAGCTTAGGTGCTGCGGCCATTAACAATGTAGTACCGCAAACGCTGATGACTATGTCTGGTGAAAATAGACCTAATGTATGGCATCAAACGGGAGTGAAGAACTTTGACACTACTGAACAGCTATACAAGCAGTGTCAGGTAGAGGCAAAGGTCAGTCCGTTTATCGATAACATGGATGAAGCTTATAGTTGGGCCGATTTAGTTATTTGTCGCGCGGGAGCTTTAACGGTATCGGAAATAGCGATTGCTGGTATTGCCTCAATTTTAGTGCCTTTCCCTTTTGCGGTTGATGATCATCAAACAGCAAATGGTGAGTATTTAGCGAGCGCTGGCGCTGCTATTTTAGTGCAGCAAAAATCACTAACTGTAGAGAAATTAAAACAATTGTTCGAAAGTTATAATAATCGAGAAGATTTGATGAACATGGCTGCAAAAGCGTTGTCAGTAGCTGCACCTGATGCATCTTTAAACGTTGCCAATATTTGCCTTGAGGAAATGAAATGAGCAATACAGATCAGGGATTAACCGATCACGGTAAAGCGCCGACGTTAAAAGAGACAGTTTACGATGTGCCTGAGATGCGTCGAATAAAAAACATACACTTCGTTGGTATCGGTGGTGTCGGTATGTGTGGTATTGCAGAGGTGCTTTGCAACCAAGGTTATAAAATATCAGGCTCTGATATAAAATTATCTGCAGTGACACAGCGCCTGCAAGGTCTAGGTGTCAAAGTTTACATAGGACATGCTGGTAGCAATGTCAAAGGCGTTGATGTTGTGGTGACATCGACAGCGGTTGATGAAAGTAATCCAGAAATCATCGCAGCGCGTACTGCGCAGATTCCGATTGTACGCCGTGCTGAAATGTTGGCTGAACTTATGCGTTATCGCCATGGTGTGGCTGTTGCCGGTACTCATGGCAAGACAACAACGACGAGCTTATTGGCTTCGGTCTTCGCACAAGGGCATAGAGACCCGACATTTGTTATCGGGGGGCGTTTAAATAGTGCTGGTACTAATGCGAGATTGGGCGCAAGTCGCTATTTGATTGCTGAAGCAGATGAAAGTGATGCATCTTTTTTACATCTTCAGCCAATGGTGTCGATAGTGACTAATATTGATGCTGATCATATGGATACTTACGGTGGTGATTTTAATGTATTAAAACGCACTTTTGTTGATTTTTTACACAATTTGCCGTTTTATGGTTTAGCTGTTTTGTGTATAGATGATCCTGTAGTTGCTGAAATTAGAGCCAAAATTAATCGCCCAGTGATTACTTATGGGTTGAGTGAAGAGGCGGATTATCGAGCGATTAATATTAGCCAGCAAGGCATGAAAACGCATTTTACGGTGGTTCGCCCAGATCGGCATAAAACACTAGATGTGACTGTTAATATGCCTGGCAAGCACAACGTACAAAATGCCTTGGCGACTATTGCAGTGGCGACAGATGAAGGTATTGATGATTTGGCAATAACACAAGCGCTAGAGTCATTTAGCGGTGTTGGCAGACGCTTTCAAGTGTTGTGTGATATTCGTGTTAAAGGTGGCGATGTTATGTTGGTCGATGATTATGGTCATCATCCACGAGAAATCCAGGCAACAATAAAGGCGGTACGTGATGGCTGGCCGCAACGTCGTATCGTGATGATTAACCAACCTCATCGCTATACTCGTACGCGTGATTTATATGAAGATTACGTACAGGTGTTATCAGAGGTCGATTCGTTGCTATTATTAGAGGTCTACGGTGCCGGAGAAGAGCCAATTGCCAGTGCGGATAGTCGTAGTTTATGTCGCAGTATTCGCCAGCGCGGTCAAGTAGAGCCTGTGTTTGTCGATAGTGTCGAGCAAGTACCACAGTTGCTAAAAAATATTTTGCAAGCCGGTGATATTTTATTAACACAAGGTGCGGGTGATATTACAACTCTAGCGCATGTATTAAGTGAAATGGACTATTCATAGTGACAGAGCAATAATTCATGGTGAAGTGGCGCAAAGAAGACATACAGCCAGATGATGATATGGCATTAAAGGGAGGGCTAAAAGGTGCTGTGAAAGTGGTGGCAGGCGATACCTCTGAGTTTTCATTTAATGTTATGTCAGAATGGTATGCCAGACCTGCGATGATATTGACGGCTTTTACTTTGTTTTGCGGCTTGCTCTTTAATGGCGCATTAAAATTATGGGATGTACTAGATCAGCCAATAACACAAGTCGTCGTCGCTGGTAATACTCAATACTTATCTCGTGGTGATTTGGTTAACTCACTAGTGGAGAGTACTCAGCGAAGCAGAGCAAGTTCAACGATACTATCTACCAGTATAGATGAGCTGCTACAGCAGGCGATAGAGGAGCCTTGGGTTAATAATGCTTCTATTAAGCGTCAGTGGCCGCCCAGAATAACGGTAGATGTACAAGAGCAAGTGCCTATCGCGCAGTGGGGAGCTAAGGGGTTGCTTAATCATCAAGGGGATATCTTTTGGCCGCAGCAAAGAATAGATCTAGCATTTTTGCCATTGCTAAACGGTCCTTCAACAGAGACAGCGCGGGTGATGGATCAATTTCATACCTTAAATCAGTTTTTTAAAGGATCTGATGTGCTGATGGCAGGGCTAACATTACAGGCGAGGGGAGCTTGGACGCTATTGCTTGATAATAAAATAGAGGTTGAATTAGGTCGTGAGAAAATATTGGCTCGATTAAAACGCTTTTTGCAGCTCTATAAAGGGCACCTATATGCGAAAGCTACTGAGATTGATCATGTCGATGTAAGATATACCAATGGTGTCGCTGTAAAATGGCGACAAATAGTCAGTGATAGCGCTGAGAAAAAAGCAGCTATTAACGAATAAATAATGAATAATACCTCTTTGGTTCAAGAGGAATATGGGAATACGTCTAAGTTGAATATTTATTGGGCTTATTCTCATGTTTCTTAATACGGTAGCCAGAGTAATATAACGCAGTGAGCTGGTAGGAGTTTTTTTATGTTTAGTTTTGATGAAGATGATACGTCAGGGGCGGTAATAAAAGTCATTGGTGTTGGCGGCGGTGGCGGTAATGCGCTAGCTCATATGTTGGCTGCAGATTTACAAGGTGTTGAGTTTATTTGTGCTAATACCGATGCGCAGGCTTTAAACAATGTCAACGCTGAAAAAAGTATACAGCTGGGTCGAGAGACCACCAAAGGACTTGGCGCAGGTGCCGATCCAGATGTCGGTAGAGCAGCAGCGTTAGAGGATAAAGAAGCCATAGCAGATGCTATTAGAGGCGCTGACATGGTGTTTATTACCGCGGGTATGGGCGGTGGTACAGGTACAGGCGCTGCGCCTATTGTCGCAGAAGTTGCTAAAGGTATGGGAATACTCACTGTTGCGGTAGTGACAACTCCATTCCCGTTTGAAGGTCGCAAACGAATGATGCTGGCACAAGCTGGAGTACAAGAGTTAAGGGACCAAGTGGATTCTTTAATTATTATCCCCAACCAAAAACTAATGAAAGTATTGGGGCGCAACGCTAGCTTAATTAAAGCATTTGCCGCTGCTAACGACGTTTTATTAGGTGCCGTTAGAGGTATCGCTGAGCTAATTACCTGCCCGGGTATGATTAACGTCGATTTCGCCGATGTGCGTACTGTTATGTCAGAAATGGGCATGGCAATGATGGGATCAGATCAAGCTAGGGGTGATGATAGAGCATCTGTGGCAGCAGAGGGCGCGATTAATAGCCCGCTATTGGAAAATGTCGATTTAAAAGGTGCCAGTGGTATCTTGGTCAATATTACCGCAGGCCTTGATTTAACTTTAGGTGAATTCAGTGAAGTGGGTAATATTATTGAAAGATATGCCTCTCACGATGCAACTATAGTGATAGGAACGGTCATAGATACTGACCTGTTAGATGATTTAAAAGTAACAGTTGTTGCGACAGGTTTTGAGAAAAAGAAAGAAGAGTCAGATAGCGATGATGATCAGGTTAGTGAAACTATCGAGAGAAAAGTTGAAGTAACACCTAATACTCGTATTGAAAAAAAGCAATTTGAAACAAATATAGATCAAATAGAGTTACCGCCAGTGTTACGCCGTCAACAACAAGAAGCGTTGTTAGATGGAAAAGCGGATAGTGCATTAGCGAAAAAGAAATCAGAAGATATTTTTGATATACCAACGTTTTTACGTAGAAAAAGTGAATAGCTATTTGCATTAGCAAAGAGCGGGGAAAATTGATGATAAGGCAGACAACATTAAAAAGTAGTATTAAAGCAACGGGGTTGGGATTACATACCGGAAAAAAGGTATATCTTAATTTATGTCCAGCACCTGAAAATACCGGTATTGTATTTCGACGTGTAGATTTAACACCTGTTGTTGATATTCCTGCTGATGCCTTTACCGTTAAAGATACTGTGCTATCGACTAATGTATTTAAAGATGGCGTTAAAGTTGCCACGATAGAGCATCTAATGGCAGCTTTTAATGCGATGGCAATTGATAATGCTATCGTAGAGTTAAACGCTGAAGAAATTCCTATTATGGATGGCTCAGCGGCACCTTTCATTTTTTTAGTTAAGGCGGCAGGAGTAAGCGAGCAAAATAGTGCTAAAAAATACCTTAAAATTCTTCGCGAAGTCAGCTATGAAGAGGATGGTAAAATTGCCACGTTTAAACCCTACAATGGTTGTAAACTATCAGTAGAGATAGATTTTGATCATCCTGCATTTGTCGGCAAAAACATGAAATGTGAGCTTGAACTCAGTGGTGATCAGTTTATTAAGCAAGTGAGCAGAGCACGTACTTTTGGCTTTATGAGTGATATAGAATATCTTAGATCAAATAACCTAGCTCGCGGTGGCAGTATGGAAAATGCAATTGTCGTGGATGAGAACTCAGTATTAAATAGCGATGGTTTACGTTTTGAAGATGAGTTTGCTAAACATAAAGTACTTGATGCCGTCGGTGATATTTATTTATTAGGGCATCGAATGATAGGTGAGTTCGTAGGTTTTAAAACAGGACATTATATGAACAATCAGCTTGTTCGTAAATTATTGGCAGATAACAGCGCCTACGAAATTATCAACTTATCATCAGCAGAATTAGATGTCGCTTAACGCCAACTGTTATTAAGTGTGTTTAGCTGTTCGTTGAGTGATTTATAAAAACAAACCGGATTATCCGGTTTTTTTTGGTCTAAATTTTAGTTGTTAACACTGGTGTGCTAAATGTTGGCTGTGATTTCTGGTTGATTGTTTTTTGATCTCTAAAGTAGTGAAATGTTTGTTGTTTTTACTAAAAAGGCTGTTTTAGGCAAGAAAAAAGAGCAGAGAAAAAAGCTTTTTGCAATAACTGATACGAATCAAGATTCTTTGTTTGTATTTTGCCCTTGAGGTTCTTAATATAATCCCCATCAAGGTACAATAGCGGAAATTTTTTAATCTCATTATTGTTTTAAATAATGAAAAATTTAAAATTTTGTCCAGCGCAGATGTATGTTAAATAAATGTTAATTTATTAGTGATATCTTCAATATGATAACTTCAATGTTCAAAAAAGTATTTGGTAGTAAGAACGCACGTGTTATTAAACGCATGCAAAAAACAGTATCTCAAATAAATGCCCTCGAAGAGCAAATGAAGGCGTTGAGCGATAGCCAAATCATCGACAAAACAAATGAGTTCAAAGCCCGTCTTGCCGCTAATGAAATAACAGTAGATCAACTTCTGCCTGAAGCTTTTGCCTTAGTTCGTGAAGCATCGGTTAGAGCGATGGGAATGCGTCACTTTGATGTGCAAATGATTGGCGGCATCACGTTACATGAAGGTAGTGTGGCAGAGATGCGCACTGGTGAAGGTAAAACGCTGGTAGCGACTTTACCGGTTTACCTCAATGCATTACAAAACAAAGGCGTACATGTTGTTACCGTCAATGACTATTTGGCGAGCCGAGACGCTAGCTGGATGCGTCCTCTTTATGAAGCCTTAGGTTTAAGTGTTGGTGTCGTATTGTCCCAGCAAGATTCAGCTATTAAGCGCGAAGCTTATAAAGCCGACATAACTTATGGCACCAACAATGAATTTGGTTTTGATTACTTACGTGACAATATGGCGTTTAGTATCGAAGAAAAAGTTCAGCGTGAATTTCATTTTGCCGTTATCGATGAAGTTGACTCCATCTTAATTGATGAGGCGAGAACACCACTAATAATTTCAGGACCTGCAGAAGATAGCTCAAAAATGTATGCAGGTATCAATAAATTGGTGCCACAGCTACTGAAATTTGACGGTGAAATAGACGTTAAAGATATCGAACAAGTCGTCAATGAACACTTTGTTGTCGATGAAAAAAATAAGTCGATTGACCTAACAGAAGCAGGCCATGAATTAGTTGAAGAATTATTGGTTAAAGAAGGATTTTTAAAAGAAGGCGAGAGTCTTTATGCGCCACATAACCTTAATTTATTGCATCATGTGTTAGCGAGCTTGCGCGCTCACAACTTATTTCAAAAAGATAAAGACTATATTGTGCAGAACAATGAAGTCGTTATCGTTGATGAGCACACTGGCCGCATTATGCCAGGTAGACGTTGGTCTGAAGGATTGCACCAAGCGATTGAAGCGAAAGAAGGTGTCGATATTCAGCTAGAGAGCCAAACACTGGCATCGACAACGTTTCAAAACTACTTCCGTCTGTATGGCAAGCTTGCTGGTATGACAGGAACAGCCGATACAGAAGCCTTTGAGTTACAACAAATATACGGTCTAACCGTGGTCGTTATTCCGACTAACAGAGACGTTTCACGAATTGACTCAAACGATCTTATCTTCATGACAATGGAAGAAAAGTATCAAGCTATTATTAAAGAGATAAAAGAGACTAAGAAAACAGGCCAACCAGTTTTGGTAGGTACTGCATCTGTTGAATCATCAGAGCTTATTTCTCAGTTATTGACAAAAGAAAAAATTGAGCACAGTGTGCTTAACGCCAAGCATCACGGTAAAGAAGCAGAGATTATCGTAGAAGCAGGTCGCCCATTTGCGGTAACTATTGCCACTAACATGGCTGGTCGTGGTACCGATATCGTATTAGGTGGTCGTCTACAAGCTGAGCTTGAAGTGGCCGATGAAGCGGATCATGAGCGCCTAACGGCCCAGTGGAAGATACGTCAAGATCAAGTGTTAGCTTCAGGTGGTCTACATATTATTGGTACTGAGCGCCATGAGTCGCGTCGTATTGATAATCAGCTGCGTGGTCGTGCTGGTCGTCAAGGAGATCCAGGTTCTTCTCGTTTCTTCTTGTCATTAGAAGATGATTTGATGCGTATTTTCGCCTCTGATCGTATGCGTACCTTTATGCGCTCTTTAGGTATGGAGCACGGCGAGGCAATTGAGCATAAAATGGTGAGTAACGCCATTGAGAAAGCTCAGCGCAAAGTTGAAGGGCGTAACTTTGATATTCGCAAGTCCCTACTAGAATACGATGATGTGGCGAATGATCAACGTAATGTGATCTACACTCAACGCAATGAGGTAATGGCTTCAAATGATATTTCTGAAACCATTCAATTGATTCGTGAAGAAGTGGTTGCCAATACAATTGCCAATCATATTCCGATGCAAAGCATCGAAGAGCAGTGGGATCTTGATGGGCTTGAGAAGGCCATTCAAGCAGAGTTTGGTTTGAATCTACCTATTAAAGAGTGGTTGGCGACAGATAAATCACTACATGAAGAGACCTTGATTGAAAAAATTCAACAACAAGTAAGTACTGCCTACCAAACCAAGGAAGAAATGGTGGGTGTTGATGGTATGCGCAACTTTGAAAAACAAGTGATGTTGCAAGTATTAGATACACTGTGGAAAGAGCATTTGCAAACCATGGATAATTTACGCCAAGGTATTCACTTGCGCGGTTACGCACAAAAAAATCCTAAGCAAGAGTATAAGCGTGAGTCTTTTGAGTTGTTCCAACATCTGTTAGACAATATTAAAACGGATGTTATTAAAGTGTTATCTCATGTGCAAATTCAAATGCCAGAAGAAGTCGCTGAGCAAGAAGAGCTGCGCAGACAAAAAATGCAAGAACAGCAAATGACGTTTGAGCACGATTCTGTTTCAGCGACTGATGAGCTTGAAAATCAAGCCTCGCAAGCCGATGTCACTGAAGAAGCTGCCACTTTTGTTCGCGAGGGCGAAAAGGTTGGCCGCAATGCGCCTTGCCCGTGTGGATCAGGTAAAAAATACAAGCAGTGTCACGGTAAAATAAGTTAAGTTAAGTTTTATTTTATCGCCGATAGGGCTTTAAAAAGTAAGACAAATAGCAACCTAGCAGTGCATCATCCCTATATAAAAGATGAGCAAACTGTTGAGATACAACAATAAGAGCGATTTATCGCTCTTCTTTATGTCTAGTCAAAAATAATAGATCAGCAGATAATTAAAGGTGTTAAACATGGCGGTAGGTCAGGGCGTAGTGACAACATTGGAGCCTATTAAAGGTGTGCGTATAGGTGTGGCATCAGCAGGCGTTAAGCAGGTAGTTAGGCCTGATGTAGTGTTATTTGAAATGTCTGAGCAGGCAACGGTTGCCGGCGTTTTTACTCTCAATGCATTTTGTGCAGCTCCCGTTCATGTCGCTAAAGAGCACTTAGCGCAATCAGCTTCAAGTCATAGCACTAAACGTTACTTGTTAGTAAATACAGGCAATGCCAATGCCGGTACTGGTGAGCAGGGCATGGTTGATGCGCATTTATGTTGCTCAGAGGTTGCTAAGCGCTTAAATGTATCAGCATCAAGTGTACTGCCATTTTCAACAGGTGTGATTGGTGAAATACTGCCGAGCGCGAAAATTGTTAATGTCCTAGATGATGCAATAGCTAACCTGCAAGATGATAATTGGCTGCAAGCTGCTACCGGTATTATGACCACGGATACGCGTGTTAAAGGTCGTTGTATCTCATTTGAGCATAACAACAATACAGTGACTATTACCGGAGTGTCTAAAGGCTCGGGGATGATAAAGCCTAATATGGCAACCATGCTTGGTTTTGTGGCCACCGATGCCAAAATTGCTGCACCATTGTTGCAGCAATTGTTAACACAAACGTGTGATAAGAGCTTTAATCGCATCAGTGTTGATGGTGATACCTCTACTAACGATTCATGCATGCTGATTGCAACGGGTGAATCAGGCGTTGAAATTAGTGCCGATGATTCAGTGTTATTAGCGTTGTTCAAAACACATCTTGATGAGCTGATGCTTGATATTGCATTGCAAATCGTCAGAGACGGTGAAGGTGCGACAAAATTAGTAAAAATCCAATGTGATAAAGCGGCCTCAACAGAAGAGGCATTAGATGTTGCTTACACTGTGGCACACTCACCGCTAGTAAAGACTGCATTATTTGCAAGCGATGCCAATTGGGGGCGGATTTTAGCCGCAGTTGGTCGCTCTGGTGTTAAAAATTTAATTGTAGATGATCTGCAAATTTATTTAGATGATGTCTGTATTGTGCAAAAAGGTGCTCGCGCTCAAAGTTACACTGAAGAGCAAGGTGCTGCTGTGATGGCGCAACAAGAAATGACTATTCGCATTGTGCTTAATCGCGGTGATGTTAATGATTGTGTATGGACGACCGATTTGTCCCATGAATACATTTCAATCAATGCGGATTATCGCAGCTAGTGTTAGTAGGATCTCAAGTGAGTAAAATTCATGTCGCCGCTGCGGTTATCTTTAATAGCAATAAGCAAGTATTTTTAGCTAAGCGCGCTGATGACGCGGATCAAGGCGGCCTCTGGGAGTTTCCAGGTGGTAAGCTGGAGCCGTTAGAGACGAGTGCTCAGGCACTTAATAGAGAGCTAAATGAAGAGTTGGGTATTGACGTTGCCCATGCAGAACCATTAATGCAAATAACTTTTGATTATCCTGCTAAAACGGTTCAATTGGATGTTTTTACGGTGTTTGACTTTAAGGGTGAACCCTGGGGTAAAGAGGGTCAAAAAACAGCATGGTTTGAGCTTAGTGAGCTTGAGGCGTTGTCCTTTCCCGAGGCTAACAAAGCAATATTAGAAAAAATCATGGCTACCTATAACTAGTTATCAGTATTACAGCTTAATGCTACAGCTTAATAGTACAGCTTAATAGTACAATAAAGAGTCAGTATTAGCTTTATCAGCTAATACTGACTCTTTTTATTAATGTATGTTTTTGTAGCTATCGTTATCTAGCTCAGCCATCGATGTACTAAAATCATCTTCTTGTGAATCAACTTGTGCTGGAATTTGGTAATCCTCATTTGCCCACGCACCAAGGTCTAACATTTTACATCTCTGACTACAAAAAGGACGGTAAGGGTTGTCTGTGCTCCACACTATACTTTTAGTACATTGAGGGCAGGGTATTTTTTTACTTGGCATAATATATCCGCTATCTGTTTCATTTGTTAAAGCTTGCTAAAGCGATCCATTAAAGATTGGTGAATCTTATCTATTTGTAAGTGCAGCTGATCTATAGGTCCATCATTGTTGATAACAAGGTCAGCTTGCTTGCAGCGCTGATCTGTGGATATTTGCGCCGCTATGATTTTTTTGATTTGCTCAGTGCTATTGGTATCCCTGTGCGCAGCTCTTTGTATTTGGCTTTGCTCTGTTATATCTATCGCGATGATAAAATCAACCAAGCTGTGTTGGTCGGTTTCAAGTAATAGCGGTGAGCTGAGTATAACATAAGGGCTAGTTGTTAAAGCGTGTTGCAGTTGTGTGATAATTTGCTGTCGAATAATGGGGTGCAATAATGACTCTAGCCATAACTTGTGCTCAGGGTTGTCAAAAATCACGGCTCTTAAATAGGCTCTATTTAAACAGCCATCACTTTGTAATGACTCCTTGCCAAAATAATTAACTATGTCAGCTAAAGCATCACTGTTAGGCGCCACTACTTCTCTGGCAACAATATCGGCATCAATCACTGTGATGCCTTTATCGATAAACATATTGGTAATGGTGGTTTTACCAGAGCCGATGCCACCGGTAATGCCGACAATATTACTCATAAAATAAAACTCAAATAACTTTGGGTAATTTGGGGACCCCAAATTAAGCTAATGAAACCTGCAATCGTTAAATAAGGGCCAAAAGGGATCGGCTGATTAAGCTCGTGTTTGCTGGTCATAGACATGATCACGGCAATGATAATGCCACTGATAGAACTAATTAAAATTAACATAGGTAAGGCTGATATGCCCATCCAGGCACCGAGTGCGGCGAGTAGCTTGAAATCACCGTAACCCATGCCTTCTTTGCCTGTCACTAATTTGAAGACCCAATAGACAGACCATAGCGATAAATAGCCAGCTGCAGCGCCATACACCGCAGACTCAAGGGAGGTGAAGGTATTGACAGTATTAAGTAATAAGCCCATCCACAGCAGCGGGAGAGTCAGTTTGTCGGGCAATAAAAAATGGTCTAAATCAATAAAGGTGAGCGCTATGAGAATCCAGCTAAAAACGAGTGCGCACAATGTTAAAAAGTTAAAACCAAAACTATAAACAATGACTATGCTTAATAGTGCGCTGAGTAGCTCTACACAAGGGTATCGAAAAGAGATGCTTTTTTTGCATTGTGAGCACTTTGCTCTCAATACAAAAACATAGCTCAACACTGGTATGTTCTCATACCAGCGGATTTTGTGCTCACATTGAGGGCATTGCGAATCAGGCGTCAGTAAATTATATGTGCTATCAGCTGCTTGAGCATTAAGCTGTTCATCCCATTCGCGCTGCATCATAATGGGCAGTCTGTGAATCACAACATTTAAAAAACTGCCTATCAACAGCGAAAATATAGCCACCAAAATACTGGCAGCAAACAGGTTGGCAGCAAAATAGTCAATGTAAAGTTGCATGGTTATGGACTCGATCTCATGTTAAATAAAATACTTTAAACGATAGCGCCAAGCTTAAAGATAGGCAAATACATAGCGACAACTAAGCCGCCTACTAAAGTACCGAGAACTACCATAATAAACGGCTCCATTAGTGATGACATATTATCGACGGCGTTATCAACTTCCTCTTCAAAGAAGCTAGCGACACGATCAAGCATGTTATCAAGCGAGCCCGCCTCCTCACCAATAGCAACCATTTGTACAACCATGTTAGGAAAGACACCGGTCATTAACATTGAGCTTTGTAATGTTTGCCCTGTAGAGACCGCGTTTCGCACTTGTATGATAGCGTTGCGATAAATGATGTTGCCAGAGGCGCCAGCGGCTGATTCAAGTGCCTCAACTAGGGGCACACCCGCTGCAAAAGTAGTGGATAGTGTTCTGGCAAAGCGAGCTATAATTGCCTTTCTAAGAATGTCGCCTAGTACCGGGATTTTTAAACTAATGACATCAAGCTGGTTGGCAAATTTTACTGAGCGCCTTTTTAAATTAATGAAAGCAAATATAAAGGCGACAAAGCCTAGGCCCATGATCCACCACCACTGTTGAACAAATGCTGACATCGCTAGTATCATTAGGGTGAACGCTGGTAGCTCAGCACCAAAGCTGCTAAAAATAGATTCAAATTGTGGCACTACCTTAAGTAATAAAATCACCGATACTAGCAAGCCGACGCCTAATACAGCGGTAGGGTAAGTCAGTGCTTTTTTAATCTTGGCTTTTAAGGACTCAAGTTTTTCTTTATAGGTCGCGATCCGATCCAGCATCGTTTCTAGTGATCCTGATTGCTCGCCCGCCTCTATTAAAGAGCAATACAGGTCATCAAAATATTTTGGATGTTTAGCTAGTGAAGAGGCAAAATCTTGGCCGCTGTTCACTGAGTCTCGCACGTCTAGGATCAGTTTGCTTAAAGCGATTTTTTCGACGCCTGATGCCACAATTTCCATACCTTGAATCAGTGGTACACCCGCTTTTAACATAGTGGCAACTTGGCGAGTGAAAAATGCAATATCCACCGGTTTTATTGGTTTGCTCCTGGCGCTAAATAACGTAAAGCTGGCTTCTTTAGACACTTTTCTGGGCGCCATGCCCTGGCGGCGTAATAGCGCTTTCGCTTCAATGACACTTGCAGCTTCTATTTTGCCCTTGCTCTGATGGCCACTCTTATCAAGGCCTGACCAGACAAACATGAACATTTTTTTGGGTTTATTTGCCATACTAATCCTTAGTGAGTGATCACTCGGTTAATCTCTTCGAGGCTGGTAATACCTAATGCTATCTTTTCTAAACCAGACATTTTTAATGTTTTAAAGCCTTGTTGTTTGGCAATGCTTAAAATATCTAATGAGGTGCCATTGTTCATAATACAATCTGCAATTTCTTCACTCATCGACAACACTTCATAAATACCTACTCGACCCTTATAACCCTTAGTGCAATCATTACAGCCTACAGGGTTGGATTCAAAGAGTTTAAGATCAGGTATTTGCGTTAGCTCAAAACCCATTTCAATTAATGCTTTATCAGGGACTTTTAAAGGCACCTTGCAGGTGGTGCATAATCTGCGAGCGAGACGCTGAGCAATAATTAATGATACTGCGGTAGCTATATTAAACGCTTCAACACCCATGTTTCTTAAGCGGGTCAGTGTTTCTGCTGAGCTATTAGTATGTAAAGTTGATAATACCATGTGCCCGGTTTGCGCCGCTTTAATCGAGATTTCAGCGGTTTCTAAATCACGGATTTCCCCGACCATCACCACATCGGGATCTTGTCGTAAAAATGAGCGCAGCGCCTCTGCAAAGGTTAACCCAACTTTTGGGTTAACATGCACCTGGTTAATGCCTTCAAGGTTGATTTCAACAGGGTCTTCAGCGGTTGATATATTTCGCTCTTCAGTATTGAGCATATTGAGACCAGTGTATAATGACACGGTTTTACCGCTACCGGTTGGTCCAGTTACCAAAATCATGCCCTGGGGTTTAACTAAGGTATTGGTGAATAGCTCTTTTTGCTCTGCATTAAAGCCTAGGGCGTCAACTCCGATTTTGGCGCTGCTGGAATCTAAAATACGCAGTACAATTTTTTCACCCCATAGTGTGGGCAGGGAGTTAACACGAAAATCGATAGAACGCTTTTGCGAAATACGCATTTTTATGCGCCCATCTTGCGGGATACGACGCTCTGATATATCCATTTTCGACATGACTTTAAGACGTGCTGACAAACGGCTAGCTAAAGAAGAAGGGGGTTTGGCAACCTCTTGTAAAATACCATCAATACGTGAGCGCACACGATAGCTTTTTTCGTAGGGCTCAAAGTGAATATCGGAGGCACCTTTGCGAATACAATCTAGCAGTATTTTGTTGACAAAGCGGACAATAGGCGCTTCTTTTGCCGCATCTTCACTGGTTTGCTGATCTTCGTCTTCTTGCTCGGTATCTTCAAGTTCTAGGTTTTCTAAACTATCATCATCCAAACCTTCTAATGCACTTGAACCTTGCCCCTCTATAAAGCCTTCAATCGCTTTTCGCAGTTTGTCTTCTTCAACAATAATGGCTTCAGTATTGAGCCCTGTATGAAATTTAAACTCTTCTAAGGCGTTAACATTGGTAGGGTCAGCGAGAGCGACAAACAATTTTTTATTGCGTTTAATTAATGGCAGCGCAAGGTGTTTTAATATTAATTTTTCATCGACTAAGCCTTCAGGTACACTGGATATATCAAAGACACTTAAATCAAGCAGTGGAAAACCAAATTCATCGGATGCCGTGTAAGCGACATTATAGCTGCTGATTAACCCTTCACTAATGGCATGAGAAATAAAAGGTTTTTGCAGAGATTGAGATTTTTCTAAGGCAGATTGAGCAACCTGCGCTGAAAAGTAGCCATCTTGTACTAGCCTTTTTGCCAGCCCTGCGAGTGGTTTAGACGTTTGCAATCGATGAACCCCTAGATCTAAGAAATATGATGAAAAAGTTTAAATATAATACACTTAAAGAGCTAGATAATAACGAAAAATGCTAATAAAATCATTATATCAGTGCTAGTATTGATCAGTATTTAACAAACATAAAATAATATTAATTTATTTTATACAAACTAATATTTTGATCTATAATAAGCTACATTCTAAATAACTTAGCAATTGCTGGAGAAAAGCATGAAGAAACAACAAGGTTTTACATTAATAGAATTAATGATCGTAGTTGCGATCATTGGTATTTTAGCAGCAATTGCATTGCCTGCTTATCAAGATTATACGGCGAGAGCAAGAATAGCGAACGGGTTATCCGCGGCTAACTCTGCAAAAACAATCTTAACTGAAGAGTTTGTAGTTAAAGGTAGCTGGCCGACAGCATCAGCAGGACAATCAATATTAGGAAGTTTGCCTGAAGGGTTGAGAGCTTATACTTACTCTCTTACGTCTAGTGGCGGTGTAGATACAGGTACAATTAATATTTCTTATGGGGACCCAGTAGGACCTAATACTGCTGATACAATAGTTCTTACTGCAGCTGAAAATGGTTCTACCATTAATTGGTCTTGTACAACAACAATTACTAATGACAATATTTTACCCGAAAACTGTAAATAATAACTTAAGTTTTGGAATACTTTCGTTTGTTGTACATAGGTGTAAGTGTTCTAAACAAATCTCATAGATAAATCTAGAGCGCTGACATTTTTTGTTAGCGCTCCTATCGAGATATAATCTACCCCTGTTTTCGCTGTATCCAATAATGTCTGTGCATTTATATTGCCCGACGCTTCTAATTTTGCTCTACCATTTGTCCACTTAACGGCTTGTCTCATTTGCTCATAGCTAAAGTTATCTAGCATCACGATATCAGCACCAGCGTCTACCGCGCGCTCTAGCTCTTCTATACTCTCTACTTCTATCTCTACTTTTTTGCCAGGCGCTATTTTGTGCGCTTGCTCGATCGCATTTTCGATGCCCTCACAGGCCATGATGTGGTTTTCTTTGATGAGGAAGGCATCAAATAGCCCGATACGATGATTAAAACAGCTACCGCACGTCACTGCGTATTTTTGGGCGGCGCGCAGCCCGGGGATAGTTTTGCGGGTATCTAGTAATTTAACATTAGTCCCTTTGACCATATCGGCATAGTGTTGGCTGATGGTGGCGGTGCCTGAAAGTGTCTGCATAAAGTTTAATGCGCTGCGCTCTGCTGTTAAAAGTGAGCTTGCTGAGCCCTCACAGCTAAACAGTACCTGATTTGGTTGTACTCTATCACCATCTTTTACCTGCCAGTTTATGCTTAGATCAGGGTCGACTTGTCTAAATACTTCATCGACCCAAGCCGTGCCGCAAATGATCGCATCTTGGCGGGTAATCACTTGTGCCAGTGCCTCTTGGCGTTTAGGTATTAAGCTGGCGGTAATGTCACCTGAGCCTATATCTTCTTCAAGCGCTGCACGCACATTTTTTTTAATGATTAATTGTAGTTCTTGATCAATAGCGGTGTCAGAAGTTGATGTCGATGAAAGCATGGGCGTATCCTTTAAAAAAGTCTAACTGATAAAATTGTTAAGCTTTATAAATAGTCTAAAACTGGCGATTACTAGTAAATCTAGCAGTGCTCGTGGTTAATGAGGGCTATAATAACGGAAAATGAGAGACTAGGGTAATACTGGTGACAAAAAAAAATAGTGTGGGTCAAAATCAATACTTAATTAGAGAGGGTATTTTAATCGGCGCGAAACAATGTCCCTCGCCCAATTGTAATGAGCGGCCCTTTACTCGCTGTGCCGATGCATACAAAGCTAATATTGAGTTGTTAGTCATACACAATATTAGTTTACCCGCGGGCTGTTTTGTTAATGATAATGTCGAGCAGTTTTTTTTAAATACGCTGGATACCAATAAAGATCAATCACTGGCAGTAATTAAAGATTTACAGGTATCAGCCCATCTATTTATCAACCGTTTAGGGGATGTCACCCAGTTCGTTAATTTTAATCATCGCGCTTGGCATGCCGGCATTTCATCATATAACAATCGCGATAACTGTAATGACTTCTCTATCGGTATTGAGTTAGAGGGCACTGATTTTGAGCCTTTTGAAGAGGTACAATATAAGGTATTGGCGCAAGTATCGCGCGCGCTACAAATAGCTTATCCAAAAATTACCACTGCATCTGTCACAGGCCACAGTGATATAGCACCTATTAGAAAAACTGATCCGGGGCCGTTTTTTGAGTGGCAAAAATATAAAAAAATGTGGAGTGAGTCAAATAGTGATTAACTTACTAACAAAGCAGAACCTAAAAAGAGCAGCTTAAAAAACGCAGAGCTTGGCGATAGCAACAGCAATCGCCGTTTCTACTTTTAAAATGCGATGACCAAGGCTGATACTGCTAAAGCCTAGTTGTTGTAATTTATCAATTTCATATTCAATGAATCCACCTTCAGGGCCGATCACTAAGGTCGTTTTATCGTGGTTTGCCCTCGGGCAGGGCGCACTTTGATAAGGGTGGGCGACTAGCTTTCGCGAGTTGCTCGCAATCTCGCTAAGCTCATCTTCTACAAAAGGTTTAAAACGTTTTTTTAAATAGATGTTAGGCATGTGGCTATCAACGGCTTGCTCTAAGCCTAACTGCAATTCAGCTTGCGCGGTAGGGGGCTGTAAAATAGGCGTTGACCAATAACTTTTATCCACCTTATAGCTATTAATAAGATAAATATCTTTAACACCTAATGCCGATACGTTTTGTAATATACGCTTGAGCATTTTAGGGCGAGGCAGGGCGAGAATAAGAGTTAGATTAAGTGCAGATGGCGGCTGCTCAGTTAGCTCAAGTCGCAGAGTCACACTAGCATCATCAATCGCTAGCACAACACCTGTGCCTATTTTATCATTGATTAAAGCAACGCTTAAACTTTGCCCAAGCTGTGCTTGGTGAATATGGCGAATATGCTCAAAACGTCGATCTGTCAATAGCACGATGTCAGTGTCGATAAAATCTTGCTGGCTAACTAAAATTAAGTTCATCGATCAAACAACACCAAGTGCTCAATAGCGAGATCAAAGTGAAAAGCATCGCCAATAGCGTGCTTGTGTTGATAGTGAGCAGGCGTGCTACACAGCACACCACAACCATCATCTAGAACGAGCTCGAAGGTGAAGTAAGAGCCATGAAACTCTTTTTTAATGACCGTGCCATAATGTGAGCTATTCGGGTTGTGTTTTAAATCATCTACACGCACTAATACCACCACTTCTGTGCCGGTAGAATAACCGTGAGGGCTGCTTGATCTTAAATTGCCAATGCTGGTATCAATACAATTTTCGCAAGTGGTCGTCGCCGGTAAAAATTTACTTTTGCCGATAAAGCTAGCGACAAACTTTGTTTGCGGGTGATGATAAATATTGTATGCATTGTCCCATTGATGAATCTGCCCGTGTTGCATTACCGCGATTTTATCGGCGATAGCGAAGGCTTCGGATTGATCATGACTCACAATAATAGCGCTGACTTGTTCCTGCTTTAAGATATCTCTCACTTGTGGCACGAGAGTATCGCGAAGTTTGGCATCTAGCCCTGAAAACGGCTCATCTAGTAAGATAAGCTTAGGTTTAGGTGCTAGAGCTCGCGCTAGTGCAATGCGCTGCTGTTGACCACCGGATAACTGATGAGGGTAGTGATCTAACTTATCGCTTAAACCTACTAAGGCTAACAATTGTTTTACTCTAAATATTTGCTGTTCTTTATCGAGCTTTCGCAAACCAAAGGCGATATTTTTCTCGATAGTTAAATGCGGAAATAAGGCAATATCTTGAAAAACCATACCAATATTACGATACTCAGGTACTAGCGTATTATTGCTCTGTGAAATAATTTGCTCACAGAGCGAAATAGTACCTTTTCGAACAGGCTCAAAACCTGCAATGGCTCGCAATAGCGTTGATTTTCCGCAACCGCTTGGCCCTAAAAGACAGCCAATTTCGCCGGGGAGCAAATCAATCGATACATTCTTGACAACCAGATGATCGCTATAGCTAATATCAATATTATCAAGGCTTAATAGAGCAGGTGTGGTTTGTTCAACACTGTTCATAGGTGGTTTATTTCCTCGCAGAAATTGAGCGGCTAAGTAAAATAACAGGCAGCAAACTGACACAGACAATCATTAATGATGCCGGTGCTGCATCTTGTAATCTCTCATCAGAGGCTAGCTCAAAAGCATGTACGGCTAAGGTGTTAAAGTTAAATGGCCTGAGAATCAGTGTCGCTGGTAGCTCTTTTAAGACATCGACAAAGACAATTAACAATGCAGTTAAAAAGGAGCTGCGCATTAACGGGATGTGGATCTTCTTCAATACATCTAATTGACTACTGCCTAAGGAGCGAGCGGCATGATCGATATTAGGTTTTATTTTATCCAACCCGCTTTGAATAGGACCAATAGCAACGGCAAGAAAGCGCACGGTATAGGCAAATAATAAGGCAAACAATGTGCCTGATAGAATAAGTCCTAAATCAATATTAAAAACGCTTGCAAAGCTGTCAATTAATAAATGATCAACCCACGCTAGAGGTATAATAATACCGATGGCGATAATAGTGCCAGGCATCGCATAACCTAAACTGGCGACAGTAATGGCGCTATTTACCGTTTTCGTACGGTACACACGTTTAGCGTAAACCATAATTAAAGCCAGTACAGCGGCGATTAGTGCCGCGCTAATCGCTAAGTAGAATGAATTCCAGGCCAGAGTGATAAAGTCACTAAAAATAAACTGTGCCTCAAAAGCAAACCAATAAGCGAGCACAGCACAGGGTATTAAAAAGCCGAAGCTGATAGGTAATAGACAAAAAATCCAAACATAAACGGTATGTAATGGTGATAGTGATATCACAGTTTGCGCATGATGTTGCTCGCTACTGGTGTGGTAGCGGTTTTTTCTGCGTGAATAGCGCTCAATAATAATCAAAAAGGTGACGAATGTGAGCAGCAGTGATGACAGCTGCGCGGCGGTGGTCATATCGCCTAAACCATAAAAGGTTCTGACAATACCGGTGGTGAAAGTACTGATACCAAAAAACTGGACGGTGCCATAATCAGCCAAAGTTTCCATTAATGCCAAGGTTAAGCCGGCAATAATGGCGGGGCGTGCCAGTGGCAAGGATATGTGATAAAACGCTTGCAAGCGGCTATAACCTAAGGTGCGACAGATATCTAAAGAATGTCCTGACTGTTCTAAAAATGCGGTTCTTGCCAATAGATAAACATAGGGATAAAGCACTAGGGTTAGCATCAAAATTGCCCCTGTTAAAGAGCGTACTTCAAAGAACCAATACTCACCATAGCCTAAACCGGTGATCTCCCTAATAGCTGTTTGTACAGGCCCAGCAAAATCAAGTAACCCCGTATAAGTATAGGCAACAATGTAAGCGGGCATAGCTAATGGTAATAGTAATAGCCAGCTAAAGAGTTGTTTGCCTTTAAAATCACAAGTGCTGGTAAACCAAGCGCTAGGTACGCCAATTAGCAATGTGCCAAATGCGACTCCTAGTAATAACAATGTTGAGTTTATAACGTAATCAGATAACACCGTAGTGGCTAAATGTGACCAAGTAGCGCCAAAGCCTGAAAATAATGAGGCGAGGATTACCAAAATAGGTAAGGTTAAAATAAGAGCAATGAAAACAGCACTTGATGACAACCAGTTCGCGCTTAAATGTTTTTTTAGAGCACTCTCGGTGCTGTCTTTGCGATCATGGTGATTAGCTTGTCTTACTGCGCTCATAATACTCTTAGTGTCGATAAAGCAGACCCTATTAGACTACTGCTTTAAAATGAGAAAATGTGGGTGGTTATTTTGTTGATAAAATCAGCATAAGTATATGGTGCAAGAGCGATATTTGCTAATAATCATTAACTGAGAATGTATATTAGATTAAAAATATTTAAATAAATGCTGCATGTGTGCGAAAACAGCTGCACACATGCATAGTAACAATCAGGCTAGTTATTTCCAGCCAGCTCTGTCCATTAGTTCAACCGCCGCGCGGTTGTTCTCACCCAGCTTATTGAGTGCGATAGAATCCGACTTAAAGCTACCCCAGTTTTTTAGTACATCAGATACTTCAGCTGCTGGTAAAACAGGGAACTCACTGTTAATGGCAGAGTACCAAGCTTGTGATTGTGCTGATGCCATGAATTCGATAAGTTTAATCGCATTATCTTTATGGCGAGATGATTTAACAACACCGGCACCACTGACATTCATGTGCGCGCCTCTGCCGTCTTGGTTGGGCCAAAATAAGCCCACTTTGTCGGCAATGTCTTGATCGCTTGCTTTGTCACTGCTGACAATACGGCCAAAATAATAAGTGTTTGCTAGGGTAATATCACAAACGCCAGCGGCTACTGCTTTAAGCTGATCGGTATCACCACCTGATGGCGGCTTAGCGATATTGGCGACAATACCTTTTGCCCAAGCTTCTGTTTTGTCGCTGCCGATATTATCGATCATTGAGGCAACGAGAGATTGATTATAAATATTGTTAGAGCTTCTTAAACAAACTTTACCCTTCCATTTACCATCACTTAACGCTTCATAGCTGCTTAGATCCGCAGGGTTAACATTGGCTTTAGAGTAAAAAATTACTCTCGCTCGTTGCGATAAACCAAACCATTGATTATCAGCATCACGTAGGTGGCTTGGAATGCTTTGTTCTAATAAGTCACTTTCAATAGGTTGTAAAATGCCGGCCAATTTAGCGCGGTGTAAGCGCCCGGCATCAACTGTAATGAAAATATCGGCAGGGCTCGCGCTGCCTTCAATCTTAATGCGTTGTAATAGAGCGTCTGCGCTACCAGTGATTAAGTTAACACTGATCCCTGTCTCTTGTTCGAATTTGGTTAATAAAGGTTTAATCAGCGCTTCTTTTCTCGCTGAGTAAACATTAACTTCAGAAGCTGCAAATGCTGAAGCCGCTGGTAAGATGACCGATGCAGCCGTAATTGTAACGATGGTGTTGACTATTTTTTGGAACATATATTACCTATGTGTGCATATGTTATGAATGGGTCAGAATCTAATTGGGAGTATAAATGATAATTGTTTCTGTTTGTATATGTAATAACAAAAAAGTTTTAAGTATTTGGCAAATAAATCTGTGTTTTTTTACCGAGTTTAAGGAACTTCTACTTTGCTGTCAGTACGCCTCTTTAAATACTGTGTTATCGATCGATAAATATGAATGAATGGCGATAAATATAATGTCAATAATTGATGCTCATTTGCGCATTGGTGTTTATTTAAACCATAATTAAGCCGCTGTCCATTTTTGGATAGACAGAGCGTGTTCGCCAAGTTATCCCAAATGGCGAGAATAGCGCCATAATTTTTATTAAAATGTACAGGGTTAGTAGAGTGATGTATGTGGTGTTGAGAAGGTGAGATAATCAGTTTCTCGAGCCATGGCCAATAGCTAATAGCAACATGAGAATGCCTTAAGTTAGAGCCGGCGACATTAAAGATAAAAACAAAGATATTCACATTCAATAATGTGTAGAGATCCACTTTACTACCAAAACAAAAGATAAACACACTGATACTAATACCTTGAACAAATGCTGATCTTAGGGCGAATATTAGGCCTTCTATTGGGTGAGTGCGCAATACTGATAAAGGGGTCAGTGAGGTAGCACTGTGATGTACTTTATGAAATTGCCATAACCAGGGAATATCATGCATTATTTTGTGAAAATAAAAGCGAGCAAAATCATCAAGTAAAAATAGCCAAATAGTAAAAATAACGACTACCATCGACGTGGGCATAGCTGCAGTATAAAAGGATAACGGTGTCGTTAGTGTGTGTAAATATTCAAAAATAGCGGTGGCAATCACTAGCTTTGTTAATAAATAAGGGGAGAGTAATAAAAAAATGGCTTTGTTAATAAAGATGAGCTGATAATCGGCAACTGCAGATCGAGAGATAAAGTGCTTAAGCCCTAAATAGCTGACAAGGTCGAGCTTGTGAATGGCTTTGTCGTCTGTTGTTGATCGTGTAAAATAATGATCTTTTAGCCAAAAAATAATAGCAACAGCAATCGCGCAGCACCAATAACCCCAAAACAAACGCTGCTGAGAGTTGCTAAATAGCTGGCTTAAATCAGCCCAGTATTGTGATAGAAAAGTCATTAAATGTAGCTATAACCCTGACATATAAACAGCGTGATCACACTTGTTCAGCTGTTAGCTTGCTGTATTATTTCAATAAATATTATCGAAAAGTACTCGCGCATTTTACCAGTAAAGGAGCGCGAGTACTTGTAGCGTTACAATATTATTTACAAGCTCTATTAATCGTTCTCAGTGCTTTGCCCTGAGCCTAGTTTGTCAGCTAAAGCGCCCAAACTAGCAAGATGATCGTTATTGCGCGCTTTGATGTCATAAGCCTCATCTAATACTTTTTGCAGTTTTAGCATTTGCAAAGCATATTCGTTAAGATCAACAGAGTTGCTTTGTTGATAGTTACCATCTGCATCAATTGATGTTACTTGGGTGTTACCCAATAATACTGGGCTAAAGCCAATTAAACGGTTAAGGGAAACACTAAGTGCGCCTAAATCTTTACCGCCTGCTTGTAGTGCCATAGCGAAACCTTTTAATTCACCCCAATGATGAATGTAGTTTTTAAATAACGGTTTCACATCTTGATGAGTATCGATTGCCGCCTGTAATTTTAAGGCATCTGAGTAAACACTACCGGCATATTTAAAAGTGGCTTCAACAATCACTAGCTCCCAGTTATCTTTAATCACTTTAGCGTATGCTTTTAGCTCGCTTAGTTGCTTAGCTGTTAGTTTTTCACCTTTCGCATCGCTGATTAATTGGCGGCCATCAATGAACGCTTTAGTAATAGTATGTAAGTACTGAGTTTTGCCGCTGCTATCAGCATTCGCTGCATAATAAGCATGGGCGTAAATCATTTCTGTGCCTAAATCAATATCGCCCGATTTATCATAATCAGCGATAGCAAAGACTTCAGGCTTACTTTTGGCGATATTATAAGCGCTCGCCGGATCAATTGACAAAGTATGAACGGGCGTGCCGAAGTAGCCAAATGCTTCATCCCATACATGTTCTTTACCGGTATATGCAGCGCCGTCACTGTATGGCTTATCATTAGGCTTAGTATCTGCTTCTAATTTTTCATCTAGGTATGAGTCGACAGCTTGGTTGTAAAAAACAGCGCCCATTGCAAATTTAGAGATTAGTTGCGGGTAATCCATACCGTTGCTGTAATCAAAACCTGCATCTGAAGCAGATGCTTTTTCAATAAAAAATTGTAGTACTTCAGCAGCGGTTTTATTACCAGGCCAGCCCGACACAACACCTGGGTATGCCTTACCTGCTAAGTTTTTATCTTTTGATAATTGATCAACATTGGTTTGTGCAATTGCAAAACCTTCTTTGCTAACAGGTGCTAAAATAGCGCGCTCTGCTTCTTTACCAGAAAAGTAAGACTGCATTTGTGCTAATAATTCAGGATTAGCTTTGCCGTTACCCTTAGTTGCTAAGCTTTTTAGTGCATTGTGCAGTTGCTGGCGTGCCATTTGACCGCCGTAAGATACAGACGTTTTTTTATCACCTTTGTAATCTTTAACGGTAATAGGGAAATCGGCATAAACAGCAGTGCTAGCTTGCGCGCTAACAGAGCTAATACTTGCTACTGTCATTGCTGCAATAAGGGTACGTAATTTCATAGTAATCAACCTTAATTGAGTTTAATAATAATAATTGACAGCGAATTTATAGTATTAAGATCGATATTGCAAATGGTAACGGTTGCTATTAGTATTTAGATATAGAAATTTTTAATAGCATCTAAAAAATAACCGCCATTAATGTGAGTGGTTGTAGGTGTTTGATGTGTTTGGGTTTTAAACGCGGTTCTTGAGAAGGTACGGCTGCAGAGTATCCATTTAATAACTAAGTTACAGTAAGAAAAGTTATTTTTGAAAGTGATTTTTATGTGAGCTATCTGTTTAGCGATTGAAAAAACTGTTTTGAGCGACATGAGAGAGAGGTAAAAGGGGAGGGTAAAAACCCAAAGCTCAGATAAGAGCTTTGGGTAAAAAGGTTATTTCCAGCTTTCTAATAGCTCTTTATAACCAATAGTAACGCCTTGTGGTTTCTCGTTAGCAAGTTTCGCTTTTGGAGCACCAGGTTGGCTTAGCCAGAACTCAGGATCTTTTTCTGGGTTAAGTTTTGGTCCACACTCACCTTGTACATTAGCACGCTCTAAACGCTGTAACACTTTATCTTGCGCTTTCGCTAGACCATCAAGTGCTTGTTGAGGTGTTTTTTCACCGCTTGATGCTTCAGAGACATACTGCCACCAAAGTTGCGCTAGTTTAGGGTAATCAGGAATGTTAGTACCTGTTGGCGACCACTGAACTCTTGCAGGGCTACGGTAAAACTCTACTAAACCACCTAGTGTTGGTGCAACATCTGTCATCTGTTGTGAATTGATGTCAGAGTTACGAATAGGTGTTAACCCGACTAACGTTTTCTTTAAAGACACTGTCTTTGATACAGTGAACTGCGCGTATAACCAAGCAGCTAAACGTTGTTTGTCAGGTGTTGAATTAAGGAAAGTCCAAGAGCCAACATCTTGGTAGCCTAGCTTCATGCCCTCTTCCCAGTATGGGCCTTTAGGGCTTGGAGCCATGCGCCATTTCGGCGTGCCATCTTCATTAACAACGGCTAGGCCTGGCTTATTCATGCTGGCCGTAAATGCTGTATACCAAAAAATTTGTTGAGCAATGTGACCTTGAGCTGGTACGGGGCCTGATTCACCAAAAGTCATGCCCTGTGCCGCAGGAGGTGCGTATTTGCGCATCCAGTCAACATACTTAGTCGTGGCAAAAACAGCGGCAGGGGCGTTAGTTGCACCACCACGTGATACTGAAGATCCCGCAGGTTGACAGCCATTGACACGGATTCCCCATTCATCAACAGGTAAACCATTTGGCAGGCCTTTATCTCCGCCTCCTGCCATTGAGAACCATGCATCCGTGAAGCGCCAGCCTAGTGATGGATCTTTTTTACCGTAATCCATGTGGCCATAAACGGTAGTACCATCAATGGTTTTAACATCTTCAGAGAAGAATTTGGCGATATCTTCATAAGCAGACCAGTTAACCGGTACGCCTAATTCATAACCATATATTTCTTTAAATTTCTTTTTCAGTTCAGGGCGTTCAAACCAATCCGCTCTGAACCAGTAAAGGTTAGCAAATTGCTGATCGGGTAATTGGTAGATTTTGCCATCTGGTCCGGTAGTGAAGTCTAGACCGATGAAATCTTCTAAATCTAACGTTGGTAAGGTGTAGTCTTTACCATCGCCAGCAATCATATCAGAGACAGCAACGACCTTACCGTAACGAAAGTGAGTACCTATTAAATCTGAGTCATTGATGTAAGCATCGTAAATATTACGACCTGATTGCATCTGAGTTTGGATTTTCTCAATGACATCGCCCTCTTGAATCAAATCATGCTTAACTTTGATACCAGTAATCTCGGTAAAAGCTTTTGCTAGAGTTTTTGATTCATATTCATGCGTTGCAATTGTCTCTGAGGCGACGTTGATTTCCATACCTTGGAAGTCTTTAGCGGCATCAATGAACCATTGCATTTCTGTTAACTGCTCTTGCTCTGTTAAAGTAGAGTCAGTGAATTCAGATGAAAGCCACTTTTTAGCAGCGGTGATATCGGCGCTCGCCTGCATACCTACTGTCGATAATGCAATCGCAGTGGCAAGTATAGCTAAGCTTGGAGATTTTTTATTTTTCATTTTTAACCTCAATCCCATTTGTGGTGCAACTAACATAATACTAATTGCGGTTTAAAATCTAGCACAATCACTAAATTTTGCTTTTATAATCGACAAAGCGATTAATTGCCTAGCCCCGTATTTTACGAATGCAGGGTTAGGGCTTTTTAAAAAGAGTAAAATCCAGCTAGCGTTTCACTCTTTTGTTTTCTAAAAGCTGACTAGCCCCAGCGCATCACAGCGATTAGCCAGAGTATTGATAAACCCAGTGCAGCCCAGATGCTGATAGCCGTGAAGCCGACAATAAACAAATGAATAAATGCTGCGCATAGCAGACCGATGAATAATCGATCACCACGCGTTGTGGTAATAGGTAGTAAGCCTTTGCGTTCAGTACAAGGCGATCTTATTTCCCAAATTGTCATCACAATTAAGATGCAGGCAATTGTCGAGAAAAAAATTGCTGTCGGTAGTGTCCAAGCCATCCAATTCATTATAAAACTCCTTAAACTCTACCTAAGGCAAAGCCTTTGGCTACATGGTTACGTACAAAATAAATCACCAGAACACCAGGGATAATAGTCAGTACCCCTGCGGCTGCAAGTACTCCCCAATCTACGCCTGAGGCGCCAATAGTTCGTGTCATGATAGCGGCGATAGGCTTGGCATCAACAGATGTCAAAGTACGTGCTAGCAGTAATTCTACCCAAGAGAACATGAAGCTAAAGAAGATGGTGACACCAATACCTGAGCTAATTAGCGGTAAAAAGATACGTACAAAAAAGCGGCCAAAACTATAGCCATCGATATAAGCGGTCTCATCTATTTCCCTAGGTACTGCCGACATAAAACCCTCAAGTATCCACACCGCGAGAGGAACACTGAATAAACAGTGAGCTAGCGCAACGGCAATATGAGTATCAAACAAGCCAACAGATGAATACAGCTGGAAAAACGGTAGTAAAAAGACCGCTGGTGGCGCCATTCTGTTAGATAGTAACCAGAAGAATAAATGCTTATCGCCAATAAACTTATAGCGGCTAAATGCATAAGCAGCGGGCAGGGCAACAATCAAGGTGATGATCGAGTTAAGAACCACATAGTAAATAGAGTTAAAATAACCCATATACCAACTTGGGTCAGTGAAAATCACTATATAATTCGCCAGTGTGAAGTGCTCAGGCCACAAGCTAAAAGTACCAAGAATTTCTTCGTTACTTTTAAAGGACATGTTAATTAGCCAATAAATTGGCAGCAATACAAACACGGCATAGGCTGAGATGCCAAAACGCTTATTATTAGTCATAGCTCTGCTCCTTAGTTTTATCTTTATCTAAGTGCGTAATTGTTGTGAAGAACAGCCAAGAAACCAGCAGTACAATCAAGAAGTAAACAATAGAAAATGCAGCGGCTGGGCCTATATCGAACTGGCCAATCGCCATTTTGGTTAATGTTTGGCTTAAAAAGGTGGTCGAGTTACCAGGGCCGCCGCCAGTTAGTACAAAAGGCTCGGTATAAATCATAAAACTATCCATAAACCTCAATAGCACACCGATGATTAAGACGCCTCTCA
This sequence comes from Gammaproteobacteria bacterium AS21, assembly GCA_038900335.1. GTDB lineage: Bacteria > Pseudomonadota > Gammaproteobacteria > Pseudomonadales > Balneatricaceae > Rs1. The sequence goes on along the minus strand of JBBMRB010000024.1, from coordinate 14,899 downwards.
ATTTAGGAAATTGAATAAAACGGAAGATAGCCCAGCTAGAGGCGCGATCAATCTTAGCCGCTTGGTAATAAGCATCGGGAATGGCTCTTAAGCCTGAATAGCATAGTAGGGCGATCAGTGATGTCCAGTGCCATACATCCATCAATACCACGGTAACCCAAGCATCAATAGGGCTGCTCGTGTAGTTGTAATCAATACCTAGGTTGTTGATTACATAGCCTAAAAGGCCGATGTCACTACGAGCAAATATTTGCCAAATAGTACCGACCACATTCCAGGGAATCAGTAGCGGTAAGGCCAGTAAAATTAGACAGAGCGAGGCAGACCAGCCTTTGGTTGGCATCATCAAAGCCACGGCAATTCCCAGCGGTACTTCAATGCTTAACACCGTTGCAGAGTAAAAGAACTGACGGGCGAGAGAGTCGTGCAGTCTAGGGTCAGAGAGCACTTGTTTATACCATTCAGCGCCCACAAAATAAGCGTTGTTTTGGTCAAAAATATCTTGAACAGAATAGTTGACCACCGTCATTAGCGGTATGATTGCCGAAAAAGCGACTAACAAGAAAACAGGTAAAACGAGCCACCACGCTTTATTATTTTGTACTTTATTCATTGTTATTGTCTCCTGTTGATAAGTCGACTAAATATTCATCTATATAAATTTTTAACCACTGCTCAGGGAAGTTTAAATAAGCAGTCTCTGTCGGTATTTGTTGATCTTCACCTAAGCGCACTTTTAGCGTCTGCTTACCAAGTGTCACTGACACTATTTTATAGGTACCTAAATCTTCAACGTATACAACTTCACAAGGTAGCGAGTCTGGGTGAGCAGAGGCAGAAAGCTGAACAAACTCCGGTCTAATCCCCAGTTTTATATTAGTGCTGCTGGTGTTTTGTAACGCTTGTTTTTGCGTGTCATTTAATGGAAACACAATGTCATCAAAACTAAACTTGGTATTACCTTCGCTATTGTTTGCTGTCAGTTCAATAAAGTTCATCCCAGGGCTGCCAATAAAGTAGCCAACAAAGGTATGTTTAGGCTCTTCAAATAACTCTCTTGGTGTGCCAAATTGAACAATTTTTCCCTCATACATTAGCGCTATTTTGTCGGCAAAGGTTGAGGCTTCTAATTGATCGTGAGTAACGTAGACCATGGTGATGTTGTAGCGCTCGTGAATCTGTTTTAGCTTGCGACGCAGCTTCCATTTTAAATTAGGATCAATAACAGTTAAGGGCTCATCAAATAAAATCGCAGAGACATCATCGCGTACAAGCCCACGTCCCATTGATATTTTTTGTTTCTCATCAGCTGATAAGTTATTAGCTTTGCGATATAAAATATCGATCAAGTCCAATGTCTTAGCCACTTCCATGACTTTGGTTTCAATTTTATCTTTAGCAACCTTCATGTTACGAAGCGGAAAGGCTAAGTTCTCGTACACTGTCATTGAATCGTAGATAACAGGGAACTGAAACACCTGAGCGATGTTTCTATCTTGCGTCGCTATATTGTTGACTTCAACACCATCAAATAAAACACCACCGTGGGAGGGCTTGATTAAACCTGAAATCAAATTTAGCAATGTGCTTTTACCACAACCAGAAGGCCCTAGTAGTGCATAAGCTCCGCCTTGTTGCCAAACATGATCCATTTCATGAATAGCAAAATCTGAAGGGCTTTGCGGGGTCTTCATATAGCTATGCGCTAAGTTCTTTAAATGTATTTCAGCCATTACAGACCTCCTGATGAGCTTGGACTAGGCGCTTTAATAATCGAGCCATCTTCGGCAAAAATGAAAAGTTTTTCAGGCGGGATATAAATATTGACTGACGTATTATTACGATAATCATGCACACCAGATAACTGTAAAACCATGTGTAAATCATTGTTGGTGACATGTAAAAACGTTTCTGAGGCGCTGATTTCAGCGACATCAACTTTAACGCTAAGCTCTATGTCATTATCACTTTTAGGCACAATAGAAATATGACTTGGACGAATACCAAAGCTGTATTCTCCAGCTGCTATCGATTTAAATTGATCGCCTATAGGGAAGTTTGCGTAATTGTCAAAGCTCAGTTCACTGTCGCTGATTTTACCTTTTAACAAGTTAATAGGCGGCTCGCTATACAAGTCTGCGGCGTTTAAATTAATAGGCTTATGGTACTGCTCGATAGCGGGGCCTGATTGTAATAATTGACCTTGGTGTAACAAGCTGGTGGTGCCGCCTAATGCCAGTGCTTCATTTGGCTCTGTGGTCGCATAAATCGCAATGGTATTACGTAGTTTGAATAGCTCGCGTAACTCTTGGCGTAGCTCTTCACGTAATTTGTAATCTAGGTTAACTAATGGCTCATCAAATAAAATAATGCTGGCATCTTTAACCAGTGCACGGGCCATTGCGGTGCGCTGTTGTTGACCGCCTGATAACTCAAGAGGATGACGCTTTAAGAACTGCTCAATATGCAGCATTTCTGCTGTCTCTTGCACTTTTCTTTTGATTTCATCACTAGGGGTGCCGCTTAGTTTTAACGGTGAGGCGATATTGTCATAAACCGTTAAGTTTGGGTAGTTGATGAATTGCTGGTATACCATCGAGATATTGCGTTTTTGGACGCCATCGTTGGTAACATTGTTGCCATCCATATAGATGTTGCCAGAGGAGACTTTGTCTAACCCTGCAATAACGCGCATTAATGATGTTTTACCGGCAAGTGTTCTACCTAGTAAAATATTGAATGATCCGGCTTGGAATTCAAGATTAATGTTGTTTAGATGTGCTACACCGTCGACCTGGCGATGAACATTTTCTAAAACTAAGGACATAGAATGACCCCTCTTGTTAAAACACAATGAGACTGTAAAGTGGTGCCGTTAGGCTTTTAGCGGGTGAGCAAAAAAAGGGACTTATTATTTAGTCGTTATTACCCTTGATTTAAAAAAGTACTCGCTTGAATTTACAGTTAGCTGCAATGGTTTTTTTATTTATTATTTAAATACAACACTGTTTTAACAGGTTGAACACAATGAGTAAATGTGTCACTTGTTTCTGTCAATAAACATGTTTGTTAACTTGGGTAAGATATAAAGCGAAAAATATGCCAAAAATCCGTAAATTAATAATAATTAATTTATCTGTTTGTTTTGTATCAATAATTTATTTTTTTGGTAGTTTCTATAAAATTTAATAATATTAAAGTGTTCATCTTAAAGTTGATATTGAACACTATTGAACATAAAAAAGAAAAAATATGAACACTTGTGTGTTATTCTTGTGCTGTTCATTGACCAATTCTGAGGTGCTCAAAGTGTATAATAAAAACAAATTACATGAACAGCTTGTAACTGATTCTTGGCAGCGCTGTCGTGATTTTGGCTTACAACATGATACTACCCCTGATTTGTATAAACTGCAAAACGCTGATACTCGTATTTTATTAGAATCGCATCGCAGTTTAATCAAAACCACAGATCATGCTGTGCTGCCTTATTATGATAATATTTTGAGCAAGAGTCCGTGTCTAATCTTATTAACGGATAGAGAGGGACAAATACTCAATAGCTGGGGTGAAAAACGTTTTCTATCGAGCGCTCAAACACCTTGGTTCAATGCCGGCTCAAGTTGGCAAGAGCAATCAGCAGGTACCAATGCCATCGGTACAGCACTAGCTGCCGGTCAAGCGGTACAAATTGAACGCGATGAGCATTTTCTAAAACGTCACCGTTATATGATAGGTTCAGCATCACCTATTTTTGATGTCAATAATGAGCTCATTGGAGTGCTAGATATATCCAGTGATACTTATATGCCGCAAGCTCATACATTAGGGATGGTTAGGTTAATGGCGCAATCGATCGAAAATCGGCTAATAGTCGATAAATATTCGAAAGATCACTATATTTTAACGTTAAATAGTCATGCCGATAATTTAGATAGCCAGTGGTCAGGTTTGTTAGTGATTAGATCAGATGGAAAAATAGTATCGTTTAATCGCCGAGCTGAGTTGTTGCTAAATTATGATTTAGTGCATAGCTATATTGAAAATATTGTTGATTGCAATGTAGATACCTTACGCCAACATAGTAAAAAATCATCTTTTTCATTGCGGGTTTTAGATAAATATACCATGTACGCTCGATTACAAGAGCCAAGTGCATTGGCTTTATCTAGTCATAGCGTGACATCTTTAGTTGCAAGTCATTCATCGCAGCCTTCTTGTTTAGGTCTTGATCAACTTGAATTCGGTGATCCTAAATTTAAAAAAGCGATTGAGCAGGGTAAAAAAATCATTGAAAAAGATATCCCTATCTTGATCTATGGTGAGACAGGTGTCGGCAAAGAAGTGTTTGTAAAAGCACTGCACAAGCACAGTAGTCGCAATAATAAAGAGTTAATGGCGCTCAATTGCGCTGCCATTCCGGCTGACTTAGTAGAGTCCCAACTCTTTGGTTATGTAAAAGGGGCGTTTACCGGTGCTGATAGTAAAGGCTCGATTGGTTTAATTCGCAAGGCTGATAAAGGTATCCTATTTTTAGATGAAATAGGCGATATGCCACTGAGTGTACAGGGGCGATTATTACGAGTTTTACAAGAGCGTAAAGTGACACCTTTAGGCTCTAGTGAGTCTTATCCTGTGGATGTGAAGCTAATCTCTGCGACTAATTGCCATCTTAAGACTTTAGTACAGCAAGGCACGTTTAGAAAAGATTTGTTTTATCGAGTCAGTGGCTTAAATATTGAGCTGCCAGCTCTGCAAAACAGGTTAGATAAACAGCCATTATTAGCCAATATTATTGCCAGTAAGTGTCAGCCTGATCAGTTGATACAGTTACATCCTGACATCATGAAGTTATTTGTAAAGCATCCTTGGCCCGGTAATATTCGTCAATTTATCAGTGTGCTAGAAATTGCCTTGGCAATGGCTGATGGCGATATGTTAGAAGCTGAGCATTTGCCAGATGATTTTTTTGATGATTTAAAAGACGAGCTAAATAATAAATTTGGCAAAGAGCTCGCTAATGAGTTTGGTAGAGAATCTGCTAAAGGTTTAAGACAGGAGCTGACCCAAATAGATGAGCAAAGCGCTGTCATTACCAAACCGGTCGAGCAAGGCGTGCAGGTTAGCGATCAGTTGTTAGCGTCATTGCAGGGTACTGAACTTGAGCAAACACTTGCCTGTTATCATCAGTGTAATAAAAATGTCTCACAAACTGCCCTAGCCTTAGGCGTGAGCCGCAATACCCTTTATAAACGATTACGAGAACTAGGGCTTAAGTAAAAGGCTTAACAGCTAATTACTTGGCCTTTCTCCAACAATGATATTGGCAGATAATGATTCACCATTGCGAACAAAATCAACCTTGATGGTGCTGCCAGGTGCAACCTCTGCAATACTGCGCATTGATGCCAAGCCGCTGATAATCGACATGTCATTAAAAGCGAGTATTAAATCACCGGCCTGTAAGCCTGCTTGATCAGCGGGTCCATCTGCGGTGACGCCTGCCAGAATTAAGCCTCGCGCATTACTTAAGCCAAAAGATTCCGCTAGTTGTGGTGTGATCTCTTGCGTATCAACACCTAGCCAGCCGCGAATAACTCGGCCATTTTCTATTAGGTTTTTAATAACTTTTAAAGCAAGTGATGAGGGAATAGCAAAACCAATGCCGTTGGATCCGCCTGATTTGGTAAAAATAGCGGTGCTGATACCAATCATGTTGCCGCGGGTATTAATTAAAGCGCCTCCGGAGTTACCCGGGTTAATCGCCGCATCTGTTTGTAAGAAGTTTTCATATCTGGTTAAACCGACACTGTCTCTACTTTTTGCGCTGATAATACCTTTAGTGACAGTTTGACCAAAATCAAAAGGGTTGCCAATAGCTAGCACCACATCGCCAACGCGCAAGCTATGTGATTGCTCTATGGTAATAACAGGTAATCTAGTTAAGTTGATTTTTAGTAATGCGATATCCGTACCAGGATCAGTTCCGATAACCTTGGCTACTGTCTCACGACCATCTTGTAGGGCCACAATAATTTCATCCGCTTTATCAACGACGTGATTATTGGTAATAATATAGCCTTGTTCGTTTAAAATAACGCCAGAGCCTAGGCTTGAATGAGTGTTGCTTGAGGCCTTGCTATCTTCTGTAGTTGAGTTATCAGTGCGTTTAATATACACGTTAACCACAGCTGGTGCGGCCTTATCTACTGCATCTGCATATGAGAGTACAAAATTATTTGAAGCGCTCTCGGGTACTTTCTGGTTAGGTACTCTAACTGTCTTTAAATCAACTTTGTTGATGACAGGCTGTAGTGGTGGCGATACTTGTACTCGAAATTGTAAAATTAATAGCGCAATCAGAATGCCAGACACCGTTGGCCAAATTAAAAACGAAAATTTCTTCATTAAAGAACCATAGTAATGAGCAGCAAAGATATTGTACCGATAGCAAGCATCGGCTAAATTAGATCTTAAGTATGAATAATAGCGGATAATAAATTAATACTATTAATTTGTTGTCAGCATACCGTTTTCTGTGAATATAAAACAAGTAAAAAGTTCTACTGATGAGTAGAATAAATAGTGTTGTAACGAGTTTTATCTACAAATGAATAAAAACATGATTGAATGTCATCTTTTTGTTGTTAATAAAAGGTTAATAAATGTCAGCAGTTATATCCGTTCGCGTCAGTGAAATTATCGCATATACCAATAGCGTGCTTAAACCTGAAAATTTTAAAGATTATTGCCCCAATGGTTTACAGGTTGAAGGTAGGCAAGAGATTAAAAAAATCGTCTCAGGTGTGACAGCTTGCCAAGGTTTACTTGATGCTGCACTAGCGGCAAAAGCAGATTTAATATTAGTGCATCATGGCTATTTTTGGAAAGGTGAAGAGCCGACCATAGTGTCGATTAAAAAGCGACGCTTACAAACCTTATTAGTAAATGATCTTAATCTATTAGCTTACCATTTACCGTTAGATGCACATGCGCAATTTGGCAATAATGTACAGCTAGCGCAAAAAATGGGATGGAGCATTACTTCAGGTATGGGCGCTGATGTCGGCCAATCCATAGTATTGTTAGGTGAGCTAGAAACACCATTAACAGCCGCTCAGTTAAATCAGCAAATAACGCAAAAGTTAGGCAGAACTGCGCTATGTATTGAAGGGCATCAACGGCTGATTAAAAAAATAGCATGGTGTACCGGTTCTGCCCAAAGTTACATAGAGGAAGTAGCGAGTTATGGCGTTGATGCGTTTATATCAGGAGAAATCTCTGAGCAAACAGTGCATTTAGCAAGGGAGTTGGGGTTAACGTATTTTTCAGCAGGGCATCATGCGACAGAAAGCTATGGGGTGCAGGCACTAGGTGAGCACTTAGCGGCTAAATTTTCGATAGAGCATGAATTTATTGATATTGCTAACCCTGTTTAATAGCGGCTAGTAGAAGATGAGCATGCTAGTGAATGTTTTAGCGACTAGCATGCTCTTTATTAGTTTTCGTTATAACTAATTACTTTTTCTGTGTTTCAACATCGTAAGCATCAGCAATAGTAGATGGATCTAACGGTTCTTCATCTTTTTTGCTTGGCTTAGGTGTGAGGCCGTAGTTTTCAGATAAAGCGCCTGGCTCATCCGCTTTTTTAGGGGCGTAGTCTCTAGGTGGTTCCACAACATCTTGTGCCTGAGCAGCTGGCTTAGAGTCTTCTGTGGTCTTTGTATTTTGACTTGCTAGCTTAGGTAATAAGCGCGATTCAATATCCTTTGCAGTGCCGGCATCACATAAATCTTGTGAGCCTTTTGCCAGATGATGAATAACACCTTGATAACTTTCATTCATTTCATTGATCATACTGGCTGTATGTTGAAAATGATTGGCTACCGATTCTTTGTATTCATTTATTTCAGCTTTTAAACTGTCTACTTCTCGTACTTGAGCGCTTGTATTAGACGCTGATGAGCGGCCCGCAAAGTAGCCAATAACAGCACCAACACCAAGACTGATAATAGCAATTATAATATTATTCTCTTCCACAGTATCTCCTGACTGTTAATAATTGAATGAGCCTTTAACCATGCATGTTTATTTGCAATAAGGGAGTTAAAGTCAAATTTTTAAATAAATAGACTCAAGTAGCGGCAGCTATAATTATTGTGAATACATAACTGGCAAGAGCTGCTGTTTACTTAATCCACTCAAGAATAAATCAAATCTACCAAAATGCCTATGAGTGAATTGCTAGAAAAGTGATTTATTTACTAACTTTTCGCAAGTAAGTTATTTAGATGCTTATCATCAAGTCATTGTGCTTAAAATCTGTGCACTAATTATTGATTTTGACTAATTTGGTGCATTGTTCGCCTGCCAATATACTTCTTTAGATTGTTCTAAATAGTTTAAATATCGAGCAGCGACAAATAAGTAATCAGAAAGCCGGTTTAAGTACTTCAAGGGTTGCTCAAACGATAAGGCTGTCGCATCTTGCTGTGTGCAAAATTCAACTAATTGTCTCTCTGCGCGCCTACAAATGGCTCTAGCTAAATGACATTGCGCAGCGCCAAAGCTACCACCTGGTAAAATAAACTCTTTAAGGGCAGGCAGTTGTTGGTTTAGCGTATCAAGCTTCGTTTCTAATTGGTCGATAAAGTATTGTTTTAATGGCGGGTATTGCGAGTTGTTCATCGCAAGCTCAGCACCAATATCAAATAGCGTATTTTGGATTGTTTTAACAAAGCTGATGAAAGCTTGATTGCTCGCTACACTGGTGTCTATTTGAATGCTGGCCAGTAATACGCCTAACTGGCAGTTAAGCTCATCAATATCGCCAATGGCTTTAATATGTAAATCACTTTTGCTTAAACGCGAGCCAAGGGCTAGTGAGGTTTTACCGCTATCACCACTGCGGGTGTATATTTTATCCAGGCGATGTTCTTTCTTGCTCATGTTGTTACCTATCTAAATGTGGATTCTAATTGTGAAACTTGACGAATAACCGAGTCATTGTAAGGGCAGTCAATGTTGAGTTGTTGCGCCTGTGCTTGCAAATAGCCATTGATAAAAGCTATTTCGGTTTTGCGTTGATGCTCAATATCTTGCTGCATTGACGAGTAATTTTGCGCTGTTAAATGCGCGACTTCTAACGCTCTTTGCAATGTGCTGTTAGCTGGGTTGTAAAAACCGAGCGCTTGGCTAATTAAATCCACTTCATTTGCTATACTAGTCGCATGTTGTAAAATGTCGTTTTCATTATTTAACGCGCCATTTCGACAATTATAAATAGCCGTTAATGGGTTGATAACGCAATTAACCGCTAATTTATCCCACAGTACCTGCTGTATATGTTGATGATATTGCATGCCGATAGCTGTTAGTTGTTTAAAAACTTGCTGATGATTATTAATATTTTTTTGCTGCTCAGTGCGCCAGTAACCAAATAAAGCAGAGCCGGCACCGGTATGCCTGACTGACCTAGCATCGACAAGTAACGCGCCCTGTGTTGTAGTGCCTGCGATAACATATTGCTTTGCCAGTAACTGCGCTACTTGCTCGTGCTGACCCATGCCATTTTGTAATAGTAAAATAATTGCATTATCACTAATGTGCTGGCGTATTGACTCAATGGCCTGCACCGTTTGATATGACTTAGTACACACGATTAACTTATCTATCGGCTTAATACTGCGGCTATTACTTGGCTGCACTGCAACAGAGTATGCGTTTTCAGAGTTATCTAAATGGGTGACTGTTATGGTCTCTAATGATGGGGAATCACAATTATTGTCAGCGTGTCTTGATAATATGGTACATGGGATATTTTGCGCTAGCAGTTTGGTTGCCCATAATGAGCCAATAGCACCGGCACCTAAAATATACCATGGCTTTTCAATGTGAGCTTGATCGCCACTAAGTGAGTTAATCGTGCTCAGTTCAGGCGGTGTCATCTGGTTAGGCATAGTGTGTATTAAAAGACCTGTCTATTGGCTGTAATGCAAAAGAATAGTGGTGAGTAATATACCTGTGTGCAGCGGCTAAATCATTGTTAATCTAACCTAGTATAGCGTTTCTTTCACGTTAGCGGTGTTGCCATCTAAGATAGCTCAGTTGGCGGCTTTATTGTTGGCTGTTAGCTTTGTATAATCAGCGCATGTAATTGCAGTTAGCACACTAAATAATATGACTAACCCTTGTGTCAAATATTAAACTTAGTAAACTGCGATGTTCTCTAACCTATATTGCTATTGGCCGCACATTTTTAAACAGTTATTAGTGCCGATAACATATGAAATACTAATGATAAGGAAATAGAAATGCCATCTTTTGACATTGTCTCTGAACTAGATAAACATGAAGTAACTAACGCGGTAGATCAAGCGAGTAGAGAACTAAGTACACGTTTTGATTTTAAGGGTGTTAAAGCCTCTTTTACGCGCAATGAAGATTCTGTTTCATTAGAGGCAGATGTTGATTTTCAATTAAGACAGATGATCGATATTCTGGTTGCTAAATTTGTGGCACGTGATTTAGACCCAAAATGTTTTGATGAGCAACCAGCAGAGCTATCAGGGGTAAAGGCGAGACAAGAAGTGTTATTGCGCCAAGGGTTAGATCAAACTAATGCTAAGCTTGTCACTAAAACAATTAAAGATGCCAAGCTTAAAGTACAAGTGCAAATACAAGGTGAGAAGGTCAGGGTTACCGGCAAAAAACGTGATGATTTGCAAGGTGTTATGGCTTTATTAAGAGAGAGCGATATCGATTTGCCACTGCAATATAATAACTTTAGAGACTAGTTAAGTTATTTTCCTACCCTTTATCTGAGCAGATAAAGGGTAGAATAATAAGTTGAGCCAGTTTAAAGAATTAGCTTATTTAGTTACCGGCATAACTTTACTTAGTACAATGACCAAAATTACAGCAGGCAGCCCCATCGCTGCAGTAACGTAAAAGAAATGTTGGTAGCCAAGCTCTAGCGACATAGCTCCTGAATACCCAGCCAATAACTTAGGTAATAAGGTCATTAGAGAGCTAAAAATGGCGTACTGCATTGCGGTAAAAGAAATACTGGTCAAGCTTGATAAATAAGCAACGAACGCAGCAGTCGCAATACCACCACTGACATTATCCGCAGTAATCGTCATCAATAAAATAGAGCCACTTTTATCAAGTCCCACCATGAAGGCGAAGAGGATATTAGTCGCTGCCGATAGTATGGCGCCTGTTAATAGTGCTTTATAGACGCCATACCTAATGGCTAGTGCCCCCCCTAGAAAACCACCTGCTATTGTTGCAATTAACCCATAAGTTTTAGAGTAAGTTGCGATCTCTATTTTACTAAAGCCTAAGTCTGAGTAAAAAAGGTTAGCGATAACCCCCATCACAATATCTGAGACGCGATAAAAACCGATCAGCAAAATGACCAATATTGCAGCTTTGCCATATTTAGTGAAGAAATCAGTGACGGGTTTAACATAACCTTGAACTAGCATCGCTTTAGGTACAGCGTTAACTTTTATGAGTAACCAAGCGCCAAGGGCTGCAAAAGCGATACTCGCCATCAGCTTTAATGATGCACCCATAAAGCTGATGATACTGTCATTACTTGTAATGTATTGTCCAAAGCCTGCTATAAATGCTTCGATAGGCTGATGTAAATAGGTAAAAGCAGTGATAAAAATGATCACACAAATACAAAAGCATCCTAAAAAGGCCAATACATTACGATTATCATTAAAAACAGGGTGGCTTGGTTGGTAGTTTTTAGGCTCATTAATACTAAGAGTGGTTGCGACGCCGATGAGCATCGCTAAGGCCATACACGCATAAGCTATCGTCCAAGCTAGTGGTGAATATTGGCCTTCAATACTTAACCAGCCAGAGATATATAAGGTACCGGCACCTGCGACAATCATACCAACACGATAGCCTGCAATATAGGCGCTTGAGAGCATTGATTGCATATCACCTTGCGCCGATTCAATACGATAAGCATCGATGACAATGTCTTGTGTAGCAGAAGAAAAACCAAGCATGACCGCTGCTATGGCGGTAAATGTTAACGTAGTTGACGGCTCAGAAAAGGCCATGGCTAAAATCGATAGGATGATTGCTATTTGGCTGAGAAGAATCCAACTGCGCCGTCTGCCTAATTTTTTTGTCAGAATAGGCAGTGTTAAATTATCAACTAAAGGCGCCCAAATAAATTTAAAAGAGTAGCCAAGTGCTGCCCAGCTAAAAAAGGTAATGGTACTGCGTGACACTTCAGCATCTTTGAGCCACAGTGATAAACTACTAAAAATAAGAAGGATAGGAATACCAGCAGAGAAGCCAAAGAAAAGCATGATGAATACCCGACGATCAAACATCAGGCGTAATGTATTGCTCCAATTTCTATTAGTGTCAGCATCTGTCGGGTTATTTTGTTCAGCTGTTTTTGTTGTGCCAGGCTGTTTATCGGACTGTATAGAAGACATAATATCGCCATTAACAATAAGGTTTTTCTTTGCGCGAAGTTGTGACAGTTAACATTGGCTGTGGTGTAATGCACACTTACCAGTTGCTTTACAATAAAAGATAAATAGCACAGGCTGTGTCTGTCTTGACTTGTTTTGCAATTAAACGCTAAAAAAATAGAAGCGATTATAACCATAAACGCCATAGATTTTGTGATAAATGTGAATGGATATAATTAAAAGCCTTTTATTTTTGTAAAACAGCCCAAATTACTAAGATATAGTTTGAAATGTAAACAATACGTTACATTTTATAAGTGTTGTCTGTATATATACTGATCAACAAAGATGCCAAGCAGCGATTTAAGGGTATCAAGATCAAACAAAAGGATAGTTATTATGCCGTTCGTTTTTATGTTGTTTATTATCATCCCTATTATCGAAATTACGTTACTCATCAATGTTGGCCAAATAATAGGCGCTTGGTATACCGTTGGTCTGGTTTTATTTTCAGCGTTTGTCGGTGTTAATATGCTGCGCTATCAAGGATTGTCCACTTTGAATCGCGCACAAGAGAAAATGCGCCAAGGCGAAATGCCGCAACAGGAAATGATCGAAGGGTTAATACTGGCTGTCGGTGGCGTGTTATTAATTACTCCAGGTTTTGTTACCGACTTATTGGGCTTTTGTTGTCTGCTACCATTTACCCGCATTGGCTTTATAAAATTAGCGAGCGCAAAATTTAAAAACAAAATGTCCGCTGGTGGCTTTACTAATATCAACCCAGGCGCTGGTGCTAATCCTTTTGGCCAGCCTGAATCAGCCTTTAAGCAAGCAGAATCTAATGATAATGGCGATGTTTTTGAAGGTGAATTTACTAAACAGCAAAGTCATGACCGATCTTTAGATAAAAAAACAGACTAGATCACGTTGAGATAAGAGCCTAGACAGAAAGCATTTTTTACTGCTAGCTCGATCAGCTCATCTTGTTTTAATAGTTATTTTAATATCATAAAAAGGTGAGTAATGGCTGAATTAACAAACGCTACGTATGATTTTTCGACCAGTAAAGCACCGATGTTAGGTCAGCAAACATTAGTTAAACAGGCGTTGTCAGCGCTTAGCGAAGATCTTGATGCGCTAGAGCAAGTCATGTCATATTCGGCCCAAGGGCTAGATAAACATAAACAAGTGTTTGTGCATTGGCTAGCTAGCCGCAAAATTTCAGCACACACAGCTGATATAGTCTTTACTCAAGGCGCGCAGCAAGGGATTTATACCTGTTTACAAATATTAACCAATGAAAATGATTATGTGTTGCATGAAGAACTGGCCTACCCAGGTTTTTTTCGAGCTGTAGATGCATGTAACGTTAAACTTTTGTCAGTACCACTAAGCCCAGAGGGTTTAGATTTAAATATTTTAGAAAGCTATTGCCAGCAATTTAACCCCAAAGTGCTATACCTTACTGCCAATATGCAAAACCCAACGAATGTACGATACAGTACGCAACAATTGGCAGATATAGCAAGCCTAAGTAAAAAATATCACTTTTATATCATTGAAGATGATGTCAATTACTGCCTGCCTGAACATTGGCGTCTTCCATTACAACAGCAAGCGCCTGATCGAGTGTTCTATGTTTCGGGCTTGGCTAAATATATCGCTGGTGGCTTGAGAGTCGCCTATACATTAGTGCCTAAAAAGTGGCAGCAAGCTTTTAACGCACATATCCACAGCCAATGCTGGATGGTATCAACATTAAATATTGAGCTTGTCACACGTTTTTTAAACAGCGAGCAGTTTGATCATAACCAACAACACCTCGCTGATGAAATGCGTGAGCGCCAACTATTATTTAAAGCCTTTGCCGATAAACATCAGCTTAGTGTTCGCAGTGGCGGCCTTAACGTTTGGCTTGAATTGCCAGAGCCGCTTGATGTGTATCAGTTTGATCAACTACTTGCTGCACGTAATATAAAGGTGAGAGCGGCGAATATATTTTTGTATAACACGACAGACCCAGCCCCACAAAACAGTATGAGATTATCGCTAGGCAGTTTTAATACAAGGGCAAGCTTTGAGCAGGGTTTAGCTGCATTTGACAAAGCCTTTAACGACTTTAAACAGCAGCAATAGTGATTGCATTAACAACTGTTTAAATACTTTTTATTAAAGAGCCATGGAAAGTAAGCAAAACTTAGAAATAATTCATCCCACTGTAATAGCTTTATTCAGCCTCGATGCGTTTGATCAAGAGCCAACCAGTTGCGTGTGCTAAGCACTTCATAGTGAGGGTTACTTGAATCGTTTATTTAGTTGTTTTGTTAATCGCTTTATTGAAAGTTCATCTGAAAATTTTATCTGAAAGTTAACAAAAATCGAAAAAAATAATTTGGCGCCATTGAAATGACATTCATCAGATCCCAATGTGGTTGATCAAG
>JBBMRB010000023.1:0-56208 GCA_038900335.1 Gammaproteobacteria bacterium AS21 | reverse complement strand
GGGATTCGAACCCTCGATAGAGTTTCCCCTATACACCCTTAGCAGGGGCGCGCCTTCAGCCACTCGGCCACCTCACCTCAAGAGGCGCATACTATACTAGACTGATTTTAAAATAGAAAGCCTTTATAATAAAAAAAATAAGATTAATTTAATAAAGAAAATTTATTCTGCTTTCTCTCTTTGAATACGCTGATATATCTCTTCACGATGCACCGAAACATCTTTAGGCGCATCGACACCGATACGTACTTGATTACCCTTAATACCTAGCACAGTAACGGTAACCTTATCACCAATCATTAACGTCTCACCAACACGTCGAGTTAGAATTAGCATTTTTTAAATCTCCTATTATTCATTACATGAAATAATTTATTATTTATCACTCCCTTAATATTGCACAATCAATGCTTCTATCACGGGCTACAACCACTAGTTTAAAAGTAACAAACTACTCACTAATCAAATCGCTTTTACCCAATTCAAAAGCAGAATGCATCGATCTTACAGCTAACTCTAAGTACTTCTCATCCAAAACAACCGAGACTTTAATCTCTGATGTTGAAATCATTTGAATGTTAATATTTTCTGATGCTAAAGCATCAAACATCTTTGTTGCAACACCAGCATGCGAGCGCATACCAACACCAACAATTGAAACCTTTGCTATTTTGTTATCAGCGATAACTTCACGTGCATTTAACTGCTCACACGTTCTATTAAGTATTGTTAACGCTTTATCAAAATCATTGCGATGCACGGTAAAAGTAAAATCAGTTGTCTGATCCTCTGCAATATTTTGCAAAATCATATCAACTTCAATATTAGCTTCACTTACCGGGCCTAATATTTTAGAGGCGACACCTGGAATATCAGGCACTCCCATAATTGTAAGTTTAGCTTCATCTCTGTTAAAAGCGATACCTGAAATAACTGGTTTTTCCACGTTTTCATCATCCTCTATTGTAATTAACGTACCTGGGCCATCTTCAAAACTAGATAGCACACGTAAAGGAACTTTATATTTACCTGCAAACTCTACCGCTCTTATCTGCAATATTTTGGAACCCAAACTTGCCATTTCCAACATTTCTTCAAATGTTATCTCATCAAGTCTTCTTGCACTTTCTACAACTCTTGGGTCTGTCGTGTAAACACCATCTACATCGGTATATATCTGACACTCATCAGCTTTTAATGCAGCGGCGAGAGCAACACCAGTTGTATCAGAGCCACCACGCCCTAAGGTCGTTATATTGTCAAATTTATCAGCACCTTGAAAACCAGCCACAACGACAACGGAGCCAAGATCCAAATCAGCACGGATTTTATTGACATCGATATCCTCAATTCTTGCTTTCATATGAGTACTATCTGTCAAAATACGCACTTGACTACCAGTATAAGACCTTACTTTAAGCCCTAAATCTTCTAATGCCATCGCCATTAAAGCAATTGTGACCTGCTCACCAGTAGAGAGCAATACATCCATCTCACGGGCAGAGGGCGTATGCTGCATTTCTTTAGCCAATGCAATCAAGCGATTGGTTTCACCACTCATAGCAGATACTGTAACGACAATATCATGACCTTGATCTTTAAATTTTTTAACTTTCTCAGCGACTGCTTTAATACGCTCAACCGAACCTACCGACGTACCGCCATATTTCTGTACATATAGAGCCATTATGAACGCTCTCTCCATTCAATATCTTAGTTATAATGCCGCACATTAAAACGCGCAGCATTGCTTACAATACTACGCGTTTAACTGCTGCTTAATACTGTCGGTAATATCTAATAACGCCTGAGCCAGTGCTGCTGCATCAGTACCTGCGCCTTGAGCCATATCGGGCCGACCACCACCTTTACCAGAGACTTTAACACAGAGATCTTTAATAATATCTCCCGCTTTAACAACAGCGGTTAATGATTTAGAGACAGTTGAAATCAAACTGACTCGACCATCGTTAACACTCGCTAAAACTACCACCGCGTTATCTAATTTATCACGCAATTGCTCTGCCGTTTCACGAAGTGCTTTAGCATCTGTATTGTCAATTGCAGCAACCAATAGCTTGTTACCAGCAATATCTATCGCTTGATTAATCAGCTGCGCACCTTTGGCCGCCGACACTTGACCTTGCAACTGTTCTACCTGCTTCTCTAGTGTACGGCTTTTATCGATAATTAGTTTCATTTTTTCTAAAACTTTATCTTTTGGCCCTTTAACAATCGCCGCCATCTCATCAACTTGCTGCTCTAAACTTGCAACATAAGCAAAAGCACCAAGACCTGTTAGCGCCTCTATTCTGCGCACACCTGATGCGATACCGCCTTCTGATTTTATTTTCAGTAACGACAGATCACCTGTTCTTTGTGCATGAGTACCACCGCAAAGCTCAATTGAAAAATCATCAATACCCATACTAACAACACGCACTTGTTCGGTGTATTTCTCACCAAACAATGCTTGTGCGCCTAGTGCTTGAGCACTAGCAATATCCATTTCACGAGTAACAACTGCGGTATTCGCCATTATTTGCAAATTAACAATTCTTTCAACTTCAACTAGTTGCTCATCAGTTAGTGCTTCAAAGTGAGAAAAGTCAAAACGTAGTTTGTCAGGATCAACTAAAGAGCCCTTTTGCTGAACATGATCACCGACTACACGTCGCAGTGCTTCATGCAATAAATGCGTTGCACTGTGATTAAACGCACTAGCTAGTCGCAATTGTGGGTTAACAGCTGTTTGTACCACTTGACCAACACTCAATTGGCCAGCAACTAAATGCCCACGATGCAAATGCAAGTCACCCTGCTTAGCACAATCTGCAACAATAAATTCATTACCAGCAAAACTGATCACTCCTTTATCGCCAACTTGACCGCCTGATTCTCCATAAAAAGACGTGCTATCTAAAATAACAGTCCCTTTAGCGCCCGCACTTAAAGAGCCAACGGATTCGCCTTCAACAAGAATCGCTTTAACGACTCCCTGGCCATTAAGGTCATCATATCCGCTAAATTCAGTACTGCCAGAGACATCCAGCTTATCACTAACATCACTATTAAATGACCCTGACGCTCTAGCACGCTCTTTTTGAGCTTGCATATGTACTTCAAAGCCATCGATATCGAGAGTCAACTCGTTTTCTCTGGCGACATCAGCAGTTAAATCTACTGGGAATCCATATGTATCGTACAACTTAAACACAACAGATCCAGGTAGCTCACTACCTTCTAATTTTTCAATTTCTTGCGACAACAAACGCATACCAATATCAAGCGTTTTTATAAATTGTTGCTCTTCTTTAAGCAGTACTTTTTCTATTTGAGCTTGTAATTTGATTAGCTCAGGATAAGCCTCGCCCATCTCTTTACTCAAAGACGCCACTAGCTTATGGAAAAATATGCCCTGTGCACCTAATTTATTACCATGCCTGATAGCACGCCTTAATATACGACGAAGTACGTAACCACGACCTTCATTTGATGGCAAAACACCATCAATAATCAAGAAGCAACACGAGCGGATATGATCGGCAACAACTCTAAGCGACTTCGCCTCAAGATCATCAACCCCGATTACTTTTGCAGCAGCTTTTAATAAATTTTGAAATAAATCTATTTCATAGTTACTGTGCACACCCTGCATAATGGCAGCGATACGCTCAAGCCCCATACCTGTATCAATCGATGGGTTTGGTAGCTTAGTCTGATTGCCATCAGCATCACGGTTAAACTCCATGAAAACGATGTTCCAGATCTCAATATAGCGATCACCATCTTCCTCTGCACTACCAGGAGGACCACCCCAAACATCAGCACCGTGATCAAAAAATATTTCCGTACTTGTGCCACAAGGGCCGGTATCACCCATTGACCAGAAATTATCATCGCCTAATCGTGAAAATCTAGACATATCGATACCGATATCATCACGCCAAAGTGCCTCTGCATCTTTATCGGTGTGGTGTACAGTAACCCATAAGCGCTCAACCGGTAAACCAAGTACTTTTGTTAAGAATTCCCAAGAAAATCTAATGGCATCTTTTTTGAAGTAATCACCAAAACTAAAATTACCTAACATTTCAAAAAATGTATGATGCCTTGCGGTATAGCCCACATTTTCTAGATCATTATGTTTTCCACCAGCACGAACACAGCGCTGCGCACTTGTCGCTCTTGTGTAAGATCTCGTCTCATCCCCGGTAAACACATCTTTAAATTGCACCATACCCGCATTGGTAAATAGCAATGTAGGATCATTAGAGGGTACTAATGAACTTGAAGGGACTACTTGGTGACCTTTCTCTTCGTAAAATTGAAGAAAAGATTGTCGAATCTCAGCGCTAGTCATGTATTTCATAACGACTTTTTACCTAATATCTAATATAACAAACACATACAAATTAAACATTCAGGCATAAGCTTATAGCCAAACAAACCTTAAGTAATGTATGCAAAAAAATAGCGGGTTATTATATATCGTGGTTATTAATTGTTCGAACTTTTTATCGATATTATTCACTTATAAATCAATTAAGCGAAAATACTGTGAATAACGCCTTAAATCAGCCTAAAAAAGCATATTTTAGACTTTAACTTATCGCTAAAAAAAGAACACCAAGACGGTTACTGCTAAAGCTTACGCGTTTTCATCTAATAAATTTAATAGCCAAGAAAGAGATGATTAAATAGTTTTAGCTGTGAAAATTTTTAAGAAAATTGCAAGAATTTGCGAATTCAGATAGAACTGACACCATTGATAGCATGCTATATTTTTTTGGATAAAAACCTGGCAGCCTTTAACCTACTACACTCTCTTTACTTTTAGTACCTTTAATATGGTAACTATTAATATACTTATACTCAAAGCAATTAACGGTAATTTACTACAAGCTTGTTCTAACACTTCACTCATTCATTAATGAATTATCAATGTCTTTCGCGGTTAACTCTTAGCTGACTCAGGACAAGTGATCGTAGTATTGCGCTCAACACGAAACTTGGCAAGCTGTGAGCAAACCACAGATCACTTTGACAACCAGCCTTCACACTCATCAATAATAAAATCTGATATTAGCGAGCACCCAGACAATTTCAGCCCGCTTACAAGCAGTCTAATAACCGCTTGCTCTGCCTACTCTTTTTTGCTGATAGTATATTTTTGTCTGGGGCTATAGCGAACAATAAAAAGTTATTCTGCGTCTTCTTTTTTATCTGCTTTTTCTACTGCAACATCTGCCTTAGCAGCATCAACTGCTAACAACTGCTCTCTAATTAGAGCTTCAATAGCAGCTGCATCTTCTGGATGCTCAGATAAGTATTTAGCAGCATTGGCTTTTCCTTGACCTATTTTACTGCCGTTATAGGCATACCAAGCACCAGCCTTTTCAACAAGCCCTTGCTTAACACCCATATCAACCAGCTCACCCATACGATAAATGCCTTTACCGAACAGTATTTGAAACTCCGCTTGTTTAAATGGCGCTGCCACTTTATTTTTGACAACTTTAACGCGGGTCTCATTACCTATAATTTCATCACCGACTTTGATGGCACCGATTCGACGAATATCTAAACGCACTGACGCATAGAACTTTAGCGCATTACCACCTGTTGTCGTTTCAGGTGAACCAAACATTACACCTATTTTCATTCGTATCTGATTAATGAAAATTAACAGACAATTAGCCGACTTAACAGTACCTGTTAGCTTTCTTAATGCCTGTGACATCAATCTAGCTTGCAAGCCCATATGAGAGGAGCCCATTTCACCTTCTATTTCTGCCTTTGGTGTCAGGGCAGCAACTGAGTCAATAATAATGACATCAATGGTATTTGAACGAACCAGCATATCTGTAATTTCAAGTGCTTGCTCACCAGTATCAGGCTGAGAGACTAGCAAATCATCAACATTCACGCCTAGTTTTTCGGCGTAACCTGGATCAAGCGCATGCTCTGCATCGATGAAAGCACAACTCTTACCCTGCTTTTGCGCTTCAGCGATTACCTGTAATGTTAGTGTGGTTTTACCTGATGACTCAGGGCCGTATATCTCAACGATACGGCCATACGGTAAACCACCTATACCTAATGCTACATCTAAACCGAGTGATCCTGTTGATACCGATGGAATAGCCTCACGAGGCTGATCTCCCATACGCATAACAGCGCCCTTACCGAATTGACGTTCAATTTGCGAGAGAGCGGCATCTAATGCTTTTTTTCTATTATCGTCCATATATCACCTGAGCTAAATTTAAAACATTGTATAGTGCAAAACACTGTATGAATACACAGCATTATGCTCGCTATATTTTTAAAAGCAAGTACATTTGCATTTTTGATCTAACAAATAATGATAGCTACTTAATCCTGCTCATTAGCGCTTGCCAAGCAGGTTGCATTTAATCGACGAGCAACACTGCTCTACAGCCGTCTTAGCTATTTAAGAAAACCTTTTTTATGTATATAACACTTATTTAGAATCAGTTGATTCATTGAAAATAGAATATTGTGCTCAGGGCGAGAAGACCATCAAGCTTTAGCGATAACGACGATATACAACAACAGGAACACAACAGGCTAATGCTTGGAATTTATCTTTGATTTAAAACGAGCCCCCTATTTAACACTCGCTAAACAAGGGTCCCAAGCTGTCATTAACTGACTTCAATTATTTCATAACTATGGCTGATTTCAACGCCACCAGCTTTAAGCATTATAGAAGCTGAGCAATACTCATCTGCAGAAAGCGCAACCGCACGCTCTACATGCTTCTCTTTTATATTACGCCCTGTCACTACAAAGTGAATGTGAATTTTAGTAAAAACAGCTGGCACAGCATCCGCTCTTTGCGCACTTACTTGCGCGACACAATCAACAACATCTTGTCGTGTTTTTTTTAAAATACCAACAACATCATAGCTAGAGCAGCCGGCAACGCCTAGCAACATCATCTCTAGCGGTCTAGCACCTTTTTTTTGCTCACCATCGATAATGACTTCAAACCCAGAACCTGTCTGGCCGATGAAACGAACATCGCCATCCCACTTTGCTGATACTTCCATTTTAACACCTACTTTTATCAATTATTGTAATCAAACATACTAAGACTAATTAGAAAAACAACTCTCTTAATTTCTCACCAGGATCTGCTGCACGCATAAACGCTTCGCCAACTAGAAAGCCATTTACTTGCTGCGCTCGCATTGCACTCACATCATCACGGGTGTGAATAGCGCTTTCAGTAATAATAATTTTATCTTTTGGAATAAATGGCAACAAATCAAAGGTGTTTTCTAAACCTTCTTCAAATGTATGTAAATTACGATTATTGATGCCTAATAACTGGTTATCCAAACTTAGTGCCTGCTCTAGCTCTTCACCGCCATGCACTTCAATCAACACATCCATTCCTAAACGCTGTGCTAATTTATTTAACTCCTGCATTTGCCTGTCTTCTAAGCATGAAACAATCAGTAATATACAATCGGCACCAATCGCACGAGCTTCAAACACTTGATAGGGGTCAATAATAAAATCTTTACGTATCACTGGTAGCGAACACGCGGCTCTAGCTTCAATCAAATAATGCTCATTGCCACCAAAAAAATCGGCATCCGTTAACACAGACATACAAGTGGCGCCACCTAGCTGATAAGATTTAGCAATCTGTGCTGGCAAAAAAGGGTCTCGCAATAAGCCTTTTGATGGGCTGCGCTTTTTTACCTCGGCAATCACCGCAGGGTTACCCAGCTCAATACTTTGTTGTATCGCTCTAGCGAAACCTCTTGGCTGTTGATCCTTATCTTTTAAATTACGAATACTTTTTTCTAGATCAGCGAGCGAAATATCACTTGATCGCTCCTCTATTTCTTCCATTTTTCGCTTTACAATTTTTTTTAAAACTGTCGGTATCTCAGACATTTCATATCTACCTATTTGATCACTATTATTGAGCAGTTAAAGCTACGCTAAAATCAACCAACTCTTGTAATTTATCACTGGCTTTACCATTTTCAATAACATCTAAAGCCATTTTAACGCCCGTTTTAATATCTGCTGCGACATCTGCTGCATATAAGGCAGCACCAGCATTGAGCGCTATCATCTGCGCTGCTTTCTGGTGTTTGCCACTGAGCGCTAATTGAATCATCGTTAAACTTTGCTCGGCGCTGTGTACTTGCAAACCATCTAAGTTTTGCGAGACAAGCCCTGCTGATGCTGCGGTTATTGTATATTGCGTAATGCTGTCATCTTTAAGTTCAGCAACGCTGGTTTCTCCATTGAGACTAATTTCGTCTAAACCATCATGCGCACTAACCACTAACACATGCTTAGCGCCTAACTTTTGCATTACTTGAGCAATCGGCAAACAGTACGATTTATCAAACACACCCAATAAATAGTGTTTTACGCCAGCTGGGTTAGTTAAAGGCCCTAATAAATTAAAAATAGTACGCAATGCCATCTCTTTACGCGGCACAATGGCATGGCGCATCGCTCGGTGATATTGCGGTGCAAACATAAAACCAACACCGACTTCATCGATACATCGCGCCACTTGTTTTGCATCTAACTGCAAATTCACGCCCACCGCCTCTAACAGATCAGCAGAACCTGTCGTTGATGATACCGAGCGGTTGCCATGCTTAGCGACACAGCCGCCCGCGGCTGCAACAACTATTGCACAAGCAGTAGAGACATTAAAAAGGTTAGCGCTATCACCGCCTGTGCCGACAATATCGACAGCTGAAGGATGCTTGATGTTGACAGGTATTGCCAGTTTTCGCATGACGCTCGCAGCACCTGCTATTTCAGGGACGCTTTCACCTTTCATGCGCAAGCCCATTAAAAAAGCACCCATTTGTGCTTCACTCGCTTGGCCTGTCATAATCTGCATCATCACATCTTGCATCTGCTCAATTGTCAGGTCTTGATTTTCCACTACCAATGTCAGTGCTTTTTTTATATTCATAATTTCATTCTACTTTTATTTTTGAACACATTAGGGCCCTTTTTTGCCACTACAAGCCTAGGTCTGTATTACGAGATAATGGACGAGTAAAGTTCTCAAGTAGCGCATGACCTTGTGTTGTCAATATTGATTCAGGGTGAAACTGCACACCTTGTATATTAAACTGTTTATGGCGCAGCCCCATTATTTCATCGATAGTGCCATCTTGGTTTTCAGTCCAGGCTGTAATCTCTAAACAATTAGGTAATGTGTTAACATCTACAACTAATGAGTGATAACGTGTTACCTGCAAAGGGTTATCCAAACCATTAAACACCCCTTGATTATTATGCTTAATCCACGACACTTTACCGTGCATTACTCGAGTAGCCCTTATCACATTTGCGCCAAACGCCGCGGCGATGCTTTGATGCCCTAAGCACACACCTAAAATAGGTAAGCTTGATGCAAAATGGCTAATTGCCGACACACAAATGCCTGCTTCTTTAGGCGTACAAGGACCTGGTGATATCACTAGCGCCTCAGGCTTTAATGCACTAATTTGCGCAAGGTCTATCTCGTTGTTTCTTCTCACTACAACTTGCTGGCCTAGCTCAGCTAGATACTGCGTTAAGTTATAAGTAAAGGAATCAAAGTTATCTATCATTAGTAACATAAAATTTTACTCATTACGTTACCTTGGAGCTCATTATCAAACGATATCGATATCATACGGTGCTTCATGCCAAACTTTTTAAGTTTTAAAACTGAATACTATCAAGCATAGTTAATGATGTCATAGTGATAAATACGTTATTTAATAGTAAAACACAGGTGCGCTCTAAACTGAGCGATATGAGGGTAAAACTGTAGACGAAAAAAAACCCAATAGCAGAACCTTTAAAACTGCTATCGGGCATCTAACACAGCAATTAAATCACAATTTAAACTGGCGATCTACACGACAAAAGTAGTAGAAAAATGTTTAAATCAGTGAATTTTACTGTTATTCGCTTTCTACCACTAAAGATAGCGGTGCGCAGCAATCTTGTAACCACAACCACACATAATCTGAAAAGCTGCGGCGAATCACTAACTGCCATTCATTTTCAGCGGTGCGAGCAATCACTGTTTGAGTTTTCGCAAAAACAGTTGAGGCTACTTTGCCGACAGGAAACACACTAGAGTGTATATCAAGGGGCAAAGACTTTTGCAATACGCTTTGTACTTCACTACCTGAGAGCTGCAAAATAGTTTGCCCGCCCGATACATTAACAATAGCGCAGTGACCTTGCATAGCTGCAACTAGCTCGCTTTCTATTGTGAATGTCTGATCACCTGGCACTACGACTAACCACTCATCCGGTGAAATCCAACGAATAGAAACGCCGTCTTTCTCAACCATTTTTAGCCTAGTAGGCAAAGCCATTTTAAGCACTGACTCCACACCTTGAGTAAAACCACTGTTCTCAATTTTACCTCTTAAAACCAAGTGCCCGCGCAGTTTAAGCTCACGTAGGTAAACAGTGCCTTTTTCGTTTTTTTGAGCGGCCGCTATACCCGCAAGATCAGCGTGATCTAGTGGGCTCTGCCCTATAATAGCTAAAGTTTTTTCAGGGTTTTGATCCATACTATTAATTGTTTGCCCGTAGACAAACGCTGTCTCATTAAGCTCAGACATTTTGACGCTCTCCCTTAGGATCAAAAAATATTGGACTACATATTTGCGCGGCAATCACCTTGCCACCTACCAGTGGATAGTAAACTGTTTCACCCATACGGTTGTGGCCGTTTTTAATAAAGCCCATCGCAATACTACGCTCTAAACAGGCACTGTAATAACTGGATGTCACATGCCCTAGCATTGTCATAGGGATAGCTTGGTTTGGATCATCAACAGCTTGTGCACCTTCTGGCAACACATCTTTTGGCTCAATTGTCTTCAAACCAACCAGCTGCTTTCTATCTGTTTTGACACAGTCTTCACGGTTCATACCGCGCTTGCCAATAAAGCTAAACGGCTTTTGATTAGACACTGCCCAACCCATACCTAAATCATATGGATGAACTGAGCCATCAGTGTCTTGCCCTGCGATAATAAAACCTTTCTCAGCACGCAAAATATGCATCGTTTCAGTACCATAAGGCGTTAAATTAAACGCTTTACCTTTCTCTATTACCGCCTCCCAAATACGCAAACCATAATTCGCTTGTACGTTAATTTCGAACGATAGCTCACCGGTAAATGAGATCCTAAAGATTCTCGCAGGCACTCCCGCCACTGTCGCTGGCTGCCAATCCATATACTTGAAAGCCTTGTTGCTCATATCGATATCATCGACAACTTGCTCAAGTATTTTACGTGAATTGGGTCCTGTAACAGTGATAGTCGCAAAGTGATCGGTTACAGAATTAAAATACACATCAAGCTCAGGCCACTCTGTCTGATGATATATCTCTAACCATTCAAGCACTCTGGCAGCACCGCCAGTTGTTGTTGTCATAACAAAATGATTTTGCGCCAAACACGCGGTCACACCATCATCAAATACCATACCATCTTCGCCGCACATCAAACCGTAACGACATTTACCGACAGCGAGCTTTGCCCAGGCATTAGTGTAGACACGAGCAAGAAACTCTCTGGCATCAGGTCCTTGAATATCTATTTTACCCAGCGTTGATGCATCCAAAATACCCGCGCTTTCACGAACCGCTAAGCATTCACGCTCTAACGACTGCTGCATTGTTTCGCCATCTTGCGGGAAATACCAAGGGCGCTTCCAATTGCCAACATCCTCAAACAATGCGCCATTTTCTAAATGCCACTTATGTATCGCACTAAAGCGCGCTGGATCAAACAACTGCTTGCAGTTACGCCCTGCTATTGCACCGAACGTGACCGGCGTATAGTTAGGTCTGAAAATTGTCGTGCCGGTCTCAGGAATGGTTTTATTCATTGATTTGGCAGCGATCGCCATACCATTGATGTTACCCATTTTTCCTTGATCGGTACCAAAGCCCATGGCGGTATAGCGCTTGACGTGCTCTATTGATTCAAAGCCCTCCAGTGTCGCAAGTTCTATACCTGCGGCAGTCACATCATTTTGAAAATCGACAAACTGCTTTGGCGCTCTACTCGTAGATTTAGGATGAGGGATATGAAACAAAGCCATCGGCTTATTCTCAACCACTGGCTCAGCTTTTGCAGCACTGATGCTTTCAGCAACGACTAAATCCAAATTTTTAACTGCCTGACAACCAATTGCGTGGCCCTGCTCTAACACAGCGGCCAAATCAAAACAGCCGGTGATAGCACCTGCAACCAATTGTTTTTGTATAGTATCACCGGGTAGAAAGCCAATCACTTGATCGCTCCATTTAGGGCGACTACCAGTATGACAAGATAGATGAATAGCAGGGCTCCAGCCACCAGAGCTGGCAATTGTGTCACAATCTAAGAGACTCACATCGCCAACAACTTTGTCACCAGCTTCGTTAAGCATAGCAATACTGGCCGTTTTCACACGCTTGCTGCCTTTCGCTTCGATGACAGCTGAGCCTTTAATTACTCTAATACCTAACGCTGCAGCTTTATCACTAACAACACTGCCAGCACCTTGTGAGCGAGTATCGAGGATAGCGACAACTTCACGCCCCGCTTCATGCCAATCAAATGCCGTGGTGTATGCCTGATCGTTGGTTGTCATAACAACCAACTTATTACCTGGCAGAACACCATAGCGCTTTATATAGGTAGAAACAGCGCTGGCTAGCATATTGCCCGGCACATCATTATTTGCATAAACTAATGGCCTTTCGTGGGCACCTGTTGCTAAAACAACCCATTTTGCACGCACTCGATGTAAGCATTGACGCGGCTGATTTTTTGGCGCTCTATCAGCGACATGATCAGTACAACGCTGATGTATCGTCAAAAAATTGTGATCGTGATAACCGTTGACAGTTGATCTTGGCAGCATTAAAACATCAGGATATTGCGCTAATTGTTCAACCATCGCTTGCACCCATTGTGCAGCCGGCTGCCCATCAATCATTTCGTTAGAATGCAATAATGCGCCGCCAAATTCAGCCTGTTCATCTGCAATAATAACTCGCGCACCGCTTTTAGCTGCAACTAAGGCTGCTGACAAACCAGCAGGGCCTGCGCCAGCGATTACTAGATCCGCGTGTTGATTATAATGATCATAACGATCGGGATCACTCACCAGTGGTGAGCGCCCTAAGCCAGCCGCTTTACGAATAAATTTCTCGTAAGTTTCCCACATCGATTTAGGGTACATGAATGTTTTATAATAGAAACCAGGTGGCATCACTTTTGAGCTGAGATTACCGAAGCTTTCCATTAAATCAAATTCAACATTTGGCCAGCCATTAGTTGAGTGTGATACTAGGCCATTGAACAACTCTTGTTGCGTGGCACGCACGTTAGGCACTTGTGTTTCTGGTGTTGCGCCTAGCTGTAAAATAGCATTTGGCTCTTCAGCGCCACAGGCAACAATGCCACGAGGTCTACTATATTTAAAGCTGCGACCAACCACATCAATGCCATTTGCTAACATAGCAGATGCTAGAGTATCACCTACAAAGCCTGGGTAAGTTTTACCATTAAAGCTAAAACTGATTTTTTTACTGCGCTCTATTCTTCCACCTTCAGGCAGACGATTTACTTGATTCATTTAACGCCTTCCCCTGCTGGTTGTTCAGCGGTAAAAGTAGGTTTCTCGCCTACTTTGTATACTTCTTTAATTTCATAAGTTTGGGTATCGCGTGTCATATTGAAAAACTTACGACAACCTATCGCATGTACCCATAGCTCGTGATGCAATCCACGGGGGTTTTTACGAAAAAACAAATACTCTCCCCACTCTTTGTCAGAACAAGCCTCTGGGTCTAACGGTCTAGGAATATGTGCTTGTCCTGCACTGTGAAATTCTTCTTCTTCGCGATGCTCTTCGCAGTGCGGGCAGTAGATATAAAACATACGATAACTCCTTAGTGGGCAACGCCTGCTGCGCCGTGCTCATCAATTAATGCACCATCATGAAAACGGAACATAGAGAATGGTTTAGCCATTTCGCTGGCCTCACCTGCGGCTAATGTGCTGGCAAAAACATGACCAGAACCCGGCGTCGCTTTAAAGCCGCCTGTGCCCCAACCACAGTTAAAGAACAAGTTCTCTACAGGTGTTGCTGAAATAATAGGACATGCATCAGGACA
This sequence comes from Gammaproteobacteria bacterium AS21, assembly GCA_038900335.1. Taxonomy (GTDB): domain Bacteria; phylum Pseudomonadota; class Gammaproteobacteria; order Pseudomonadales; family Balneatricaceae; genus Rs1. Next base: position 41,999 of record JBBMRB010000023.1, on the reverse strand, counting down.
CGCATCAATAATCCCACCCCATTGACGATTCATACGCACACGACTAAATGCAGGGAACATTTCAACTATCGCCTGTAATGTATGCTCTATCGTGTGATAACTGCCACGCTGACCGTAGCCATTGTAGCCATCAATACCAGCACCGATAACCAAATCGCCTTTATCAGATTGTGAAATATAACCATGCACATGGTTTGACATAACAACAGTGTCTAAAATTGGCTTAATTGGCTCTGAGACTAATGCCTGTAATGGATGAGACTCTAATGGCAATTCAAAGCCTGCCATTTTAGCCATCACACTTGAGTTACCAGCGGTAACACAACCAATTCGCCCGGCTTTTATCACGCCGTGATTATTGGTTCTAACACCGGTTGCCACGCCATCTTCAATAATAAAATCAACCGCTTCACACTGTTGAATAAGATCAACGCCTAACGCATCAGCGGCGCGTGCAAAACCCCAAGCAACCGCATCGTGACGCGCAACGCCACCACGAGGCTGCCAAGATGCACCCATGATCGGATATCTGGCAGCATCGCTACAGTCCATCATTGGCACTATTTCTTTAATTTGTTGTGGGTCTAATACCTCGCCATCAATACCATTGAGGCGGTTAGCATTCACCCGTCTTTCTATATCGCGCATATCTTGCAGGGTGTGACCAAGGTTAAGTACACCGCGTTGTGAAAACATCACGTTGTAGTTTAAATCTTGAGACAACCCCTCCCACAATTTCATTGAGTGCTCATATAGGCGAGCAGACTCATCCCATAAATAATTTGAGCGTACAATCGTTGTATTACGTGCGGTATTACCACCACCTAAGTAACCCTTTTCTAGCACTGCGACATTAGTGATACCATGCACTTTAGCTAGATAATAAGCTGTCGCGAGACCATGCCCGCCACCCCCAACAATAACAACGTCGTATTGTTTTTTAGGGGTTGGGTTACGCCATACACGCTGCCAATTTTCATTGTGGCTTAATGCATGTTTTAGCAACCCAAAACCTGAATATTTTTGCATGTTGAATCCTTAGGTTAAAAACTATAATTGGTAATAAATAGCGCTACTTTATTTATTTGCAGAGCATTTTATGTTGATATCTATCACTCAAAATAAAAACAAGTTAAGGTCGCCAGAATAAGGCCGTTTGCCTTCAGCTCTCTAACAGAGGACGACAAAAAACTTCTATTTTGCGACACTCATAACAACTAAAATGTCTGCTTTAATACTAAATAAATGCTAATACTGCTTAAAAGTCTAGCTGTAGATCAGATGTCGCCATGGTACAACAGGTTAAAATGTAACCCGCTTCAACATCTTCATCGGTGATACCACCGTTATGTTCCATTAACGCATCGCCGCCAATCTTCATCACCTTACATGTGCCACAAATCCCCATACCACAGGCTTTAGGTATCATTAGGCCCAACTTAGACGATGCTTCATGTACTGTTTCACCGGCATGTATTTGCACGCTTTTTCCTGATTTAACGAACTCAACGCTGAACATATCCTCACTAGTTAACGCATCAGCCTCTTCGACAGCAATTTCTGCTTGCTCGATCGCATCTTGCTCGACACTTAATGGCGTTGAGCCAAATGACTCCTCGTGGTAGCGCGACATATCATAACCGGATTTTTCCAGCATGGTTTTTACTGCACTCATATATGACTCAGGTCCACAGCAATATATTTCGCGCTGCTTATAATCGCCACAGATCATCTCTAATTTATTAATATCAAGATAACCGCGATAACCTGACCACACTTGGCCGATATCCTGTCGGGCACAGATAACGCTCAATGAAAAATTACTCACTCTTGAGCACATATACTCCAGCTCTCGATGATAAATAATATCACTAGGGGTGCGAGCACTGTGAATAAAGCTCATATCAACTTCAGCATTGGTGTCAAAAAACCATCTAGCCATCGACATCACCGGCGTTATACCGACACCGCCTGATAACATTAAGACTTTCTCTGCAGGGTGATCTATACAGTTGAACAACCCGACAGGCCCATGCACCGCCAGCTCATCGCCATCGGCTAAGTTATCATGCAACCAATTTGACACCACACCATCTGGCATACGTTTAACAGTAATAGAAAAGCTATAAGGCACAGATGGAGAGCTAGATATCGTGTACGAGCGCATCACTTGCTGATCTTCAATTTCCAGTTCAAGCGTAACAAATTGCCCGGGCTTAAAGAAAAACATGACAGGCTGGGAAGCCATAAAACAGAAGGTTTTGACATCCGCTGTTTCGCCTATGACTTTTACACAGCGCACCAAATGCCGACCGTTACTCCAGGTCTTAGTATTTACTTCATTGAAATAGTTAGCATTAGGGGCTGAGACTTGATTAGACATTGCATTCACCAATTATAATAGCGAGGATCTTTTTGAGAGCGTCGTAGGAATCATTAATCCGCAATATTCAACTTTATACACGATGTATTATTGTCTATATACGACAAGCAAATGATCTTCACGTCGTATCCTGCGTATTCAATTGCTAAAAATATACTGAATTGATTTAAATATCATTAAAAAGTCGATTTGAACACCTCTTATGGTCGTTATAAGACAGCTTTACCTTCATCTTATAAGGGAATATCCTATGAATATAATAAGCCGCACGAATGACAGGAACAGGCCGATGAACCAACACGATCTAATTAATATAAAACATACGGATTTTCTCCAATCCAAAAGTGAAATGTATCGACTGCTCGCAGCAAGAAAAAACAATTTGTCGCTGCCACAGCCTTTATACAATGATCCAAATATGTTCAAAGTAGACATGCAAGAAATCTTCCAGAAAGAGTGGATTTTCGTTGGCATGAGCTGCGAGATGCCAACTAAAGGTGACTACATCACGGTAGAGATAGGCCAAAATTCTATTTTAATCGTGCGTGATAACGATCTATCTATTAATGCTTTTCATAATGTTTGCCGCCACAGAGGCTCAAAACTGTGCGACAAAGACAAAGGCAAAGTAGCTAACCTTGTCTGCCCTTATCACCAGTGGACTTATAACCTACAAGGTAATTTATTATTTGCCGGCTCCGATATGGGTGAAAAGTTCAACTTACAAGAACACGGCTTAAAAAAGGTACATTGTCATGTAGCTGGCGGTTTTGTGTTTATTTGCTTGGCGACAGCAGAGGCCCCCGATTTTTCCGCTTTTAGTAAAACCTTGAGCGAATACATGATCCCTTATGACATTGAAAACGCTAAGGTTGCTGTGCAGTCAAGTATTGAGGAGGACGCCAACTGGAAGCTAGTACTTGAAAATAACCGTGAATGCTATCACTGTAATGCATCGCATCCAGAATTGATTAGCAGCTTATTGGAATTTGATGACACTGACGACCCTAGAGCAACCCCTCAATTTTTAGAGCACTATCGCAAATTATCAGCACAGTGGGATACGGATAACATACCACACAAACTTGTCTCTCACGGCTTGAGAAACCGAGTGGTTCGCATGCCCCTTAAAGAGGGAACGGTGGCGATGACGATGGATGGAAAATCTGCATGCGACAAGCTAATGGGCAGCATCAAAAACCCAGAACTTGGCTCTATGCGTATTTTACACTTGCCCAACTCTTGGAACCATATGCAATCCGATCACTGCGTTGTCTTTCAGGTTATTCCAATCAGTGCTCAAAAAACAGTGGTTACGACAAAATGGCTAGTCCATAAAGATGCGGTTGAAGGCGTAGATTATCATATAGATAGACTAAGAGCGGTCTGGGATGCGACCAACGAGCAAGATAGAACACTAGCCGAACGCAACCAGTTAGGCGTTAATTCTATTGCTTATGAGCCTGGTCCTTACTCAGAAACTTACGAATTCGGTGTGATCAATTTTGTTGATTGGTATAGCGAAACTATTCGCCAAAATATTGACAAATCCACTGCTTGATAAATTTTGGTATAACTCATGTCATATTTTTCACATGAGTTATACAATCGATCGCTAATAATTCAAACAAAAAATTATTATCTACTCACTCCCTCCTTTATTTAACATTGCTTATACACTTAGCTAAAGCCCGCACATTCACTTGTTTATAGTGATTTTCAATGCTCTGCACAAGCGCTATTAAATAAAACTAGCATCGACATTCAAACAAAGAAAAAGCTTAATCGCTATTAGCGATTATACAAAACCAAAAAATATTGATATATAATTCAGAAACTTACATATCTGCCGATATAAACTAGAGCTTACAGAGCTTTCTATTTATTGGTAATATCTGTTTTTTTAAGATGTTTGTTATTGGGATTCTATGACTTTACGTAACAGAGCAAAACTATTATTACGCTACCAGACTATCGGCATCTTTTTAATCATGGTAGTAACTATCGGCAGTGTCTTTAGTTATTTTTTATTGAAAGATAATTTCAATCATAAAAGCAGGTTAAACACGCTAGATCAAGAGATCATAAGCGAGCGCAAGATAAGCATTCAACGCGAAGCCCAAAACACTAAAGACTATATACTTTACGTACATTCACAGGCTGAAAAACGACTCAAAGAGCAAACAAAAACCAGCGTTGAGCGCGCTATCGCTATTGCCAACAATATATACACTCAACAAAAGCGCTTATCTAGTGATGCACAGATTAAAGATCTGATTATAGCGACATTAAAAGATATGCGCTTTTTTAATGGCAGAGGATACTATTTCATCAATCAACTTGACTCCACTATGTTGATGAACCCTAATGCGCCTCTGCTGTTAGGCAGGAAACTAACCGACAATAACGCATTTAATAGCGTCAAAGAGTCTATTAATAATCAGCAGATGGCTGGATTTTCGTATTACAAATGGCAACAACAAGGCGCAGGCGCTAAATTAAAACAAAAAATCAGTTACTCTAAAGTATTCACCCCTTATAACTGGATTATCGGGGCAGGTGATTATATTGATAGCTTTGAGGATGATCTTAGGCAGACTGCTTTAGATAGAGTTTTTGAGCTTAAGTCTCCCAATGGCATCGATATTAATATAATAGACACCGATCAAAAAATTATTGGCAGTTCAATGCATAATACCAATGATTTAATTCACGATGATGGCTCTGCCTCTTTACTGCTAAATGATATCGTCAATTTTGCCAAACAAGGCAGTGGTTTTATAAATTACTCACAACTACCCAATCAGCAAGCTGATACAAACAACCGCCTAGCCTACATTGAATTGTTGCCCGAGCTAGACTGGATAATAATCACCGATATATCACCAAACAGTGTCGATCTTATTTTAATGACCCAACAGGCACTGCTAGAGCAAAATTCAGACAAAGATATACGTATATTGCTGATAGCTCTCGCTATTACTGCTCTAATAAGTAGCATCATGATTTATTTTTATTCTCTTTGGAACAAAAGGTTATTTCAAAACTATCAACGCAATATTGAAATCCAACAAAGTGAAATAAAGCAGCATACCAAAGAGCTAAAATTGGCCTCTAGAGTCTTTGAATCATCAAATGATGCGATATTAGTGACCAACTCAAACCACATCATAATAGCAGCCAACCCTGCCAGTACCAGAATCACTGGCTACCAAATCAATAAACTGGTCGGCAAAGATGCTCAATTTCTCAGCTCTGACAAGCAAGATCAACATTTTCATAATGCCGCCAGAAAACACCTAAAAGAACATGGATACTGGCAAGGTGAGGTTTGGAACAAAAAAGAAAACGGCGACAACTATCTTACCTGGTTAACGATATCGACGAGTTTAAATCAAGAAAACACAATTACTAACTATATTTGTATCTTCTCTGATATTTCAGAAAAGAAGAAGGCAGAACAACAGCTCTCTTATTTAGCGGACTATGATCCACTGACGAAGCTGGCCAAAAAGCATTTAATCGCAGAAAAAGTAAACAATATTATCGCTGGCAATCACCCTGATTGCGCCAGAAGTTTCGCTTTGATTTTAATAAACATTGATCGATTTAAAAATGTAAACGACTCACTGGGACATAATATTGGCGATATTATCTTACAAAGGATAGCCCAGCGTCTGTCTCACAATATTCGCTCCTCAGATCTGATTAGCCGCTTAAGCGGTGACGAGTTTATTATTCTAGTCAACAATGACAAGGCTAAAGCGGCCTCCACATTGCTGGCTAGGAGAATTTTGAGAGACCTTGCTGAACCCATTAAAGCCTTTAAGCACGATTTAGTTGTCACACCGAGCATAGGTATTTCGTTATTCCCAGACAATGGTAGCGACTTTGATGCTCTTTTAAAAAATGCTGACGCAGCATTACACTTTACTAAAGCACACGGGCGCAATGATTTTCAATTTTTCACTATTGATATGCATATAAAGGCATCTGAAAAATTAACAATAGAGCGGGATCTAAGAGAGGCATTACGCACTCAACAGTTTGAACTATATTATCAAGCTCAATTTGACTTAAGCACTGACACAATAATAGGCTGTGAAGCCCTTATACGCTGGAACTGCCCAGGAGTTGGCACTATACCACCAGATAAGTTTATCCCTATCGCAGAAGAGTCCGGTCTAATAATACCTATTGGACAATGGGTATTAGATGAAGCTTGTAGGCAAGGCGTTAAATGGCAGCAACAGGGCCTAAATCTGGTTCCTATTGCTGTTAACGTCTCATGCCTACAGTTAAAAAACAATATTGTAGAGTCCATTAAAATGAGCTTATCAAACTCCACTTTAGAGGCAAAATGGCTACAAATTGAAATCACTGAGAGCGCTCTTATTGATGACTCTGAATTAACTCGTCGCACTCTTAAACAATTAAAAACACTAGGATTAAAAATAGCTTTAGACGACTTTGGTACCGGCTACTCTTCACTCGCCTACCTAAAACGCTTTCCTATTGATAAATTAAAAATCGATAAAGCGTTCATAAAAGATCTTCCTGGAGATAGTGACGACCTTGCAATCACTCGCTCTATTTTAGATATCGCCAATAACCTAAATATGATCACGATTGCTGAAGGTGTTGAAACAGCGCAGCAGCAACAGTTATTAAGATCAATGGGTTGCGAGCAAATGCAGGGCTATTTAAAAGCGAGGCCACTACCTGCTGATGAGTATGCAAGGCTGCATCTATAAGCTAGCCAAACAGCCAGCACAGTGCCTACATAAAATGGTATGAATATTCGATCAGTGTTTTTTAAGGGTATTTTGAGGACTTAATTCACGATGCATTAATGCCATAAGTTCGGCTTCAGGTCGACCTATTCCGCAACTGTGTACGATATCATCGACATCTGCCCCCATCTCTACCAACCTCGCAGCTTGAGAATAGGCGACATCATCAGGGTCTCTTTGCTCAAACTCTAGTTGTTTTTCTAAAGATGACTCTAGTTTTTTTTCTATTTCTACGATCTGTTTGCCCATGCCAATAGTACTGTTAGACATCGTCGCTATTTCTCTGCGCAACGCAGCAGCAAGTAGCCGCGATCTCTTCTCTGCTTTCTTTTGTTTAATAAAAAGCACGACAACAACAACAGACATCACTGCTAATGCCGTTAATAGGATACTAAAAAGCCAAAAATTTTCAATCAATTGAAAACCTCAGAATAGAAAACCATATTTATAATAAATAATGGTACACCTAAAGAAAATAGAAAATCACGATAATTTATTACATCCATCAATAAATCTCATAAAAAACACATAAAATATTACAAACTAAACACTAAGCATTTAACTCATCATCAAACATTTTAACCATTGCTCTAACATTAACTAAAGCACACTTTTCAGCTAAGTAGGTACCTGTCAACCAAGGTCTGAACTGTGGTGATGGGTTTTCAGTGACATCGCTGAGCAATATATTTTGCGCCTTTATAACTTTATCAAAAACAATCGACCAATGCTTGCCTGAAAGAACCAACATCTCATTGTAATTTGATTTTATAGGGTCGTAATTATCACCGAATAAAATTTGAGCTGTATCAACAACATGTGTACCCATAGTGGCAGAAGAAAAATCACCTAATATCCAGTTACGCTCACTAGTGAGCGACAAGGAGACATTAGAAAGCTTAATCATACCCTCAATGTCTTCAAATGGTATCGCTAACTTTAAACCGTACATTAACACGATGAGACAATTAATACTAAGCTCTGCAGGTTGTACTGCAACCTCTTTTTCTACTGGGATTTCTGGCACGAAATTAACATCTTCTGTTGGATAAAATTCTGGCTCTAGCTCTGGCTCAACAGCTGCCTGCAAAGCGAGAGATTCATTGTTTTGTGCGCTTACACTCGCATTTTCTACTAGCTCAACATCTACCTTTGCTGATACGGTTTCTAAAGCATCCGCTGTTTTAACATCTAATTCAACATCATCGCTGTTAGCTATATCTGCTGGTGCTAACTCTTCATTGTATTCTAGCTGTTCTAGTTCTCGATCATCAATTTGTGCTGCCTGCTCAGGCTCAATAACAAGCTCATCGCTAGGCTCATCTTCTAAAGAGGCTTCAATTGCAGAATCATTAGCTAAAGAATCATCAATATCAAGAGCGCTGTCTATCTCTGCAAAAGCATTATCTAGTGAGGAGTCTTGCTCATTCAACTGCGTATCATCAAGTAATGCAGCCAAATAATCTATCACTAACTTCTGATTGCGCCCCTCATTATTTGAGTCACTCATTCTCTAGTTCCTCTTCAATCATCGATTTAAGTAGTTTAGCGTAAGCTAACACTCCACGACTACTAGGATCAAACCGTGATGGAAACACACCCTTCATACTGGCATTTCTAAATTTAGTATCTACTGGTACGACGACAGATGAAATTTCATCCGCATATAAATTATGCAGTTCACGTAAACATTTGACTGAAGCCTGTGTTCTTCGGTCATAAAATGTTGGAATTATCGTATACTCTAATTTGTTTTTTCGTGCTTTATTGATCATGCTAATAGTGCGGACCATTCTTTCAAGCCCTTTTAACGCTAGGAACTCAGTCTGAGAAGGTATCAGTAAACGATTACTCGCAGCTAATGCGTTAACCATTAACACCCCTAAAACGGGTGGGCTATCAATCAACACATAATCATAGTCATCTTTGACATAACTAATAGCTTTGGAGATTTGCAGACCTAATCCAGACTTACCTATCGCCCTGCGCTCTAAGGTAGCTAATGCTGTAGATGCTGGCAGTAACTTAACTTTATCTGATGTCGTAGGCACTAACAAACTTTCAACCAGTGCTGTAGTCACTTTAGCATCAGGCATAAACAGATCATAAACACTCTGTTCTATTTCATCGGGATCATAACGAAAATAACTTGTTAAAGAACCATGCGGGTCCAAATCAATTAGCAGTACATCGTGACCAGAATCCGCTAGCAAACCTGCAAGGGTAACTGCTGTTGTTGTTTTGCCTACTCCACCTTTCTGGTTGGATATTGCCCATACTTGCATAAAACTACCCACAATATAATTATTATTTATACTTAATAACAACTTTGTTTTTATTACAGTAACAACAAAATAAACTTAGTATATCTCTATTTTTGCTAGAAATTTATCAAGCTAGTTATTAATAAGATTCAAACACCCGGCAAAATCTTTCAAATCAATAACATGATCAACAACACCCGCTTTTGCAGCGGCTTGTGGCATGCCATATATTGTACAACTACTTTCACTTTGCGCCCAGACATTAGAGCCTGCTTCTTTTAATAATTTAGCGCCATCACGGCCATCCGCCCCCATACCGGTTAAAATAATCGCCAGAGCTTTAGAACCAAAATTCTTAGCCGTACTTGCAAATGTCAAATCAATACTTGGTTTATACGTTAGCTCTTTATCACCAGCTAACACTTGCACAGTATTATGGCTATCTAAAATCATCTGCATGCCACCTGGTGCGAGCAAGGCGACACCGGGTTTTAATCTATCACCGGACTGTGCATGCTTCACTGCTATCGCACACTGCTGGTCTAATCGCTGCGCAAATACAGATGTAAAGGTATTTGGCATATGTTGAATTAACAATATTGGATAAGGAAAATTAGCGGGCAGTTTAGTTAATATCTCTTGCAAGGCAGCTGGGCCGCCCGTTGAAGAGCCGATTACTATTATTTTACAGCCAAATGGTACTTTTGGTTTACTAGTAACATTGAATGAGCGCTGATTAGCTGCAGTTACAGCACGCTCCTCTCGTATAGAGCAAGGCGTGTGAGATGAAAAATGCGTGGTCCTACCAATTGGCTTAGCAGTACTAGAAAATTGACTTCTGGCTAAATATTTTGACTTGCCGATAGCAACAATTTTACTGATAAGCTCTCTACTTAAACTAGGGCTTTTATCCATCCAAGCGCGCATATCCTTGGTTAAGTAGTCAACAGCTCCCGCCTCCATAGCCTGCAACGTTACCTGTGCACCTTCATGAGTTAAAGATGAAACCATTAATATTTTGGTTGGTCTAATCCTCATTATTTGCTTAAGCGCATCAATGCCATTGAGCTTTGGCATTTCAACATCCATAGTGATGACATCAGGCTGCAAGCTATTATTCATATCAATAGCTTCAACACCATTATGTGCAATACCAACGACTTCAATCTCTTTACTTGCAGATAAAACGGATGATATGCGCTGACGAAAGAAAGCTGAATCATCAACGACCAACACTCTAACCGTCATTTATTACCTCTAAACAAATTAAGCCAACATCTTGAAAAACCGTCAAGTTGTTGGCGCCTAATTATACGTGCTCTTTTAGCAAGTTAGGTATATCTATAATCAAGGCAATACGGCCATCACCTGTTATCGTTGCGCCTGAAAGCCCAGCAGTTCCGTGCAAAATAGTACCTAAAGGCTTAATAACCACCTCTTCTTGGCCTATTAATTGATCGACCACAAACCCCGCTCTGATAGTACCAACCGTAACAATAACGACAAAGCCTTGCTCAGGCAGATCAGCGTGATCCTGACCATCAATTAACCATCTTTTCATATGAAACAATGGTAGTGCTTGATCTCGTACTGTAATTACTTGTTGGCCATCAACAATATTGGTCGTTGTTAAATCTAGATTGAATATTTCATTGACGTTAACCAGAGGCAAAGCAAAAGCCTGATCTTCTAAAATCACCATCAATGTAGGCATAATAGCTAATGTAAGCGGTACTTGAATAGAAATTCGCGTGCCTTGGCCAAGCACTGAATCAATGTTTAGCGTACCGTTAAGCTGGGTGATCTTGGTTTTAACAACATCCATGCCGACACCGCGGCCCGATACATCAGAAACAACTTCTTTAGTGGAAAAACCGGCAGAGAATATAAGATTAAAACATTCTTGATCAGTTAATCTATTAGCAGATTCTTGATCAAGCATACCTCTTTGTACTGCTAGACCTCTGAGTTTCTCAGGGTCCATGCCTGCACCATCATCTTGGATAACAAGCAGAATATGATCTCCCTCTTGCTCTGCAGATAATAATACATGCCCCTCTCTCGCTTTACCTGCCGCCTCGCGCTGATCAGGGTTTTCAATACCGTGATCTACTGAGTTCCTAATTAAATGGATTAACGGATCAGCTAGTGCCTCTACTAAGTTTTTATCTAAATCTGTTTCTTCACCACGCAACTCTAAGCGTATTTCTTTTTTCAAAGTACGAGACAAATCACGAATTAAACGAGGGAAGCGGCCGAATACTTTCTTCACAGGCTGCATTCTTGTTTTCATAACAGACATCTGCAAATCAGCGGTGACCATATCTAAAGTACCTAGCGCTTTAGACATCTGCTCATCTTCGCCGCTACCACCTAAACGAATCAGGCGGTTACGCACAAGTACCAGCTCACCAACCATGTTCATTATCTTATCGAGTAAGCGAGTATCGACCCGCACATTACTCTCAGGGGTCGGCGCTTTATTAACGGGCGCTTTCGCTGCACTTTTATTAGCTTCTTCAGTGGCTTTAGCTACCGTTTCCTTAACCTCTTGTTGTGCTTTGACAGGCTTTACCTCAGGTACTGGAGCGGCTTTGCTAGGCGCTGCAATTTTCTCAGCTTCATCAACTGCTTTAAACGCACCTTGACCCGATGCTTGTAAATCATCTAATAAGCTTTCAAATTCATCTTCTAATGTCGCTGGTGCCGCTGTTGCATTAGACGCTTTAAAGGCGCCCTGACCCGATGCCTGCAGATCATCCAACAAGTTTTCAAACTCATCTTCTAACGATGCAGGAGCAGCTTTAGCTGCTTTTTTCCCAGGTGCTCCACTCGCGCCATGTAGCTCATCCATTAAAGAGTCAAATTCATCTTCAGTGATCAAACCATTGTCTGCTTTTGGCAAGTTATTCGTTTGTTTAACCACATTAGACTCTTGTAGCAACAAGTCAAAATCATCGGTTGCTGGCATAGCCGAAGCCGCTTGAGCAGGTTTTGACTCAGGCTCAGGCTCAACAGGTGCAACTATTGGAGCATTTTCACTAGTACCAACCTCACCTGGTACTTTACCAGAGGCATACAATTCTAAAAGTTTAATCAGTTCAGGAGCAGCAGCTTCTGGAGCACCGCCGTTACGAACGCTGTCAAACATTTGGTTAACTGAATCTAATGATTGCAGTACCACATCCATTAACTTAGCAGTAACTTTAATTTCACCGGTACGCAGTAAATCAAACAAGTTTTCTGCATGATGACAACAGTCAACCATTGGATCTAATTGTAAAAAGCCAGCACCACCTTTAACAGTATGAAAACCACGGAAAATAGCATTTAATAAATCAGCATCCTCAGGATTCTGCTCTAACTCTACCAATTGTTCCGATAAGACTTCAAGTATCTCTCCAGCCTCGACTAAGAAGTCTTCAAGAATTTCCTGATCTACATCCAAACTCATACAATTACCCCTAAATTAAAAACCTAAGCTAGAAAGTAGTTCATCGACATCGTCCTGGCCAGCTACCACATTAGGGTTATCATCTGTATTTATTTGTGGCCCCTCTGCTTTTGGGTGGCGATTCGTCTCTTTAACCGGCTCTTTACTCTCTTTATTTTTGTTAGCTGATTTAGTGTCATTAGGGTTCATTGCCAAACCACCTAACTCTACAGCACTTAAATTCTCTACTTTCGCAGCCATATCTATCAGCTGTACTAAACCATTCTCTACTTCTGTTAGCAGCGAAATTACTCGTCTTATCAGCTGACCAGAAATATCTTGGCTGCTCTGTGCCAGCAATATTTCTGTTAACTGTGTTTTTAGCTCGACAATAGTCTCTTCAGATTCCTGCTTAACTTGGCAAGTTCTATCGTAGACTCCGCTTAATGCATCAAACTCTCCATCAAGCTGGCCGACCAAGGTCAACATATCTTTAAAACGTACACTTTGATCATCTAGCTTATCGATTAGCTTTAACGAATTATCTACTTTATCCATCGTTTCATGCGATGTTTTTTCAGTAATTTCGATAACGTAATTTAAACGTTCAGATGCATCGTTCATGCCGGCTAAACTGGCATTATTAAGCGCATTACCATCTTGTACTTCATTTGAAAATGAGTTGATAGAATCGTGTAAGCTACGGGTTAAATGCCCAATTTCATTATAAAAAGCCTGGTGTTTAGCTTGTTGCAAGTCATTGATCACCTGTAACGCAGAACCTACATTTCCCTGTGCCAACTCTTTTAATAACTGTTCTGCTTTAGCTTGCAATAAATCTTCCAAGCTAATCCCTGAGGGTCTATTTATTATTTTCGACATATACCAGCTTACCCTTATATCAACTAACCATCTAAGCGTTCAAAGATCTTCTCAATTTTTTCTTTCAAAACTGTCGCCGTAAAAGGTTTTACAACATAGCCATTAACACCAGCTTGCGCCGCTGCTATTATTTGCTCACGCTTTGCTTCAGCGGTGACCATCAAAATAGGGATATGAGCTAAATTTGGATCCTTACGAACCTCTGCAATTAATTCAATACCCGTCATTTCAGGCATATTCCAATCCGTCACAAGAAAATCAATCCCACCTTGCTTTAAGATTGGCAATGCTGTTTTACCGTCATCAGCTTCGGTTATATTCTGAAAACCGAGATCACGAAGTAAATTTTTTATGATTCTTCTCATTGTAGAAAAGTCATCTACAACAAGTATCTTTATGTCTTTTTTCAAGACAAGTCCCCCACTTTTAAAAAATAGTAGTGTCTAATTAAACTTAGACTATAAATATTAAAAAACACTAATATAAAACAAAAAAGTTAATTTTTTTAACTTTTCACGAACCGCTGATTTAAATATACAAATTATTATTGCCACTGTCTTAAACGGCTTCTCAAACGATGAGCGGCTTGACTGTGAATCTGGCTGACTCTAGATTCACTCACTTCTAGAATTTGCCCAATTTCTTTTAAATTAAGCTCTTCATCATAATAGAGCGCCAATACTAACTGCTCTCTCTCTGGCAGCGTTTTAATAGCATCTGCTAAAGAGCCGACAAAAGCATCTTTTTCCGCTCTGTTCATTGGCCCAATATCTGCACCGACCAACTGCTCAGCGTATCCGTCATCTTTTGTTGTCGTTAATTCTTCAACACTAAATAGCTTACTTTCAACGTTATCTTTTAGTAACTTATGATATTCATCGACTGACACACCCATTTCTTGAGCAATCGCTGTATCATTTGCATCATTGCCAGTGCGAGCTTCAATTATTTGAATTGCCTCTGATATTCTACGACCATTACGGTGCACTGACCTTGGTGTCCAATCCCCTTTTCTCACTTCATCGATAATAGATCCTCTTATGCGAATCCCCGCATAAGTTTCAAAACTTGCTCCCTTTGAAGAATCATACTTTCTTGCAGCTTCAAGTAAACCAATCATTCCCGCCTGAATTAAATCGTCCACCAACACACTCGACGGTAATCTGGCCAGCAAGTGATGAGCGATTCGCTTAACCAGGGGGGCGTATTTTTGAATTAAGTCATTTCCTGACTGAGTGTCATTTGGGTTATACATGCAGGCCTTTTATATTTTTTCACACCATTACATTAAGTATTGCGTACCAATTGCTTTACAAAAAACTCTAAATGCCCACTCGGTGTCGTATTGACGGGTAGAGCATCTACTTTGATAGCTAATTGCTTATACGCCTTAGACGCTTTGCTATTAACATCACCTAGGACAACAGGCTCTTGTTTTTTAACAGCTTTCTTTACCGCTTCATCATAAGGTATTGCACCTAGGTATTGAAGCGTTACATCCAAAAAACGATCCGTTACAGTTAAAAGCTTACTGTAGACACTGCGACCTTCTTTTTCATTACCGACCATATTAGCAAGCACTCGAAAGCGCGTCATCCTATAATCACGGTTTAGTAATTTAATTAAACCGTAGGCATCAGTAATTGAGGTGGGCTCATCGCAAACTACCACCACAATTTCTTGCGATGCTCGTAAAAAGCTAATCACAGCTTGTGATATACCAGCGGCTGTATCAACTATTAAAACATCGATATCCTCTGCAATATCATTAAAGGCATAAATTAATTCGGCATGTTCATGAATGCTTAACGATGTCATGTCCATCGTGCCAGATGTCGCTGGTACTATTTGCACATTAGGCGCCACATCTACCATCACCTCTTGCAAACCACAGCTACCGGATAACACATCGGCTATATTTCGTTTGGGCTTTAAACCCAGCATAATATCAACGTTTGCCAAACCAATGTCAGCATCCATCAACACCACTTTACGCCCAAGCTGACCTAAACACAGTGATAAATTAACAGAGACATTGGTTTTACCAACCCCGCCTTTACCGCTGGTTACTGCTATCACTTTAACTGGGCGTGTTCTATTATGCATTGAAAGACCAAATATTAATTATTATAAATAATGAACAAATCACAGCAATCAAAGCGCCGCATTCTTTCTGATTTTTTCACGCTCTCTACTTTTTTGAGCAGCGAGTACTGCCCTAGAAACCAGATCATTTTTATTGGCCACATGAATATCATCAGGCACTTTCTGACCTGTCGCCACATAGGCAACTGGCAATTTCCTTTCAGTCACCAATGTTAGCGCAGCACCCATACTCCCTGACTCATCCACCTTGGTAAGCACGCAACCATTAAGCCCAAGCGGTCCATAATTATCCAGCGCATCATCAAGCACCTGTTTTTGTGACGAGCAAGATAGCACCAAGAGTTTTTTAACGTTGACTCCCACGCTCTCCAACATTTCACTCTGCTGCCTATTAGCAACTTCACCGGCTCCTAAGCCTGCGGTATCAATTAACACTAAGCGCTTATTTCTTAAAGAGTCGAGCACACTGGCTAAACTGTTTTTCTCATCGACTACACGCACGGGGATATCTAAAATTTTAGCAAATGTTTTTAATTGCTCATGCGCAGCTATTCGATAAGAATCCGTCGTTACCAGAGCAACTCCGGCACTGCCGTTTTCTAATACATACTTAGCGGCCAGCTTACCAATGGTTGTCGTTTTACCGACGCCAGTGGGGCCAACAAAAGCGATCATCCCAGCGCGCTGCATAAAATCATAATTAACAACAGGCACTAAATCGACCAATTGCGCTAAAGATTTGCGCCACGCTTTATTCAAATCCAAACCTGGGTTAACACTACCCTTTATGTGCTTTTCAAAAACTTCGGGCAAACCTATTTGCTCAAACCTTAAAGACAGTTTATCAATCACTAAAGAGTTAGATACTGATTTTTCTTCAGAGCGATAAGCACCAGGAAGCTGACCGCCAAGCATTTTCTTTAAATTTTCAATCTCTTGCTGCATGTTTTCAATCAGAGCATCATTGCCATTTGCCATTTTCACCGCAGCGATTGCAGGGCTCGCACTTTTAGCTGTCACTTTTTTGACGATTGAATGCTGATCTTGCTCACCAATAGCCGCTAGTGGTGCTTTGTTGGCAATAGCGCGATGCTCTCTTGCGGGTGGTGCCTGCTTTTGACCATCTTTTCTTTTCTTCAATGACGCCAAAATAGTTTCTAAATCATCATCGTAATTCTCTTCTAGCTGCTTGTTCTTTGACAAGCTGCCAAGCTGTTCAGGTTGCTGATCCGCATACTCACTAATAGAACGGCTCTTAGCTCTCATCACAGCATTACGTGCACTTTCTTTCTCAGACTCTAGCGATTGATACGGCGCGGACTGGCGATTAGTTAGCACACCTATTTGATCTTCTCTGCGACGCTTAACAACCTGATCTTCTTTAAACTGCGACTGCGCATGTTCAAAATCTTGCTCATGGGCAGCAACAACTTCAACACCACCGGCAATTCGATGATTAGACACAATAACGGCTTGAGGCCCAATCTCATCACGAACCCTTTTCATTGCTTGTCGCATATCCGGGGCGAAGATACGTTTAACTTTCATAAACATTCCTTTTCTTTTTATCGGCAAAACTTAATTTAAGCATTTTGCCCTCCTACCGATGCCACTATAGTGACCTTTTTATTCTCTGGTATTTCTTGATATGACAACACGTGAATTAACTGGTCACCATATCTTACAAATTTTGCTAACAATGGCCGCACTGGCGCTGCCACTAACAATATAGCAGGCTTACCTAGCATCTCTTGTTTATGTGCAGCTTCTAGCAACGAATTTTGCAATTTCTCTGCCATGTTTGGCTCAAGCACCATTCCTTCATCGCTACCACCTTGCTGCACTGAGCTAAGCAGTAACTGCTCTAACTTAGGATCAAGTGTAATCACCGGTATCTCTGGTTCTGCACCATTTATTGTCTGTACTATTAAGCGCGATAACGAAACCCTTACTGCAGCGGTTAACGCTATCGTATCTTGTGTTTTAGTGACAGCGTCCGTGAGCGCCTCAGCGACAGATCTAAAGTCTTTTAGCGGCACCTGCTCTTTTAAAAGGTTTTGCAATACTTTTAACAAGCTACTAATAGAAATTTTAGCAGGTATCAGCTCCTCGACCAGTTTAGGGGAGGTTTTCGTTAGCATATCCAACAAATGCTGAACCTCTTCGTGTCCTAATAAATCATGAGATTGACGCTGTAATATTTGATTTAAATGTGTTGCAACTACGGTACTTGAATCAACAACAGTATAACCTAGCGTTTGCGCGTGCTCGCGCAGGCTTGTCTCTATCCACACCGCATCTAGGCCAAAGGCTGGGTCTTTTACTTCAACACCTTTTAGCTCACCAAACACCTGCCCTGGGTTAATAGCCAAATCACGATCAGGATAAACCTCAGACTCACCCACCACGACACCCATTAAAGTCACGCGATAAGTCCCTGGTAACAAGTCTAAATTATCACGGATATGCACAGAGGGCACTAAAAAGCCCAAGTCTTGAGAGAGCTTTTTACGCACTCCTTTAATACGATTAAGTAACTGGCCGCCCTGCAACTTATCCACCATAGGTATCAGCCTATAGCCCACTTCGAGCCCAACCATATCAACTGGCATAACATCATCCCAGTTCAATTCTTTTTGCTCTTCTTCTGTGGTTTCTTCTGTTTGGGTCAATGTCGTTTTACGCGCCTCTTCCTCTTGCGCCTTGATTTTTACCTGCTTTTGGTACAACCACCACGCACCAAAACCCGCAACAGCTGATAGCGACAAGAAAGAGAAATGCGGCATACCAGGCACAATACCCATAATGCCTAGGATAAGTGCGGCAACCGTTAACGCACGAGGCGAGCCGAACATTTGATGAACGATCTGGCCGCCCATATCTTCTGTGGTATTTTGCCTAGTAACCATAATTGCAGCAGCTGTTGATAACAGCAAAGAAGGTATTTGCGCAACCAGACCATCACCAATTGTCAATAGCGAATAAAACTCAACCGCTTGAGAAAAGCTCAAACCGTGTTGCATCATACCTATCAGCAAGCCACCGAGTAAATTGATCACCAATATCAGAATACCTGCGACCGCATCACCACGAACAAACTTGGAAGCACCATCCATCGAGCCGTAGAAATCAGCTTCATTTGTCACATCAGAGCGACGCTGTTTCGCCTGTTCCTGGTTGATCAAGCCGGCATTTAAATCCGCATCGATGGCCATCTGCTTACCTGGCATCGCATCAAGGGTAAAACGCGCACTAACCTCAGCAATACGGCCAGCACCTTTGGTAACAACCACAAAATTAATTAAAACAAGGATAATAAAAACGATAATACCAACAACATAATTACCGCCAATTACAACAGAGCCAAAAGCTTCGATTACCTTACCGGCAGCATCACCGCCTTCGTGACCATAGAGCAACACCACCCGAGTAGATGCCACATTTAAGGCCAAGCGCATCAATGTTGATAACAAAAGAATTGTGGGGAAGGACGCAAAATCTAGCGGGCGCAGCGCATATACACCGACTAACAGCACAACGATAGACAAAGCAATATTAAACGTAAAAAACACATCCAATAGAAAAGCAGGCATTGGTAAAATAACCATCGCCAAAATAATCAGCAAGACGAGCGGAACACCGAGGTTGCCATCCGTTAAACTTCTTACATTTTTTAAAACTGTTACTTTATCCAAAGGAAACCGTCATTTTTTTGTCATTTATAAGAAAGCACATAGTAACAAATAGTCAATTTTATGACAATCAGATCAAAACCTATATACAGCAATAAAAACAAGCAATTATTGCGCCATAATTTTGCTTTTTTGGAATTACTATTAATCCCATAGTTATAAAATCATTAAAGGTTTCTTAAATAGAACAACTATTTAGGGCGCTCCACAAAATACAGACAAAAAAAAGCAGCTAAATTAAGCTGCTTTTTCAAATATACCCTAACTATAAATTATTTCGCTTTTTTACCCATACGAACATCTAAAGGCATGCCAACCCAACCTTTTTTTAACTCTAATAACAGGTTAATAAGCTCTTGCGTTTTATCAGCACTCTGGTTGCGGTTCGCTTCAATAATGCCACGAATAATATAATCATATAAGCGGTTAAGATTTTCAGCTATTTCACCACCTTTTTCTAAATCCAAGAAATCCCTTAGCCCCAGCACAATAGCATTCGCCTTATTTAGTGCTTTAGCTCGCCCCTCTACATCCTTTCTAACAATACAGCCTTTAGCATTTGCCAGCGCCGTAAGTGCACCGTCATACAACATAGCAATCAGCTGATGAGGTGATGCAGACGCCACAGAGGAAGCTAAATCCACTGTTTTATACTGGTTCATCGCTGTTAAATTTATACTCATGCTATTAACCTTAAATTAATTTGTTGAAGTAAACGGTAATCTATCAATTAAACCATCTAACTGACTCTTAGTAGAGTCTAAGCTGGCAATAATAGCCTCCATCGCTTGATACTGCGATGCTAATCGCTCCTGATAAGCCGATCTTTTACGATCAAGTGTCGATTGATCATCTTCTATTTCAGTCTGGATACCCGCTATACGCTCTTCCCTTGTATCTATTTGGCCACCATCAGCAAGCGCACTACTGACAAGCAAAGCAAGATCACCGGCCAAACCGCGCGAAAAAGACACCTGATAAGGACCTGTTGGCGCACCTTCTTTAACGGTAATATTTAACCCATAAGCATCTGAACCCAAAGTCGGCAATAACGTATTACCTGAACCAAACGCACTTTCACCATTAATAGTTCCGACTATATTTATGCCATTCACCCTTACACTACTGGCATCAATACCTATATCAACAAGCGATCCGCTGGTAATATTGATATTTGACGCACCACCAAATGTACGTGATGTGATTTTTAAGGCACCACCCTCATCGCTGACATCTACCTTTAAGTTCGCCGCTTTAAAATTAGCATCGCTATTAATTGCACTTTGTAGAGCCGCCGTCAAACCCTCCATCGAGGTATAACTACCAGAAAGCGCAATACTTTCACTCGTCTCACCATCTAGGCTCATAGTAAAATCTAAAGGAGATGCTGTTAAATCTAACGGAAAAGTAACCGCACTGCCGGTTAAACTACCCTTGGTAGGCGATACCGAAATATCAATAGTATACTCACCAGCTATTGCATTACTTGCAAAACTACCAGTATTTAACTCAACATAGTTTGAATCACTGCTGGTATCTAAGCCAAATAATTTATTTAACTGATCAAAATCTTCACTGATAACCTTATTAAATTGCTCTTCATCTATTTCTAGAGTGCCATCCAGACTAGTCGTCACACCAACAGATGCCAGCGCACTAAAGCGATCTAATGCATCTAGGCCGTTAACAGTGCTTGATATCGCTTGACCCAGCCTAGTCACCAAGCTTTTAGCCGTACCATCTGTCGCTAAATCACCGGTAACCGTATTATTATCTTCATCTGTCGATACACCAACTAATGGCCTAAGCGTTGCCTGCAAGGTATTATAAGCCTCAACCAATGCTCTAATGGCATCCTCAGCACTACTTTTATCTTGCGCTATCGAGAAAGAAATTTTATTACCCACATCAGCTTTTTCAAGCGTAAACTCAAGGCCTGTTATCGCATCTGATACTGTGTTTGACTCTCGCGTGACCTGCAAACCATTCAAACTAAACACAGCATTACTACCTGCTTGTGTTTGCACCGCAGTAGGGCTTGCTGGGTTTTGCGCAGCTATAGATGCCGCATTGTACTCAAAGTCACCTAATTGCGCACTGTTATCAGATGTTATCTCCAATGCATTAGCGGCACCGGATTCAGCAGTTACCAATAACTGCTGCGTCCCATCTATTTCAATAACTGAAGCTTGCACACCAGAACCCGCTGCATTAATTTTTTCAGCAATTGAAGACAGACTATCATCTTCGGTTATTTCAACACTAAACCCTACTTTATCAGCATCAACTGTAAATGCATCAGTACTGGTACCTGTGCCATCATCAGCCCACTGACCTATATTAAAGGTTAAAGTGCCCGCTTTATTTAAGGCCTGCTCAGCATCGGGCTCAGCTGAATTAAACGCGATAGACTGCGCCGATGCTATTTGCGCAACCTCTAACTGATAACTACCCGCTTGCGCTTCGGACGTTAAACTATTAAACGAAACCACATCTGTCGTTGGTACATTTAAAGCTTTAGCGTTAAACAGCGCCGACTGAGTCAGTGGTGTTAATATGTTTTCAAATTCAGCCAGGCTACTTTTCATAATACCATAAGCTGATAACTGCGCACTTGCCTGCTCTGTTCGTGTATCAAGCCGGTTTTGCAAAGGCTGATACTGCGCCTCTACCAAACTTGTTACCAACTCTGAGGTATTAATACCTGAACCTGCACCTAATGCACTGATAATATCCGTAGCCATAGTAACCTCTTTTGCTATTGAGCATTTATCACTATTATATGAAAATATTCCCTGTTGCCTAAAGCACTTTACAGACTTTATTAACCTTTTAAGAACTTGGTATTTAAACCTAGAGCTTAAGCATTCAGTATGAATAACAAGCAAAGATTGAAGAAATATTTTTATATTATAGTTTGAGTAAAATTAAAAAAGCCAAACTAATACATTATTAGCCCGGCCTATTGGTTAAGCTTTAAGCCTTATCGTTAAGAATCAAGCCTAACATGCTTTCAATCTGCTTTGCGACTGCGAGCGCCTCCTCAGTTGGCATCTGTTTGATGACCTCTTGAGTATGCGAATCCTTGACAGTTACAACCATTTCTTTTGAATCTTCATCCAATGAAAAACTCAAATTACGCTGAGTATTATTATTGGTAAAATCATTTAGCTTTTGCACTGCATCTTCTAATTCGACTTTATCAACTGCTTGCGCACTGCTGACTTGAGCACTTTCTTGTGTCTGCAAATCTTTTGCAAGCTCTTGCGTTTTTGCTTGTCTTTCAACACTTGGCGATGAAGACACACTAGGTTGAACCGATACTGCAGCACTATTGCCCATTGACTCAACTGACATATGTCACCTCCTAAAGCTAAAACCCCCCGCTATTAGGGCGAGGGGCTTAAAGTAGCTATTTAAAACTCGCGATTACTAATTATTGTAGTAATGAAAGTACTTGCTGTGGACGAGAGTTAGCTTGCGCTAACATCGCGTTACCCGCTTGTTGCAATACTTGTGCACGAGACAGGTTAGCAGACTCTGCTGCAAAGTCCGCATCCATAATCTGTGAACGAGCAGCCGCTGCATTCTCAGATATATTTGCCAAGTTACGTGTAGTGTGATCCAGACGGTTAGATACCGCACCTAAATCACCACGCACTTCACTTACCTGCTGAATTGCCTCATCTAGTATTGAAATTGCTTTTTGAGCACCTTCAGCTGTAGATATATCTATGGACTTAACACTACCACCCGCACCTTGTGCATCATTAGTTTCCTGAATATTGGTAATTGCAAGCATAGCAGCTTCTTGGCCATCTCTGTATTTGACAGAAATTTCCGAGCCATCTTCACTTTGTAGCATCAACTGCTCACCTGAACCCGAGATATCAAGTGAAGCAATAACACCTGTTTGATCAGAATGAGTGTTAATAAAGGCAACTAAGTCACCACTATCACCAGCGGTACCATCACCTGAATAATCTTGTGTATTGCTATACTTATCTAATTCAACACCATTAATGATCATATCACCAGCATTAAAATCAGCTGCAGCTGCATCATCATTACCTATAATTTGACCAGCGACAATACGGTTATCAACACCAAAAACAAGAGCGTCTGCTTGTGTGTCAAAACTAACTGTAACAGAGTCTTGAGTTCCTTTAGCCTCAAGCGTTAGACGCGCATTCTCTGTAGTACCAACTGCCATACCTGTGCCCATTACAGCAGCAGTGGCACCGGTGCCAGTGATACCTATAGAGGCAGTTCCAGTCGAAGCGAGTGTTAGATAACCATCATCATTCAAGCTTGCTGTTATAGCACCTTCACCACGCTCATTAATTTGAGCTATTAAATCATCCATACTGCTACTACTTGTAATATTAAGAGCAGTAGTAGATTCATCTTTATTAGTAATAGTCAGCGTCAAGCCTGCTGCAGGTGTTGCAGCACTTATAATACCTGTACCCTTAGTAGTTGCATTAAACTCTACTAAAGTATCAGCTGTAACAGATGTTATTTGATTATTAAGCTTATCAATAACACCTTTTAAAGTTGTTTCATTTGACATATCTTCGACGTTAACGCCATTTATTTGCACTGCAGCAGTGCCGTCAGCCGTAGCTACAAATGCCGCTTCAACTGTGCTAGTACCTTTAGCTCCGACAATATCAGCCCCAGTCCCTGTGCCCAGGTTTTTAGTATTTAACTCACCTATCTCTAATGAAATAGTTTGATTGGCGTTTTCCCCAACTTGTAACTTAATCTCACCGTTTGAACCATCTAAGATATTCAAGCCATTGAATGATGTAGTTTCAGAAATACGATCAATTTCTTGTTGTAACTGTTCTACTTCTGCATTCAAGGTATCACGGTTACCAGTGTCGTACGTGCCGTTGGCAGACTGGATTGATAGTTCACGCATACGCTGTAAAATATTTGTCATTTCTTCCAAACCGCCTTCAGCTGTTTGGATAAGTGCTGCACCATCGTTCGCATTACGAATCGCTTGGTTAAGACCTTCAACTTGTGAAGTCATACGGTTTGCAATTGCAAGGCCCGCTGCATCATCTTTAGCAGAGTTGATACGTAATCCGCTTGATAAACGTTCAGTTGCAGTATTTTGCGCATCAAGTGAATTGTTAAGATGACGCTGTGCATTTAAAGACTGAATGTTAGAATTGATTACCATTGCCATGAGACTTTCTCCTCAACGGCCAGTTAATTCAACTGGCACTTTACTTCCACTTAACCAATTATTGGCAAGTGATTTTTTTTGTAAAAACTTGTTAATAAATTTATCGACAAAGCTTTACGAAACTTTAGTGATTATTTCACTTTTTCCTAATTTAGTTATTTATTGCAAAACGTTAAATAACTACCTTGAATATACATAACGACCAATGGTAACTTTGCTTTAATATATTTAACCATTATTTTTAATAACCCTGCTGTACAAAGCGCAAACAGGCGATAACATGCTGAACTTACTTGAAAAAACTATTGCACTTTCTCAACAAATTTTAGAGCACTGCCAACAGAATGACTGGGAGAAGGTCAACACACTACAAGCACAACGCCAACAGCTAATGTCAACATTTGCCAACACTGCACTACCAAAAGACGACGAGGCGCTTAATAAATGCAGTGCTTTGACTATAAAATTAAAAACAATCAGCGAAGAGATAGAGCAACTAAGTAAACTCAATAAAGAAAAGGTATATGCACAGATAAAAACCAGCAACAAATCCAAAAGAATGAACACGGCTTACAAACAATAAGCAGCGCCTAAACACCGCATAATTAATAACTAAAATAATTACGATACCAAGTAAGACATAACCAGCGGTACGATACCGGGCAAGACAAGGCACTCATAGCAACAGCGGTTAAAAAACAGCAATAAACACAGAGTTAAGCACTGCATTAAGCACTGAATTAAACTAAAGGGATATATTGATAGCTAAAGGCAGTATATCTAGAGCTGAAGCAGGGACAACAAAAAAACACAGCCTACTAGCAGCAAGCTGTTTGTGAGCAAACATAATATACTTAAATATGATCGAACAAACTCAGTGCTGCAATGCGCCCAAACAGCGCTTGTGATGCCTGCAAAGTCACTTCCTCTAACTGATATTCACTAATAGCAGTGGCCATATCAGTATCTTGTAGAGCACTTAAACTAGTTTCAGCAAATAAAGTAAAGTCGGCATTACTGCTCTCTACCCGCTCTAAAAAGCTCAACCTGGTACCTAGACGAGTGACACTGTCTATATTTCGCTCAGATGCCTGCTCCCACTGGCCGAACATCTTAACGGTCGCCGCCTCAAACTCATCGCGCTTTGCCTGTGATGTTAAAGGCACTTCAAGTGCACTGGCATAATTTTGCACTATATCTAATATGTTTTTTTGTTCAGGCTGAGTATGCAGTACATTTATGTTATTGCCAGTATAAGTACCAGTAGGTGCGACCAAAGTAACACCCATGCCAAGCAATTCAACTTCATCACCATCGACAAATGCTATCGATGTCATTAGCACACCATTTTCATCCTCAACAGGATTGCCATTACTATCTACAACACTATAAGTCAGAGGTAAAACACTGTCATCGACTGTAATTGTAAGATCACCCAAATCACGGGTAGCCTCTGTAAACTTATCTTGTGCTGCCTGATCTTCAAAGGACGTTGCTGAAACAACAGGTATTGGTGCCGGCACAGACAACGGATCTTCTGATGCATAAACCCCTTTAACCACTGTTTGCAAATCAGCAGCAACGGCCTCAAAAAGATATTGGCCTGAATCATTAGATGGCACATACAACTCATTGGACACTTTTATACTGCGCTGGCCGTCATCACCCTGGTAATCATAGCTACCATCTGCTTGTAATTGATATGGCTGTGTACCGCCTTTTGAGCCTGCAAATATATACTCACCTTGCACATCCTGAGTATTCATCAAGTCTGCCATGTACTCGACTTCTGTTCTTAACGCCACTGCAATTGACGCACGATCACTATCTGTTAGCGTCGCTGTAGAGCCCTGTATCACAAATTCATTTATTCGGTTTAGCGAAGTACGCATTGAACCAAGCACTGATTCTTCAAGTGTTAAGCGTCTTTCAGTCACCTGGATATTGAGCTCGTATTTTTCATACTGAGCCAACTCCCGATCAAGCTTAATTATTTGAGCAGCGGCAATAGGATCATCCGATGGCTGTAACACCCTTTTACCTGATGATATCTGCTGTGACAAATTATCAATCTTAACATTTGAGCGCTGCATATTATCAATGGCAACATTATACTGCTGCGCGGTAGTGACTCGTAACATAATTTTCTCCCTAATGCTTAGAAGCTATTCAACAAAGTATCGAACAAAGTTTGCGATGTAGTGATCAACTGTGCAGAAGCTGAATAAGCTTGCTGGTACTGCACCAGCCTGGCGGCCTCCTCATCTAAGTTAACACCAATAATACTTGCTAACGTACTCTGTGTACTTTGTAATACAGACTCACTTGCAATCAGGTTAATTTGACCCGCTGCTGCCTTTGAGCCTATTTTCTCTATTAACCCTGAATAATGATCCTGCATTGAGCCATTACTGAGTATTTTTTTATCTTGTATTTCTGATAGTGCCAATGCGTTTCTGTTATCCGATATACCGTCTTTATTAAATTCAAAGGTAAATCTATCTCCGACTCTAGGCTCACCAGCAATAGTAATTCCAATACCATTTATTATGAATTCTTGCCCAGAAACATAAGCCTCTTTTTCATATAAAGGTGCAGGTACGATTGGCGGAACTTGCGCAGGCTCCTCAAGTAATTGCGGATCATCTGGATTAGAAACATCATAAATACTGTATTCCATACCACCTGTTGCGTTTTCTGTAAACACAATTTCAATCGGCGGATCTAATTGCCCCGTATCGGCTATTTTATCAAAAACACTTGAAGCGGGATCTACAACCTTAACAGATGCTGTAGCAGTGCCATTGTTGTTAGGGTTTGTTGTTACACTTACAGGGCTAGCTAATGCAAGCTGACTAGGATCGCTAATAACACTTTCAATTAACGATGCCTGATTACGCGTAGGCTGGACTAAAAACTCATCCCCTACCGCCAGGTAACTATTACCTTTTATTTCTACATCGATGCCATCAAGCTTGGCCTTTAAAACACCTGTGCCGCTATCAAGATAATATGTACCATCGACAACATCTGTAGCAGCTGCAACCTGAGTTAAATTAATAATACTCTCAGTAGGCAGCCGCTTAAGCGTTATGGTGTCATCATTCGCTATTTTAAACAGATAATCATTCACCGTTAATTCCGAAACATCATCTACTGTTACGTAAGCATAGTTTATGGTTGATAAATTTTCACTATCTGCCGACACACGACTTCTCAGAGCTGCATCAGAGTTAATATCCGTAAAAACATCACCACCAAACTCATTATTTAAATCTAAACCTTTGTTATGCTGAGTATTCGTTTCATCTGCCAATGCTAGTGCAATTCGCCCTAACTCATTAAAAGCAGGATTTAGCACCTCGTTTCTAAAATCTTTTAGCCCGCCCAATACACCGCCGCTGACTTGCTGAGTGACATTTACTTCAGCCCCTGAGTGCATAACATAAAGCTCAGGCTGTGTATGGTCGGGATCACCCTGCCTGATTTCAACTTCATTTACAGCTTGACCGACAATTAATGGCTGGCCATTGCCAATAAATATATTATAGCTATCACCTTGCTCAACCACATTGATATCAACTATTTCAGCAATTTTATTAACCAAAACATCACGCTGATCGAGCAGCTCATTAACCGGCTGGTCAACGCTTTTTAAATAGCTAATTTGATCATTTAACTGCGCGACCGATTTTGTATAATCAGACAGATTTTCAGCGGCTACTGTCATCGTCGCGTTAACCGCATCATTTTGGGTACTTAAATTAGCATACAAGCTATTAAAGCGGTCTGTTAGGGAATCGGCCTCTGCTATAAACAACTCTCGGTTAGCTGTCGATGTCGGATCATCAACTACGTTTTGCATGGCTTGAAAGTAGGTATCTAATGCTGCAGATATATTAGTAGATGATGTTGCAAGTAAATTATCAGTTTGACTAATCAGACTATCTTGTATGTTTAGACTACTAAAACTTGCTAAATCAGACCAATACTGCTGAACAACAAACTGATTAGTCGCACGATCAATATCTTGAATATAGGTACCTTGGCGCCCTACTACAGAAACAAAATTGGCCTCTTGTCGAGAGTATCCCTCAGTACTGGCATTGGCTATATTTTGCCCGACGGTTGAAAGGGCAGTTTTATTGGCTAATAGCGCCTGACTACCAATATTGAGAAGATTAAAAGCCATGATACTCTCCTGAAAGAATTATTTGCCACTTAAACACTGCAAGCTTGGCAAACAATAAAAACAAATAATTTATATTACTTTATAGCGGCTAAAAGCTAGCCAGCATTAGGTGTTTTGGTGGTATTTTCCATAATACTGCTATTATAGATAGTCGATATTTTATCGGCGTATTTTGGATCGGTGGCATAACCTGCTTTTTGTAATAAATTCAAGTACTTCTCAGGGTCTGCTGCGGCATTAAGCGCATCTTGATAACGCGGGCTATTTTGCAAGAATTGCACATAATCGCTAAAGCTATCTTCATAGGAATCATAAGATCTAAATTTAGCAACTTCTTTCGTCATTACACCGTCTTTAAACTCTAGGGTATTAGCTGCTTTAGCATCACCGGACCAGCTTCTACCGGCCTTAATATTAAACAGGTTGTAGCTATTTTCACCACCACTACCACGCACCATATGCCGCCCCCAGCCAGTCTCTAATGCCGCTTGTGCTAACAACACTTTAGGATCAACACCTAACTCAGCGGCTACTTTCTCAGCTAATGGTGTTAAGTTTTCAACAAACTCTTGCGGGGATTCAAAACGCTCAGGCATATTGTCATTCACTTGTTTATACAGTGCATCTTTTTGGCGCTGAAGCTCATCAATAGTTGATTTCAGTTTTTTATCGTCAGTATTATCTGCAAGCTGATGCTCACCTAATACCGCAGATGCAGCGAGATTAGCGCCGTTACTATAAGCCTTGCGCAACCAATCTTCAGGGTTTTGAACACCTATCGCCCCGCTGTTTTTATCTTCTGAATTAAGTGCGATATTGAACTGGCTACTCAATTGCCTAACGAGCGCATCCGCTAAACCAATACCACGACCGTCTGCCATATTGATAGTGGTTTGCTGATCCAGCATATCCTGATAAAACCTAACATCACCACCGGTAAAGACATTATCAGGATCAGCAAACGCTTCATTGGCATCACGCATACTTTTAAGCATTTGATTAAGAAAAATCTGCTCGAACTGTTTGGCAACTTCACGTAACGCCTCAGGCTCTGATTGTGTTTTTATTGACTGCAAGCTGTTCAAATCAGAATACAGTTTATTACTACCAGGAGAGTTAGGATTATCAATATTCATATAAGTACACTTTTGTTATTGTTACTTTTAATACCGTTACTACTATTAAATAACGAGCAAGTCAGCTTTAATCGCACCAGATTGTTTAAGCGCTTCTAAAATAGCCATAAGATCACCAGGTGCTGCACCGACCTGATTAACAGAGTCGACAATTTGCTGCAAAGAAGTACCGGCATTAAAGTTAAACATATGCCCTGAACCTGCATCAACCTCAATACCTGTTCTAGGGGTAATCACCGTATTGCCTTGTGCCAGCTCATTAGGCTGGTTGACATCAAAATTTTCAGTGATAGTGACCGTTAAACCACCGTGTGTTACTGCTACCGGTGATACACGTACGTCTTGGCCTATAACGATAGTGCCGGTACGTGAGTTAATAATGATTTTTGCAGCTTCCCTCGCTGGGGTTACCTCTAGGTTTTCAAGTACTGATACAAATGATACTCGCTGTGACGGGCTTCTAGGCGCACGCACGCGAATCGATGTCGAATCTAGCGGCATCGCCGTATTGGCACCTAATAAACTATTAATTACTTCTGATACACGCCTTGCGGTAGTGAAATCAGAGTGATTTAAATTAAGTGTTAAACTATCACCCTGAGTAAACGCATTGGGTACGGTGCGCTCAACAGTGGCACCATTTGGTATACGGCCAACCGTCGGCACATTGACAGTCACACGTGAGCCATCATTACCACCGGCACCAAAACCTGCGACCACTAAATTACCTTGTGCTATGGCGTAGACTTTACCATCTGCTCCTTTTAGCGGTGATAATAGTAAACTTCCGCCTCTTAGGCTCTCAGCATCGCCCAGTGTTGACACCGTAATATCAATGGTTTGCCCTACCTTTGAAAAAGGCGGCAAATCAGCATGTATCGCAACCGCAGCGATATTCCCAGATTCAGGGTCAACATCTGCAGGAATTTGCACACCAAAATTATTTAATAAATTACGAAATGTCTGTGAAGTGAAGTTAGAGTCATCTCCGGTGTCATTTAAGCCGACCACCAAACCATAACCAATTAACTGGTTATTACGCACACCAGCAATTGAAGTTAAATCTTTTATTCTTTCTGCAAATACTAATGATGAAAATAACATCGCCATCAGAAAAAAAGTAAACTTTTTCATATCACACCTACACATTATATGACCATTAAGCCAAATATTTATTGTTAAAATGGTAACAGCGAGCTAATAAAAAACTTAGACAACCAACCCATTACATTGGTATCACTGACTTGCCCGGTGCCACTGTAGCTAATTCTAGCATCGGCCAATTTAGCTGATGATACGGTATTATCAGCATTAATATCTTGCGGCCTAATCAAACCACTGATCTGAATATATTCATCCCCTTGATTTAGGTTTAACCACTTCTCACCTCTGACTATCAAATTGCCATTTGGCAACACCTCATGCACCGTCACAGTAATGGTGCCCGTTAAGCTATTGCTAATATCAGAGGTCCCCTCACCATCAAATGCAGTCTCTGGACCGCTTATACTGGTATTCAAATTAGGAAACTGACGACCAAAAACAGTCGGCGCACTCAATGAAACACTACTAGACTTATCAGCAGTAGTACTTGCGTTTTTACTCGCAGATGTATTTTCATCTAACATCACCGATATGATATCACCAACTTGGCTGGCACTACCATTACCGTATATGTCACGCCTTGATGATAAATTAACGATTGAGCCAGTTACAGGGTTAGGCTGCCTCAGATTCTGAGATGCCACAGGTGCATAATAAGGATCATCAGGCTTGACCGTCTTTTGTACGCAGCCAACCAATGAAACAATACTGAATACCATTATTAGTTTTTTAAACATTTTCAAGCCCAAGCCCATATCAAGCAAATAATTATAACTGCTGGTTAATAAAGGATAGCATTTCATCAGCGGTAGAAATTACTTTTGAATTTATTTCATACGCTCTTTGAGTTGTAATCATATTTACCAACTCTTCGACAGCGCTAACGTTTGATGCCTCCAGCATATTCTGCCTTGTTTGCCCCACACCATCTTCACCAGGCGTACCAATCACTGGCGCACCACTACTGGCTGTTTCAGTGAATAAATTTTGACCCGTAGCCAGTAAACCTGCTGGGTTAACAAACGATGCTAGTGTTATCTGGCCTATATTTTCAGGCGTGGTATCACCGCCTGATGTAGCACTGACAGAGCCATCAACACCCACAGAAAACGTAGTCACCTCATCTGGCAAGGTGATAGCAGGCTCAATAAGATAGCCCTCTGCCGTTGTTAATTCATTATCACCATTTAAGTGAAACTGACCGTTTCTAGTATAAGCTGTTTCGCCATTTGGCAAGCTTACTTGAAAGAAACCACCGCCATCAATTGCCACATCAAACGGCTGATCAGTAATCTGGGTATCACCAACAGTAAATTGCTTTTGGGTACCGACAACTCTAACACCATTACCAAGCTGCAAACCTGATGGTAACTGAGTATCTGCAGATGATTCAGCCCCTGGGGCGCGCTGTATTTGATATAACAAGTCTTCAAATATCGCTCTGTCTTTTTTAAAGCCAACAGTCGACACGTTTGCCAAGTTATTAGAAATAACTTTAAGTTGCGTATCTTGAGCTGATAACCCTGTCTTGGCAACGTACATTGCTCCGTTCATTTAAATTCTCCTAACATCAATTAAGATTGTAAAATTTTCGCAGCAGCGGCTGAATTTTCTTCCGCTGTCTTCATCATTTTAATATTCATTTCAAACTGGCGTGACAAACCGATAATATTGGTCAGCTCATGCACTGCATTCACATTACTAGATTCAACATAACCGCTGGCGACTCTGCCATTTGGGTCGACAGCTAGTGGTGCACCACCATCTACTTTCATTAAACCATCGACACCTTTATAAGATGTTTGCGGATCAAGCTGTACCAGTTTTATTTGATCAATTACCACTAAATCACTGGCTTGCGAGCCTTGCGGCAGTATCGTAATAGAGCCATCAGAACCCACATCTATTTGATCATAAGGCGGCAATACGATAGGCCCGCCGCCTGAGCCATAAATCGGCAACCCGCTGCCGTTTACTAACGCACCGGTGGAAGAGACATGCAATTCAGATGAACGGGTATAAGACTCACTGCCATCTTTTGCCTGCACAGCAAGCCAGGTATCACCTTGTAAACCGATATCTAAAGAGCGACCTGTCTGCATTAAAGTACCGGAGGTGCGATCAGTCGCTGGGCGCTCTGACATTGAGTACACGCGTGAGGGCTGGCCTTCACCAAACACCGGCATAGCACGCGCTTGCTCTAAATCTGCCTTAAAACCAGTGGTTGATATATTAGCTAAATTATTGGCGTGCGCCTGTTGTGACAACATTGTCTGCTTAGCGCCACTCATCGCTAAAAAAATCACTTTATCCATATTACTAACACCTTTACATTAATTGCCACTTACACTGTAAATAGCAATAACAGTGCCAATATAATAACTATACACAAAAGCTATAAAAAACCCCTAAGAGCAGGGCTGTTAGGGGTTCTTGTTTAGCTTTAAAGCAAGCCGTTATATTTGTAGAATATTCTGAGTAACAGTATTTAATGTCTCAAGCGTTTTCGAGTTCGCCTGGAAATTACGCTGATATTCTATCAACTTCACTAGCTCAGCTGATAAATCAACATTTGACGATTCCAGAGCAGATGAGCGCAAGTTGCCATTCAAACCAGTACCAGGATCATTGAGTAATGCATTACCAGAAACATTTGTTGCTAGCCATTGATTATCACCCGATGGCTGCAAACCTGCTTGATTTTCAAATGTTGCGATTTGGACAACTCCAAGAATTTTAACTTGATTATTACTATAAGTAGCTGTCATTTCACCATTAGAAGAAAAAGACACCCCTGTTAAGTCCCCTTTAGTATAACCATTCTGACTAGAAGAATTAACAATTTGATCATCGGCAAACTGCGTGCTACCACTTATATCTAACCTCATTGCAAGACCATAGTCGAAATTACTAGCTGGCAATGTAATAAATGGCGCGGGCGTGTCTGAATCAATAGGCACAGTTTCACCATTCACCTCAGTCAACAAACCACTCGTTGGTGAAAACTTAATGATGATAGGCCCAACCTCAGCGACCCCAGGCACATCACCAGG
The DNA here is from genome assembly GCA_038900335.1 of Gammaproteobacteria bacterium AS21. Classification (GTDB taxonomy): domain Bacteria; phylum Pseudomonadota; class Gammaproteobacteria; order Pseudomonadales; family Balneatricaceae; genus Rs1. The sequence continues at coordinate 7,761 of JBBMRB010000023.1, read as the reverse complement.
GTTACCAATATTTAATGGCCGAGGCTCTTCATTTAACGGGTTAAGGTATGCATACATTCTGTACACACCTTGATAACTATTATCACCTTCTACTATGTCACCAGGAACAAGAAAACTTGTAGTAGGATCTACCACAGTTGCCGCATCAAAAAAAGCTAATGGTGTCTCTTCGATTTTTAATGAAACATCACTAGCTATATCTCCAGAAGAAGCTCTAAAAGTAAATGTTAACCCTGTGGCAGCATCATAACTAATAGACTCTATCGTTGGGTCTGCATCACGAATGTTAGCTGCTTGTGCAATAATTGTATTGGCAACTTCTTCTTGGGATACATCGTTCGCCACACTAGCTGGCACACTAAAAGAAACGCCTGCTATTTTAAATGTTAAATCACTTGTAAATGGCCCGGGAGTAAGGGCGAAAGTATGAGATTCATTACTATCTTTGTAAGTGATTTTCTCACCACTTAATGCACTTGCCGCCGTTAGCTCACCGACAACAACACCTCCATACTCATATGCTTCAGATTTAAATATAACATTCACCTGATTGTTAGCCGAATCATACTCCACATCAAATATTCTAGGGTCTTCTTGCTGCAATGTAGTCCAAGCAAGCACACCCGCGGCACTAGTAGCGTCGCTTAAATTACTCGTACCAATACCTGAAAAATAATCAGTACCACTTGTATCCAGAGTAACGCCTGAAACTGTAAAATCTCCCGGTGCCCCCTGCTCAAAAGAATGAACTTCTTTTTGTGCACGCTGCTCCACCATATCATAGCGAATGGAAGTCTCCTCCCCTTTAAGATCAAACGCACCAACGGTGGTACTAAAAGTGTAAGAAGATGGATCTTCACGGGAATAAGTTGCTCTAAGCTGATCCGCATCATTAGCTTCATCTATATTAAAAGATAAAGACATTTCTGTAGTTGGTACTGGAGCACTTGTCTTTTCTGTGACTGCCAAATCCCCAACAGGTCCTCTTTCTTCATCTTCGTTATAAACAGCACCCTGTAAATTCATACCGCCTTTTGAAACAATAAAACCATCTTTATCTAACTCAAACGAGCCATCACGCGTATAAGCAACATTACCTCTTCCATCATCAAGCTGAAAGAAACCACTGCCATCAATTGATAAATCCAAATTATTATTGGTAAACTGTACTGTACCACCACTAAAATCTTGTGCGATATCAGACACTAACACACCTGATCCCGGTTGATTAGAACCTGACCCAAGGGCTGCGGTTGCATAGATATCTGCAAATTCCGTACGAGAAGATTTAAAACCGGTAGTACTAGCGTTTGCAATATTATTACCTGTTACATCTAACGCTGAACTTGCCGCTCTTATTCCAGAAACTGCTGTATTAAACCCTGCCATGTTATTTCTCCTAAATACTAATTCTTAGAACGTTACTTAGCGCTGTTGAACCAACAGCTGTATTGATCATCATACCAACACCATTTTGACCCAAGGTCACACTGGTCACTTGGTTATTCAAGTAAGTATCAATACGCTCATAAGTACCGGTTTCACTGTTAAGAGCATGTGCTTCAAATGAGTATTCTTCACCTGCGCTATCCGCATCACCTTGCCAGCTAAAATCATTATTACCGCCAGCAAACTTACCAAGATCAACCGTATCAACGACTACACCCGATGCGTTTTTAACTGTCAATTGAATATTATCAGTACTGTTAGCCAAAGCGAACAAACCATCAACAGCCCCCTCTGAATCACTGATTGTTTTATCAGTAGATATCAGCACAGTTTGCCCAACCATTGAAGATGCTTGCAATGCCGACTGACTGGTTAGTAGTGACTCTGACATTTGCTCTACAGCATTGGTCAAGTTGTTGGTACTTTCAACCTGGTTCATGGTTGCTATTTGCTCCATGAATGCTTGAGAGTCCGCTGGGCTTGTCGGGTCCTGGTTCTGTAACTGCGCTATCATCAATTGCAAAAACAGCTCACTGTCCTCTTGAGACTTACTCTGCCCAGTCGTTGTATCCGCGCTTTGATATGCAGAATTTATTTGCTGGTATATATTAGTACTATTAATATCACTCATACTTCACCTATGCCTGACCCAGCGTGAGTACACGCTGCATCATTGTCTTCGCAGAATCCATAATATCCGCATTCATTTGGAATGATCTTGATGCAGATATCATATCTGCCATTTCTTCAACCACATTCACATTAGGGTAATAAATAAAGCCGTTTTCATCCGCAAGTGGATGACTTGGCAAATATTCAGGCTGTAAAGGTGCATCACTTTCAACGATACCTAATACTTTTACGCCTTGACCTGGCAGCAAGCCAATATCTTGCGAGCTTAACTGCTGCTCATTGGGCTCTTGCAAAGCAAACACAGGCTTACGTGCTTTATAAGTATCATCAATACTAGAGCTGATACTTTGAGCATTAGCCATGTTACTTGCCGTCGTGTTCAAACGAACACTTTGGGCGCTCATGGCAGAGCCTGATATATTAAAAATATTAGATAAAGACATTAAGCTGTTCCTTTAATTGCTAATTTAAGACCTTTAAACTTACCGTTTAAGAACTCAAATGAGGATTGATAAGCCAGCGTGTTTTGCGCAAATGCTGCTACTTCTTCTTGTACATCAACGGTATTGCCATCGATTGAAGGCTGCGTTGGTACCCTGTACATTAAATCTGCTGCAAAATCTGGGTTAATGACACTAGCGCTGTGAGCTGCATTGGTAGCTGTTGCTTTTAACACACTGTCTGCTTGGCTATTTAAGATCGACTTAAAATCAAGATCTCTTGCTTGATAGTTAGGCGTATCCGCATTAGCGATGTTATTCGCTAGCACTTCTGCTCTATCTGCACGTACTTGAATCGCCTTTTGGTGTATTCCTAATGCATTGTCAAAACTTATTGTCATAACCACCTCTGTATATTTGATTTATAAAAAGCAATATACATGCCAAAAAACCAAAACATATAAATCACTGTTTTATATAAATAAAATATTATTTCTAATTAGTAGGCATAGCTAAAGGCAAACAGATGCCGCATGCAAAACACTTTTTGCCGCATATTTAAAACGGCCATATAACGATACGATTTGAAAACCAAGCCGAGCAAAAGCGATCAACCAGAACAAATTAACCAGAAGATAAAGAAGAGAAATAAGAGGAATAAGATAAAGAAAAGGAAGAAAAAAGAAAAATAACCGTATAGCCAATACAGACCCGGCTCTATTTTAAGAGCCTGATCTGGTAATACAGATTGAACAAGCAGCTCAATTACAGGCTATCAAATAGCCTTATAGACAATGCCAGGGCGACAATGCACCATTTCAAACTTATTTATTAACCGAGGCATAGATTCAGAAGCCCCTAGCACTAGATAACCACCAGGCTTGAGCTGTGCGTGCATTTTTTCTATTATTTGCTGCTTAATTTCAGAGGAGAAATAAATAAGCACGTTACGACAAAAAATAATATCGACTTTCTCCATCATAGCGTAGCTATCAAGTAGATTTATACCTTTAAAGGTGACTGCCGATTTTACTTGTGGGCTCACGATCCAAGTGTTGTTTTGAGACTGGCTAAAGAATTTAACTTTGCGCTCATCACTTAAACCGCGCCCTAGCGCAAACGCCTCATACTCTCCTTTTTTCGCCAACTGCAACGCAACTGATGATATATCTGTCGCGATAATTTCGACCTTAGCGCCTTTGCAAGCAGCATTCGCTGCTATGTACTCAGCAGCCACCATCGCCATTGAGTATGGCTCCTGCCCTGTCGAGCAAGCAGCCGACCAAATTTTAACTTTAGAGCTAGAAGAGGCGATGTATTGAGGTAGAAATTTATTTTTCAGCACTTCATAAGGGTGAGAGTCACGAAACCACAATGTCTCATTTGTGGTCATAGCATCAATCACTAAGTTCTTTAAATCGCGGGCAGACGATCGAGACATCGCCTGTATCAGTGACTCTAAATCAGCAAACGCATGCTGATTCATTATTTTTGCTAACCGGCAATGCACTAAATACTGCTTATTTTCAGTGAGAACAATACCGCAGCTTTTTTCTAAAAAGCTGCTAAATTGCTTAAAACCAGCAGGTGTGATGTTAAATGATGTCATTTAATACATTACTTTCTCTAAGACTAAGAATTTTGTAGCTCGTTAATTCTTTCAACCACTACATTGGCTAAATCATTAGGGTTAAATTTGGCTAAAAAGCCGTTAGCGCCTACTTTTTTAATCATAGATAGATTGAAGCCGCCACTTAAAGAGCTGTGTAATACAATATGCATACCTTCCATTCTCTCATCTTCCCTAATCATTGCTGTCAGTGTATAACCATCAACTTCTGGCATTTCGATATCAGAAATCATCATTAGAAAATGCTCTTTTACCAAAACGCCAGTAGCTGCTAGCCCATCAAGCATTTTCCAAGCTTCCATACCGTTATTACACTGGACAACTTTAACACCTAGGTTCTCTAGGCTTCGCTCCATTTGATTTCTGGCGACACTTGAATCGTCAACAATCAGCACTTGATGAGATATCGCTTTAGAGCGGATATCCGCAGTGGCAATACTTGGGCTCACATCGGTCGACATCGGGTACAAATCAGCCAATATTTGCTCGACGTCCAATATTTCAATCAAGCTATTCTCGTACTCAAAAATAGCCGTTAAATAGTTCTCAACGCCAATTTCAGCAGGAGGCGCATTGATTTGATCCCAATTAGTATTGATAATTCTATCAACTTTGCGCACCAAAAACGCGAGAGTCCTTTTATTGTACTCAGCGACAATTAAAAAGGCATCTTCGGGCTTCTCTCGCTTTAAAGGCTCACGACCTATAGCTTCTGATAAATCCAATACCGGAATTGTTTCACCGCGAATATGAGCCATACCTTTAATTGCAGATGTCTGCCTTGGTATTTCGGTTAGTTTAGGGCATTGCAACACTTCTCTAACTTTAAATACGTTAATACCGTATTGCTGGTCAGACCCTAAATTAAATAATAACAATTCTAATCTATTTTGGCCCACTAACTGGGTACGTAGGTTTACACTATCTAGAATACCTGACATGATTTACATTAACCCCAATTTCTTCAAAATCAGTAATTCACATTAAGTCTACTGAAAACTCAGGACCAAAACGTGACCTTTTTAAAACTTACTTATTACAGCGGCTGCTTATTACTTTTAATTAATTTATTTAATTACCCTGTACAAGCTGCTTCACAATTACATAAAAACATTGAAAAACAAATTCTAGCAGAGTTAACACAGATACACCCATCTGCAATTATAAATATAGCCTTTAATTTACCAAATACTCAGAAAAAGTTTCTAAAATGTGAAAATATCCAAATTCCAGCGATAGACAAAATAGTTTCAGGTGGCAGGTTCAGCCTACGCTTAACATGTACTAACCCATCTTGGTCGACTTACATCACGTTTAAGGCATCAATTGAATACCCCGTTGCTGTTGCCACTAAACACATAAAAAAAGGCCAAAAAATATCTACCGCCAATATGCGCTTTATGCTGCAAGACATAACAAGTGCTAATAAAGGCTACTTCAGCACACCTAAAAACCTGTTGGGGCAAGATGCCAAAAGACTTATTAGATCTGCTGAAATAATCAGCCCCTATATGCTTAGCCCGCCTATCCTGATAGACAAGGGCGACTCTGTTATTATTCATGCCAATAGTGGCGGGTTAAGCATCTCAACTCTGGGCACGGCATTACAAACCGGCAAGCTCGGTAAACAAATCAGAGTAAGAAACAACCGCTCTGGAAAAACCATCAGAGCATACGTCGCATCAAAAGGTAGAGTGACGACCAACCCTTAAAATGAAGTTGAATCAAAACAGCATGCATGAGACTATATCTACTCAGTTTTTAAGTTAAAAATATTTTTTATAAAATAACGATATTTTCACTAAAGTTATCTTATTTGTGGCCGTTATTTAGAATAGAATCTATTGAGGATAAAAAAATGGTTATTGATCTTACGAGTACTTCATCTCATTCGATGACTCGTGGCAAGGTCAGCTCCCCGCAAAACGCAGGAGCTGAGACTAATGCTACACCTGCAAACAGCGCGGGATCTAAAGACACTTTCGAACTGAGCTCAACAGCACAAGCATTAAAAAAAGCAGATGCCATCATTGCTAATACGCCGGATACTAATTCTGAAAAAGTAGCCTCTATTAAAGCAGCGATCGCCGATGGTAGTTTTTCTATCAACTATCAAAATGTTGCAGAAAAAATGCTCAATTTAGAAACCCAATTAAGCTAACTTATATTTTATGAGCCAGACTATACACTCAGAGTTTAATGCCTTATCTATAGAAGGCATTCGGCTGCTTAATATCTTATTAAAGTATCTCGCAGATGAGCTAAACGCACTATCTGAAAGAGACATTGAAAAGATCAAGCTATCTACCTTTAAAAAAACTCAAATACTATCTGAGTTTTCCTCTAATACAGAACTGAGAAATAAACTACTCAAAAGTAAAGACTTAGAACCTAGCAAAGAAAGCATTATAGCTTTCTTTGCCAGCTGTACAGACCAGCCATTATTGAGCGAATGCCAAAACAACTGGAACGAGCTAGAAATAACATTAAAAGATGTTATTAAAGCCAACACAGTGAACGAGCAGGTCGTGAAGAAAAACAAAAGTAATATCACTTCTATCTTATCTATCCTGCAAGGCAAGACCAAAAACAACATGCTCTATGATGCCAAAGGCGATAAAGGCGATTACTCTGGCCAATCAAGACTAGGTAAAGCTTAACTCACTTCCCGCTATACACCCTACACTATCAAAACAAATAAACGTCTCAGTAGCTCAGCAGGATAGAGCAGCCGCCTCCTAAGCGGCAGGTCGGAGGTTCGAATCCTCTCTGGGACACCAACACCACGCTTCATACCCTTTCACAACACATCTAAGCCCTTTGTTTTTATTAACAAACCTGCTATTTTGCTCATCACAACACTTCTCATTACTTCACACCTATTCACAGCTTTAAAGGGAGACACGAAGGGATACGCAGCCTTTTCAATTTTGTATCCCTTTTTATTGGGATAAAACAGCAATGAAACTTACAGTTAAGCAAATAGCGTCAACTAAACCTAAGGATAAAAATCACCAGCTATCAGACTGAGAAAAGTCAGAAAATAAATATATAAATATATTAGACACCCATATTTTTTTAAAAAAACACACAAAAATACGCAATTTTAAAATTAACTATGCTTTTAGTTTTAAGTACCCTAACTCTGTATCAAAACCCGCTAATTTATTAAAATCGCCCTTCTCAAGACAATAAAAATCATACTTAACAGCATACTTGGCAATAATTTATCACTATTGATAATCTAGCTGGGGAATAGCTTGCCGCTCAAAGTCATGCCTTTAATCCAGCGTATCGATAACTTATTGGCGTATGCGCGCAAGCTTTCGCAACAACCCATTGCACGGCTGAATTGATGAGCGCCTTTAGGTTGCATCGCTTTATGCCACTGGGTTTCATCAATGCCTAGGCGGATCAAGATTGGCGGCAAACGATCATCCATTGCACCGCGTTTACCCTCCCTAATCACTCGGCCACTATAATCAACCAGCTCTAGGTATTCCAAATAATGGTAGGGAATTTGATTTTTTAAATGATCCCCTTGCGTTAAAAATTCTTTTAACGCTAAAACAGGTTGATCTAAAGGGGCCGTTTTGGGGGCCGTCTTTG
>JBBMRB010000022.1:0-61264 GCA_038900335.1 Gammaproteobacteria bacterium AS21 | reverse complement strand
CGACCAATCATTTTCTTTATTACTAATCTTTCAAAAACAAGAAGTTAAATAACTTATCATTCTTTCAAGACTCTTTATAAGCTAAAGAAAAAACCGATCATCTCGCTGTGTTTCTAAGGTAACTTTCTGGGTCACCCTGTAGCGAGGAGGCGAATTATATACAGATTCTGGTGCGCGTCAACGCTTTATTTGATTTAATTAAATAAAGCGTGAAAACAGTGTTTAAATGATACTAAACACTGTTCTCTTTAAGCGTTATTTATTGGTTAATAAATATGTGATATTTTTTCTTACCGACTTTCACTAAATGAAACCTATTGAATAGCGCATTTTCTTTAGCGAAGATAGCTTCACAATTCATATTATCCTCTAGCGAGCACTCTCGACCATTGATCACTACAGCTTTTCTTTGTAGTGCATCTTTTACCTGCTTACCCGAGGCTGCTAAACCTTCATTAGCTAACAAGGTAGTCAACGGTGTTTGGGGTAGTTGCGCTACTTGCTCTTCACCTAATATGGAAGATGGCAAACCATCTTGGGCTAATTGCTGGTAATCATTTTCTGACAGATCATTAAGCTCTCCAGAAAAAAGTGCCTGCGTAATTCTAATAGCAGCCGCCAAACCTTGCTCGCCATGTACTGTTCTTGTTACTTGTGTCGCAAGAATACTCTGCGCTTTCGGTTTGCCCTGAGCTTCTTTATCCTCTTGTTCAATTTGCTCAATTTCTTCAACTGATAGAAATGTAAAATAACGTAGGAAATTGTAAACATCAGCATCTGCTGAATTAATCCAGAACTGGTAGAAAGCATAAGGTGACGTTTTATCAGCTGACAACCAAATAGTACCACTTTCAGTTTTACCAAACTTGGTGCCATCAGATTTAGTAATTAACGGCAAAGTTAATCCGAAAGCCTTATTACCATTCATCCGCCTTGTTAGTTCAGTACCACCTGTTATGTTACCCCATTGGTCAGAGCCACCAATTTGTAGCGTACAATCATGACTTTTATTGAGCTGCTGAAAATCAAAAGACTGTAGTATCATATAAGTGAATTCAGAAAAAGATATGCCCTCGCCTTCTCTATCTATTCGCTGCTTTACTGATTCTTTAGCAATCATCTGATTAATAGAAAAGTGTTTGCCTACATCACGTAGAAAAGTAAGTATATCTAAATCTTTAGTCCAATCCAGGTTGTTAACAACTTCTGCACTGTTAGCACCACTATCAAAGCTAATAAACTGACTAACTTGGCCTCTTATCTTGTCGACCCAATTAGAAACAGTTTCGTTATCATTTAATTTACGCTCTTGCGCTTTAAAGCTAGGATCACCAATTAATCCAGTTGCCCCACCGACTAACGCCAATGGTTTATGGCCGTGCTGCTGAAAACGTTTTAATGTTAACAGGGGAACTAAACTGCCTATATGTAGACTATCAGCTGTAGGATCAAAACCACAATATAGGGTGACACTTTTATTGTTTAGATGTTCGGCAAGCTCAGCATCACTACTCATTTGGGCGATTAGGCCACGACTATTCAGTTCTTCTAAAAGTGTTTGTTTACTCATATATTGCTCAATGATTTATGTGGTTTAGTTTATAATGTGGTTATTTTAACGAGACATGTAATAATGAACAACACATAGTCAGCTTAATTAACTACTTGTTGTATACTAATTATAACTATTTAATAAACATTATAATTTTAGAAGGTTTTTCGCTTGTTTCATTTCACTAGTTTTATCAAACGTTCTTCACCTTATTTTCTTACTAACAAACGCAACGTAGTTATTGCCACTTATATACTGGGCTTTTTGTCCGCTAATTTAGTTTATGCTCAAAATAACTGGCAAGATTACACTGTTACATCTGGTGATAATTTATCCGTGATCTTTGATAAAGTAGGGATACCTATTAAAGAGGCGCTAGCAATTAGCGATGCCACTAAAGAAAGTAAAACCTTTGCACGAATGATTCCAGGTGAGAAACTTTCGTTTCTAATACAAGAAAATTCTTTATCCCAATTACGTTACACTATCACCCCTAGCGTTTCTTATCTGATTACTAAGTCGACAGATGACAACACGAAAAGTTACCAATACCGTCTTTCTGAAGAAAGAACTTCAATTGTTGCTAACCTTGATAAATCTTTAATGCCACTATCATCCAATAATACAGAAAAATCCCTTCCCGCTATTACAGACACACCCAATGATACACGGCCCTCTTTAGCTGAAAAATTCGCTTTCATTAATTCTGACGATTACAGTTCAATTGAAAAACTGAGCTATAGCATTAAAAGCGATGACACTCTTGCATCTATTATAGATAAAGCAGGGCTTTCATCTTCTCATCTTGATTATCTAAAAAATACGATTGGCTCTGATCATTTATTTAATGAGCTTGCTGAAAATGACAAACTGTCGTTTCTAATTATCGATAACTCACTACTTGAACTTGTTTACCAACCTGTTAGCGGCCCAATTGCCACCTTTACTCGTGCCGAAGAATTCACTGACACTTATAACTCCCATATACAAGAACAAGTAACCCAAGCTTTACCTACTGACTTAGTCGGCGCTTTAACAAATAGCTCTGAGCAAAAAGACAACTGGATTTACTACACTATAGAACCTGGTGACAACCTCTCTACCCTTTTTATTAAAGCAGGCTTATCACATAGCGATGTATATTATGTTGATCACGCTACTAAAGACCAAAAAGTATTCAATAAAATCAAACCGGGCCAGAAGCTCTCCTTTTTGATGCGCGATAATTTTTTAATTAAAGTGAAATACATCATTTCACCATTAAAAAGTATACTGATCAGCCGCACCAATAAAACAAGCTACCAAGTTGAAACGTTTGAGCGCACTCCTGTCATTGTGGAAAAACAGATAGAAGGGACTATTACTAGTTCATTATCTAATGATGCTAATAACGCAGGGTTATCAAGTAATTTAACCCATAGATTTGCCAATATTTTTGCTTGGGATGTCGACTTTTCACAAGATATCCAACCAGGTGATAAGTTCAAAGCAGTATATGAAGAGAAGACCATTGATGGCAATAAGATAGGTGACGGGAATATTATCGTCGGTCAGTTTGACACTGGTGGCAAACAACTCATTGGCATTTACTACAAAGACTCTAAAGGCAATGACGGCTTCTACTCTCCGCAAGGTACCAGCATGCGCAAAGCGTTTCTTAGAATGCCTGTAGATTTTGCTCGCATTAGCTCTAAGTTCAATCCTAAGCGCAGACACCCAATATCCAATACTATACGTGCACATAAAGGTGTCGACTATGCAGCAAAAACAGGGACGCCGATCAAATCTTCCGGTAACGGAAAAATAGTACATTTAGGGCGAAAAGGCGGCTATGGCAGGACAATTATCATTAAGCATGGCGAAAGTATCAATACCTTGTACGCACACATGTCCGCTTATAACAAAAAGTTAAAGGTTGGCAGCCGTGTTAAGCAAGGTGAAGTCATTGGCTATATTGGCTCATCTGGTGCAGTAACTGGGCCGCACTTACACTATGAATTTCGAGTCAACGGCGTACATAAGAACCCATTGACCGTTAAATTGCCGACAGCACTGCCTTTAAAAGATGAAGAATTAGAAAAATTTAAAGTCGTTGCCAATGCTGCATTAGCGAAACTTCAATTAAGCAACCAAATTGCTGATAACCAAACACTTGAGGTTAGTACTAGTGAACAGTGAATCAAACAATCTACACAATATTAATAAAAATGTTTTTCTCGGCATTATGTCAGGAACAAGTTTAGACGGCGTCGATGTCGCCGCTGTCAGCTTCGTGCCCTCATTTAAATTAATTGCATTTAGCAGTTACCCAATGCCGGAAGATTTAAAAGAAAAAATTCTAGAACTGTGCACCCCAAGTGCTAATGAAATAGAAAAGCAAGGTGACCTTGATATTGCTTTAGGTCACTTTTTTGCTCACTGCTGCCTTCTATTTTGCCAAGAACACCAAGCCGTTATTGATAAAGAACACATTAGCGCTATTGGTTTACATGGGCAAACCATAAGACATAGGCCATTTAATCAGCCTAAACACAATTTCACATTACAAATAGCAGATGCAAACACAGTCGCCGAGATCACCGGTTTAACGACTATAGCTGATTTTAGAAGAAGAGATATAGCAGCAGGCGGACAAGGTGCACCTTTAGTTCCGGCATTTCATCAATCTATTTTCATGTCTAGCGAGCATAAAAGAGCGATCATAAACATTGGTGGCATGGCTAATTTAACACTGCTGGCAAAAGACGATGAATCCCCTTTACTTGGTTTTGATACAGGCCCTGGCAATGTTTTGATGGATGCATGGATCCACCAGCAAAAAGGGCTTAGTTTTGATAAAAATGGAGAGTGGGCCAAGACCGGTAATATCAATCATGAATTGCTATCGCGCTTAATATCCCTTGATTTTTTTACTCAAGATATCCCGAAAAGCACAGGTAGAGAGCAATTTAATTTAGCATGGGTCAACGAGCACCTAAACCATATTACACAGCGCTTAAGTGATGCTGATATACAAGCGACATTAACAGAGCTCAGCGCATTGAGTATCGCCAATGAAATCGCAAGATACAACTTTGATGATGCTCAACTTTATGTTTGTGGCGGAGGAGCTTACAACCAGTATCTAATGGACAGACTGCGTATTAACTTACCTAAAGCGACTTGTGTGGACAGTACCGCAACACTTAATCTTGCACCAGATTGTGTAGAAGCAGTTGCTTTTGCTTGGCTAGCACAACAAACATTATCAGGTTTAACGAGCAATAGCCCAAGCGTCACCGGAGCACAAGGCGATAGAATTTTAGGCGCCATATACCAAGCTTGATATGATTAGCCTTAATCAGGCTTCAAATTGAATAACAAATAAAGACACGGAGATAACAATGCCATTAAATCCTTTTCATTTAGCAGTACCCGTAAGAGACATCGAAGAAGCAAGAGAGTTTTACGGAAATAAACTAGGTTTTAGCGAAGGTCGCAGCAGCGAGCAATGGATTGATTTTAATATGTTTGGTCATCAATTTGTCGTACATTTAAATCCTGAACTAGGCAGCAATGGTAAAATAAACAACATCTACAATGGTGTCGATAAGCATGCGGTGCCTATACCTCACTTTGGTATCATTTTAACCTTTGAGCAATGGCAAGAATTTTCAGAAAAAGTAAAAACATTTATTGATGAGTTTATCATTGAACCTTATGTTAGATTTGAAGGCGAAGTGGGAGAACAAGGAACTATGTTTTTTTGCGATCCCTCAGGAAACGCTCTAGAATTTAAAGGCTTTAAAGATATTGAGAAAGAATTATTTGCTAAATAGAGCACTCAGCATCATTAATTTAAGCACTATACGCTCGTCAGATTAGCAGTATACGATCAGAGTTTTTTCGTCAGCTGTTGTTAGTTTTATCTTCACTGATAAGCAAAATAAATATCAGGAAGCTGATTATTAGCCGCCTATCGGCGTTACGATAGCGGCTTTTAAAATCACAGTGAGAACGAAGAGCCACAACCGCAAGTTGTTGTCGCATTTGGGTTGTTGACTATAAACTGGGACCCCTGCAGACCTTCTCTATAATCAACTTCAGAGCCTTCAAGGTATTGCAGACTCATGGCATCAACAACCAAGCTGACGCCCGCTTTGGTAATTACGGTGTCATCCTCTGCTGTCTCTTCAATAAAACTAAAGCCGTAAGAAAAACCAGCACAACCGCCGCCTGTAATATACAAACGCAGTTTTAAAGCATCGTTCTCTTCCTCTTCTATTAATATTTTAACTTTTTCAACAGCACTATCACTGAACATCAAAGGAGTTTCAAAATCAGACACAACAGTATTCTCATATATACCCGCAAATAAAAAATATTATCCTAGGGTTTTAGTCAGGTATTAAATTAAAGCTAGATTAACATAATTCTTTTACATTATCTGCTATAAGATACGTTTTCATTATTCTATTAAATGGATATAAAACAGCTAAATTTCAAGTACTGATTATAATTAGCCTACATCATCTCAATCACCATAAAACCAACACGCCTTATTTTTTAAGTAAAATAGTGCAAAATCATTTCATTGAGATGTTACACCTTTTATATTAATGCGTTACGCTAACAGTGAAATACTTTAAGCTATTATCTATATTTTTATGACTATTGTGGAACAGACCTGCGGACATGATTAGAGATTTTTTCTCGCTACATAATTTTAGAAACCAACTAACGAGCTACGAAGCTCTACCTCAACTCGTTATATTAGGTTTAGTTTGCGGTATATTAACGGGCTTATTAATTGCTGCTTTTCGTTTAGCAATCGACATCCCGCTCTCTTTTATGCTGATTGATGATGTCGAAAACTTTGAAGACCTCAGTATCCAAGCGCGCTTTCTACTTCCTAGCTTAGGGGGTATAACGATTGCCTTGCTCATCGCTTATTGGCCGCTGATGCGCTCAAAAGTAGGTATTGTTTATTTACTAGAACGCCTAGCTTACCATCAAGGACAAATCCCCGGTAAAAGCCTGTTTGCTCAATTTATATTAGCGGTCATCGCCCTCGTCTCCGGCCAATCCGTAGGCAGAGAAGGACCTGCCGTTTATATGGGAGCTGGGGTTGCCAGTTTATTAGGTCACTATCTCAAAGTCCCTTTCAATGTTAACCGTTTACTACTCGCTTGTGGCGGCGCTGCTGCAATTTCAGCAGCATTTAACACGCCATTAGCTGGGGTGATTTTTGCCATGGAAGTTATCTTATTAGACTATACTATTGCAGGCTTCACCCCAATTATCGTTGCAGCAGTTACCAGCTCACTCATCACTCGTTTAATATTTTCTGCTGAACCTATTTTTCAAATTCCTGCATTTGATTTATTAGATCACTACGAAATTTTATGGATTATGTTCCTCGGTGTTTTTATTGGTACTGTGGCGACCATTTTTATCAAATTAATGAACTTAGTAAAACTAAAAATCACTTATTCTTTAAGCTATAAACTAGCAATCGCCGGCATACTCACAGGTTTTGTCGCTATTTTTTATCCCCAGGTGATGGGAACAGGCTACGATACAATTATCGATAGTATGTGGGGGCGCATTGATAACCAATTATTACTCTATATTCTAGTTGCTAAACTATTACTCACAGCCATTATTCTTGGTCTGGGGATGCCCGCTGGGATGATTGGGCCTACTTTGTTTATCGGTGCTGTTAGTGGTGCTTTGCTAGGTATTAGTGGTAGCTATTTCGCCGAATCATCAGTATCTCACGTCGGTTTATATACTATGCTTGGGATGGGCGCGATGATGGCTGCGACCTTAAACGCACCACTAGCAGCGCTTATTGCCCTTTTAGAGCTAACCTACAACCCTCATATTATATTCCCTGCAATGATAGCGATAGTCGTGGCCAATTTAACCACGCAATACCTCTTTCGAACACCCTCTGCTTTTTTAGCTTCATTACAAGCACAAGGTTTCGATTATCGAATACAACCACTGGCTCAAGTATTAAACAGGGTCTCTGTCGGTAAAGTGATGGATAGGAGTATTTGCGCGTATGACAATGATGATCTACTCAACAAATCATTGATTGAAAGCACTTCGGCTAAATGGCTAGTCATTAAAGAGCAGCAACAATATGTCCAGGCTTATTTGATCGCGGATATTACGGCTCATTTCACTCATCAAGTGAGTAGCCAACTAGCGACTCAAGACAGCCAAGATTTAGAACTGGCCTCATTACAACACTTATCTGTCGACATTATAAAAGTGAATGTTAGAGACACTCTAAGTACAGCGCTGATCTTTATGAACCAACACCAAACCGATACACTGTGTGTATTTAGCCATAGCGAACAAGTGATCGGGATCATCACCCGTGCGCAAGTTGAATATTATTACAATAATGTTCAATAGTTATGCTCCACACAGGTTAACTCCATTGGTGCAATAAGCTAAAATACTGGCAATTACTTTATATATTCAAGGAAAACATTATGTCTCGCTCAGCTCAGCTTTTTGAAGCAGCTCAACTACATATCCCTGGCGGAGTTAACTCCCCTGTCCGCGCTTTTAAAAGCATTGGTGGGTCTCCTATTTATTTCAAAAAAGGCGAAGGTGCATATCTGTTTGACGAAGATGATCAACGCTATATTGATTATGTTGGCTCTTGGGGACCAATGATATTAGGTCACTCTTATAAGCCTGTCATAGATGCAGTAAAAGCCAGCTTAGAAAATGGTTTAGGTTTTGGTGCCCCTACAGCTGTTGAAACATTACTAGCGGACAAAGTATGTGAAATCATGCCTTCTATTGAGATGGTGCGTATGGTTAACTCTGGCACAGAGGCAACGATGTCTGCTATTCGCTTAGCTCGCGGCTACACTAATAGAGACAAAATAGTCAAATTCGAGGGGTGCTATCACGGTCACAGCGATTCTTTACTGGTCAAAGCAGGCTCTGGCGCGCTGACACTTGGTGAGCCAAACTCTCCAGGTGTTCCCGCTGCACTTGCTGAGCACACAATTACCTTAGACTTTAATAATTTAGATTCAGTTAAAAATGCCTTCGCAGAATACGGTGATCAGATTGCTTGTATTATCGTTGAACCCATTGCCGGCAATATGAACTGCATCCCACCTGTCGATGGCTTCTTACAAGGCTTAAGAGATATTTGTGATCAGTACCAGGCACTACTAATTTTTGATGAAGTAATGACGGGGTTTCGTGTCGCCCTTGGCGGCGCCCAAGAGATTTATAACATTACTCCTGATTTAACGACTTTAGGCAAAATTATTGGCGGTGGTTTACCTGTTGGAGCATTTGGCGGCAAAAAAGAAATCATGCAGCAAATTGCACCTTTAGGCCCTATTTATCAAGCCGGTACGCTATCTGGAAACCCTCTTTCAATGAATGCAGGCTTAGCAATGCTCAATGCCCTAGCCGCTGACCCTAGCATCTATGCGCAATTAAGCGCTAAATCTGAGTTTCTATCACAAGGTTTGGTCGCTGTTGCCAATGCAGCGGGTATAGCACTAACAAGTAATTATGTGGGGGGTATGTTTGGTATTTTCTTTACTGATCAAGAGCAAGTGACGACATTTGCCCAAGCGACATCTTGTGATGTCGATCGCTTTGCTAAATTTTATCAAGGCATGCTAAAAGAAGGGATTTATTTAGCGCCTTCGGCTTACGAAACGGGTTTTATGTCACAGGCGATCAGCCAGGCAGATATTGAAGCGACTATTGCAGCCGCAGCTAAAGTATTTAAGACATTATAATGCTAGTTTTCAGTTCTATCGTGTTAGCAGTAGCCAGCTTATTTGCTGCGCTATTGCCATATCGTCAGCCAAGATCTTTAACTGAGCAAAGCGGTGTCATTGCGAGCTTGCTCGTACTTTGCTGCTTATTTATTTTCTTGAGTACTGTTTTACCTCTATCCATTGGCCAAACTAGCGATGATAACACCTTGGTATTAATGCTAGAAAATTTACACCGCTATCTAGCATTACCACTACTGACCTCAGTTGTCCTAGCAACTAGTTTAGATAAACATTTCAAGAAAGGTACGTGGGGGCGTTGGAGTTTAGTGCTATTGGCTAGTTTTGAGCTATGTAGGCGTGCAGAAATTGGCGATATCTACAGCTTAGCGCTTACCTTAATTAGTGGCTCACTCATTACTTTTAGCGTGATCTACTGTAAGCGTGATGTAGTAAGTAGCAATATAACAATGAAACTAGCAGCTATTGTTTGTTACTTATCTGCGCTGTGGCTGTTTTCCAACGACGCCCTTATAGCCACGTTTGAAAACACTCTTGTTAGCTCTATATCTTACAACCTAACGCTGGCGGCAAGCTTAGTGCTGATTTGTTTTATTGCAGGAAAAAGACTAACAACTGTTAACAAATAAACAGCTTTTAAGTGAACAGTGATCAACTAGCTCCTATAGAGCTAGTTGATTGCTATTAATAACTTTGTGACTTTTGAAACGCTTCATTTGCACCCGCTGAATCACCCGATTCTGAACGGATTTTAGCAAGTTTACTCCATAGGGTACGCAGTTTAGTACTTTGACCTGCGGCAACTGAAATTCCTTTTAATATCATCTGTTCGGCCTGGATGTATTCACCTAGACGACGATGAACTTCACCCAGAGACAAATACACTTCAGGATCATTAGGTGAAATACGCAACGCGCGCTGCAAGCTATTTTGCGCCGATCTCAACTTGCCACTCTCCGTTTGATAATTCGCTGTATTTAATAATGCAACTGTTGCCGGCTTTTGCGCTAGCGCAACGACTTCAGGTGCTTTAGTTTGACGACTAAGCTCAGAATCAATCGCCTCTCCATTATTATTAGATGCTTTAAAAGAAGGTTTTAAATTAAATGCATTAACTTCAACATCCGGCGATTGCTGACTCACCGACTGAGGTATATTACCTTGCGTTGATCTATCTTCAATCGAAACACTATTGACTCCCGTCATAGAACAACCCGTCAGCACTATAATCGAAACACTGGTGCTAACAGCTTTGCCTATACGGCTAACATTCTTCATGTCATATCCTTTTAATATAAATATAAAATTATTATCAACTATAAACAAAGCTTGTTATAACGAACAACCGCTTTGTATCACTATTCACTAAAATATTGGGTATTAAACAATTAAATAATGAGCATCATAGCCTACTATCATGCTCACTCATTGCTTATTGTACTATTAATTTGAAAATAATCTCTCAAAAAAACCGGCATCCTGCACAGGCTGGTTTTGACTTGAGTCTACCCCAACCCCTCCACAATTATCTAACAATTGAGGAGATTTCCCTGATCTAAACGGCACTCTTAGCGCCTGCTCACATTGTTCTGGCACACTATAACCACTTTTTATGTCTATAGTAGAAAACTCTATGCCCTCTGGAACGATTGTTTCAATAGGCAACAAGCGCTCAGTTTTCATATAATCGACCCAAACTCTTAGCGCACCTGAAGCACCTGTAAAAGGTAAACTACTATTATCGTCTTTACCTAACCAAACCACAGCCAATCTGTTAGCGGAAAAACCTGCAAACCAACTATCTCGCTGGTCATTTGTGGTACCAGTTTTACCTGCGAGTCCCATTTTTGACGAAATCTGAGAGTTTGTATATCGCGCAGAGCCTACTTTAACCACTTGTTGCATCGCAAATTGCAGTTGATATATCGACTGAGGATCAATCACCTGACTCACCTTAAATGGGTATCGCGACAGCTCGTTGCCAGCGCTATCAGTCACAGAACGTATCGCTCTAACCGGCATTAAAAAGCCATTGGCAGCAATGGTCTGAAACATTGTCGTTACCTCTAACGGACTCATACCTTGAGCACCTAATAAGAGAGAGGGGTATTTTTTAATTTCTCGCTCAATACCTAACTTGCCGATGATTTTAATCACTTTATCTAGACCGACATCCATACCTATTTTCACAGTAGATAAATTGTACGATTTTGCCAGCGCTAAATACAATGGTATAGGGCCATGACTTTTCTTATCAAAATTTTGTGGCTGCCAATCTTTAGCACCTTTTATCGGTATTGAGACCTTTTCATCTTTAATGATACTCGCCAAGGTATAACCTTGTTGTAATGCACTAAGATAAACCGCAGGTTTAATTAGTGAACCGATAGGCCGCACTGCATCTATCGCACGATTGAAACCATTGTATCTCGCACTTTTTCCGCCAATAACGCTTAACACCTCTCCTGTTTGAGGGTCCGTTACCACCATACTTGCTTCTAAGTTATCCGCTCTACTTTTATATTTTTTGGCCAAATTAGCGAGACTAACCTCTAGCGCCTTTTGTGTTTTGGCTTGTACGATAGGGTCTAAGTTAGTAAAAATTTGTAACCCTTCACTGCTTAAATCTTTTTCATCGTAGCTTTCTTTTAGCTTCCTGCGCACCAAATCTAAATAGGCAGGATAGGCCCCTTTATGTAAGCTTTTGTGCTGGACTATACCTAAACCTAAAGCACTGCTTTGCCGATACTGCTGTGGCGAAATATCACCATTATCTGCCATCACTTTTAATACGAGATTACGACGTTTTATCGCGCGCTCCTCATAACGCCTAGGGTTGTAGTAAGAAGGGCCTTTTACCATGGCTGCAAGTAAGGCAACTTGATGCAATTGTAACTCGCTAATAGGCCTTGCGAAGAAATACTGCGAGGCTAAACCAAAGCCATGTATTGCTCTTCGTCCCTCTTGTCCTAAATAGACTTCATTCAAATACGCTTCTAAAATTTCATCTTTGCTGTATCGATAATCCAGCACGATAGCCATCGGCATTTCAATTAACTTACGTATTAATGTACGCTCAGACGTCAGATAAAAATTCTTAATCAATTGCTGTGTCAGTGTACTACCGCCCTGTACAAAGCGGCCGACTCTGAGATTAACCCACATCGCTCTTGCTATACCTTTTGGAGATATACCAAAATGATCGTAGTAGTTCCTATCTTCAATCGCTATTAATGCTTGAACAAGCCCTTCAGGCGCTTGAGATAGGCGAATCAAATCTCGATCTTCATTATTCTTAGGGTATATACCACCAATAAGTATTGGCTCTAAGCGTGCTATAGAAACAGGTGTGCCATTATTCTCAGTGATTCTTTGTACGCTATTGTTAGCAAAAGTTACCATCAATTGACGAGACACTTCTTTACCATCTGAAAAAGTAAAGCCACGACTGTAAATTTTAACCTTAGTCGATGAGACTTCTACTTGGCCTGGGTTTTGAGCCTGTTTGACAAATCGATAACCCAACCCTTTAAGCTCTATTTTTAAATCGTCAATGCTTAGGGCCAAACCGCTATAAAGCTCTAGAGGCCGCGCATAAACTTTAGCGGGAACAGACCATTTTTTTCCTTCAAATTTCTGACGAATTTGAGCATCTAAATAAAACAGTCCGACACCAGCGAATATCATAAAAATCACTGTTAATTTAAGACTAAAAGCAATTAACCAACGTAAAATTGATTTCTTTGTTTTCACTTTCTTAGTACTTTTTTGCTTGCCCTTTTTTGGCGGCGATTTTTTTCGAGTAGCCATGACATCCGGTTATTTAATATTAAGTTTTGTTATTGTACAGCCCCCATAGAAAGCTTTATAGAGTCGGCATGACTTTTCGAGTATAATCTTGCTTTATTGTGGTAAATAAATAGGTAATCTAACTTACCTATATTTCTTGGATCTATATGCTTACATCTTTAATTGAGTCTCTTAAAAACCCAAAACATTATCCGCACCGCGTTACTGAAGAAATACGAGTAATTGAAACCCAAGTCTCTTGGGTCATATTGACAGGTGACTTCGCGTATAAGTTTAAAAAGAATATTAACTTTGGTTTTTTAGACTTTTCTACTTTAAAGAAACGTCAATTTTATTGTGAAGAAGAATTACGTTTAAACCAGCGTCTAGCCCCAGATATATATCAAGCTGTCGTCGCTATTTGTGTTGATGATGAAAACCCAGAGCAGATATCTATTAGTGCTGAAGATTATCGTAATCAGCCACCAGCTGCTCATATCATAGAATATGCAGTACGTATGCAACAGTTTGATCCTGATGCTGGTTTAGATTACTTACTAGAGCAGGGTCAGTTTAAAGATGTTTGGATAGAGCAATTAGCTGGACAACTGGCAGGCTTTCATCAAACTTTACCAACGGTTGCAGCTAAAAGCCCCTGGGGCAAAGCAGATAATGTTTGGCAGCTAGTCTCTGATAACTATTTACATACATTAGAGTTTTGCACAGATGAGCAAGAATTATCACTATTGACAGAACTCTATACTAAAACAACAGAATATTATAATGCTTTACTGCCAATGTTTGATGAGCGCAGAAAGCTGGGCTTTATTCGAGAGTGTCATGGCGATCTGCACTTAGGCAATGTAACGCTTTATCAAGACAAAATAAGACTATTTGATTGCATAGAGTTTAATTTACAATTTCGTTGGATAGATACGTGTTCTGACTTAGCTTTCCTGTTGATGGATTTAGAGGCCAATAATAAAGCGGCTTGGGCTAACCGCACGCTCAACCATTATTTGGAGCTATCGGGTGATTATCAATCATTGCACCTACTTAACTTCTACAAAAGCTTTAGAGCAATGGTACGGGCAAAAGTAGCGACACTGGGCGAGCAAGCAAACCATCAAGTTTTTAACCATTATTTACGCCTTACACAGTCTTACCAAGAGCGCTCTCAACCTAAAATTTACTTAATGCATGGTCTCTCCGGCAGTGGTAAAAGTTACTTAAGTCACAAAATGCTGCAGACAATTAACGCGATTAGGATCCGCTCTGAAACAGAGCGCCAAAGAATATTTAAAGATTTACAGAAAAAAGGAAAAAAACTAAAGCTACATAGCCCTGAAGTGAATGCTCGGCTCTCTCAACATTTGCTAAAATTGACACAGCAAATAGTCCAGCTTGGCTACACTATCATTATTGACGGTACTTTTTTAAAGCCTCACTTTCGTCATAAATACGTAGAAATTGCTGAAAAGTACCAGTCTAACCTGCAAATAGTTAGCTGTGTTTGCGATGAAAAATTAATGGCGGCAAGGCTTAAGCGTGCGAACAACACACGTCGTTCAAATAGCGGCTCCCCCGTCGAAAGACTCAACGAGCAATTCCAATACCAGCAGCCCTTAATTGATGGTGAGTTAAAATATCAGCGTTTGGTTAATACCGACAATGACTCTAGCATTAAAGAGTTTTTAGATAGCATTTGTTAGCCTCATAAAAAAAGGCAACTTTCGCTGCCCAAAAAACCTAACTTTTAAATTTCAAATCTACTGTAATAAATCTTCACTACAAAGACCATTACCCTCAATAATACATCTTAGTTTACGCAGTGCTTCTACTTGTATCTGTCTTACTCTTTCACGCGTGAGACCTATTTCTTTACCTACGTCTTCTAGGGTATTAATACTGTAACCTCGCAAGCCAAAACGTCTGGAGAGTACTTCAGCATGCTTAGCTGGTAACTCATCGATCCAATGATCTAAGCTGCCGTGTAAGTTTTTTAATTGCAGCAAAGAGAACGGGTCGTAATTATCCCCTGCAGCAACAGTATCGACCAATGTTCTCTCTGATCCTGCTATTGGAAGATCGATAGACACTACTTTTTCATTTAAACTAAGAACCTTCTCGACCGCTGCTACTGGCTTATCAACGAGTGCCGCAATTTGCTCTATTGTTGGTTCATGATCTAGCTCTTGAGTGAGAAGCCTAGCCGCTTTTAGATAGCTATTAAGCTCTTTGACTACGTGTATAGGTAAACGAATCGTACGCGTTTGATTCATTATTGCACGTTCTATCGTTTGTCTTATCCACCAAGTGGCGTAAGTTGAAAAACGAAAACCACGTTCAGGATCAAACTTTTCGACTGCTCTTATTAAACCCAAGTTACCTTCTTCAACAAGATCTAATAAACTCAGTCCTCTGTTTAAGTATCTTTTTGATATTTTGACTACTAATCGTAGATTACTTTCTATCATTCTCTTACGAGATTTTTCACATCCTTTTAAAGAGAGTCTAGAAAAATACACTTCTTCTTCTGCACTTAATAAAGGCGACGCGCCTATCTCATTTAAATAAAGTTGAGTAGCATCAAGCGTCTTTTCTTGTAGTTGACTAGGAGGAGGTTGATTATCGCTGACGTTTTTGTGTTTAGGTTGCTCTGTCGCACCAACGCTTACGCCATTGATTTTTTCAACATCATTAATAGAGCCGTACTCCATTACATGTGATTGAATTATATTAATGGTGTCGGCTTCCTGATTTTCCGTTTTCAAGATATCCATTCTATGTAACCTTAGTAATATTAAGCCAATTTATAATTGGTCTTTTGGTAAGTACTGCAAAGGATCTACCGGTTTTCCATCTTTTCGTATTTCAAAATGAAGAATATTTTTTATCGTACCGCTATTACCTATTTCGGCTATTTTGCCCCCTACTTTAATTAATTCGCCTTCTTTAACTAATATTACACTATTGTGTGCATAGGCACTCAAGTACTTTTGGGAGTGCTTTATGATGATTAAGTTGCCGTATCCTATGATACCATTACCGGCATAAACCACCTTCCCAGAAGCCGCTGAAAAGACATCTTGGCCCTTAACTCCCGGAATATCTATACCTTTGTTTTCGTTGGTAAATCTATTATATTTCCTACTTTTAACTGGCCATTTCCAAACGACGGAAGAACGCGTTTGCAAGCTCTTGGGTGCTGGCTTTTTAGCAGTGCTTTTCTTATTATTAGCGTTGTTCGATGAGTTATTTTGTTGATTATTCGTTATTTTTGTACTACTGGTAAAATTTGTTTTTTTGTTGCTTTTTGATAACGCAGATGGCTCGTTGTTAAGCCTAGGTTTACTATTTTGATCTGTTGCTGTAGTACTTTTAATAGCAAGTAGCTGCCCTTTATAAATCAGATAGCGACTAGATATGTTATTTTTCTTGGCTAGCTGTTTAAAATCCAGCCCATACTTCCAGGCTATCGAATAAAGGGTATCCCCTGATTTAACACGATAAGTTGAAGGCAGTTTTGAGATAACTCTCTGGGACGGGGCTTTATTATACGAAGACCGGCTCGCTCCTCTGCTCTCAGATAAGTCAGTGACTGGTGCATAACCTGTAACACAACCGACTAAACCTGAAAGCATAAAAATAGCAAAAAGTGTTTTTCTATACAAAACATTAACCATCTTTAACTAAACACCTTCTGCAATTAAGTCTATTACGGTTTAAGGTTTATTTGGACAGCCAATTTCAGTGTTTATTACAATCACACCTCTATTTAAATCAGCTTTTGTGCACTATCAAAATTATTTACTGAACCTTGTTAATAGGATCACTAATAATAGACCAAATACTGAAAATGTAGCAGATAACATCAAATATGAATCTAAACCGGTGACGATTTCAAATGCAACGGGAGATATGTTTTGTTGCAAATCCGCTACTTCGTTACCATGCCGATCAAACCTAGTGGTTATTGTCTCTTTCCAAGGCCATACTTTATTAAGTGAGCCTAATAAAAAACCTGTCAGTAGTGCCATTGTTAAATTTCGATGGCAACTAAAAAAATAGTTTAATATTTTAGAGAAACTTAATAAGCCAGCAACACAACCTGTGGCAAATACGATTAACACTAACAACTCAATATTTTTCACTGCACTAAGTATATAGCTGTACATTCCTAGGAGCAGCAAGATAAACGAGCCTGATATACCGGGTAAAATCATGGCACAAATAGCCAGCATTCCCGATAAAAACACCGTTAATAATGAAGGAGTATCTATTACTGAAGAGCTTTGTGTCGTTAAAAAATAGGAAACGAGTGTGCCAATAATGAAACCAGTAATAGCTAGCACATTCCATTGCTCAATACTTTTCGCCAAAACGTAGGTGGAGGCGCAGATTAAGCCAAAAAAGAACCCCCATAGTATTTGCGGGTAATGGCTAAGTAAATAGAGCACCGTATTGGACAAGACAATAAGGCTAGATAACATACCTAGCAATAAAACACTCAAAAAATTACCGTTGATATGTAGCCAAGCAGCTTTTATTCCCTGCTTAAATAGTACTTTTAAAGCCGCAGGCCCTAGGCAACTTAACGAGCTTATTAACTCTTGGTAGATACCAGCGATGAATGCAATAGTACCTCCAGATACACCAGGGACGGCATCAGCAGCCCCCATCAACGTTCCTTTTATATAAAGAGCTAAATATTGCCTATAATTTCGCTGCACTCAAACCTCTTATCAAAATGATCTTTTATATATGTCCAGTCTAGAGCGACTAGCTAATGGTGATTTTAATTATCAACGAGAAATCGTTAACCAATAACGCCTGATAACAGTGGTACGAAATTAACATCTTCTATAATTTGTGTATCATAATGTGTATTGGATTTCTTAGTGATGACCTTTAATTCTTGATGAGCACTACCACCGACAGGAATCACCATAACACCGCCAACAGCTAACTGTGACAACAAGCTGTGTGGCACTTTATCAGGAGCAGCAGTGACTAATATCGCATCAAATGGCGCATACTGGCTCAATCCCATTTCGCCATTAGAATGATATAGATGAACATTTTTAAGCTGCAGCGCTTGTAATTTAAGCCGAGCTCTATCTTGCAAAGGCTTAATTCGCTCGACTGAATACACTGTTTCAACAAGTTGCGCTAATACCGCGGTTTGATAACCCGAGCCGGTACCGACTTCTAGTACTTTATTTGGAATTTTTTTTGCTAATAGCAACTCAGTCATTTTAGCGACGATATATGGCTGCGAAATCGTCTGATTAAATCCTATTGGCAAGGCATTGTTTTCATAGGCACCATGAGCTAGCGCTTCATCTAAGAAAATATGTCTTGGGGTATTTTTAATAGTATTGAGTACTGATTGTGATGTGATGCCTTTATCTTGTAAATTCACAACTAAGCGATCCCTCGCCCGCTGTGATGTCATACCTGAACCACGCAAGTCAAATTGCTCTATCACTCGCTATCCTCCAACCAATCTGCAAGATTATTCATTGCTGCATAATTGGTCATATCAAAATGTACTGGTGTAATCGATACATAACCATTTTCTACGGCGTAAAAGTCAGTACCTGGGCCATTATCAATAGCATCCCCTACACCTGCTATCCAATATTTCATCACACCTCTAGGGTCTATACATTCAATAGGGGATTGCGATACGGATCTATGCCCTAGTCTAGTCACATGGATACCTTTAATTTCTGCTATAGGTAAATCAGGAACATTTACATTTAAAACAGTACGAGGCGCTACTTGTAAACTTTTTAGTTTCAAAATTAAATCTTTAGCGATCATCGCCGCTGTTTCATAATATTGCGGATGGGAGTTCGCAACTGATACAGCAATACCTGGTAAGCCAAGAGTTCTACCTTCCATTGCGGCTGCCACTGTACCTGAATACAGCACATCATCGCCCAAATTAGCACCCGCATTAATGCCTGAGACTACCATTTGCGGTACTTTACCGAACGTCCCTGCCACACCTAAATTAACACAATCTGTGGGCGTTCCATCTATACTGATATAACCATTACTATGTACGTAGGAGCTTAATGGTTTTTCCAGTGTTAGCGCGTTACTTGCACCTGATTTATTCCTATCAGGGGCGATCACTTGTACGTTGGCGATTGATTTTAAAAGCTCAGCTAGAACACTGATACCAGGGGCTCTAACACCATCATCATTTGATATTAATATTTGTATCATTGCTAGTACCTGCATTACTATAATCCGATAACTCTCTTAAAACACTCGTTGCAAAAGAGCCACTTGGTAAATCAAAAGACACTTGCCAAACACCTGCTGACAAACGCTGGGCAGATAGGTTTGCCGCTATCAATCTAATTGCTCGACGCTCTTGACTCAACCCCATATAAGCAAGACGCTCAATAAGCTCTTCATAAGGTGCGAGTAGCTTTTGTTCCCACTCAAGTGCGTTTTCAGTCACTAAAGAGCGGCCTCTGCCAAGCATGGGACCGGTAAGGTGCAAATCCTGTTCATCATGGCGGCTCTGAATAGCGCACACATCATCAACCGAAAAGTGACTATGACTGCCATCAAGCATCACAACATCACCAAGCATTACGTTATTCCACAGCTTATTTTCTATTCTATGCGATAACAAATAGTTGAAAAACCACGACCTAACAGCCGATATATACAGACCTTTCTTTGTTCTATTCTTTTCTTTAAATTGACCATTTAACAAGCTGACACCGCGGCTAATATTACCGCCACCATGACCAAAGCGTTGCTCGCCAAAATAATTCGGGACTCCTTGTCTAATCAGCTCTAGACGTTTTTCAAAGTCCTCTTCATTCGTGACATCGCGCATCACTATACTGAAATTATTACCTTTAAGCGCACCTGTGCGCAATTTTCGACTGTGCTTTTTGATCGCTATTACTTTAATGGTATCGGTATCAAAGCCAGTGAGATCTATCGTTTTAGTGCCAGGCAAACAAACGCTAAACCACTGATCTGTAATGGCATGGCGATCTTTTTTACCTGCATATCCAATTTCTTTACTACCGACATTGAAAAAAATCGCTATTTTTTTTGCGACCCAATCACTATTTTCCCCATTTTTGAGGATATTTAAATACCAGTGCTCGCCTTCACCATCAGGTTCAAAAGCTTGAATTTCACGCACTTGAAAATCTTCATTCGATGCTCTTATAGTGGATGTATTGTCGGGTTTGCTATAAAGATATTGATACTGCGTTAAAAATGGCTGCATTACTAAGTATTTTTCCGATAGTGCTTATTATATAAAAGCAGGCAAATAGAATGACAAAGCTTATTGCTATTATCGTGACTGCTGCGTATCTATTAATTGGTAAAACGTTTCTTCTGGCTTAACCATACCTAATTCGCTTCGCGCTCGCTCCTCTACGGCAATAAGATCTTTGCGTAAATCACTAACCTCTGCTGCTAGTTGATGGTTACGAAGCAATAACTGGTCATTCTCAGCATTTTGCAAGTCAATACTTTCTTGCAATTGCGCCAGTTCAATGACATTAGCATCACCAAACCACATTCTGTACTGCAATCCAGCGAGTAACATAATGAGAGACAATAGTAATATGCGATACATGTTTTTTCCAATCAAGATACTATGGATCTAGTTTAATGCGTTCGACTAATAAAACAATGAAAAGACGACTAAGAAATAGATATAACGGTTTAATATGTGGAGAAAACCGGAGAAAATCAGGGTTTCTCCGGTTATAATCGATTTTTTGTTGAATCGAAATGTGTTGTTTACTGGCCTTTTATTTCTGAGCGACCGTTGTAAATTGCGCCCTCGCCTAATTCTTCAGCAATGCGTAGTAAGCGATTATACTTAGCGACACGATCAGAGCGAGACAATGAACCTGTTTTAATTTGACCTGCTGCAGTACCTACTGCTAAATCAGCAATCGTAGTGTCTTCAGTTTCACCTGATCTATGCGATATAACGACAGTAAAGCCGGCGTCTTTTGCCATTTTAATGGCATCGAGAGTCTCAGATAAAGAACCTATTTGGTTAAACTTAATCAAGATTGAATTGGCAATATTCTCATCAATACCACGTTTTAGGATCTTAGTATTGGTGACGAACAAATCATCGCCGACTAGCTGTACTTTATCGCCAATTTGCTTGGTAAGTATTGCCCAACCTTCCCAATCAGACTCATCCATGCCATCTTCAATAGAAACAATTGGATAGTTACTAGCAAGATCACTTAAATAGTTAGAGAAGCCCGCTGAGTCGAATGATTTATTATCACCACCTAAACGATACTCACCCTGTGAATAAAATTCTGACGCAGCGCAATCCAATGCAAGAGTAACATCCGTACCTAGTGTATAACCCGCTTTAGCAACCGCTTCTTTAATAACAACTAAAGCTTCTTCATTCGAAGATAAGTTAGGTGCGAAACCGCCTTCATCACCCACTGCTGTATTTAAACCACGAGCAGATAACACGCCTTTTAATGCATGAAAGATTTCAGTGCCACAGCGCAGCGCTTCAGGAAAGTTGGTAAAGTTAACTGGCTGAACCATGAACTCTTGAATATCAACGTTATTGTCAGCATGTTCGCCACCGTTGATGATATTCATCATCGGCACAGGCAGCGAATATTGACCCGGTGTGTTATTCAAATCAGCGATATGCGCGTATAAAGGTACATTTTTATGCACTGCTGCCGCTTTTGCCACCGCTAACGATACCGCTAGAATCGCATTAGCACCTAATTTTTCTTTATTTTCAGTACCATCCAGCTCAAGCATTTTATTATCAACTGCACGCTGATCTAGAGCATCCATGCCTAATAATGCACCGCGAATCTGATCGTTAACAGCGCTAACCGCTTTCAAAACACCTTTACCTAAATAACGACTTTTATCGCCATCTCTTAACTCTAACGCTTCTCTAGATCCTGTTGATGCACCAGATGGGGCGCACGCTGTACCAAAAGCACCACATTCTAAAGTCACATCTGCTTCAATAGTCGGGTTGCCTCTTGAATCTAAAATTTCTCTCGCTTGAATCTTCGCTATAAGCGCCATCTTGTTTTCCTCACTTTACAACACTCGTTTATTAAAACGCTGTTGTACTTAAATTAAATGAACAATGATTGCTTTTTCACGTATTGCGTTACTCATTCGTTATTATTTGATCAGTAATCGTAATAGTGGCGGTAGCTTGACAACCGTTTATCCTGTATTTGATTAGAAGCTCTATGGCATCTTATTTTTAAAGCTCAAAAAGAAGGAGCTAAAAGCTCCTTATAATACATCTGATATTTATAAACTATTTTGACGCTTTTGCTCAGCTAAAGCTGCTTCAATAAAGCCAGTAAACAAACCATGCCCGTCTCTTGGCGATGACGTGAACTCTGGATGGAATTGGCAAGCGACGAACCAGGGATGATCGCTAACTTCAACAACTTCAACTAGCTCTCCATCTGAAGAGCGTCCAGCAATCACTAAGCCTGCTGCTTCTAGTTGTTCAACATAGTTGTTGTTAACTTCATAACGGTGACGATGACGTTCAACAATATTAGTTGCACCATATGATTTAGCAATAGTCGAGCCTTCTTTAAGATGACATTCTTGTGCGCCTAGACGCATCGTGCCACCAAGGTCAGTATCGTGGTCTCTGACTTCAACATTACCATCACTGTCAATCCACTCTGTAATCAAACCGATAACCGGATGCTCACCACCTTTAACAAATTCTGTTGAGTTTGCATCAGTTAAACCAGCAACATTTCGAGCGTATTCTATCACTGCTACCTGCATACCTAAACAAATTCCCAAATAAGGAATTTTGTTTTCACGTGCATATTTCACTGCAGCAATTTTACCTTCTACACCACGCTCACCAAAGCCACCAGGTACTAAAATAGCACTAGCGCCTTTTAATATATCAATACCATCGTGCTCGACTCTCTCTGAGTCAATGTAATCAATTCTTACTTTCTTACGCAACTTAATACCCGCGTGAGAAATCGCTTCAATCAACGATTTATAGGCATCAAGCAGTTCCATGTACTTACCAACCATGGCAATACGAACTTCACCTTGTGGATTAAGATGTGCATCGGCAACTCTTGTCCACTCAGTTAAGTCAGCTTCAGGGGCTTCAAGACCAAACCTTTCGATAATAATATCATCTAGGTTTTGCTCCCATAAAATTTGCGGGATATTATAAATCGTGTTGGCATCAGGTAAAGATATAACAGAGCGTTCTTCAACGTTGGTAAACAGAGATAGTTTACGACGAGAATCATCAGGTATTTCATGATCTGAGCGGCACACTAATACATCTGGCTGAATGCCAATTGAGCGCATTTCTTTAACAGAATGCTGAGCAGGTTTTGTTTTAGATTCACCAGCGGTTGCAATATAAGGCACGAGTGCCAAATGCATGAACAGTGTTCGTTTGTAACCAAGTTCAGCACGCATTTGTCGAATAGCTTCTAAAAATGGTTGTGATTCGATATCACCAACCGTACCACCGACTTCAACTAGCGCAACATCAACACCTTTAGCCCCTTTTACAACTCGACGTTTTATTTCGTCAGTGATATGGGGAATAACTTGTACTGTGCCACCTAAGTAATCACCGCGGCGTTCTTTATTAAGAACATATTGATAAACACGCCCTGTCGTAAAGTTATTGCTTTTCTTCATTGTGGTACGAATAAAACGTTCGTAATGCCCCAAATCCAAATCAGTTTCAGCGCCATCTTCTGTTACAAACACTTCCCCATGTTGAAACGGACTCATAGTACCTGGGTCGACGTTAATGTATGGGTCAAGTTTTAACATAGTGACCGTGAGACCGCGAGCTTCCAAAATAGCAGCTAATGAAGCTGCAGCAATGCCTTTGCCTAAAGAAGACACAACACCGCCTGTGACGAAAATATAATGCGTCATGAAGAACCTGTATTTAGATTAAATGTGGAGGAAAAAACTGTATTCAGATGGGATTGTAGTCTATCAAAATAAGGGGCTTTGCTCAATCACATTGGCTGCCAATCTAACGAAAAAAGCAACTTATTTTCACTGTTAGCTGTTGCACTAGCAAACCATTGATGTGCGATGCAGATTCCAGGCACCGCAACCACCTCACCGTCACACATTAGAATTGGCCAGCCTGCACGCTGCCAAGGTGGAATTCCAGTTTCTTGAAAGAGCTGTTTCAATTTTTTACTCGGCCTATTGACGCCTTTAATCCGTAAACCTGGGGCGTTACACTGCCAATACATTCTATCCTCAAGCATAACACCTGCCGATGCTTGGCTAACGACTAACTGACCATGAGTAAGGCGATGCTGCTCTTCCTGCACTTTAAGTGCAGGCCAATGCTTTTCGATATTAATATCTTTCAATAAAAACAGCTGGTTTTTAAATCGCCTTAACTGATAATCAGCAAATTGACAAAAGCCCTGACTATCTTCACGACTATCAATAACATCAACAAGACACTTTTGTAGTTCATTGTGACTCACTGGTCGTTTTAAAACACTGGCAATCCAATACCTTAATACAGCAATTCTCTTTGTTTTTGTCAGTGCTGACCAGCGCTCAATACTCATACCTTGTACTGATGAACTTACTTTTTTATTAAACACCATCAACGCTTCTAGATCTTGCGCTAAATAATCAGTTAACAGCTGCTGGTCTGTCGCCAATAATTGTGCAGATTGCGCCATCTTTTCAGCCGCATGCGGCCAATGCTCTAACAAAGCGGCAACCACCTTATGGCGTAAAAAATTACGGTCATAATCTAGGCTCAGATTGCTTGGATCATCCACCCAAGCTAATGATCGCTGTTGTGCATAATCGCATAGTTGCTGTTGAGCGAGTGATAAAAGAGGACGTAACAACCAGCCCTGGGCTATTTTTCTAGATTCAGGCATAGCGCTAAGACCACTGAGCCCTGCCCCTCTAACGAGTCGAAACAACATAGTTTCTGCTTGATCATTGCCGTGATGGCCGAAAAGCAAACAATCGCCAGCGACGACAAAGCTTTCAAAGCAATGATACCTAGCATCTCTTAAGATTTTTTCAGAGCGCCCGACAGGAGTAATAACATGAGGATAAAAACTAATATTTCGCTTAGCACATTGCTCTTCACAAAATGCTTGCCAAGCATTAGCCTGTGCTTGTTGCTGATGATTTACATGAACAGCAACAATAGGAAGATCAGATAAATAACGATGAGCTAACTCTAATGTCACGATAGAGTCTAAGCCGCCGCTTAAAGCAATAACCCAGCGTTTAATACCATGTAATGCCTGAAATTCTTGGCATTTAAAGACAAACGTCTGAGTTAAAGTCATTGTTAATTTTAGATGAAAATAAAATTCGTTAAATACATTTAATTATGCATTTAAACCATAGGACATAAGGCGATCATATCTGTGTTCTAACAGCTCATCTTCAGATAACTTATCTAGCTCTGCTAGTGAAGAAAGCAGCTTGGCTTTCAAATTATTCGCAAGCTCTGCAGGTGAGCGATGTGCACCGCCTAAAGGTTCTTTAACGACTTCGTCAACTAGCCCTAATTCGTGCAACCTTTCAGACGTCACACCCATAACCTTAGCAGCTTCAGATGCTTTATCTGCGCTTTTCCATAAAATAGAGGCACAACCTTCAGGTGAGATCACTGAATAAGTAGAGTACTGTAGCATCATCAATTTATCACAGACACCAATGGCTAGTGCACCACCAGATCCACCTTCACCGATAACCGTAGATAGGATAGGCGTTTTAAACTGTGACATTTTAGCCAAGTTAAAAGCGATCGCTTCACTTTGACCGCGCTCTTCAGCACCAATACCTGGGTATGCACCTGGCGTATCTATAAAGGTAATGATCGGCATTTTAAAACGCTCTGCCATTTCCATTACTCTCAATGCTTTACGATAACCTTCTGGTCTTGGCATACCAAAATTACGTTTAACTTTCTCTTTAACATCACGACCTTTTTGATGTCCGATAACAACAACTGGACGCCCTTCTAGTCTTGCAATACCACACACTAATGCAGCATCATCAGCGTAATGACGATCGCCATGTATTTCTTCAAAATCATCAAATAGAAAATCGATATAATCTAAAGTGTAAGGACGCTGTGGGTGACGTGCTATTTGCTGCACCTGCCAGGCGGACAAATCCCCAAAAATAGATTTAGTTAAGGATTTACTCTTTTCTTCAAGAGTTGTCAGCTCGTCAGAAATATTAATTTCTGTATTCTCTCCAACAAGCCTTAACTCTTCAATTTTTGTCTGAAGTTTAGCAATAGGTTGCTCAAACTCTAAATAGTTAGGATTCATCTACTTAAATTCCGCTTTTAATATCAAATTAACTAACAATTTTACCGTGCTACTTCCAAGATAACTAGTCTAAGTGACCAAAATACCTCGTTAGTTTAATAACAATCGATAACAACTAACTTCTGGCTTTAAATATAGGTAACTTTTACCGACATCTCGCCAAACATCTCTTCTAATGCAATTAACAGGTCATCACTTGCCTCAACAGACCATTTTCGGCCAAGCTTAATTAGCCCGCAGGCGCTTTGCGCTCTATAATTTAAAGCAAGCTCAAGACCGCTGTCATTTTGGTATTGTGTTAACAGTTTAGTGAGCTGCCCCATTTTCCTACTGCCAAAATGATCGGCAACACAATTAACTTCAATTAATTGAGCGTATTGAGCACGTGCCTGAGCCACATTGATCAATCTATTTGCCCTGACCTTTAATCCGCCCGAGTAATCATCATTTGATACCTCGCCTTCCATAATAACAACAGTATCTTTTTTAATAAGATCTCGGTGTTTTTCAAAAACATCACCAAACAAAGTGACTTCTATTCTCGCCGTACGATCATCTAATGTAATGAAGCAAAGGTTATCACCTTTTTTGGTTTTCATCACACGTTGCTCAACAATTAAGCCTGCAATTTTTTGCACAGCTCCTCTTGCTGGTGCAACCTCTGTTATCTTTTTACTGATGAAGTTTTTAAGCTCACTCTCATATTGATCAATGGGATGACCTGTCAAATACAAACCTAAGGTGTCAAGCTCACCATTAAGGCGCTCTCGATCAGTCCACTTACGCACTCCAAGGTTTTCTTCAAATGGATCGCGAGATTGCTCTTGATCATCGCCACCAAATAAATCAAACATACCTGAGTTTTGATTATGTGCACTTTGATCAGCTGCTTTTAGAGCATCGCTAATACAGGCACTCATGACAGCACGACTTGGTCCTAGATCATCCATTGCACCGCTTTTTATCAGCCCTTCAAGCACACGTTTGTTCAGTTTTTTTGCACCAACTCGCTCACAAAACTCGTACATATCTGCGAATTTTCCGCCTTTATTACGTGCCTCTATGATCGCCTCGATAGGCCCTTCACCCACACCTTTGATGGCACCTAAACCATAAATTATTTGATTATTTTCATCTACTGTAAATTTATAGTCACCTTTTTGCACGCTAGGTAATGCCGGCGGGATATCCATTTTCCGACACTCTTCAACAAAAATAACCACCTTATCAGTATTTTGCATATCGGCAGACATTACAGCGGCCATAAAAGGTGCGGGGTAATGGGTTTTAAGCCAAGCCGTTTGATAGGAAACTAAAGCATAAGCAGCTGAGTGAGATTTGTTGAAACCATAACCTGCAAACTTTTCTACCAAATCGAAAATGTTTCCAGCTAAATCTCTATCTATATTACCGGCAACGCAGCCATCGAGAAATCCTGCACGCTGTTTCGCCATTTCTTCGGGTTTTTTCTTACCCATTGCACGTCGCAGCATATCGGCGCCACCTAAGGTGAAGCCCGCCATCACTTGCGCAATCTGCATGATTTGTTCTTGGTATAAAATAATACCGTAAGTCGGCTCTAGAATCGGTTGTAATATATCTAGTTGATAATCAGCATGCGGCCAAGCCATTTCGGCACGACCATGTTTACGGTTGATAAAGTCATCAACCATGCCTGATTGCAACGGCCCCGGTCGAAACAAAGCGACCAATGCCACTATATCTTCAAAGCGATCGGGTAATAACT
Organism: Gammaproteobacteria bacterium AS21; assembly: GCA_038900335.1. Lineage (GTDB taxonomy): Bacteria > Pseudomonadota > Gammaproteobacteria > Pseudomonadales > Balneatricaceae > Rs1. The sequence goes on along the minus strand of JBBMRB010000022.1, from coordinate 33,034 downwards.
TTGAAACCAAATCTTTCATACCACTAGATTCAAGCTGGAATACGGCAGTAGTTTCAGCCGTTCTTAGCAAATCAAAAGTCGCCCTATCTTCTAAATCTATGAGGGCAATATCTAGATCAGCCTCACTGTTTTCTCTACGTTTTTTATTGATCGTCTGCAATGCCCAATCAATGATTGTCAATGTCCGCAAACCTAAAAAGTCAAACTTTACCAAACCAGCTTCTTCAACATCGTTTTTATCAAACTGGGTGACTAAGCCGTGACCTTCTGAATCACACAAGGTAGCTGCAAAATCCGTTAGCTTAGTTGGTGCGATAACTACACCACCGGCATGCTTGCCTGTACCACGAACCGTACCTTCAAGCTTTAAAGCCATGTCCATAATTTCTTGGGCTTCTTCACTACCATTGATAAAATCTGTTAGTGCAGGCTCTACTTCCAATGCTTTAGTTAAAGTCATTCCCACTTCAAAGGGAATCAGTTTTGATAATTTATCAGCTAGCCCAAACGGTTTACCCTGAACACGAGCAACGTCTCGTACTACCGCTTTTGCAGCCATAGTGCCAAAGGTAACAATTTGCGATACCGCATCACGCCCATAGGTACGAGAAACATAATCAATCACTTTATCGCGATTATCCATGCAAAAATCGATATCAAAATCTGGCATTGAGACACGCTCAGGATTCAAGAAACGCTCGAACAGCAAATCATATTCTAGCGGGTCTAAATCAGTTATTTTTTGCGCGTAGGCAATTAATGAGCCCGCACCTGATCCACGTCCAGGCCCAACCGGTATGCCGTTATCCTTACCCCATTTGATAAAGTCCATTACTATTAGAAAATAACCTGGAAAACCCATTTGTATAATGATTTCCAGTTCAAATTCTAAACGATCAAAATAAACCTGGCGTTTTTCTTGATACTGCTCATCATTTTTATCAAGTAATACCAGTAGCCTCTCTTCTAAGCCTTTTTCTGACACATCCCGGAAATAGTCATCCATGGTCATGCCTTCAGGTATCGGATACTTAGGTAAATAATAAGTACCTAGGTCCAATTCAATGTTGCAACGTTTGGCTATTTGCAGCGTGTTTTCAATAGCTGATGGTATATCAGAAAACAGCTCACACATTTCATCACTGTTTTTAAAATATTGCTGTTCGCTATAATCGCGAGGTCGCTTCGGATCTTCCAATACCCTGGATTGGTTGATACACACTCGCGCTTCATGTGCATCAAAGTCTTCATTGTGGACAAACATCACATCGTTTGTTGCCACGACTGGACAACCCATTTTAGACGCCAGCGCAACACTGCGCTCTATAAGTTCATTTTCACCTGGGCGCCCTGTGCGTTGTAACTCAATATAAAAACGATTTTCAAACGCCTTCATCCACTCACTTAATATCGCTTCTTCATTACCGCTCTTTGATAATATCGCTTTGCCTAACTCGCCGCGTCTAGCGCCGGATAATGCAATAAGGCCATCTGTTTGCGCAAACAACCAGCTTTTCTTGATGATCACTTTATCGAGAATAAAGTTTTGCCCTTGCTCATAACCTAATGAAATTAATTCCATTAAATTTCTGTATCCTAGTGCGTCTTGAGCCAGCACCGTAAAGTAATAAGGCTCTTCTTTTAAATCATCATCTATCACTAATAGGTCAGCACCACAAATAGGCTTAACGCCCTCGCCGGTGGCGGCTTTAAAAAATTTCACTAAAGCAAATAAATTAATATGATCGGTGACAGCGACTGCCGGCATCGCTGCATCTTTTGCAGCCTTTACTAACGCTTTAACACGACACAAGCCATCGACGACCGAGTATTCAGTATGAGTGCGCAGATGAACAAAAGAATTAGCCATAACGTTACAGTATCCGTCTAATATTTATAAAGTAGTTGAGTTAAGTAACACACGAACCGGCTTAAAGCTTTTTCGGTGACAAGGCAGGGGGCCATATTTTTCTAGTGCTAGCATATGATCTTTAGTAGGATAACCTTTATGGCGATCAAAACCATATTCAGGATGCTTTTCATGAAGCTCATACATTTCTTTATCGCGCACCACTTTGGCAATAATAGATGCTGCACTGATTGCGGCAACTTTAGCGTCGCCTTTGACAATAGCCTGGCAAGGTAATGTAATATCCGGACAGCGATTGCCGTCAACTAACACCATATTAGGCGTTAGATCTAAGTTTTCTATTGATCGTTTCATCGCTAACATACTCGCTTGCAGAATATTGATTTGATCAATCTCTTGCGCACTACAACGCCCATATGCGAAGCTTTGAGCTTGCTCAATAATTTGTAGGTACAAAGCATCGCGCTTTTTTTCACTCAATTTTTTTGAATCTGCCAGACCTTTAATATGAATATTCGGATCTAATATTACAGACGCCGCAACGACATCACCTACTAGCGGCCCTCTGCCAACTTCATCACAACCTGCTAGCAACTTCATCGCTATATATTGTTCTAAATCAATCACTCGCTTTCCTTGTGTTTAGCCTTGAGCTCTGCCTAACTTGTCATTTAGTAATTGTTCGATAGCATCTGCTGCTCGCTCATTTGCTGACAAATTCAGGGTATTGTGAATATTTTTAAATTTTAACACTTGGTAAGCGCGTCTCTCATTGTCGAACAAAGCTTTTTTTATTTCTGCTGATAAACGCTCGACATTAGCATCATTTTGTAACAGCTCCGGCACTAGCATTTCATCAGCTAATAAATTGGGTAGCGATATAAATGGTGTTTTAATCATGCGCGAATAAATAGCATAAGTGAGCGCTGACATTTTATAAGCAACGACCATAGGTTTTGCCAATAAAGCAGCCTCGAGCGTCGCTGTACCTGATGCAATTAAAATAGCATCTGCTGCGGCCATTGCATCACGAGAGTTACCCAATATCAATTGTATTGATAAGTTTGGAAACCCTTTTAACGCATTACTTATTTCATCGTATCGATATTGATTAGCCGCCGGTAGCACAAAACGAATATCCGCATGCTCTTGTTGTAGTTTGGCTGCTGTCTCTAAGAATACGGGGAGTAAATACTTTGTTTCACTACTGCGACTGCCTGGCAAAATAGCCACTAATTTAGTCTGTGCGAACTGTAAATCAATACCTAGTTTATCGCGATAATGCTCCACTTCATATTGATGTGGAATTATCTGTGCTAATGGATGCCCCACATAAGCGATTTTTTGCTGAGTCTGTTGATAATGTTTACTTTCAAACGGGAATAAACTGAGCAATAAGTCGACCGCTTTCTTTATTTTAAATATTCTTTTTTGCTTCCACGCCCATACTGATGGACTGACATAATGCACCGTTAAGATACCCGCTTTTTTTAAAGCAAGTTCAATATTTAAATTAAAGTCAGGGGCATCAATACCAATAAAGATATCAGGAGGAGTTTCTATAAATTCGCTAATCAATTTTTTTCTAAGCGCTAATAGAGACCTTAATCGTGATAATACCTCAAACAAGCCCATAACTGACAGTTGCTCCATTGCCACTTTTGAGTGACAACCTTGCGCAATCATTAGATCTCCGCCTATACCGTAAAATTGAGCTTGTGGGTAACGTTTTGTGAGCTCTGCAATTAAACCTGCACCCAATATATCGCCTGAGGCTTCACCTGCTATAATAGCGACGCGCAATTTTCGATCAGTTGTTAGATTTGTTTGCATGGTGTTATTAATTTACACGAAAATTAAAGAAAGGCGTGATGCTCAATATAGTGCTACATTGATAAATGATAAATTTACTAGCAAAACACTATATTAAGACAACATAAAACATACTATCGCACAATACCTCGAGTAGAGTCTTGTAACGATTCAATCAAAATTTGCAATTGCGGTGTTTCTATTAACATCTCTTGAAGTGCAACAAGGGCCTGATCGACCGTTAAGCCCTGGCGATATATTGCTTTATAACCGCGCTTAATATTACTAATAGCCTGTGCAGAGTAACCTTGTCTCTTTAAACCTTCACTATTAATACCATGTGGTTTTGCAGGATGCCCGCTAGCCATAACAAATGCTGGAATATCTTTAAATATAACAGTTCCAGCGCCACACATCACAGAATTTCCTATATGGCAAAATTGATGAATCGCAGTAAAACCACCAAGAATAGCTCGATCACCAATCACGACATGTCCAGCCGCCGCACTGTTATTAGCCATAATAATATCATTACCAATCACGCAATCATGTGCGACATGAACATTGACCATGAATAAGTTACGACTTCCAATAGTCGTAATAGCATTATCTTGAACTGTTCCACGATGAATCGTACAGCTCTCTCGAAAAACATTATCATTGCCAATCGTCAAAAATGTTTTTTCGCCATTATATTTTTTGTCTTGGCAATCTTCACCAATCGTACTGAATTGGAAAATCTGATTATTTTCACCAATGGAGCAAGGCCCTTTAATAACAACATGAGATGCTATTTGCGTACCTGCACCAATTGATACGTCTGGCCCAATAATAGTCCATGGGCCGACAGACACACCTTCTGCGAGTTTTGCGCTAGGGTCTATAATAGCACTTGGGTGAATTAATGAATGTTCTATAGTCAAAGTTTATACCTAACGATCTGCACATAAAATGGTTGCTGAACTGACCATTTTCCCATCTACTTCTGCTTTAACTTCAAATTTCCATATGCCGCGTTTTTCCGACACGATAGTGGCAAATAAGTCCAGCCTATCACCAGGTACGACCGGTTTTTTGAAGCGCAATTTATCAGAACCAACAAAGTAATACATCGAACCATCTTGCGGGGTTTTATCCATGGTTTTAAAACCAAGTATCCCTGCTGCTTGTGCCATTGCCTCTACAATTAGAACACCAGGCATGACAGGTTGATCCGGAAAATGGCCATTAAAAAATGGCTCATTTACTGTGACATTTTTATAAGCGTGTATCGATTCTCCAATCGTCATATCAACAACTCTATCGACCAGTAAAAACGGGTATCGATGAGGCAAATATTCGCGAATTTGATTGACGTCCATCATGAGTTTAACTTTCCTTTTATTATGAGCGCTTTTTAAGCTCATCTTCTAATAATTTAACTTGTTTAGCCAGTTTGTCTAAGTTGCGAAACCTAACAACATTTCGCTTCCAGCTATTATGTTCTTCCATAGCGGTGCCTGACGAATAAACCCCAGCGTCCTTTATTGAATGGCTAATTAAACTCATCGCTGTGACATGAGTGCCAGCTGCAATTGTTAAGTGTCCTGTAATCCCTGACTGTCCAGCAATAGTACAGTTTTCACCAATAATGGTACTTCCAGCAACAGCAGTACCACCTGCTATCGCTGTATTATCGCCTAACACTACGTTATGAGCGATCTGAATTTGATTATCCAGTTTAACACCATTACCTATAATAGTATTAGCAACTGCTCCTCTATCAATCGTTGTAGATGCACCTATTTCAACATCATTGCCAATTCGAACACCACCTAATTGATATATTTTCTGCCATCCAGAAGCTTTTTTTGCAAAGCCAAAACCATCTGCACCAATGACAGCACAACTGTGAACAATACAGTCATTTCCAATGTGTATATCAGCGTATAATGTAACATTAGCTTCTAAACGTGAATTGTTACCTATAATACAATCATCACCAATCACACAGTTAGCGCCGATATAACAATGCTCACCAATAGTGACGTTATTACCGATACAAACACCATGGCAAACTTCACTACTGTCAGCAACATAGCTATTAGAACCTAGCACAGAACCTGCACTAAATGAGCTTTTTAGCGGTTTGCGCCAATCAAAAAAAGCACTGATAATTGCAAAGGCTAAATAAGGATCCTGGACAACAATCGCGGTGTTTTTTACGTATTTTCGATGCTCTTCTTTTACCAAAACAGCACTAGCATTGCTCAGTGCTAACGTTTTAACAAACTTGCTTTGCGCACAAAAACTTATTGAGCCTTTGTGTGCACTATCAATCGGCATCAAAGTGGTTATAACCACTTTGCTATCACCGAAAACTTCAGCATCTAAATGCTGTGCTATCTCTGCTATTGTTATCACGTTAATAATGTAATGAACCTTTAATAATGCTTAGAATGTGCCACCTAAAGTGAAATCAAATGTACGCTCTTCATCACCATCTTCTTTATTTAGCAGCTTAGCATAAGAGAACGTTAATGGCCCCAATGGTGTTATCCAAGTAAAACCAAGACCCGCTGAGTATTTTAAATCGCTAAAATTAACGCCTTCATTACAGCTAGAGTTACTATTGCCACCTGCTAAACACTCAGTAGCATAAATACCACCAACATCGACAAATAACGAAGTACGATATTTAGTTTTATCATCCAAACCAAGCATAGGGAAAATCAAATCAACACCACCAGTAACCTCTACATTACCACCAATTGGGTCATCTTCATCATCACGAGGACCAAGAGAGTTACCAGAGACACCACGCATTGAGCCTATACCACCGGCGAAGAAGTGTTTAAAGAAAGGAAATTCTTTATCGCCCATAGAGTCAGCATAGCCTAAATTACCTCTTGCCCCTATCAGCCACCTTTCATCTAAACTTAACGATTTAATCCAAGAAGCATTATAGTTAATATTATAATAGCTCAAATCACTACCTGGCACAGCCACTGTTAAGCTTAAGCTTTGCTTACGGCCATTGGTTGGAAAAACAGATCGATTTAGTCTGTTCTCATTCCAACCGATTGTTGCAACCGCATTGGTGAAATTATCGCCATTGTTAGCTATGTAGGTTTCGATCTCACCACTTGTCTCATCATTTGGCTCGACCTCAACATTTTCCAGACCTAAGCGGAAAGATAACCGTTGATATTCATCTATCGGATAACCGAAGCTAACACCACCACCATACTCATTGATTTTAAATTTACTTGAAGAGCTTTCCTCAAAATCCTCATCACGAAAGAAAACATCAAAGCCACGACTCACACCATCAACGGTATAAAAAGGGTTAGTATAGTTAAAGCTTACATTCTGCTGCGAACTAGATTTTGAAAAATTAGCACTAACTCTGTTACCTGAACCTAAAAAGTTATTTTGGCTCACACCGACACCAAAAATAAGACTTTCTTGCCTAGAAAAACCTAAACTAGCAGTGAAGTTACCAGATGCTTGCTCAACAACTGATAAATCAACATCTATTTGATCATCAGTGCCGGGCACTGGCGTTGTGGCGACATCAACCGTTGAGAAAAAACCAGTTCTGTCTAATCTCTCTTTGGATTTCTTGATTTTTTCGCTTGATGCTAATGCAGACTCCATTTGCTGGATTTGTCGGCGAATAACGAAATCAGCTGTTTTTTCGTTACCTTTAATATTGATTCTTCGCACGTAAGTTCGCTTACCGGGCGTCACAACAAACGTCATATCTACGGTATTTTCATTCACTGTATTTGGAACTGTGCGCACCTCAGCAAACATATAACCATTATTACCTAATAAGCTTTTCATAGATTCAGTTGAGTTGTTTACATCTGTTCGTGAAAACACTTTACCCGAGTCAAGCGCTATAACTTTACGAAGGCTTTCCTCACCGACTACTAGCTCACCCTTTATGTTTATATCACCAATTATAAACTGCTGTCCCTCATCAACATTGACACTGATAAAAACACTTTTTTTATCTGGCGAAATAGAAACCTGTGTCGATGTTACTTTGAAATTAATATAACCACGATCTAAATAATATGAACGCAAAGTTTCAATATCTGCCGATAAGCGCTCACGAGAATACCTGTCATCTTTACTAAACCATGACCAAAAAGAAGGCAACTTAGAGTTAAAAAGCTCTACTAGTTCTTCGTTGTCGAATACCGTATTACCGACAATATTAATATGGTTTATTGTGGCGACTGCACCTTCTTTAATGTCAATATTAATAGCGACACGGTTACCGGCAACAGGTACAACGGTGGTATCAACTTTGGCATTATAACGCCCCTGTGACGAGTATACTGCTTGAAGGTCATCTTTAATCTTTTGCAGTGACGAGCGCTTAAAAACCACACCTTCTTTAAGCCCAGTATTTTCCAAACCAAGCAATAAGTTTTCTGATTTAACAACTTTATTGCCTTTGATACGTATTTTACTCACAGCTGGGCGTTCAACTATGTTTAAAATAAGCACGTTACCTTCACGTTCTATTTCAATATTTTCAAAATAACCAGATTGATACAAGCTTTTAACAGCTGCTGTTAATGCCGGCTGAGTAATAACATCACCAGTACTGATTGGAAAGTTTCTAAACACAGCCCCAGGCTCTACGTGCTGAACTCCTTTAAGTCGAATGTCTTGAACTTGAAAAGCAGGAAATGCTGCTAATGTTATATTCGCCCAGCACAATAGACCGAGAAACAACCCATATTGTTTTTTCATGAAACCCTTCTTCATTAATAAATTAATATCGAATAATTAGTATAAACGCATTACATCATTAAATATCGCTGTTGCCATTAAACAAAACAACACAGCCATACCTATTCGCAAGCCTATTTCTTGAATCTTTTCAGAAACAGGTTTTCCTTTAATCATTTCTACAGCGTAATAGAATAAATGGCCACCGTCTAACATCGGTATCGGCAACAAATTCAACACACCCAGACTAATACTTAAATATGCTAAAAAGCTTAAATACGATTCCAAACCAGATTGCGCATTCGCGGAGGCAACTTTAGCAATAGTAATCGGCCCACTCAGATTTTTCACTGAGATAAGACCTTCTATCATTTTTTTAATAGAATCAAAAGTCAAACTGACCATTCGCCAAGTATTAGAGATGGCCTGGATTAATCCCTCTGCTATCCCTAAATGGCGCACTCTTATCATATCTTGCGGCCACTGTGGTGCTTGCACCCCAACGCCTATAAAACCAATAACAGCGCCTGATTCTAGCTTTTTTTCATCCGGAGTTACATCAATATTTATGGGCTTGGTTAACCTTAGCAAATCAACAGATAATTTTTGTGTAGGTGAGCGCTGCACTATCTCGACCATCTCGCCCCAATTTGTTAGAGCCACACCGTCAATCGCAACAATTAAATCACCTTCTTGCATGCCCCCTTTAGCGGCACTTCCTTGAGGAGACACTGTATTAATCACCGGTTTTTGTGCACTGACATCAGGTCTAAATGGAATAATACCTACGGCAGATAATGGACTTTGCTTCTCAAGATCAACATGCCATGACCGCAAATCGACACTATAATTTCTAACGTTAAAATTTTCTAAGCCCTGCCCACCTTTCACAGTGAAGGATAATGATCCTGTTTCACCAATACGCCCAGCCAATATCAAATTGACGTCTTGCCAATTATTAACAGACTCACCATCAACCGCCATAATTTCGCCATTAACAGGTAGCTGTGCTTGCGCTGCAACAGAGCCCTCATTAAACCCACCAATAATAGGTGCAATGGTATTGGTGCCACCAACAAATAAAAACCAATAAACGAGCACAGCAAAAATCAAATTTACAGCGGGCCCAGCCACAACAATAGCAAAGCGTTGATAAACGTTTTTATGATTAAAGGCATACTTTTTTTGCTCGGGAGCGATATCATCTTCTTGCTCACCAAACATTTTCACGTATCCACCTAATGGGATAGCGGCAAGGGCAAACTGAGTACCCTTTTTATCATATACGGAGAACAAAACACGACCAAAACCAACACTAAAGCGAAGCACTTTCACGCCACATAATCTCGCGACGATAAAATGCCCCCACTCGTGAATGGTGACCAATATACCTAAGGTAACGACAAACGCTAATACAGTTTGAATAAAGTCCAATTAAACCACCGGCAACCACTGAAGACCAATAAGAAACAAAGGAGCCGCGGCCAGCAAACTATCTATTCTATCTAAAACACCGCCGTGCCCTGGAAGAATAATACCGCTATCTTTAAGACCCGCATTTCTCTTTAACATACTTTCCAATAGATCACCTAAGACAGATACCATTGAAATTAGTGCCCCTAATACCACTAAAAATACACTTTGCGCAAAACTTAATTCTTGTACCACAGCAAAGACTACTGTCGTAATTGATGCGGCGAGCACACCACCAGCAAACCCTTCTATTGTTTTTCCAGGGCTAACTTGAGGTGCGAGTTTATTTTTACCGAAATTTTTACCTGCTATGTAAGCGCCGATATCTGCAGCCCAGACAATCAGTAATATTAGCAATAACCAGCTATTGTGCTCTGGCAGCAACTTAAGTTGCAACAAACTCCACCATGTTGCACTTAACAGCACTAAACACAGCGATACACCAACAAACTTATGGGCCCATAAATCTTTTTGCGGATATTTTTTAACCCAAACAAATGCCGCAAGCCAAGAGAGGATAACTAGCGGTGTAAACACAATTGCGGCCCGATCAAAGAAAGCAAACCAAATAAGCGCCAATAGCGCCGCTGTTGCTGCAACTAAAGCCCCTCTTGTATAGAGGTTGTTTATATTTAAAAATGGACCCCATTCCCAAGCGGCTATCAACATAATCATAGCCACAAAAATTGCAACCCCATCAAGAGGCCATAAAAAAATCCCGATTAATACAATGGGAGCTAAAATGCATGCTGTTATTATTCTTTGTCTCAGCAAACTACTTTTCCTCTAATTGCTCACTTGTTTTACCAAACCGTCTTTCTCTACCGGCAAAATCTCTGATTGCCTCAAGCAAATGTTGCTTATTAAAATCAGGCCACAAACAATCTACAAAATGATATTCTGTATAGGCCATTTGCCATACTAAGAAATTACTAATACGGCTTTCACCGCCGGTACGAATACACAAGTCAGGCTTTGCCTGATCCGCCAAGCTCACATATTGATTAAATAAAGATTCGTTTAAATCTTCCGGTAAACATTTACCACTAATACACTCTTGTGCAAAACGCTTAGCCGCGCTGACAATATCCCATTGTCCGCCGTAATTTGCTGCAACATTAACAATCAATCCATCGTTGTCTTTTGTTAGTTGCTCAGCATCATAGATTCTTTTTTGTAAAGAATCACTAAAACGCGATTTATCACCGATCACAACCAGACGAATATTGTTTTTATGTAGTTTTTTAGTTTCGCGATCTAACGCAATTCCAAAAAGCTCCATTAAACCTTTCACCTCTAACGCCGGGCGCTTCCAATTCTCGGTACTAAAAGCAAACAAACTTACTGACTCAACACCAAGCTCTACGCAACCCTCTATAACGCTTCGTACACTTTTAACGCCAGCCTTATGACCAGCTAAGCTTGGAAGAAAACGTTTTTTTGCCCAGCGGTTATTGCCATCCATTATTACTGCGATATGACGAGGCATAGCGACATCAGCCGGCAAGTTCAATTCTGCTTTTAAAGTCATAATCATCTTTGGTCATTTAGCAAAATACATTACTAAATGACCATCCTTTAAATTTCCATTAAGTCCGTTTCTTTTTTCTCAAGTAGCGCATCAATCTCAGTAGTAAATTTATTAGTTAACTGCTGTATTTGATCTTGACCTTTACGATCGTCGTCTTCAGAGATTTCTTTTTCTTTTAACAGCTCTTTGATGTAGCTATTTGCATCTCTGCGCGCCGCTCTGACAGACACTTTACCGTTTTCCGCCTCTGCCCTAGCTTGACGAATAAAACCCTTGCGAGTCTCTTCAGTCAACGCAGGCATAGGCACACGAATACGTTCGCCAGAAGTCGCCGGGTTTAAACCTAGCGATGATTTTAGAATTGCTTTTTCAATCTCTGGAACCATAGGCTTTTCCCATGGAACAATTGCCAGTGTACGTGCATCTTCAACGGTAATATTAGCCACTTGCGACAGCGGCACGATACCGCCATAATAATTAACCATCACTGTATCCAAAATACTTGGATGTGCACGACCTGTTCTTATTTTCTTAAAATTATCAACAACAGCTGTTACGCTTTTTTGCATGCGATCTTGCGATTCCTGCATTATTTCATTCAGCATACTTTTCTCCTGTATACTCATCGGCACTGATTAGAGTGCCCTCGTTACTACCCATAACTAAATTGACTAATGCTCCAGGGCGATTCATATTGAAAACACGAATTGGCATATTATGATCACGAGTCAAACAAATGGCTGTTAAATCCATTACTTCTAATTGCTTTTCTAATACTTCATCATAACCTAGATGCAAATAACGTTTAGCATCTGAATCTTTCATTGGATCAGCAGTATATACACCATCTACTTTGGTTGCTTTTAAAACAACATCTGCATCAACTTCTATGCCACGCAAGCACGCCGCTGAATCAGTCGTAAAAAATGGATTACCCGTACCTGCTGAAAAAATAACAACATCGCCTTGGCTTAAATAGCGCATGGCATGTCGTCTATCATAATGATCAACTACACCACTCATTGGAATAGCAGACATTACTCTTGTTGTAATATTGGTACGTTCCAATGAGTCACGAAGCGCTAGAGCATTCATGACTGTGGCAAGCATACCCATGTGATCACCTGTCACACGATCTAAGCCATTGGCACTAAGCGCTGCACCACGGAATAAATTACCACCACCGATAACAATACCTACCTGGACACCGATACCTACCAACTGACCGATTTCTAAAGACATACGGTCTAACACTTTCGGGTCTATACCGAAACTTTCTTCTCCGGTTAGCGCCTCACCACTTAATTTAAGTAATATTCTTTTATAACTTGAAAGCTTTTTATTAGCAGTTGTTGGCATTCAATTTCTCCGATTTACAATGATAAAGTTTCAGGGTCTAATCATAACCCAGGATACCAGATACAAAAAAGCGCATGAGACCACAATAATCACACGCGCTTTATCTTTCCACAACTATTAACCTTTTAGCTGTGCAGCCACTTCTGAAGCAAAGTCAACTTCTTCAACTTCTATGCCTTCGCCTACTTCTAAGCGAACGAAACTAGCGACAGAACCACCAGCTGCTTTAACCATTTCACCCACTTTTTGCTCTGGGTTTTTAACGAAAGCTTGCTCAACTAAGCTGTTTTCAGCAAGAAACTTGCTGATACGACCAACAACCATTTTTTCAGCAATTTCAACAGGCTTACTAGCCATATCTGGCTGAGCCATGATGATGTCTTTTTCTTGTTGAACTTCTTCAGCAGGCATGTCAGCTTTATTAACAACACGAGGGTTAGTCGCACTGATATGCATAGCAACATCTTTAGCGACTTCTTGGCTTGCACCAGTTAGTGCAACTAGAGCAGCAATGCGATTATTAGAATGCACGTAAGCACCAACAACATCGCCTTCTACAACAGAAATACGACGCAGGCTAATGTTTTCGCCAATCTTTTGTACTAATGCTTCACGAGCGGCAACTAGCTCATCAGTCATAACAACCGCAACATCTGTTGTTTTAGCAGCAAATGCTTGTGCTGTTACTTTCTTAGCGAACGCTAGGAAGTTCTCTTCACGTGCCGCGAAATCAGTTTCAGAGTTAACTTCAACCAATACACCGTAAGTACCATCTTCAGCTACTTGCGCCATAACAACACCATCTGCAGCAGTACGGCCAGCTTTTTTAGCAGCCTTCATGCCAGATGATTTACGCAATTCTTCAATCGCTTTTTCAACGTCACCGTCTACTTCATTAAGTGCTTTCTTGCACTCCATCATACCTAAACCAGTACGGTCACGTAATTCTTTAACTAACTTAGCTGAAACAGCCATTTTATGCCCCTTTGATCGCAATCAATATTCAAAAAAAAGGGAGCGCGGCCCCCTTTTTTTGATCAATAACTAAATTTGCAGGTATCAATAATAAATTATTGTACTTCTACAAACTCGCTTTTATCACCAGCTGCAACTTCAGCACCTTCAGTGCAAGCATCAGCCATAGAACCCACATAAATTTGAATTGCACGTAGCGCATCATCATTACCAGGGATAATGTAGTCAACACCGTCTGGGTTGCTGTTAGTATCAACAACACCAATAACAGGGATTCCTAACTTGTTTGCTTCATTGATAGCAATACGTTCATGATCAACATCAACAACGAACAATGCATCAGGCAAACCGCCCATTTCTTTGATACCACCAATTGAACGCTCTAACTTTTCCATTTCACGTTGACGCATCAACGCTTCTTTTTTAGTTAGCTGTGCAAAAGTACCATCATTTGATTGAGACTCTAACTCACGTAGACGACGGATAGACTGACGAATCGTTTTGTAGTTAGTTAGCATACCACCTAACCAGCGATGGTTAACGTAAGGCATGCCAGCGCGACGCGCTTCTTCTTTGATGATTTTACTCGCAGCACGCTTAGTACCAACGAATAAGATCTTGTTTTTGTTCGTCGCCATATTCTTAACAATGCTTAGAGAGTCATTTAACGCAGGAAGCGTATGCTCTAAGTTAATGATATGAATTTTGTTACGAGCACCGAAGATGAACTGATTCATCTTTGGGTTCCAATAACGAGTTTGGTGACCGAAATGTACGCCTGCCTTAAGCAGTTCACGCATTGTAACTTGTGCCATTTTAAACTTTCCTATACATTTTGGGTTTGACGTCCACCCATCCCATATTACTAACCCGCGAGATATTTCTTAGGCACCCAGTAAATGTGTCGATGTGTGTGTGATTTTTTTACCTAAGAACAGCCTATCTATTCTCGGGCGCACTTTATACCATAAAAGACTCGTTAAATGAAGGAAAACCTCCAAAGCGCACGATAAATTCGTTACAATATGCAAATTAATTTATTTAAGAGTTATGGATAGCGTTTTCGTTAAGATACAAATCTATAATGTAAAACAAACCAAGATTTAGGTAACCAAACAATGTCAATTATCGTCAAAACAGCTGATGAAATAGAAAAAATGCGTGTTGCAGGCAAATTAGCTGCAGACGTTTTAGAAATGATAGATGAACATGTTGTAGCTGGTGTTACGACAGACGAGCTCAATAAAATTTGTCACGATTATATTGTCGATGTACAAAAAGCGATTCCTGCGCCATTAGATTATCATGGTTTTCCTAAATCGATATGCACATCGGTCAACCAAGTCGTTTGTCACGGTATCCCTAATGATAAAAAGCTAAAAAGCGGCGATATTATCAATATAGACATCACTGTAATCAAAGATGGCTATCATGGCGATACCAGTAAAATGTTTTTTGTCGGCAAACCGCTACCTCATGCTCAACGCCTAGTTGAAGTGACACAAGAATGCTTATATATGGCGATGGAGCTAGTTAAACCTGGCGCTCATCTTGGCGATTTTGGTCAAGTAATCCAAAAGCATGCTGAAAAAAACCACTATTCAGTCGTTAGAGAATACTGCGGACACGGTATAGGTGCTGGGTTTCATGAGGATCCTCAAGTACTGCATTATGGTAGAGCAGGTACTGGTGAAATCATAGAAGAAGGCAATATTTTTACTATCGAGCCTATGATTAATGCCGGCAAACGCCAAGTCAAACTAAACAAAAAAGATGGTTGGACAGTAGAAACTGCAGATCGCAGACTTTCTGCACAATGGGAACACACGATTCTTGTCACAAGCGATGGTTATGAAGCATTAACCAGACGCAGTGAAGAGAAGTTTTAATACCTCAACTTCCCACTAGGGCCCACTTGCTAGTGCCAGCATTCATTATTTGTTTGCTGGCAGCCTATATTGCAACTTTACAGTGACTGCTTTTTTATTCAATACAAAGGAATAGATAGATGACTGAACCAGACCATCACCACGTTGATTTTAATGATTTTTTCGATATGGCATTATTCCTAGACGGATTTAACACTGCGCAACAACCAATAATAGCATTCAAACAAGCACTCAATACCATCAATTCTAGTTTAGACCAAGCTTTTGAAAACGATATCGATATTAAACAACTTATTTATGGACGCTCTCAACTCCTAGATATTATTTTAGCTAAAGCTTGGCAACAATTTGACTGGCCTTACAACGACTCTATCGCCTTGATAGCAGTAGGCGGTTACGGAAGAGGAGAGCTACACCCCTTTTCCGATATTGATTTATTATTATTATTTGAAGGCGCAGAACCTGAGCAATACCAAGAAAGCATCAGTGGTTTTCTGACTTTCTTATGGGATATCAAATTAGACGTCGGCTCAAGCGTTCGATCAATTGATGATTGCTACGAGCAATCAAAAGCTGACATTACCATCGCCACTAACTTAATTGAATCACGAACCATTATTGGCAATGAAGCGCTGCGCTTAGAAATGTATGAAAGAGTAACATCTGAAGAAGCTTGGAGCGCTAAAGATTTTTTAGCAGGCAAACTGGCGGAACAAAAAGCACGACACGACAAAACAAACAACACGGAATATAACTTAGAACCCAACATTAAAAACTCACCTGGCGGCCTTCGTGACATACATACTATTGGCTGGGTCGCTAAGCGTTATTTTGGCGCAACACTAATAGCGGATCTAGTACAATATGGCTTTATCACCCCCACTGAGCTAGATGTGATAAACCAAGGCCAATACTACCTTTGGAAAATTCGCTACGCTTTACACATGATAAGTAAAAAGCGTGAAGATAGATTACTGTTCGACCACCAGCGCACCCTTGCTAAGCTTTTGGGCTTAGAAGATCAAAAAGGCAAGCTCGCTGTTGAGCAGTTCATGAGCAATTACTATCGTATAGCAATGCAGATGTCAGGCTTCAACGATCTATTATTACAGTACTTTGGTGAGAGTCTAAACTCACAAGAACACAACGAAATTGAAAACATCAACAACCGCTTTCAATTGAACAACAATTACATCGAAGTCGTCCACGATAATGTCTTTAAACACCAGCCTTTCGCACTGATGGAAATGTTTGTGTTATTGGCACAAAACAGAAACATATCAGGCGTGCGTGCGACAACAATCAAACTCATTCGCGCTAACTGGGACTTGATAGATGATAATTTCCGTTCAGATATTCGCAACATATCTCTGTTCATGGAATTGCTGCGACAAGAAGATGGCGTCTCCACTGAACTAAAGCGGATGATTCGCTACGGCATACTCGGAAGATATCTGCCAGAGTTTGGCCGCATCGTTGGACAAATGCAGCACGACCTTTTCCATATTTATACTGTCGATGCTCATACCGTCAAAGTTATCAGAAAATGTCGTCAATTTAGACACAAAGAACACAAAGCTCAGTTCCCTATTGCCTATAGTGTTGTCAATCAACTCCCTAAAATAGAACTGCTTTATATTGCTGCGCTTTATCATGACATAGCAAAAGGCAGAGGTGGAGATCATTCTGAGCTAGGCGCAGAGGATGTGATTAAATTTTGTATCCGCCATCGACTCGGAAAATGGGACGCACAGCTAGTCGCTTGGCTAGTGCGAAATCACCTATTGATGTCGATGACGGCACAACGCAAAGACATATCAGACCCTGAAGTCATTCAAACATTTGCTGAGCAAGTACAAGATGTTACTCATTTGGATTATCTTTATGTGTTAACCGTTGCCGATATCAACGCGACTAACAACAGCCTTTGGAATAACTGGCGAGCTTCTTTAATGCGCCAACTCTATGTAGAGGCGAAACTTGCTCTTAAGCGCGGTATCGAGAACCCTGTTGACAGAGAAGATTTAATCGAGCAAGTGCAACAAGAAGCCCTTACTTTACTGGAAGCCAAGAACATCACAACTGAACAAATCACTGCTTTATGGGCGACTATTAGCGAAGATTACTTCATTCACGAAAGCGCAAAAAACATTGCTTGGCATACCCAAAAGATCATTCAAAAAGAGCAAGGTGAAGATACCATCATCTTAATCAAGAAAACCACTCAACGCTTATTTGAAGGCGCCTCAAGTGTGTTTATTTATACAAAAAATACCGACAATCTGTTTGCTATCATTGTTGCGACATTAGACCAGCTTTCATTAAGCATTCAAGATGCACGAATTTATCCAACAGAAGGCGAATACACTTTCAGCAGCTACACAATTCTTACCCAAGAGAACAAATCAATTCCAGACTCTCCTGAAACGCTTAATGAGATTAAGCAGACAATAAAGAATATGCTATCGACACCAGATAGTTATTCATCGATTATTCGTCGCAGAGTTAGCAGACAAATGAAGCTTTTTTCTATTCCTAGCAGAGTGACTTTTAGCACTCACTGGAGTCAGAAATATTCATTAATTGAGATAATCTCCCCCGATAGACCTGGTTTATTAGCCGTTATCGGCGATATATTTGCCACTCACAATATTATTGTCTGCAAAGCAAAAATAGCCATTGTTGGTGAGCGAGTAGTCGATATATTCTGTATTACTGACTGCAAGGGGGCATTAGTAGAAGATGCTGAATTTAAACATTTGCTACAAACAGAAATTTGTAAAAAACTAGACCAGCACGTTAGTGCGGCTTTGCAATAGGAAAACACTGTGAACAAAGATACTCAAATTCAAATTGAAGCAGCGGCATTTCGCCGCTTAGTAGAACATCTGGACTCGCGTAAAGACGCACAAAACATCGACTTAATGAACCTTGCTGGCTTTTGTCGCAATTGCCTAGCTAAATGGTACAAAGCCGCTGCGCAAGAGCACGGCGTAGAACTAGAGTACGAGCAAGCTCGTGAAGTGGTATATAAAGAGCCATATGACAGCTGGAAAGAAAAGCATCAACTGCCAGCAACCGCTGAGCAAAAAGCCGCTTTCAATAAGAATTTCCCAGCTAAATAAAAAATAAGGCTCGCTGACAGCGAGCCTTATTATCGCATTTAAGATTTAATCGTTATTAATAATCCAAGCTTTTTGTTGCTCACTTGAGACTTCCAAGATTGTCGCATAGACATCATCTTGTATAGGATAAGACTTAACAACTCTAGCACCTCTAACAATCCCGGCCTCTGCTATATTAAAGCTATCAGTAACAATCACTTTATTATCCACAGTGCTATTACTTGATAGATAGCGGCCATGAACCATCGCCACCAGCTCTTTATAAGCGTTAGCTTTAGACGCTTCTATTGCTGCAATGACTTTTTCACCACGTGTTAATCCCATTTGTTGGCTTATAGTGGCATAGCCAACAGCTCTGTATGTCGGCGCCTCTTTATTTGAAAAATTTAAATTATCAGTCAAATTACGAGTTGTTTTTGAAACGGTTTCACAACCTGTTAAGGCCAATACTACCAGCAGCACACTTGTTTTCATCATATTTAACTTCATGTTATTAACCTTATTGCGGGCCTATGCCATTTTCAATAATAAAACCTTTATTTAACGCATCAATTGGATCGTAACCTGGCAGCATACTCTCCAGTCTTTTATAGGCGATATGTGACTGCCCCGCAGCGACAACTTGACGGGTAACAACGTCTAATATACGTGCATTGATAACCACACCATCACCGTGTTTAGCGTAGGTCCCGGTAAGTATGTAATATATTTTATACTGCTGCTGCAACGTTGGTAACTGCCCTTTAGTCATTGCGCTTTTTTCTGTAGTTGCAAGGCTCACAGCACGGTAATCCACCATGTTATAACCTCGTTGTGTCATCGGAAAAACAAAGCTTTCAGACAACCTAGCGCCAAATAGATCATCATGAACACTATGCCTTAATGATTTGAATGGTAATACTGCAACAGGAAGGCGTTTAACGCGGTTTTGCCTTAATCCTAATACCATTTGATCCGCCATCTGTGCGACAGCCTCGCTAACAGGATCATAGTAATTAGGCTCAATAGGCGTAATTGCTGTCGGCGCAGGCTTTGCAAACTCAGCAAGACTATCAATCTCAATCGCCTGTTCTACAATTTTTCTCGCTTCTTGAGTCGACATTTCATTAGAAAATGTCGACTTCACACTTTGAGTGTTGCAACCGCTTAATAATATTACAAAGATTACTAAAATACTTTTCATTGCCAACTGCCTTTATTTATGGAGTGCTACCTTTGAATATAATCGTGGAGGGTTTTGACTATTAGCAATTAACATAAATTTTCGCTATTAAAGCCCAGTGAAAACCCCACCCTCTTGTCCCATTTAGCGATAATATTACACTAACAGATTAATCTACTCTATTCGCGCTATCGTTTAAATGCATTATAGTGTTAAATTATGTACTTAAGTACCTGCAAACACTGTATCGATTAATAAAACGTGCGTTAAAACGCGCTATTTTCAATTTAAAGGCTTTATTAAGTAAGCCTAAAATATAACGGTAATTGAAACATTATGTTAAGTTATAAACACGCCAACACTTCGTTTTTACAACCTTCCAGATACCTTTATGTATTGAGTATAGCGCTCTGTCTTATACTTTCCACTCATGCAACAGCATTAACGGTGCAAGCACAAGGACAAGCCTATATTGTCAACGGTGATATAACAAGTGCACGCTATAAAGCGATA
This sequence comes from Gammaproteobacteria bacterium AS21, assembly GCA_038900335.1. GTDB lineage: Bacteria > Pseudomonadota > Gammaproteobacteria > Pseudomonadales > Balneatricaceae > Rs1. The sequence continues at coordinate 12,594 of JBBMRB010000022.1, read as the reverse complement.
GAAAAAGCAAAACAACAAGCACTATTGCAATCTAGCGCTTACATTAGTACTCAGCCGCAATTAGAGCAAGGTACTTTAGCAACTAACAATTTATCTGCTGTTGTTGGCGACCCTCAAGTCATTAATGAGAGTAGAAGCGGTAATCTTTTAAACGTTCTGATCAGTGTCAGAATAAACGTTGAAAACCGTTGCATTGACTCCAAACACGCAGGTCAATATCGCAAGCGAGTTGCTATTGCAGGCTTTCCATTAATTCACCGCAAACAAGCAAATATTGGCCGCTTAGGTAATATAGAATCAAGCATAGCAACTGAGCTAGTCAGCAGGCTTAATCACCATGCTAATATAGCCCCCTTAAACGCAGGGCGTTTAATGTTACAACCCGATCCTAGTGTCGCTGTCACAGAGCAACTAGCACAGGGCTCTCTTACTTCGGTACTACAACAGACCAGACAACTAGAAGTACAGTATGTGGTTTCTGGCGTGGTTCGTGATATTTCGATGTTAACGCCAACTGTATTTACCCAGAAAAACTATTTTGTTGACAAATATCACAAACTTGATTATCTCAGCAGCCGTTACATGAGAGCGTTTGAGGTCGACCTATTTATTCATGATGGTTTTACCGGTGCATTAGTATCGCAAAAGAGCTACCGCACAGGTGGTTTATGGGGTAATAATGACAGGCAAAAATTTGGTTTTGCCAGCAGCCCATTTTGGAAGCTAGACTATGGCCAGCAAGTAAGTCGTGAACTAGATAGGATGGCCAGTGATATTAATAGCGACATCCGCTGTGATGATTATTCGGTAGAGATATCAAGAACTCATGAAAGTAAAATTTGGCTCAAAGCAGGCCGCTCTTCTGGAGTTAAAATTGGCGATGTATTTAATGTCTACAGAAAGTCTATTTTTTACGACTACCAACAAAACCCGACAGTAGAACTTGATCAAACAGATTTAGTATTAACAGTAAGTAAAGTACAGGCGAACTCAGCAGAGGGCATAGTTAATGGTTTAACGGGCCAAAGTAACATTCAAACTGGTGATGTGCTGATCTCACAATAGTTAAGTTATGAGAGATATAAAATCATAGCTTGATGAAATAAAAACGCCTGCGATAGCAGGCGTCTTTATTTTAAATAATATTATTTAGCTACCCGCACCTTTTACTAATAATTCAACCCGACGGTTTCTGCTTCTACCCTGCGCTGTATCATTAGTATCTCTTGGCTGTAACTCACCATAACCTTGTGTATTTAAACGTGCACTATTAACGCCACCTTGCGATAAATAATTTTTCACCGCCACAGCTCGACGCTCAGACAAGCCCTGGTTATAGCTGTGCGAACCTTTTGAATCAGTATGTCCTACAACTGTAATTTCAGAATTATTATAATGAGCTAATACGCTATTAACTTTATCTAAAGAAGAATGAAACGACGATTTAACCACCGCCGAATCAAAATCAAAAGATACATCATCATTGAGGATCAAACGTAATGTATCTGCTTTGACTCTTTCAATTTCGATTTCGTTTAAACGGCGCTCTTGTTCTAATTGCGCTCTAAAAGCAGATTCCTGACGATCCATATAGTTACCAACAGCACCACCTGCTGCGGCTCCTGCTAATGCCCCGATAATAATACCTTTATCTCTATTACCATCATTATCTAACTGACTACCAAGCAAAGCGCCAACTAATGCTCCACCTACTGCGCCATATGTCGTCTTAGCATTTTCACCCTGAGTTGCTGCACAACCTGTTAATATTGTCATCGGCAACAATAACACTGCTAATTTCTTTTTCATTTTATAGTCCCTCAATACTTATCAGCTATCGATAGTCAATTGGTTAAATCGCAACTTTTGATAACACCATTGACTAGTCTATACCCTGTTCGATGATAATACCTACTACTATGTTAACCAATAGCCATACTATTTAATTCTACATCACGGGATCCATAACAAGCTATAATTTATATCTAGTTTTCTACACATCGGCTGTTTTAGCTTTATTAAAAAAAATGAACTTAAAGTCCTAGCCAGCTTTACATCCAGTCGCTAGAATAGCCAGTACTTTGTTTTATAGTATAAGCTCTCTTTACCTCGCACATGCGATTTCAAGCCTTACCTTAAAAGATACCGACTAACGAATGTTAGCCGTATCAAAGAGTAGTAGGCGTGCTTATATGTCTACCCTTAATAAGGAGTTTTATTTGTCTCATCTACCCGTTATTGTTGGATTCGGCGGTATTAATCCAGCCGGAAGAAGCTCCTTCCATCACAGTTATAAACGTTTAATAATAGACAAGCTAAACGCCGATGAACGCGCTGCGACTATCCTGTCACTAGCGACAATCAGTAACCTTGTAAAATTTTCAACTAATGCCGATCAAGAAAGCTACCAAAGTGCGGCAGGTGAATTTCACTCTTTAAACGCTCTTGTCGCTGCTATCAGCGAGCAAGTATTAGAGAACTCATTAATTCGCAAAATAGACAGTAGTTATTTTGATGTCGATGCGATGACGCTTAATAAAGCAGTGACGCTCAACAATGGCGAACCAATCACATTTATATTGAACAAACGCCAACTGCCTAATGTGATCCCTGATAACTGGCAAATTGATAAGCAAGCAAGTGATAGTTTCCTGATCAGTGTTACAGGGTCTTTACCGGTGATATTCCCAGATACTAAAGAGTCAGCTGTAAAAACAGCTGGGCAATTACCTAAGGGCTTTGAGCCGGGAAAATTATACCAGTCCAGAAACCATCCTCGTAATTTACAGATGACTATTTTTGCAGCATCTGATGCTATAGATTCATGTGGTATCGATTTTGACACAATTGCCAATGCTGTCTCTCCTGACGATATTGCCGTTTATGCCAGCAACTCGATAGGTCAATTAGACGATCTTGGTTTTGGTGGCTTAACCAAATACCCAAGCATCGGCAAACGTATTACCTCAAAACAAATGCCGTTAGGTTACGCACAAATGCCTGCAGATTTCGTTAACGCTTATGTACTGGGCAACGTAGGTAGTACCGGTGGCTCTTTGGGAGCATGTGCGACTTTTTTGTACAATTTACGCAACGGTGTTCAAGATATTAAAGAAGGCCGTAAACAAGTTGTCCTCGTCGGGGGCAGTGATGCGCCTATTACACCTGAAATTATTGAAGGCTTTCGAACCATGGGAGCTTTAGCAGAGGACAAAGATTTAAAAATCTTAAACAATGTAACACAGCTAACGGACGAGCATTACCGTACATCTTGTCGCCCGTTTGCAGATAATTGTGGTTTTACTATTGCCGAATCAAGCCAATTTGTATTATTGATGAATGATGAGCTCGCTTTAAAGCTAGGTGCAAACATTCACGGCGCGATACCTGATGTGTTTGTGAATGCTGATGGCCATAAAAAATCCATTTCAGCACCTGGCATCGGCAACTATTTAACACTGAGCAAATCAGCGGCCTTAATCAGTGCAATGCTAGGTAAAGAATCATTACAGCGCAGATCATTTGTCCAGGCACACGGTACGAGCACACCACAAAACCGTGTTACTGAATCTCACGTAATTAACGAAGTTGCCAAGGCTTTTTCCATTGATCAATGGCCAGTATCTGCAGTTAAATGCTATATAGGACACTCTCAAGGTAGTGCTGCAGGAGATCAGCTTTGCTCTTCTTTAGGTACTTGGGAGTATGGTTATATTCCTGGTATTAAAACCAGTTTAGTTTTTGCTGACGATGTTCATCAAAGTAACCTGTTACTCTCTACAGAGCATATTGATGTCGGCAAAACAGGCATGGATAGCGTTATCCTAAACTCTAAAGGTTTTGGTGGTAACAATGCTAGCGCTCCTGTTTTAGCCCCTCATGTTGTCAAAAACATGCTTCTGAAGAAACATGGCTCTGAGAAACTTAGTCAATGGCAAGAGATGAATATTGCGGTCTCAACACAGGCACATGCCTATGACTATAACGCGAATCGCGGTTTAACTGCCCCTACCTACAAATTTGATCACAATGTATTACAAGGCAGTGATTTAACGATCAGTGACTCTTGTGTGAAAATACCGGGTTATCAACACAATGTCGATCTAACACAAGATAATCCATTTAAAGACTACTGTTAATTAAATGCTTTTAAGGAACAATTTATGAATTTAATATCTATTTTAAAAAGAGCTAGCTGTAGGCTCTCAACATTTAGCAAACTAACACTTAGCTCAACTGTTTTGTTGTTAAGTGCATGTGGGATATCAGATCTTAAACCAAACTTTAAGGAGTTTTCATATTACTTATTAAACCCAAACACTGGTGCTTTTTGCAAGGGTTATGACGCTAAGGACAGTAACAAACATTGTAAAAGTTTGATTGTAACTAACTTCAACCATCTTAAATCTAAAACAATAGAAAGTGCGTATCAGCAAAAAATAACTGAGCCTAATCGAGTGACCAGCTTAATTAATATAATATTATCGGGCGACAACATTACCTATACCCCAACTTTATTAGATGATGGTTATTATAAACTACCTATAAATAAGCAAACTAATTCAGTATGGACTGTCGTATCACAGTTAACAAACACTTAGCTTTCTAATACATTAATTCGAGTTTAATTTGAAGCATTGGCAAGTATTTAGATACACCTGCTGTTCAATAAGTTCAGCAGGCTCTTCTCTTAATTGATATAGATATTCAGCTATTGTTTTGATATTACTAGGCTGATTATAATCTTCCTTCATCCCAGACAAAGCCATATCCGGTGCATCCGTCTCAAGTAATATTGATGAAAGCGGTAACTGCGCTGCTAATTTACGTATTTTTTTAGACCCTTCATAAGTTAAGGTGCCGCCAAAGCCAAGTTTAAAACCAAATGCTTTTATATATCTATGTGCTTGCTCTAAACTACCGTTAAATGCATGGACACTGCCGCCTCTACTAAAGCCGCTTTTCTTTAAACTCAATAACACCTGATCATGTGCTTTACGCACATGTAAAATCACTGCTAGCCCTCTATCTTGTGCAAGTTGCAATTGCTGTTCAAAAAGATATATTTGTTGAGACTGCTGCTCTTTTGTCGTCGCTATAAAAAAATCCAACCCTATTTCACCTAACGCTACTGGCTGATATGTATCTAATTTTTCAGCTAAATATATTAAGTCTGCAAGGCTGTGTTTGTCCATAAAACAAGGATGTAAACCAAAGGCGGGATGTACATACTGGTAGCGTTGAGCTAGCAATCGGACCTTTTCAATATTATCAGCACTAACACTAGGCACTATAAATTGGCTTACACCGTTTTTCTGTGCCTGCGTAAATATAACATCAAGCTGATCGTATAATACCGAAAAATCAAGATGACAATGACTGTCAATATATGGCATCACTTCACTCCTTCTTGTTAAAACAGCAATAAAAAAGCCGCTAGATAGCGGCTTAAAATTTAGTGTTCCCTTGTTGCCCTAAACTGAACATCAGGCCAACGCTCTTGAGTTAAACTTAAGTTAACCCTAGTAGGTGCAAGATACGTTAGTAATCCAGCGCCATCGACGGCTAAATTATCGTGTGCTTTACGATTGAGCTCTTCCAACATTTTAGCATCATTACATTCAACCCAACGTGCAGTCTGCACGCCAACTGTTTCATATAAACACTCTACTTTGTATTCATCTTTCAAGCGGAACATAACTACTTCAAACTGAAGTACACCGACAGCACCTAGTACTAAATCGTTATTCTTTAGCGGCTGAAATAGCTGAACTGCACCTTCTTCTGATAGCTGTTGCAAACCTTTACGTAACTGCTTCGTTTTTAAAGGATCGACTGAACGTACTCTTTTAAATAACTCAGGGGCAAAATGAGGAATACCTGTAAATTTCAACTCCTCCCCTTCAGTAAAAGTATCACCTATTTGGATGGTACCGTGATTGTGCAAGCCAATAATATCGCCAGACCAAGCTTGTTCAACACTTTCACGATCCCCTGCAAGGAAGGTAACAGCATCTGCTATTTTGACATCTTTATTAATTCTACAGTGGCGCATTTTCATGCCTTTACTGTAATTCCCTGAACATATACGCATAAATGCAATACGGTCACGATGTTTAGGATCCATATTGGCTTGTATCTTAAAAACAAAGCCAGAGAACTTTTCTTCATCTGATGCAACTGTACGTGTGACAGCTTGTCTTGGAATTGGCGAGGGTGCAAAATCTGTGTAACCATCTAACATTTCTTTTACACCAAAATTACCAAGTGCTGTACCAAAAAATACAGGTGTTAACTCACCTTTTAGGAACAAGTCGCGATCAAATTCATTCGTAGCGCCACGTACTAGCTCTATTTCATCAATAAAGTCATCGTATAAATCACCAAGTAACTCTTTGGCTTCATCTGAAGCTAGACCTGTAATTCTAATATCTTCAGGCAATATAGCACCTTGGCCTGATTTATAGACATGGATTTCATCATTGACAAAATTATAAACGCCTTTAAAGAAACTGCTCATCCCTATAGGCCAATTAATAGGTGCTGCAGCAATTTTTAGTACACTTTCTATTTCATCAAGAAGCTCAATCGGATCTCGAATATCACGGTCCATTTTATTGACGAAAGAGAAAATAGGCGTATCACGCAGGCGGCAAACATCCATCAGTTTTATGGTGCGATCTTCAACACCTTTCGCGCCATCGACAACCATTAGAGCGCTATCGACCGCGGTAAGAGTACGATAAGTATCCTCTGAGAAATCTTCATGTCCCGGTGTATCAAGCAAGTTAACAACTTTATCATTCCAATGAAATTGCATAACAGAGGAGGTAATGGAGATACCACGGTCTTGTTCCATCGTCATCCAATCGGATGTGGCGTGCCTATCACTTTTTTTGCCTTTAACAGTGCCTGCTTTTTGAATGAGATTACCTAATAACAATAGTTTTTCTGTAATCGTCGTTTTACCCGCATCAGGGTGAGAAATAATAGCGAACGTACGTCTTATTTCTGTTTGAAGAGTCGTTTCAGTTTGATTCATTTTATATTCTATTAGTACACAGCGCTGCACATAACTAAAATGCACCTAGGCTGAAAAGTAAATTGAGGTAGCTAATTATAGTGATTTTTAATTAAAACTGCTATCAGCACGCATTGGCAAATGCAATTGATCGTTATTTGGCTTTAAGTTTAAACTCATAGAATGCCATTGTCAGTTTAACTAAGCTATTTAGCAGATTATAGCTGTGAATTAATAGCCCTCGAAAGGGAGCTACAGATCTAGTTCATTCTATATACCCAAATTTTTACAGACTGCTTTCATAAAACTACCACTGTCTTTTATAAACAGCGGCATATTAGTAATATTTATAAATTACTTTTGAATTTACTGACCGCCTCAACCACTTGCCGTGAACCTTGTTGGAGCTCATTCATAACAACTCCAGCTTCACTTGAAAGTTGTAGAGCTTTTTGTGCTTTCAATTGGCTATTTTCAATCAATGTAACAGCCTGTTCTGTCAGTTTTTTATTCTCTGCAACAACACCTATAATTTGCTCTGTTGCAATGCTGGTACGAGATGCAAGCTGCCTCACCTCATCTGCCACTACTGAAAACCCTCTACCTTGTTCACCAGCTCTAGCCGCTTCAATTGCCGCATTTAATGCCAGTAAGTTAGTTTGCTCAGCTATACCTCTTATACTATCAACCAACCCCGATACTTTAGACGATTGGGCATCTAATTCAACAATACCTTTACTGGCATTCGTCATTTGTTCAGACAGCTCTTGCATTGTCAAGCCTGTTTGTTCAATCACACTGATGCCTATTGAAGTATCTTTATCAGACTTTTTAGAAATCTCATACGCTATATTAGATGTTTCAGAAATAGCTAATTCACGATTCATTTGGCTGGTAATCACGGTTGCAAATTTTGCAATCTTATAGAGCTGTCCAGCTTCATCATGAATTGGGTTATAGGACGCCTCTAACCAAACTGTTTGACCACTACTATCAATACGTTTAAAGCGATCCAAGATAAACTCCCCTGAGCCTAACCTTTGCCAAAACTCACGATATGCCTGTGATTCTCGCTCTTGTTCATCACAAAACATACTATGGTGCTTTCCTAGGATCTCGCTCATTTTATAGCCCATCCCCGCAAGAAAGTTATCATTTGCATTAAGAATAATCCCCTCAAGGCTAAATTCAATCACTGCAGATGATCTGTTAAGTGCGGCTATCATATCTTCTTTTTCACGAGATTTTGATATCGTATCAGTCAGCTCTGTAGCATATACAGCTAATGACGTTGCCTGCATTGCATCAAACCCAGCTGGTTGAATAATAACTCTATACCAAGAGTCTCTCTTAGTTTTATGTTTAAGCTGTAAAGCACCATGCCAATGTTTGCCAGCTTCTATCGCTGACAACATTCTATTGGTATGGTCTTTATCTATTGACTCATCTAAAATAAAATTTCGTATGTTTTTGTTTATCAACTCATCTTGGCTATAGCCCGAAGACTCGTAAAAAGCGTCATTAGCATTTAGAAAAACTCCCTGCATGCTAATCGAGAAAAAAACCATTTCCTCTTGAAGATTTTTTTGAATGTTATGATATACGGACAACTCCGCTTCAAGATTTTTAATCTTAGAATGCAAACCTTTATTTAAAAACAACATCTTAATGCCCTATATAGGTATACTAAAATTTATCGGGTTTTCAATCCACGCTTCAATTTTTTCAGCACTTATTGCCTTAGAAAATAAATACCCTTGCGCCACATGATAACCCTGCTCTTTTAAAACCCTGTGCTGCTCCAAGCGCTCAATTCCTTCGGCAACAACATCAAGGTTCATACTTTTTCCGATCTGTAACACCGCCAAACTTAACGCCTGACTTGTTTCATCATCGTCTATTTCAGAAACAAAGCTACGATCGAGCTTTAATTCTTTAATTGGTATTTTTCTCAAGTAACTCAAACTAGAATAACCGGTACCAAAATCATCGATAGCAAAACTAACACCTAAGCTACTTAACTCATCTAATGCCCGCATTGTACTTGCAGTATTGTCCAACAACACACTCTCAGTGAGCTCTAGCCTGAGATCACTTGGCTTTAAACCATAATTTTTAATTTCATCTTTAACGACACTGCAAAGGTCTATATTATGAAAGTTAAGAGGCGATATATTTATAGAAACCGCAGGGATTTCAACTCCCTTTTTTCGCCAAATAGACATTTGTTTGCAGGCAGTTCTAAGCACCCAGCGGCTTAAATCAGCTATAAGCCCACACTCTTCAGCTAAAGGTATGAATTTAGTCGCAAGAATCTCACCTAGTTGTGGATGATGCCAACGTGACAGGGCCTCTACACCATACAGGCCACTGCCATTCATATATATTTGAGGCTGATAGTGTATTGCTAACTCGTCGTTATCTATCGCTTTTTTTAATTCCTTTTCTAACAGCTGGCGCTCTTGTGCTAAATGGTTTAATTTATGACTAAAAAAGGCAAAACGTCCCTGTCCAGAAGTTTTGGCTTGATACATAGCCATGTCCGCTCGATGTAACAAAGTTGAAAAATCTTCGCCATCATCAGGAAAGATGCTAATACCAATACTCGCAGATGGGTTTAATTTAGTTCGGCCTAAATCAGCGGTTTCAAATAACCTGGATCTCAAGCTCTTAATAAAACTATTCAACTGACTAACGGTTCTATCTCTAATTACCAAGACAAATTCATCACCAGATAAACGCCCACAAGTATCAATACTGTCGCATTTCTCGTTTAGCCTAGCGCCTATTTCTATCAGCAACCTATCCCCTGTTGGGTGACCAAAAGAGTCGTTGATTAGCTTAAAACGATCCAAATCGAGTAGCAATACGGCAAGACCTTGTTTTCCAGAGCCAGCAGCTCTTATTGCCAGTTCTGCTTTTTCGTGAAGCAGGCGTCTATTAGGTAAATTAGTTAGACTGTCATAATATGCAAGATGGCGGATATGCTCACGCTGCTTTTCACGTTCAATTGCCAGCGCGCACAAAGGTGATAAAACACGGATAATAAGATAATCCAAATCATTTGGTACAACATGACTCTTACGATAAAAGGTAATCACCCCTAAGGTATTTCCTTTATTATCTTTAATAGGATTTGACCAGCTTCCTTTATAGCCAAAGGGTGTAATATGTTCTTTATAGTCTGCCCAAAGTGGGTCATTTTCTATATCGGTAACTAGAACAGACTCGCCACGAAAAGCTGCAGTACCTGATGAAGCAGCCCCCTCTCTAATAGCTAATTTATGTACAATACTAAACGGGCTGTCCGCAAATGTTGGGGCAGCCAACAGTTTTAAAAAATGATTATCAGTAGTTTGAAAAATTGCTACCGTCACATCATCTAGTATCGAGTTAACTTCATAACACGCACAGAGCATCACAGACTCTAAATTTTCATCGCGAGCAATTGCGTTTAACATTCTGGAGTGTAATACCTGATGTAGCTTTGCGCTGGTGATCTCAGATAAAATAGTGACTGTATGAGCGAGCTGACCAGACTCATCAAAAACAGGGTTGCACATGACACTACACCAGAGTTTTTCCCCCGTTTTTTTCTTGTATAACTCTTCAAACTTCATTGCCTGGCCTACACACAAACTTTTACGAGTCTCACGAATTTGCTCTGCTGTTTTATGAGGGGAAATGATATTTGTAGGAGAAAGTCCTTCGACATCCTGCTCGTGATAACCAAGAATAGAAGTAAAGCCATTATTTATGTAGACTATTGTCCAATCTTTATCAGTAATGAAAATTGCGTTATCCGTTTTATCTGTAACAAGAGACAGCATTTCAATACGCTTTCTCTCTAAATAAGCTTGAGTTATATCTTTAATAAAAGCGGTATAAAATATTTTATCATCAAGCTGTACTCTTGAAATGGACATAGAGCCCCATTTCTTAGTAGCACTTTTACAATTTATTTCAACATCTATACTAGTACCAACAATCTTATTAACACCAGTTTCTCTATTGGCATTCACGTAACTATCATGGTGAGATTTGATATGATTAGGCACCAGAATACTGACATTTCTTCCTAACACTTCATCTTGTGTATATTCCCAAAGCTGCTCAGCAGCCTGGTTATATAATATTATATTATTTTTCGAATTTATTACTACAACACCGTCAATTGCTTGTTCAAGTGTCTGTATAAAAACATCTGACAGAAGCTCTTTTGCTGGCATAAATCATCCCTAAAGGTATAACTAAATCCTAGGATAACCAACCAAAACGATTGACTCCTATACAACTTTAAATCCTTCTCTGCTCAAAACTATATAATTAAAATAAAACATAAAATAAGAAGATAGAGTAGGCAAACTTATTACAAATAAATATAGCACAATTACTGATACTCTCTATTTTTAAGCAAAATTATTATCATTTTTTTTACAAAGCTGTAATTAAAGCCTGTATGAATCGATAATTGATGGAATTATTCAACAAAACCAATGTCATATGATTTCTCATATTATTGGATAAAGGCAAATACATGACAAGCACATCTAATCCATCTTTCGATCTTCAAAACCGCTTACAATGGGCTTTATTAATACTTCGCATCACTGTATTTATAGTCATGTTCGTGTGGATTCTCGATAAATTCTTCCACCCTGAGCATACGATGAAAGTTTTAAAAGGCTTCTATAACATAGATAATTTTTCAGAGACTATTATCTATCTTTTGGGCGCCATCCAATCGCTACTAATGTTATTATTTCTGGCTGGCATAAAGAAAACTGTTACTTATGGTATTGTCCTCATACTGCATACGATTTCAACTTTAGCCGCTTATAATCTCTATATAGATATATTCAATAATCTATTATTTTTTGCAGCGTGGCCTATGCTTGGCGCCTGCATAACATTATATTTATTACGTACAGCTGATACTAAATTCAGCTTTTAGTTAACCTTACTAGAGGCTTTCAAAGCAAAGCTTCTAGACACCTCTCCCCATAATTTATGGCAAATTCTGTCCTTATTTTCTCACCAATTGACGGTTATGAGCCATCTATTCACATCATTGCATTGCTAATATTTACTACTGAGTTAAACATTAAGTTATATAGCTAACACTTCTTAAAGTACACAAAACACAATACGACAAGGTTTAACTCATGCTCAAGTGAGATCTATATTCAATATGTAGGTGCTTTGATGTCTTTAAAATCAGCAGCTATAAGCTTATAAAATGCCAGCTAAACTAGACGTAAACTTACATATAAGGCGTACTGCTTATAAGTAGCAAAACTTGGCGTGGTAAATCTTGAGGGAGTGCGCAGCGCAGCTACGGCCTTTTTGCTACGAAGCTGTGCTTCTAGTACAGCAAAAACGCCCACATTTATGAGAGAGTACGGTCATTGCTAAAAAGCGTAGACATAAAAAAAACCCCGTACACTGTGATTAGCGTTTCTTTATGTGTTTTAAAATGAGCAAGCTTGGCGAGTTATCGTATTGGTTATACAAGCTAAAGCTTGGCGTGGTAAACCTTGAGGGAGTGCGCAAGCGCAGCTTCGAATCAAGCC
>JBBMRB010000021.1:0-66406 GCA_038900335.1 Gammaproteobacteria bacterium AS21 | reverse complement strand
CGATCATCTCGCTGTGTTTCTAAGGTAACTTTCTGGGTCACCCTGTAGCGAGGAGGCGAATTATATACAGATTCTGGAGCGCGTCAACGCTTTATTTGATTTAATTAAAATAAGGCTAAAACTGACTGTTTTTCATACTATTTTGAGCAGTTTGGGTATTTCAGCGTCTTTATATATTTTTATTGCTGTTATATAAGGCACAAGTGTCAGCTTTTTCTCGGTATAGGCCTTATCTTAAATATAGAGGTAATAATAAACACCGACTATTATAGGTAATTCTGCTTTAGCTTATTAAAAGCTAATATTGATCAGGCCGCATCTTATCTAACCAATACCAGCTTACTATCTACTATCTACATATTATAGGTTCTATTATAGGTATCGATAGTAAAGGTGTTTTTATGGCTATTGTACTGATCTTGCAAGCTATCAATATAGCTCTATTTATACTCAATTACTGGTTTAGTACTTTTTATCCTTTGTTAACTCATAACGGATAAAGTAAATAAACAAGCCGCCTGGTACAACAAACGTACTTGAAAAACACGTGACCTGTGGTTTATACACAAGCATTTTTTGAAAGACGATTGTGTATATGTCAATTTTGCATTAGATATCTACTGAAAGGAATAATGAAATCTACTGCTAATTGATTGTGGATAAAAACATACTCTTTACACACAATCTTTATTATTATCCTCTGTAAAGAGCGTAATTAGTAGGTTTAGCTAATTATAATGATCCGCTTATTTTATTCACAGCCTTATGTTTTTTTATATAAACTAGTAGTAATGAGATAGCAGCTGGTGTCATTCCTTGAATTCGACTAGCCTGAGCAATGTTGTCAGGACGATTAGCTATCAGCTTGCTTTTAAGCTCATTCGATAAACCACTGATATTGTCGTACTCAAAGTCATCAGGAAGTTTGGTGTTTTCCTGGCGACGTACTTGTTCAATATCTGTTTTTTGGCGTTCAATATAGCCTGAATATTTAAATTCTATTTCAACCTGTTCTCTTACTTGCCTATCTGATACTGGCTCTCCTTTAAGAGACGCAACATCTTCATATTTTAATTCTGGTCTTTTTAATAAATCTGCAAGAGAATACTCACGCGTTAAAGGTGCTACAAACTTTTGATTTAATTGTTCAGCTTGAATTGATTTCGGCTGGATCCAAGTTGTTTTTAAACGCTCTGTTTCCCCTTCAATTGCTGCTTTTTTGATACAGTAAGTAGCCCAACGCTGTTCGGAGACAACACCTAATTTGTAACCAATTTCAGTTAGTCTTAAATCGGCATTATCTTCACGTAATATCAACCTATATTCAGCACGTGATGTAAACATTCGATAGGGTTCTGAGGTTCCATGTGTTATTAAGTCATCAACTAAAACGCCAATATACGCTTCATCTCTACGTGGATACCATTGCTGTGTATCTTGTGCGCGAGCAGCTGCATTAATTCCAGCAAGCAGACCCTGTGCTGCCGCTTCTTCATAACCTGTAGTACCATTAATTTGTCCGGCAAAATATAAACCATTCACAAACTTTGATTCTAATGTGTGTTTTAAATCCTGAGGGTTGAAAAAATCATATTCGATGGCATAACCAGCACGTGTTATATGTGCATTTTCAAAACCTACGATTGATCTAACAGCTTGCAATTGGATATCAAACGGTAAACTTGTTGATATGCCATTTGGATAAAGCTCATTTGTTGTTAAGCCTTCTGGTTCGACAAATACTTGATGCGAGGTCTTATCTGCAAAGCGCATGATTTTATCTTCTACAGATGGGCAATATCTCGGACCTTCACCTTCTATAACACCTGTATAAAGTGGCGATCTATCTAATCCTGTACGTAATATGTCATGCGTCTTTTCATTGGTATGGGTTATGTAACAACTAATTTGTTGTGGGTGCTGTTCAACATTACCCATATATGACATAACAGGTAATGGTGTATCACCTGGTTGTTCCTGCATTTTTGAGAAATCGACAGTTCGCGCATCTATTCTTGGTGGCGTTCCTGTTTTAAGTCGGTCGATTCTAAATGGTAGATCATGTAAACGATTAGCCAATGTAGTAGATGCAGGATCACCGGCACGACCACCTGAATAGTTTGCTAAACCGATATGAATTAAACCTGCTAAAAAGGTACCTGCTGTTAATACCACAGATTTGGCTTTAAATTTAATGCCTGTCTGGGTAATTACTCCTTCAATCGAGTCATTTACAATGATTAAATCATCAGCCGCCTGTTGAAATATTTGTAAATTTGGCTGGTTTTCTAGAATTTCTCTAATTGCAGCCTTATATAATATTCTATCAGCCTGCGCTCGAGTCGCTCTTACTGCCGGCCCTTTTCTAGAATTTAATACTCTAAATTGAATTCCAGCTAGGTCAGTAGCTTTTGCCATTGCCCCATCAAGTGCGTCAATTTCTTTAACTAAATGTGATTTCCCTATGCCACCGATTGCTGGGTTACATGACATTTGACCTAAAGTTTCAATATTATGGGTCAATAATAATGTCTTCGCACCTTTTCTTGCTGAAGCTAATGCAGCTTCTGTTCCAGCATGACCACCACCGATGATAATGACATCAAATAGATCAGGATAATCCACTTATTTAGCCTCTCTTAAATTATTGTTAGTTGAAATTTGTTGGGATGAATTTAGTGACGAAAGTATACAGTGTTGAACTCTATTTAGAAATGTATTGAAAATGTGCATAATTTTAGATTAGTTAATAATATAGATTATATATATATTTATATTATATAGATTGTTTTTGTTACTATTATTAAGGGACCGATTTTTAGTTATTAAGTCTAATAAATACTATGAAATCAATGTGTTATAGAACTTCAAAGTATGCTGTAAAGCTGGTTATCCACAGTGATTATCGGGCGTTCTTTCTGTGTGTAAATAGGCTTGTTATGCACAGCCTTTATTATCCACATTTTCATGCACCGCTGTATCGTTCCTTTTATACATATTATGCACACGATCTATTTTTTGCCGATTTCAATAATACCAGAAAAATTATTTTTGTGTATATAATAGTGGGTAATGAGTTTATAAAGTGTGATTAGTGGATAAGTCTCTGTATATCTAGCGTGGAACATCCTGTATTAATAAAATCAAACCTGTGCATAACTATTTGCTTTATACACAATGTTGGATTTTTTTGACAATTGAGCAAAAGAAATATATTTGAATTTTTTTTGATATATTTTTATTTTTATTTTTAAATTTTGTTGATAACTATGTGGGTTGTTCTGAGAAAGTGTCTATGTGCTTACATGTACTTATGAAAAGGGGATACTTTATATTTTGATTTTTTTTCAAAATAGCTAGATTTAAAAAAAAAAATTAGAATAGTCTATTGATTATAAAGGTTTTTTATTTTGTTTTGATTATGCATCGTTATTTTTAATTTTAGTTGGGCACATCATTTCTATTTCTTTTATTTGGGTATAACAATATTTAGCGTTTGTGGATAAAAAAATTGAGTGAAGAGAATAAATCATTATTTTTTAATATATTAGCTAAATTTAATGAGAGTTTTTCCTAGAAATAGCCATATATAAACTATATGCGTAACAAAATTATCCACTTTCTTATAGAGAGTTTGCTGTTTTGAGTTACGATTTACACTAATCAGTTAAATAAAGGCGTCCCAATAGCTGGCTATAGGCTCTATAAAGATCGCTATCTTTACCTTACTTTCTTGTTGTTCGCACTACTTAACCAGCCTAGTGTAGTGGCCACTAACAACAAGAACATAATTATACTTAGCCAATTTAGCTGTTGTTTAGTTAAATTGATTAAAGGCTTTGTTGTTTGCACTGGTTTATCGGTGCTTTTATCGGCGTCTTTTACCTTGTTAGGTGCCGCTTTTAACTGCTGATCTTCAAGTGTAGGTTTAGTCTCTATTTTGTTGATTTGAGGCGTTAACACAGGGGCGGGGCTTACCTCTTTTATAATATCTACAACAATAAAGTTTTGAGCTGACAAGCTGGTAACCCTAGCTTGCTCTAATTGTGTATTCCACCAGTGCACCTGGATAGGCTCAAAACTGACAGTGCCGGCTTTATTAAATGTTATGGTGATTGATTCTTGGCGCAATGCCACTAATTGATCATTCTCGACGATGTTTGTTACGACTACATCGTCTAGCTTTATAGTGATGTTTTCATGGCTTAAAGGACTGACTAAAGGCAGTAGATCAGCATTTAATGATGTCGCTCTTATTTCAATAATTCTTTTAACGCTATCACCAACATTGACTGTTTGCTTACCTTGCCAGCTGTCACTTAAGGTTAGTTTTGTCGTTGGTAGCCAATAGCCTAAGCTATTTTGATTTGCTTCTTTGATCACTTCAAAGTGGAGCTGATTGGCTTTTAAAACGAGTTTAGAGGCTTTGTTTTGATCCTTGTTAGGCGAAAAACTAATAGTCGCA
This sequence comes from Gammaproteobacteria bacterium AS21, assembly GCA_038900335.1. GTDB lineage: Bacteria > Pseudomonadota > Gammaproteobacteria > Pseudomonadales > Balneatricaceae > Rs1. Next base: position 61,941 of record JBBMRB010000021.1, on the reverse strand, counting down.
GGCTCTATTTGATAAAGCGCTGTTTGTTGAGCAAAAACGGCAAAGCTTTGAGTTTGTATTGTGCGCACTTTAGAGCGCTGAGTAGTTTGAGTAATAACCGGTTTAGATAACGCTATAACAATTGCGCCCTGTGCAAAAGGAGGGGTCACACTAAAATCGTAATCATCATTTTCTACAGGTGCATTTATAGTAAGGGTGTATGTCAGCATTTGACCAGGATAAACTTTATTTTGATCAATCGTCGCCTTGACTAAAATATCATGGCTATTGGCAGCTATTTTTTTTGTTTTGTTACTAATGATCTTTTCTATCACGGTGACCTTTATCGCTTTGCTCTGTTCTCCATTAACACGTATAGCCGGTATATTTAGGGTACCAGGGCTTTTGGGTGAGAGTACATATTTCCAAATAGTCCTATATTTTCGTTTACCATTGTTGATATACGGGCTACCGGTTTTAACATTACCTATAATAGTAAATTGTCTTTTTAGAGTGGTTAAATTAGGAACTTTGCCTGCTGAATTATCAGAATTTAGCGTTAATAGTATGTTTTCACCGTAATTAATTACTTTACGATCGATAGAAGCTGTTATTTCGGCTGTTGCGGTCATGCTTGAAAAAAGAAAAAGTAATAATAAAAAACGCATATGACAGCCATATATAATAGAAGAGACATTATACTAGCAGTAAAAATAACTTTTGACTTGTTATCAGTGTAATACAGGACCTATGGATAGCTATTAATTAAATAATAGGCTTAAAAGAAAGGGCTAAATAATGCAATTAGTAATACAGCAGCTATTATTATGGCGATAGGGTAAGTGGTTGCTTTGTATTTATGATCAGTAGCCATTTACAAGTCCTTTAACTAATTGCAAGGGTTGAGCCTACTTAGATTAATCGATTAATTTTCTTAATGCAAATGATTATTATTAACTGGTATGTTTTTTTATCTGTCATGTTAACTGTATGCTAAATTATGATGTTGTAATTGCTTTAAGTTAAGCTTATTTTAACATATGTTCTGCTATAGTGACTGACCTTGATGTAAAGTGAAGTAATGCTATGCCCGCAATTAAACATAATACGATACGTCATTTCCTGTTTTTATTACTGTGTGCGACACTGCTTTTAATTATCCAGTTAAGCCCCATCGGCCAATATTTATCGCGATTAACTTATGATGTTGGTGTTAGTCTCTATAAAGGCAGTGCCAATAATCGTATTTCAATTATCGCTATCGATGAAAAAAGTCTCGCTAATTTAGGACGCTGGCCTTGGTCACGTGAATATCACACCGCATTATTGGATAAATTAGCGGCAGTTAATGCTAAAGTCGTCGCCTTTCCAATATTTTTTGTTGAACCACAGCGTGATAACCGCTTAGTGTTACTTGATAACATACTTAAACAGCCATCTTTAAGTGAGTTACAGTTACAAATTGCCCGTCTTCAGAGCGGGGCAGAACAACAACAGTTATCTAAACAACTATCAGACTTTTATCTCGCTTTATTAAACTCACGTCAGCAATTTGATGTTGATGCCGCTCTTTCACAGCAAATAACTAAGAATGACAATGTTATTCTTGCCTATCACCTTGGCATTGGTCGACAGCTTGGAAAAGCAGACCAGGAGCTATCGCCGCTGATAGCACAATCTGTTTTGGCTATTAACAACAAAGAGGGTGCTCTCAATCATTCTGACATTATAGAAGCTATTGCAGTGACACCGCCAATACCTAGTTTAGCCCAGGCAAGTAGTGCTATGGGCCATTTAGCTACGTCAGTGGATAGTGATGGAGTTTTGCGTAGAACGCCCTTAGTTGTTGATTATTATGGAAAATATTTGCCATCAATGGCGTTGCAAATCGTCACAAAAGCGCTTAATTTGCAACCTGGCGATATAGGCTTGGATGTTGGTAAGGCAATGACTATAGGTTCGTTGAAAATAGAAACAGATACAGCAGGTCAAATTAATAATTTGTTTTACCCTCAATCTCAAGGTGGTAGCCCATTTAGTGTCGATAGTTTTTACGATGTGTTAGTGGGTAATATATCTGCCGATAAATTCCGTAATCAAATCGTACTGGTAGGGGCAACGGCGGCAGGGATAGGAGGGAGCCAAGTAACAGCAACGGATAGTGCTATGACACCGGTGAGCCTGTTGGCTAACACGGTTTCAAATTTAATCAATGAAGATTTTGTTGCTCTGCCTGATTGGCAACTGCACGCGCAAATCGTTGCCTATGCGCTGGTGTTTGTTTTTTCCTTATTCGGCTTGCTGTTACTGCCGACAATAGCGGCGGCTATCGGCTCTGTTTTACTATTTCTAGTGTTGGTTGTCGGTGAAATTTACTTACTTGCTAGTGCAAAAATATGGTTGAGCTTAACAGGCCCTGCATTATTTTTAGCATTAGGTTATTTATGTATTACCTTCAGTCAATTTTTAGATACTCAGCGCGGTAAGCAAAACTCGGATCGTGATAGCGCTGAAGGTAATAGAATGCTGGGATTATCATTTCAGGGGCAGGGGCAGCTAGATATCGCGTTTGAAAAATTTCAAAAGTGTCCACTCGATAAAGGCATGATGCAACTATTATACAATTTAGGGTTAGATTTTGAGCGCAAACGTCAATTTAGTAAAGCCGCAGTGGTTTATCAATATATGCAAAGCTTTGAGCTTAATTATCGCGATATCGTAAAGCGAGTTGAGCAGGCACAAAAAATGGATGGGGCAATTGTGTTTGGAGCTCCTTCACAAGATGGCCCTGGACAATCGATGGTTGTTGACGCCCAAAATATTGAAAAGCCAATGTTAGGTAGATACCAAATAGAGAGTGAGCTAGGTAAAGGCGCTATGGGAATTGTCTACAAAGGCCGTGATCCGAAAATTGATCGCGTAGTGGCCATTAAAACGATGGCACTGACTCAGCAATTTGAAGAAAGTGAAATAGAAGACGTAAAAGCGCGCTTCTTCCGTGAAGCAGAAACCGCCGGACGCTTAAGCCATCCAAATATAGTCACAGTTTATGATGCCGGTAGCGAGCATGATTTAGCGTATATAGCCATGCAGTTTTTACCAGGTTATGAGTTGACTAGACACACTAAAGAAGGCGATTTATTGGCCTTGCCACTATTGCTAAAAGTATTGATACAAGCGACATCTGCACTTGATTATGCACATCGCGAAAGGGTGGTGCACCGAGACATTAAGCCAGCCAATATTATTTATAACCCTGAAAACGAAAGTATCACCGTGACAGATTTTGGTATTGCTAGAGTCACAGATGCCAGTAAAACTAAAACGGGTACGGTATTAGGTACTCCCTCGTATATGTCCCCTGAGCAGTTTCGCGGTGAGAAATCTGATGGCCGTGCTGATATTTTCGCCCTAGGTGTTACAGCGTATCAGTTAGTGACGGGGGAGCTACCCTTTAGAGGTGATTCAATGGCGAGTTTGATGTATGCCATAACCAGTGCTGATTTTACTGCGATCACTGAGTTAAAACCGCAGGCACCTGCTGCACTGCAACAGATATTGGCAAAAGCGATGGCAAAAGACCGTGACGAAAGGTATCTAGATGCAAAGCAAATGCAAGTTGCTCTACAGGAGGTGTTAGATGCATTGTAAATTAGCATTTGTCAGCGAGAGCGATGTTGGTAAATCGCGCAACACGAATCAAGACAGTTTAGGTTTTGACCCTCAAGGACATTATTTTGCTCTAGCTGATGGCATGGGCGGGCACAACGGTGGTGAAGTTGCCAGTGCTATGGCGGTACATTTATGCCTTGAAGGTTTAGAGAAACTAGCAAACAGTGATGATAGCGCTAATAATCTAACCAGTAAAATGTTGGAATTAATAGAAAGTGTCAATTTAGCTATCTTTGATGCGAGTAAGGACAATCCCGCTCTGCAGGGTATGGGTTCCACTATTGTTATCGCTTTACAGGTGGACAGTGTTCTGCACTATTGTCATGTCGGTGACTCAAGACTTTATTTATTGCGTGATGGTTTATTACAACCGCTTACGCAAGATCATAGCCTACGACAAGAAATGATAGATAATCACCCTGAAGATATGCAAACGATTCAGCGTGATGTGCCTAGTAATATTGTAACGCAAGCTCTTGGTGTCGCACTGACGCTAAAGCCTAGTTATGGCCAGCTAAAACTGGAGGATAATGATCTGCTGCTTGCTAGTAGCGATGGATTACATGGTGCTATGGATCACTGGACACTAGAAGAGTTAACAAGAGGTAAGCAAGACTTATCTTTATTAGCGCAAGCACTTGTTGAATGCGCTAATCGCTTAGATGGCAGTGATAATATCAGTGTGTTACTGGCACGAGTTAAGCTCGATGAAAACGTCATAAATCAATTATGGCGGCAGTTAGGGCAATTATTTACTAATAGGAATAACATATGAATGCACAACAGCGCTGTATATTTGTGACAACGTTTGCCTTTGCTATTGTTAGTCATCAACTACAAGCGCAGAGCGTTGGGCAGGACTATTATAATAATGAGCAAAACATGGTACTTGCTCAACAAGAGTTTGATCAAGGTAATTATACTGAGACAGTTTTTGCATTAGAGCGGGTTTTAGCACTGGCTCCAAATAACAAACAAGCTGGAATACTATTGGCAAGAACTTATGCCAAGTTACGTGAGTATAGCGCGGCACAACAACAATACGCCAAAGTTAAGGCACTAGTTAATGCTGCTGAGCGTCGTGAGCTGGCTCAAGAAGAGGCATTAATGCTACGAGCACAGCGTTTTAGTCGTAGTGCCTTAATAGGCTTTGATATCGGTTATGATGATAATCTAACTTCATTGGCTAATATAGACTCTGTGTTTATTCCCGCCAGAAACCAGAACTTAGCTTTGGATGATAGCAAGGTTGAAGAAGGCGTTGCGATGCGGTTATTTGCAGCGGGTAGTTTGCGCTACCAGCAGCAAAAGCATCAGTGGTGGCGCTTTGATGGCATAGTGAGTCAGCGTCAAGATGAGCGTTATAACCAGCGCCAATTTTATGCTGCTATCGGTTATTATCGTCAAATTAAAGCGGCGCAATATAAAGTACAAGTTGATAGTAGTTATGCTATCGCTGACGACTTAGATAGTAGAGTTAACTACAATGTCAGATTAGAGCGCCGACAAGATTTAGATATCGGTTCTTGGAGTAGCGAGTTAAAACTCAGTCAGCGTCGTTTTGGTGAACAGAGTATACGCAATGATAGGCGAGGCAGTGTAAAGCTCAGTTATCAGCGTGAATTAACTAATGATTGGATTGGCCAGGTTAGTATTAATAGCAGCAGTGACTTACAAACAAACAATGCTCGCAAGGATTTAGATTATACGAATCGTGGGCTGGCGTTAAGTTTTACGAAACCGTTAAATGATCAGCTAAAACTGACGATTGCTGGTGATTATCAGCGCTATGATTACAGTGGTGAAGATACCAGTTTTCTTCGTGTACGTCGTGATAATTTGCTGCGTCTGCAAACAGGTTTACGTTATCAATATGATAAACAATCGAGTGTGACTGCACGTTTAGAGTGGTTGCGTAATGACTCTAATATCGCACTAAATGAATACGACAAGAAAGCGCTTACCTTCTCTTACATCTATCGGTTTGAGTAAACTAGATCAGTTATATGTTGCTGATAGGCGCCCTTGTAAATAGAGTTTTAAAAGGATAAATATGAAAATCTTAGGTGTGACAATATTGTTGTTTTCTATCAGTTGTGAATTGCTAGCAGCTTCGGGGCAAATTGTGTTTACAGTCGGAGACCCTGTAGTAACCGATGTCAACAATAACAGTAGTGCAGTAGAAAATGGCCAGGGGCTAAACCAAGGTGATCAAATAGACACTCGATCAGGCCTGGTACAAATCAAATTTAGTGATGGCTCATTTATGGCGCTGCAACCGCAAACCCAGTTTAAAATTAAAGAGTATCAATTTAATGGAACTCAAGATGGCAGCGAGCGCAGTATTTACCAGCTAAGCCAAGGGGGGCTTAGAACTGTTAGCGGTCAAATAGGTAAGAAAAATCAACGCAACTATGCGATTGAAACGCCAGTGGCGACCATTGGTATTCGCGGTACTAAGTTTCGTTTGCAATTAGCGCCATTAACAGCCAGCGCTCTTCCTGCAGATGGCTGGCTACAAGTGATTATGGGTGAAAGCGGCGTTGTTGTCGTTGAAACTAGCAAGGGCGAGCGCTTAGAATTAAACGCGTTAGAAGTCGTTAGTGTCGGTGGCATCGATGCGCTTATTTCACAAATTCAGCAAAGTGGCATAGCCACCTTAGAGCAGCAATTGAATGTAGTTATAGAAAATGAGACGAGGGTAGAGGGGGAGCAATTAGATGCACAAGGATATCGACAAATAATAGAACAACAGCTGTTTGATGCGATGGAGCGTGATGATGTTATAGAAGAAGATGATATGACAGATGATATGACAGATGAGTGCTCAGATTGCTTTGATGACTCTGACCCTGTTGATCTTCAAATGCCGTAGCCACGCCTGCTTATCGCTATTGATACTCCCTGTGCGGTAGCTAAACATTGTTGGTGGTATTAGTACTTTTGGCATCTAAATTGCTTTATTAGCTCAAGGCGTATCAAAGGTATAAAAAATGCCCATATATAGTGCTATTTAAGCAGCGAGCTTATTGCTGTTTCTATATTGTCAGTTTGTTGTGTTAGAATTTGCACTATTTCAGTACATAGCAAAGACTAGATGCTCAGGCTTATAACAATAATGATCAAGTAGTCACTGGCATAGTTAACGAGTAAGTACATCAACTGTCATCTAAAAGACCCTGAGTAACGTTAAGAGCTTAGGTGATATTAAGACACTATAAATATGTATAAATTGCTTGCCTGCTTAAAATTTTCTTATTAAAGGACACTCTATAGATGAATAGGCCAACCGTCGAATCATCAGTTAATCTTTACCAATTACAGCTAGTTGATATTACCAAACAATATCCAGGCTGTTTAGCTAACGATAAGGTGAGCTTAGCAATTAAAGCAGGCGAGATACATGCGTTGCTAGGTGAGAACGGCGCGGGCAAAAGCACCTTAATGAAAATGATTTATGGTGTGACGAAACCTGATGGTGGCCAAATTATCTGGCAGGGCAATAACGTCGATATTAAAAGCCCGTTAATGGCTCGTAATATGGGTATTGGCATGGTGTTTCAGCACTTCTCATTATTTGAAACTCTCACCGTCACTGAAAATATCGCTTTAGCACTAGGTGATGAGGCCGGTGATTTAAAAGCGCTGGCCAGTAAGATTGAACTTGTCTCTGAAAAATATGGAATGAAGCTTAACCCTGAACGCCACATTCATACCTTGAGTGTGGGTGAGCGTCAGCGTGTCGAAATTGTGCGTTGTTTAGTACAAGATATTAAATTACTTATATTAGATGAGCCAACTTCAGTGTTAACGCCACAAGAAGTTGATGCGCTTTTTGTTACCTTGCGTCAATTAGCGCAAGATGGCTGCAGTATTTTATTTATTAGCCATAAATTAAACGAGGTTAAAGCTCTGTGTCACAGTGCCACTGTGTTACGTGCAGGTAAGGTCACTGGTAGTTGTATCCCAGCGCAGGCAGGGACGACTAAAATGGCGCAGTTAATGGTGGGTGATGATACCCCGATCAGCACAGATTATCCCAAATCGACAGGGGCAGATGTGTTCCTTAATGTCACTGATTTATCGCAAGTGAGTGATGACCCCTTTGGCACCCACTTAAAAAACATTAATTTTAGTGTGCGCAGTGGCGAAATTCTAGGCGTTGCGGGTGTTGCGGGCAACGGCCAAGAAGAGCTATTAGCTGCCCTTAGTGGCGAGCATATTTCATCATCTAGCGATAAAATTAGTTTTGCTGATAAAGCGGTAGGCACAATGGATCCTAGAGAGCGACGTGCACTGGGTTTAGCTTTCGTACCTGAGGAAAGGCTAGGGCGCGGCGCGGTGCCTGAAATGAGTTTAAAAGATAACTCGTTACTAACGGGGTTCTTGCATGGGCTGGTCAATAAAGGCTTTCTTAATAATGAAAAAATGGAAGAGTTTTCCAATCAAATTATTAAAGATTACAAAGTAAAAACCCCTGATAATAAAACCGCTGCGCAGAGTTTATCCGGCGGTAATTTACAGAAATTTATTATTGGTCGTGAAATTATGCAAAATCCTAAACTGCTAGTTGCTGCCCACCCAACGTGGGGTGTCGATATTGGCGCGGCGACGGCTATCCATAAAGCATTAATTACTCTGCGAGATCAAGGTGCGGCTATATTAGTAGTCTCTGAAGATATTGATGAGTTATTCTTAATTAGTGATAGGTTATGCGCTATTTGTGATGGTGAATTATCACCAACTAAAGCGACAACAGACACTAGTATTGAAGAAGTGGGGCAGTGGATGACCGGTGTTTTTTAAATAAATGATAGCTCGAAATTTTGGTTTTGTATTGGTTACAAAGTGCGTTTAAATTATTTGATGATTAAAAAGGTTCTAAAAGAGGAAGTGTTGCATGTTGTTTAAATTAGAGCCGCGCGGTGATGCGTCAATTACCATGTCTTACCTTTCGCCGGTACTCGCTGGGATACTGACACTGATAACAGGTGGCATATTTTTTGCCTCATTAGGTCATAACCCCATTGATGCATTGAGCATTTTTCTACTATCCCCGGTATCTGACTTATACGGCTTGGCCGAACTAGGTGTTAAAGCGGCGCCTATCATGCTGTGTGCGATTGGTCTCGCTTTGACGTTTAAAGCACAAGTGTGGAATATCGGTGCAGAAGGCCAGTTGTTAATGGGTGGTGTATTAGCAAGTGCCATCGCACTAGCGCTAATTGATGTAGAGAGCTGGTGGGTATTACCCTTGGTTTTACTAGGTGGCATGGTTGGTGGCGCTGGCTGGGGGTTGTTAGCTGCTTGGTTGCGTAATCGCTTTAATGCGAACGAAATTTTGACCACCATTATGTTTAACTATATCGCACTGTATTTCTTATTGTATTTAATACATGGCTCATTAAAAGATCCCGATGGCTACGGCTTTCCGGAATCAGCGTTGTTTTCAGACAGCGCTTTAATGCCTATTATTTTGCAAGATACGCGATTACATTTAGGTATTATCTTTGCAGTGTTGGCAGTGGTTGCCGCCTGGGTCTTTATTTCACGCTCTTTTGTTGGTTTTCAAATCAAGGTATTGGGTTTAGATAGCAATGCCGCTAAATTGTCCGGTTTTAAACATAAGCGTTTAGTTGTGTTAGTGATGATGATCAGTGGTGCACTAGCGGGTTTAGCAGGTGCTGGTGAAGTCAGTGGCCCTATAGGCCAGTTAATACCCTCGATATCACCAGGCTATGGTTATGCAGCGATTATCGTGGCTTTCCTTGGGCGCTTAAACCCCATCGGTATTTTCTTTGCCAGTTTGTTGATGGCGCTAATTTATATGGGTGGGGAAATCGCCCAAATTGAATTAAAAGTACCGTTAGCAGTGACCTCATTATTCCAAGGGATGTTACTGTTTTATTTATTAGCATGTGATGTTTTTATTAATTTTAAAGTCAAATTTGCGGGCAAAAAAACGGCTGATAAAATATCAGTACCAACAAACACTGTCGTGGAGAAATAACCAGTGGATATCGATTTAATTACCAATGTTCTCTATGCGATGGTGCGTACTGGAACGCCACTATTAATTGTTGCTCTTGGTGAGCTTGTCTGTGAAAAGAGTGGTGTGCTCAACTTAGGACAAGAAGGCATGATGCTAATGGGTGCGGTGATTGGTTTCATCGTGACATTGACCACAGGTAGCTTAGCGTTAGGTTTTATTGCTGCCATTATTGCAGGCATTGTGATGTCAATGATGTTTGCAGCCATAGCGTTAGGGCTCAGTGCCAATCAAGTGGCGACCGGCTTAGCGCTCACTATTTTTGGTACCGGTTTGTCAGCGTTCATCGGATCTTCTTATGTCGGTTTACCTATTACTGGTCTTAACCCGATAGCTATCCCTGTGTTAAGTGATATTCCTATCGTTGGAAAAATGTTATTCGCCCAAGATTTAATCGTATATTTATCATTTGTATTATTTGCCATTATATATTGGCTGTTTAAACATAGTCGTCTGGGTTTAACTATTAAGGCGGTGGGTGAAAACCCACATGCGGCCAATGTGATAGGTTTGCCAGTAATGCGTACGCGCTACCTAGCAGTCGCTTTTGGCGGTGCTATGGCAGGCTTAGCAGGTGGTTATTTATCACTAGCTTATACTCCTTTATGGGCTGAGAACATGACCGCGGGACGAGGCTGGATAGCGCTGGCTCTAGTGGTATTTGCAACATGGCGCGCAGAGCGTATTATTTTAGGTGCATACCTATTTGGTTTAGCCAGCATTTTGAACTTAGTAGCCCAAGGTTTAGGTTATCCGGTGTCGCCAAATTTACTGGCGATGATGCCCTATGCCGCCACCGTATTAGTATTAGTGATGATCTCTAACAATGTGATGAAATCCAAAATGTACACGCCGATGTCTCTTGGCAAACCATTCCATCCACACTCTTAGCTTGGTAACGATATATGCAGCCTAAAGAGACGACAATATGGATCAAAAATCCATTGGCAATTTTAACCGCAGCAGGAGTTGATGCAGGCGGCGGGCTGGTGGTCAGTTGTAATCAGGCAGGTGGCACAATTGTTGAGTTAGTTGCTAGCGGCCAGGCACCGAGCACGCCTTATGATCAGTATTATGATGCTAGAGACAGTGTTGTTTTGCCGGGCTTGATTAATGGCCATCATCATTATTATCAAACATTGACACGTGCCTACCCAGGGGCTTTAAACCAAGAATTGTTTACATGGCTTAAGAGTTTGTACCCTGTTTGGGCTGGGCTTGAGCCCGATATGTTAGCGGTAGCAACAAAGCTGGCACTGTCTGAACTACTGCTTTCTGGCTGTACATTATCGGCTGATCATCACTATCTGTTCCCAACGGGGATGGAGCAATCGATTGATGTCCAAATAGAGGCCGGCAAAACAGTTGGTATGCGCACATTATATACTCGCGGCTCGATGAGCTTAGGTGTCGATGATGGCGGTCTGCCCCCGCAAAATACTGTGCAGTTGCAAGAGCAAATTTTAGAGGATAGTGAACGCCTGATCAATCGCTACCATCAAAGGGGAAAGGGCGCTATGTTACAGATAGCACTCGCGCCTTGTTCACCTTTTTCAGTGACACCTGAAATTATGAAAGCGAGTGCTAAACTGGCACAAAAGCTGGATGTGCGCTTACATACCCACCTTGCAGAAACGCAAGATGAAGAGGCTTTTTGTTTACAGCGTTTTGGTTTGCGTACTGTTGATTATTTAGAATCGGTCGGTTGGCTTAGTGATCGTACGTGGCTTGCTCACGGTATTCACTTTAACGATGATGAAATTAAAAAATTAGGTAGTGCTGGTGTCGGTGTGTGTCACTGCCCTACATCTAACATGATGTTGGCATCGGGTATCGCCAGAAATTTAGAGTTAGAACAAGCGGGCGTTGTCGTCGGCTTAGGAGTCGATGGCTCGGCATCTAATGATGGCTCTAATATGATACAAGAAGTGAGACAAGCGCTATATATTCAGCGCCTGCGTTATGGATCTTCAAAAGTGACTCACTTTGATGCTTATCGCTGGGCGACAAAAGGCTCTGCTAGTCTTTTAGGGCGCGACGATGTCGGCGAAATAGCGGTTGGTATGCAGGCAGATTTAGCGCTATTTAAACTGGATGAAATGCGCTTTAGCGGCTCTCATGACCCCTTAGCCGCGCTGCTACTTTGCGGTGCCTATAAAGCTGATAGGGTAATGGTTGCAGGGCAGTGGTCAGTTAAAGATGGCGAGTTAGTTAATATCGATGTACCTAGCCTAATGGCTGAACACAAAGCACTCGCATATAAATTGGCGCAAAAGGCCAAGTCGTTATAAAATGGCGATTATTAAAAATTAATTATCGATAGAATGCTAAAGATTGGAGTAATAAATGTCCGCGTCACCTTATAACAGAGATTTCCCAGTATCGTGGGAAGAGTTACACAGAAATTCCAGAGCGCTATCTTGGCGGCTATTAGAAATGGGCCCATGGAAAGGCATTATAGCGATCACTCGTGGTGGCTTGGTTCCTGCTGCAATCTTGGCACGTGAATTAGATATTCGCTTAATTGATACAGTATGTATCTCAAGTTATGGATCTGACGATGCCGATGGCGACAAAAAACAAGGTGATTTACAGTTACTAAAAGCCGCTGCGGGTGATGGCGAAGGCATGCTGTTAATCGATGATTTAGTTGATACTGGTAAAACGGCCAAATATGTTAGGGAATTGCTACCTAAAGCGCATTTTGCCACAGTGTACGCTAAGCCATCAGGCAAACCGTTAGTGGATACCTTTGTCACCGAAGTCAGTCAAGATACTTGGATTAGATTCCCATGGGATATGGAGTACTCATTCTCCACGCCTCTGGCTGAAAGAAAGCAATAACACGTACGGGTTTATATCATTGTCTATTGTCTGATAGAGCGTTAGATAGTGATAAAACCATTAATATAAAGCATGAAAAAGGATGGAAAGTCATGAAGCAAAGTATTAAAAAATTAATAACTGGTGCAGCTTTAGGGCTTAGCCTTGCGGTCGCTGGTGGTGTGCAAGCTGCGGATCCACTGAAAATCGGTTTTGTTTATGTCGGACCTGTTGGCGATTTTGGTTGGAGCTATCAGCACGATCAAGGACGCTTAGCGGTAGAAAAGCACTTTGGCGATAAAGTTGAAACGACCTTTGTTGAATCAGTACCTGAAGGTGCTGATGCTGAGCGTGTTATTCGCAACCTTGCTAAATCAGGTAATGATCTTATATTTACTACCTCTTTTGGTTTTATGAACCCAACGCTTAAAGTCGCTAAAGCCTTTAAGAATGTTAAATTTGAACACGCGACGGGTTATAAGACCTCAAAAAATGTGGGTAACTATTTATCAAAAACATTTGAAGGGCGTTATGTTGCAGGTTTCGCTGCGGCAAAAATGACTAAAAGCAATAAAATAGGTTATATCGCATCTTTCCCTATTCCTGAAGTTATCCGTGATATCAATACGGTTCAACTTGCTCTGAATAAATATAATCCAGAAGCTGAATTAAAAATTATTTGGGTAAACAGCTGGTTTGATCCAGGTAAAGAAGCTGATGCTGCTAATGCATTGATGGACCAAGGCGTTGACGTTATCTTACAGCACACAGATAGCCCAGCACCAATGCAAGCTGCAGAGAGACGTGGTGCTTATGCCGTAGGCCAAGCCTCAGATATGTCTAAATTCGGACCAAAAGCACACTTGTTATCAGTTGTTGATGATTGGGCTGCTCTGTATATCCGCAAAACTCAAGAAGTATTAGATGGTACTTGGAAGCCAGAAAACTACTGGGGTGGTATGACTGAGGAAGATATCAAAATTCCAGCGTTTACCAATATGCCTGATGATGTAGTGACTGAAGCTAAGCAAATAGTGGCGGACCTTACAAGTGGTGCTTTCTATCCATTTACAGGACCTATCAAAAACCAAGCTGGTGAAATTAAAGTAGCAGCTGGCGAGAAGATGCCAATTGCTGATTTACTAGGTATCAACTGGTACGTAGAAGGCATTAACGGCAGCATACCTAAATAGTACAATGTCACTATTTTGATTTAACAAGGGCTGTGGTGCGGCCCTTGATACTATGCCTGTCGTTAATACTGGCATAGTATTGCATTAGAAAAATAACACACTGGGCCATTAGCTAATTTGTAGTTAATGGCTCACTCTTAACAAGAAATTAATAGGAGCTGTGTTATGAGACAGCCATATATACCCATTATCGATATATCCCCGCTTTATAGTAGCGATCAGCAAGATTGGCAAAGTGTTGCCCAACAAATAGATCAAGCTTGTCGCAATAGCGGCTTTTTTTATATTGTAGGCCACGCTATCTCAGCACAGCGAATCGCAGAGCTAGAAACCATGTACAAACGTTTTTTTGCGCTACCGATGGCAGAAAAATTAAAAATAGATATAACCAAAACAACACATCACCGCGGATATGGCAGCTTTGGTACTGAACAGTTAGACCCATCAAAACCTGCCGATTTTAAAGAAACCTTTGATATGGGTCGTAATTTAGCGGCCGATCATGCTGATGTCATCGCCAACAAACCGTTACATGGCACTAATCAATATCCTGATTTAGCAGGTTTTCAACAGCTGGTAGAAACTCATTACTGGGATATGATTGAGTTAGGTAAAACCATTTTAAGAGCACTGGCGATTGCACTCAAACTAGAGCCTAGTTACTTTGATGGCAGTTTTAGTGAACCGATCAGTGTTTTACGCTTCATCCACTATCCAGAAGTAGAACAGAAGATAGATGACGAGCAAGTAGGAGCTGGAGCTCATACTGACTATGGCTGCATTACTATTTTACATCAAGATAGTGTCGGTGGTTTGCAGGTACAAGATAAACAAGGACAGTGGGTAAATGCGACACCGGTAGCTGATAGCTTTGTTATTAACATAGGCGATATGATGGCCCGTTGGAGTAACGATAGATATACCTCAACACCACACAGAGTCACTAATGCCAGCGGCAAAGAGCGTTTTAGTATGCCTTTTTTCGTAGAGCCAAATTTTGATACGCCGATAAAGACGCTATCGGGCTGTTTTGATCAGGATAACCCTGCCAAATACCAAGAAATATCCGCTGGTGAGTACTTACTATCAAGATTTTCAGCGACATATGAGTACTTTAAGAAAACACAAAGTTGATCTGATGGTATGTTGTCCAACAGTAGCGCAAGTGCAGGTTAGTGATTATGCAAGATAATGAAAATGTACAGCAACAAAGCGTTTGTCCGCAGTTAAAAGCATTAGTATTATCTATTGCTAAAGCTGAACTGCACTTACATTTGGAGGGCACATTAGAGCCGCAACTAATGTTTGAGTTAGCGCAGCGCAATAATATTAGTTTACCTTTTCGCAGTGTAGATGAAATAAAAGCGGCCTATCAGTTTGATGATTTACAGCAATTCCTTGATATTTATTATCAAGGGGCTGAGGTATTGCAAACGGAACAAGATTTTTACGATTTAACTTGGGCTTATCTATTGCGCTGTAACAGTGATGGGGTCGTTCATGTCGAACCCTGTTTTGATCCGCAAACTCATACCCAGCGAGGAATAGCTTTTAGCACTGTTATCAAAGGTATCACTCGCGCTTTAGATGATGGTAAAACAAAGTTAGGTATTAGCAGTTTTCTTATTATGTCGTTCTTGCGTCATTTATCTGAAGAGGCCGCATTTGAGACGCTTGAGCAGGCTCTACCTTTTAAAGCGGATATTATTGCGGTGGGCTTAGATAGCTCAGAGCTTGGCCATCCTCCTAATAAATTTGTTAAGGTGTTTGATAAAGCTCGTCAGCTCGGCTTTTTAAGTGTTGCGCACGCCGGTGAAGAAGGGCCGCCTGAGTATATCTGGCAAGCAATTAATTTATTAAAAGTGGCTCGAATTGATCACGGTGTCAGAGCAATTGAAGATGCTGTGTTGCTGAAGCATATTATAGATAACTCAATTGCATTAACGGTATGTCCCTTATCTAACACGGCATTAAAAGTGTTTAATGATATGTCTGAGCACAATATTTTAAAGATGCTTGAGCAAGGTGTAAAAGTCACTGTTAACTCTGATGACCCGGCATATTTTGGCGGTTATGTAGCAGCTAACTATTTTGCTTTAATTGCTGCTCTACCTATTACACGTGAACATATTAAGCAATTAGCACTCAATAGTATTCAAGCGAGCTTTTTAGATGTGCTGGCTAAAAAGCAATACCAGCTGATTATTGAAAAGTTATAAATAACGTTATCAACAGCATGAAGCGCCCTTATGGCTGTTGATAACATAGATATACACAGTGCTTTGTGCTCGCACCCCTGTGTGTAAGATTTAATGAGGTTTATTATGAAATTAATTGCTCGTAAGCTGATGGCATTGGCTCTAGTAAGTTTCGCTAGTACTGCTAATTTTGCTATAGCAGATGATGCTGACAAATCGGCGGTATCAAAGCAAGCGGCGAATTATTTTGCCCAGCTATATACTAAAACATGCGTAAAATATGCTGATGATCTCAATGTTTTAAAAACGCAACTCACGCAAGCGAGCGTACCTGAGCTGTCGCAAGCTAAAGCAAAAATGTTTTTAGACAATAAACCGGGTACTGTGTGGGTTATCCCCAATGTATTTGGCGATATGTTGCTCTCAATTGATACTAAAAATACTTGTGTACTGTATTCAAGGCACTTAAATATTAACCATATCGAAAATGCCTTTATAGCCGAGGCTGAAAATGGGCCGTCATCGTTAATTTATCATAAAGTACAAGATGAGACGGTGCCAACAAAGTTAGGGCCTATGCATGTTATCCGTTATGTGATGACTGATACCAATAAAAACACGAAGAAAAACTATCAATTGATTACCTCCAAAGCGGATGCTGTTGAAATACAAATTAAAGCGTCGGTCAGTATTATTCATTAAAGGTTAATAAATATATTGTATTTTTTGGCTAATTCCTACCATACTTAAATTTAGCTATTTAAGATCATGGAGAGATTATGAGGATTATTACATTTATCGCTTTGCTTGTTATTTCACTTAACTCAATGGCTAATTGTACAGTAAAGCTAAGAGTGTTTGATTTACTGCCAAATTATTATCAGGATAAAAATGGCCAATGGCGTGGCTCCTCTGTCGATCAGTCTGTTGCTATTATTAAAAAAGCGGGTTGCTCTGTAGAGTATGTCTTTACTCCTTGGAAAAGGGCTTTGTACTTAATGTCACTAGGTAAACTAGATATGATGTCTAATTTATCAATGACTGACAGTCGTCAACAATTTATCGATTTTTTTGCTGCTCAGCACACTGAAAAAGTAGTTTTGGTTGTTAAGAGAGGCAGCAATATACAAATACAATCACTAGAAGATTTTACACAATTAGCCAAGCCGATCGGCATCTTAGATGGTGCTTTTTATGGCCAACAACTGGCGGATAAAATAAAAGATGATAAAGAATTTTCCACAAAATTGGCCATTTTTAATAAATTTGATTTAATGCTCGATGCATTAACTAATAATAGAATTTCAGGTTTCATCCAAGATAAGCAAAGCATGCAAAGATTGCTAGGCAAAGGGCGTAACAATCAGTTTTTTGAAATCCACCCCTACGTGCTCTATCAAAACACTGTGTATTTTGGCTTAAGTAAGAAATCTGTTAATTCACAACTAAGAGACAAGCTGACACAGGCTTATAAAGAGTTAAAGGCCGCTGGTGAGCTAACAAAAATTTTAGGCAAGTACCCTGCTAACTAACCGTGTTGATGTAGTAACCTATTAATACCCGCTCTTGTTGTGAACTTGTTATATTTCAGAATCTATTGATGAGGAATATGATAATGACAACAAAAAAAATATTAATGATCACTGGTGATTTTACCGAAGATTATGAAACGATGGTGCCATTTCAAGCACTTATCGCAATGGGTTATCAAGTAGATGCTGTCTGTCCTGACAAGAAAAGTGGCCAGAGCATTGCCACCTGCATTCATGATTTTGAAGGCGATCAAACCTATACTGAGAAAAGAGGGCACAACTTCACTCTCAATGCGACTT
Source organism: Gammaproteobacteria bacterium AS21 (assembly GCA_038900335.1). Taxonomy (GTDB): domain Bacteria; phylum Pseudomonadota; class Gammaproteobacteria; order Pseudomonadales; family Balneatricaceae; genus Rs1. The sequence continues at coordinate 44,195 of JBBMRB010000021.1, read as the reverse complement.
TCAGTGAAATAGACCCTAGTGACTATGACGCTTTGATTATTCCTGGCGGGCGCGCTCCAGAATACCTGCGTCTAAATAAGGACGTAATATCCTTTGTAAAACACTTCTTCACTGAGAATAAGCCAGTAGCTGCTGTTTGCCACGGCGCTCAAATCTTAACGGCAGCAGGTGTGCTTACAGGGCGAAAATGCGCTGCTTACCCTGCATGTGAGCCGGAGGTTACGCTTAGTGGTGGCATTTATGCAGATATTGCAGTCGATGCTGCTATTACGCAAGGTAATTTAGTGACGGCTCCGGCTTGGCCTGCGCACCCTGCTTGGCTGGCTCAATTTCATGCTCTTTTAAGCAAATAAATAGCAGAAAAATAATTAGCTATATCAAAAGCTAACTAAATAACGGCATATTTTGATTTTGCTGTGCTCTATATTGATGATATAAAGTGCAGCTAATCATCTTTTTAAACACTTAAGCCAATGATAGGAGCCGTATGTGTAAATTATTTATAGCTGCTGATGAAACACTGTGGCAATCGAGTACGCGCTCTCTACGCATTGATGGTATGGTCACAAGTGTACGCCTAGAGAACTACTTCTGGCATACATTAACACAGATTGCACAACGTGATGATTTCAATATCCCGCAATTATTAACTAAGCTCTATCATGAGTCTATCGATGTTGGCCATGATTTAGGTAATTTCACTTCATTTTTGCGTGTCTGTTGTATGCGTTATTTAGCGTTACAACTTGATGGCAACATTCCTAAAGATGTAAATATTGCTTTATCTACATTATCAAGCGACGCTATTTTGCAAGCCGAACAAAATAAGCTGCACTAGTTCTTACTCCCGATGAGCACAACCGTTGAAAATATAAATTAGCTGATATTAAATTCATGTAGCTAATATCAATATTTATTTAATATTAGAGCAAGCACTGTAGTATTTTTAAGTAAGCCTAGCGGCAAGTATAATTATTTATACTTGCCGCTAGCGTAAATAATGTAATAGATATGCACCTATTTAAGATATTGCGGTCTATGCTGATGCGATCTAGTTTAATTATGTAGTTCAATCCCAATATAATAGTTAGATTTTATTCGCTTATCATTACAGCAATTAGTAGAGAGAATACATGGCTGAGCAAACTGAACAAAATATTTTTTTAATTCAGGGTTACATGGATGCGGCAATTGCCGGCTATGATTATAAAGTAGATCCTTACCACAGCCCATTTTGGCAAAAAGCGATTGCCGGCACTTGGGAGCCTAATACCTATAAAATCCTCTCTCATTATTTGCATAAAGACTCTGTGTATTGCGATATAGGGGCGTGGATAGGCCCAACAGTACTGCACGCGGCTAATATAGCTAAAAAAGTGGTCTGTTTTGAACCTGACCCCACAGCTTATCGCTATTTGCGCTGGAACATTGATCTGAACCAATTCAAAAATGTGACTTCATACAGTTTTGCCTTAGCTGAGAGTACTGCCATTACCCGTATGGCCAGCCACAGAGGTAAACCTGGCGATAGTATGACCAGCCTGCTGTTTGATAACGAAGGTAGTGGTGTCGATGTCTTAACGGTTCGCTGGCAACAGTTTTTAGAGATGTCCCCTGTTAAACATTTCGATTTTCTGAAAATTGATATTGAGGGAGGCGAGTATCAGTTAATGCCGAGTTTGGCTGAGTATTTAAGCACACATAAACCGGTACTTTATTTATCTACCCATGCGCCGTTGCTAGAGCCTGGTGACAGGCTTGCTAAAATGCAGTCTCTGGTCGCTATTCTCAGCGTTTATAATAAGTGTTTAGATGATGATCTAAAAGAAATAGATATTAATGAGTTAGTTAGTGAAGATGCTCTTGGACACTTTAGATCATACGTTTTCTGCGACTAAGTTAATGTTTTTAGATAATAAATTACCTCTATGTGGCTCAGCATCAGTTTGAGCCACAACCTCTAGCAAACCTTTTTCAGCGTTTGTGCTGTGATATCGCTCTTTAATACGCTTCTAAAAATAGCCCTATCATTTAGTTTAAGCTGATCGCTTATCAATACTACTTTGATTAACGCTGGTGGCGCTGTGGTGACAGCTGTCTGTTAAAAACGTAATATCAGCTGGTGATGTTTGTTATCTACTGAGCTATATTAGGTTCAGTGTGATAGTTTTTGGTTATGCAGGTTATAGTGATGTTGATAGTAATAGTAAAAGGGGAGCTGATAGATGTATGTGGTTAGGTTAGTTAAAAAAAGATTGTTAGCCAAGAAACAACTAAAAGCAGTAGCAAAGACATCGGTATCAATTAAAAAGAGCGCATCGATTAAAAGCCTAATGGCGGTGGGCATGCTATTGGCATTAACAGGTTGCGCGACTTATCAGCCGAGCAATAGTCATAACTTATGCAGTATCTTTGAAGGCAGTAATGATTGGTATCAGGATGCCAAAGCGTCTTCACAGAAGTGGGGGACTCCGATCCCTGTAATGATGGCGATCATGCAACAAGAATCTAATTTTGTCGATGATGCTCGACCTGGCTATAAATACTTTTTGTGGGTCATACCGACAGGGCGGTTATCAAGTGCTTATGGCTACTCGCAAGCGCTCAATGGCGTGTGGGGTGAATATAAGCAATCGACAGGCAACCGCTTTGCTGATCGTGATGATTTCGATGATGCTATTGATTTTATTGGCTGGTATACCGATGGCACGCAAAAGCAGACGGGTGTGTCTAAATGGGATGCCTATGGGCAGTACCTAGCTTACCATGAAGGGCGTGGCGGTTATAAACGCAAAACCTATAATAGAAAGCCTTGGTTGCTTGGTGTCGCTAATAAAGTTAAACGCAATGCTGCAAGTTACACAACCCAGCTCAATGGTTGTAAAGCATCACTAGATAAAAGCTCAAGTAGCTGGTTTTAAGTTAAGATGAATTCGTCGCTATAATCATAGCGACGAATTGAATTTAGCTTTTGTCGGTTGTCGTTAAGCCCTTACATATCAGCGGTACAGTTTTTAGGCCTATCTTGTAGGTTTAAGTCAGTACGACATTGCCAATCAATTTTGCCCTGGCTAATAATGGGTTCAACAAGCATCGATTTACCTGGTTTGCTAGTAATAGTCACATTAATGGCGCCAGTATCAGCTTGTACTGATAAATCGTATTTACTACTAAAGCGCTGTGATAATGTAATTTCTTCTGCTTCTTGGGCATTAGGTAAGCGGCTTTGAGTATCAAATAATTCCTCTATTTTAATTTTTGCCATACTAATATCGAAGTTTGCACTGGCAATACTTGCTTTGAATAAATAGTCTTGATAAGCGGGAATAGCAACGGCTGCCAGTGTTCCTACTGTCGCTACAGAGGCTATGCCCTGCGTTGTTAAGATAATATCAGCAGGTGTCGATTCAAATGTAATTTCCATCCCTAAGCTATCTACAGCAGAGTCTAGCTGTATACCTAAGGTGCCGCTATCTGCCAGCGTTAATTGACGTGCAGAAGGTAGGGAGAAAATATCAACTTCGGCATCGGTGATATCAGCTAATAGCTGAATAACATTAATGTAAGTGTAATATAAACGCCTAGGTGCGTTGTCAATTGATCCAGATAAGGCCAATAAACTAGTAGATAGGTCTTGCTTTTGCGTGTTGTCTAACCATGTTGACAGTGATTTTTGCTGATCTTGTTGGGCCAGTAATAGGTTTCTATCAACTAAAACCTGTGGTAAATCTGAAACGATTAGATAATCACCCTCTTGCTGCCAAAACACATGGCTGTTCGCTTTTGTTAGTAGATCAGTAACAAAAAACGGTACATCTTTTAAGCCATCCGTCATTTCTTGATCAATAAAAGCTGGTATTTTCATATAAGTGATTGGCTTAGCGTCGACTTCTTTTGTGATGATTTCAACTGCCAGTTTACTTTTTAAAGCGTCCAATATTAGCGAGAACTTTGCCTTATCACGAATCCTTATCGCTGAATATTCACCGCTTTTGTCGGAAATAACGGCAAGCTCAGGACCGACACTTGCAAAAACATCTTCTACTTTAAAGCCCATTTTTTCAGCAAAACCTGCTTTGGCTTGTAAGTATTTTTCACTGTTTGGCGAAAGAGCTAAAATTTTGCTTTCAATAGAGCTGAAATCTTCAGCGCTTGGCAAGGCTATTAGTGCGCTAAAGTTGGGCTCACCTGCGGTTGCAATATCTAAGGCGTTACTGTTAATTGGCAGTAACTCTCTGACTAAGCCTTTGTGAGGCGCTTCTAGCAGTAGTTTAATACGACCTTTTTGATTGGTGACTCCCCAGCTCAGTGCCAGCGATTTCATATCTTGAACACCAAGCACTTTTAACTGCTGCTTAATATGAGCAGGTGCCATCGCCTGTGCTAGTGGATAGGCAGCTTCATTGTTTAGCCAAACATATAGGCCCTGCTTGCTGCTCTCCATTTTAGCTTCATTTGCTAGCATCGTGCTGCTGTCGTTTTTCACTAATGCCGAGAAAGTTTTATCCAGTTCAGCGATATTAGTACCGCCAACACTGAGCAGTATGTTTAGCCTTTTCTGTTTGGGGTCCCAGCGGTAGGGGGTCGCACCTAGCTCGGTAATTAACTCACCTGCGTTATCGGTTAGTTTGGTTTTTTCAGCGCGAATAATTTTCGCTTTGATCAAGCTATCAATCAGTAATTGTAGCTCGTCGCTGCTAGTGATATCTAAGCTTGTGGTTACCAGTACTGACGGCAAGGGCCCATTCATCAAGGCTACAAGCTCAGTTGGGCCGTCCAGCTGTGCCATTAATAAAGTTAATAGCGGTTGTATGTCTTTATCTGACTTTGTAAGCCACTGCTTACTGGCTTTTTTAATGTTGTTAATCGCGCTAACGTATTGCTGATTGCCCAGTGCGTTTTTAAAGCTATCGTCTTTGCTAGAGATACTGGTTAATAGCGAGGGTATTCTGGCATACAACAATGTAGTTTCAGGTAAGTACTCACGCAACCATGAGCTTTTAGTCAGTGGCACAGCGTCTACTTTTTTCACTGTATCCTGGTTTGCCTGCGCTGTACTGATGCCTATCAAACCACTACTGAGTATCGTGGTAGCAATGATGAGAGGGAGTATCTTACGTTTCATACTGATTCCTTGTGTAATGAGAGACTTAGCAATTTATTGTAAATAGCAATCGTTAAGCTTACCATTTTTGCATGACTTTTATACTATGCCTGAATTATTTAATTTGTTACTATTTTTCAAATAGTTATAAAAATTTACGGAAAATTAAATATAATTATAACTGTCTCGGACTACCGACAGATGCCAGTGCATTAATGAATTTAGCTGTATGCTGTTTAGTTATCTGCTGCTAACTAGCTTTAGAGATTATTGATATATAATTAGTGTGTAGAATATTAGCAAGACAATCGAGTGGGCAGTTAAGGGGATAGGTAAATTTTAATGGCTATTTTTTGCGCAATAATTTCATTCATGATGTTGACGTTATTAACACAGAATATATTGATAGGATTAGTTTTAGGGGCGCTGATTGGTTATGGAGTCAGTTTTTTGAAGGGTAAGAGGCGATCAAAATAAAGCCGGTTGTGATGATTATAATAACCGGCTTTAATAGATAATTTGCTAATCAGTTAATGAGTGAGATATCTGCAATATGTAAAAACAGTGCTCTTAAATCGCTAAGCAATTTAATTCTGTTCTGCTGAATAGCTTGATCATCGACCATCACCATCACATTGTCGAAGAACAGATCTATTTCAGTTTGTATGTTGGCAAGTTCAGTCAACGCACCTTGATAGTCACTGTTGGCAAATAATGGCTGAAGTTTTGCAGCTAACTTAACTAACGCGTTATGTAGCTCAACTTCTGCTGCTTCAGTTAACAATTGCACATCAACACTGGCTTTAGTAGGGCCTTGTTGCTTATCAATAATATTTGAGACACGTTTGTTAGCAGCGGCTAAAGATGCTGCAGCGGGTAGTGTTCTAAAATGCTCAACTGCATTAATACGCTTATCAAAATCTAACGGCTTGGTCGGTTTTAGTGCTGCGACACTAAGGTAAGTGTCGACACGAATGCCTCTATCATCATAATAAGCGCGCAAACGCTCTAACATGAAATCAACAACTTGGTTGATGATTGTCTGAGTGTCATCTTGTGCAATTGCATTGTGCTGCTTGACTGCAAGAGTGACTAGATCTTGCAAGTCAATATCGAGGTCTTTTTCAATAATAATACGCAGTACGCCTAAGGTAGCACGTCTTAGAGCAAAGGGGTCTTTAGAGCCTGTTGGAGGCTGGCCGATACCGAACATACCGGTCAGAGTATCCAGGCGATCTGCTAGTGCGATGGCAATACCTGTCTTCGTTGTCGGTAGCTCATCACCAGCAAATTTTGGCAAATACTGCTCGTTTATTGCCTGTGCAACTTCTAGTTCTTCACCATCATTTAGTGCATAGTGATAACCCATCAAACCTTGGAGATCGGTAAATTCAAACACCATATCGGTGATCAAATCCGCTTTACACAACAGTGCGGCACGCTTAGCAAAGGTAGCGCTACCAGCAATCAGTTCAGAAATATGACCTGCTAGCTGCGATACTCTAATACTTTTCTCGTAAACAGTGCCAAGCTCTTGTTGGAAGACGATACTTTTTAATTTTTCAGTACGTGATTGCAAGCTGGTTTTTTTATCGTTTTCAAAGAAGAAAACGGCATCAGCTAGGCGAGGGCGGATAACTTTTTCATTACCGCTAATCACTTTTGCTTTATTTTTAGATTCGATGTTACTGACGGTAATGAAGTTGGGCATTAGTTTGCCCGTGCTATCTGTGGTATGAAAGTATTTCTGATGCTCTTTCATCGACAGTATCAGTGCTTCTTGTGGAACACTTAAAAACTCTTCATCAAACGCGCCGGTTAGAGCAACAGGCCACTCATTTAAGCCAGTGACTTCATCGAGTAAGTCTTCATCAATATGAGGTGTACCATTGATAAGCTGAGCTTGCTCTTTAACTTGCTGTGCTATTTTAGCCTTACGTTTATCAAAATCAGCGATAACATAAGCTTGCTCTAATGTGCTTTCATAAGCTGCTGGGGTGGTAATGGTGACATTATCGGGGTGGTGAAAACGATGTCCACGACTTTGATTGCCAGCACTGGCGCCTAAAATAGTACAATCGATTACTTGCTCACCAAACAACATAACTAGCCATTGCACAGGGCGAACGAATTCAATTTTATTGGCTCCCCAACGCATTCTTTTAGCGATAGGCAGTTTTGCTAAGGCTTGATCGACAATAGCCGGCAATAGATCTAGCAGATCTTTAGCAGGCAGTGTTTGCGAGTAGGATACTTTGCCTTGATGCTCTGACAAATCATCTAAGCTTGCATTGTTCTTTTTGGCAAAGCCAATTAATGCTTTAGTGGGCTGGCCATCATTATCGTAACAGATTTTGATTGGCGGGCCCTGTACAAGGTTTACTGAACCAGGCACTTGGGTAACTAATGAATTGATTCTAATGGCTAGGCGTCTAGGTGCCGCAAAGCTATCGACACTAATATCGTTAAGTAATTGTTGTGAATCTTTATCAAACTCTGCTTTTATACCGTCAATAACACCTTTGGTGAATGCTGATGATAAAGCCGATAATGATTTAGGAGGTAATTCAGCTGTTCCCAATTCAACTAAAAAGTCTAAAGCAGCCATTATTTTTGCTCCTGTGCTGTTTGGTTTAAATCTAATGCGGCTAGTGCTTCTAGTTTGATCGCCTCAGGCGCTAGCGGGAAGCCAAGCTTAGCCCTGGACATTAAGTAGGCCTGTGCGACACCGCGCGCTAAAGTACGTACGCGAAGAATATAGCGCTGGCGCTCTGTAACAGAGATAGCCTTTCTTGCATCTAATAAGTTAAAGGTATGCGATGCTTTCAATGTCTGCTCATAAGCGGGTAGGGGCAGGTTCGCTGCAAGCAGTTTATTACATTCCTTTTCATGAAAATCAAAAGTACTGAAAAGTTGTTGAACATCAGCATGCTCAAAATTGTAAGTTGATTGCTCTACTTCGTTTTGATGGAAAACATCGCCATAAGTAACCGTGCTACCGTCCGGGTTAATAGCCCAAATCAAATCGTAGACACTATCGACATCTTGTATGTACATCGCCAAGCGCTCAAGACCATAGGTTAGCTCGCCAGTGACAGGGTAGCATTCAAGACCGCCCGCTTGTTGGAAATAGGTAAATTGTGATACTTCCATGCCATCTAACCACACTTCCCAGCCTAAACCCCAAGCACCTAGTGTTGGTGACTCCCAGTTATCTTCAACAAAGCGTATATCGTGTACTAACGGGTCAATGCCCAGTGCTTCAAGTGAGCCTAGGTATAGCTCTTGAATATTATCAGGTGATGGCTTAAGTACCGTTTGGAACTGGTAGTAATGCTGTAGCCTATTTGGGTTCTCACCGTAGCGGCCATCAGTTGGTCTTCTGCTTGGTTGAACATAAGCTGCGCGCCAAGACTCTGGGCCTATGGCACGTAAAAAAGTTGCCGGATGAAATGTGCCCGCACCAACTTCCATATCTAGCGGTTGAATAACCACACAGCCATGTTCTGACCAATAAGATTGTAAAGCTAGAATTAGCCCCTGAAATGTGGCTTCTTTAGGTATTGGCGCTGTCGTCACAATATTCACCTGTCCTTTGTATAGTATCTATTAATATTTTTCACAGAAAAACGAGGGCTGAATTATACATCATATTTCTATTTGTTCTTAGTGCGTTGTTCCAATTTTTTATTTATAGCTAAGTCCAGTCGATGACTCGGTTATGATCAAAGCTTTAAATGTGGTAAATAAGCATGATCGGCACACTAAATTGCGGTCATTGATAATAGCAAAGCTTAACATCTGCTTTATGATTGCATTAAAATCTATTACTCTTGTCGCATCATTATTGTCTATCAGGGCTGGGGTAGTTCTAGGCTACCGGTTTAAGTGGCACTTTTAATTAGAGTATCTATCGTTATGCGTTTCATTAAAGTCTTCATTGGGTTGTTTTTTCTATTGTTGATGGCGTTATTACCACTGCGTGTGAGCCAATTTTTAGGTCGAGGTATTGGCCGTGCCCTGTATCTTTTTAAAAGCTCGCGCAGTTTTGTGGTATCTAAAACCAATATTGCAATTTGTCAGCCTAATTTATCCGCTGATCAGCAAGAGCAGTTATTAGCGCAAAGTTTACAGCATACCGGTATGTCTTATGCAGAAATGGGTATGTCTTGGCTGTGGCCGACCTCGATGACTTTAAAGACGGTTATCAGTGTCAAAGGCGAGGATGTACTAAAACAGGCGGTTGCTAAAAACAAAGGCGTTATCATTATTGCCCCCCATATTGGTAATTGGGAAGTACTTAATCTGTTTGCATCGCAACACTATGCGATTACGGTTTTGTACAAACAACCTAAATTAAAATTTTTTGACTGGCTGATTAATAAAATGCGTAAACGCTTAGGTGGTGATATGGCACCGGCGAATGCATCCGGTGTGCGCAAACTGATGAAAAAGCTTAAATCTAATGGCGTTATTGCTATCTTGCCTGATCAAGAGCCGAGCGAGGGTAGCGGTGCTTTTGCTCCTTTCTTTGAGCGTCCTGCCTATACCATGACATTACTATCGCAATTAGCACGCAAAACTCAATGTGAAGTGATCTCAGGGGTTGCTATACGACAAGAGGCTGGTAAAGGCTTTGCGATTGAGTTTAGTGAAGTGAGTGAAGATGTAAAAAATATGGATTTAGACGTATCTCTTAAAGCGCTCAATCACTGTGTGCAGCGCATTAGTCAGTTAGCGCCGGCGCAGTATCAGTGGGAATATAAACGCTTTAAGAAGACACCTCAAGAACTAGAAAAAATTTACTAATGATTCCATTGTGACGAATAAGTAAAGCTATTATCTTACCTGCGCCAGAAAGTAGGGGTGAATAAGATCAATAAAGTAAATACTTCTAGGCGGCCTAATAGCATAGAAAAACAAAGGATCCATTTAGCTGTATCATTGAGAGGGCTATAATTTGCAGCGACTTCACCAAGACCGGGTCCTAAGTTATTTAACGTCGCAGCAACTGCCGACCACGCTGTTATCTGATCAACGCCAGTTGCCAGTATCGCTAATAGCATCAAGACAAACACCATCATATACACCGAGAAGAAGCCCCACACTGCCTGCAGCACTTTTTCCCCGACCGGTTTGTTACTCAATTTTACAGTAAAGACGGCATTGGGGTGCACCAGTCTTTTTATTTCACGATGACCTTGCTTTACAATTAATAAGACGCGAATAATCTTCATACCACCGGCTGTCGATGCCGCACAGCCACCGAAAAAAGCCGTTAAAAGCAGCATAAAGGGTAGAACAGTTGGCCAGCTTGCGAAGTCAGTTGTCGCGAAGCCAGTAGTTGTAGCGACAGAAACAACCATGAATATTGAATCGCGAATCGCTTTTAATGAGTTTGAGTGTTCAGAGAAATAAAGGATTATAACGCTGACAAGTATGGTAATACTGATGGAAGATAAGAAGAATTTTACCTCTGGATCTTGCCAATAATGGAGTAATGATTTTCTGCGCCAAGCGAAAAAGTGTAAGCCAAAATTAATAGAAGATATCAGCATAAAAGTAACAGCAATCAACTCAATTAGCTGGTTTTCGAAAAAACCAATACTGGCATCATGAGTAGAGAATCCACCAATCGCTACGGTAGAAAAGCTATGAGAGATAGCATCAAACCAGGTCATCCCAGCCAACCAATAAGCCAGCATACAGACCAAGGTTAGCGTGACATAGATATACCAAAGAGCTTTAGCTGTTTCAGTAATACGTGGTGTTAGCTTATTATCTTTAACCGGACCAGGAGTCTCTGTACGGTACAGCTGCATACCACCAATGCCTAACATCGGTAAAATAGCGACGGCCAGTACGATGATACCCATGCCGCCTAGCCATTGCAGTTGTTGGCGATAGAACAATATAGAGTGGGGAAGATCATCTAACCCAGTGACTACGGTAGCCCCTGTTGTGGTTAATCCGGATATCGATTCAAATACTGCATCAACCACACTTAAGTGTATTTCTTGTGACAAATAAAACGGGATGGCCCCAAACAAGCCAAGTACCAACCAAAATAATACAGTGACTAGGAAGCCGTCTCTGATTCTAAGGTCTTGTCTAAGTTTATATACGGGCAGCCAAAATATGAATCCTGTTGAGAAGGTGATTGCCATACACAGGTAGAAAATTGTATGTACATTATCATCGTAAATATGCGATACGATGGCTGGCGGGATCATCGTTAAACTAAATACCATTAATAAAATGCCAAGGATTCTTAAGATGATTTTAAAGTGCATGGTATTTTCGTTTCTTTGATTCTGTGAGATTTTAGTATGCGACACAAAAGCGTCGCAAGCACGTTTTTTATGCGTCAGTTTAAAAGAAAGCTAAACCGACTTGAAAGAGCTTTTCTACATCATTAATTTTATTTTTATCGACTAAGAATAAAATGACATGATCGTTGTTTTCGATAACAACATGATCATGTGCAATCAGTACTTGTTCATCGCGAACAATAGCGCCAATCGTTGTGCCAGATGGCAGGTTAATATCACTCAAAGCTTTACCGACGACTTTAGAGCTTTTGCTATCGCCGTGGGCAATGACTTCAAGCACTTCTGCTGCGCCTCTTCTTAAAGAGTGCACGGCAACAATATCACCTTTGCGTACGTGAGTGAGCAGGGCGCCGATAGTGGTTTGTTGTGGTGAAATAGCGATATCAATAACACCGCCCTGTACTAGATCAACATACGCAGGGTTATTAATCAATGTCATCACGGTTTTAGCACCTAATTTTTTCGCTAACATTGAAGCCATTATGTTGGCTTCATCGTCATTGGTTAGGGCACAAAATACATCGGTATTTTCTATATTCTCTTCTATTAGAAGATCACCATCAGAAGCATTACCGTGTAATACAATCGTGCTTTTTAACTCACTCGCTAATACGTTACATCTTTCACTTTGACGCTCAATAATTTTTACTTGAAAATTATCTTCAATAGATGCGGCAAGCCTCGCCCCAATATTACCACCACCGGCTATCAGGATTCTTTTATAGGGGTTTTCTAGACGGCGAAGCTCACTCATGACGGGTAATATATTTTCAGTTGCGGCGATTAAAAACACCTCATCATCGACTTCTATTACGGTATCACCCTCTGGTGTGATCGGTCGATCCTTTCTAAATATGGCAGCAACACGCGTATCAACATTTGGCATGTGCTCTTTTAAAAACGAAATTTGGCGCCCGACAAGAGGGCCTCCATAATAGGCTTTGACTGCTACTAACTGCGCTTTTTCTGATGCTATATCTAGTACTTGTAATGCGCCTGGGCGCTCGATCAAACGTTTAACATTTTTAGTAACGAGTTGTTCCGGGCTGATAATAACGTCGACCGGGATCGCACCTTTACAATAAATGCTCTCTGCATGTTTGATATAATCATAACTGCGCACACGAGCGATCTTTGTTGGTGTGTTATACATCGTCTGTGCGATTTGACAGGCAATCATATTGACTTCATCGCTACTTGTTACAGCGATAAGCATGTCTGCATCTTCAGCACCTGCTCTGTCTAAGGTGCTAGGGTAGGAAGCAACGCCTTCAATAGTGCTTATGTCTAATCTGTCTTGCAGTTCACGTAGTCTTTCTGAGTCTGTATCTACAATAGTTATGTCGTTTGATTCACTGGCCAGGTTCTCAGCTAGAGTGCCACCAACTTGACCGGCTCCAAGAATTATAATTTTCATATATCGCTCGTCTTTATATTGTTAGTAGGCATCTTCTCAATGCTGCTGTGTGTGTTTTTTTTCTAAGATAGCATAGTAGAAACCATCATTTAGGTTTTTACTAGGGAAGAGCTGTTTACCATATTCCCTTGTTGTACCCCAGTTGGAGTCAATTAACACATGGTTGGCATCTTCATTGTTTTTCAAAAACTGCTGAATAATTTTTTCGTTTTCCTGCGTAAATATCGAGCAGGTAGCGTATACCAAACGACCGCCATTGTTCAAAGTGGTCCATAAGTTGGTCAGAATCTGCATTTGTAGTTTAGCAGTTTGATGAATGTCTTCCGATTTTCTTAATAGTTTTATGTCAGGGTTTCTTCTGATAACCCCTGTAGCACTACACGGAGCGTCGAGTAAAATCTTGTCAAATAGTACTGTGTCCCACCATTCTTTATTTGCTGCATCTGCAATGTGTAATTCACAGTTGATATTCAAGCGTTGAAAATTTTCGGTTATCTTATCTGCGCGTGCTTGCTCTAACTCTAGACCTTGTACTCTAGCACTAGAGTCTTGTGTCAATTCCAGAATATGTAGTAACTTGCCACCAGGGGCGCTACAGGCATCTAAAATATTATCTTCATTTTTAATATCAAGTAAGCTAGCCGCTAGTTGTGCTGCTTCATCTTGAACACTAAACAAGCCTTCATTAAAACCCTCTATCTTCGTTACATCAGTTGGTTTGCTAAGGTATATGCCTTGGTCTGAGTGCAAACTTATGCAGGATTCAATGCCGCTATCTGCTAACTGTTTAGAAAATGTTTCACGTGAAACTTTGCGTGTATTAACTCTTAAAGTAAGAGGAGGGTGATCGTCGTTTGCCGCTAAAATATCTTGCCATTGATCAGGCCAGTTTGCCTTAAGTTTTTCTATAAACCAGCTAGGGTGATTGTATATAAAATATGGATCGTTGCCGCAAAGCTCTTCAAGAAGCTCTTCTTTGCTTCGCTGGAAATTACGAAGCGTTGCATTTACCAAACCTGTGGCCCAATTCTTTTTAATCGTTTTACACAATTGAACCGTTTCGCTAATAGCGGCATGTTCAGCAACTCGCATTTTGTAGAGCTGATAGATACCAATCATTATGATCGCATAAACATCGTTATCTTTGTGTTTAAGTGGCTTGGTAATCAGTTGCGCTATAATAGTTTCTAACTGCGGGTAGTACCGTAAAGAGCCGTAACAAAGCTCCTGAAGAAAAGGTTTTTCTTCAGCTGAGCAAAGAGTTGAGTGCTTGGCAAGTGAGTATTTTAAAGAACTTGATTGGTTGAGCAGCGGTGTTATAACTAGTATGGCGGCGTGTCTAGCATTCATCATAATTCTTCAGTTTGTTTGAAAATAGTGCCAATAGAAAAAAAGTCTTTTCGCGAATTAATAATGTCACTGACTTTTAGTTGCTTGCCACCAGGAAGTTGTACCTGCGTAATTAGTACGCTTGTGTTATTAGCACAGGCAACTTGAATGCCAGATTTGTCAGCGGCTAAGATAGTACCGCTAACGGCACAGCTATGGGCGATTTCGCTGTGATCTTGATTCGTTGCAACAACCGCATGCCACACTCTAATAATTTGCCCATTTAAACTAGAGAAAGCCACAGGGCGTGGAGATAGACCACGAATGTGTCTAGAAACTTCATCCGCAGGCAGTGACCAATTAATATCAGCTTCTTTTTTAAATAGTTTCTTGGCATAACAAGCGAGATTGTCATCTTGTTTTTCAGCCACTATTTTTGCATTAGAAAAATCAGTTAATGTTGCAATTAATGCATTAGAGCCAAGAGGTACTAGGGCAGTATAAAGGTCAGCACTAGTCATTGTATCGCTAATATCACAGTAAGCTTTTGCCAACATATCACCGGTGTCTAAGCCTTTGTCCATTTGCATGATGGTGACACCTGTCTGTTTATCACCAGACATTAATGCGCGCTCAATAGGGGCAGCGCCACGCCATTTAGGCAATAATGATGCATGAACGTTGATACAGCCATGCCTTGGAGTATCTAATACAGTTTGTGGTAGTAATATGCCGTAGGCTACTACAACCATGATGTCAGCATTGAGTGATTCTAAAGCTGCTACATCTTCAGCTGATTTGAAGTTTTCGGGTTGATATATCGGTAAATCATTAGCTATTGCCAATTGTTTTACTGGGCTAAATGTAATTTTTTTACCCCGGCCTGAGCGTCTATCGGGCTGCGTATATACAGCAATAACATTAAACTCACTCTCTAGCAGGGCTTGTAAATTTTGAGCTGCGAAATCTGGGGTTCCAGCAAAAACGACATTTAACTTTTCAGGCATATTCTCATCAATTGATTATGTGGGGTTTGTTTGTGTGAAATTAGAGGGTAGAGCATTAAGCTCTTTTTAGACTTTTTTCTAATTTAGATTTAATTCTGTTTCTTTTTAATTTGGATAAATAGTCAACAAAAAGTTTACCATCAAGATGGTCCATCTCATGCTGTATACACACAGCTAACAACTCAGTTGCTTCAAAGCTGTATTTTTCACCCTTAACATCTTGAGCGTGAACTCTAATGTGTTTAGGCCTAGTGATTTCTTCATAGAAACCTGGGATAGACAAACAGCCTTCAGACATTTTATCTGAGTCTTCATCTAATATCTCTATTGTTGGGTTTATCAGTATTAACGGGTCATCACCATCATCAGATAAATCAATAGTGATTAAGCGTATATGGACATCAACCTGTGATGCCGCCAAGCCAATACCGGGAGCGTCATACATGGTTTCTAGCATGTCTTCGATTAAAGTTAATAGATTTTCGTCAAACTCAGTAACATCTTTTGCTATGGTGCGAAGTCTATTATCGGGGAATGTTAATATAGGTAGTAGAGCCATGTTGGTAACCGTCTGTAAATTTACTTTATAAAGTTATCTATTATACTTAGACTTCAACTACAATGGTTAGATAAATTTCGACTTTTTTGAACTATAATAAAGCGATTTAATGTAGTGTATATTTTGTTCAGAGCAAATGTTTTCCTTGAGGTCTTATGAAGCAGTTAAAACGAATGACAATAGCGTTAATGTTAGCAGGTGTGATTGGCTCTAATGCAACAGCAGCAAATATAGCTTTACAAGATAATCACCCCAATGAATATGTGGTCAAGAAAGGCGATACGCTTTGGGATATAGCGGGTGTGTTTTTAAAATCACCGTCGCTTTGGCCGCGTATATGGGAAAATAACAATCAAATTAGTAACCCTCATTTAATATACCCTAAAGACGTTATTTATTTAGAGTATAGAAATGGCCAACCTTATTTAACTAAAAACAAAAGCTCTGTTACTAAGCTTAGCCCCAAGATAAGAGAGGGCTATGGAGCACCGATAACCGCTATAGCAGATTATGCGCTTAAACCTTTTGTCGTTGGCCACACAATAGTTGCCTCCCAGTTACTTAAAAAAATGCCTTACGTACTATCTACAGCAGGTTTGAACTCCCTTGTCGGCAAGGGCGATGAAGTGTACGTTAGAGGTGTGTTAGATCCAGAAGTAGATCAATATGATGTCTATAGATTAGGTCAGGTCTATGATGCTAAATTTGGTTTGGATAGCACGAATACAGAAATAGTGAATGTCGGTATGTTAACTATTAGCAATCAAGACGGTGAAATTAACAAGGCGGTAGTCGTTAAAGCCAATGACTTGATACGTAACGGTGATATTGTTGTCAGGCACAGTGAGTTGGACTTAAAGCCAATTTATTATTTAGCACCGGCGCCAAAAGATCTTAAGGGTGAGATTATTGCTATTGCCAGTAATGTTCATAAAGCGTCTAGGTTCGATAGTGTTGTTATTAATATGGGACTTGATGCAGCGGTTTATGCAGGGCATGTATTTAACATTGTGGATGCACCTTTAAAGGTTGAAGATCCTAGAACCAAAGAAATAGTATTAATAGATAATCAAGTTATCGGTAAATTAATGGTGGTTAATGTTTTTGAAAATATCAGCTACGCCATTATTTTAGAATCAGCAAAACCAATCAGCCCAGGTGCCACACTTAAGGCAATTGATTTTTAAAATCACTCGTTGAGCTCTGCTTTAAAGGTAGAGCAAGTACTAGGAAGAGGGTTAGTCTCTTAGATAGCGGATAATATCACCTGAAGGAGTAGGTATGTTATCTCAACAAACTAAGCTAATATTAGCGTTAACTTGTTTGCCTAGAGTAGGTAGGCAAGCTGTACGCAGCATCCTTAGCAATATAGAGCTTGCAGACAGTTTAAATGAGTCCTGCTTTAATACTGTTTTATCTAAAAATAATGTCACTAGCATAGTTGATTTTATCAATGGCACAGGTGCATTAGTCAATAAAATTGATAGTATAGAATGTGCCTTGCTAGAGCATCATATCTCACTATCGAGCTACCTAGACACAGATTACCCAGCCTTGTTACACGAGATCCCAGATGCACCTTTGCTACTGTTTTACAAAGGTAACTTTAGTGTGCTTAATTTAGATCAAATCGCGATCGTCGGTAGTAGAAAAGCCTCACCATCCGGTCTTAGGCATGCTTACAAGTTAGCTGATGATCTACTGCTAAATGGCTTTGCTGTTACCAGTGGCTTGGCACACGGCGTGGATAGTGCTGCCCATTGCGCCGCTGTTGATAGAGCGCTTCCTACCATTGCTGTGATGGGTACAGGCTTAGATATAATTTATCCAAAACAAAATACTAAGCTGGCACACGCTATTTTGGAGCAAGGCTGTTGGGTGTCTGAATATTTTCCAGGTAGTGCGCCTCGCGCTGTTAACTTCCCGCGTCGCAATAGAATCATTAGCGGGCTATCTTTAGGTGTGTTAGTGGTAGAGGCTCGCCCTAAAAGTGGCACACTAATTACTGCAAGGATGGCCATCGAGCAAAATAGAGATGTGTTTGCAATTCCTGGATCAATAGACTTTTTAGGAAGCCACGGTTGCCATCAATTAATTGCAGATGGCGCTAAGCTTGTGCAAACGGTAGAAGATATTCTGCAAGAATACCCTGATAGAGCTCGCTCTATTATTGCCAATCTAATGACTGATCCTGCAGTTAACAATCAACACAGCGCAGCTAATGAGCAACCAATAAATGCAATGGCGGCAGCGGTTTTGTGCTGTGTTGATGATAGTGCACAAACGCTTGAGCAGATTGCGTTACTGGCAAAAATTCGCGTTGATGTTTTGTCAACAGTGATGGTCGAGCTAGAGTTGTTAGGTTTGGTTGAAAATATCAACGGCGGTTTTGTACGCAGATGACAAATAGATTCACAAATAGTTGAAATTGGTTGTATAGAAATGGACAATAGCGCCAATGTTTTATTAATTAGTGGAGTTCTATTATGTCTAAACCTTTTATCGCTATTCTTATGGGGTCAGATTCTGACTTGCCAGTAATGAAATCGTCTATTGCTGTATTGCGCAGCTTAGATGTTAGCTTTGAAATCAAAGTAAGTTCTGCTCACCGTACGCCTGCTTACACGCATGAATATGTGACTAGTGCAGATCAACGTGGCGCAGTGGCCTTTATTTGTGCTGCTGGTATGGCTGCGCATTTAGCTGGCGCTGTTGCTGCTGCAACAACTAAGCCTGTCATTGGTGTGCCTATCGAATCATCTTTAGATGGTTTGGATGCTTTGTTATCTACAGTGCAAATGCCAGGTGGTATCCCAGTGGCTACGGTAGCCATTGGTAAAGCGGGTGCTAAAAATGCAGCTTACCTAGCAGCTCAAATTATGGCTGTTAAAGATGAAGCCTTAGCAGGTCGTATTCGCGATGAAAGAAGTGCTAATACCGCTGCTGTTATTGCCAAAGATAAAGCTCTGCAACAACAAATCGCAAACGGTGAAATCTAAGTAAAGTATGTCATCTCAATTAGATGAAGCAGTTATGACGCTACAACAAGGTGGCGTCATAGCTTACCCAACAGAAGCTGTTTGGGGAGTTGGCTGTGATCCTTATAACAGCGAAGCTGTCGCTAAACTATTGCAGCTCAAAAATAGGCATGTAGACAAAGGCCTGATTCTTGTTGCTGCCAATGTTGATCAGTTGCAAGATTTGTATCTTGATTTGCCCGATGATCTACAGGCTCGGTTGTTAGAGCCGCGCGCACAGCCGACTACGTGGCTTATTGAAGATAAGCTAAACATTATTCCTAGGCATATCAAAGGGCAGCATAGTGCTGTCGCTATTCGCATTAGCGCTCATCCTTTAGTGCAGGCATTGTGTGAATCATTTGACGGTATGATTGTTTCAACTTCTGCTAACCCTAGTGGTTTTTCTCCTGCTCTTAGTTTGCAGCAATGCCAAAGTTACTTTGATTTACAAGTTGGCTGTTACGTTGAAGGCGAATTAGGCGCTAACGATAAGCCAAGCCAAATCATTGATCTGTCCAGCGCGGTTGTTTTAAGGTCTTAAACTGGCTTTAAGTTTTGTTCCATTTAAAGGTTAATCTTCATGCAAAAAGTTGATATCGAATCAGTTAAATCCTTCCTATTATCACTTCAAGACAGTATATGTTCAGAGCTAGAGCAAGTTGATACTGGAAAAAAATTCGTTGAAGATCGCTGGGATAGGCCAGAGGGCGGCTTTGGTGTTACTAGAGTGTTAGATAACGGTACGGTTTTTGAAAAGGCCGGGGTCAATTTCTCGCATGTTTATGGTGATAACCTGCCACCGTCAGCCAGTGCTAGTCGACCTGAATTGGCTGGTAGAAGTTTTCAAGCGATGGGCGTATCTCTCGTTATCCACCCGCATAACCCGCATGTTCCGACCTCGCACGCTAATATACGTTTCTTTATTGCCGATAAGGCCAATGAAGAGCCGATCTGGTGGTTTGGTGGCGGTTTAGATCTAACGCCTTTCTATGGATACGAAGAAGATTGTCAGCATTGGCATCAGAGCGCTTTTGAAAGCTGTAGTGGCTTCCCTGCAGAGCTCTATCCAAAATTCAAAAAATGGTGCGATGATTATTTTCATATCAAGCACCGTAATGAAGCGCGTGGTATCGGCGGATTATTTTTTGATGATTTAAATGAGTTGGGTTTCGAGCAAAGTTTTGCCTTAACTCAATCGGTAGGCAAAGCCTTTACCAAGGCTTATGTGCCTATTGTTGAAAAGCGTAAGAACAGTGCGTTCAGTGATCAGCAAAGAGATTTTCAGTTACATCGTCGCGGCCGCTACGTTGAGTTTAATCTAGTTTATGATAGAGGGACTCTTTTTGGTTTACAGTCCAATGGTAGAACCGAGTCTATATTAATGTCGTTGCCGCCATTAGTTAAATGGAGCTATGACTACCAGATTGAAGAGGGCTCGCGTGAGCAGGAACTGCTTACTAAATACTTACAGCCAAGAGACTGGTTATAATTTTATACTAGGTGAATATGCGTATTAATAAAGATCAATATGCTGTTATCGGTAATCCGATAGCGCATTCTAAAAGCCCATTTATTCATGGCCTATATGCACAGCAAACAGAGCAGAATATGCAGTACACTGCTTTGCGATTTGAGCTAGATGATTTTAAAAAGCAATTGTTAGCTTTCTTCGAAAATGGCGGCTTAGGTGCTAATGTCACCGTTCCATTTAAAGAGGATGCCTGGGCGGCTTGTGATACTTTGTCAGCTGGTGCGAGCCTGGCAGGTGCTGTTAATACTCTAAGTTACATCAATGGTAAAATTGTTGGCGATAACACCGATGGCTTGGGTTTAGTTGCAGATTTAATAAATAATCAAAGCTTCTGTTTTGCTAATAAAAAAGTATTGATACTAGGAGCAGGTGGTGCTGTTAGAGGTGTGCTCAAGCCGATTATAGATCAGCAGCCGCTATCAATCACGGTTGCAAATAGGACAGTTGCTAAAGCTGAAGCCCTGGCTCAAGTTTTCATTAATCATTTTAATATCGATGTTTGCCAATTTAGCGATTTAGTTGATCAATATGATTTAATTATTAATGGTACGTCTAGTACGCTGTCTAACCAAAAATTACCCTTAGCAGCCTCTATCGTCGGTAGCGACACTGTTTTGTATGACATGATGTATGCCAAGGATGTTACTGCGTTTAATGACTGGGGGCTTAGTTTAGGTGCATTAAAGGCTGTTGATGGGCTGGGTATGTTGGTAGGGCAAGCTGCTGAGTCATTTTATATTTGGCGTGGTGTTAGGCCGCAAACACATAGCGTTATTAATGCGGTAAGAGAAAGTTTATAAATACTTGTTTCACGTGAAACATTGGCTGCTCATGAAAAGTTTAAACAGGATAGATGTATAGTGTTGGGAATCACCGCTGCAGTTTGGGGCTTTGTAGGTGTCGTTATTTTTCTTGCGAGCGCAATTTTTCGCTTATCTAATATCGCCTTAGAATTAGAGCCTGTGTCACTTACAGTACTTAACTGGTTGGTGCTGGCTGGTTGGGTATTTTTTATGTCCTATTTTGAAGGGTACAAGGGCTTCCAAAAAAGCTTCTCGCCAAGAGTGGCTGCACGTATATATTTTTTATATCGTAATGCGACTGTGCTGAGATGTGTGTTAGCGCCATTTTTCTGCTTAGGTTTTTTTGATGCCCATAGAAGAAGAATGATTTTTATCTGGTCGTTTACTATCGGTATATACTTGTTAATACAGCTTATGGGTTTTGTGCCAATGCCGTGGCGCGCGATAGTTGATATAGGCGTGGTTGTTGGTTTGAGTTGGGGTTTGGTTTCTTTACTGGTCCATACTTGCCTAGTGTTTAAAGAAAAAGGATTGATTTATTCGGCAGATGTGCCAGTAAAGAAGCTTTAACTTAAACATCAAAACAAGAGGGAACAAACAAACTAAAAACGTGAGGAGGGAGCAGCTATGTCGCAATTAAAACATAGCTGCAATGTAGTGCTAGCTTAAGAATAGATTGAAGGCTGCATTATCTGTTTCTTCAACGTAGTGGTAACCAACATCATTCAAAAATGAGTACAGCTCAGTATTGTCGCTAGTATTGGTATGAAAAGCGACTAGCACTCGTCCGTAGTCTGATCCATGGTTTCTGTAGTGGAACATAGAGATGTTCCAACGACCGCCAACAGCATCTAAAAATTTTATTAGTGCACCGGGTCTTTCGGGAAACTCAAATCTAAAAACCAGCTCTTTGCAATCTTTGCGAACACTGTGTCCACCAATCATATAACGAATATGAATCTTAGCTGCTTCATTATCAGATAGGTCTTCTACTGGTATAGCGGTGTTTTTAAGCTCAGTTAACAGTCGATCTTTTTCATCAGTATTTGGGTCAGTAGTCACACCCACTAATATATTAGCTGTCTTGGTGTCACTGTAACGGTAGTTGAATTCAGTAATGTTTCGGTTGCTTAGGGCATCACAGAATCTTTGGAAACTACCTGGCTCTTCAGAAATCTTAGCAGCAAACAGAGCTTCTCTTTTTTCACCAAGATCCGTTCTTTCAGCAATGTTACGCAAGCGGCTAAAGTTCATATTAGCCCCAGAGTTAATGGCAACAAAGGTCTGGCCTTGAATGTTGTTTTGCTGTACGTATTTTTTTAACCCTGCAACGGCTAACGCGCCAGAAGGCTCGCAAATGGAGCGAGTGTCATCAAAAATATCCTTGAGGGCCGCGCAGATCTCATCGGTATCAATTGTAATGACGTCATCGACAAACTCTTGAGCAATTTTAAAAGTATGCTCGCCAATGGTGGCTACTGCCACGCCATCAGCAAACACACCGACATAAGGTAGTGTTACGCGCTCACCTGCATCTAAGGCCGCTTTTAAACAAGCAGATTCAGCTGATTCAACGCCGATGATTTTAGTGCTTGGGCTAAGGTATTTAATATAGACAGCTATCCCTGCGATAAGGCCGCCACCGCCGACAGGTACAAAAATAGCATCAATGTTGCCACTGTATTGTTTGAGTATCTCCATAGCGATAGTGCCTTGGCCTGCAATGACATCGGGGTCGTCAAAAGGCGGGCAGTATGTATAGCCATGTTCTGCTGATAGCTGCTCGGCGTGAGCTTTGGCGGTATCAAAATTATCACCGTGTAAAATAACTTCACCACCAAGCGCGCGAACATTATCAACCTTAATGCTCGGTGTAATTTTAGGCATGACGATAATGGCTTTAGCGCCCATTATCTGTGCTGACATAGCGAGGCCTTGAGCGTGGTTTCCTGCTGATGCAGTAATAACACCAACACTGCGCTCGGCTTCTGTCAACTGGGCCATCTTGTTGTAAGCGCCACGCAATTTAAACGAGTAAACCGGCTGTAGGTCTTCTCGTTTAAGTAATACTTTATTACCTAGTCGTTTAGATAGCAGTGTCGCTTCATCTAAAGGGGTTTCAATGGCGGCATCATACACTCTAGCTTTAAGGATTTTTTTGATATAGGGATTAGGCATAGTATGAGTCTATTGTTAGTTGAGAGTAAATGAAGTGATTGTCAATTTGCACTTGGTGTCGTTAATGCTACAAGTAGAATAGGCTATCGTCTATAGAGAGCGTGGAAAAAACAGACTTAATCTATTTACTATATCAATAGATCTGGCTATCTGTGCTGTCGACTTGATGTAAACGAAGGTATAATTTATTTTTCTCAATACGAGCGCATAAACACATACGCTCCCTATCTTAAAAAGTGCTGATATGACTCAAGACGAAATGAAGCTTGGCGTAGCTAAAGCTGCGATACAATACATTACTGCAAAGCTAGAAAAGGACAGTATTATAGGTGTGGGCACGGGCTCCACCGCTAACTTTTTTATCCAAGAGCTAGAGGCAATTAAGCATTTGTTTGATGGCGCGGTAGCTAGCTCAAATGAAACTGCGAGTAGGCTTAAACAGATTGGCATACCGGTTTATGAGTTAAATGATGTTAACGAACTTGTTGTTTATGTCGATGGTGCCGATGAGTTTGATCCACAGCTTAATTTGATCAAAGGCGGTGGCGCAGCACTGACAAGAGAAAAAATAGTGGCGGCAGTCGCCAAAGAGTTTGTCTGTATTGTCGATGATACTAAACAAGTAGATGTATTAGGGGACTTCCCATTGCCTGTTGAAGTTATTCCGATGGCAAGATCATATGTATCAAGAGAATTAGCTAAGCTAAATGCACAGCCTATTTATCGCCAGGGAGTAGTGACAGATAACGGTAATGTGATTATCGATGTTCACAATTTAGATATTCATCGCCCAGCAGATTTAGAGCAAAAAATTAATGGCATTGTCGGTGTGGTAACTAATGGTCTATTTGCTCAGCGCAATGCCGATGTGTTGCTGATGGGTACAGCTGATAGTGTTCAAACGATAGTGGCAGCGCAATAAATATTTGAGCTATTGTGAACTAATAAAAAACGTACTGGCAGCGCTTGATAGCTCGGCCAGTACCTGTATGTCCGCTAGCGGATATTATAAAACGTATTTATAAATACCAATCGATACTGGCATTGTGACATAGGCTAATGCCACTAAATTGAAGATGACCCAAATCGGTCCAGTAGAATCTCTTTCGTTGTGATCAGACATAATGTTCCTTCTCTGAATAGCTAATTATTTAACGTAATTGTAAAGTATTGTCCAAATTAATGCGAATAACAAATATCACATATTGTGTATCGACGATTAAATTAAGCCCACTATAAAGACTCAATATTTTCCATTTGCAAATGCTGTTGCACAGCGTCCCGATAACCCTCTTTAAAGGATGGGTAAATAAAACGATAACCTGATTCTATAATTAAACGGTTATTACAGCGTTTGCTGCCGGTGTTGCGACTAGGTGCTACACTTGAGGGTGTTACCTGTAACTGTTGAGTAATCCATTGGCTAACCTCGCTTAAGGGCGCAGGGCTATTATCACAGGCGAGGTACAGTGGTGCAATCGCCACATTATTAGCTAGCTTGTTAACGAGGTGACTCAATATGCCGGCACAATCATCTAGATGGATTCTGTTTGAGTATTGTATAGGGTTCGCATCGTAGCTTTGACCTGCTGCAACACGTTTGAAAAAATGCAGCCTGTTTGCGCTATATATACCGCCAAATCTAACAATAGTAGCAGCGCTGGCGCTATCACAGCTAACTTGCTGCTCTGCTAAAAGCATAATTCTAGCGGTTTCAGATTGAGGCTGCGTGCTAGATTTTTCATCGACCCATTGATGCTCATGTTGATGGTATACGCTGGTGCTGGATGTAAAGAACAGATGTTTAGCTGGCTTTTTTAATGCTGCTAATAAGTTGCTTAAGCCTGTTAAGTAGGTCTGACGGTAGTTGCTTATCCT
This sequence comes from Gammaproteobacteria bacterium AS21, assembly GCA_038900335.1. GTDB lineage: Bacteria > Pseudomonadota > Gammaproteobacteria > Pseudomonadales > Balneatricaceae > Rs1. Next base: position 19,037 of record JBBMRB010000021.1, on the reverse strand, counting down.
GTTTTCTTGTGTTGAATTAGAGGGCGCAGCACAATAGATAACGATATCTATATCAGGCAATTGCGAAAGCGTTTCTGGTTTAGATAAGTCAGCTTGTATCGCAGTGATGTCGTTTGCCAGCGTTTTTGTTGAACGGCGCAAACCATAGACACGATGGTTTTTTGCTAATAATTTGGCAGTTGCTGTGCCGACATCACCGCAACCGGCAATGAGAATATTAAACTTCTTCATGGTTTATAATTATACTCTTTAGTTATGGTCTGTTTTAAAGCATAGTAACAACATCAAAGTAGGGCTTGAAAGCAACAATGACTACATAGTGCAAACAAGCGTAACAAGAATTTTTAAAACTAGGTTGAGGAATGTTATGACGTTGACTGAATTGCGTTATATAGTGACATTAGCTAAAACAGAGCATTTTGGTAAAGCGGCAGAAATATGTTTTGTTAGCCAGCCTACACTTTCTGTGGCTATCAAGAAATTAGAACAAGAGTTAAACGTCGCCATTTTCGAGCGTAAAAAAAGCAGTGTGCAAACCACTGATATTGGTAGGGCGATTATTGAGCAAGCCAAGCTAACGCTAGCTCAAGCGCAAGTAATTAAAGAGATAGCGCTGTCCAATAAAGACCAGCTAAATACGCCATTGAAAGTGGGTGCCATCCATACCATCGGGCCATACTTGTTTCCTCATCTAGTGCATGCAATGCGCGAAATAGCACCGAAAATGCCGTTGTACATAGAAGAGAATTTTACGCGTGGGCTAAGAGCTAAGTTATTAGAGGGCAAGCTTGATGCGATTATAGTCGCGCTGCCTTTTAGTGAGCCCGATATCGTTACTTCAACGCTTTATCGTGAAGATTTTTTGATGTTGTTAAATCAAGATCACCCCTGGTGTGAGCGCAAAGAAATATCGACAGCGCAGCTCGCGGATACAGAGCTTTTAATGTTAGGGGAAGGGCATTGTTTTAGAGATCAAATACTAGAGTCCTATATGTCTTTGCAGCAAGTGATTAACCAGCAACATAAAGCGACAGAGGGCAGCTCGCTAGAGACTATTAGAATGATGGTTGCCTCTGGCTTAGGCAGTAGTGTTATTCCTAAAAGTGCTGCGAAAGGCTCAGCTAATGATGGCCTTAAAACAGTGCCTTTTAGTGCGCCAGTACCAGGCAGAACAGTTGCCCTGGCTTGGCGTGCTAGTTTTCCGCGAACGAAAGCGATTAATGCATTGCTGAGCGCGTTAAATAAACTGGCTAGAGAAGGCAGCATTAATTAATGACGACAACCAGTCAATCTCCATCAGTTAGTGTTTTAAAAGGTGTTGGCGCAGCTATGGTCAATAAGCTTGAAAGATTGGGAATCGCCACGCTGCAAGATTTACTGTTTCATCTACCGACGCGCTATCAAGACAGGACTAGTGTTAAAACTATTGCCCAGTTACAGGTAGGTGATGAAGCGGTGGTTGAAGCACAGGTGATGCTCAATGAAATTAAGTTGGCAAAGAAGCGTACCTTGTTGTGCCGAATAAAAGATGACAGTGGTGCCAGTTTAACACTGCGTTTTTTTCACTTTAGTGCCGCGCAGAAGAATAACTTAGCACAAGGTAGGACTATCAGATGCTTTGGCGAGGTAAGACCGGGTCCAAATGGTTTGGAAATGGTGCACCCTGAATACAAGGTCACCGATGAGGATATGCCGGCGGTTACTGAACAGAGCCTGACACCTGTTTATCCGATGACCGAGGGCCTGCAACAAGGCAGAGTGCGAGCATTAATAGCACAGGCACTTGATTGGCTGAAAAGTGGAGAGCTCGTTGAGCTGCTACCGTCGCATATAAGGCAGCAATGGGCGCTGCCAAATCTACAAAAATCATTATTGTATTTACATGCTCCACCTGCAAATGCTGATATACAAGCGCTTGCTAGTGGTTTGCATCCTGCGCAGCGCCGATTGGCATTAGAAGAACTGCTTGCTCATCATTTAAGTTTGTTAAATATACGGCGCAAAATACAGAGCTCTGTCAGTGCAGCTTTTACTCAGCCTGGAGTGTTGTGTGCACAGTTCCTAGCGCAACTGCCCTTTACATTAACTAATGCTCAGCAGCGCGTCGGACGTGATATTGCGCAAGATTTAACAAAAAGCATACCGATGCTGCGCCTGGTGCAAGGCGATGTTGGTTCAGGTAAAACTGTAGTGGCAGCCTTAGCAGCACTGCAAGCAGTGGAGAATAATTGCCAGGCAGCCATAATGGCGCCTACTGAAATACTTGCAGAGCAGCATTTAATTAACTTCAGTTCCTGGTTCGAGCCACTGGGTATTACTGTCAGTATGCTAAGTGGGAAGATTAAAGGTAAAAAACGTGAAAGTGAGTTAGAGAAACTAGCCAGTGGTACTACTCAGCTGGTGGTCGGAACTCATGCATTATTTCAAGACAGTGTGATTTTTAATAATTTAGGCTTAGTGGTGATTGATGAGCAACATAGGTTCGGTGTTGATCAGCGTTTGAATTTACGAGAAAAAGGCATTGATGCAGGCCAGGCAGTGCATCAGTTAATCATGACGGCCACACCTATCCCTAGAACGCTGACAATGAGTGCTTACGCGGATTTGGATAATTCCATCATAGATGAGTTGCCCCCAGGTAGAACGCCTGTTAAAACGGTTGTGATTGGCGATGATAGGCGCGAACAAGTGATAGCGCGAGTACGTAAAGCCTGTCTCGAAAAAAGACAAGTTTACTGGGTGTGTACACTGATAGAAGAGTCTGACGCTTTACAGTGCCAAGCTGCTGAGGTAACTGCAGAGCAATTACAGCAGCAGTTGCCACAGCTACGCATAGGTTTAGTGCACGGGCGGATGAAAGCTGCGGAGAAAGCGAGCGTGATGCAGCAGTTTAAAGGCGGCCATGGCGGTTATCAATTGGACTTGCTAGTCGCGACCACCGTTATTGAGGTAGGGGTTGATGTGCCAAATGCAAGTGTGATGATCATTGAAAATCCAGAGCGTTTAGGGTTGTCACAATTACATCAATTAAGAGGTCGTGTCGGTAGAGGATCTGTTGAGAGTTTTTGTTTATTAATGTACCGTGCGCCGCTCTCTTATACAGCTAAGCAGCGTTTGCAAATTATGCGCGAAACCACTGACGGCTTTAAAATAGCCGAGAAAGACTTAGAAATACGTGGCCCTGGAGAAGTGTTAGGTACTAAGCAAACTGGGCAAATGCAGTTTAAGATTGCCGATTTGCAAAGAGATGCAGATCTTTTGGATAAAGTACAAGAGCTAGCGCAAGAAGTGAATACTAACTTAGCATTAGCAGCGAGTATCACCGAGCGTTGGCTAAGCAGTAATGAGCGTTACGGGCAAGTTTAATTAATCTTAAAATATAAGAAAATCAATATGTTGAATTTAACAGAAGAAGATAGAGAAACAATTAGTTGGCAAATAGGTCGCGAGCCACAAGGTATCGTAAAAATAGCGGTAAGAGCTAAAAATGGCACGCCCTTGGTATTACAGATGCAAAGTATCGTCGATGAAAAGCCTTTCCCTACCTTGTATTGGCTGTGTTCAAGAGATTTATCAAAGGCGATTGGCTCTATTGAAACCACTGGTTGGGTTAAAAAAATTGAAGAAGAGATCTTAATAAATGCCGACCTTAAACAGGCGTTCTATGAGAATCATCAAGCTTACGTGCGTGAGCGCAGCGAGCAAATGACGCAGCAAGATAGGCAGACAATAGAGCTGCGTGGCTTTAGTGAAATGTTCGAGCGTTACGGTATTGGTGGTATCTCACAGTGGGATAAAGTGCGTTGCTTACACATGCAATATGCTCATCATTTAGCTCGTGGCAATGTGATTGGCCAGCGTATGGATGAAGAGTTTGAGCTGTATAAAATGTTGGATAGAGCAGATCTGAAATAATCACTCAGCTTTAAAGCCGAGTGATGGTTTGGGCTGTGTGTGGCTAAGCCTTAGTAATACAGCCTTGGTAATTAAGCTGTCAGCTTATGGTATTTATCCATTAGCTGATCTTGTGTCTCTTCGTTGTCCGGGTCTTTAGGGATACAGTCAACAGGGCACACTTCAACACATTGTGGAGTGTCGTAGTGGCCGACACACTCAGTGCATTTGTTCATATCGATTTCATAAATCTCTTCACCAGGAGAGATCGCTTCATTAGGGCATTCCGGTTCACATACATCGCAGTTGATGCATTCATCAGTAATTATTAGTGACATTTCTAGCCTCATTGCTCACAAGGTTTGTTTGTTTTAGTGATAGCTACTTCGCTATCTACGGTTTTTTTAGCTTGTCTAGCGCAAGCCTATTTTGTTGGTTGTGCTGTATTAATGCAGCTTCTACAGCTGGGTGAATAAATTTACTTACATCACCGTTTAGCCTCGAAATTTCTCTAATTAAAGTAGAGGAGATAAAAGACAAGTGCTCTGCTGGCGTTAAAAATAAACTCTCAGCTTGAGGCGCTAAATGACGGTTCATATTAGCAAGCTGGAACTCGTATTCAAAATCAGATACCGCTCGCAAGCCACGTAAAATGATATTAGCTTTTTCCGTGTGTATTAGCTCAGCCAATAAACAATCGAAACCTATAATATCCACATTATCTAAATGACTAGTCACTAGCTGAGCTAATCTAACTCTTTCTTCAATAGGCAGTAACGGTTTCTTTTTCGGGCTAGAGGCCACAGCAACTGTTACTTTATCGAAGAGTTTAGAGGCTCTTTCTACTAGGTCTATATGGCCATTGGTGATCGGGTCAAAAGTACCTGGATATATAACTTTATTCATAGGTTTAAATTACTCACGGCCGTATTGCAAATATGAAAAGCGATACTGCTACGCAAGCAGTTCAATATTATATTTAGCAGATAGCGTTTATATAAGTTTATTCAGTAAATAAGGCATAAGGAATCATTTTTATAGATTATATTGATATAAATAAATAGCCAAAATGCAAATGGCTTGATTATATACATAATCTCAGTGAATTACGCAATTTTGCGTCAAATTCGAGGCATTTGATGAATATTTAGGACAGTTTCTATAAAAAAGCCGGTATCTGTAAAAGTAACTCTATTAATAATCATTACCATATTGAAATGATACACATTATCATCTATTATTTTATCAGCTTAAAATAACAGCAAATAGATTATTTGTAAGGGCAGCTAATATAGCAATGTGCTGCCTACTTAATTATAAAATACGGAGTTCATCAATGAAAACTTTTCCGCTGCTAGCTTTATCAGCCGCTATTGGCTTTGCCTCTTTATCTACAACTATTAGTGCTGCTACCACTGCTGATGCAGTATTAAAGCATTACGGCGATATAGCACAAGCTACATTTGAAGATTCACTATCTACAGCGAAAGCATTACAAATCAATATTGATGCATTTCTTGATAATCCAAGTGAAGCGACATTAGCCTCTGCTAAAAAAGCGTGGATCAATGCTCGCGTACCTTATCAACAAACTGAAGCGTATCGTTTTGGTAATGCTATTGTTGATGATTGGGAAGGTAAAGTTAATGCGTGGCCATTAGATGAAGGCCTAATTGATTATGTTGATGAAGGCTATGGATCGCAATCAGATGAAAACCCTTTTTACACTGCCAATATTATTGCTAATAAAACGTTAACCATTGGTGGCGTATCGGTTGATGCAACGAATATTACCCCTGAGTTGTTAAGTGAAACGTTACAAGAAATTGACGAAGTAGAATCAAATGTAGCGACAGGCTACCACGCGATAGAATTTCTACTTTGGGGCCAAGATTTAAACGGTACTAATAAAGGTGCAGGTAAGCGACCTGCAACAGATTACAGCTTAACAGATTGCAGCAACGGCAACTGTGATCGTCGTCGTGACTATTTAAGTGCAGCAACGCAGTTATTAGTGAGTGATTTAGAGGAGATGGCTGCTAACTGGATACCTGAAGGTGCGGCGCGCAAAGAGCTAGCGGCTAAAGGTGAAAAAGGCGGTATCGCAACTATGCTAACAGGCATGGGTAGCTTGTCTTACGGCGAACTTGCCGGTGAGCGTATTAAATTAGGTTTAATCGTACATGATCCTGAAGAAGAGCATGATTGCTTTTCAGATAACACCCACTTCTCACATTTCTATGATGCGATGAGTATTAAAAATGTTTATACAGGTCAATACACGCGTGTCGATGGCAGTGTATTAAAAGGACCAAGTTTGTCTGCATTAGTTTCACAAAGTGCTAGCAACATTGATAAACAGCTACTGTCTGAGCTAAATACTACACAAGCTAAAATGCAAGTGATGGTTGATGAAGCGGAAAAAGGTAATACTTTTGATGTGTTAATTGGTTCTGGCAATGATGCTGGTAATGCAGTGGTACAAGATGTGGTTGATGCATTGACAGTACAAACTAAAAGCATTGAAGCCGCTATTCAAGCGCTTGAGCTAGATAAGATTGAGCTAGAGGGGTCTGATAGTTTAGATAACCCTACAAGTATCACAACCGGTTAATTTTTCTTGTCGCTAATAGAGAGCCCATCATTAATGTTGGGCTTTTTTTGCTTTAACTGCTAGTTTACAATTCATTATTTAATTTAGCGTTTTTATAGCAATCAATATTGTTCTTTTACAGCAAGCATAATAACGGGCCTCACATTGTTGAAACTATCCGTATCTTCATCTGTGCTCCTTGCACTGTTAGTGACACAACCTGTTGCTGGCTCAATACCAACTATTGCCGATAGCTATCAGCAAGCAGAGGCAGGCGAGGCTTATGCAGGCGGCGGTGCTTATAGTCACCTACAAGGTAGAAAAGCATTCTTACAACCCGCCGATAATTTAGATTTCAGTAATAAATTAGATTTCAAAATAGGCGAGAGTATCTTTGCCAAGCTCTGGGTCTTTTCACCTTCATCTACTTCAGCAAGTGATGGCCTGGGGCCTCTGCATAACGCGCGCTCTTGTATGGGTTGTCATATTGGTGGTGGCAGAGGCCATGTGCCTTCAGGAAATTGGCCCCAGGATAACGCAATATCCATGTTAATGCGCTTGAGTATTGCGCCACAAAACGAGCAGCAAAAGCAGCTACTTGTTGCAGCTAAAGTGCCGTCAATAGATGAGCCAAATTATGGCTCGCAGCTGCAAGATTTTGCAATGCAGGGGCTGTTGGCAGAAGGGCGAATTAACATTGAGTATACAGAGCAAATTGTTGAGCTTAATGGCGGGCAACAAGCCGTGTTACGCCATCCTAAATATAGTATTACAGATCTTAAATATGGCCCTCTACATCCTAGCACTATGACATCGGTACGCGTTGCTAACCCAATGATAGGTTTAGGTTTGCTTGAAGCGATTGATGAACAAGACTTGCTCGCACTTGAAGATATTGATGATCGTGATGGCGATGGTATTTCGGGTAAGGCAAACCGGGTGTGGCAACACTCAAGTCAAAGCGTTGAGATAGGTCGCTTTGGATGGAAAGCTGGAAGCCCAAGTCTAAATCAGCAAAATAGCAGTGCATTTGCTACTGATATGGGGCTCTCTACTGTGTTGTTGGACAACAGTCATCAGGGAGATTGTACTGCACTGCAAACACGCTGCACCAATGCGCCAGATGGACGCTCGACTCATTTAGCAGGGGTTGAAGTTGCCCCGCAAATGTCTGAGGTGTTGCTTACCTTTGTGCGCAATATTGCAGTGCCTAAGCGAATAGATATTGATGATCCTGAAGTATTAGCGGGCAAAGCTGTGTTTTATCAAACCGGCTGCACCAGTTGTCATCAGCCTAAATTTATCACTAAAACAACGGCTGATATTGAGACAGAGCAAGCAGGTCAGCTAATCTGGCCTTACACAGATTTATTATTACATGACATGGGGCCGGCGCTGGCCGATAATAGGCCAGAATTTGCAGCGAATGGCAGTGAATGGCGTACTGCGCCATTATGGGGTATAGGTAAAACAGCGGCTGTATCGGCCAAAACTGAATTTTTACACGATGGCCGGGCACGTTCACTGCTAGAGGCAATACTGTGGCACGGTGGAGAAGCGCAAGAGATACGTGATAAAGTAGTCACTATGAAAAATGAGCAAAGAACACAATTAATCAAGTTTTTGGAATCACTATAAATGTATAAGAAAATGTTACTGAATCACTTTGCAGGCTTGAGTTTATTAGCAATTAGCATGGCCGCTCATGCTAGCGCACCAGAGGAGGCGCGCTGGCAGGCATTTAATCTAGAGGCAATAGAGCAACATATTTTACCTAACTATCAAGCGTTGCAAGCGCAATCGCAGAAATTGGCCACGGATGTCGACAGCTATTGTCAGTTAGGGACGGATCAGGCGCTTAATAGTGCGCGCGAGCAGTTTAAGCAGGCACAACAAGCGTGGCAAAAAGCACAACATATTCAATTTGGCCCAGTAACCTTATTAATGCGTAACTTTAGCTTACAATACTGGCCTGATAAGAAGAATTTAGCCGGAAAACAGTTAAATTTACTGCTCAAAGAGGCATTGGCGTCTGATACTAAAAGTAGCTTTGATAATGAATTTTTTGCCGATGCCTCAGTGGCTGTCAAAGGTTACCCAGCGATTGAAAGGTTGCTATTTGATAAAAAGATGCTGGAGCAATTAGCCACTAATTCTAGCTATTGCACATTGTTACAAGCTATATCGCAGCATGTTGCGCAAAATACCACTGCGATAGTCAATGAGTGGCAAGCAGAGCTAACAAACTATCAGCAGTATCAAGAAGATGGTGTTTACGAATCGGCAGCTGAAGCTGCAACGGTGATGCTAAAAGCATTAGTTGAGCCCATTGAAGCGATTAGTGATGCGAAGTTAGCGGTGCCATTAGGTGATAGCTTAGATCGCATGCGCTGGCGCAAGAGTGAATCTTGGCGCAGTGGTCAATCGATAGAGAATATTCGCACTAACTTAGCTAGTTTGCATCATCTTTACAGCGGCCTTAAGAGCGCTGATATTGAGCAGTTATTGATCGAATCAGCACAGGCGCCATTAGCTGCAAGCATTGAACAACAGTTTAGCCAAGTAGAGGCCTCGCTAGCGGAGGTGGTTGAGCCTGTAAATATGAAGTATCAGCAAGAGCAGTTCGATCATTTAGTACAAGTGCAGCAGCAGTTGAAAAACTTAAGTAATAGTTTGATAGATGCAATGGAGCCGCTTGATATTAGCCTTGGTTTTAATCGTCGTGATGGCGATTAGGCTTAGACAAATTGTTTAATGTAGAAACGTATATAGATAGGTAGTCCCTTGCGTCGTCGTCAATTTAATCAGTATTTAACGAGCACGTTAATTATGGCTGCTATGCCTAGCTTGGCAGGTGCAGCCTCTTTGCTTGAAACGAGTCTTGCTCAAGAGGCTAATAGCTTACACAGTGAGCAACACAGCCAGTGGCTAGCCTCAGCCAGTGTCGATGATCAAGGTCAACACTGGCTGGTGGTAATGAATAAGCTAAATGAACACAAGCTAGTTTACCCTCTGCCAGCGCGTGCACACCAAGTATTAAAGCATCCAGGCAAGCCTTGGTTGTTTGTAGCAGCGCGGCGCCCAGGCCAGTATGTCATTGTTGTCGATATGCAAACAGGGCAGTTGCTGAAAAATATAGTGCCAGCGCCAGATCAGCATTTTTGTGGACATATGCTATTTAGCCAAGATGGTCGTTATTTGTATACCACTGAAAATATTAGTACAACCAGTGATGGGCAGGTTGTAGTTAGGGATGTTGAGGACGATTTTAAAATACTTAAACAATGGCCTAGCGGTGGTTTAGGCCCTCATCAAATGAAGTTTTTAACAGATGGTAAAACCTTAGTCATTGCCAATGGTGGTATCCATACCCGAGGGCGTGACAAACTCAATTTGGACTCGATGGAATCAAATTTAAGTTATCTGAACATGGATAGCGGCGAGTTAATTAAACAGGTGAAGCTAACTGCTGATTTATCAAAATTGAGCATCCGTCATATCGATATTAATCAGCATAATGATGTGTTGATAGCGATGCAGCATCAAGGAGATAAAACGGACTTGGTACCGCTTGTCGCTGTGCACAATATGGCCAGCGGTCTGCGTTATTTAGAGATAGCAGATAATGATTACTTTTTGTTGCAGCATTATTGTGGCAGTGCCTGCTTTGATCTATCGGGAGCTTGTATGGCGATATCGGCACCTAGGGGCGACAGTGTGCTATTTTGGGATACGCGCACCGCTAAATTTTTAGGTAAATATAAAGTAAGGGATGGCTGTGGGTTGGCTGCAAGTAGTGTTGCTGATGAGTTTGTGGTCAGTAGCGGTAAAGGTAGGCTATATCAGCTAAACCCTCGTACCGGCAGCAAAAAGTTGTTGTCAAAAAGTGCTAATATGCACTTTGATAATCATTTAGCGAGCGTATAAGTACGACTCGCTATAGCCTTAGTTATGCGTTATCTAGCGCATTTAAGCTAGATAAACGCTTAAGATTCGTTACCTAGACACTTAACAAATTGCCCTGCAAAGTTCTTTAGAAAAAGAGCGTATCTATCTTGTTGCGGCTCAAGCTCTATCGCTAATGGGTCTAGTTGTCCTACTCTAATCGGAAAATCACGAATCACTGAAGTGACAGCAGCGGTATTAAATTGTGGTTCACTAAAAATACAGACCGGCTTAGTCTCATCTAATAACTGTCTTATAGTCGCTAAGTGCTTAGCGCCAGGGCGTTTAGCTGGATTGATTGTCAATGCGGCAACTTGATTGAGCTGATAGTATTCTATAAATCTAGCGTAAGCATCGTGAAACACCACAAACCCCAGTGCGCGCAAATTACTTAGTTGAGCATTGATTTGTAAGTCTGCAGCATTGATTTGTTGGGCAAAGCGCTGGTAGTTTTGTTCTAATAAGGCTTGATGCTGTGGGTATAGTATAGTTGTTTGTTGCTTTATGAAGTTAGCAATACTAAGCGCTAGTTTTGGGTCTAACCAGATATGCGGGTCTCTTCCTTGGTACTCATGGATATGCAGTTGTAATTGATGTTCATGATTGTGCTCATCACGAGCGTCTTCTTCGTGACTTATTGCTTCATCTTGGTGGCCATTATGTTGCAGGTTCTCGCTTAGTTCATGCGGCTGGGCATCATGATCGTGGTCTTCATGATTATTATCCTGCTCTACTGTCAGTTCAGCCAATAATGGTGTTTTTGCTGTTACTGCTGCTTTGTTTTCAAAAGCGGCCAGTAAGGCAAAACTTTTATCACGATGCTGTGCGAATGGTTTTCTTAAAAAAGATTCAAGCTGGGGCCCAACCCAGTAAATACTTTTTGCAGCATTAATCCTTTTTATCTCAGATGGGCGCAGTGAATATGCGTGCGGTGATGCACCTGCAGGCACGATATACTGGCTTTCAATTACACCTTGAGTAATATCGGCAGCGATAAATTGTAGCGGTTTAACGCTGGTTAAAATAAAGCCTGGTTCCGCGTAATTATTGGCTTGGACAAGTGAGCTGGTAAGAAGAACACTGAAGCTGGCTATGGTAAACCAGCAAGAAATTAGTTTGCGTTGCAATTTCATTAGTACTGCCTGAGATAAAAAGTTATAATATAACAATTATTACATTAAAGCATATTGACAGCAACTATATTGCTGCATAAGTTCGATAGCGAGGCTCTTTTGACATTCACGTTCCAATCTAAACATGATCATCATCACTGTATTAGCGATGCGCTGGATAATGCCGAAAAAATTTGTGCAGAGCGAGGGCAGAGATTTACAAAAATACGTAAATTGGTGCTAGAGCTTATCTGGCAAAGCCATCGGCCAATTGGAGCGTATCAGTTGTTGCCTGAAATAAAAAAAGCAGGTTTCAACTCTGCTCCTCCCACGGTATATCGCGCTATTGAGTTTTTACAAGAGTTGGGTTTGGTGCATCAGATTTCATCGTTAAATGCCTTTATAGGTTGCACTCATCCAGGCCATCAATGTAGCAGTTGTTTTTTAATTTGTGGCCAATGCTCCCTCGCTGTTGAAGTAGAATCTGATCTTTTAGGCAGTGCGATAGCGAAGGTGAGCAGTGAAATGGGCTTTAAAGTAGAGCGCGAGCATGTGGAAATAGTGGGTAAATGCCCTAATTGTTTAAAGGCAGAGGTTTAGGGTGAATACTGATATTGTAAAATTAGAATCTGTCAGTGTTAGCTTTGGTGATAAGGAGGTGGTAAAAAAGGTTACATTTAATTTACACACAAACTGTATTACCACGATTATTGGGCCTAATGGCGCGGGTAAAACAACCTTAGTTAAAACAGTATTGGGGTTGGTAAAGCCAACAGCAGGTAGTGTGTGGAAACAATCTGATTTAGTTATCGGTTACGTGCCGCAAAAATTGCATATAGATAAGACGTTCCCACTGACAGTTAAGCGCTTTTTAAAAATTTCACGAGATATTAGTCAACAGGACATCGAGAAGGCCGTTGAATCAGTTAACATTAGCAAACTGCTAGATAACTCTATACATGGGCTCTCAGGTGGCGAAATGCAAAGGGTGATGATCGCAAGAGCATTATTGCGCGAGCCACAATTACTGGTACTAGATGAGCCAGTACAGGGTGTCGATATCAACGGTCAAATCGAGTTATACCAACTGATATCAGATATCCGAAAAGAGCGAGGCTGTAGCGTGTTGATGATTTCACATGATTTACACTTAGTGATGTCGGCAACGGATCACGTGATTTGTATGAACCAGCACGTTTGCTGCTCAGGTCATCCCGAAAAAATCACCAGCGACCCCTCATATATCGATTTATTTGGGCCCGCGAGCGCTAAAACCATGGCATTGTATTCTCATCATCATAACCACGACCATAATTTGCACGGCGATGTGCTGCCTGAACAGGCGACAGAGCACAGTCACAGCCAGGAGTGTCAGCACTAAATGTATTACGATTTTTTAATATACGCATTAGTTGGTGGTATCGGGCTAGCGATAGTGGCAGGGCCTTTAGGCTCATTCGTGGTCTGGCGTCGTATGTCTTACTTTGGCGATAGCTTGGCGCACAGTGCGCTACTAGGCGTTGCTATCGGTATTTTCTTAGAAATTAATATGAACTTGGCTATCATCGGCTGCTGTCTGCTATTGGCGCTATTATTAGTTGCGATGCAAAAACAGCGCATTATAGCGACTGATACCTTGCTAGGCATCATGGCCCACAGTTCGCTATCGCTAGGTTTAGTCACCTTATCTTTTATAGAGGATGCTAGGGTTGATCTGATGGCATTTTTGTTTGGTGATTTACTGGCGATTGTGCCGCAAGATCTGGTGTGGATTGCTATCGGTGGTCTCGCTATCCTCGCGCTATTATATCGGTACTGGCCGCAATTGATTGCTATGACGATCAACGAGGAGTTAGCGGCAGTGGAGGGTGTGAAGATAGAACGTGTGCGCTTATTGCTAATGCTGATGATCGCGTTAGTGATTGCTGTGGCAATGAAAATCGTCGGTATTTTGCTGATTACTTCACTATTAATAATTCCAGCGGCAAGTGCACGCCCGTTAAGTAAATCTCCTGAGCAGATGGCTTGTCTGGCATCGTTAATTGGCTGTGCGAGTGTGGTGATGGGGTTGCTCGCATCTTATGAGTACGATACGCCAGCAGGGCCTTCTGTGGTGGTTGCTGCGATGGTTATTTTTGTCGGTATTTATTTACTACCCAAGAAATATGCTAACCAAAACTGATGGCGACATTATGCTTTAAGGGTAGTCGCGGCGATTATCGTCATATCTGGCTGCTATCTTGGCCTATTATGCTGTCCAATATATCGCAGCCTTTACTAGGGCTGGTGGATATAGCGGTCATTGGTCATTTGCCTGATAGCCGTTTTTTAGCGGCAGTCGCTATCGCTACCACGATCTTCTCTTTTGTGTATTGGTCTTTTGGTTTTTTAAAGATGGGCACAACCGGAATGATCGCGCAATTAGTCGGTGCTGATGAGGGCTCGGCAAATCGTACTGTACTGGCGCAATCTATTATTCTCGCGTTAGTAATCGCCTGTGTGCTATTGCTACTACAAAGCCCTATTATTGATTTCTCACTCAGTTTGCTCGCCCCTGAACAGCATGTTCTTCCTCAAGCGCAAGCCTATGCACAAACCCGAATTTATGGTGCGCCAGCTGTATTGTGTAGCTATGTATTACTGGGATGGTTTGTCGGGAATCAGAACACCAAAGTACTGCTTATTTTGCTAGTAAGTACTAACTTATTGAATATTGTGCTCGATATCATTGCTGTCAACGTCCTACACATGCAGGCCCAGGGCTTAGCTCTTGCAACCGTTATAGCTGAATACTTTGGGTTATTGCTAGCGGTGTGGTTCTGCAAAGACATGCTAAAAAAAGTCTCTGGAGCAGTGGTTTATAGATCGCTACGATCGCTAAAAGCGTACTCAAACATCATTAAAGTTAACCGTTATTTATTTGTCAGGACCGTTTTTTTGTTAGTGGCTATGTCTTTTTTTACCGCGCAAGGTGCTAAATTAGGTGCTGATACACTAGCGGCTAATGCCGTGTTAATGAGTTTTGTGATGATCGTCTCACATGTGTTAGACGGCTTTGCTCACGCATTAGAAGCGCTGACAGGAAAGGCTATCGGCGCTAAAAACATGGGCAAGTTCTATCAGCTAGTCAGTGTAGCAGCACTGTTATCGATCGCAGTTGCTTGCGCATTCAGTATGATTTTCCTAGTATTTGGCCAGTACTTTATTACACTTTTAACCTCTATCGATGCCGTACAGATAATTGCTTTTCAATATTTACCCTGGTTAATTGCATTGCCTTTGCTGGCAATGCCTAGCTACTTACTAGATGGTATTTTTATAGGGACGACGAAAGTTGAGGTGATGCAGAACGCAATGTTGATATCGGTGTTGTGTGTTTATTTCCCAGTGTGGTTTTTTACACAGGGTTTATTTAATCACGGGCTGTGGATAGCTTTATTGTCGTTATACGTTGCCCGCGGCGTTACCAGCATTATTGGGTTTGTGCTGATTAGCCGCAATAGGCGGTGGCTTGCGAGTTAAAACCAATACATATCGTGGCAGAGCGTTGAAAAGCTAAAGCTGCCCAGTGCTGCGATATTTTTGCTAGCAATGACAATCAATCAATTTGAGCGAGTTAAAACCAATACATATCGTGGTAGGGCGTTTATAAGCTAAAGCTGTCGCCAGCACTCCGACATTTTTGGTAGCAATGACAATCAATTTGATGATCATTGACTAAGCCAACTGCCTGCATATAAGCATACATGATGGTGGGTCCTACAAAGCTCATACCACGCTTTTTTAAGTCTTTGGACAACGCTTTAGAAACGTCAGTTTCAGCGGCAACACTACGGTAGTCTTCAACATTGTTTTGAATAGGTTTGTAATCGACAAATGCCCATAAATAATTGGCGAAAGAGCCGAATTCTTGTTGGATAGCGATAAACACCTTGGCGTTTTTAACGGAAGAGTTAACCTTTAGTTTGTTGCGAATAATAGCAGGGTCTTGCAACATTTTATCGAGATAGTCCTGTTCAAAATTAGCGACCTTTTGAACATCAAAATCTTGATAGTAATGTTGATAACCTTGGTACTTTTCCAATACAGTACGCCAACTTAAACCCGCTTGTGCCGCCTCTAAAATGATAAATTCAAATAGTGTCTTATCATCACACGTCGGCATGCCCCAGTGGCTATCATGGTATTGGGCCTCCAATGGTGATTCTTGTGCCCAAGAGCAGCGCTTAGCGGGTGTTAGCATAGTTATTTATCTCTATTAGGGTTTGGATCAAACTTAATAGCTTGTGCGGTAATAGGTGCTATTTTTACTGCATCACTGGCAAGCTTTTGTTGGTGATTGACGCGCGTTTTTAGCTCAGATACTGGCTCTGGGCTACCATCTAAGTTTTGGCCATCTTTATAATCACACTTCACACATTCTCTATATTCACGAATGTCATTGCGATAAGTGCGTATGGTGTCCATTTTCACACAGCGTGGGCAAACGGCACCGGCAACAAAACGCTTAATTACGCTCATAAAAGAATACCTGCATGGCGCAGTAGCGCATCGGTATTAGGCTCACGGCCTCTAAAGTCTATAAACAATTGTTTGGGTTCTTCACTGCCACCTTTTTCAAGAATATTTTCTAAAAACAAATGCCCTGTTTCTTTATGAAATATCCCCTTGATTTCAAATAGTGAGAAAGCATCTGCAGAGAGGACTTCAGCCCATTTATAGCTGTAATAGCCCGCTGCGTACCCTCCGGCAAAGATATGGCTAAAGCCGTTTTGAAATGCATTAAAAGCCGGTGGGCTAAAAGCTGACACTTGCTTACGAATTTCATCTAACAGTGGCTGTACTTGAGCTTCGCCACGTTGCGCCGCTTCAGGTGAGTACTCTAAGTGCAATCTAAAATCAAACAGTGAAAACTCAAGTTGGCGAACCATAGCCATTGCGGATTGGAAATTTTTAGCTTCAATTAGCTTGTTGAGCATATCCGCCGGTAATGCATCGCCTGTAATGTAATGAGAAGAAATAATGGCGAGAGCCTGCGGCTGCCAGCACCAGTTTTCTAAGAATTGGCTTGGTAGCTCGACAGCATCCCAGGGAACACCATTAATACCGCTCACATCAGCGTGCTCCATTTTGGTCAGCATATGATGTAAACCGTGGCCAAATTCGTGGAATAAGGTAGTTACTTCATCATGTGTTAGTAGCGCAGGATCATCGCCAACCGGGGCGTTGAAGTTACAAACGAGGTAAGCTGTCGGTAGCTGTAGGGTGTCATCGCTGAGGCGACGACGGGTACGACAAACGTCCATCCAAGCTCCGCCGCGCTTGTTCTCACGAGCAAAAGCGTCTAAATAGAAACGAGCTATTATTTCACCGTCACGAGAGATTTTAAACAGCTGTACATCTTGATGCCAGCTATCAAACTCATCTATTTTCGCGATCTCAATATTAAATAGACGAGAGGTGATACTAAACAGCCCCTGCTGTACTTTTTGCATTGGGAAATAAGGGCGCAACTGGTCTTGAGAAATGGCGAATTTTTGTTGTTTAAGCTTTTCGCTATAATAGCCTATATCCCATGCTGCAAGCTCTGTAAGGCCTGACTCAGCCGCTGCGTATTGGCGTAAGCTATCGAACTCAGTTCTCGCTGTGTTGACACTGTACTTAGCAAGATCGTTCAGGAAATCTAAAACATCAGCGGGCTCATTAGCCATTTTAGTGGCCAGCGAATAATGCGCGTAGCTGTCAAAACCGAGGATTTGCGCCTGCTCTTTGCGCAGTGCTAAAAGCTCTTCAATAATCGGGCTATTATCCCATTGCTGGTTTTGCGGGGTAGCTGATGCGCGGGTCGAAAATGCAGTATAAACCTCACGACGTAGCTCTCTATTATCGCAATAAGTCATCACTGGTAGGTAGGAAGGGAACTCTAAATTTAGTAAGTATCCGTCTAAACCTTTACTGTGCGCCGCTTGCTTTGCCGACGCTAAAGCTAGCTCCGGCATGCCCGCTAGTTGCTCTGCGTCAGTAATATGCTTTTGCCATGCCTGTGTTGAGTCCAACACGTTTTCAGAAAACTTAGTACTTAGCTCGCTAGTGCGTTGTTTGATTTGAGCGTAACGTTCTTTATTGTCATCGCTAAGGGCAACACCTGAGAGCTCAAAATCTCGCAAGGTATCTTTGATGACTTTTTGTTGCGAGTCACTCAATACACTTAAGTTGATGTGCTTGTATGCATTGTATAGCGTTTCATTCTGGCCAAGCTCAGTGTAGTACTGTGAGAGCTTAGGCTGTGCATCATTGTAAGCCAGTCTTAAAGCATCGTTATTTTTAACGCCTTTTAAGTGCGAGATAGGAGACCAAAAATTGGCGAGATCATCATTGAGCTGTTCAATAGGTGCCGCTAAATTTTCCCAGCTATAATCCAATTCACTATTCAAGATTGTCGCTATTTGCTGCTTATTGTTAGCGAGAATGGCATCCAACTGAGTGTTGATGGTACTTGGCTCTATTTGACTGAACAGAGGAAGATCTGCCCCTTGCAATGTGTTGTTTGCAGACATTTGCTGGCTCCTAGAAAGCACGATAAAAATAAACTTTAAAGTGGTTGTATATTGCTAGCTATATGCAAAGGCTAGCAGGGGTTAAAACAACAGTGATATAACAAATATGTGAGTAAAAAGTACTTAAGGTAAAAGATATATACAAATAAGAGTGCTTTAAATGCTGAATAAAGCTTAGATATACTTAATTGGCTATTCACATGTTGCTTGATATTAACTTAATATAATAAGGTTAATTTAGATAAATTCAATGCTAGATCACATTTGTGCTAAGTATAGCTAAAGCAAATACTTTACAGTAAATTAATAACATTGCTAAACATTAATGATGTCACTAGTTTTAAAGCTAGTCACTTAAATAGTAACGGATGAAAAACGATGAAGCTTAGATCTTTTAAAGGAAAGAGCCCAATATTGTCAGCGCGAGTATTTGTTGACCCCTCTGCAGTATTGATAGGTGATATTAATGTGGCAGAAGATGTCTCTTTTTGGCCTAATGTCGTGGTGCGAGGTGATGTACAAAGCATTAGCATTGGCGCTAGAACTAGCGTGCAAGATGGCTCGGTGTTGCATGTGACTCATCGCAGTATCAACAATCCTGAAGGTCATCCGCTAATCATAGGGAGCCAAGTGACCATAGGACACCTGGCAATGTTGCATGGCTGTACTATTGGTGATGATGTGTTGATAGGTATGGGCTCAATGGTGATGGATGGTGCCACTGTTGAATCTCAAGTTGTATTAGGAGGTGGAAGCCTAGTGCCTCCGGGCAAAGTGTTAAAAAGTGGTTTTTTGTATGTAGGGCGTCCAGCTAAACAGGTGCGCGCTTTAACACAAGCAGAGCTAGACTTTTTCAGCTACACCGCCAATAACTATGTAAATTGGAAGAATGAGCACATGGCGGAAGATTGGGCTAATGACGAAGGTTAGCGTCAA
>JBBMRB010000020.1:0-68996 GCA_038900335.1 Gammaproteobacteria bacterium AS21 | reverse complement strand
TGGGGCCATAGCTCAGCTGGTAGAGCGCGACGCTGGCAGCGTTGAGGTCAGGAGTTCGAATCTCCTTGGCTCCACCAATTCACACACCCTTCTAACAATCATTTAAACCACCATCCCAGAAAACAGCATTTAGCCTAGATTATTATAATTAGCGCTCACAGTGCCAGTCAGCAAAGCGCTTGCTATTGATGACTAATAATAGCGGCACAACAAACACAGCTAACACCACCACAACCGCCATCGGCGCCAATAGCGAGCTGTGCTGAACAAGCAACACAATAATAGAAGCACCCACCATTTGAATAAAGCCCAATAGAGCGGATGCCGTACCCGCCCTATCTGAAAACTGAGCTAAAGCCATTGATGTCGCAGGCCCTAACACAAAAGACAAGCCCGCACTTAACAGCATAATAGGCCCCATAAATGCAAAAGCTGCCAACATACCAGTTAAGTAAAAGCCGCTAGATAAAATACACAACACCAAAGCGCAACCAAGCATTAAAGTGAGCGCAATAATAACTACTTTTCGGTTACCGTATTTATTGATCAGTACCGGCGCCACGAAAGCCGCGGTAATACCAACCAGTGCATTTAGGCCGAACAATAAACTAAAGGTGGTCATTGAAACATCTAAATGAGCGATCAGCCACAGCGGCGCATAACTAACATAAGTTAAAATTGCTGCCATCCCCGCCATACAACACAAGGCATAAAACATAAAACAACCATCTGTCACAATCGTTAGGTACTGCTTCAAATCATATAAGCTTTGTTTCGTTTTACGCGCTTTATTTTCTGCACTAAGTGTTTCAGGCAACCATAACAATACAACAACAAACACTAATAATGCATAAAGCGCCATAAAAACAAAAGTAGAGCGCCAACCAAAATAGGCCGCCATAAGTGTCCCGACAATGGGTGCGGATGCAGGAATCACACTGAGCACACCGTTGAGATAGCTATATATTTTGCTGATACGATGATAGGGAAATGAATCCCT
Source organism: Gammaproteobacteria bacterium AS21 (assembly GCA_038900335.1). GTDB lineage: Bacteria > Pseudomonadota > Gammaproteobacteria > Pseudomonadales > Balneatricaceae > Rs1. Next base: position 67,996 of record JBBMRB010000020.1, on the reverse strand, counting down.
CACTACACTGAAAATAACAACCGAAATAGCGCAAGCAGCCAAGCCTTGAAAAAGCCTAAGCCATTGCATAATCACAATATCAGCACTTAACGCGATCAGCAAACTAGATGATGAGTAGACAAACAAACCTGCTAGAGCAACCACTTTACGACCGTAGCGATCAGCGACAGGGCCAACAAATATTTGACCTAGGCCCATAGCGAAAAAGAAAATAGAAATTGTAGACTGCACCTGACTCGTCGATGCATTTAAATCAACAGCCATTACCGGCACCGATGCCAAAAATATATCAATTGCCATGGGGCTCAACACCACCATTGACATTAATAGAGGTAAAACTCTATGCTGCATTAGTTAAATTCACACCGATAAAAACCAAAATAAAAAAGCTAAAAAAACAAAAATATAAAACAGATGCGCACAAAAAAGGAGCGATTTCATATCGCTCCTTATTTAACTATCTACATATAACCGCCTGCATATAACTTTCTGTATATAACTATCTATAACTAGCTGTATATAACTATCTATAACTAGCTGTATATAACCATCTATAACTAGCTGTATATAACTATCTATAACTATCTGTATATAACTATCCGCATCAATCAACGCAGGCTAAAAATCACTTTCACGAAATGTCTCATCGACCACGCCATCATTCACAGCCTGCTGACGTAAACCTATATATGCATCGCGCACAAAAATATAGTCATCACCTGTCACTATCGTCTCATATTCAAATAATTGAGCACGATCACTCACCAACCTTGTAGCATAACCAGTATTACGTGTTGGCACATGCTCTACATATCGCCAGGCATCTAACGGCACAAAACTCGCTGGCGAATCTCTAAAACCACCGGGGCCGAACAAGGGTAACACTAAATAAGGACCGGCCGGCACCCCCCAAACACCTAGTGTCTGGCCAAAATCTTCGGAATGTTTTTCAAGGCCCATACCTGAGGCGACATCAATCACACCAGCTAAACCAATAGTTGAGTTAAAGGCGATACGCGCAAAATCAACCGCCGCATCCTCAAACTTAAACTGTAAAACATTATTGACAAGCGTACCTACATCTCGAATATTGCCAAAAAAGTTAGAAACGCCCTTTTCAGCTATATCAGGCGTCACAGCACGATAAGCCCTCGCCAATGGCTTAAATGTATAACGATCAACACTAGAGTTAAAACTATATACCTGCCTATTAAAACCCTCATACGGATCTACTGCATCATCAGCGCTGACCATGACAGATACGAAAAATAGACAACTGGTAATAATTACTTTAAATCTCTTCACTTTAACAAGATCTCTCATAAACAATATAAAAATGAATATTAGCACAAACCAGAGAATTTATATATTTTTGCCAAAAAAAAACTCCCGAAGGAGTTTTTTTTGACTTACTAACTAATCAATAGATTAGAAAGAGATACCGTAACGTAGAACAACTTGATCTCGTGCATCAGCATCATTGTTTTCAGCATCGCTATTAAAATCAACAGCACTTAGAGCAACATAGGCATTGCCACCAAGATCATAAGTAGCTGAAACGTTTACAGCCTCAGAATCTTCTAGTGTAGAGTTATCCCAATCTTGTATTTCGTACTGTGCAGCAAGGCTTAACTTATCAATTACGTAAGCAGCTGAAACAGAAACGTACTCAGAATTATCTTCGTGATCGATGTAAGCTAGACCAACTTTAGCCGCGCCAAACTTGTACTCACCGCTGATACCAGCAACTGATTTATCATTGATTTCACCGCCAGCAAGTGTAACACCGAAAGATTCTGCATCATAATCTACAGAGAAACCGTATTGGTTTTCGTTACCTGTAGCCGCTGTATCATCACCATCTACATCACCAATACCGGCTTTGAAAGAGAAACCGTTATAGTTGTTAGACTCGTAAGAGATACCGCCTTGCTCAAACTCATCATCTAAAGTTTCTAGGCTACCGTCATGAACAGTCGTGTATACTTGACGACCAGCGATATAAGCTACTGGGCTATCAGCATCACCTAAGATAACTTTACCAAAGTCACCAGCAATATATAGTGCGATTTTATCAGTTGCTATATCATTATCTTTAGTAGCCTCAGTATCTAATGTTACTGTAGATGATTGCTCTGTAGTATCAGCTTTAAAACGGATGAAGTAACCAGCTGTTAGGCCGTTATCCATTGTCTCTTCGCCTTTAACGCCGAAACGAACACGATCGATTCTGCTTTCTAGGTGAGACTGGCCATCAGTATCAGCGATATCGTAACGTACTTCACCGAACAAAGTTGCATCAGCTTGAGCAACCATTGGAGCAGTCATTGCACCAGCAACAGCTAGAGCGATAATTGACTTTTTCATTTATTTTCCCCTTAAATATTCAACATACTAGTAGTTAGTTTTTTATTTCTAGTGTTTCTTAATGCGTTATCCAATTTCATTATAATCGGTAACACCACTAAAAAATACTATATATTTAGAATATTTTCGATAAAACTCGTTTTTACTCGTTTTACCTATACCCAAATAGTTGAGCGAATCAATCATTCACCTAATTTCAGTATCATTACCAATTAAGGTAAAAAAATTAATCCGCTTAATTTTGCCGCATTAGAGCACATGATTTTAAACAGTGCAACCTTTTGAAAAAGTTCCACACTATTATTTAATAACTTTGTTTTTGTATTTTTGGCTTAATCAGCGTTATTTAAATCTTGCCATTTTTGCTTCATTCTTTTTTGCGATACGCTCTCTAGTGTTTTTATCTGTTGTGAAAACACAGAGATACGATACTCCTCTATTAGCCAGCGAAATGCCGCTAAGTGGCTATCGTATTTATATTGCGTTAAATGGTGTGCATATTTCGCCCGCCACAACTGCTCCCATTCGTTTATTTGCGCTGAATACAGCTTTTGCTGTGGCAATTCACGCTGATACTTTTCTAGCCTTATTTCAACACTTTTCATATATCTTGTGTACTGGCATAACCTAAACCACGAAATATGGGACAAGTAGGTTTTGGGGAACAAAGACTCTAACTGCTGCTTAATATCAGAGACTATCAAAATAGTCGCCAGCGATTGCGAGCCATTTAACTGCTTATAAAGTTGATGGTATTGTTGATGCAAGTCATAAACTTGTTGACCTACTTTTTTCAATAGCGACGACAATTCAGCTGACTTTTTAAAGGTATCTATACGCTCTAAAAACTCTTGCTTATTGGCAGGTAAAGACTCATTTAATTTCAAGCCTTCGCGCACGCAAAGTGAAATTACTTCACTTTCAAGTAACTTCTTGTTGAATTTTTTTCCCATCAATAACGTGCTTTCATTTATTTTAGGGATAGCGCTCTTAAGTTTTTTTATCTCATTTGCCAGCAATGATACGGCGAAAAAAGTAATCGCAACGACTGATTGTTGCAGTGCAAATTGTTGATCCATTTGTAATTTTAAATCAACTTTATTATCTTTTAACACTAAAGATGGCCATGCTGTCACCATAATACCGCTATGTTTTACCTGCACTTGCTCTGGTAGCTCATCAAAACTCCAACTTTCTAAGCCGCGCTCCCCCCATTCTTGCTCGCCTTGTTGTTGTAATTTTTCATCAATTTGATGGGCGTATTTAGCAATAAGTGCTGCTAAATCACGACCTTCATCGATGATTTTTTGATCATTACCTAACAATTTGATATTAAAATGCAGATGTTGGGCGAGTGATTCTTCATTAAACTCCTCAACATTGAGCTCAATTCCGCTCATTCGCAATAGGTGATGCACTAATTGCTCAAACAAACTTGCCTCAGCATAATTTGCACTTTGTAAAAAGGCGCTGACATAATCAGGAATGGGTACAAAGTGCTTTCTTCGCGCTTTAGGTAAGGATTTAAGCAGCGCGATACAGCGCTCTTTAATCAGACCTGGCACTAGCCACTGCAATCGCTCTTTAGGGAATTGCTTGAGCAATGCCATTGGCAGATGCAATGACACGCCATCATCTTTAGCTAGCGGGTCAAAATGATAACTAAGCTCAAGCTCTATGCCTTTAAACGATAGACAATCAGGGTATTGATCATCACCAATATGATCACTTGTTCTTTGCAATATATCGTCATGGCTCATAAACAGTGCTTGCGGGTTCACCTTTTCTATCTTTTGTCGCCATTTTTCAAAGCCTGCGCCATTAACAATGGGACGCTCGCTCAAACTGGTTATTTTTTGCGCATAAAAATCATATAAACCATCTTCGTCAATTAATAGATCTTTACGCCTAGACTTAGCCTCTAGTAACTCCACGCTATCAAGCAGTGCTCTGTTGTGTTTAAAAAACTGACCTTTTGTATGAAAATGCCCTTCTACTAAAGCGGTACGGATAAATATTTGCTGGCTCTCTTGCGGATTGATGGCGCCATAATTAACCACCCTATTATTAACCAGTAACAGCCCATAGAGCATAACTTGTTCGTATGCACTGACTTGAGCTCGCTTTTTTTGCCATTTAGGCTCTAAATAGTTTTTCTTAATAAGGTGTTTAGCTAATGGCTCAACCCATTGCGGCTCAATTTTAGCGACATTTCGACCAAAGAGCCGCGTTGTTTCCACCAGCTCACTGACCATTAACCATTTTGCTGGCTTTTTATATTGAGTGGAGGCAGGAAAGATAAAAAACTTGCGATTGCGAGCACCTAAAAACTCATTATTTTCTTGCTTAACCCCAATATGGCTTAACAAGCCAGACAAGAGAGAGACATGCACAGATTCATAGCTCGCATCTGTTGACGCTAGATTAAAACCAATCGCTTTGGATGCTAAATATAACTGTCTGTGGACATCACGCCATTCGCGCATTCTCATAAAGGACAAGAAGTGTTTGCTACAAAATTTACGCAACTGGTTTGATGATAACTCTTGGCGCTGCTGCTCATAAAGATTCCATAGATTTACAAAACTGATAAAATCTGAATCATCATCCTGATGTTCTTTATGCACTAGATCTGCCGCTTGCTGCTTATCAATGGGTCTTTCTTTTGGATCTTGTACACTCAACGCACTGGCAATAATCAGTACTTCTTTTAATGCACCTTGATTATTAGCTTCAATAATCATGCGCCCTATTCGCGGATCGACCGGTAACTTTGCTAACTTTCGCCCAAGCGGTGTCATCGTTTTTTGTTTAGTAACAGCGCCGAGCTCTTCTAATAAGCTAAAACCATCATTGACAAAGCGTGAATCGGGCGGATCAATAAAAGGGAATTGCTGAATACTGCCTAGCTTTAAATTTAGCATTTGTAAAATAACAGCAGCTAAATTGGTACGTCTAATCTCAGCATCGGTAAATTCAGCTCGCGATAAATAGTCTTCTTCGCTAAAAAGCCTTATACAGGTACCCGCTGCAATACGACCGCAGCGCCCAGCGCGCTGATTGGCACTGGCTTGTGATATTTTTTCAATTGGCAAACGCTGTACTTTAGAGCGATAACTATAGCGTGATATCCTGGCCAAACCGGTATCAATAACAAAACCAATGCCTGGTACTGTGACCGATGTTTCTGCAACATTGGTAGCTAAAATAATACGCCGCCCGGTAACGGCATCGACATTAAAAATACGGCTTTGCTCTTTAACACTTAAGCGTGCATACAATGGCATGATTTGAGTATTCGCTAATTGCGCTTTGCGCAGTGCTTCAGCGTTTTCTCTTATTTCTCGCTCACCTGAGAAAAATATTAAAATATCGCGAGGGCCTGATACATAAACTTTTTTCTGCAAGCTAATAATTTCTGCTACCGCGGCAACGACCCCTTGCGATAATGTCAGCTCTTTCTTGTCGCCATCACTGTCGCTGCGCTCTTTAAGTAGCGGCCTATACAAAACTTCAACCGGGAAGGTTCTACCAGAGACCTCTATAATTGGCGCGTTATTAAAGTGCTCTGAAAAACGCTGTAGGTCAATGGTTGCCGAGGTGATGATTAGTTTTAAGTCAGGGCGCTTTGGCAGTATTCTTTTAATATAACCTAATAAAAAATCTATATTTAAACTGCGCTCATGTGCTTCATCTAAAATTAATACTTGGTATTTCTCTAACAGTGGATCATTTTGTGTTTCAGCGAGCAAAATACCATCTGTCATTAGCTTAACTAACGAGTTATCCCCTACTTCTTCAGTGAACCGCACTTGATAACCGACTTTTTGGCCGACACTAGAACCTAATTCTTGCGCTATTCTTGTCGCCACTGTTCTTGCCGCTAAACGCCTAGGCTGGGTGTGGCCAATTAAACCTTTCGCGCCATAACCCATCTGCATACAGATTTTAGGTAGTTGCGTTGTTTTACCTGAGCCTGTTTCACCTGCAATAATGATAACTTGGTTATCTTCTATCGCTTTAGTAATTTCATCACTGCTTTGGGTAACCGGTAAATCTGCCAATTCAACACGGCCAATCGAAGAGCGACGCTGAGCAGCTAGTTTTGCTGATTTATCAATTAATTCACTAAGTTGCCCTAGCGCTTTATCAACTGGCTTACCCTGTTTAAACCTAGCTTCACATTGATTTAATTTACTCAGGGACGTTGAATATATTTTAGTCTCACACTGAGTTAGCTGGGCTCGTAAAGTGGCGATATTTTTTAACATGCGATCTCTTTAGAAAGGAGTCACTCACTATGCCTATTAATGTCTATATCACATGAATAGGCGGGTCTAGTGAGTAACTTTATATTGGCTTGTCAGTTTTAGAAAAACTCTTGGCTGTTGCACTTATATTGCTAACAATTAGCTAGCTTGCGATAATTGTGTATTTTTTTGATAGATAACATCGGCTAATTTGAAGGTTGCTAGCTCTCCACATTTCAATTTATGCCAGTGCTCGTTATCTGTTAACGGCTCTGTTGCTATAACAGTGACTTTATCGGTAATCGATGTTTCATTTTTAAAATTGACACTGAGATCACAATCTTTCAAACTCGCCTCACCAAAAGGTGCTTTACGAGTTATCCATGACAATTTGGTGGTATTATAAACATATAAATAGTTAGACTCACCGAGTAACATATTGAAGACACCTAACGCTCTGAGTTTTTCAGCGCATTGATGGATAAAATCAGCGAGCTGCTCTTCATCTGCAGGCCTTTGGGGGAACTTAGTTCTCAACTGATCCATCAGCCAGCAAAAAGCATATTCACTATCGGTACTACCAACCGGGTGATAAAAATTTAACGGCCAATCAAAAAGCTGTTTCTCCAACTGACCGTTGTGAGCATATGTCCACATATTGCCCCAAAGCTCACGACTAAAAGGGTGGGTGTTTTCTAAATTCACCTGCCCAACATTCGCCTGCCTTATATGGCTGATCACTTGCGTGCTTTTAATTGGATTGTTTTTTATAAACTCTGCTATTTTGGATGAGCAGCTTGGGTCCGGATCATGAAAACTACGCAAGCCCTTACCTTCATAAAATGCAATTCCCCAACCATCGCGGTGCGGCCCGGTGGCACCGCCTCGCTGCATTAAGCCACTAAAGCTAAAACAAATATCAGTGGGTACATTTGCGCTCATTCCTAACAACTCACACATTTAAATTTTTAGCTCCATGACTGTGGTGTTCTTATCAACCGTCTTAGCTCGGCTTCTCTTTTTTGGTTTAACTTCAGCGACCGTATTAACAGTATCAACAGCGGCTAATTGCTCACTATTATCTAGCTTTTGATCGAGCTTATCTGTAAGTGTGCTAGCTATTTCACTCTCTAGCTTAGCGCCCAGTTCAGCACTGGTTTTAATATCAACTGCATTATCAAGCTCAAAATCTTTGATAACTTCATCTTGGCTGTTATCAGCCGATGTACTGGCCGCTTGTTCAGCGTCATTAATAAACCTAAAATCTTGATTGACTATATGATTAAAACTTAAATCTGTTAGCTGTGAGTCATTGTTTATGCAATAGCTAGTGTCTGGCTCATAACTTGTCTCGCTGTTTTTAGCCGTATCTGCAACTGAGTCTTTAATTGGGCTTTGCGTGGTTATGTTTTCGTCACACTGATCATCTTTTAGCACTGTTGCTTGCGTATTTGCATCACCAGTTTGCTCATAACTAGTCACTGTATTTGGCAAGTTATCAAGTAAGCTGTCAGCGCTTTGCAATTGGTTTACAGAGTTATCAAATATAGCAGCTTTGTTAACTTCAGCTAGCAATGGTGTTTTTTCGCGGCTCTCGCCAAAGAAATGCGATTTAGCCTCCATCGTCAAATCGATACTACAGACATTTGCCTTTACTTTACCACCAGCAGTAATGTGCAAATGGTCACATTCAACCTCACCTTCAAGCAAACCATTAACAGTGACATTTTTAGCCTTAAGCTTACCTGAAATAATGCCCGTTTTACCTATAGATACATTCTCTATCGAGGTGATACTACCCTCAACTGTGCCATCAATATGTAGTTTTCCTGTAATCACCATTTCTCCGGCTATCTTATTGCCTTTAGCAATAATCGTGAGACCGGTACTTTTTACTTCACAGGATACAGATTTTTTAAAGAAGCCCATTGGACGGTTTCCACTTTATTAAATATTTTTTCAAAATTTGCTATATTCCAAGCAACGAATTCAGCAGGATTAATAACCTTAGATAAATACCAAAGCTCATAGTGAAGATGCGGCCCCGTCGATAACCCGGTGTTGCCACTTTCGGCTATTTTTTGCCCTTTATGTACATATTCACCGACTTTAACATTGAACTTACTCAAGTGCGAGTAGGTTGTAGCGAATCCATAGTTATGAATCACTTTAATGTAATTACCATTTCCCGAACGCCTTCTAGCAACAGAGACAACCCCCTCAGCAGGTGCATAAACAGGGGTACCTACCGTCGCTTTAAAGTCTATTCCCTTATGTAAGATACGCGTTTTTTTAATAGGATGATAACGCATGCCAAAGCCATCATTCACTCTAATTGCCTTAATAGGCAAGCCGTTAGGGATACTGTTGAGTAAAAACAAACGCTGCTTCATCAACAGTGATAACTGCTCAAAACGGTCTTCTTTAGAGTCTTTAGGAATTTGCAGGTTTAGCATTTTCTCTAAATCATCTAAACTCTTATCCAAAGCGGTAAGGTTGTTATCAAGCGAGTTATTAATTTGCTCTATCTTGATATTTTCAACTTGTAAGCGATCCCTTTCCTGCTCTGTTTGAGACAGGGTATTTTCAAGATCAACCATTTTACTAGTATCAAGTTTTAGCTGATCTCGCTCATCTTTAATAGCAGAAATTGTCTCATCTAATATGTCTATACGGCTGTTTTCTAATGCCAGCTTATCACGCTGTACCACGACTTTATCAAACACATCAGTGAGTCCCACCAACTCTTGCGCGTATTCCTGCTGAGTGACTAGTAAAGATATGTATTGATCATTTAATTGCTGATGGTTTTCCTCTAAATCTACTAGACTTTCTTTTGTCGTCAACCACAGCCAATTACTCGCAATGAGATACCCTAGCGCTGCTATAAAAATAAAAACAAGAGCGCGCCTCACAATTTTACTCAATAAAAATTGTTTCGAGCCCGCCCCTGTCGTCAATGTAATGACCATGTTTGTTTTCAATCGTAATCCTTCTCAAAACTTCACTGACTATAGAATGAAGTGATTTTAAAGGCTATATAATAACAAAACATCAAGATAATGGCCTCTGCTAATTATTTATCTAGTGAGACACTTTACAAAAACGTCCTTTTAAGGGACATAAGACACCGTTAGTGATAAATCAGCAGGGCTCACGCTAGTAGCCCCACCTTACTTTTAATAAAAAAGAGTGATATTAAGTCACCACATTATAGCAAGGGACATATTTCTCATGGTCAATTTTCATTCTTTTTTGCTCTACAAAAGCCACCAGCAGCTTATCCAATTTTGCCATTAATTCCTTATCGCCAGTGAGTGTAAAAGGGCCTCCCTCTTTAATCGCTTTTACCGCGGGCTCCTTAACATTACCTGCAACAATACCAGACATAGCGCGGCGCAACTGAGCTGCTAACACATAATCTTCTTGATTAGCATGTAAATCAAGCTCTGCCATCGCCTGATGCGTCGGCTCAAAAGGCTCTTGAAACTCTCGTGGAATATAAAGCTGCCAATTAAAATGAAAAGACTCGCCTTGGTTTTTACGATATTCATGCACTTCTTGCAGTTTAGCTTTCATTGCCAGTGCGACAGCTTGCGGATCATCAATAATCACTTGATATTTTTGACTCGCTTTTTCACCCAGTGTTGATTTGATAAAGTCATCAATTTGCTGGAAGTAATCTTGCGAGCCATCGGGCCCGGTAAATATAAACGGGAAGGGTACGCCCTCATTATTAGGATGCAATAAGATGCCTAGCATGTATAAAATTTCTTCTGCAGTACCAGCACCACCTGGGAAAACAATAATACCGTGGCCCAATCGAACAAATGCTTCTAAGCGTTTTTCAATATCAGGGAAGATCACCAACTCATTTACAATCGGGTTTGGCGATTCAGCTGCAATAATACCCGGCTCTGTTAACCCTATGTATCTTGCATCGCTAATACGCTGTTTAGAATGCGCTATAGTTGCACCCTTCATCGGGCCCTTCATTGCACCAGGGCCGCACCCTGTGCATATATTAAAGGCGCGAAGCCCCAGCTGATAACCTACTAATTTACAGTAATTGTACTCTATGCCCCCAATGGAGTGCCCCCCCCAACAAACCACTAAGTTAGGCTTTATATTGGGTTTAATAAGATGGGCGTGTCGCAAGATTTTAAACACGGTATTGGTAGTCGATTGCGTCGCACTTAAACCGTCATTTTTTTCGTCCAGCTCACCGCCAACGTATAATAAATCCCTGAGCACTGAAAATAGGTGTTCACGAATACCTAAAATAATTTCGCCATCGACAAAAGCATTAATAGGGGCATTTTTTAAATTCAACATAACCCCTTGATGCTTTAATTCAATATCAATATCAAAGTGTTCAAACATAGCTAAGACATCGCTGGTATTATCGATAGTACTACCGGTGTTTAATACCGCTAGTGAACACTGTCTAAACACATGATATAGATTGTTTTTTGACGCTCCTTTTTGTAGACGAATCACATCATACGGTGACAGTGTATCTAAACTCACTAATGGCTTTATATTTGCATTTACATATTCTTGCACAGACATAGATCAACTTCTCCAAATAGACAACATATTGCTTAGATACACTTAAGGCTAGGTATCACAAAAAAACAACTAAAACACAACAATATTGTCAACAATAAATTAATTTTCTTAGCTAGTTCTACCGCCACTTCTACAAAACAACTAATATCCTATTAAATTATACGACTTTAGGCGACATTCGAAACATATCACTTTTAATTCTCTAGCTTCGTAATATAATGCAAGCGCTTTATAGGAAAGTTAATGTTATACGGCGGTACACCCTATTAACTAATATTTATATTACAGAATTAAGTCAATGACATATTCAAGCGATAGATTTTCATCCGTCTTTGTTAAATTAGTTTTATTATTGATGATAGTACACTGTTTTCGTAGATATAATTTAATCTGATCTATAATCTCAACAACTACTGAGCATTTGATATCGTTATTATTTGCAGCTTTAGCGCTACAAAGTAACGATTTCATATGCCTTAAACGAGGTAAAATGAATGTCTAATAAAAAATTTGATGTGTTATTAGTCGGCGCTGGAGCGATGAGCGCTACATTAGGTACCTTACTACGCGAGCTAGACCCTAACTTAACCATCGCTATGGTTGAGCGATTAGACAATGTAGCAAATGAAAGTACCGACGGCTGGAACAATGCCGGCACCGGCCACGCCGCTTACTGTGAACTTAATTATACCAGTGAAGATGATAACGGTAATATCAATATCGATAAAGCGTTAACTATCAATGCTCAGTTTGAAATCTCATTACAATTGTGGAGCTACCTAGTTAAAAAAGGTAAATTGCCAGAGCCTCATCACTTCATCAATAAAACACCACATAACAGCTTTGTTTGGGGTGAAAAAAACGTTCAGTTTTTACGTAAGCGTTTTGAAAAAATGTCAGAGCATCATTTATTCCAAGGCATGGAGTATACCGAAGACACGCAAACGGTTGAACAATGGGTGCCGTTAGTGATGAGAGGTAGAGAAAAAAACCTGCCTATCGCAGCGACCACAGTAGCACATGGCAGTGATGTCGACTTCGGCTCGATTGCAAGAGGAATGATTGGCGAGCTAGTCAAACAGCCTAATTTTGAATTAATGACAGGCCACTCTGTCGATGATTTAGAAAAGAACAAAGATGGTAGCTGGACAATTGAACTAGACCCTAAGGGTAAGAAAAACTTCAAAATTGAAGCGGACTTTGTCTTCCTAGGTGCCGGTGGCGCAGCATTACCACTACTACAAAAATCAGATATTCCCGAGTGTGAAGGCTATGGCGGCTTCCCGGTCACCGGCCAATGGCTAGTGTGTACTAACCCTGAAATAGTCAGCCAACACAAAGCAAAAGTTTATGGTAAAGCACCTATTGGCGCACCGCCAATGTCAGTACCTCACCTAGACACTCGTAACATCGGTGACACTGAAGCATTATTATTTGGCCCCTTTGCAGGCTTTACTACGAAGTTTTTAAAGCAAGGCTCTGTCATGGATCTATTAGGTAGTATTAAAATGGGCAATATTAAGCCTATGCTATCAGTTGGTCTAAATAATATGGATCTGACTAAATACTTAATCAGTGAAGTTTTTCAATCGGATAAAGAGCGCATTGAATCACTACGTGAATTTTACCCGCAGGCAAAAGATAGCGACTGGTCGCTAGCTAACGCCGGGCAGCGCGTACAGATTATTAAGAAGAACGATCAAGGCGAAGGTAAGCTAGAGTTTGGTACTGAGATAGTATCGAGTGCAGATGGCACCATTGCTGCATTGCTAGGCGCATCACCAGGTGCTTCGACTGCTGTTAACACCATGTTAAATGTACTGGAAAGATGCTTTAGTGAAAGCTTAAAATCAGAGCAATGGAAAAGTAAAATTTTAGAAATGATTCCATCTTATGGACAATCTTTGATCACTGATGAGCAGCTCGCTAAAGAGATTAGACACTATACTCAATCAACATTGCATCTGAGTGCTGACTTAGCGAAAACTGCACAATAATTATCACACCTTGGTTAAATTATTTAATCGAGGTGTCTTTTTCCTTCTGTGTTGCTGGCACCAAATCAACACCACCCTCATGATACGGATGGCACTTTAAAATTCTTTTAACACCTAGGTAGACACCAAAAAACGGGCCGTGCTGCTCTATCGCTTGTTTAGTATAACTTGAGCATGTAGGGTAAAATCGGCAGTTACTCACCATCATCGGGCTAATACCATATTGGTATATTTTAATCAGTAGCAAAAAGAACCAACTAAGCACTTTTTTTATTAAATTGATAACCAGCACTTGTGTCGCCTTGTATAAATTGAGTGTGCTTATTTTAAGACAAAAAAAATCCTTAGCAAGCTAAGGATTTATTATAATAAGACAAATTAGCTATCTTTGTGTAAATGCACATCCATTTGTGGGAATGGAATGCTAATACCTTCTTGGTCAAATCTTAATTTAACTTTCTCGATAGTATCCCAACGTACATTCCAATAATCTGCACTTTTAACCCATGGGCGTACCACAAAATTAACACTGCTATCTGCCAATTCAGACACGGCAATAACAGTCGCAGGATCTTTTAAAACTCGTTCATCTTCAGCAATAATATCATTCAATAATTGCTTAGCTTTACGTAAGTCAGCATCGTAACCTATACCAAATACCATATCGATACGACGGGTATCTCTGGCCGAGAAATTGATGATAACGCCACCATAAATAGCGCCATTTGGAATGATTATCTCACGGTTATCAACAGTGCGGAAAATACTGGTAAAGATAGAAATATCTTCAACAACACCAGCAACACCAGCAGCTTCTACGAAATCACCATCTTTAAAAGGTTTAAAGATTAATAACATTACACCTGCTGCAAAATTCTTTAAAGAATCCTGTAGCGACAAACCAATTGCTAAACCGGCAGCACCTACAATTGCGATCAACGATGTTGTATCAACACCTAGACGATCTAATGACGCCACGATAACAACAAGCAATAAAACAGCGTTCATGATCGATAGCACAAAATTAACTAACATCGCATCCATTTTTGAGCGATTAAGTACTTTGCGCATTAGGCTAACAATCATTTTTATGATGATTCGACCCACCACAAAGATAGCAATAGCAAAAACAATATTAATTACCCAAGGTAATATATATTCATTAAAACCTGTCATATTTTCTCTCCATTTAATTTACTTTTTAAGTACTCATGTACTTATCATATTACAGCTTGAACTCGGCTAATTTTTAATGGCATTAGAGACTAGAAAAATCTAATTATAAAAAGACAAAGCGATTAGCCATTGAAACTTTGATAAAGTTTTTAATTTGACACTCAACTTTATGCGGCTGCAATTATAATCAGTTTCAAGCGCTAGCAACAGATATTTATAACCCATAGAGACTAAGAAACGTACAATTAGCTAGCTGATGCACTGTATAGATAACCACATTGATAATTTAGCGCCAAAGTAGTGACTAATAGCGATGTACTATATGTTACTTAGCGCCTTTGTATAGAGCTTAATCGAGCTATGCTTACTAAACAGCTATTACACACTGATCAACTGTGACAGCACAGCAGCTAAATAAATGATTAAACGCAAAGAAAATGAACAAACAATGAATAACTTGTTATCATTGCACTCATGTTTGAACTTTTTAGCGACTAGCTGATCAAATTTTCAGATATTAATTTAAGTATGCTAGTATCAATAGCGTATTTAGTGATCAATTTTTGCTCTTTTGCATAATATAGGTGCTTTACAAGTTCATACCATGAAAAAAATATTACTGTTAGTTTTATCGATTTTCACGATTAATAGCTGTTTCGCTAATGAAGCTTACATTTCAGGCCCCAATTCTTTTTATTACCATAGCGGCCCCTCTACTAAGTATAAAATAATAGGCTCTGTTGACAGCCAAGACACTGTCGAAATTATTGATACGACGAATAGCCATCAATTTTACAAAATCAAAACTAAACATGGCGATACTGGTTGGCTCTCAAGAGAATATGTATCACAGGGGATCAGCGAACAAGCTAAGACAAAATTACTTAGACAAGATTTAACCGCCAGTTTGAATTTAATCAAAAGACAAGCGGATGAAATTCATCGCTTAAAAATGCTTGTCAGCACCCAAAAAATGGCACGCTATATTGGTGAAACAGAGCAATCTAAATTGAATTCGCAGATCAATAATTTAACCAGTGAAATTGACAGCTTAGATGATAGTAATTTAATTCGCTGGATCACTCACTTAAGCACCATCGCACTATTAGCAAGCATAGTCCTCTATATGTTAGGCTTTTTTAGAAACCGAAAAAAGAATAGACAATTTTACTAATATAGTGCTTGTGATTTACCCTGCATAAGCCTATGTTTATGTCTTGGCACTAAGTAAAATATGCAAAAATAAGTTGAGTCAAGTATTGACAAAAAATAATCCCATCACTAAACAAGGTGACTGATCAATATAAAGACAAATCGCTGAAACCTACGTATAACGGGGCTTACAGAACCTTATAACTAACTGTCTACAAAGTTATCCACACGTTCTGGGGATAACGAAAGATTTTTACACGAAATTAATAACACCGCTTGTAAAAATCTAAAAAGGATCCATATATAAACTATGGCAAGTTTTTAAGCCAATCAGCACCAGCATTACTTATTTTTGACTTAACTTGAGTTTTCCACTTCAAAGTATATAGTTAATTTAACTGAAATTTATATGAGAGAATACAATGTTAACACTGATAACATTTGCACTTATCCTAAGTATTGTCGTATTAGGCGCACAGCTATTAAAACCTCAACCTAAATTACAGCCAATTAAAATAAAGCCTCAACAACCAAATAATACCCAACAACGTCGTAGACACTATTAATATAATTAGCGACAATAATTGAAGATCATTTGATTGGCGGCTAATAGGCACAAAGCTATTAGCCACTACATTATTTATTCACTGCTAATCTTGCCTCTACCAAATCCTCTGCGCTAAGCCACTGACTCTTTTCGTTGAAGTACAAATAGCTTGGCGCAGTAATGGCATACTCCCTAAATAACTAAATTTCTGTTTTGCTCTAGTCACAGCGGTATACACCAACTCTTTATTAATTATTTTTGAGCCGTGTGCCAGAACAAACATAACATGATCAAACTCAGACCCTTGGCTTTTATGCACTGTCATAGCAAATACAGTTTCATGACGTGGTAGACGACTAGGCAATACTGCTCTTACTTCATTACCTTGCTCAAACCATACTCTTAACTGACCACTGTGCTTATCGATACAGGCAACACCAATATCGCCATTATATAAACCCATTTGATTATCATTTTGGGTAATCATTATTGGTCGCCCTATGTACCAGCGATTAGCGGCTGATTTTTTGGCAGTGCTTTCAAAGTGTTTTTCAATTTCAGCATTGATACTTTCAACACCAAAGGAGCCCACTCGCAATGTACACAGCACACGAAATTGATTAAAGACTTTTAGCATCAGCTCAGCAGATGTTTGTTCATTCATAATGTCGACATAAGCTGCATACCCTGCTAAAACCGATGCTAATAAACTTTGTGGATCATTACTCGCTGCTATGTAATCAAGATCTGGGAAACCTCGATTAAGAATACTCTCAGCTTCTTCGGCATTTGCACTATTACAAGCATGAGCCAGAAGACCAATACCACTATCATCACTAAAACGATAGCTCTTTTTCAAAAAGGCCAAGTTATCACAAAACGCATACTGTGATTGCCTAGCATTTTTATAGCCGCAACTTTGAGCCAAGTGACTCGATAACTCAGCTGAATAACAATGCTGCTCAGGGCTATCACACATATCCCCTAATACACTACCAGCCTCTACTGACGCCAATTGATCTCTATCACCTATTAAGACTAATCGGGTGTGTTTTGATAGCGCATCGACAATACTCGCCATCATCGGCAAATCGATCATTGATGCTTCATCTATGACTAATAGATCAGCAAGTAGGGGGTTATTAGTATCGTGAATGAATTTTTTACTTCTTCCTCTGACTCCTAATAATCGATGAATAGTCTTGCCCTGCTCTGGTATTAAGCTAACAACCTGCTCGCTCAGATTTAGTTTCGCCTTAGCCCCTGCAATAGATTCAGATAACCTAGCCGCTGCTTTACCTGTTGGCGCAGCTAACTCAATTCTTGTTTTTTTGCCCATTAACAATTGGTTTTCAATATGAATAGCCAGTAACTTGGTGACAGTTGTCGTTTTGCCGGTACCTGGGCCGCCACTAATAATAGTAATGTTATTACGCGTTGTTACCGCCGCCGCTATTCGCTGCCAATCGAGCTGCTGTGTATCACTAAAAAAACGATCGAGCTGTTGTTTTAAATCATCACTTGTTTGGCTATTAACGTCTGTCGCTGTTTTTGCCGCAAGCCTAGCTGCAACCTTACATTCATATTGCCAGTAACGGTATAGGTATAAACGCTGCTGATCTAACACTAGCGGGGTGATGACAGATCCATCACCAATAATGATATTATCAATTAACAAAGGGGTATTCGCTAGTTGTTGCACAGCAACTAACAGCTCGCTACCGCTTAAAACCTGCCTAGCTTGTAAAGCTATTTCGCCAGGCCAGCTCCCTAACCTAGCCTCTAATGATGTCAAATCAAGACACACGTGCCCCTGTGCTAAATCATGACTAGTCAGTGCACTTAAAAATAGCTGCGCAGGTTGTGCTTGCGGTAGTTTTTTTGCTAACCACTGCGTAAATTGTATATCGAATAAAGCTAATTCACTGCGCTGCTCTAACTCATTTAACAAGCTAAATAGTGGTTGTAATATCTGGCTCATTTTATATTCTCAAATAATGCATCAAGCTGCTCTATTAATGCTTTTTTGGGCTTGGTATAAAAAACACCTGTCTGCGATTGCGCTTGCAAACCGCGCAAAAACAGATAAAAAACACCACCGACATGGATATCATAATCATAATTTTCCAAGCGAGATCTAAGCAAGCGATGCAATGCTAAGGTATAAAGTACATATTGAAAATCATAACGATGCTCTATCATTGCCTGCTCAATGGCACTTAAATGATAATCCTCTAGCGCACTACCTAGAAAGTTTGATTTATAATCGACAACATAGTATTTATTATCATGCCTTATCGTTAAATCGATAAACCCTTTTAACATGCCTTCTACTTGTTCAAACATCAACAGGCCGGCCTGTGCTGCCAGTGCATCGTGTTTTACCAACAATTGGTTAACTTGTTGACAGTTAATTGCTGCAAAAGGAAATACAAATTCCATTTCCACTAGACGATTAACCGCACTGATATCACGTAGTGTAAAACCTTCTATAAAAGGCGTAGCTGTTAACTGAGCATCCAACGATTGATCGACAAATTCGGTTAGACAAGGCAGCCAAGATAGCTCATAACCAACCAGTGGTAAGCGCTTTTCTAGCACTGTCGCAATATCTTGCTTTTGACATTGCTCAAAATCTATCTCTTCATAGATACTGTGTAAAAAGGTACCGGCAACAGCACCTTTGTGAAAATTAAAAATAGTTTTCTGATCACTAATCTCTGCTTCAATGGCCTGCTCTTCAATCACTTCTATATCTAAAGTGTCGCTGGTCAATTTATTTTCAGCTCTGGGATCTTGCACCGTTAAATGCTGCGCATCTCTGGATAGGGCAGAATAACTGGTGACTCGCCAATCTCTATTTATCAGGCGATTAAATTCACGTGCACTTAACACCTGCTCACTCGCAGCTATTGTTTGAGTAGCGTCTTTAACATCATCAACAAACATATCACTTTGCTCTAATACGATGTTATCTAATGATATTAAACTAATATTGGCATCATCCTTGGCCAGTAACGCCAAACACTCCGCTAGAGTTACGCCCTCTAGCAAGCAGCTCTCTTCATCTTTTTTAATCAAAGTCAGTAAATAACCAATCGCTGTTTTTTGCCATACACTCTTATTGCGTAGTGTCACATCGGCCATACCGATAAAACAGGCATGTACTGCACGAGTAATGGCGACGTAAAGCAGCCTTAAATCTTCTGCTAACTGCTCTTTTGAAGCCTCTTCTTTGTTGTCATCATCAAAATTAAGAGTCGGTTGTCCCAGGGCATCATGATAAAGTAAATTACTCGCTTGACGGTAACGACAGACAAAAGGTAGATACACAATGTCGTATTCTAGGCCTTTAGATTTGTGAATCGTGATCACCGTGACTCGCTGTCTATCACTATCTAATCGCAACTGTAATTCTTGCGCTTGGTTAGAGCTCTGCGCTCTTTTTTCTTGGAAGTAGCGAATCAATGCTTCTTTTGAGTCAAGGTCTACACAAGCTTGTTCAAGTAATTCAGCTAAGTGTAAGTAATCTGTTAAACGCCTTTCACCATCAGCATAAGCTAACCAGCGTTGAGCGAGTGCGCGCTGTTGTAACAAGGCATGTAGCATAGCTAAAACACCGCTGCGCTCCCATATTTTGCGATAATTCAGACATTCATCAACCAGAGCTTCCCAAGCTAACTCATCTTGATTTAAAGCAAACAACTCATGACTATTAAGCTGAAAAATTTCAGTAGCTAATGCCGTCCTAAGTAAGCGCTCATTATTAGGATCATTAACTGCTTGTAAAATATAATACATTTCACGGGCAATCGTCGTAAGGTATACATTCTCACGATTAGACATAAACACTGAGTCTATTTTTAACTGCATTAGTGCCTGCTGCACTAGCCCAGCTTCTTTTCTGTCTCGCACTAACACCGCTATATTAGCGGGATTTACCGGTTTATTCTTCAGCGTGCCGGTACTTAACATCTTCGCTATTTGCGTCGCACAAGTGAGCGCTGTTTGCGACAAATACTGCTCAGCATTAACCGCTTTATCGCTATACCAAAAGGATAAAGCATTAATGCTATTACCTTGTAACGCCAGTTGGGGCTCATCTTGGTTGGCAGCTTCAACACTGTAAAAACTAATATCTTGCTGATAGATAAAAGGCGCGGGGGAGCGACTAAACAAGGTATTTGTTGCACTGACCATACTGGCACTAGATCGCCAGTTTTTGGCCAACGTATAGCGCTGAGTCACTTGTTGGCGCGCTTTCATATAAGTAAATATATCAGCACCGCGAAACGCATAGATAGATTGTTTTGGGTCACCTATCATCAAAAAGCCCAGCTTTTCACGCTGCGCTGCGAAGGTTTTTCTCTCATTGGCATTAGCATTGGCATTAGCATTGGCAATGATACTATCACTCACCAATGGCTGATTCAGCTGACAACTGCCCCGCTCGATTTCAGCCTCAGAGCCTTGCGCTCCTAAGTGATAGAGTTTGCAAAAAATATCATATTGTTGCGGGTCCGTATCTTGAAACTCATCAATCAATGCAAAAGGATATTGCTGTCTAATCGCACTACTTAATGCTTCAGCATTATCACTATTCAACACTCTCGCTAAAGTATTAAGTAAATCATCAAAGCTCAATTGTTGATGCTGTTCTTTTTCGATCGCCATATTAGTGCGTACAGCACTGAGCGCGCGACAAAAAACAACCGCTTTGACATCGATCTGGGCGGCACAAAAGCTTTCAATCTCTTCAAAAATACTATGCTGTGGAGCATCGGCGCCAGATTTTTCAATCAACACTGCTTGGCTGAATTTTAACAGGCTATCCAGCGCCACCTTCTCGCCTTGAGCAAACGCATCTAGCTTGAGTAACCAGTTAGGTAAATTGCGTTTAGAGTAGCTGCGCTTATTGACAGATGAGCTCTGAATAATAGCCATTAAATCATCAGCTGGGTCCTTGCTTTCACGCACCGCTGCGACACTTATCCTGAGCTCTTTTTCTGCTTGTTCAAATTGCTGCCAGCGCTCTACTAATGGATAATTAGAATAATCAGGTATAAGAACGATGTTTTCTAGAGAGAGATAACTGCGAATCTTTTTCAGTAAATCATCTGGTGTTTTATAGTTTGCTAATATCTCCCTAGCCAAACTGGTATCTGCGCTATACAACTGACAGCGCCAAAAATCTAATAAAGCCCTGCGAACCACATCGCTATCATCATTGATTAGCTGCGCATTAAAATTAGCACCTGATTCAAAAGCGTGTTGCATTAACATGCGCTGGCAAAAACCATGAATGGTAAATATAGCAGCCTGATCCATTTCAGAGGCGGCAAACTCTAAATCTAGAATCGCGCGCTCATGATCTTTGTGTTGTAGCATTAATTGTTGTAAAAATGGATCTTGGCTCTGCCCTGTGACGAACGCTATTCTAGCTTTTTGAATACGCTCCCTAATACGCTCACGCAATTCTTGTGTTGCCGCTTGCGTAAACGTCACTACCAGAATTTGCTCCACTTCTAACGGGTTGTCCCGGCCTAAACCCAGTATTAAGCGTAAATATAACGCTGCTAAGGTATAAGTTTTACCGGTACCGGCACTCGCCTCGATCAGCCCCTGCCCTGTTAATGGCAGCGTTAGTGGATCTAAAGTTTGTACACTATCATCATGATACGCCAACACATCATCACTCATCAGTATCTACCTGTGTATCGACAATTAAATACTTGCTCAAGGGCGCAAAAATTTCATCATTTAGTGCATCAAGCCCGACAGATATATCCTGCCATCTAGGATAGACCCGGTGTATATAGGGATCATTATATTTATTGTAATCTTTTAATGCGCTGGCGTTAAATTTATCAATATCATCACTATTAAATAACTTCCATCCTAAATCAGGCTCCCAAGACAAAGGTTGTTTTTGGCCAAGATAGAAAATATTTAATAATGAGTGCAACAGGTTTTGCGCCTGTTCTGGCTCAACAACCTGATAGTGAAACTGCTCATTGATTGCTCTAAAATACGTCACATGCTGACAACCATTTGCACACGCTGCTAAATGCTCTATCCAGCATGAAATATAACTGCGTCCACTACTCTTACCTGCGCTATATTTGACAACACCAGTATCATAAAGCGGCTCTATCCAACCTGTTAGTTGCGTTTGCCCAAGGTTTAAATCAAAAGATAGTTTAGTCAAATCACCTTGCATTAAAGGCAATAGCTTTTGTGCTAACTCTTGAACATCATGCTCATTTTTAGACAATATTTGATCACCGGATACACCGATAGGCAAGGTGCCATTACGATGTAAATATTCAACAAAACGACGCTGATTATTATCGCTCTTTAAAATATTTTTCAGCAGTTCATCACGCTGTACATAATTATCTAAGCCCGATAAAGCAAAGGGTTCTTCATCTTCCAAAGGCTCTTCTTCACTTAAAAAATTAACTTGCAAACGCTGCTGAAAAAAATATCTCACTGGCTGCTTAAAAAACGCCACCAGCGCGCTCAATGTTAATTCAGTCACCGGCTTATCATCTAATGGCTGGATAAAAGCACTGGGCTTTGCAAGGCTTGATTCAACATCGGCAATGGGCAGCCACTGTTTAGCAAAACTAAATAACTCACTATCTTGGCTAAAATAGCTACGATGATAAGCAGTGAGAGGATGCTTGACTAATAGCTGTTGCTTTAGCTCTTCGCCCTGCTGCTCTATCACTTCTATATTTAGCGCCCTCAGATCAGTCTTCACAGATGCTTGTGAATAATAGCCTTGCTGGATATACTCTAGTAACTCGCTCACAAGTACAGATGGCGCTCTCACACTATTATCAGCGATAGAGCGGCCGACATAACTGATATATAATTTATTTCTCGCAGATAATAATGCCTCTAAAAACAAATACCTATCATCATCTCGTCGTGATCTATCACCTTTTCGTGTATGCACCGCCATTAAATCAAAACCCATTGCAGGGATTGATCGCGGATAATCACCATCATTCATACCTAACAAGCAGACAACTTTAAAAGGAATTGCTCGCATCGGCATCAAGGTACAAAAATTTACTTGCCCTGATAAGAAACGCTGGCCTGAACGCTGCTGTGTTAAGCTTTGCTGTAGATAGTCAACGATAATATCAGCAGGTATTTGCTGCTCATATTTAGCTTCATCAATAGTCGTTTGTAAGCTCTCTAAAGCATTGTAAATTAACTCTATCGCCGCTAAATCGGCATCATCTGCAGCATATAATTCTTCAATCAATTGATGAAAAAAACTGACCCAAGCAGTGATCCCAGCACTACTAGAAAACTGCTCTTTACAATCATGTAACAGTTCAACAAAGCGAGCGAGCTGGCCTAACACCGCCCCCTCTAATCCTGCGATTTCAGCATAGGGTGCAATACCTTGCCACGTTTGCTCAGTATCACCTAGGGCAAAGCCTGCAAACATTCTATCTAGACCAAACTGCCAGCTATTTTGTGCAAAACTGGTGGCACTGATCTCCTGCCTGTTTTGCTCATCTAGGCCCCATTTAATACCACTTTCTAGAATCCAGCGGCGCATGTGCTCAAAATCAACTTCATCTAACTCAAAACGTCTTAACAGAGCAGGTAAGGATAACAGTTCTAAAATTTGCGATGCACCGTAGCGACTTTTTGATAGTTGTAATAACTGTAAGAAGTTCGCTATTAAAGGGGATTCTTGCTGAGCGTTTCTATCTGATATTGAAAAAGGTAAATAACGATTATGTGCCGCTTGGCCAAAAACCGCTTCGATAAAAGGGCTGTAAATAGCGACATCTGGCATCATCACAATAATATCGCGTGGCTCTAAATCTGGCTGATCCTCTAGCATTGCTAGTAGTTGATCTTGCAGCACTTCAACTTCACGCATTGCACTATAACAGTTATGCACTTTGACTGACTGATCATCCAAAGCTATCACTAGGCGCTGCTGATCAGGGTACTCAGCTGTTGCTTTGCGTGAGCGTAACGACAGAATATCACTTTGCATTGCACTAAGCAGATGAGTATTGTCATCCTCGCTAAACAACTGTACTTCAGGTAAATCAAGCTGATTTAAGAGATAAAGGTAATCCCGGCCTAACTTCCCCATAGAAGCCAGTAAGGGGTTACCTTGTTCATATAAACTCAATTGCGAAATATGGTCTTGATCACTGGCATAATTAGTACGGGTTAATTTCGCTAAATAGCGCCGATCTACGATATCACTCCAAAACTGGCGACAGGGGTTAGCAACCATTAAATGAATATCACAGCGATTGCCGAGAGCGACTAAAGCTTGTAGATAATTTTCCGGCAGTGCCGATATACCAAACACAAACACGCGCCGTGGTATATCAGCTGCATCCGCTTCATTTATTGCATCGATGAACGAGCCAAACATATTGGCGCGATGCCAGTGCGGCAATTCGCGAGATTTCGTATCAGCAACAATTTCACGCCATAGAATAGGCTGCCACAATTGCTCGCTTTGCGTATCATCGACAGGGCTATCATCGTCACTTTCCCAATTAGCGATCCAATCGGGGCGATAAACTAAATATTGATCGAATAAGTCAGCGATTTTTTCACACAGCTGATAGAGCTTAAACGGTTGCTGATCTTGTGTTAGATAATGATTGAGAGTAGCAAACTGTGCAGAGGCTAACTTATTGGGCAAAACCCGCATTAACACCCACGTCATACTCTCTTTTGAATAGGCAGAGCGCTCGGGAACATCGACTAATAAATTGGCGAACGTACGCCATAAAAAACTCGCGGGTAATGGGAAGTCGATATTGGCTGCTATTTTTAAACGCTGAGCTATTTCCAGCTTTAGCCACTGGGCCATACCTGGGCTTTGAACCAAAATTTTCTCGGCACAAAAAGGGTCACTGATAGGATCTCGAGCAATCATCTCCACCAGTAAATCACGAAGGGTATCTAATGAATTAGAATGATAAACTCTTAACAATGTTCAACCTTTACAAGTAATAAATATCACATTGCGCTGTCAAACTAGCGCACTATTAAATGAGATACAGCCTAGATAGCTAGATTAATTTTGATGCCTGTGTACAGCGTTTTAAATGAGCAATTGCCTGGTTTTAGCCCATCGCTAATTGCTTAAACTGGCACTATCCGTTTTAAGCTCTAATTCTGAGTAACCATCATCTATCGTCCACAGCTTTTTGCCCATTTCAACTTTTACGACACCGCGAAAGCGTTTTTGCAAATAAACTACAGCTTCATCAATCTCATTAAGATCACACAGCATTACACCACCACGATCATTATCTGTACTAAAAATAAAACTCTTCAACGCCGATACCTACCTATTATTACGATCAAACTTAATGGTTCACACTGGCTGCTATTTTATAAGAAAACAGCCAGACAACAAGCACTGATATAGCGACAATTGATATCATTAATAAATTCATGTTGCTCCAGCCTATCGTGGCCTCTAACCATCCAGAACTCAATGCCGATAACGTCACCATCGAAAACAAAATAAACTCATTGGCGGCTTGGCTCTTTGACTTTTCATGGGGCTCATATGCAGATGTTACAATATGAGTACCGCTAATAAACATAAAGTTCCAGCCAACACCGAGTAACACTAACGCGCTCCAAAAATGCCAGAGGCTTTGGCCATCAAAGTTCACCAGTATACAGCCCAATATCAAAACCGAACCTATTTGAATTAATTTAATTGCACCAAAGCGTTGAATTAATTTTCCAGTAAAAAAGGACGGTAAAAACATACCCAGTACGTGCCATTGTATTACCCAAGCAGAGTCTGCAAAACTAAAGCTATGACGATGCATCGCCAGTGGTGTAGCCGACATTAATAAATTCATAATGGCATAGCCGACAGTCGCAGACACCACTGATAAAATAAATACTGGCTGCATCAAAATAGTAAGTATCGGTCGCTGTTTTTTTTGTGTTGACAAACTTTGGCTTACTTTAGGAAACTCGGCAAAGGTTAGCAGTATAAAAGCGATAACATTTAACACCACCACACCTAAAAACGAGCCGACAAAAGGATAACCTTGCAGCCAATCCTTACTTTCTACCGCCAGTGCTGGGCCTATAAAAGCAGCGATAACACCGCCTAACATGACATAAGATATCGCCTTACTTTTTTGGCTGGGCTCACACGATTCGACCGCGGCAAAACGATACAACGTACCAAAACCTATACCAATACCTAATAGAAATGAGCCAATGCATAACAGTGAAAAACTGTGTACAGCTAGTGCAGCAGCGCACACTAGCGCTCCTCCAATACCGATACTATTACCTAAGTAAAAACCTTTGCGGCGTCCTAATTTACTCATAATTAATGATGCGGGGATAGTCGCTGTCATCAACCCTACAAACTGCAGGGCCAGTGGAAAAGTAATGAGTGCATCTGTCGGCGCTAATGTTTGCCCTATTAATGCCGCCATTGCTATTAGCAAAATATTACCGGTATTTAATAACGCCTGACACAGCGATAATATGGCAACTGTCTTATTCATATTGAGATACTCTGATAATTAACTCCTCATTTCTTAAAAAAACCAATAACATCATTAGATCAATAGTCTAAGAGAGGAAATAGTAAAGCCTGATTTATAATAAAAAACCCGACAAAGACTACAAAAATAGTAGCTTAGATTAGAGCAAATGCACTATAAAAAGCGCTAATCTATATCTATTAAAACAAATCCATTTTGAGTCGCGAGCAACATTAGCATATTAAACCTTACTTGTATTCTCGATAGCCGCAATACTTATAAGCCTCATTTTTGATCACTGACGAATATATCTATTTTTTAAATAAATTATTATGTCAGTTTGATATACTGCAAAAAGTCTTAGCTTGGCTTATACTGTAAGTGGGTAATCCATCAATATTGTTAGATGACTATTCGCCCAGTACATATTATCTAATATTCATTTCTAGTCACATGAGAACCCGTATGAATTTAAGTAGCCTTTTAGTTGTATTGATTGAGCCTTCTAATCTTCAAAGATCTATAATCCTCAAACACTTAGCAGGTTATGAAATAGATGATATTGAAGAGTTTACCTGCGGGCAAGATGCGCTAAATTTTATGGACACTCAGGTTCCAGATATTGTTATTAGCTCTATGCACTTACCGGATATGACAGGCACCGATATTGTCAACAATATGCGCGCAGATGAGCGTTTACAAAAAACGACCTTTTTATTAGTCTCATCTGAAACTCACTATCGCTTTTTAGAACCCGTTCGCCAAGCTGGCGCCATCGGTATACTACCAAAGCCATTCAGTGAAAATGAACTGGCCAAAGTTTTAAATAGCACTTTAGATTATATCGGCGATTATGAAACAGATATTGTCAGTGATGAAGACTTTGAGTCATTGAGCGTACTGATCGTTGATGACAGCAAGTTATCACGCACTTACTTTAAAAACATATTGACCAATCTTGGTGTTACAACAATGCTCGAAGCAGAAGATGGCGCCCAAGCTTTCGAGCTGTTTCGCAAACATAACTTTGATTTGGTAGTCACTGACTACAACATGCCAAATGTCGATGGCAAAGAACTGCTTGAACTGATCCGCAACGATAAAACACAACCTAGTGTGCCGGTTATGATGGTCACATCTGAACAAGATGAATCATCATTAGCTGCGATAGAAAACTCTGGTGTATCGGCCCTATTAAAGAAACCGTTAACTTATGATGTGATCAAACGCATCATCACTGAGCTGGTTTTTGCCAACGACTAAACAGAAGCTATTTTTGAGGTCTGTTGAAACGAGCTTTTAAACTTTCCTCAAGTGATCTTGCTACCCCCTACAGAGCGAGCAAGTAGTAAAGACTAATTACTTACTTGATTACTCACTCAACACAGAGAGTCATCTGTGTTGAGTAAAGTTTTAAATCACACTCTCGCTTTATGTCTAATTTCAAAACACTGATGTATTTTGGTGTTACGTTTAAAATCTGGATCAATGGTACGTTTCGTAATATCGACTATTTCAAATGAAGCTAACAGCTCATAATCTAATTTAAAGCGACGATAGTTATTAGAAAAAATCAGTACTCCATCATGTCTTAATAACCGCATACAAGCTGAAATCATTCTGACATGATCACGCTGTACATCTAGCACATCCTGCATACGCTTAGAGTTTGAGAATGTCGGCGGATCCATAAAAATAACATCATAAGCAGGCTGGCGCTGTTTCTTTAACCACTGCAGGCAATCTGCTTGGATAAAATGATGGCTGCTATCATTAAAGCCATTCATCGCCATATTTTTTGCAGCCCAACTTAAATACGTTGCCGACATATCGACGCTGGTCGTAGTTTTCGCACCACCTATTGCAGCGTGAACCGATGCCGTACTGGTATAGGAAAATAAATTCAAGAAGTCTTTATCTTGCGATTGATTTTGAATTTCAATACGAATAGGACGATGATCTAAAAACAAACCTGTATCTAAATAATCTTTAAGGTTGATTCTAAAGCGGCAACCTTGCTCTTGTACTTCAAAGAACTTGCCTAAGTGGCCATGCTTTTCATACTGCTGAGTGCCACTTTGTCTTTTACGCTGCTTTAATACCACCCTTTTCGGATTCATTTCTAGCACCACAGGGATCGCAGCCATGACATCTTTTAAGCGCTCAAACACTTTAACTTGATCAATACTTTTAGGCGGTGCATATTCTTGTACGTTCACCCAATCACCATACACATCGATAGCCACTGAGTACTCGGGAATATCCGCATCATATAAACGATAGGCACTAATACTATTTTGTTTACGCCACTTAGCCAGCGTTTTTAAATTCTTTTTCAAGCGATTAGCAAACATTTGAGCGCCTTCTGATAAAGGCTCTGCATCTATATCAACTAGGGCACTATCTGCATCGGTGCGCTCTGCATATATATGATAATTGAATAACTTACTCTCAAGCGGTCCATTATTTAGCTTGTATGTTTTATCAGGCTTTAAGCCAATAACTTGGCATAATTCTGGATTGCCAGTAAATACCGATGCTTTCCAGCCACGAAACTCACTTTTTAATTTATCCCCTATCGTGCGGTACATAAACATTAAAGTAGAGCTATCACCTAAACGCTCACCATAAGGTGGGTTAGTAATCAGTAAACCTGGGGCATCATAAGGCTGGCGCATTTTTTCTACCGCACCCACTTTATATTCAATCAAATGCTCTAAACCAACATTTTTAGCATTAGCCTCAGCGTTTTCTAATACTCTTTTATCGATATCCGCACCGATAAAACGTGTTTCATTGTTATTAATACCTAAGGTACGTCTTTTCTCTGCCTCTTCAATTAAAGACGTCCATATTTCATTGTCATGCTTTTTCCATTGGCTAAAGCCCCAATGATTTCTATCTATACCCGGGGCGATATCACAAGCCATCATCGCGGCTTCTATTAATATCGTACCTGAGCCGCATAGCGGATCAAACACTTGAGTAAATTCGCCTTTCATCTGCGGCCAGCCAGCTCGCATCAACAAAGCCGCTGCTAAGTTCTCTTTTAGCGGCGCAGTACCTGCATGTAACCGATAACCGCGACGATGCAAGCTAGAGCCAGATAAATCAAGAGATACCGATAAACGGCCACGATATAAATGAGTATGTACGCGAATATCAGGTGAATCGCGCTCAACTACTGGACGAATGCCTGTGGCATCACGAAGCTGATCGACAATGGCATCTTTAACTTTTAGAGCGCCAAAGTGCGTGTTATTAATCGCACGCGATTGCCCAGTAAAACTAATAGCCAAGCTATTGGTAGGCTCCATATGCTCAAGCCATTGTATACTTTGAATAGCAGCATATAAATCGTCAGCGCTTTCAGCATTACCCGTTAGCAACGGCAACAACACACGGTTTGCTGTTCTTGACCATAAACAAGCACGATAGGCAAATTCTATAGCGCCTGAGAACTCCACGCCAACAGCAACCTGCTTTACATTTTGTGCGCCAAAACTAATTAATTCATCTACCAATAAAGGTTCAAAACCTTTCGGGCACGTTGCTAAAAACATATGGGACATTCAAAAACACCTTTTTCTTTGACTTTTCGATACAACGCCTGAGTAATGAATTTAATCTCTGATCAGGGCTCTATCATAAATTTGAATTTTGCTACTCGTTGAGCAAGGAAGGCTTCGTGAGTAATTTGTATTAAAAACATTAGGTTAATAGTAGATTTGACGACTTACATATTGCCTAATAATTTGAAATACACTTTAAACTCTTAGATCTTAGATAAACCACCTACAATAATCGGCAATTATACAATTGTGGGAATATAAAGGATACTTATTATAATAGCTGCTAGGCATTACTGTTGTTAGCTATCACTGTATAGCGCTTTAATGATTTATTGCATACACCTAAAAAGTTATCGCTCTAAAAAATACCATCCATATGCTAATACCAGTAGTGATCATCTTTTTTACCTAAAATCAAAAAGATGTAATAAAACTCATAATATATGAGAAATTAATGATTATTTTTCATGTTAAAGCAAAAAACCACCTTAGCAGCTAAGCTTTTGTTCTCACGCTATTTTTTTAATGCGAGCAAATAACTGTGTAAAATAATGCTTTAAAGGCATAGCTAAACCGCTATTTTTTGCTATAACTAGGGCGGCTATTGAAAATGTAATGGCCGCTTAATTCCCACTATTTAACTGATGGAGTATAAAAAGCTACATTCAACTTAAAGTAAAGATGAGGAACAGCAATGAAAAGACAAAAACGTGACAAATCTTCTATTCTATTCTCCAGAGGGTTTACCGCTGGTTTAACGGGAAAATCGAAAGATTTGTGCCCAGAGACGATACAAGACAAACGTAGCCTTTGGCTAGGGGGCTGGCGAGAGGGCCGTGAAGCTCACTGGGATGGAATGGCCGGTGTCTCTGCCATACAAACCAACCCTGCTTTGCACTAAGTATTTAACGCTATAAGCAACTTCTATGCTAGTAAGCAACTTCTATGCTAGTAAGCATCTTATACTAGTTAAGTCGCTTAGAGACACTAGACTGTTAACCAAACGTTAACAGTCTACATACCTTAGCGCTATATTATTGATCAGTATTGAATACGCCCAACATTGCCAACATTGGCAGGATCAATTTTAGACACTCACTACATGTGTAGGCAATGCTTGAATAGCTTTGACAGATTCGGCAATTAAGCTTGGCCCTTTATAAATAAAGCCACTGTATATTTGCACTAAACTAGCACCTGCTTCGATTTTTTCTGCAGCATCAAACCCTTCTGATATACCGCCAACGCCAATAATAGGCACACTACCTTGTAATTCACGGGCAAGCGTGCGGATGATTTTAATAGATTGATTGCGCACAGGAGAACCCGATAAGCCACCCGCTTCATCTTGCATTTTAGAGCCTTCAATCCCCTGACGAGACAAGGTGGTATTGGTGGCAATAACACCATCTATTTCATAGGTTTTTAAAGACCTAGCCACCATAACCACTTCTTCTTCTGTCAAATCAGGCGCTATTTTGACCGCTATCGGTACATATTTATCATGTAAAATTGCCTGTTTAGCTTGCTCATTTTTCAACACTTCCAGCAAGCTATTTAAAGACTCACCAAATTGCAGTGTACGCAGGCCAGGAGTATTAGGTGATGATAGGTTAATTGTAATGTAAGATGCGCGCGAATAAACTTTTCTTAAGCAATACAGGTAATCATCATTAGCACGCTCTGTAGGTGTGTCTTTATTTTTACCTATATTGATACCCAGAACACCTTTGAAACGCGCCTTATCAATATTTTTTAATAATGCATCAACACCGTCGTTATTAAAACCCATACGATTAATAATCGCACTGTGCTCGGGTATTCTAAATATTCTCGGCTTAGGGTTACCAACCTGGCCTTTTGGGGTAACAGTACCTACTTCAATAAAACCAAAGCCCATATTAGCTAGACCATCTATTGCGGTACCATTTTTATCCAGACCTGCAGCGAGACCTACTGGATTAGAAAACTTAATCCCCATCACCTCTACTGGCGCATAAAGAGTTTCTGCGCCTAATAGTTTTGGTACACCAAGAATAGACGCTAAATTCATCCCCTTAATAGCAATATCATGCGAGAGTTCAGCATCTAAACCAAACATTAGAGAACGAGTTAATGGATACAACATAGTTTAAAGTCACCTCAAAATTTGGCGTTCATTATAATCCAAACAAACAATTAACGATAGGCGTATATTTTAGCGCTAAATTTTATAGTATTAATGCTTTTTTATCATTTTTAATAACCTTTTCCCAAGCATAACAACTGACATTATTACCAGCTCAGCGCTAACTATTTATAGGCTATCTGCCTGCTTCTTCGAGCTATCTATTTATTGCCAGTATTATCAATGGTAGACTGTCCCCGCTAATTAACATCACTATTTTGATAGCAAACATACAGAACAAAAAAGTCAATTTGGTTGAACTTAGCAGCTAATACTTCACTGCTGAAACTAACCTTTAGTCACACTATATTTTGTTCTTCCTTTTACTCTATTTTTTAACAGGCATTAACATGTTTAAGTTTTTCGAGAGCTTAATTCCTCCTTTTCCAGATACCGAACAAGAACAACCACCTGCTACTCTTTTTGCCTTCTTTCGACATTATAGTAAAGGTATGGAGAAGTACTTAATTGCAATGGCTTTGATGAACGCATCCCTTGCTATTGGCGAAGTTTATCTATTTAGTTTTATGGGGGATTTAGTCAACTGGTTAAGTGTGAAGCCCAGTGCTGATATTTTAAGTCAACACACTGTTGAATTTATTTTAATGACTGTGTTAGTGCTGATAGCGATGCCTTTAGTGATTTTTTTACATTCAACATTAATCCATCAAACCATTTTGGGAAACTTCCCGATGGCTATCCGCTGGACCATGCATCGCTATTTACTGCAACAAAGTATTGCCTTTTACCAGGATGATTTTGCAGGCAGACTAGCTACCAAGGTGATGCAAACCTCATTAGCGATAAGAGAAGCCGTCACCAAACTACTCGATGTCTTTGTTTACATCATTGTTTACTTCATTTCTATCGTCTACTTGATAGCAAAGGGCGATAGCTATTATTTATTACCTATTTTATTTTGGTTGCTTTGCTATGTCGCTATCCAATTCTATTACATACCTCGTTTAAAAAGAGTGTCGACTCGCCAAGCAGATGCGAGATCAACCATGACCGGATGTGTGGTCGATAGCTATACTAACATTTCAACCGTGAAGTTATTTTCACACAGTGATCGAGAGGAAGCATACGCTAAAAAAAGTATGCAGGGCTTCTTATCAACCGTACACGATCAAATGCGATTAGTGACAAAACTAGGCTTTTTAGTGCAGTACAACAACTTACTGCTGGTATTCAATATTAGCGCCCTATCCATCTATTTATGGTCTGGCGGCAATACCAACGCAGGCTCAATTGCGATTGCTATCAGTTTATCACTGCGTTTGAACGGCATGTCACAATGGATCATGTGGGAAATGAGTTCTTTGTTTGAAAACATTGGTACCGTTATTGATGGTATGAATAGCTTATCAAAACCAC
Source organism: Gammaproteobacteria bacterium AS21 (assembly GCA_038900335.1). GTDB lineage: Bacteria > Pseudomonadota > Gammaproteobacteria > Pseudomonadales > Balneatricaceae > Rs1. The sequence goes on along the minus strand of JBBMRB010000020.1, from coordinate 34,290 downwards.
AAACAATTACCGATCGTGAGGATGCGCAAACGCTTAAAGTACAACAAGGCGCTATCAGCTTTGAGAATGTTAATTTTAACTTTGATGATCATGCACTCATTAGAAACTTGAATATCAATATTAAACCCGGTGAAAAAGTAGGTCTAGTCGGGCGCTCTGGCGCTGGTAAATCAACACTCATCAATCTGCTAATGCGCTTTTATGACGTAGAATCTGGTGCCATTAAAATTGATGGCATTGATATTAAATCTGTCACACAAGAGAGCTTGCGCGCCAGTATCGGCATGGTGACACAAGATACCTCGCTATTGCATCGCAGCGTAAAGGACAACATTATTTACGGCAAACCTAACGCCAGCCATGACGAGCTAATCAAAGCATGTAAACAGGCACAAGCACATGACTTCATTTTAGATTTAGTCGACCCTAACGGCGCTGGCGGATACGATGCCCAAGTTGGAGAGCGCGGAGTTAAGCTATCAGGCGGTCAACGCCAGCGCATCGCGATTGCTCGTGTACTGTTAAAAGATGCACCTATTTTATTATTAGATGAGGCAACTTCAGCGCTTGATTCTGAAGTAGAAGCTGCTATTCAGCAGCATCTAGCGGATTTAATGCAAAATAAAACGGTTATTGCGATCGCCCATCGCCTGTCAACAATAGCGGCTATGGACCGGTTAATTATTATCGATAAAGGTAAGGTTATTGAACAGGGAAGCCACAGTGAACTACTCGCTCAAAAAGGTGTTTACGCACAACTTTGGGCTCACCAAAGTGGTGATTTCCTAGGAGATGACTAGGCCCACTAGCCGTGTAGCGTGAATGGCAAGCTGTAAAACTATTTGCAGCCACTACCTGCAGCCACTACCAATTAAGTGGCAACTTTTAGATAACCGCAAATTGCTCGATGATATTTATTCGAGTAATTTGCGCTCTTCTCTTGGCGTAATATCGTAGAAATTTTTATACGCAGTACTAAAATAAGAGGCACTGGAAAAGCCGCACAACACACCTACCTGTAAAATGGTCTTATCACTTTGCCTTAATAGTTTTCTTGCCTCTATTAAACGCAATTCCATATAGTATTTAGCCGGTACGTTTTGCAGATGCTTTTTAAACAGACGCTCTAAATGCCTGCGTGATAATTTAACATGATGGGCAAGGTCATCAGTGCTTAAAGGCTCTTCAATATTTGCCTCCATCAAGGTTACCGCCTCTATTAACTTAGGCTGGCTAGCACTCACTCGAGACTTAATAGGTATACGCTGGATATCATCGTTACTTCTAATGCGCTCACAGACAAATTGCTCTGATATAGATGCCGCTAAATCTAAATTATGTTGACGGCCAATCAGAAACAGCATCATATCCATTGACGCAGTACCGCCACTGCAGGTATAGCGTAAACCATCAATTTCAAATAACCGATTAGTCACCTGAGTTTGCGGGAATTCTTGCTTGAGATTCTCAATGTGCCACCAGTGAATGGTCGCTCGATATTTGTCTAACAAACCAGCAATCGCCAGCACATAAGAGCCCGTACCAATACCGCCTATCGCCATCTTGCTATTGCGCTGCCTGCGCAACCAATCAATAACCGCCTCATTACCTGTCCTGGCAATAGGGCTAGCACCACAGACAAAAACAGCATCAAAATAAGGCAGTTCATTTAAACTGTGATTAGTTTGAATTTGCACACCACAGCTGCTTGTCACTGCTTTACCATCATGGCTGATCAATGCTGTTGAATAACAATTATTACCGCTTATCCAATTTGCCATTCGCAATGGCTCTATTGCCGATGAGAAGGCAATTAAGGAAAAGTTAGGTAACAATAGAAAACCATAGCGCAATTCCTTATGTGCCGTGTTATTTGGTAAGCTCATACTATCTCTTTTTTTAAAATTACGGCTTTAAAACAAACCTATAAGCCGCTATTTTAAACTATTATGATTAAAATAGTATTTAATACCAAAAATAATGTCGCTATTATTAAATTATCACTCTAGCTTTCAAGTTTATCTAAGCTCATAATAAACACACTCAATAACATCAACACTTTAATTTCTTATTTACTACACTATTTTTTAATAACCATTTGAGGATCTCAAAATGACTAAGCAAAGCGTCACACGTGCAATGTTCGATGAAGTAATGGTACCTAACTACAACCCACAACAGATGGTACCTGTACGCGGTCGCGGCTCTCGAATTTGGGATCAAGATGACAATGAATATATCGATTTTGCCGGTGGTATCGCCGTAACATCTCTTGGCCATTCTCACCCGGCTCTTGTCAGCACGATTAAAGAGCAAGCAGAAAACTTATGGCACTTATCAAACATATTCACTAATGAGCCAGCACTTCGTCTTGCTAAGAAATTATGTGATGCAACATTTGCCGATAAGGTCTTCTTTTGTAACTCAGGTACAGAAGCTAACGAAGCGGCATTTAAACTTGCTCGTAAATACAGCTACGACAATGTCGGCCCACATAAACACGAAATCATTTCTTTCGAGCAATCGTTCCACGGCCGCTCTTTATTCACTGTATCTGTCGGTGGTCAAAAGAAGTATCGCGAAGGTTTTGAGCCGGTGCCAGCAGGTATCACTCATTTACCATTTAATGATATCCAAGCACTAAAAAATGCTATTTCTGAGCGTACATGTGCCGTTGTACTTGAGCCGATTCAAGGCGAAGGTGGGGTCATTAACGCCGATGTTGAATTTGTTAAAGCAGCACGTGAATTATGCGATCAGTATGATGCATTGTTAATTCTTGATGAAGTGCAAACAGGTATTGGCCGCACCGGTACTTTCTTTGCCTATGAGCAGTTCGGTATTAAGCCAGATATTTTAACATCTGCTAAATCATTAGGCGGTGGCTTCCCTATTGGCGCGATGCTAACAACCGACAAATGCGCTGCGAGCCTAAATTTTGGTACTCATGGCAGTACTTATGGCGGTAACCCACTGGCTTGTTCAGTTGCTGAAGTGGTCGTTGATCATATCAACCAACCAGACGTATTATCTGGCGTACAAGCCAAGCGCGAACTTTTCATCAGCGGTTTAACTGCGATCAACGAAAAATATGGCATCTTTCAAGACATTCGTGGCCTAGGACTACTTATCGGTGTTGAACTGATAGAAAAATGGCAAGGCAAAGCCGCCTTATTTATGGGCGCAGCTCGTGAAGAAGGCTTAATGATGCTTGTTGCTGGCCCTAAAGTTTTACGTATGGCACCCTCTTTAATTATTCCCGATGAAGATATTAAGCTAGGCCTGCAAAAGCTAGATCAAGCGATCGCTAAGGTTATTGCCCAACAGGCATAACTATCAAATGATGCCCGCAGTGATGACTTAACAGCAGCACTGCGGGCTCTTTTGCATATTCAAACAGCTAGCCATTAGCTCACTCTAAACAATCGCTGCTAATGGTCTCTCTTTAATCTTATTTATGACTAAAGGACAACGACACATGCCAGCAGTACTAACACCTAATGAAATTGACACCTGCCTTAATTGGATTGACGAGCAATACGATGAAATGCTTGCTCGCACCATTGAATTATCACACATTAATTCAGGCAGCTTTAACCCTGAAGGTGTTAATAAGGTTGCCGACAAACTTATAGAATATGCGCAAGTTTTAGATGCAAAAGTCGAAATACTGCCGGTAGCCCCTTTTAAACATATTGATAATGCGGGTAACGAGCAACAGTTACCGATGGGTAATGCCGTGCGTTTAACTAAGCGCCCTGATGCTGAGCTACAGATTTTCTTTTGCGGACATTTAGACACCGTATTCCCTATCGATTCTGACTTTCAAACAACCTCTTGGTTAGACGATGAAACACTTAATGGCCCAGGTGTTGCCGATTTAAAAGGCGGCTTAATTGTCATGTTAAAAGCCATCGAAGCATTAGAGCGCAGTCCTCATGCCAATAGAATTGGCTGGGAAATCCTATTCAATCCAGATGAAGAAATTGGCTCACAAGGTTCTGCTAAATATATAGCGCAAGCTGCTCAACGTGTTGATTTAGGTATGATTTACGAGCCTAGCTTTGCTGATGGCAACTTTGCAGGTGCACGTAAAGGCAGTGGTAATTTCAGCGTTATTACTAAAGGTAAAGCGGTACACGCGGGGCGTGAGCATCACTTAGGCCGCAATGCCGTACGCGCAATGTGTGATTTTATTTGCGCATTAGATGATCTTAATGGCCAAAAAGAAGGCGTCACCATCAACCCCGCTTTAATTGAGGGTGGCGGTGCTAATAACATTGTTCCTGATATGTGTTTATCACGTTTTAATATCCGCTTAGAAAAACCAGAAGATGAGCAGTGGTGCCTTGATCATATTGCTAAAATTTTAGCTCAAATCAACGAGCGTGACGGTTTAAGCATTGAAATACATGGCCATTTTGGCAGAAAACCTAAAGTCATTACGGCCCAAAACGAAAAGCTTTTCCAACTGGCGTGCCAGTGCGGATCGCAATTAGGTTTAGAGCTAACATGGTTGCCAACCGGGGGCTGTTGCGATGGAAACAACCTTGCAGAAGCGGGAATCCCAAATATTGACACGCTAGGTGTACAAGGAGGCAAAATACACTCATCTGATGAATATGTTAAAGTTAAAAGCTTAACAGAGCGAGCTAAACTGAGTGCTCTAATGCTGTTAAAGCTAGCAACATCTGATGATATTAGCTGGCTTAAAGCGAAAACAGCTCGATAGTATGCTAGTTTTTCGCCCCGTACGTTTTGACGATTTACCCGCCATTGAGCATCTAGCTATTACGGCGGGTAATAGTATGACAACGCTGCCTAATAACCGTGATCACTTAGAACAGCTGATCAATAACACTGCTCAGTCGTTACGTAATAAAGTATCACTAGCGAGCAAGCAGAGTTATCATTTTGTTATTGAAGACTCAGTGACGAAAGAGGTATTAGGTATTTCAGGTATTGAGGCATGTGTTGGCTACACTAGCCCTTTTTACAGTTATTATTGTGAACAGTTAGAGCATCACTCGCAAGAGCTACAAATTAACAATGTTATCGACACACTGAGCTTAAACCAGGACTATGAAGGCGCATCACGACTATATACTTTCTTTTTAACGCCAGATATTGATAGTAAAAATGATGAAGGCAATGCGCTGCAACTACTGTCTCTATCAAGGTTAATGTTTATAGGCCAGCAACCAAAGCGCTTTAACAACAAGTTTGTATTAGAGCTACAGGGGTTATTAACCAGTGATAATGAGTCACCGTTTTGGCAGGCGTTGGGGCAACACTTTTTCAATATGGATTTTCATCGCGCCAATTACTTATCAGGTATTAATGCCAAAGGTTTTATTGCAGATTTAATGCCTAAGCACCCGGTTTATGTACCCTTATTAGAAAAAACGGCACAGCAGGCGATTGGTCAATTGCGCCCTGATTTAAACAGCATTAAAAAATTGTTAATGGATCAAGGTTTTAAGCATCGTCATTACATCAGTATTTTTGATGCCGGCCCAGCCTTTGAATGCTTAACTGCAAACATAGCGGCTATTAATAATCAGTATCACGCCAGTGTGCAACTGACTAATCTATATGCACAAAGTGATGCAAAACCAGCCTTAATCAGTAACAACAAAGTAAAAGACTTTAAGGCAATTATTGCCACGATAGATATCACAATGAGTCAACAGGCACAAACAGTACAATTAACGACAGAACAAGCGACATGCTTAGGTGTAACCACTGGCGATAGAGTTTATATTCTCGCACTCACCCAAGCAGAACACTAATTTTAAGACTTTAACAATAGCCAAACCGGAGACGCTCAAATGATGGTTATTCGCCCAATAGAAGCGAAAGATGCCCAAGCTTTAGCAGACCTTGCTAAAATTACCGGCCCAGGATTTACCTCGCTACAAGATAGCCCAGGCGTTGTTGAAAATAAGCTAAAAATAGCCTTAACGGCTTTTGAGAAAAACAACCAACAACCTGACAACCTCTATCTGTTTGTTTTGCAAGATACTAGCGTTGATAAAATAGCCGGCATTTGCGCGATAGAATCAGCCGTTGGCCTCAATGATCCTTGGTACAACTATCGTCTTGGCACACTCGTACACGCATCAAAAGAGTTAGATGTCTATAACACGATGCAAACACTCACTATTAGTAACGATCATACCGGCTATTCAGAGCTTTGTACTTTGTTCCTGCACCCTGATTATCGCCACTCTAAAAACGGTCATTTGCTGTCTAAATCACGCTTTATGTTTATGGCAGAATTTGCTCAGTTATTTAACGAAATATTAGTTGCTGAAATGAGAGGCTATTCAGATGAGAATGGTGTTTCACCTTTTTGGGAAGGTTTAGGTAAGCATTTTTTCTCGCTAGATTTCACCACAGCTGATCAACTGTCATCCATTGGTAAAGCATTTATAGCAGAACTGATGCCTAAATACCCGATATACGCACAGCTACTGCCAACTTGCGCACAAGAGGTCATCGGTAAAACCCATAAAAACACCGTTCCCGCTCGCAAACTATTAGAGCGTGAAGGGATGCGTTTTGGCGGTTATGTCGATATCTTTGATGCTGGCCCAACTCTTGAAGCCAATGTTAAAGATATTCGCGCCATAAAAGATAGCCACTATGTCAAAGTTAGCATCGCTAGCGATGATAGTGAATTTGATACTGACGATAACCAGCTGTATTTAATAAGCAATACCGAGTTCGCCAGTTTTCGCTGTACTTTAACGCAACTTAATAAAGTGAATAACAATTTAATTACGATACCAGAAAACACAGCACAGCTACTTAATATAACGCACGGTAGCACTGTGCGTATCGTTAGACTTATAGCACAAAAAAGGTAATAGATATGTCGACTACATCAACTACAAAATCTCTTTTTATTAATGGCACTTGGCTAGATGGCGAAGGCCAGCTATTTAACTCACAAAACCCTGCAACCGGTGATGTTATTTGGCAAGGCAGAAGCGCTAATACCGAACAGGTCGATTTAGCTATTCAAGCGGCACGCGCAGCGGCTCCATCTTGGGCTAAAACAGAATTATCAACGCGTTGCGCAATCGCTGAGAAGTATGCCCAGTTATTAGTAGCGAACAAAGAAGCGCTAGCTACTTTAATAGCACAAGAAACAGGCAAACCTTATTGGGAAACGCTAACAGAAGCTGGTGCTATGGCCGCAAAAATAGCCATCTCAATACGTGCTAACAATGAGCGCACCGGTAATACCTTAACCGATATGGGTGCAACTCGTAGTGCACTTCGCCACAAACCACACGGCGTTGTTGCAGTGTTTGGCCCTTATAATTTTCCTGGGCATCTACCTAACGGTCATATTGTGCCAGCACTTATTGCCGGTAACACTTTAATCTTTAAACCTAGTGAGCTAACACCTAAAGTGGGCATGTACATGGTTGAGCTGTGGCAACAAGCTGGGCTACCAAAAGGGGTTATCAACCTTGTACAAGGTGAAAAAGAGACAGGTATAGCCCTTGCTGGAAACCAGGGTATTGACGGTCTATTTTTTACTGGCAGCTCAAATACTGGCAATTTATTACATCAACAATTTGCTGGGCGCCCCGATAAGATTCTCGCGTTAGAAATGGGCGGCAATAACCCACTTATTATCGGCGAAATCAGTAATATTCGAGCGGCTGTCAATGAAACTATTCAATCAGCGTACATTACCACAGGCCAGCGCTGTGTTTGTGCTAGACGTTTATTTGTCGCTAATAATGAACAAGGTGATCAGTTCCTAGAAACACTGACACAAGCGGTTAAGAATATTAAAGTCGGCGGCCAGTTTGATGAGCCAGCCCCTTTTATGGGTAGCTTAATTTCAGAGCAAGCTGCTGATAACATGGTAAAATCACAACAAAGCTTAGTTGATTTAGGGGCAATGGTGATTGTCAGCCTAGAAAAACTAAAAGAGGGTACAGGCTTTGTTAGCCCAGGCTTAATTGATGTCACTAATATCCCATTATTACCGGATGAAGAGCACTTTGGACCGCTGCTACAAGTGATTCGCTACAACCAATTCGATGAAGCTATCGCTGGTGCAAACAACACTCGTTTTGGCCTGGCTGCTGGCCTATTTAGTGATAGCACTGAGCAATATGATGAATTCTTCACTCATATTCGCGCCGGCATAGTCAATTGGAACAAACAAACCACAGGTGCTAGCTCAGCGGCACCATTTGGTGGTGTTGGTGCCAGTGGCAATCATAGAGCCAGCGCTTATTATGCAGCGGATTATTGCGCTTACCCTGTTGCGAGTATGGAAGCAGACACATTAACGATGCCTGCCCAGTTATCACCTGGCTTAACGATCTAAAGCTTAATTCAATTTTAAAACATAGATATTATCTGCTCTTTTTTATCATTAGAGCAGATAATTATAGGAGTGGTATATGAAAGCGGTAGAAGCAAATTTTGACGGCTTAGTGGGTCCAACACACAACTACGCTGGCTTATCTTATGGTAATGTCGCTTCACAAAAAAACCAAGCGAATGCAGCTAACCCTAAAAAAGCAGCTCTGCAAGGCTTAGCTAAAATGAAAGCCCTTGCGGATATGGGTTTGACACAAGGGGTCTTAGCCCCGCAAGAGCGCCCTGATATCCACACCTTAAGAAAACTTGGCTTTAGTGGTACTGATGCCAATGTATTAGCGCAGGCCAGTAAACAAGCTCCGCGTATTCTTGCAGCTTGTTGCTCAGCCTCAAGCATGTGGACCGCTAATGCTGCAACAGTTTCACCTAGTGCTGATACGGCTGACAATAAAATCCATTTTACCGCCGCTAATTTAAGTAATAAATTTCATCGCTCTATTGAACATGAAGTGACAGGACGTGTATTACAGGCGACTTTCGCCGATACCGAACACTTCAGCCACCATCAAGCACTGCCTAGTGTTGATCAATTTGGCGATGAAGGCGCTGCCAATCACACTCGCTTTTGCCATGAATACGCTGAGCGCGGTGTCGAGTTTTTTGTCTATGGCAAGCACGCCTTTGATGACAGTAAAATAGCCCCAAAAAAATACCCAGCAAGACACACATTAGAAGCCTCACAAGCAGTTGCTAGGCTACATCAGTTAGCAGATACTCATGTAGTGTATGCACAGCAAAACCCAGATGTTATTGATGCCGGTGTATTTCATAACGATGTTATTGCCGTCGGCAATGCCAATATTTTATTTTGTCACCAACAAGCATTTTTGAATCAACATCAGGTTAAAGCTGAACTGATGACTAAAATGGGCGATAATTTTCATATTATTGAAGCACCCACTGATAAAGTAAGTGTTCAAGACGCTGTCTCTAGCTATTTATTCAACAGCCAATTGCTATCATTGCCTAACGGTAAGACAGCCTTAGTGATACCGCAAGAGTGCCAAAATAATCCACGTGTTTGGCACTACCTTGAATCACTAGTAGCAGGCAATAGCCCAATTGATCAAACACTGATTTTTGATTTAAAACAGAGCATGTCAAATGGCGGCGGCCCCGCTTGTTTGCGTTTAAGAGTTGTCATGAATGAGCAACAAATAGCGGCAACAAACCAATCGACATTAATGAATGACTCGCTCTATGCAACACTGACGGCTTGGGTAGAAAAACACTATCGAGATAATTTAGCTGAAGCTGACTTAGCTGACCCACTACTGCTAATTGAGTCAAGAACAGCGCTTGATGAACTCACAGCGATCATGAAGCTGGGCTCGCTATACCCTTTTCAACGGTAGTTCTAAGTCATTAACGACACTAGGTAAATGTATTTATAGAGTGATACATTTATCTAGCTATCTTTTATCTAGCTATTTATCGATAGAGTAAGGCTGCGCAAAGCTCATCTAAAGAGTCATAACAATGATCTGTTAATAGCGGCCAGCGCTGCTGATCTACAGGAATATGCACACTAGTTATATCTGCAGCTCTTGCTGTTTCAAGATCAAACTTAAAATCACCAACCATCACAGCCTCTGTATTTGCAACATTCCATTGTTTTAATAAATACAATAGAGCACTAGGGTCTGGTTTATGAGGCGCATCATCTCTGCCAATAATATGATTATCATCAAAATATTGGTAAACGCCAATAGCTTTTAGCGATAAAATCGCCATCTCTTTAGTGTTACGTGTAAAGATTGCCAGCTTGCACTTGTTTGCAGACAACGTTGAAATCAAGTTAGCCACACCGGCTGCAGGTGCCGCCTTTTTAGCATAAAATTCTTCTAACGCATCTAGCTTCTCGGTTAAATCTAGTTTCTCTTGACCTTTTTTACTAGCTAAAACCTGCAGTATATCTGCATTATCATTCATACCTAACTCTTTACGCATGTGATCAAAATCATGTACTGATATTGTCAAGGTGCCATCAAGATCAAAAACCCATGCAGTTTTAGCACTTAAATCTATACTCATTATTTTTTCACTTCTAATTTTTCACTCAGTACGATTAAGCGATCAAGCTTGCTAGATAGCACCTCAAAATAATCGGCATACGCTTCATCACTAATATCTTCAGCGATCGTTTTTTCCAAGTAAAGTAGACTTTCTTGATTGTCTTTCATGGTATTTAGCAGGGCTCTAGAGCGTTTTTTACTACTGTCCATTAACTGGCCGATACGAGAAAATGCCGTGTGTAATTGGCTTTCAAACAGGGTGATACGCGAATTAACCTGACCTAAGTCTTGGTCGAGAACATGATTGATATTTTTAACGTGTTTTTCTAACTGCAGAGCAACTTTTTGAAAGCGATTAAAGAATCGCTCTGTTTCAGATTCTAAAAATATTTCAAGTAATTCACTGGGGAAAAGCGCCCTATTTCGGCCATCTGCACGCATAGTATATTCACCGCGAGAATTACAAAAGGGTCGTTTTTGATTGGCAAGGATATCTATTCTTATGATCGGTTGCTGCTTAATATTTTCAACAGACAAATCAATTTCAATGCTCGGTGTACACTCTAGTGCTTTATTCACTAGCGCTAGCCGAGCATTATCATCAATACTGCAACCTACTACTTTACCACGCTGCAACCCTGAGTCATCAGTATACTCATCAATACCAATTAACAAAGTGCCGCCGTTTTTAGCATTGGCAAATGCTACAAAATCACTGCTTTTAACCCCGTTTGCATCGCGCTTAAAATCAACTGACAAGCTTTCATTGCCCGCTAATAACTGACGTGTCTTTTGGGTTAAGCCTTGAAATTCTGTTTTTGCCATATGAGACCTTTGCAAACATTAATGTCACAAACAAAAATCTGATCTAAGCACACATTTTTTAAACAGCCTTTAAACTATGCAGGCTTAATGCTATATCAAGGAGTGACTATTGATACATAGCATCATCAAAAGGGTCTAGAGGAGATTCTAGCATCACATCATCATTGCGATACAACACACGACCTTCAAACTTAAGACCTTTAGCAGCAAACCAACGCTCACTGCTCTCTCTACCTTCATCGGCACTGCTCTTATTTAGATTAGCACTGATCACGCGATAGAAATATAAGCCGAATAGGCCAGCAGCCACGCCTAAAAAGAACGAAGAGCCCATCGCAAAAACCACAGCAACGATAGCAGCTATCCACACTCTGCTAGCTTTTGCAGTTTTAAAGCCTTCATTATGCTGATTATATAAATCATAAAATTTGATGTAACGACGGTAGTTTTGTTGAAAATCGAATTTGTCATCTTGTGTTATTTTACGAGACATTATTTCTTCCGTATTTAAATATAAAAAATAATTTTAATAATACATTCATTTTACTGCTAAGCAATTTCAGCCGTAATATTCCTGCGTTTAACTGTTTTACCAGTGTTTCAGGTATTCATTACTCTCTATTGACCTTAGCGCATGTTGTTAGTTCTATCAATCATCAATAGCTCTAAGTGGTTAAATAAATCATTAAACCTAGCATAATCGATCGAACTAACAATCTGTCTTAAATCAAGCTTTTACTAACAACCTCATACACATCTGCAGAGAGAGAGCCGCTATCTAAAATTCGCTGTAATTGCGCGCGCATTTGTGTCTGTCTATTTTTATTAAATCGAGCCCACTTTGTCAACGGGCCTAACAGGCGTGCTGCCATTTGCGGGTTTGATTTATCTAGTATTATTATTTGATCGGCTAAAAAGCTATAACCTGTACCATCTTCTGCATGAAAATTAACTAAATTTCGCATACAAAATACAGCGATCAAACTGCGCACTTTATTGGGGTTAACCATATCAAATGCTTCATGCTGCATCAGCGCTTCTACTTTTGCTAAAGCACCTGTTTTAGTATCACTCGCTTGCACTGCAAACCACTGATTCACAACCAGGGTATCGTGTGACCATTTGTGATAAAAATCAGCTAATAAGTTAACGCTAGCCTCTTCAAATTTAGAGTGTACAACCATAGATAATGCGGCCATTGAGTCCGTCATATTATCTGCTTTATCATATTGTTTTAGGGCAAGCTCTAAATAACTTTCTCTTTCTAACGTAATTAAATAAGACAGGCTTAAATTCTGTAATTGACGTTTAGCAACACACTGCGCACTTGGTGAATAAGATTCAGCGGCAAGGCGAGCACCTTGATAAGCCGCTAAAAACTCGATTTCTAGTGCACTGGCAAGGCTTCTTATCGCAAACTTTCTCGCCTTGTGGATACTCAACACGGCAACTTCATCACACAGCTGCGCTAAGTAAGATTCGGTTGGTAATGTTAGCACTTGTGCGATCATCGCTTTATCAAGTGAGCTATCAGATAATACCGCACGATAAGCTTCCACTAAGCGCTGATCTAATATCAACTCAGAGCCAACATTAATTTTTTGTACTAACTCTAATAAAATATCGACACCGAGTTTTTGCGAAGCTTCCCAGCGGTTAAAACCATCAGCATCATGGCTCATCAAGAAAACCAGCTGATCACGGCTATATTTATAATCTAGTTTAACTGGTGCACTAAAGCCACGCAGCAACGATGGTACTGGCCTGGCAGCTATATTTTCAAAACTAAACGTTTGCTCAGCTTGAGTGAGCTCCAATAATTTGGTTGATTGCCCTGGGGCATCCACGGTATCTACTAGCTCGATATCGTTGCCATCTCTATCCAACAAACCTAACAGAAAAGGCATATGAAACGGTTGCTTCTCGCTTTGCCCAGGGGTTGCAGGACAGCTTTGTGCGATCGTTATTTGATAGCGCTGTAACTCAGAATCATAACTATCCGTTACTGTTAATTGCGGTGTTCCCGCCTGGCTATACCAATTCTTAAATTGTGTTAGATCTTTAGCGGATACATCTTGCATTGCAGCAACAAAATCATCTGTCGTTACCGCTTGGCCATCGTGGCGTTCAAAATATAAATCACTGCCTTCTCTAAACTTTTGAGCGCCAAGTAAGGTGTGGATCATGCGAACGACTTCAGCACCTTTCTCGTAGACTGTCATGGTATAGAAGTTAGATATTTCCATGAACGATGCGGGTCTAACAGAGTGCGCCATAGGGCCTGCATCTTCTGAGAACTGACTGGTTCTTAAAGTCTGCACGCTTTCTATGCGGTGCACCGTACTTGAATTCATATCCGCTGAAAATTGGCCATCGCGAAAGACAGTAAAACCTTCTTTCAAGCTTAATTGAAACCAGTCTCGACAAGTAACTCGGTTACCTGACCAGTTATGAAAATATTCATGGGCAACAATCGCTTCAACGCGCTGATAAGTGGCATCTGTTGTCGTTTCAGGGTGCGCCAAAACACAGGAGGTATTAAATATATTAAGGCCCTTATTCTCCATTGCTCCCATATTGAAAAAGTCGACTGCGACAATATTAAAAACATCTAGATCGTATTCACGACCATAAACCTGCTCGTCCCACGCCATCGATTTTTTTAACGAAATCATCGCATAATCAAGTTTATCTAAATCTTTTTGATCGGCGAATATTTTTAATGTTACATCGCGCCCAGATAACGTCTGAAAGCTATCTTCAATATGAGATAAATCACCGGCCACTAAGGCAAATAAATAAGCAGGTTTTGGATGCGGGTCAGACCATGTCGCCCAGTGGCGGCCATCTTCGCCCTCCCCTTTATCTGTTTGATTACCATTGGAAAGTAATACCGGATATTGTGCTTTATCAGCGCTGAGTGTTACCTCATAGATAGACATCACATCAGGTCTATCTTGACAAAAGGTAATACGCCTAAAGCCCTCCGCTTCACATTGAGTACAAAACATGCCCTCTGAGCGATATAAACCCTCTAGTGCGGTATTTTTATCAGGGTATATTTTCGTGACAACTTCTAGCTCAAAACTAGTAGGTACACTATCAATAGTAAGGCCTTTATCATCACGAACATAATCAGTTGTCAATAATGGCTCATTGTCGATACTCAGCGCTAATAGCTCTAGGCTTTGGTGGCCGTGTAAAAATAATGCGGCATCTTGCTCAACACTTTCACTGTTGCGATGACAGCTAAGCGTAGCAGTCACTTGAGTATATTCATCAAGCAGCTCAAAATGTAATTTTGTACTGGCAATTAGGTATGCAGGTACTTGGTAATCTTTTAAATAAATAACGTTAGGTTGTGACATCGTATAAACCTCTAAACCAAATGATGTATAACACTTTATTAAGGTACGTTAGCATAATTCACAGACCAGTGACGATAGCTATTAGCCCTGTTTATGATAATTTTTAACGAAAGCTGAATTAAGCTGTATATACCAATAGCATAGACCATGAAACGACATAACAATGCATTTTTATAGGTAGTTTTTGGGGGCATATAACAAAATAAATTGAGACATCAGCAATGCAGAAAACATAAATTAAATGCTAGTAACACTATCCACAGGTAATCCTGATGAGAGTTGTTGCCATTGCCGCCATATCAAAACAGCGAGCAATGCCAGCTAATGAGTTTTAAACTAAACCTAACTCTATGTTATATGAAGTGTATTTTCTTAAATTAATGACGCCGGTATCCAATATCAAATACTGCCCTTTAATCCCCTTTAATACACCGCTTACTCGCGCTGTTTTATCAAGGTTATGAGAGCTGACTTTAACAGGGTACTCTAAAACAGGGTAAGACAACGCAACACTGTCAACTGTGTCTAGCGCTTGAATATCTTGCAAACCATACTCACTGACAATTTCGTCAATTTCTGTTTTGCATTTAGCCATCAGCTCATCGCGTAACTCATACAGGTTAATGTCTGTTGTTTCACCCTTTAGCATTTTACGCCAGTTAGTCTTATCGCTGATGTGTTCAGAAAATACTTTTTCAATCAAGCCGGATTGTCTGCGTGTTGCCACTCGAAATATCGGCAACGCTTCAACAGCTCCTTGATCCATCCAGCGTGTCGGGATTTGCGGCGCTCTCGTAATCCCCACTTTAATGCCTGAAGAATTAGCTAAATATACAAAATGCTCATTAAAACAAACGCTTTTCGCAAACTCTTCATCGCGACAGGTCCCTAGATGAAAATGGCACCTATCGGGGCTCATCATGCATAAATCGCATTGCGCTAATTTTTTAGAGCAAGGATAACAATAGCCCTGGCTAAAGCTTTTCTTGGTGGCACGCCCACAGTGACTGCAGTGAATGGCCCCTAAGTGCTGTATATAAATTTCTTTACCTAACAACTCATTCATTAGTAAAGGCTGATCATCTAACTCTAAATAGTACTGAATTTGGCTATTTTGTGTATCATTCAACTGGCAGCGCATTTTCTGCATCTGCCCGGTTCTCATCATTGTCATTGGCTATTGCGACCTTTCATTATTTAAGGTTCTAATTTATTAGCGTGTTATTAATGAATTTTAATAACTTGAGGATCTAAAGGATTCACTCCTTTTTGCGAACCATCCGCTCTTTTTCTATCAATAAAGCCTGTGCGATCTTGCTCAGGCAATCTCTGCTCGTAATAAATCACTGCGCGCATACAAATATCTAACTGCTCACTCGTTAGTTTTTTACCATCAGGCCACTTACCCAGCTCAATTGCCAGCTTAATTGCCTGGTGCATTTGCGGGGTCATCTTATCAATCAACTCTTGATAATTCATTGCTTTACTCTTCGTCAGTTATCTTTATACGCTTTTGTTTATCATTCTTTAAATCGCCACATTAGCAGGCGATAATGCTATATCTCACTGCCGACATCTACGCTGACAAACTTATCTTTACTTAAGTGTTTTTCAAAGTCATAGCGATATGCGACTAATTTTCCAAATTTCACGGCACTGTAATCTAAACAAGCGATATTATCGGTAATGGGAGCAGGCTCACCCTCACACCAGTAGTGGCCAATAAATAGCGACTTTTCTTCAGATGAATAGTAATAGAGGTTATCTAATTCCGCTTTTGACAGTACGCGATTGAGCATATTGCTTGGTAATGGATCAGGCTGGAACACGACATCACTATATAATTCAGGATTTTTTTCCCAAAACTTTGTTCTAAAAAACTGCCTTACATAACCATCTCGACAAGTCATGGTTTCATTGTTAGGTAACTTGATTTGCGTGCCGCGCAACAGTCTATCCATTACGGTCCACTCAAAAGTATCCTTTACTGCTGAGTGATATAAAAATTCAGTATCAATCGTACTTGAGCCTGTTTTCTCTAGCATTTGCGCTATTAGCTCTTTGTGCCAGCAAGCATGTACCGCTCTAAAGGTGTCAAATTCTAAAAACACAGGTAGCGTTTTCATCCACTCATAAAAATCTTTTCTATCATTGGGGTAGTTAGCCAGCTGATTTAGCGTTTCTTGTAATATCCGCCGATGACGAGAGGTATGCTCTCGCAAATAAGGCATATGTACAGATTCGCCCGAGGTACAGTAACTTAGATAGTTATATTCATGATTACCCATGATGATGTAGGCATTACCGGCATCGACCATATCACGCACTAAATGTAATGCCTCTCGAATTCTTGGACCGCGATCAATAATATCGCCAAGAAAAACTATTTTACGTAGTGGGTGAAAATATACCCCATTTCTTTTTGAGTAGCCTAAGCGCCCTAACAGCAATTTAAGTGCTAAGGCACAGCCGTGAACATCGCCTATAATATCGTAGCCTAATGCGCTACAGTCTTTAATCATCATGCTTAATAGCTCTGATTTTTAACAGTCAGCCCAGCGCTCCAGCCTAGTTTCTCTCGACACGTGCGATAAAAATTATAACCCTCAGGATGCAGTAACTTTAACCTCTTCTCTTGCTTACTTAAATGAATCACATCACCGGGTGCTAAGTTAATACTGACTTGGCCATCACAAGAGACGATTGGGTAAGTGTCATTTTTCTCACTAACCATCAACCGTAAATGGCTATTACCATCAACTACTATCGGCCTTGAAGACAAAGTGTGCGGGAACATTGGCACCAGTACTAACGCATCTAGTTTAGGGTGCATAATTGGCCCCCCTCCTGATAGCGAATAAGCAGTAGAGCCTGTCGGAGTCGCGACTATCAAACCATCTGAGCGCTGGGTGTAGACATAGTCATCTTCAACATAAAGATCAAATTCAATCATCTTCGTCGCTTTACCAGGGTGTAATACCATATCGTTTAAAGCATCCGCCTCACCGATAATTTCATCCCCCCTTTTAACGGTAACCTTTAACAAGAAGCGTTCTTCTTCTGTATAGTTACCCGCTAAAATATCGGTAAAGTCAGCTTCGAATTTCTTAGGTGATATATCAGTTAAAAAACCTAACTGACCTCTATTGACACCCAGCACCGGCACACCTGATGCAGCTAGAGACCTTGCAGCACCTAGCATACTGCCATCACCACCAACCACTATCACTAAATCACATTTAGCGCCCATTGTTTTAAGATCGCTGGTCTCTAGGCCGTGACCGGGCATTACTTCGCCAACACGTTGCTCTAATATAATGTTGAAATCTTTTTCAGAAAAAAAGTTAATCATGTTCTTTAAGGTATCAACTACCTTAATACTACCTAATCTTCCTATTAAGCCTATGTTGCGAAATCTGGTCATCGATGTACTACCTAGGTTAATTATTAGAGCCAAGATTATAGAGTAAAATAGATAACTGAGCTAGCGCGAACAAAACACAAAACAATTGAGTACCAAAACTAAGGTAAAACATGCACACTTAAGCGTGACTAACTGAAAAGCTCTGGATATTTTAGCGCATAACTTCTGCGTCCCTGCAGCCCCCCAGAGTGTAATAGAGCAATATTTGCACCGCTTGCAAAATAGTCATCTGCTACTAACTCATTAAAACGGCGCCACATTTTAGCGGTATAAACAGGATCTAAATGCACATCATGTGCTAGCTCTAACTCGCGCATTGCCAGCAAATGATCGCGTTTAACTTTGCCATAACCGCCGTAGTGCCCCGCTAAATCTAACTGCCACTGACAATTAGCTTCACTACCTGCACTAAGTAGTAAATCATTGATATCATCGACCAGGAAAGAGGCACCTTTTAACACCGGGATGCCTAAGATTGATTTGGTTTTTTTAGCGCTTGATAACAGCCCAGCCAAAGTACCTCCGGTACCACAAGCTGCTACGAGGCAATCTAAATTCGTTAGCTTTGCCTCGATCATCTGCATTAATTGCGCAACACCTAATAACGCATCAACGCCAGAGCCACCTTCAGCAATAATGACACTACCTGGGTACTGCTGCTTTAACGATGCTAAGAATTGAGCGTCATTTTTTTGCCGGTACTGCTCTCGCGATAAACTATGCAGGCTCATCCCCCAGCGCTGCGCATCGCTTATTGTTTGATTATCTTCACTCCACTGCCCACGAATATAACCAATGGCAGGTAAATTTAATTGCTGGGCAGCAAAGGCTAACGCATGAATATGGTTAGAAAACGCGCCACCAAAGCTAATTACACTGCTCGCTTGCTGCTGCTGTGCTTTGTCTAGCGCGTATTTTAATTTAAACCATTTATTACCACTGACCTGTTGATGTATTTGATCAGCTCGAATCAAATAAACAGATAGCCCTTTTTGTTGATAGAGCTCACTAGTAAGGCGCACACAGTTTAAATCAAAATTTTTATTAAAGTTCATCGAGTTATCTAAATGTAATAAGTGAAATAGCACAATCAATCATACATTTACGCCTCAGCACTATCAACAAATCTGTTTATCAATCTATCAACTGGTTATTGCTATCAAAAAAAGGAAAAGGCCCTGTGTTACCATCCTCAGAATTGATATAACTGATATGGCTTGTTACGCCACTCTCTTGCAGCCTAAATAGCTGAATAGCAGGTGCCTCTAAAGAGAAAGTAGATGGTGCATTAGGTCTTAAATCTAAGGTCACTGCATGACTATGGGAAGGACCTACCCAAACAGGCAAACCATGCCAGGTTGCATAAACCGCCCGGTGAAGATGGCCTGCAATTAACCCTACTATTTGTTTATGCTCTTTGAGCACCTGCCACAACTGATCGTCATTTAATAATTTTTGTACATCCATGTGCTCTATCCCGACGGCCATAGGAGGATGGTGTAAAAAAATAAGTGTCGGTACTTGTGAGTGAATACACAGTTGCTGTGATAACCATGAAAGTGACTCACTAGTTAATTGACCATAAGAGCGGCCTAAAACTGATGTATCCAAACCAATAAGCTGATATCCCGTTACTCGTTGTGAAAAATGACAGTACTCAGCATGATCAAAACTACTAATAGCCTTAACAGCTGCTCGTAGTTGGTCTCGATGATCATGATTACCTGGGATTATCTTGATTGGCGCTTTCAGCTTTTTTAATTCAGGTACTAATACTGCGTATTCTTCTGCTGTGCCAAAATCACCTAAATCACCAGTAATGACAACCCAATCTGGCTGTGGGCATAAAGCATTTATATGAGCAACAGCATTTTTCAAACACTGAAGTGTATCTACTTTTTGGTAGGCGACCTTTCCCTGCTTTTTGATATGCAAATCGGTTAATTGAGCAATTAACATAACACCTCCCGCAAAGTGGGCTCTGGCAATAACACCAACCTAGATGGTAATATATTCAACCCCAATCTATCACCTATACAGTAGTTCTTACGCTCAAAACAATCAACATGCACAAGACCCTCTACCCCTTCTATTTCCATTAAGACACGAGTACGGTCACCTAGAAATACACTTTGAGAAACTTCCCCTGTTACACCGACCTCTTGATAGCCTATTAACTTTACATCTTCTGGTCGCGACATACACCGAATACGCTGGCCCTCACTATGAGTGCTGTAGAGTTCACTAGGTAATAATAATTTATTGCAACCAAATGATAATGATTGCCCTTGCAGCTTCCCTTCAAAGTGATTCATTTGCCCTATAAAATTAGCGACAAATTCATTTTTTGGTGACAAATATATTTCTTGAGCAGTACCTATCTGCACTATTTCACCACGATCTAAAATAGCAATACGATCACCCATAGCCATTGCTTCCTCTTGATCATGAGTAACATACACCGCAGTAATACCTAGCCTTTTTAACAAGCCATTAATATCTGTACGCAAACGCTTTTTCAACAATGCATCTAAAGCAGATAATGGCTCATCCAATAGCAGAACTTCTGGTTCAGTAATAATAGCTCTTGCTAGAGCAACACGTTGTCGTTGCCCACCTGATAACTGATAAATAGAACGCTGAGAATAATCTTTTAAATCAAACATTTGAAGCATCTTATCGACCTTGTCATGCGTATTCTCTTTACTTTCGCCACGCACGCGTAGACCATAACCTATGTTTTCGCTAACATTCATATTTGGAAAAAGCGCATAGGATTGAAACACCATACCGACACGACGCTGTTCGATAGCAATATGCGTAACATCTCGTCCACCGAAGCGAATTTCACCGCCCTCATCACAAAACTCTAAACCTGCAATCAAGCGCAAGGTAGTCGTTTTACCGCAACCTGATGGACCTAGTAATACCAACACCTCACCTTTGTTAATATGTAACTGCAAAGGTTTAAGTGCTAATGTACCATCAGCAAATGTTTTTTGTACTTCATTTAAAGTAATTGCTACACCAGTATCACCACTGTGCATTGTATTATATATCGTATTCATTGTTAGTCATCCTCACACTAAGTCATGCGCTTAGGTTTACTGTTAAGCCACTGAGCAGCGATCAATAGCGGCATAATCATGCCTAGGAAAATCAGCGTATAAGCCGAGCTCACCTCTAAACGCATAGAGGCATAAGAGTCAGCTAAGCCAACAGGTAAGGTTTTTGTAAGAGGGGTATGTAGCATCCACGTTAGGTTAAACTCACCTGCAGATAAAGTTAGAGTCATCAACATACCACTAATGATGCCAGTTTTGCAGTTAGGTACTATAATGTGAAAAAAACGCTGCCAAAAACTTGCACCCAGACTCGCCGCTCCTTCTTCTAATAACCTAAAATTAATACTTTGTAATACAGCGAGTACCGACTTGACCATAAAAGGCAAAGTGAAAATCACATGTCCAATTAAAATAAATAGCCAACTCATTCTCAAGTTACTAAAGCCTCCATAAACCGTAATCAAACCCAGTGCTATTGCCATACCAGGAATAGCAATAGGTAAGGTTAAGCACTCATCTAAAAACGCTGAAAACCTACTCTTTGTTCGCGCTAAATAATAAGCACAGGGCACCCCTATAAAAAGATTGAATGCAGTTGTTACCAAAGCTATTTGCAAAGTTAACCAAATAGTATCACTGTAAAGCTCCCATACTTGTTCTAGCCACCTCAGAGTAAAACCACTTTTAATACCAATGAAATAGTTATTCGTTACCCCTGCTGTTATCGACATAAACACCGGCACAATCAAAAACGCACACACCAACAATGTGAACGCTAATTGTAGGTAAAAAGATACTCCTTTTTTCATTTTAGCCTCCCATACCTAAATTAGAGCCACCTTGACGACGCGCAATACTTAGACAAAACCAAGTAATAAAACCAAGCATTAAACTTAGCGCCGCAGCCATTGCAAAGTTAGCATTGAGAGTAAATTCAGTATAAATAGTCATTGGTAACACATTAAGATTAGTCGCTAGAGTAAAAGCCGTACCAAAAGCACCCATTGATGTTGCGAAACAAATGGAGCCTGATGATATCAAGCCTGGTTTTAGTGCAGGTAACGTCACATCACGTAATAATTGCCAGCGGTTTGCACCTAAAGAACGTCCAGCTTCAACTAAATTGTTATCAAGTTTTTCCGCGACACCCATGACTGTTAACACAACACGAGGAATAGAAAAATATAGATAACCAATAAACAGGCCAATAATTGAGTAAGCAAGAGTCCAACGCTCACCTACTAGCAACAGGCCAAGCTCAGCAAAAACACCTTGCCTACCAGCAAGCATAATCACAAAAAAACCAATCACAACCCCTGGGAAGACTAATGGAAAGCTTAACATTGCAACCAATAACGATTTCCCTTTAAATTCATAACGGGTCAAAAACAAGCCAACGATCGTGGCGATAATTACACTAGTAATAGTGACTGTTAATGACAGAATCAATGTCGACAAAACACTTTTTAAATAAATAGGTTTAGTTAAAATATACCAATAACTAATACCGTACTGATCCGCTAAGGACAACCAAAGCAGCTTCATCATTGGCAACAAAAAGAATGTTAGACTAATAATGAGCGCTGGAATCATTAACAAATAATATTGGCTACTTTTGTGCATTTTATATTTTCATCACATATTTATTGTTATGTTTAGCAATAGAATAAGAAGAAATACTGCCCTTACTCTATTGCTATACCCAAAAGACTAGCGAACTTCGTTTAAATAACGTGAAGCAAAAGCACTTTGTGCTTGCGCCATCTTAGAAAAATCTACAGTTGATGCACGTTGATAATCTGATGAAGGTAAGAATTTAGCTTCAATTTCAGGTGTCATAGCAGATTCAATTACCGGACGAAGATAAGCTTGAGCCCATACTTGCTGGCCTTTATCAGATAACACGAAGTCTAGTACTTTGTGAGCGTTTTCAGGAGATGGAGAGCCCTTCACCGCACTCATCACATAAGGAACGACCACTGAGCCTTCTTTTGGAATGACAAACTCAATGTTGGCCCCATCTTTATACTTCGCACGATATGCATTGAAATCATAATCAAGAAGAATAGGTATTTCACCAGAAATGACACGGGCATAAGCTGTTTGTTTAGGTACAATTGGATTGTTATTTGCCAGTTTTTTGAAGTAATTGATAGCGGGATCAAAATTATCCATATCACCACCAAAAGACTGATTAACAGCAACAGCACCAGCATAACCAACAAATGCACTGCTCGGATCAAGATACGCCATCATCCCTTTGTACTCAGGTTTCAATAAATCCGTCCAAGACTGCGGCACCGGGCGGCCATCTAATGCATCCTTATTAACAAAAAAGCCAAGCGTCCCTGAATGTATGGCAAACCAATGACCTTCAGGATCTTTTAGTCCTGTTGGAATTTTTTCCCAATTTTCCGGTTTATAAGCATCAACGACTCCTTTCTGGGCAGCCTTAATACCAAAAGAGACACCATAATACACAACATCAGCAACTGGGCTACCCTTCTCTGCCACTAACTGAGATAGAGACTGGCCAGAGTTTTTATTATCCATAGGAATGGATATACCTAGCTCCTTTTTAATCAACTTAAGCTGGCCACCCCAATTTGCCCACTCAGGAGGACAGTTATAACAAATAGCATCCCCAGCATAAGAAGCACCAGCACTAAGACTTAATGACAGAACCGCTATTTTGCTTATCTTATTAATTACACTCATCGACTTTCTCCTATGATTTAAATAATACTATGTGTTTTTTTCGACTGACACTCAGCCAAAGTCCCCATAAAATGGGGGTGGTAATCTAACCGTCTCAACGTAGGTAATGACGTTTTTTGTTTACTATTAAATAATATATCAACCGCACACACGCCCATGGTGTGATGAGGTACTTGAATAGTAGATAGTGAAGGGAAAAGCACTTGAGCCAACGCCATGCCATCAAATCCAATCACTGATACTTGTTCAGGAATTGCTATATCCTTGGCTTTTAAATGGCTGATTAACTTCAACGCTAGTAAATCATTGCTACAGAACCAAGCAGTAGGCGCCGCAATTGACCCAAAATAATCTTTGAAGACTTGTGAAAATGGCATCGCTGCATACTGATCAACTTCAACTAATGATATGGCAGGCAAGTTTACTTGCTGCTCTAATCTACTTGTAAAACCTAAATAACGCTGTTTGGCTCGATCTGAAGACTTAAAACTACCGGCAACCATACCAATTTTTTGATGATTTAATGCCAGTATTTTCTCAGCAACATCCCAACCTGCTTGGTAATTATCTACATAAACACAAGGCTCATTTGCAGACTGGTTATGAACCAAACAAAACGGAAAACTTAACTCTCGTAATATAGATAATGCCTCATTATTCTCAATAGATGCAGTCGTGAGAATAACCCCCATGACTCGCTGACGAATTAAATCAATAATCGCCTCTTTCTCTCGGCTGCGCTCATATTGTGTATCAACAATAATCACTGAATAACCAAAATGACGCGCACGTTGCTGAATACCTGCAACTATTTCAGAAAAAACGGGGTTTAATAAACTAGGAATCATCACTCCGATAGTCGGATTGTGATTCCAGTCCACTTTTTTAGATGAGCAATTAACATCATAGCCTGTCAATTCGACAATTTTTTCAATACGCACACGAGTATCTTTATTCAATACTCCGGTATTATTTAAACAGCGCGATACAGTGGCAGGGGAAACCCCTGCTAATGCCGCTACATCTTTGATGTTCATTATGACCTTTCCATAACCCTTTATTTACCTAGAGTATAAAAACCATAAATGACAAATTGATTACAAAAAAACACCACTAGACAGACGCTAGCCGCTTTTAACAACAAAATAGCTCATGTTTATTGAATTTTAACAACAGAAACACAATCGTTTCATCGCTATATTTGTACAAAAAATTAATTGAACTTTTATTTCTGGGATTCTTTTTAATAGCTAGATAACAGAAATTATCAACATGAGCAGTTAAAAGCTTATACAAAAGCACTGCTAACAACATTAACTGATAAATGTGCGATTAGATAAATAAAATATAAATGCGGATTAAGGATAAATAGATAGATAGATAAATAGATAAAATTAAAGAATATGAGAAAGAAGAGATAAAACAAGAAAGGATATAAGTGGTGAGAGTGGAGAGGAGAGGTTCGAACTGTCTTGACAAACACCGCTCCCGACATTCGCCTTGTAAGGGCTAAAAATAAAGAATACTTTAACTTACATCAATAGACACAACCAGAAAATATATTAGCCTTAGCTTCATCCCTAGTTCCGTATATATGGTGTTTAATCTGCTCCTTTTTAAGGTTTGAGAAAAAGCTTCAGCCACTGCATTGTCATAGCAGTTCCCGCGTCTGCTCATACTAACTTCCAGATTGTTTGCATTGACGAACGTCTGCCAGTCTTTACAAGTATATTGAACACCATGATCTGAATGAATAAGTACCTTGTTCTTCGACCATTAAAAGAGCGTCGATAACTAAATTTGCTCGAGGGTCTTTTTTCATTGACCAGCCAATGATTTTCCGTGAAAAGAGGTCAATGACGACCGTTAAATACAGCCAACCTTGATGAGTGCGAATATAGGTAAAATCAGTCACCCAAGATTTGTTGGGCGTTGCGACTGAAAATGCACGGTTCAATACATTCTCTGCCACATGATGTGTTTTCCCACTGCTGAAGCCCCGATGACGTTTATAGCCACGTAGATACTTAATACCTGCTTCTTTCATTATTTTATAAACACGGTTTTTTCCGCAGATTTCACCTTCATCTTTCAGATCTAGCGTGATGTTACGATGTTCGTAAACAAAACCGCTTTCCATCCAGTACTGCTTTATCTTGCCTAAGAGCCTATTATCGTCTGTTCGCGCTTACTTCGAGGATATTTAAGCCAGGCATAGAAGCCACTACAGTTAATGTCCAGAATGCTGCATAAAAGCGTGATAGGATATAGGTTGAGTCGAGATTTTATGAACGTGTACTTTTCTTTGACTCCCCTGCAAAGTACACCGCGGCTTCCTTTAATATATTGCGCTCTTCAGTGACACGACAAAGCTCTGCTTTTAGCTTTTTAATCTCAGCATCTTGTTCAGATAGTTTTACTTGTGGAACGGATTTAGAGCCAAACTGATTCATCCAATTATGAATGCTTTTGGTAGTAAAGCCTAAACGTTCGGCTACGTCTTTGGGTTTATAACCTCGGTCGGTAACTTGTCGGACTGCTTCTATTTTAAATTCGTCTGGATAGCTTTTACTGGCCATGATTTACACCTACATGTTTCCGTTCATTATAACTAAATAAGGTGTCTATAAAATCGGGGACTTGTCAGTGCTTCGGGTAATGCATTCCTTTGAGGTTTATCATTTGGCAGGGCTCATCGAAAAGTCGGGCATTATGTATTAATCAACTAAACCGATTAACAGTCCCTAGTCACTAGAAGTAGGGCCTGTTATACTTTCTTTCTAGTCATGAACCGTCAGCTCACATAGCTAATTTTCGACAACTGGAATTTTTCATAAAGCTCCTTGCATTTTTTAGTTTCTCTACGAATCCGTTGTTGTATTTCGGTTGGCGAAAGATCTAATGAACTCAATAGAAGTGACGACTGTAACTCTCTAAACTCTGCATTTTTATGCATTTTCTTCACTGCTCTCGACAATTTAATAAGCTTAGAATGACTGATTTCACTGGGTGCCATCCAAGCATACCAGCCCCGAAAGTCCATATTATAAACGCCCTGCTCTTTTAACGTTGGTACATCCGACAAGGGTGCATGACGCTCACTACTACAGACACCTAAAACCCGTAATCGCTTCTCGGCAATCTCACCTTTTGCATTTCCTGTTATAACAAAACCAGCAGCTAAAACTCCATCCGATAAGTCTTCTACCATAAGAGATGTACCACCATATACTTGAGCTCGCAAAGCAATTTTTTTATCTTGAGCTAATGTCAAACCAGCTAGGTGAGTTTCTGAGCCATATAACACAGTACCAAAATTACTATATTCTGGATTATCAAATACCCATTGAATGTAATCATCAACTGTATTCACTGAGTTATCTACCAGAGGTCCGACAACTAACATATATGTGTACTCACCTAAAAAAGCCACTGGCGCAAAGTCAGAAATAGAATCATAGGGTAAATTACGATATAGGCATGTAAACAATGACATAATAGTACTAGTTGCCTGTAAAATAATTTCTCCATTGGCAACGGATTCCTTCACTATTTCTGTGGCCGCTATCGTATTTTGTCGCGGATCATTAATAAATTGATAATCATAATCCGGATCAATTTTATAAAGTAAATCAGTAGCCGCTCGACCGATTATTGAACCAATACCTGTCGCACCGTAACCAAAATACAATTTACCAGTTGGTTTTTTCGACCCCGCAAAAACTGGAATGATAGGCTGAGCCAACATCGCACTACTAGCCATAAGAAAATCTCGTCTGTTCATAAATACCTCACCCAATACATTCATTAAACAATCATTTTTAGCGACGTAGTTCTGTTAACAGTAATCCCCAGAAATTTCGCCACACTTGTGCTGCTAAACTTTCTGGAGCCACTTCTATTACTACCTCCCCAGATAATTGAATCTGGCTTTGATGATTCATCGTAGGAGAATAGACAATAAAACGAATTTGATGGAGCGCTTGGATTGGGATTGCACGGCCATCTTTATCTTTTTTTGTTGGGATTGAACCACCATATGCTTCATTCAGCTCATCGATGGTTAACTGCTCAACAGCAAAAGGGTCTATTTCAACTACTTTAGCTTGACTCATAGGCCAAGAAGGATCATCCGGATAAAACCAAACTTGTGCTCCTAGTGACAGTCTAGGGAATTCTTTCTCAGATATAAAAGCGATTCCTTCTTGATGAGTAGATGCGATAATGCGCCCCAAAGATTGACTTGGAGAGACCCACTGACCTGGTTGCAATTGAAGTGGTACATCAACAAGCAGACCATCTTCAGGAGCGTCCCATTTTAAGAGTTTAGCTTGGCTTATAAGTCCTGCAAGACGAATTTTAGCTTGCTCAAATTCTTGTGTTAGAACTAAAGTTAATTCTCGTTGTTTATTACCTCCCGCTACTCTTGAAAGCCTTGTTTTTGATAAGTTGAAAGAAATCTGAGCCGTTTTTATTTTTTTATCAAGTTCAGGTGAGCTAAAAGCCACAATCAGCTGTCCTTTTGAAACTCTTTGATTTTGGGCCACATACCAAGATAGAATCATGGCATTCTCAGGGGCTCTAATAACCGATATTTGCTCACTTCTCATGACACTTGGCAAATGCACAGTATGATTAACAGGCAAGAAAAACAAACATAATAAACCAATTAAAAAGAGAGATAGTAATATTCGTCTCATTAGAGAAAATGACGATTTTTCTTTCCACCATTCAATA
Organism: Gammaproteobacteria bacterium AS21; assembly: GCA_038900335.1. Classification (GTDB taxonomy): domain Bacteria; phylum Pseudomonadota; class Gammaproteobacteria; order Pseudomonadales; family Balneatricaceae; genus Rs1. The sequence continues at coordinate 5,723 of JBBMRB010000020.1, read as the reverse complement.
GCACGACGAAAGGCAGGGACCATTACATAAGTCATAAATACCACAGCAAACAGAGATATCCCTAGTGCAGGAAGTAGAATGGTATATAACAGATAGCTGACACTCGTTAATAAAACCACCTGATATAACCACGTACATAAACCAAAAATAATAAGGCTTGACGCAGCAAGGAGAGATACATTAGCTGGAGGCAAAAGAGTTTTCCCTATCACTATACGGTCAAGAAACCAATTACTCCAAGCTAATGCGCGGGACTGTAAATTTTCAATTTTTAAGAAATCACTAAGAATGTAATAGCCATCAAATTTTGCAAAAGGGTTCAGATTAACCAATAGACTCGTGGTCCAACAGGTCGTTGCAACCATAAAAGCCAGACTCCGTAATAATCCATCGGATAATATGGCCCAGAAAAAAGTAGCTATACCTGCAATCAGAATTTCAGTTAATACTCCACCCGCTGCTATAAGCATTTTTTGCTTCGCACTATTAAGACATGAAACATCATCCAACTCAGTGTAAAGCATTGGAAAAAATAAAAACGTTGCTAATCCAATCCGACCTACTTTACAACCGTAATAATGAGCCAAATATGCATGACCCAGCTCATGAAAACATTTGAGAATAAACAAAGTAATACCAAACGCTATGATTCCTTTAAGATTAAAAAGGCCATCTGCTGTATTAATGAAGTCATCCCACTGGCGAACGGAAAAATAAACGCCAATAGCAGTAATAAGTACCCACAACATGGCAAAAAAACGATGACCAACTATTCGAAAAAGCGGATCAATTTGACGTAGTAACGGTTCCATAAAAAACATTGGCTGACGAAAACTCCGAAACTTATCCAGTGTATTTTTCCAACCTGTAAGATGATGACTTACCAAATATTTTTCCTGTAAATTTTGCAATAAACTAGAAGAATGACTACGTAGTAATTCATGGCGAACTAAAAAAGAAAGTAAGCCTTCTAATTGCAGTTCATTAAATGCCAAGTTCATCCGCAGCATAGTAGCTTTTAACGCACCAACACTGCCACTGTTCCATAATATCAATAAACTAATGTCAGCTTCTTCTAACAAAAAAAAACGATGCGTAATTGGATCATACAATCGCCATCGACGGCCTTCCTTTGTTGTAAAAGGCACTTCTTCAATACGAAGCTCATCACGTAGCAAAGGTAATTTGAAAGTATCCTTTAACATTATACCCCCAACCATTGACGAACAGCGTTCACAGGTCTACGTAAAAAGTGCCATATGAGAGGTGCATTATCTCCATATACCCGAGCGGTCCCCCTTGCCCCTATTTTTGGAATACTGCCCTCTGTAGGTAGAGCTAGTAACGTATAGCTAGCAATTCCATCGGCCGCCACTTTTGGTAAATAGCTAGCACTATTTAACTTAGCTTGATGACCACCTAGCGGGGCGCTATCCAAATATATAGTAATCCGAGCACCGTCTTTAAATGCAATAGCTTGACCGACAGGCAAATCAATTCGATAACTGATTTTATCAACTTGAGCCACTTGCAAAATACGTTCTCCAACTTGAACTGACTTGCCTTCTAAGCCCTCTTTATCATTGTAAATAACCAAACCTGCATTAGGAGAGCGTATTTTTGTTCGACTCAGCTGCTCCCGAGTGTACCTCGCTTCTACTAAAGCCAGCGAGAACTCAGCACGAGCAATACCAAGCTCATGTGCTGATTCACTATTAGCAAAGGCCGCGCCTTGTACCTTTTCAAAATTCGCTTTAGCAACCGCTAAGCGCTGCTGCTCTATAAGGTATTCATTTCGTAACTGAATATCTTCAAACGTAGCAAGTATTTGCCCTTGTTCTACTTTTGTATTGGGCGGAATCAGAATTTTCTTAATGACACCACTAAAAGGGGCCGTTACTATAAATGGCTCTTTAGAAGTCACTTCGACAGGCGCCATAACACTGATAGGAAATGGAAAAGCACACACCACAAAAAAAGTGATCAGAAGCACTATTTTTAGAAGCAAAAAACCTGAACGTCTTGACGATGCTGGCTGTTTTTTTGCTGATGCAGCTCTAAAGGCATGTTCATAAGTGGCTGACAGACGATTGAGTAAAGCTTGTTGCTGCTCTGTATAAGACTTATTAGAGAAAAGTAAAAGAAAATTAATTGCTTGTGCAGTTTCACTTTGGATTGGCAGCCAGTATGCATTATTATATGGAAAATCTATTGATTCTCTAAAAATATCGTCTAAGCGATAAGTCTGTGAAATATCGCTTGGTGCAGTCGTACTAGCCCATTTATTTAACAACTGAATCAGCGGACTACTATTCTCTATTTGAGACAAATCACTGGCTGCCACAACATAACATTTTTGTGGCGTTTTCTTAGTAAAAACAAAAACCTGCTCATAAGGAATTAATCGATTCAATTGATTTGCAAGGTGAAAGATCAATTCTTCTTTTTTAACACAGCGTCGAATATCTGCTTCAAATTGCAGCAACTTAAGTGCTGAAGCAGAAACATCTGCTTTAGGTTGCACAGTACTCCGAGATGCTCGTACAGTCATATTGATCACTCCGAATCATTGAAATTGGCACTACCACTCATTCCTGGCAATATTCCTGTTGTTTGCACTTCTTTCGAGGAAAGTTCTCCAATGACTTTTACCGTCCTACTTACAGGATCAATAACAGGTAGGATGCGACTCACTTTCCCATGTAATTGCTTTCCTACTTCATCCACATAAAATAAAAATACTGTATTAACCTTCAGCCATCGCAGCCAATTAGATGGAACAATAATCGACACCTCTAAATGAGAAACATCAATAATTGAGAGCAAAGGCTCATTAGCCGCAACCACCTCATACCTATTTACTAATTTTTCAACTACTTTTCCGCTGTAAGGTGCTCGAATTTCACAACCCGACACATAGCTATCCAATGACTCTTTTTCAGCAATTGCCTTGTTCAACTCTGCTTTAGAAACAAGCACTTCATAATCACTAATAGATTCAAATCTCGCCATCTCTTTATTTGCTGCAACTTTTTGCTTTTGGATAGCTACATTAGCGTTAGATGCTCGAACATCCGCCATTGGTTTTCTACAATCAAATTTAACTAACCGTTTCCCTTTTTTAAAAGACATCCCTGCTAATACAGGCATATCCGTAATTTGAGCGCTAATACTAGAAGCAAGCACAGCCTGATTTCTGGCTTGAATAGCACCTCTTGCTTCCTTTTTTTGTTTACCTTCACTCTCAGAACTCATAGCATCAAATGAATCAATAGAATGACCTCTGGAATCATCGGAATATGACTGGGCCATTACGTGAGAAGGTATCATCGTAATAATTAAAAAAACGAAAATGCATTTCATGTTATAACCCAAACTTTGGTAGTACCAAAGCATGCTGCGTCCAATGTTCACGTAACTTCTCCTTAAGCTTATTGAGATCGGTTTTATCTCCAAGTGTTAAATCAAAACTTGCCAATCCCATCGAAGCATACAGGCTTGCATAAGCATTCTGTAAATCGGCATAGGCGGCGTCATAACTGATCTCATCTAAAATTTCGTTCATTTTCTCAACGACAAGTAATCTCTGGCTGACCTGTTTCGCTTTATAGCCCGCTTCAGTAAGAGCCACTATGCGGGTTTGAACATCATGTTTTTTTCGTACGGTGTTTAACTCTTGGGACAATCTAATAAAGCGAGCTCGTGCTACATTTACCTGCGTCATAATTGCCATTATCATGGCTTGTTGACGTGCATGTATAACATCTTCTTCTGCCTTAAGTGCTCTCTTCTGTAATGGATAACGGAATAGAGAAACTAAATTCCAGCTGACACTACTACTTAAACTTAGCCATTGATCATTAGCAATATAGTCATTTGAGTTGTAGTTAGTACCAAACATAATATTAAGTCCAGGTAATGACTCATAGAATGAAGCATCAGATTTGTATTTATTTATTTCCTTTTGATAAAAAAACTCTCGTAGCTCTGGCCTATAATACAAAGCGTATCTAACCATTTGCCTCGCAGAACCAGGTAATACTGGAAGGATGTCTGTACGTTTTGGAATGACAAGATGAAATCGTGTATTTGGGGGCAAGTTAATTAATGCCGCTAATTGATATTTAGCTAGAATCAGTTCTCGTTGAAGTTCCTGTACATTTTTTTGAATTTGTAGAAGATCCCTCTGATACTCAAGAGTAAACAACAAAGGAACCCGACGGCTTTTTTCAAGCTGGGTTGCATTATACAGAGCTCGTTGGGATAAACTTTCAAGAGCTAATAATTTTTTATAAGTACGTTCTGCACTAACAGCTCTCCAATATACTGTCTGAACACTCTCAAGCACTCGGTTAACAACTTTTCTACGACGCTCAACTGCAATACTTTCTTCTGTCACGCCCTGCTTACTCTCAGCATAAGCGACGCCAAAATCCAATAGGTTCCAGCTTGCGGTAAGATCAGCCGCTTTATAGGTACGTTCTGTTGAAGTAGAAGGTTCTAATGATTCCCGATTCGTTTCTAAAGATCGGCTACTAGAACCAGAATCATTATTTCTAGAGTTTATACCAAATGAGGCTAGAAGACTGGGCCACATTCCTGTTTGGGTGACAAGCTGTTGCCGCTTTCTAAATTCCTCATCTTTTTGCTCTATTTTTGCATCTAAATTGTATTTCAGAGCTCTAGCCATCGCTTCATACAAAGATATAGGCTGCAACACTAGCTCCTGAGTTTGAATACTACTCATTAATGAGCGATGAGCTTCTAGTGACTTCTCGTTCATATCAATTGGGACGACATTTGTAGCGCAACCCGCTACCAATAAAGCATTTAGCAAAACTACGCTAAGACGACATCCCATTATTATTTTCATTGATCGTTGCTCCTGCTATCATTACCCATTTACGAAAATAATTTCGATAAATTTTCAATTTCATTCGAGAATTTTTTTGGTAGTTCAGCAAGTTGCTCATTAAACAATTTACTATTGTTCGCAGGTGTAGCTTGCGGGCTCTCATTTAGTGTTACATTTTGCTCTCCTTCAGTAACATTTAAGACAGCAGCGTCTGAGTTTGTTAACTCATTTGATTGTAAAGCCTGATCCACCTCACTAAGAGGCGTTGCAGTATTTTCTTGTTCGAATAATCTATTAATAGCATCTGATTGGTCTGATGCTTCGAAAGCAGAAAAACTACCTATTAAGTTTAAATTTGGCTGTATTGGAAAAAGATATTCATATCCTGGCAGCAACGAAATACCATTAACGGCATCAAGTAATAAAGGTTCATAGTTTAATGTCTCGTAACTAAAGGAAGTACTAGTATTTACCATATTTGATTCACGTCCAAAATCAAAATTATCGGCGTTCACAAAATACTCAACCGCAGTTACCATTACCTTAACTGTTGAGCTTGCCTCTCCTCCTTTACCATCACTTACTGTATAGGTAATAGAGTCAGGACCATTAAAATTATCATTCGGTATATAAGTCAATGTCCCATCAGGGTTAATAACAACATCACCATTTTGGGTAAAAGCAGTAATAACCGTTAATGTATCTCCTTCAGAATCAGTGTCGTTCGTGACTACGTCGACAGTGACAGAAGTATTCTCCTCAGTAACAACTACAGGATCAGCATTTACTATTGGTGCATCATTCACTGCATTGACGGTCACGACAACACTCGCGGTATCTTCTCCACTATTACCATCGTTGACGGTGT
>JBBMRB010000019.1:0-79440 GCA_038900335.1 Gammaproteobacteria bacterium AS21 | reverse complement strand
TGGCTCCTCGAGTAGGACTTGAACCTACGACCAATAGATTAACAGTCTACTGCTCTACCAACTGAGCTATCGAGGAATCGTTGTTGGCTGATGGGCGCGTATATTAGAGCTGGTTGCTAAAAGCGTCAAGAATAATTTTAGTTATTTATGGAATTAATGCCAAATTGGTTAGCAAATAAGCGATTAGCGCTAAGTTTTTGAAAAAATACTGATTTAAACGAGCAATTTTCAATAATCACTCTAGATGCCCATACCTGACAGTGCTTAGCACATCGCTACACACTATGCTCGATGCTGGCAAGATTGTGGTGGTTAATTGGTACACTTTAAGTTTGTGATCTGGGGTAGCTGTTCGATTAATAACTTGTTAATTTGTCTCATTAATAATGGCAGCTCATCCATAATTAGGGTCTCGATGCTTATTAAGTGAGTTATATTGCCGATAGTATAGGCTAATTATGTGTTTTTAAAATAAGGATTAACTAATGAACATAGCTATCTTAACATTTGATGGGTTTAATGAATTAGACTCTTTCATCGCACTAGGTATTTTAAACCGGATGAAAACTAAGGGTTGGAATGTGCAGATAACATGTCCAGCAGCGCAAGTGACCTCGATGAATGGGGTGACAATAACGGCGCAACAACCGTTAGAGTTCGCCAATAGTGCCGATGTCGTTTTATTCGGCAGCGGTATTTATACCCGTGATATCGCTAAAGATAGCGCTGTGCTTAACAGGCTTAGCTTAGATCCTAAGCGCCAGCTAATAGGCGCTCAGTGTTCAGGTACGCTATTAATGGCTAAGCTTAATTTACTGGATGATATGCCAGCGTGCACGGATTTAACAACTAAGCCTTGGGTGGTTGAGGCCGGCGTCGATGTGTTGAATCAGCCTTTTTATGCCAAAGGCTCTCTGGCTAGCGCCGGTGGTTGTTTGTCCTCTGAATATTTGGCTGCTTGGGTTATTGCCAAATTAGCAGGCAGTGATGCCGCATCATCCGCAATAGATTATGTGGCGCCAGTGGGTGAAAAACAACTGCGAGTAATGCATTGCCTGTCAGTGATTACGCCTTTTATTGAGTGATGATCATACTGAGCATTAGCTAGCTCGTATTAATGTGTGTATTGCTAAAGAGTATTTTAAATGAAAGCAAAATCAGTATTAATTACCGGGGGTAGTCGCGGTATCGGTGCCGCTGTCTCTATTTTGGCGGCGCAAAAAGGTTGGGATGTGGTGATAACCTACCAAAACGCCAAAGCTGAAGCTGATAATGTTGTCTCGCAAATTAAAGAGATTGGTCAGCGCGGCCTTGCTCTACAGGTTGATATTGGTGAAGAGTCACAAATTGTTGATCTGTTTACTAAAATAGATACTGAATTTGGTGAGTTGGATGCGCTTGTTAATAATGCTGGCGTGATTGCGCCCATTAGCTCATTTGTCGATATTGATGCACAGCGTATTAGGGATGTTTTTAATATCAATGTTGTCGGCTCATTTATCTGTGCACGAGAAGCCGTCAAACGCATGTCTTGCAGGCGGGCAGGGGCAATTGTCAATGTCTCCTCAGCTGCCTCTAGATTAGGCTCTGCAAACGAATTCATTGACTATGCAGCATCGAAAGGGGCGATTGATACCTTTACCTTAGGGTTGTCCAAAGAAGTTGCAGCGTTAGGGATACGTGTCAATGCCGTGCGCCCGGGCTTGATAAACACGCAAATGCACCGTGATGCAGGTGATGAGGATCGTCCTCAGCGATTACAAGCTCAGGTGGCGATGCAGCGCCCAGGTGAGCCATTGGAGATAGCAAATGCAATTCTCTGGCTGATTGCAGATGAGGCGTCTTATGTGACAGGTGCATTATTAGATGTCACAGGAGGGCGCTAGTATATTGCGACAGTGATAGGCATAGCCGCGCTAAGCTTAGAGTACCATTTGCAGCGTAATCAAGCTTAGCGGGTTTTAGTGTGCTTAGTTCAAGTCAGATGTATAGGCAACATCTAAAGCTTGTTGTACTTTAGTTGTTTCGGCTTTTAGTAAATTAAACCATTTTTCACCATCTTGGATGTTAGCTTTGAACCAAGTGTAAACAGGCTCAGCTGCTTTTTGGAACTCCATCTTCTGTGCAGGTGTAGGTACATAAATTTCACCGCCAGCGGCTTTAAAATCTCTGTATGCTTGAATTGATTTACGCTTCGGTGATGCGAATGTCGCTTGTTGTAAGGCAGAGAAGCCATCGGCCACTACTTTGCGCATATCTTCAGGCATATCCATGAAGCTATCATTGTTCATGTACCAAAGGGCTGACATGTAAGCGTGGCCATCAAGTGTGACATGTTTGAGGCCGGCTTCTGGGAATTTCATACCCATAATGTCGGTAATACCATTTTTAGACCCTTCAACAATACCTGTTTGGAAAGAGGTGAAAAGCTCAGGCCAGGGGATAGGTGTAGGGCTTGCTCCCATTGCTGTCACAAGCTTTTGTGGCAAATCGGCAACCACCGTTCTAATTTTCAGGCCCTCTAAGTCAGCAGGGGATTTAACGGTGCGCTTAGTGTTGGCAAAGTTTCTCCAGCCACCGGTATTGCCAATCGTCATTAAGCGTACTTTGTTATCTGAATCTTTTAAAATCTCTTTACGTACTTCGCGGGTAAAATCACCTGCTAGTACAGCCTCTGCTACTCTGTCATCAGTCAGTAGATAAGGTAGGTCTAATACTTGCACATATGGGTACATATTGGCAGCGCCACCAGATGTTGATATGTAGACATCAACGGAGCCATCTTCCAGTGCTTGCAAGCACTCAGTACCGTTCGCACAAAGTTGAGTGCCAATATAAAGGTCGACTTTGATTCTTCCGTTTGAGTGAGATTCCACGTAGTCTTTAAAAACCACTAAACCGTCATAGTCTTCATCGTTTTCATTTGAGTTAGCTGTCGCTCTCAAGTTAAAGTCAGCAGCGACAGTGCTCATGCTCAGCGCCATAGAAGCCGCGATAGCACCTGCAAGTAGCGCTTTCTTAATTGTTTTTGTTTTTATCATCTATGTATCCTCTATTTATTGGTAGATCAAAAGATCGGCTAGATTAGATCATTATTAATGTACTGCATGGGTTGTTAAGCGAGCCCCAGCCACTGTGGGACTGCCATCGATATTGACGGGATAAAGGTGATTAAAAATATCACTAATATCTCGACCATTAGGAAAGGTAGTATCGCCTTAGAAATGGTTTCAACTTTAACTCCAGAGACACTGGAGGCGACAAAGAGCACCAGTCCCATTGGCGGTGTCGCCAGGCCAACAGTTAAGTTTACCGACATAATAATAGCAAAGTGAATAGGGTCTATGCCTAGGTTAATAAACACAGGGGCTAGAATAGGTCCCAGTATAATAATAGCGGGGCCAGCATCAAGAAACATGCCGATAATAAACAACACAATGTTTATTAAAAATAATAAAATCAATGGGTTGTCGCTAATCGTTAGTACCCAGGTCGCGAGCTGCTCTACAGTTTGTGATAAGCTGACAACCGTTTTAAAGGCAATAGCAGAGCCGACTAATAATAAAACGACAGCTGAGGCTTTCGCGCTCTTGTTAAAGATTTCAGGAAGCTCTTTAAATTTTATGGTTTTTAACACAAAAATACTAATGAATAAGGCGTAAGCTACCGCGACAGCTGACGCTTCTGTTGGGGTGAAAATGCCACCGAGAATACCGCCAAGAATAATGACTGGTGTCAGCAGTGGTAGCGCTGCGGATTTGCCGGCAACTGCACGTTGTTTCCATGTTTGTTTGGGGGCGGCAATCGGGAAATCATAGCGCTTGGCCATTAAGGCAATCATGCCCATTAGACCTAGCCCTACAAGTAGCCCAGGTACAACGCCTGCTGCAAATAGTGCAGCGACAGATACTTCCATCGTATAGGCATAAATAATCATAATACCTGACGGTGGAATAATTGGGCCAATAACAGAGGAGGCGGCAGTAATAGCGGCTGCAAACTTGCGGCTATAGCCGTTTTTTTCCATCGCGGGAATCATCATTGAGCCTATCGCTGAGGTATCGGCTACAGCTGAGCCTGACATACCGGCAAATAGCATACTAGACATCACGTTAACGTGTGCGAGGCCGCCGCGAACATGGCCAATAAATGATTGCGAAAAGTTAACTAATGACAAGGTGATCCCACCGCGATTCATCAACTCGCCTGCGAGCATGAAAAAAGGAATGGCCATTAATGGAAAGGAATCAATACCGTTGTATATGTTGCGAAACAGCAAAGGTAGATCGCGATCCATGCCCTGGGCAACTAGCATAAAGCCTGGGGCTGATAGCATGGCAAAGAATACCGGCATGCCAAGTAGTAAAAAAATTAGAAATAGCGGTAGAAATAAAATTAACATGATGTTGGCTCCTGCGTTTTTTTATTACTACACATCGATTTTATTTCGCTGAGTAACATTTCAATATTAACTAAAAACATCGTGCCAAAACAGACCGGCATCGCTAGGTATATCCATGCTCTAGATAGATGAAATGACGCGGCTCGGGTTCTAAAGCCGCGTTGAAAAAACTCAATACCAAGCACAAAAAGCTGATAGAGAACAATGCAGGCAATACTTAATAAGATGAATTTTAGAGCAGTAGATAATTTGCTTGGCAGCATGTCTTGCAACAGATCAATAGCCACAAATGAGCCCTGTCGATAAGCATCAGCAGCAACTAAGGCCATCATCCAAATCATGAATGCGCGGGCAACTTCTTCAGGCCAAGGGAGGGCGTCATTTAATACATAGCGACAAAAAACTTGTAATAAAATTGTCAGTATCATGGCGCTGACAAGTATCCAGGCGATAGATCGACCAATTTTAGCGAAGACAAAATTGATCTTAGAAAATATATTTATAGCGAAGGTCAGGAAAAACATAGGTATCTCCAATGATAGCAACCAGTCATTTTGTGGTTTTTATTATTATTTTTTATTAGTCATTTTCAATGCTTAGTCAGCTATCAATTGCGAGTTAGTGGCGCTCTTGTTTATCATGCTAAGCGCATTAAGTAGGAGCTATGCTATTGATAGTAAGCAGTAAATATCGTGCTATATTGTCTTTGTTTTAATAATAGTTGCTAAAAATTAGCTATTAAGTAATAACTCCCTTAATGTCATATTAAAGGAGTATCTGTTGTTGCTAATAGGTCTTTAAGGTACTTCGCAGCCATTAGCTGTGCTGTACAGATCAAACCAAGTCTCGCGATCCAATTCAACATTTAGAATCGCTGATAAAGCTTTTATTCGATCTAAATTATTAGTGCCAACGACCGGGATGATACCGCTAGGATGGGCAAGTAGCCAGGCAATCGCCAGATGATCTACACCGCAATTAAAGCGGTTACACAGCTCGGTCAATAAAGGTTGTAATCTAATAGCCGCTGCGCTATCGCCAAATAGAGCGCCGCCTGCAAGAGGTGACCAAGCCATCGCTTTCATATCATCTATTTGAATATCAGCAAGTGTTCCATCACGCAAGCTATTGCTTTCAAGTAGGCTCAATTCAATTTGATTAACAATTAATTTATGTGACATGTGTTTTTGTAATACACGCCAATCAGCTGCATCAAAATTAGACACGCCGACTGCTTTTACCTTGCCTGAATCGACAAGCGCATCAAGTGCTTTCGCTGTTTGTACTACATCCATGAAAGGATCTGGGCGATGTATCATTAACAAATCAAGTTGCTCGCTACGTAAATTACGCAGGCTATTGTCAACGCTCATATTAATGTAAGCAGCACTAGTATCGTAATGTTTAACACCACGTTGCGGGTATTGTTGAGATGGGATAGCAATACCGCATTTGCTGATTAACTGCATTTGATCACGAAGTGAAGGTTGTTCAGCTAACGCTTTACCGAAAAGTACTTCACACTGATAATCACCGTAGATGTCGGCGTGATCAAAAGTGGTAATGTTTTGCTCTAAACAGGCATCAATTTTGCTGCGTACATTTGCAGTGCTTGTGTCACAATCATCTGCTAGACGCCATGCGCCATAGACAACTTCGCTTAAATTAAGATCTTTGCTAATAGGAGTTTGTTTGAACATTTTATGTCCTTTGAATTGTTCTTTGTTTTTCATTCTCGGTACTTGTTAAATTACCTTATCAGTGTATTCTTGCACTGTAAATCAATTATGAATGAATTGCATCAGAAAACTAATTTAGCTGTGTTAACTAAGAAATAATCGGTAAAGTCATACTAAAAAAGATGCAAAGTTAATACCCCTTAATATTTTATTTGGCGGTGTAAGTGTGCTAAAGCACCGCCTAATTTTTTGCAGAGCTTAATTTTGTTAAAAAAATAATAAATAACAGCTGGAGCATGAGCTTTGATCAAAAAAAAGCAGCAAAAATTACCACTGTATAAACAAATTTGTGAACTATTGCACCGTGAAATCAGCGCCGGTCACTGGCTGCCCGGTGATAGGCTACCTATTGAGTCGGAATTGGCGAACAGTTTAGGTGTGGCGATAGGGACGCTGCGTAAATCACTGGCGCAGCTGGAAGCTCAGGGGTTTTTAGAGCGCAGACAAGGCTCTGGCACCTACGTTAAAAGAGCGCCGACAGGTAAGGCTGTGTATCAATTTTTTCATTTAGAGTTGCCCCAAGGTGGTGGTATTCCGTCCGCTGTCATATTAGCAATTGATTTAGTGAGCGACAGTTACGTTGCTAAGCAATTAGCGCTAACAGATACACAGCAGCTATTGTGGCGTATTAAAAGAGAGCGCTATTTAAATGGTAATAAAGTGGCGGTTGAGGAGATATGGATCGAGAGCCGGCATTGTGAACAGCTATTAATAGATGATATTCATGAATCACTATATGTTCACTATCGTGAGAATTTTGACTTTTGGATTGCCAGAGTTGAAGACAGTATTTTTTGTGAGCAGGCACCTACTTGGGTGCAGCAAGCATTAACAGATACCACAGCTACTAGCCAACAAGAGGATATGCATCGTAGCTATAGTGTGGTTGAGCGTAAAGGTTGGTCTAATAAAGAAGTATTAGAAGAGTTTTCCCGGACTTGGTTTATGGGTGAAAAATGTCGTTATATCGCTAGATGGTCATAACAGTAAAAAAGTGATAATCAACTGAATGTGTCACTTTAGTTAAATATTAAAAATAGTAGTAATACGTGTATTAAAGGTAATCACAATGAGCAAGAAAGTAAGATATGCCATGCTAGGCTGCGGCATGATGGGGCTTGAACACATTAAAAACCTGAATTTAATTGAGGGTGCTCAAGTTTGCGCAATATTAGAACCTGATGAATATATGAGAGGGCAAGCAAAAAAATTAGCAACACAAGCCGTTTTTTATAATGATTTAGCGGCATTGCTAGCGCATCCGCATTTAGATGCCATTGTGATAGTGACACCTAATTACCAGCACAGTGAGCAGCTTAGCTATATTCTTGAAAATAGCAGCCTTGCGGTATTAGTAGAAAAACCTATCGTTACCTCGCTCTCGCAAGTTGCCAACATTAAAGCGTTAGCTGAAAAGCATGTGGCGCCTATTTGGGTGGCGATGGAATACCGTTATATGCCCGCTATCAGTGATTTTACCAACAGATTAGGTGATGGTGATTTAGGTGATGTAAAAATGCTCAGCGTTTGTGAACATCGCTTTCCCTTCCTTGAAAAAGTAGGTGATTGGAATAGGTTTAATGAAAACACTGGCGGCACTCTCGTTGAGAAATGTTGCCACTTTTTTGATTTAATGCGCCTAATTAGTCGCAGCGAAGTCAGCCGTGTGTACGCGAGTACGGGGCAAGATGCTAATCATTTAGATGAAACTTATCAGGGCAAGCAGCCAGATATTATCGATAATGGTTATGTTATATTAGATTTTAAAAGTGGTTTAAGAGCAATGCTTGAGCTTAATATGTTCTCAGAGGGAGCGCGTTATCAAGAGCATATCAGTGCGATAGGGCCACAAGGCAAGCTAGAGTGTTTTGTACCAGGGCCTGGGCGCTTCTGGCCAGTTGCTACATTAGGTGCAGCGCCTATTGCTAAACTAGTACACAGCCCAAGATCACCTAAAGGCCCTGTTGAAACACAGGTTGCAGTAGATCCTGAATTATTGGCAGCTGGGGATCATAATGGTTCAACTTACTATCAGCATTTAGGTTTTTACCGAGCTATTACGCAAGGTGAAAAAGTGGATGTTAGCGTAGAGGATGGGCTCAAAGCAGTTGTCATAGGCCTAGCTGCACAACATTCTGCATCGACAGGTAACTCAGTTACTATCACTGAAGATGGCTTTAGTTATCAGTAAACTAAGTATCTGACATTGAACACAGCTGTTGCCCGAGATATTGAGTGAGAACAATAAGTAGGGATAAATTGCTAACTAGCTGTGTTCGTATAATGCCGATTAACCTGTTAAGAACATAGGAGATAACCATTGAGTAAATCAGCACAAGAATTACTAGAAGAATTTTCATCACAAGAGCTTATAACTGATGATTTTGAGCTACATATCCTGAAAGTTAAAATCGATGATAACGGTGAAATAGAACATGCCGGTAATGCATTGACGGTAACAAGCATTGAATTTGATCATCAGAGCAAAGAGTGCTTGTTACACTATGAAGAGGGGGCAACAAATTACGTGACAGTTGCAGAGGCTAAAGTAAAAATTGTTGATAGTGTGCTCAGTTATGAAGTGTGTGCATCGCAAATACAAGAGCGTGATGATGCTTTTGTCAGATTGGATACACCGCTCATTGGTTTTGGTGAAAATGTCGATATGCAATGTTTCTTCGCTATTTGTCGAGAGTGATTGGTGAGTGTACTTTCAATGCAGTGTGCACAAATTGTCGAACAAATTCTGTCTCGTTTTGATGGCGTTATCGTCAAGTCTAGCTGGGGGGAAACATCACTATTTTATAACCCTGGTAAAAAGCTAGCTAATGGTATTTATTTTTGTACTATAAAGCAGCAAGACGGCGATAACGATAAAGCATCTCACTTGAATAGGCCCGGTGTTTATAGGCTGAGTATTGGCGTGGATAAGAGTGCTTACTTAAACCTCTTTGGCTTAAAGCCTAAAAGGCCTAGCAAAGGCGGTATTGTCGATACAGGCCACGATTTTACTGTGATTAATGAGATTATGCCTCATCCTATTTATGGCTGGATGTCATGGCTACAAGTGTTAAACCCAAGTAGTGAAACTTTTCAAAGCTTATTGCCTTTACTGGCTCAATCTCATGCAAATGCCATCTTAAAGTTCAATAAAAAACAACACAGTTAAAACAAACCCTGCTGTTTTATAAGTTACTTTTAAGTACCAATTTTTGATAATTCATTCACAATTGATTTACTATTGATAAGTTCGCTGTTAAAGTGAAATTGCCATCGTTATCGACGTTTAGTCTTGTTGTTATTAGCGATAACATGGTCGAAAAGTCATCGCAACTCAGTTTAGTTTTAGTGATGGTTTAACACAAAAAAGTAACGCCATGGAGATATTTGATGAGCATAACCATTTCAGCCATACCAGAACAAAAAAAAGTCGCTGGCTTAGATTTTCCATTAGTTGTTACCCCAAATGAAGGGGCGCTGTTGCAAAACAAGCAGGCGTTTAATCAATGGGTAACAGCTGAAAAAGATGAGCTGCAAGCACTACTCATTAAACATGGTGCTATATTATTCAGAGATTTTCCTGTCGATGATGCTGCTGATTTTGAGGAGATGCTCGATCACACCAATTTTATTAATATGCCCTATGTTGGCGGTGCGGCGCCGCGAAGCCAGGTAACGGCATCACGTATTGTGACAGCGAATGAGTCCCCAGCATCGGAGAAAATCCCATTTCATCATGAAATGGCACAAGTACCCAACCCACCTGGCTATATCTTCTTTTATTGTAAGACGCCATCACTAGAAGGTGGGGCGACCTCGATATTACATTCAGCAGAAATCTGTAAAAAATTCTTTGCTATAGATCAATCTTTTGCCACTAAGCTTGAGGAGCAGGGGGTTAAATATAAAAGAGTAATGCCACTTGAAACCGATAAAAGTTCAGCGATAGGGCGCTCATGGCGAGAAACTTTTCAAGTAGATAATAAAGAAGATGCTGAAAAGGCGATGCTTGATGCTGGTATGAGCTGGCAGTGGTTGGACAATGGTAACCTAGCGACGATCACCAATACACTACCGGCTATTCGCCTGGATAGAGAAACAGGCGAGAAAGTTTTCTTTAACTCAGTAGTTGCGGTCTACAGTGGCTGGAATGATAGCCGCAATAAAGGTGAAACTTCAGTACTTAGCGGTGTTGATAATCAGCCGATGGATGCTGATGTTATCGCTCAGTTAATTGAAGACATGGATGATTTATGTGTCAATTTTAAATGGCAGGCAGGCGATGTGTTGTGGGTTAATAATTATACCGTAATGCATGCGCGACAACCTTATAAAGGCGATCGCCTAACACTGGCATCTATCTCATTTAAATAAGCGATATGACTAATGCGTTTACCGTAAAACGAGTGAGCGCATTGTTAGTGTAAGTAGTGCACTGCAGATGTTTTTATCTTTTCTCTTTGACAAGCAATGGCGAAGTGATTTCTTCCTTAAGCCCCTATCAATATTCTAAAAATCTGCCGTTCACATCTTTAATATTAAGTGCTAATGATATTTTTTTACATTTTAAAGAAGTTGCTCTCAGATGGCGAATGTTTGAGGTATGGCAGTTAATGACTGATAGCTAATGGCAATATAGAAAATTGTTAATTCGTACGCACAGTATAATGACAATATAGCAGGCTTATCGACATAGACAAGCCTGCTTTTTTACTGACTTTTAATATTTAAAGCAGGTACTTAATATAAGTACCTGTAGTTAGTACAGAAGATTAGTACAGAAGATTAGTACTTATAGTTGATCGCTCGATTTTTTCAAGCCCATATATAGGCTTAAGCACATCGCAAGTAATACCGCTGTGAACGGTAAGCCCGTTGAGACAGCCATCGCTTGAAAGGCTCCTAAGGCGTCTGCGCCACCAATGAGCAGCAGGACGATCGCCACAATACCCTCAAACGAGCACCAGAAAATTTTCTGTGCGACAGGGGCCGACTCTTTACCACCAGCAGTGATAGAGTCTATTACTAATGAGCCTGAATCAGATGAGGTGATAAAGAACACCAGTACCAGCACAATACCTATCATCGAAATGAGTCCAGATAGTGGGAATTCTTGCACCATGATGAACAGCTTAAGCTCTTGAGCGGCACTAGCAACAGGTGCGGCGCTATCGGCAATGACCTGGCTAATAGCGGTCCCTCCAAAGGCACCCATCCAGATAATTCCTAGAATGGTTGGTACTAATACCACACATAGTACAAATTCACGAACCGTACGTCCTTTTGATACACGAGCGATAAACATACCAACGAAAGGAGACCAAGAAATCCACCAAGCCCAGTAAAATGAAGTCCAACCTTGTGAGAAGTTGGCATCCGCTCGCTCAAAAGGCATAGATAGCGGAATTAAGTTCTGTATATAGCTAAGCCCGCCGCCAAAAATAGCGTTAAATATGTCAAAAGTAGGTCCTACTATGATAATAAATAATAGTAGTAGCAAGGCTAATCCCATATTTAACTCAGACAGTATACGCACACCGCCATCGACGCCGCGCACAACAGAGCTGATAGCAACTGCGGTAATAACCGCGATAAGTAATACCACTGCGAAAGAGCCTGTGCCCCAGCCAAACAGGAAGTTAAACCCTGAGAGTGCTTGAGTAGTACCAAACCCTAAAGACGTAGTTAAGCCAAAGAGTGTGGCAAATACTGCTAAAATGTCAATCACATGGCCCCAAAACCCCCAGACTTTATCGCCTAATAATGGGTAAAAAGCTGAGCGTAGGGTTAAGGGTAGTTTGTGGTTATATGAGAAAAAGGCTAGTGCTAGTCCGACAACCGCATAAATAGCCCATGGGTGTAAGCCCCAATGGAAAATTGTTGCCGCCATTGCTAGGTTTCTAGCATCGTCAGTGTTACCAGCCGCTGCTGCTAATGGCGCCCAGTCTGTTCTAAGCCCTGTACTGGCATCTACTGCAACGCCGCCCATTGATGAGCTAAAGTGTGACATCGGCTCTGACACACCAAAGAACATTAAACCAATACCCATGCCTGCTGCAAATAGCATGGAAAACCAGCCTAAGTAACCAAAATCAGGTGTTGCTTTAGAGCCTCCTAATCGTACTTTGCCCAAGGGGCTAAGTACTAGGAAGAGACAAAAAAGTACAAAAACATTAGCACTTAGTAAAAAGAACCAATCAAAAGTACTGGTTATCGCCGGTCTCAACCATCCAAAAAAAGTGCCCGCTTCTTCCTTGAACATTAATGAAATTAAGACGAAGGCGACCACCGATAACCCAGAAATCAAAAATACTGGGTTATGTATATCTAACCCAAAGGGGGTTATGTTGTCCTGTCCTATCTCATAATCATCGTTTGCTTCTTCACGCATTCTTTGCTCCTTTCATCTTTCATTTAAATCTAAACCCTCGCCAATAACTCTTTATTTAAAAAAAGTAATACTGTCGGCGATGTGAGATACAGCTGTATCTCTATATATGATACCTGTTTAACAAGGGGCTTGGCTCCCTCTCAATGGTTATAGTCAAAGAATTGTCGTATCAGCACCTATATAGCTATTTTAGTGTCATCAATAGACGGTTTTGAGCATTAATAGTCTTGTTTTAAGATATTGTAGCGCGCTGATTATCAGAATGTTTATCAAAAAGAAGCTATAGGTTAGAGTGTTTGTACAATGAAATAGAATGCCAAAGAGGATGTGAACTAAGTAAAACGATGCAATATTAACGCTAAACCTTATTTGCTTAGCGTTAATATTGGCTTTTTACGTTGGTTTTGGTGCTGTCGGTTTATCGCTTTTCAAAAAATGCTTAATGTCTTCAATAATCAAATAGTTTACCGGTATGAGGATTAAAGTAATAGCTGTTGCAAAGATAATACCGAAACTGAGCGAAACAGCCATTGGGATCAAAAACTGTGCTTGCGTTGCCTGCTCAAACAATAAAGGTAATAGGCCGACAAAGGTGGTAATAGAGGTCAGTATGACGGGCCTAAATCTGGCGATCCCCGCCGTTAACACTGCTTGTTTAACACCTTGTCCGGCCTCTACTTTCTGATTGACAAAAGATACTAGTACGAGGGAGTCATTAACCACAACGCCGATAAGCGCCAGTAACCCGAGTAAGCTCATGATGGTTAAATCCATCCCGAGTAGCCAGTGGCCAAAAATAGCACCAATAGCGCCGAAAGGGATCACTGACATCACAATTAATGGCTGGAAAAACGATTGAAAGGGAATAGCTAATAACGCATAAATAGCAAAAAACACGAAGATTAGCCCCCACTGTAGGGAGCCAAAGGAGTCACTTTGCTCTTCAGCTTCGCCTTTTAAGGTGAAATCAACCTGCGGGAAATCCAGTTTTAGCTGCGCTAAAAAGTCGACAATGTCTCGATTTAATACCGTAGTGTTTACCTGTGTTTTATCGATATCAGCAATAACGTTGGCAGTGCGCTGATAATCGGTGCGATAGACCGCAGAAGGCCCCGCTACTATTCTAACATCAGCTACTTGCGATAGCGGTATTTTACGTTGCTGGCCGGCTGTTGAAATATCAATTTCTAGGCTTTTTAAGTCGGCAATAGAATCCCTTTGTGCAAGAGGCAGGCGCACCCTTACCGGAATCTCTTCGCGCCCGCGTTGAAAATTTTGTACCTCTATTCCCAATACTGCTTGGCGCACTTGACTGATAATAAGGTTGCGGCTGATGCCCAGCGCGTCACCTAAAGGTTTTAATGAAATTTGTAGCTCGTCTTTACCATCAGATAAATTATCACTGATATCAAACACGCCTGGGTATTTTTTGAGTTGCTCTTTTATTCTTATTGAAGCCGCTTGCATTTGCTCTTTAGATTGAGCGCTGAGCTGGACGTTAATAGGGTCGCCGCCACGGCCTATTTCAGCACGATAACTTAATGACTGTGCCCCTTTAATAGGACCTATCATCTTGCGCCATTGCGTTACAAGGTCAATCATACCAATGGTATCATCATTAACGGAGGATCTATCCTCTGGTGCTATGGTTTCAAAGCGCACTCGCCCTTCATGGCTGGCGCCAGAGCTAGTACCGGTACTGGATAAAATATTAACGATAATACTTTCTCCGGTTTCCTCATTTGTATATTTCTTTTGCAGCTCTAATGCTGCATTGACCATGCGCTCAACATACTGATCGGTAATATCAAAATTGGTACCTGTTGGCATAGTTAAAGTGACACTCGCTGTTTCACTAGGTACACGTGGGAAGAAGGTAAAGCGCATCCAACCACTAAAAACAAAAGCGAGGGTGATAATTAAGACACCGACAAAGACTGCCAAAATGGTATAGCGATAATGCAGCGCTTTTTCTAGAACGGGGCGGTACATATTTAAAATGAATCTTTCAAAACCATCGGCGAAATTTTGTTGCCAGC
Organism: Gammaproteobacteria bacterium AS21; assembly: GCA_038900335.1. Classification (GTDB taxonomy): domain Bacteria; phylum Pseudomonadota; class Gammaproteobacteria; order Pseudomonadales; family Balneatricaceae; genus Rs1. Next base: position 64,869 of record JBBMRB010000019.1, on the reverse strand, counting down.
GACTAAAAGCATTGGGTTTGTGGGTTGCTGTGCGCAGTTTCAAAAAACGTAAATGGGCAGGTAGAATAAATTTAGATTCGATTAGAGAAAAGAGTAATACCGGTACGACAATGGCCGGTATTTGAGCAAAAATTGCCCCACGCGCACCATCAATAAAGGCGAAGGGCATAAAAGCGGCAATGGTCGTTAATACCCCAAAAGTGACAGCAACGGCAACTTCTTTAGTGCCTAATATAGCAGCGTCCATGCCGCTTTCTGCTTTTTGCATGTGACTATAAATATTTTCACCTGTGACAATGGCATCGTCAACCACGATACCAAGTACTAGGATAAAACCGAATAAACTAATAATGTTCAAGGTAATATCAAGAAAGGGCATGATGATAAAAGCGCCCATGAAACTGATCGGTATTCCCAAGAATACAAAAAAAGCGATAGAGGGGCGCAAGAATAATGAGAGCAGAATAAGTACCAGCACGCCGCCTTGTATAGCGTTATCAGTCAGCGTTTTAAGGCGACTTTTTAAGACTTTAGATCTATCACTCCAATAACTTAAAGACATGCCTACCGGCAGTGATGCCTGTTGTTCATCAATATAATTTCTGACACTTTCAGCTATGCTCAGCGCGTTTTGATCGCCAACGCGATACACTTCTACTAGCGCGGCTGGCTGGCCATTAAATCGTGTTTTAAGCGGTGTCTCTTTAAAACCTTGCTCTATCAGTGCAATATCTTTTAAGGTGATGATACTGCCGTTTTCAGCAGTTTTAATCACAATATTAGCGAACGCAGCAGCGCTGAAGGCTTTGCCTTTTGTGCTGATTAGAATGTCACCGCCTGGGGTGCGCAAATTGCCGGCAGATGAGTCGACAGAGCTATTGTTAATGGCAGTTTCTATATCACTGAGGGTGAGATTGAATTGACGTAATTTTTGCTGGTCAATATCAATATTGATTTGGTTGTCACGCACACGATCAAGTTCTACTTGCGTAATCCCTTTGATACGTAGTAGATCGTCTCTAACTTTTTCACCGTAGTCACGTATTTTTTGCTCACTAAAATCACCGGCAACACTGACGCTGATGACTTCTCTGACTCTTTTGCTTAATTGAGTTAATGGGCTATCTGCATCAACTGGGAAATCACTGATGGTATCAATGGCGCTTTTAACATCCGCTAATAACTCTCGTTTATTATAGCCATCTTCAACTTCCATATTGATGGAGGTACTGCCCTCAGTTGAGTAGCTGGTGATTGATTCGATCCCTTCTAAATCTGCAACAGCTTCCTCTATTAATAAGGTGACACTCTGCTCGATGTCTTCAGCCGTTGCACCTGAGAGTGTCACTTTGGTTGAGATGATATTTGATTCAAAGCTTGGAAAAACTTCTAGCGGAATGCGCGTTTTTAAACTAAACAAGCCAAGAATTACTATGGCCAGCATCATTAGGTTTGCCGCTACATGATTTCTAGTAAACCATTCAATCATTATTTTTCCAGTTCATTATTAATAAGTGTCATTACGTTAGCTTTGCTGCTGCAGGTTGTTTTGTAGCAATTTTAATTGGCTTTGTTGTCTGGTTTTGCATCTTTGTCTCTAGGGCGCTGGCCAGTTTTATCTTTAGTGTTGCCCGCAGTCGTCATTGCACGGCTGCCTTCGCTGTCTTGCGATAAAATACTGGTAATTAGAATATCACCTGCGGACAAACCCTCATTTATTAATGCAACTGTGTCATTTTGCCAAGCAATGTTGATTGCTCTTTTGCGGATAATGCCCTCATCAACGATAAACACATATTCACCCTGGTAAATGTTAGTGACATTGACGGTTGTTGCATTTTCAATGCGCTTGCCGGCAATGCTGGCGTTTACGTATTGACCAATTTTAAGTGGGTGTTTATCGCTATGCTCAACGGCATAGGGGTTTGTTATTTCAGCGATGACATATAACTGTTGGGTAGCCTGATCTATTGTCGCTTCGGTGCGCACAATTTTGCCAGACCAGAGCTGTGTCTTTTGGCTAGTAGTGCTATATAAATCAGAGATTAAAGTAACATCAGGCAAGCGGTTGTTGCTGGTATCAGGGTTACTCGTGCTCTGACTATCCCCTACTTTTAAAAATTGCTCAGGTAGGTCAATAAATGCTAGATCGCTATTTTTTAGTGCTAAACGCACCTGTAATTGATCGGTGCTAATAATATTTGCCAATGCTGTGTTAGCGTTGATGAAATCACCTATGTTGACGTCTTTACTGATAACGCGGCCATTAAATGGTGCAACAATCTTAGTGCGTTGAAAATTGAGTATCGCGTTATTGTATTGCGCATGAGCCGCTGAGACATCGGCTTTAGCACTGAGCACTTGTGGTGTGCGTGATACTAGAGAGGGCACTGCTTTTTTTGGGTTTAAGCGACGCCAGTCAGCTTTTGCTTGTTTTACTTGTGCTTGCTCTAACACTAACGCTTGCTGTGCTTTAGTTAAGCTCGCTTTTGCACTGTTGATTGCACTTTGATAATCTCTATTATCAATTGTTAGTAATAAATCACCTTCGTTAAAAAAGGCACCTTCTTCTAATTGCTCGCTGATAGTTAGTACACGACCGCTAACTTGTGAGCTAATGTTGGTAGCATTTTTGGCGCTGACTTGGCCAAAACTATTGAGTGTCACTTGCAGTGTTTGCGCCCTGACTTTCTTGGTATCAACACTCACGCTTTTAGCGGTTTGAGCGGGGCGCTGTTTAGATACAGGGGCATTACTTTTTATATACCAAATAACAGCGCTGGCAATAATGATGATGAAGATAGGTAGCATAAATCTGCGCATTGTTATTGTCCATTCACTTGAGGTGTTATCTCGCTAGTGCCTAAGGCGAGTATTAAATTAATTCGATTATCGACTAACGAGAGTTGTAGCTCTAGCTCCGCTTGTTGCTGGCTGAATAACCTATCTTGGATATCAAGCACTTGCTGGTAGGTTGATAAACCGTTTTGGTATTGTAATGAGACATGATCAAATGCTAGTTGGCTATTTTTCAACGCTAGTTTTGTCAGGCTCCATTGCTGTCTAATAGCATGCTCATCACTAAGTAGTGTTTCCACTTCATTAAACGCTGCTCGTAAAACCTGTAAATATTGCTGCTCTTGCTCGATGAGCCTCGCTTTGGCTTGTTCATACAATGCTTTGTTTTTGCCGTTATCAATTAAACTTTGGCCGACACTGGTTAATAGCGACCAAGCTAGGTTTTCTGAAAATAGATTCGCTAATCCAGTAGAGCTAAGTGAGATATCGCCACTGAGCGAAAATTGTGGAAAGCGCGCGGCATAACGACTAGCAACAGTGGCATCTTGTGCTAACACTGCTAGCCAGCTACTATTTAAGTCTGCTCTATTAGCCAGTAAGTCAGCAGGTATGCCCAAGGGATATTGTAATTCATCTGATAGAGTCGGCAGTGGGCTATCTAGGGTCAGCTGACCACTTGGATATAATGACAATAAGGTTTCAAGAGTACGTGAAGCACTTTGAGTATTGCGCTTTGCAGCTATCAGAGCGACCTTGGCAGTCTCTATATTTTGGCGAGCTAAATAAACATCGAGCGCGGCTGATAAACCCTGATGATAAGATGATTCAATAGTCGCTAATTGTGTCGCACTATTAGCGCGCTGCTTTTGCTTAAGCGTTAAAAATAGTTGATTATAGACAAGGCGATACCAAGCTTTGCTAATATCTGCGACGAGTGTGCGCTTAGCTAATGCTAATTGCGCTTGGGCCGCGCTTAATTGATAGTGCGCCGCTTTACTGGATGCGCTTAAATTGCCCCATACATCTAGAGGGATACTGCCATTGAGGGCTAAGTTGGCACTATTACTTGGCGATGAGCTAGCCGAGCTGGTACTTTTTGATACAGAGCCTGCTAAACTAACGCTCAATAGGTTATCTGAACTAGTGATGATTACTTGTTGTTGTGCCTGTTTAACGATGGCTTCATTTTCAATAATAGTAGGGTGCTTAGCTAATGCTGTTTGAATAACGCGATTAAGAGCAGCGTTATCTGTATTGCCTAAACCATCTTTAATCCAAAGCTGTTCACTTAAAACTGCTAAGGTTTGTGCTGAGGAAAGTGGAGCGGACTCGGGGTTGTATTGATTGGCGATAAGTGGATTGAGTGTGCTGCTATTTATTTGTGAGCCCTGCTGGGATGGCAGCCCAGAGCAGGCAGCTAGCAATAAAGTAGGGATGAGTAAAAGGTGTCGCTTTTTTGCAGCGGGCAACACTAGCTGTTTATTACGTTTATTTATCAAAATTACGTTTTAACCTTTTATTATCGTTGCTCTTAGTTTAATCGTTAAATAAATATTCGCTAGAGTTTTGTTGCTACTTTACATAACTTTACATATTAACGGAATATAGATAATTAATTCAATTATATAGCCTAGAATCAATGCTGTTTTATCGCCATCAAAAAAGGTGATTATGAGCAATATTATCATCGTCATGTTTTAATCGTTGAATGGATTGGTTTGGATGATTGTTGATAATATGTGCCGGCATCATGGCGGCCATTATTAACATAAGAGAGTAGTAATGAAATTAGAAATGATTTGTACCGGTGAAGAAGTGCTCGCAGGCCAGATAGTTGACACCAATGCTGCATGGCTTGGCAATGAGTTAATGGATGCGGGTTTTGAAATGCAGCGCCGTACCACCATAGGCGACAGGTTAGATGATTTAATCGCCGTGTTTAGTGAGCGCAGTCAATATGCTGATATTATTTTGGTCAACGGCGGTTTAGGCCCTACAGCTGATGATTTATCAACGCAGGCGATGGCTCAGGCAATGGCTGTTGAGTTGGTTGAAAATAAGCTGTGGCGTGCAACGTTAGAGCAGCGCTTTAGCGCTAGAAACCTTACGATATCTGCTAGTAATTTAAAGCAGGCGCTATTGCCACAAGGCGCTGTGATGATAGAGAACCCAGTCGGTACTGCCTGCGGTTTTAGAGTAAAGCTTCACCGAGCCTGGCTGTTTTTTACCCCCGGTGTGCCCCATGAGTTTAAACACATGATCACTCATCAGTTTATTCCATTCGTTAAAGAGCAGGCGCTATCAGCAAAAGCTGCCCAGCTTAAGGTCAATATTAATGAGGTTGAGCTAGAGCAAGTCAGTGTGACGAAGCTATTGACCTTAGGTATTGGCGAGTCCGCAATGGCGGATTTATTAGAGCCATTATCATGGCCGCATGGTATTAGTTTAGGCTATCGCTCGTTTTCTCCTTATTTAGAGCTTAAGCTGATAGCGCGACAGTGTAATGAGCAGGCAAAACAGGATGCTTATCAACAAGCCGTAACAGTGTTAGCTGATAGTGTGGTAGCGCAAAGCTGTAATAGTGTGGCTGAGCGCGTGCACCATTTATTGGTTGCTAGTACTCAGACATTGGCGATAGCTGAGTCATTAACCGGTGGCGATATTAGCAGTCAATTAGTAAATTTTGCCGGCAGCTCAGCCTATTTAAAGCAAGGTATTGTTACCTACTGTAATGAGGCCAAAAAAGCGTTGTTAGCAGTCTCTAGTGCCACTATTTTACAACACAGCGAAGTGTCATTAGATTGTGTGATACAAATGGCAACAGGTGCAGCTTGTGCGCTGACTAAAAGCGAGGTCCAATCAGAGCGTTTAATTACAGACTTTGCAGTCGCGACCAGTGGGGTAGCAGGGCCCGGCGGTGGCAGCGAGCAGATTCCTGTCGGCACTGTGGTTATTGCAGTGAAGGCACATGAAAAAATTTATAGCCAAAAAGTACAGTTTTCTGCATCGAGTAGTCGTCATTATATTCGCAATATGAGTAGTGCACTCGCCTTAGATATGTTGTCTAGAGCTGTGCAACAGAAATCGCCTATTGGCGATTATCCAAGTATTAAAAGGGTCGAGCAAAAGGTAGTAGATTTCATCGCTCTTTAGTGACCCTTTATTGGTCTTTCGTCTTCTCAATTTTGAAACGTTTATTTGTTAGGCACGCTACTAGTTAGCTTGCCAGCTCTTTTCAATTAAAAGTTGCTCACCATCATACAGTCTACATTCAAACAGAGCGCCTTGTTCAATGACGCCAACCCCTGCTGGGGTACCCGTCATAATTATATCGCCATCGCTTAAACTCATAAATGATTGTATTTGTGAGAGGATGCTTGGCACGCAATAAATCATATGGCTAGTGTGTGCATGTTGTGTTGCTACACCATTAATGTGGAGCGTTAAGTTTAGTTGCTCGCTGATATGATCAATTTTGATGAAATCACTGAAAAGTGCAGCGCCATCAAAACACTTTGCGCGCTCCCAAGGTAAACCCTTGCTTTTCAGTGCAGCTTGTAGATTACGTTTCGTTAAATCTAAGCCAATACCCACACCACAGAGCTGATTATTTTCATATAAAAAGCATATTTCTGTTTCATAGTGCAGCGCTTCGTTATCACTGTGGCCGACTTGTCGGCATGAAAGTTGCTCCGATATTGATGAGTTTGGCTTAATAAACAACACCATGTTTTCAGGCACTTCGTTATTTAACTCCTGAATATGCGCTAAATAATTTCTGCCGACACAAACAATTTTACTAGGTGCTATTTGGCGATCGCCGATATTAATGGTATTCACAATGTTTACTCTTTATGCATATGATAGAAGGTATAAGTCATTAAACTATATCGCTATTAATCAATGAATAAAAATAGTTTATGGATAAAATGATGTGCTTGGCTGAATTTTGCTGAAACACGTGTTATTATTCGTTAAATTTTTAGTGATTGTTTGATGTATATCAAAGCAATGACATAAATAGTGTTAATTTAAGTTAAATGAGTTGAGATTAAACATGTTTGGATTTGATATTTATAATTTTTATTCTATCGCACCATCGGTTGCGATCATTGTCGCATCGATTGTTATGGTCGGTTACGGTATTCATTTCGTACGTAAGAACGTTATCGAAGATTCTAAACGTTCTCAATCTGAGTAAGCATGAGTTATTAAGAAGATAGAGTTGACGCTAAACTGATTAAAGCTTTTTTATCCGCTTTATAAATGTGATTATCATCCGCTATTTTCTTTCAATAGCCACATCGCTTAATTTAGCTTAGTATAAAAAAAGGTCGTATTCTCTACAGAAACGACCTTTTTTATTGTCCATCATTCGACTAATGCAGATTAAGCGGCATTGACATCAAATTGGTTCATTGTGTTGTCTTTACCAGAGGCTTTAAGTGCCGCCTCACCTGCAAAGTATTCTTTATGATCATCACCCATATCGGATCCGGCCATATTTTGATGTTTAACACAAGCGATGCCTTGACGTATCTCTTTGCGCTGAACACCACTGACGTAGCCTAGCATGCCTTGATCACCAAAGTATTCTTTCGCTAGATTATCAGTAGAAAGCGCCGCGGTGTGGTACGTTGGCAATGTGATCAAGTGATGGAAAATACCGGCTTGCTTCGCAGAATCTGCCTGGAAAGTACGGATCTTCTCATCAGCTAATATTGCTAATTCAGTGCCATCATATTGCTCGCTCATCAAACCGTCACGGTTGTATGCTGAAACGTCTTGTCCTGCTTCAACCATTAGATCAAATGCTTGTTGGCGGAAGTTTAATGTCCAGTTGAAAGAAGGTGAGTTGTTGTAAACGAGTTTCGCGTTGGGAACAACTTTACGTATTTCATCAACCATGGCGCCAATTTGGCCGATATGTGGTTTTTCAGTTTCTATCCATAATAAGTCTGCGCCGTTTTGTAAAGAGGTAATGCTATCAAGGATACAGCGTGCTTCACCTGTGCCTTTACGAAATTGAAACAAGTTGCTCGCTAAACGTTTTGGTCTGACAAGCTTGCCGTTTTGTTTGATCAATACATCGCCGTGACCAATATCATCGTTACTGACTTCTTCACAATCTAAGAATGAGTTGTATAGATCGCCCAAATCGCCCTCTTGATTAGTGACTGCAATTTGTTTGGTTAAGCCTGCGCCCAATGAGTCGGTTCTCGCGACGATAACACCATCATCAATGCCAAGCTCTAAAAAGGCGTAACGTACAGCGTTAATTTTAGCTAAGAAATCGGCATGAGGTACTGTTACTTTACCGTCTTGATGGCCGCATTGTTTTTCATCGGATACTTGGTTTTCTAATTGGATACAACACGCCCCGGCTTCAATCATTTGCTTAGCCATTAAGTATGTGGCTTCAGCGTTACCAAAGCCTGCATCTATATCGGCAATAATAGGCACGACATGGGTGACGTAGTTATCGATTTGGCTTTGCAGTGATTTTACTTTAATACCATCGTTAGCATCACGTGCCTTATCTAGCTCTCTAAATAGGCCGCCTAATTCACGGGCGTCTGCCTGTCTCAAAAAGGTATATAGTTCTGCGATTAAGCTGGCAACAGATGTTTTCTCATGCATTGATTGATCAGGAAGAGGGCCAAACTCTGAGCGAAGTGCTGCGACCATCCAGCCAGAAAGGTATAGGTATTTACGATCTGTGTTCTCAAAGTGTTTTTTAATGGAAATCATTTTTTGTTGGCCGATAAAACCGTGCCAGCAACCTAAAGATTGAGTGTACATCTCAGGGTTGGCATCGTAGTTGTCCATATCGTCGCGCATGATTTTTGCAGTGTACTTGGCAATGTCTAAGCCTGTCTTGAAGCGGTTTTGGCTTCTCATCCGTGCAGCTGATTCTGGATTAATCGCGCTCCATGTATCTGCATGGCTAGCTTTAAGGCTTGTTACAGCATCTATGTTTTGCATGTAATTTGACATAACGTTCATCCCTTCCTTAATTTTTATAATTTTAGTGCTGTGTAAAGCAGACTATTGTTTAAGTTTTGTGCTCGTTACCCGTTTGGGTTGAACAGATAATGCAACGTAAACTATGCCTTCGTCAACGCTGAAGGCCACGCAGTTCGGGGTGTTGTAGTTTGACTACAAGAAATTTCACAAAGCCGGTTGTAAAAAAACTACAACAATATCTGCGCTGTAACGCCAAGTTCTTCGGTGTTTTTTTCAGATTTATAAGGATTGGTGTGCGAAGAGTAGGGTTTGTATAAAAACTACGTGAATTAAATTAATTGTTATTAGATCTGTAGTGATTTTTTTTCATGTAAATATAGTGACTACATAAAGCTAGTTATAAAGTAAACACAGCTGTTAGCTATTTTTTGCTGCCTGCTTATAAATAAATAGCTATTTTCTAATGATTTTTAAACATACTTCAATAATAGTTATGGCCAATGTATATAGAGAGAACAACTGTCGATAGATTTAGCCAGATCAATAGAAAAATGATCTATATGCTCAGGTTCAAGCGATTTGTAATAGCGACCTGCTTTTTTGAGCTTCTTATGAATGTTTAGTACAAATCTTAAATTATTGTCGCTATAGTACTAGTTGGAGTAGTAATCATTAAATAATAGTTAAGGACTTAATATGCATTTTAACAAGTTAAAGAGTGTTATCGCTGGTGTCGCTGTATTGGGTATAACAGCAAGTGTTAATGTGTTTGCTGACACTAGCACGGCGTTAAAAAATATTGATCGTTTCATAGCGCAAAAAAACGTAGATAAAACTGCATACCAATGGAAGTTGGCATTAGATAAGCCGCCAATGCAGGTATTTAATGAAGGTAAAAGGTATTTGTGGAACTTACAGACAACAGAGGGGGATCTCTCTGTTGAACTAATGCCTAGTGTTGCTCCTATGCATGTGAGCAGTACTATTTATTTAACACGCCTCGGCTTTTACGATGATATCGTTTTTCATCGTGTCATCAAAGGGTTTATGGCGCAAGGTGGCGACCCTACCGGTACTGGGCGTCGCGGTCCTGGTTATACTTATGACGGCGAGTTTTCAGCATCTGCCATTCATGACAAGCCTGGTACTTTAAGTATGGCTAATGCAGGCCCAGGTACTGATGGCAGTCAGTTCTTCTTAACGTTTAAGCCAACGAATTGGTTAGATGGTAAGCACACTGTGTTTGGCCATGTTATCAAAGGCATGGATACACTAAAGACCATTGAGTCTTATGGTAGTAATTCAGGACAAACGTCAAAAAAGCTTAAAATAGTGAAAGCGACAATAGAAGTATTGCCGGCTAGTTAATAAACGCATTTGTATTAAGGCTGTTGAGCAGCCTTAATACGCAAAAGCTGTTAAACGAAAATAGCGCCAGGGTTTTCTAGCATCGTTTTTAAGGCTTGAATCAATAAAGCGCCATCATAGCCATCGACAATACGGTGATCGAACGAGGATGATATATTCATCATTGTACGAATCTCTATCTTGCCATCAATGATAACAGCACGTTGCTGCATTTTATTAATACCAATAATACAAGTCTCAGGTGCATTGATAATAGGTGTTGTCACTATCCCGCCTACCGCGCCTAAACTTGTAATGGTAATCGTCGAGCCCGATAGCTCATCAGATTTAGCTCTACCTTGTTTAGTCACGCCCGTGACCCTTGTTAGCTCTGCAGCATTTTGCCAAATATCAAGTGCTTGGCTGTTTTTTACAACAGGGACTAATAAGCCTAGCTCTGTCATCGTTGCTATACCAACATTGATATTACTATGTTGAGTTAATATCTGTGACTCTTCATTGTAATGAGCATTACAGTGTGGGAAATCAGCTAATACCTTATTAAGCGCTTTAATAATAAAGGGCAGTAAAGTTAATTTACTTTGTTGTTCCTGTTTGTTTTTGTTGAGATGGGCGCGCAAGGTTTCTAATGCCGTTAAATCAACTTCTTCAACATAGGAGTAGTGAGGGATATTGCGTTTAGATTGCAGCATTTTCTTGGCAATAGCGCGGCGCAAACCACTAATTTTAATTTCAGTAGTGCCTTGCTCCCCTGAGCTAATTACAGACATCTGGGCGCCACCGCTAGCGATGAAGCGTTCAAGATCTTCGTTATTAATGCGGCCAAACTTACCAGAGCCACTGACCAATGACAGATCAATGCCACTATGACGCGCTCGTTTTCGAACGGATGGTGAAGTCAGTATGTGTTTGTTTGTAGTATTAGCGAATGCTGGTGGTGCACTAACAACAGATGAAGCTGCAGATGGAGTCGTACTAGTTACAGGTGTTGTCGGTTCTAGCGCACTATTGCCTGTAGGATTTGCCTGATTGCCAGTGTCATCTTGAGCTGCATTGGTATCAAATAAAATTAATTCGCTACCCACTGGTATTTCGACGCCTGCATCACAGGCAAGCTTAGCGACAATACCGCTAACCGGGGCTGTTACTTCTACCACTGCTTTATCAGTCATCACATCAACAATATGTTGATCTTCAGTGACTTGATCGCCAACCTGTACATGCCATTCAACAATTTCTGAAACGACAATACCTTCACCTAAATCAGGAAGCTTAAAACTATATTGGCTCATTAGTTGCTCTCCAGTGTACGCAGCATGGCATCGGTAATACGCTTTTGGCTGGGAAAATATTGCCATTCAAAAGCATGTGGGTAAGGGGTGTCCCAACCCGTCACTCGCTCAATAGGTGCTTTAAGGTGCCAAAAGCATTGCTCTTGCACTTGCGATAAGATTTCTGCACCAAAACCACTGGTTAAAGTTGCTTCGTGGACCACGACACAGCGGCCTGTTTTCTCAACTGATTTTTTAATCGTTTCTATATCTAGTGGAATTAACGTTCGGATATCAATCAGTTCTGCATTGATACCACTATTGTTAATAGCCCCTTGTGCGACATGAACCATATTGCCATAAGTAATAACCGTGACATGCGCACCTTGTGTAAGAACAGACGCTTTTCCAATTTCAACGCGATAGTGCTCTTGCGGAACTTCCCCTAAAGGGTGGTTTGTCCAGGCTTGTGCTGATTGTTCATGATTACCATCAAATGGGCCGTTGTAAATTCGCTTTGGCTCAAAAAAGATAACAGGGTCATTCGACTCAATCGCACTGATGAGAAGGCCTTTAGCATCATAAGGGTTTGATGGCATGACTGTTTTTAAGCCACAGGCATGGGTAAAGAATGCTTCAGGGCTTTGTGAGTGTGTCTGTCCGCCTCTAATGCCACCGCCACAAGGGGTTCTGATGACAATAGGTGCATGAAATTCACCACCACTGCGATGTCGTAAACGAGCGAGTTCAGAGACAATTTGATCGACAGCAGGATAAATGTAATCAGAGAATTGGATTTCAACAATAGGGCGCAAGCCATTGACACCCATGCCAATAGCAACACCCATGATGCCGCCTTCAGCGATTGGCATATCAAGTGCGCGATGCGCGCCGTATTTTTTGAATAAGCCGTCAGTACAGCGAAATACACCGCCAAAGTAGCCGACATCTTCGCCCATCACTAATACATCAGGATCGATATCCATACAGATATCCATAGCAGAGTTAAGCGCTTGTATTATGTTCATTTTAGCCATGACCTAATCTCCTATTCTCTGGCTTTGGGCTTTTAAATGTGCAGGCATTTCTTCAAACACATCCTCAAACATTGATTCAACAGGCCAATGCGGGCCGTTATCTAGTGATCCGTGCGACAGCGCTTCTTTCCAGTTAGTTGTAATGCTTTGAGTTAACTCTTCTTCTAAGGCTAAATGCTGCTCTTCGCTCCACTCGTTAGTAGCAATTAAGTGCTGCTTTAGACGATCAATTGGATCGCCTAAAGGCCAAAAACTCGCCTCGTTTTTACCGCGATAAGCATCGGGGTTATCACTGGTAGAATGGCCCTCTGTACGATAGGTGTAAAGCTCAATAAACGTAGGGCCATGACCTGCACGGGCACGCTCTGCAGCCCATTGAGTAACAGCATAAACGGCCAGAAAGTCGTTGCCATCTACTCTTATGCCTGGGATGTTTAAGCCGATGCTTCTAGCGGCGAAAGTTGTTCCCGTGCTGGCAAAGGATTGGGGGGTGGATATCGCCCACTGATTATTAACAACATTGAGAATAACAGGTGCTTTGTAAGTGGAGCCAAAAACGAGAGCGTGATAAACATCAGCGGCTGCAGTTGTACCATCGCCAACCCAAGAGACAGCGACGTTATCTTCATTTTTGTAAGCAGAGGCCATACCCCAGCCAACAGCTTGAGAAAATTGCGTAGCCAAATTACCAGAGAGTGAAAAATAGTTGAGTTTTTTGGAGCTGTAGAAAATCGGCATTTGCCGACCTTTAATATTATCTTTAGCGTTAGATAAACACTGGCACATTAAATCGACGATTGAGTGTTCGCGAACAAATAATAAACCTTGTTGGCGATAGCTTGGAAAGAGCATATCGTTTGCTCGTAAAGCCATGCCTTGTGCTACAGATACCGCCTCTTCACCGGTCGATTTCATATAAAAAGACAGTTTGCCTTGGCGCTGCATTTTAAACATACGCACATCAAAGGCGCGAACATGCATCATATGTTTTAAGCCTAAGCGCAATTGCTCAGCATTAATTTCAGGCACCCATGGGCCATCACACAAATGATCATCCCCAAGTACTCGCACTAAGCCATAAGCTAGATCTGACATCTCAGTGGCAGCTGTTAATGGATCAGGTCTTATGCTCTGCTTTGGTTGTGGTACGTCAATATGAGAGAAATCTGGAGTGGTATCAGGACGTGATGATGCCTGGGGCACAAATAACGCTGATTTATAGGGTTCTCTACGGGGTGTTTTTTGGTCAATTGGCATACCAACCTCATTTATTGTTATTGATTTTTATAAACAGATTAACTGGAACGCTAACGCTATGAAGTTAGTGAGCCTATGGGCTGCTTATTGTCATTGATATTTAAAATATACTCTTTTTACTGGGTAAAAATTATTTAATTATTGTTTGATTTTTAATTTTAAAAGCATAAATATAACGATATCTATGTAAATAGTGTAATAATAATTCTTGGTCGATAGAATGTTGGTAATAAGCTAAGGTTTGAAACGATAATAAGGTTGTTGCTATCAAGGGCTATATTAGCCAATCTAAATAATATCAATATGGGGGTTACAGTGAAACTAGACAAAATAGATCAGAAAATATTAGAGCTACTACAGCAAGATGCAGGTATCTCAGCATCTGATATAGCTGAGCAGGTGAACTTATCACAGCCACCTTGCTGGCGGCGCATTAAAAGACTAGAGGAAGAGGGTTTTATCGTTAAGAGGATTGCTATTTTAGATGCCAAAAAGTTAGGTCTCAATTTAGTGGTTTATGCGCAAGTTAGCTTGATAGCAAACAGTGAGTTAGAGGCGTTTGAGAGGGAAGTAAAAAAAATTGATGAGATTACCGAGTGCTATATTATGCTAGGTGATGTCGATTTTTTACTGAGAATAGACACCACCGATATCGCAGGGTATGAGCGCTTATATCGCGACCAGCTATCAAAAATACCCGGAGTACAGGCATTTAATACCAACGTCGCTATGACGGCAGTAAAAAGAACCACTAGTTTGCCTGTTAATTTGGTTTAATGGCAGTTTAAGCCCTAGCTCTGGCTGTTTTTATATAATATTGTCAGGCTTTTCCAATATTAATATTTATCATTCAAATAATCAGCGGGGTAGGTAATGAAAATAACCAAATCAAGTGAGTTTAGTCCCGCTAATGCTTGGGATGCAATGCTAATTGCCAATATGCAAGGTGTAACCTGTCGCTTGCACTGGACTGATCAGCCTTATCGCTGGCATGTTAATGATGGCGAAGAAGTGTTTGTTGTGTTGGATGGGCAAGTCATGATGCATTATAGAGAGAATAATGAAGAGTTTTCTCAAACATTAAATAGTGGTGATGTTTTTTATGCCAATATTGGCTGTGAGCATCTAGCTGTGCCGATAGGGGAGGCCAGGGTGTTTGTCGTGGAAAAAGAGGGAAGTATTTAGCTTTTATCCATAAATACTGAAAACAATATAAGTCTAATCACGCAAATTGATACCCTCATTAGGGCAAGGTCTTTTTATGTACTATTTATATTATTACCCAGGCAATGCAAGCTTAGCACCACATATGTTATTACAAGCACTAGAGGTTGAATACGAATTAGTGTTGGTTGATCGTGATAATCAAGCTCAAAAATCATCGCAGTATCTAAAGCTTAATCCTGCTGGTCGAATTCCTACGCTGGTGGTTGATGGTAAAAAAAGTAAAGAGACCCAGTGTGGTAATAAGGCAGGATCCAAGCCGTTAGTGATCTTTGAAAGTGCGGCTATTTGTCTCTACTTATTAGAGCAGCATCCATCATCTACATTGATGCCTAGTATGGCAGATACATCTGCTAGAAGTCGATTTTACCAATGGTTTATGTATATAACCAATACGGTGCAATCTGAGCTTATGTTGTATTTCTATCCACAAAAATATACGACAAGTGTTAACGGTGCTCAAGGCATCGAAGACATGGCACAAGTTCGAGTCACTGCAATGTTAAAGTTATTAGATCAGCAGTTAGCTCAATACGATTACATCGCAGGGGACATCAGTATTGCCGATTATTTTCTATTTATGGTGGCAAATTGGGCGGCAAATTTTAAACAGCCACCGTTAAGTTTCCCTCATTTGTCTGTTTATATGCAAAAAATGGCACAGCGAATAGAAGTACAAGCTGTCTTTGCTAAAGAGGGAAGGGAGTTGACTCGCTATTTAATATAAAGTTATGTAGTGAGTACTGTCATTAAACATGTTATGAAGTTGACTCTCTATTATTAACTTCGTCACAAAAGTACTAATAACAGTACTGCTTTTTTAGGTTAGCTAGCTTGCTCTGTAATGGCTAATCTTGCAGCGAGACCAATGAAAACAACTCCAGCTATTTTGTTCATAACGGCTTGTACTTTTTCAGAGTTTTTTAGCCAGTCTCCTATAAAGCCTGCAAACCAAGCAATGCTGGCAAACACTATAAATGTTGCGATGATAAAGAAAAAACCAAAAGTAATCATTTGGTAGGTAATAGCTCCAAGTGATGCATCGGCAAATTGTGGTAAAAAAGCAATGAAGAAAATAGCGACTTTAGGGTTGGTGATGTTCATGATGATACCGCGAAAATATAAATTTTTAGCACTGGCCTCTGGTTTCTTTTTGTTATCAGTAGTTTGGCTACTTGAGTTGAAGGCTTGGTAAGCTAAATACACGAGATAAGCAGCACCAATAAACTTTAAAATATTAAAAGCTAAGGCTGATGTTTGAAAGATCACAGCAACGCCAAATGATACTGCTGCCGTATGAAACAGCAATCCAGTGCACAGGCCTAAAGTCACTAGTAAACCCGCTTTACGCCCGTGTAGGGCTGATTGCGTAAGTACAAATATGTTATCGGGACCTGGGACAAAAGCGAGGGCGATGCTAGCGGTGAAAAATAATATAATTGTTTCTAAGGGCATTATCTAGCTCCTGTTTTATTGAGTACGGTAATTAGGATGACTCTCGTTAGAGTTTAGCAAGAGCTCGGTATTTAAAATACACAATTTAGCAATATCAGAAATCTTTAATTAACAGTGTTTTATAAGAATTAAGCAGCAATTTAACAATTGAATGTAGCGTTTGTTTTACGTTACTTTGATTATTTATGAATAAGTGTTTGACTTTAAAATCACTCTGGTATAAATTATCCGCAGCTAGAAGAAAGTCTATTTATTTACATGCTTCAACTTACAGTTTTATTCGTAATACTTGTCCTTGTTGTTTATAAGTTTGAGTCTGATTTTATGCTATAACGCCATTTTTTGGCAATTTAAATTTATAATTTACAGGTATTAATATGTCTACAGTTACAGGTACAGTAAAATGGTTCAACGAAACTAAAGGTTTTGGTTTTATTGAGCAAGAATCAGGTCCAGACGTTTTTGCACATTTCTCTGCAATTTCAGGTGACGGATTCAAAACTCTTGCTGAAGGTCAGCGCGTTGAGTTTACTGTTACACAAGGCCAAAAAGGCCCACAAGCTGAGAACATCGTTGCTCTTTAATTTTTAAAGTGTAATAACAGCTTTTAGCGTTAAGCTAAAACTTAAAAAAAGACGATTTATCGTCTTTTTTTGTGTCTAAAATTTGGATTTTTCTGAGTTTCCCCTCTTTTTCTGTTAATAAAGCTCCTGCTAGTTAGTCGCTATCTAGTGATAGCAACTTCGCTTTTATATTTCAAGCACTCACTCTTATCTTGCTAATGCCTGTTTTTTATCGTGCTGTTTTTAGGCGTTGTTGACTAGTGCTAGCACAGCGCTCTTGTTTATCTATGTCGTTTATTGCATTGCTAATAGCAATGATTTTTTGGTCCCGCTCAAATGATAGAGTATTAAAGTCTTTGCCATTTTGTGCCTCTTTAAGGCCTGATACGAGTTTTTCTATCACTTGCGGTGTCAGCTTTGGGTTGCCTAAATCATCCCACCACTGCTGAAAAGAAGGACCTAGGCGTTCACAAAAAACATCAATACCGTGGCCTCCACTACCTAAGTCAAATAACATATTTGGACCCATGACGGCCCATCTTAGGCCGGGCCCCGCTGATATTGCAGTATCACATCTGCAAGGCTGGCTACACCTTCGTTAACTAAGTGAACTGCCTCTTTCCATAGTGCAGCTTGCAGTCTATTAGCAACGTGCCCCGGGACCTCTTTATTAATTCTAATGGTGGTTTTTGAGCAGCTATTATAAAAAGCTTCAGCTTGCTCTAAAACATTTGAATCGGTATCTTCATTACCGAGTAGTTCCACTAATGGAATTAAATGAGGCGGATTAAAAGGGTGGCCTAAAATGAAGCGACCTGGCTTTTTCCAGCCCGCTTGCATGTCTTTAACTAATAAGCCCGAAGCGCTAGAGGCGATGATGGCGTCACTGCGTATATAAGGCTCTATGCGTTGAAATAACTCATGTTTTATTGCTAGCTGCTCTGGAACGCTTTCTTGAATAAAAATCGCTCTTTTTACACATTCTTCAGGTGTGTCATAAAATTTAATTTCTGGCCGTTGCTCTGATTTGGCAATCGATAAACTTTGTAAATCAGGCCATGCATTATCGATATAGTCATTTACAAATGCTCTACTGTCGATAGAGGGGTCATAAAGATCAACATCGTAGCCTGATGCTAAAAAAAGTGCGGCCCAACTTGCGCCTATAGTGCCGGCGCCGAGTACTGCGACAACGTGCTTGTTATTATTTTCTTTGTTGTTATCAGGTGTCATCTATATGGCCTCAAATTATTATTTAAATACAATGTATTTATACAACAATAGTTTAGACTTTAATAGGGCCGCGAATTTTGTAATTATTGCCGCTAGCAAGTTAGCTAATGGTGGTAAATATATTGATACTGTATGCTGTGAGCCTTAATAAGTGTTACTAGCTTGCGCAAAGAGCTCTACCGATTCATTAACTAGCGTAGAACAGAGTTTAGATTAATGCGGTTTTTATTACTAAAATCATAAAATTACGGTCATAATTAGATGACGCTTTAAAAGTGATAACACGATGATAATGTGGGTTTGCAATGATAGTCGCCACCGTATTAATAACTAAGACAAGCTATTGCGCAACAGTGATGACGCTCTCATTTAAGGATGATAAATGACAGAAAAAATATATAGAGAGTTTAGTTTTGCTCTTGCTTTATTAGTGATGGTTTTAGGTTTAGTGTCTGCTGCGACAGTCATGACTGGGGATAGCCTGGGTCGAGTTAATTTGCTTTACTTAGTATTGCTTTTCGTTATTTTTCCAGTGCTTTCACTCTGTTTTATGATAGTGTTTAAAATAACCAATAAAGATATAAATATCATTAGATATTTTATTTCTTTTCCTTTTATTTCAGCTTCTTACAGAGATAAGTTAAAATCAGTTAGAAGTATGTCAGGTTCAGCTCAGTGGCTATTTTTACAAAGTCAGAAAATGGCATTAGTTTTTAGTTGTAGCTGTTTATTAGGTTTTATCATTATGTTGCTGTTCAACGATATTACCTTTGTTTGGCGCAGTACTTTGTTAAATGCTGAGCAGTTGTTTCCTGTCCTTAAATGGTTTGCTTTACCCTGGTCTTTTTTTGATGGTGCCCAGCCTGCACTGGCTATGTTGCAATCTTCACAGGACGTTAGAATCACAGTGAATAATGATAATGAGGTGGTGAAAAACTGGTGGTTGTATGTGTTGATGAGTCAATTGACGTACGCCATAGTGCCAAGATTGGCTTTGTATATATGGGCAAAAGTACAGTTTAAAAAAACAGTACGACAGTTGCAGCAACAAGTAATAACACAGCAGCAACAATTGGCGGAATTTAATGTGGCTCAACAACACAGTGAATTGAAAGCGCCTTTAAGGGAGATGGTTGATAGCATCTCTTCTCATGAACATTTCATTCTGCTTTACTGGATAGCATTACCAGAGGCGCTACAGCTTAAATTGAAACGAGTTATTGGGATGCCTGATCAAGAGTATTTACTAACGGCGCTTGAGGTAACAAGTGATGAAGAAAAATTGTTGAATGATGGCCGTGATAAAGTATTAATCGTACCCGCTTGGGAGCCGCCGCTAGGAGAGTTGGCTGATTTTATGAAAAGCTCAAACGGCGTGATTATTGCTGTGGATTGGCAGGATGACAGTTTCGTCGACCTAACAAGCTTACATTTAGATGAGTGGCGTCGTTTTTGCTATGAGTTACCGAATTGGCAGCTAGTCTCTAGTAAGGAGTTGTTATGATCCCTAAATTTGCCGTGGTAGGGCATCCAAATAAAGGAAAATCGTCAGTAGTCTCTACTTTAGCGAGAGATGACAGTATCGCTGTTTCTATGAAAAGTGGCACGACTGTACAAGCTCATGAATATACAGTTAATGTCGAGCAGTATAGCTATTTATTAATTGATACGCCGGGTTTTCAAAGACCTAGAAAAGTATTAGCTTGGTTACAAAGTAAAAAAGTCAGGGCTGATCAGCGTATTAATAGAGTACATGAGTTTTTGCAAGATGAGCAGTGTCAAAAACTATTCATTGATGAAATTGAACTGCTAACTCCTATTATGCAAGGTGCTGCAATTTTATATGTGGTTGATGGCTCTCGCCCTTATAGTGCTGAGTATGAAGCTGAAATGGAAATACTACGCTGGACGGGACAACCAAGTATGGCGCTGATTAATCCCATTTATAGTGATCAACATATCCTTAACTGGCAGCAAGCTTTACAGCAGTTTTTTGGTTTAGTGCGAGTGTTCGATGCGGTTAAAGCAACATTAGATCAGCATATACAGTTATTAACGGCCTTTACGCAACTACATCCACCTTGGGCGCCTGTTCTTAATCATATTATTCAATCATTACACGATGTGGCTATCAGCCAACAGTATAAAAGCTGCGCTATAGCGGCTAAATTACTTGAAGACTTATGTCATTATCAAATTAACCAAAAAACATTGAGTAAAGCGCAAGCAGAATCTATTCAGCCAATGCTTGAAAGTCAGTACATGCAATGGATGCGTGAATGTGAAAAACAAGCACACAACCAATTACAAATTCTGTATCGTCATCATTATTTAAAACGACAGGGTTCGGTTTTAGAAATTGAGGACGACTTGTTTGATACTACGACTTGGTTAGCATGGGGCCTAAGTAAATCACAATTAACCAAGGTTGCTGCTATTGCAGGTGCTGCTGCGGGTAGTATGCTTGATTTGGCCGTAGCGGGGCAAACTTTTATGCTAGGTGCTGTTACGGGGGGAGTGTTAGGCTCAACAACCGCTTGGTTCTCAAGCGATAAATTAAAGAATGTAAAAATCAAAGGCTTAAAGCTCGGCGGCTTTGAAGCGAGGCAAGGCCCGATAACTAACAGTAATTTCGCCTATGTAGTATTGGCTAGGTTCTTGTACATTAACCAAAATTTACAAAACAGAAACCATGCATTACGTGAAGATCTAGCCATTGATGATACGCAGGTTAGTGTGTTATTAGATCGATTAAAAAGTCAGCAAAAAAAGAAAATATATGTGGCGTTAGATCGATTGACAAAACAGAAGGAAGTAAGGGATTTGGCTCAAATACTGACGCCATTGTTTGTAGAGTAATTAACGGCGTCCATTAATTATAGGTGCTAAGGTTGGAAGATGTTGACAGCTATTAATCATATTACGATTGCTGTGAGTAATTTGCAAAAATCGCTTGTATTCTATCATCAGCTTTTAGGTTTTAAACGCAAGGTTAGTTGGCAGACGGGGGCTTATATGACGCTAGCTGATCACTGGTTTTGTTTAAGTGTTGGCGAAGTTGCACCCGCAGGTGATTACAGCCATTTGGCGTTGTCTCTATCACAACAAGATTTTTCTTCTACGGTTTTGAAGCTCCAACAAGAAAAAGTCATAGAGTGGCAAAAAAACAGCAGCGAAGGAGATTCTTTTTACTTTCTAGATCCTGATGGTCACCAATTGGAACTGCATGTGGGAAATCTTGAATCACGCCTTAATGCTCTTAAAATGTCGACTACAGAATGCGTTTATTACGATGATTAACGAGTGCATTTTTTAATGGTGGTATTCACTTAACCATTGGATATAGTCGCTCATAGGTTGTGGTTTGGCGTAGCGCTAACCTTGGACAAAGTCACAAAAAGTCGTGTAAGACCTGCTCTTGTTCAGCGGTCTCTATGCCTTCAGCGACTATGCGTAAATTAAGGATTTTAGCCATATTGATAGTGGTTTGTAGCATTTCCTGATTACGATCACCTTTAGTTGATATTAAATTTAATATTTGTTGCTTTGTTGTTCATTTTACGTTAATTTTCCGTTGATTTATAATACTTACAATAATCACGGATGATTGAGTAAATATGCAAGACTTTCAATACCCAACAATCTTACATTGTGAAGCAATGAAAGTAGGGGATAGCCGACAAACGCGCTACGACATCTTGGTCGCTTTAAAAGTAAAAAATTGGCTAAGCATTGATAGTGCCATTAGCCAGTATATGCAAAAACTTGGCTATCAGTTTTTATATTCTCACGAAGCACTTGCTGTTAATCATTATCTTGAGCGCACCATAGAACACTATTCAACCGTGTTAGCGCTCTGCGATCAACTGAGTGAGCAACAACCTATCAGCTGTAAAGCTGTCGCAATATTATCCCGTGAGGCAGACCCTCTCGATGACCTTAAATTTGTTGAAATTGATACGCACTCTATACCTAAAGAAGTAGCCCAAGCGGATAGCAATTACTGGCTGCGCCCTTGGATAAACTCGGACTTAAAAGCCTTATTATTTGCAGCTAATTTACCATCAAACAGCGACGTATTAGCTAATGAAGTTCCCAGCGAAAAAATTCATACCTATCTATTGCTTGATGCAAGCGCATATATCGAGCATCGCGGTGTCTTTGATTTAGATCTGATCAGTGATTGCCCTGTTATGTGTATGTTTACAGGGGAGGCTGCACAAACACTTAAAATGTCCGCACCCTATTTGTTGGACCTAACAATAGATGAAAAGGTTTATCAGGATGATGGCAGCGTTCCGCATTTTCATCGGCGCTACTTTGAAAAAATGTGGGGGGAAAACGTAGGAGTATTTATCCAAAGTAGCGCGAGCATGAAGGATATACATCTGCATTTTAGAAAGTTTCTTAAATTTGACTTTGAAGAAAAAAACAACCGCTTTTTTAGGTATTGGGACCCTAGAGTGCTAAAAGTACATCTGCCAAATTTAGCAAATTATCCTAAGGCCTGCTACAAATTTTTTAATGTCCCTAATACCCAGCAGGGCGAAAAATACCCGCCAGTTACTTTTATTTATGAAGACCATGCCGGCTTAGAGCTCAGAACCAGTAAGCACAATGAAAAGCAAGCAGGCCTTATCGATAGCAGCGAACAACTAATCAATACCAAGATAGCCCGCTTTAACTCATCGGCTTATGGGCAAATACAACAGCTGGATCAAGCATTTGATATAGATATTAGAAGTCAACAAGAACCATCGTTATACGAGATTATTGAACAAGGCTTTATTGCTTACACAGTGCAGCAGTTTTGTCTAAAAACAGCGTATTGGCTAGTAGAACACTACGGTCAAAAACAACTAGCACAGCTGTCAATCTCAACGTTTTTAGCGCAACAAATACCGCTATTAAGGCAACAATATCAACTGGCCTCTGAATACGAATTCAACTATGCGTTGGCAGGTTGCTATTTACTGCAAATGCCTATTGCTGAAATACCTGATGTATTTACCCAGCATCTAGCAAACTTTGCATTATCACCAGCACAGCGTGCAGAGAACTTTCTGATAGCAATACAGCAAAGCGCTAATACTGAGTTAGCAGCTGCAAGTATGAGCCAACAGATCAAGGATTATAAATGAGCAAATTACCACCCAACCCTGGCAGTAATATAGCAATTGATAGTATCTGTTATCCTTGCCAGCGCCCTGAAATTATTCCTATTCTGCCAGTGCGTTATGCTCTAGGCCAGTTTGATTTAGACATAAAAGACTTATCTTACCCGACCATAGATCAGCTATTAAACAGTGATTTTGAACCGGTTAACGCTATGGTGGCTAGGCTTTTGCGTAGTGGTTATGTTTATATTTATATTGAAGATGGCGCCCAGAAAAAAGAGGATAAAGATGCGGACGATGCGCCAAGTTATCAAGATAAATGGCATATTTTTTACTACCACAGCCCCAACCCTGACACAGAAGGTAACATAAATGAGCAGGGCGGCTTATTTGTTAAGCTAAAAATTGAAGAAGACGACGAAAGCGAGCATTTAGTTTATAAGCGATTTAAAGATAAAAATGACGATGAAATAGCGCGCGAATATGCTTTTGTACCGCCAACCTGCAGTAGTATTTATATCGCTTACAGTACCTATGAATGGTCGATATATATGTTGGATTCAATAATGAGCATCAGCTCAAACCGTGCAGCACATATGCAGAAAATAGGCACTATGTTACCTGCCGATACTGACTGCTCATTACCTTTGCAATTATGTAATAAGCAGAAACCAACGTTTGACAATGTTAAAAATGAGGACTCTTCTCAGTTTGAAACCACGCTTGCCAGTTTTGTGCAAGAACTCAATCCAAATGTGTTAGAGCAAAAACAAGCTAAGGATGACGCGAGCTTTGTTGAAAAACTGGCCCTCAGTGCAATTCCCAGTATTCCCTATGCACAAGATAAAATAGAGCAAGTGTTTAATGCCACCCGCAACAAAGCAGAGGTAGGCAAAGTAGTTGTGTTGCATGACCCTATTGGTATTAGTCAAGATTTGGCAGCGTTTCATGGAGTACTCTCTGTAAGTCATGCAGACGATATTATGGAGAATCAATATGCCTACAGTACTTATCAAGCGATCGAAACACAGCTAAGGTCAGCATTGCCATCTTTTGATAATCCTTTAGGTAGGTCAGATTTAGATATGGCTCGAAGTACAGCGCGAGCATTCATGAAAAGAGTATATAAAAAGCAACAGCAAAGAAAAGGATTACTAGTACCGCAGGCACCGGGGAGTATAAAATATATACCACTACAGGAGCGTCAAGATTCTAGTTTTTCTCAAGATAGTGATATTGCGATTGTTGAATCTGAAATGAGTGAACAAGAGGTAAAAGAAGTTGCTGATGCTTATGATCTACTAAAGAGAAATAAGTCCCCGTATGATCTTAACGCCGCTGTAAAGGCATTAAATCCAGAATTTCATGAAACCCGTACAAGAATTAATGAAAATAGCATCACACTAATAAAAGCTATTGAAACTGCCGCTGATAATGTCAGTCGTTGGAATAAAAAAACGGGACAAGGTTATATTGGTGCATGCTTTGCCTTAATGACTGAGGAAAAACAAGCGGTTAGTCAGTTAGATAAAGTTCGAAGTGTTACACGTTGCCTTGCAACGATAGAGCAAATGACCTCTGGTTTAGAAGCGACTGAAGCAGGTAAAAAGCAAATTGATGATGTTCTTTATCCAAGTGCCGCACCAGGGACTGATTTACGTTATCCAGTAGCCACCATAATTAAATCACTATCGAGTTTTGTGGCCGATGCAATAGGCCTGGCAGACAATGAATTCAAAGACTTTCGTTCCAATTTGCTTTCGGCAAAAATTGATTTATTAAAGGCATCAGACAAATTCACAAAAGCATTAGTGAGCTCACCTATATCTTCACAAAATTTTGCGCAAGACGTAAGAGAATTTGTTCTTAAATATGAGGGTGGCAGTGCAGCAGGAGGCAACAGCAAAGGCCAAAGAAAGGCAGAAATAAAAGCCTCCATCGAAGCCATCGCTGACATGCATAAGACACCTATCAAATTTAAAAAGAATCACCTTTCCAAGTTTCTGAAAGAAATCACCAACAAAAGTGATGTTTTTACTCAATGGAATGAGAGTTTACTGGTGAAATATTACGGGAAACTATTTAAGCAAGATGTAGATGTACTCACTGTTACTGTTGACGGTGCTGACCACCCCGCTCATGCCTTGCCTAGTAAAGTGGTACAAGGAGCGAGTTCAATTGCATTAGTGGCAGTGGTTTATAGTATGTATGTCACAGGGCCTTCACTAAAAATATTAACATCAAGAAATACCATACAAGCAGCCAGTATGAGAGGACTATCAAAAATCTATTATACCTTGGTGATCGCCGAGGCTAGTTTTCTGGCGGTTGGTAAAAACCTTGATTTAGCAATATCTAAATTAACGGCTCAGGGGTTAGCTAAGCTCAAGATACCAACGAGTTTAGGTCTCAATAAAGCGGGTGTTGCAGGTAAAACCTTAGGGGCAATTAAGAATATTTTAAAGATCACTCCTATAATAGGAGTGATTGATGCAGTCACAAATTATTATCAATTTTTGTCATACAGTGAACGAAACGACATAAATGCTGCTGCTTTTTCCGGGGTTAGCATTGCAGGCGGTTCTTTGTTGGTGCTAGGTGCTCTGTTTTCAGCGCCAGCTGTAATCACAGCGGGTTTCGTGTTATCAGTGGTAGGCGTTATCGGTAAGCTGATGGCTGAAGATGGCGAGTTAGAAACATGGATCACTAATGGATTTTGGGGGTGGAATGAAGATTGGTTAGGAAACCCATCCCAATACCTGTATTGGGGGAATATAGAAAGAGAAAAAATTATTTTCAAGCGTTTTGATAACGTGGAAGTAGAGGGATTTGAAGGGCAATTGGAAATAGCTAAGCTAGCTAATGTAGATGATAAAGATACTATAGGTTTTTCATTAGTGCCTAAAGTTAGCAATTCAACCATCAAAGAATACATGCAACGCGAAATGCTAGATTATCATCGCCGTGTATACACGCCAGCCTTTGAGAGAAATTCCAAAGACTTGTTAGTGATTTTGCCTGGGTTTAAAGCAGGTGTATCGGATCTAGAGCTGGTAGTGACGTTTGGTGGCGTGCCTAGTATGTTTGATAGAGTTCCACCTTTGACTGAAACTTATGGTCTATTAAAGTCAGAGCACGAAAATTTATGGGGATTAACTAAAAAATTAGGCGTGCTGAAGCTTGTACCTGAATCTAGGCTAGCGTTCACGATAAAAGAACTAACGTACAGCTATTACCCGAATGGTAAAGAAGCAGAAGATAAGGGAGATAAGATAGTGATTAAAGACAGTATAGAATTTAATGTCTTCGGGAGTGTTAAATCATGATGTTTATAAAGATGAGCCAGAACCAACAACAAGCAATAGCGAACAAGACTTACAAGGCAACAAGTATTCACTCGTCCTTTAAATTCAATATCGATTATTGGTTAATTGGCAAAGGTCAGGGGTTTGTCGATGCGAAACGCATCAATCCAATTATCGCGTTACCATTTTATATCTTAATGGCATATTTTTGTCTAAATACGGCAAATGAAATGGAAACGTTTACATATTTACTCACGACGGGAGAACCCGAGTCTAGAGTTGATTGGGTTATATCGAAACTTGCATATTTTTGGAACAGAGGGGCGTATTATATATTTATAAATCAAATATTCTTGGCCACTGTTCTTTTTTTATTGGGCATACACCTATTATTCGCACCTTACCCTTGCCCTGTGCGTTTCAATCAAAAAAATGGTTTAGTCTATACCAAGTACGGAGGCCGTGTCTGGGTTACTAATTGGCACACCGCTGATATCAAATTATGGCGAAATAATATTGACTATGTGCCTCAATTAACTCCATACAAAGGGATTCAAATACGCTTATATGCGCTGGATAAAAAAGGCCGTCGGATGCAGCGTTGGGTGGTACTCTCTGCGGTTAACAGTCGTAGAATAGACGCACTCAAAATAGGCGGTGATCCCGGTTTACTCTACTGGAATTGGTTAAACCAATACATGCAAGGGGCAAGCTTTGCAGAAGATGCAGCACAAGGCGTTAAAAAAATACCCGAACCGGTTGTTGGGCGTTTGCTGTTACTAGAAGCCATTATGCGCTTTCGCGGCTATAAATTTCCTAAAACAATAGACGAAAAAGCCATAGAACTTGATCAATTCTTTAGAGACAATAATGTTTATCATGACGATGAAGCTGATAAACTGCCTAACAACCCATTTTTTACCTGGCAGTACGATCACCCCAATAAGCCGATGCCAGATACCAAAGGAAATTTCAAGTCATAGATAGGCCAGTGAATATATGCAACAAACCCATTGGTTAGACAGCCCATTTGAAAAAGATATTTACAAAGCCAGCAGCATACTTTTGAAATTGAAGCTGGGGGAAGTCATTGAGTGTTAAAAAGCGTAGTAAAGCGGGCGTTTATTTTTTTTGATGATGAACAATGGTAGGTGCAGCATGTGGGAGAACTAGAATTACGCCGTAAGCCTCTAAAATGTCGACCACTGAATGTGCATATTACGATGATTAACGAGTGCCTTTTTTAATGGTGGTATTCACTTAACCATTGGATATAATCGCTCATAGGTTGTGGTTTGGCGTAACGGTAACCTTGCACAAAGTCACAATTAAAGTCGTGTAAGACCTGCTCTTCTTCTAAGGTCTCTATGCCTTCAGCGACTATGCGTAAATTAAGGATTTTAGCCATATTGATAGTAGTTTGTACTATTTTCTGATTACGATCACTTTTTGCTATATTTTGAATGAATATCTTATCAATTTTTAGTTCGTTAAATGGGAGTTGTGATATATGGGCTAAAGATGAATAACCCGTCCCGTAATCATCAATAGAAACACGTATTCCCAATTGTGCTAAGCCCTGCATAACTGATTGTAAATACGTATAATCGTTGATCATAACTGATTCAGTGAGCTCTAAATTTAAGCGATGTTTTGGAATAGGGTAGGTGGTTAAGATTTCTTTTAAATCGTTAAGGAATTCTTTGTTAACTATATCTAGACCACTGATATTGACTGATACCTCATGGTTTTCATAACCTAGATTGATTAGTGTTCGTATATCTTTACAAGCCTGAGTAATAACCCATAAGCTAATTTGATTAATGAGGCCGGTGTCTTCTGCAAGGCTTATAAGCCCTTCGATGGGAATAAAACCATGTTGTTTGTGATTCCAACGCAATAAACCTTCAGATCCGTGAACTTGGCCGTTTTCTAAGGTAATTTGCGGTTGGTGGAAAAGCATTAACTCATTATTTAGCAAAGCAGTTTTAAGTTCTTCTACTAACGTTAAGCTGTTGTGTTTATGATTTTCGTAACCATTGATTGCAATATCATCGCGAGTGCCGGTTTCTAAAGCTTGAAAAGCTTTTTTAAGTATATTGCTGACTTTGTTATGGTCTTCTTTAACGATATAGTAACTAATATTTATTTTGAAATAGCTATTGATTTTGTTGATGTTAAAAACATCATTGATCGAGTTGTATAAAGGCTCTAATTTTTCAATGACTTGCTGATGATTTTGTTTATGTTTAATAATGATAGCGAAGACATTTTCTCTGACTCTGGCTATTTTCGCATCTTTTTTAGCAAAATCATTTTGTAAATTATTCAAGCGGGCGAAATTTGGACAATGGTTGGTGTACTGTTTTGCATTTTGTATAAATAAATCCAATGTCGACTGTGTTTGCGAGTCATTAAAATATGGAGATAATCGGTTTAATCCTGAAATATTAATAAGGCAAAGCGTGAATTTTTTCTCAGTATTCAGCAGATCTAATAAATAAGCTTCAAGGGCCTGGAAATTGGGTAAATTTGTTTCTAAGTCATGGGTTGCATTAAAAATAGTCAGCTCTTTTTGATAGCGAATACGTTCAGCTAAGGCCATTGCCATCAAGGTTATTTCAAAAATAATGCACAGTGTAAATAAATTACGAACTAGAAAAGAATAGGGTATAACACCAGTGAGCTCTAGCGGTTGAATTGCGCCACCGACCAACAAAGGTAGCCAAGAGGCGAAATATAAGGTAGACCAAAAATGGCTGGTGTTATATCTAATATACAATAGCCAAAAACATAAAAAATAAGCACCTCCCATAGCGACAAAGAAAATAGGGGCGCTATTGCTCTCTGGGATAAATGTGACGAGAGCTGCTAGGCAAAACAGTAGGTAGGAGTAGTAGAGGCAGGTTTTATAAATTTTTTCTTTGTTAATGTTGAAATTTAAGAAAAACATGGTGAAAAGTAAGGCAAAAGCGAGTGTTAAAAAATTTAAACTAATGACATTAACGCGTAAGATTTTAAATAATGGGTGCGGGAATAAATAATGGCCAAATCCTTGAATGACAGATAATAGCGCTAAAATCGATATTAGATAACCAATGTAGATTAAATAGACCCTGTCTTTAATGCTGTAAAAAAGAACCAAATTATACAGTGCGATCATGCACAAAATACCAATCAAAGCGCCCCATATTAAGTGGCTACTGCGTATAAGTTGCACAAAGTCGTGATCTTGATAAATTATAACGGGTGTTTTAGCAATACCTGTCGTCTCTATCTTTATTAAAAGCTCACTCATATGCTTGGGTTTAATGTTTAATGGGTATTGCAAAATGGTTCTTTCAATCAAGTCTAGTCTGGTTTCTTGCCACCCTAACTTTTCTTGTTTATATAATTGAGCGTTTTCGAATTCGTAAACTGTGAGGTTATCAACCATTGGATTATCAAAGTGGATCATTAATTGATAAGGGTGTTTGGTATTATTTTGTAAGGCTATCTTTAGCCAGTAAACTTGGTCTGCAAAGCTCCAGGGTATGTGCTCTTGCGTCGTTAATTGCATAGCTGAGCGGTAGGCTTGAGAAACAGTAAGGCTTTTAGTTTTATCTATAATAAATGATTGTTCAATATTGAGCTTCTCGTTAGATACCAGCCCATTATCAGTAGGATCAGATATGTTAACAATAAGGTATGATAGTGATAAAAATATCGAAACAATCACGAGCATACTAATAATTAATTTTTCTTTGACAATAAATGACATTGCTTAAGTGCCCATTACTACTATTGTTAAATATAAATGATAAAAAATTCTACTATTGCTCTAAAAATCAACTCTATTTGCTAACAAATAATCAATCATTAAACCTGTCGACTTTAGTAATTGTAGTACTATTATTGATAAATACTAAGTATTTAAAATTTTTATTTTTAGAGTTAATGATGAATAAAAATGCTAAATGCATGTTTTGATTTGTAATAGAGCGAAGTAAATATTTAACTTTTTATTACAATATTAAGTATGGCGTGTTTCTTAGCGAGCGCTATTTTTGAAGTCTTAAAAAGGTGAGTGGTACTTATGATATGTGCTATTGGTCATGAAGTTAATAAAGCAAAGGTCTAAATGTAATGAGACCTTTGCATGTCAGTAGATGTTACATGTTAGGATAATTTGGCCCACCGCCGCCTTCAGGTGCTACCCAGGTAATATTTTGAGCAGGGTCTTTAATATCGCATGTTTTACAGTGTACGCAGTTTTGGGCATTAATTTGGAATTGTTTTTCGCCCTCACTTTCTATTATTTCATAGACGCCAGCAGGGCAATAGCGCTGGGCGGGTTCAGCAAATTTAGCTAAATTACTGCCTAATGGGATAGTCATATCAGTTAGCTTTAAATGACACGGCTGGCTCTCTTCATGATTGGTATTTGATAAAAAGACAGATGAAGGTTTGTCAAAACTCAAAATACCATCAGGTCTAGGGTAGTCAATAACTTTGCTATTGCTGGCTAGTTCTAACTGGGCATAATCAGCTTGGGTATCATGTAAAGTTAAAGGCAGAGCAAATAAATTTTGATCGACAAAATTAAAAGCGCCACCCAAAATAGTGCCATATTTGTGTAAAGCTGGACCAAAGTTTCTGCTTTTATAGAGCTCATCGTAAGCCCAAGATGCTTTAAAGTTCTCAGCGTATGCCGTTAGATCTTGGCCGCCGCTGTCATCACCAGCAAGTGCTTGCATAATAGTTTCAGCTGCAATCATGCCGGATTTCATTGCGGTGTGAGTCCCTTTAATTTTAGAAAAATTTAAAGTGCCGGCATCACAACCTAATAAAAGAGCACCTGGCATTGACATTTTCGGTAGCGAATTAAATCCACCTTTTGTGATTGCTCTAGCGCCGTAAGATACCCGCTTTCCGCCTTTTAAATATTGCGCTAAGGTTGGGTGATGTTTCATTCTTTGAAATTCATCAAATGGACTTAAATAAGGGTTTTTATAACTTAGGTCGGTAATTAAACCAACGACTACTTGATTATCTTCTAAGTGATAAAGGAAGAAGCCGCCACTTTCGTTATCTAAAGGCCAGCCCGTACCATGTAACACTAACCCAGGCTGGTGTTGTTGAGCAGGGATATCCCAAAGCTCTTTGATTCCAATGCCATAATGTTGTGTGTCACTATCTTTATCTAGTTGGTATTTAGCTATTAGCTCTTTGCCTAAATGACCGCGACAACCTTCACTGAATATCGTGTACTTGGCTAATAAGTCCATTCCTGGCATATAGCTATCTTTTTGCGCACCTGATTCGTCAAGCCCCATATCACCTGTGCCGATACCTGCTACTGCATCATTGTCATCGTAAATAATATGAGAAGCGGGGAAGCCTGGGAATACTTCAACACCTAACTGTTCAGCTTGTTCTGCTAGCCAGCGGCATAAGTTGCCGACACTAGTTATATAGTTACCTTGGTTGTGCATCGGTTTAGGAACGAAAAAATTAGGTATTTTTAGAGCGCTACTTTGGTTTTTTAATAGAAAAATATGATCTTCAGTAACCGCTGTTTTAAGCGGAGCACCTTGTTCTTGCCACTGCGGGAATAGCTCATTTAAAGCTCTAGGTTCTACGACAGCACCCGATAGAATGTGGGCACCAACTTCAGATCCCTTTTCGACAACACAGACACTAAGCTCTTTGCCCGTCTCGTTTGCCTGCTGCATTAATCGACAGGCTGTTGATAGCCCAGCGGGGCCTGCCCCGACGATAACAACATCAAATTCCATTGATTCACGTTCTGTCATGTATACCTCTAATTATTATATTTTGTATTTTTTGTTCTGATATCTCTATATAAACGTCACGTATATAGCACTTTTTTATATTAATAATAGTCGCACGTTATTCAAATTAAACATAACTAAAAACGACAATAGTTAGACATTAATGTGCAATTATTGCAGTGGGAATTCAAATATAACTTGCTGCGATGATTGCTCTGTTACTAGTTTAGTAACAGCTCGCCATGTCATGCCGTGGCCTGCGTGCCCTGGTAAGCTTATTGTGCCCGTAAAACTATTGTCTTGTTGTTTTGTTAACGTTAATGAATTTGCTCCCATAAACATCTCGATGCCTTCAAAATCTATGTGAGCTTGTTGTGCCAAGAGGCCTTGCATAGTGAGTTCAAAGGTTAGTGGTGCAAATGCGCTGATGTCATTGCTTATTACTGCCAGGGTTATTGTGTGATGATCAGTTTTTATAATGCAGTTACTGTTTGATAGAACACAGCTAACACTTGAAAAGTTAGTCGAATTGGCCTGTGTATTGTCAGTCTTGATTTGTTTAGGCTGGGTAAATAGCCAAATGCCAGCTAAAATTATTAATAGTAAAGCGCTTAAAAATAAATTGGTGATTTTATGATTTTTTGCTGCTGACATAGATAGTGATCTTATATTGGCTAAGTTTTACTGTAATTTACAGATTAGTGATTTTTACAGCAAGGCCTTACGTTATAAATGTTAAAAAAACACACAAATAAAACAATAATATAAACCAGGCTTAACAGTAATATAGGTCTGTTTTCGCTAGTAAAGCTGGGCTAGTTCGTTTTAAAGCTTAATAAGTTTAGGTATTAAAAAGTGAGGATATTAGTTCGCATTAATAACGTAGTGAGGGGCTGTTTGTTTAAACTGTTAAAGCAGTATATAGCGCTGTCAAAAGATCAGGGTATTAGGGTTTTACTCGTTTAACAAAGGTGTATGTGCTCCCTAAAAAACATAAATAATTTTATTTCATTAGCATGCTTTAAGATAGGGAGGTTTTATTGCGTATTAAAAAATATGATTATATGATTTAAGTATTAAGCTTAAGCCTATTACAATAAGTAAGCTGATTGCGGTCTTTCTCATGGTCTTTTCGCTTAATGGTGGTGGTTTGTTTTTGCCAAGCCAAGTGGCAAAATAAGCGACAGGTAAACAGTAAAGTGCATACAAAAACATATCAATCTCTAGGTTGCCCTGTGCGCCTACCATCGCTGTTCTAATAAAACTGCTGACTAAGAATACAAACAATAAGCTTAATCTAATGGTTTTCATCGCCAGAGGTTGTCGGTATAGCTGATAGATAATAGGCGGGCCTGCGACACTAAACAATCCTGCTAATAAGCCACCGACAGAGCCTGCAATAAAGAAAACAATAGGGTGTGATACTTTTTTAATCGGTTCAGGTTTAAGCAGTGAGGCTCCCGCACCAACAATAATAGCGGCGCCTAAAATAAATTGCAGTAAATAAGCCATTTGCTCACTCATGAAATCTAAAATAAACAAGCCCAGAGCAATGGAGGGGATCAAGCCGATGCAAATAAAGATAATCGCTTTAATATCCAGTGCCTTGAAGTCTCCTTTAATTGCCATTAAGCCGCTACAAAACGCCATCAGGCTGATGACAACTGAGGTGATTGTTAACGGTAATAGTGCTAAAAATGAGACGACGCCCATGACTATCATGCCTAAACCAAAGCCTATGACAGTTTGCACATAGGTGCCAAAGCCAATAATAAGTAATAAAATAATCAGTGTTGAAGAGTCCAAAATGTCGTCCTGTTAAGCAATGGTGTTTACGAATAAAAGGGGATATTAGATAAGCTAATCATTTGCGCAATTGTCTATGATAAGTATTGCAGTAGACACTTAATATTGTCAGGTTTAATAGTCGGTATAATCTACGGCTCTTTATATGGCAGGCCATAGATTATACTTAGCGGCTAATACGTTTATTTTACACGCATTCCAGGTTGGGCACCCTGGTGTGGCTCTAGTATCCAGATGTCTTCGCCGCCAGGTCCTGCTGCTAATACCATGCCTTCACTATCGCCAAATTTCATGGTTCTGGTCGCTAAATTTGCAACCATGACAGTGTATTTGCCGATGAGCTCTTCAGGTTGGTAAGCTGATTTAATACCGGCAAAAACATTGCGAGTCTCGCCATCTAAATCAAGTGTTAGCTGTAGTAGCTTATTGGCGCCTTTAACATGCTCAGCATTGCTTATTTTTGCAATACGCAAATCAACTTTAGCAAAATCTGCAAACTCGATAGTCGGTGCTATAGGTTCTTTTTCAAGCTCAGATTGTGCTTTCACAGGCGCTGGCTTGGCAAGTAACGCTTCTTTTGCTAAGTTTTCTTTTGTTTCATCAATAATAGCGTTAACTTTGGATTCTTCAATGCGCTGCATTAGTGGTTTAAACTTATTGATTTTATGGCTCGTCAATGGCGTTTTTATCGCATCCCAAGATAAATCATCGGTATTTAAGAACGCCATTGCATCTGCTGCAACTTGCGGCAGTACAGGCGCTAAATAAGAACAGATAACTCGGAATAAATTGATACCCATTGAGCAACAATCTTGGACTGCTTGTTCGCTGCCTTCTGTTTTAGCTAGCACCCAAGGTTCTGCGGCATCAATATATTGATTGGCGATATCGGCGATAGCCATGATTTCACGCATAGCTTTATTGTATTCACGTGTTTCGTAATATTGAGCAATGATTTCGCTTTTCGCAATTGCCTGTTCATAAAGTTGAGGCTCAACAATTGTTTGAGCTAGCATGCCATCAAATTTCTTGTAGATGAAGCCAGCACAGCGTGAGGCTATGTTAACCACTTTATTGACGAGGTCGGCATTGACTTTTAAACGGAAATCTTCAAGGTTTAAGTCTATATCATCAATACCAGAATTAAGCTTTGCTGCAAAATAGTAGCGTAAATACTCAGGCTGCAAGTGATTCAAATAAGTTTGTGCCATGATGAAAGTGCCGCGAGATTTAGACATCTTTTTGCCATCAACTGTCACAAAACCATGACAGAAAACGCCAGATGGTTTGCGTAAATTGGCACCTTCGAGCATGGCAGGCCAAAACAAAGAGTGGAAGTAAGCGATGTCTTTACCGATAAAATGGTAAAGCTCAGTCGTTGAGTCTTTATTCCAATACTCATCAAAATCAATGTTTTGTTTATCACATAGGTTTTTAAAGCTAGCCATGTAGCCGATAGGTGCATCTAACCAGACATAAAAATATTTGCCGGGTGCATCGGGAATTTCAAAGCCCCAATAAGGCGCGTCACGGGAAATATCCCAGTTTTGTAAACCTGCTTCAAACCATTCGTTTAGCTTGTTTTTCATTTGCTCTTGCACGTGATTTTCAACCCAATCACGCAAGAATTTTTCAAAATCACCGAGTTTAAAG
The DNA here is from genome assembly GCA_038900335.1 of Gammaproteobacteria bacterium AS21. Lineage (GTDB taxonomy): Bacteria > Pseudomonadota > Gammaproteobacteria > Pseudomonadales > Balneatricaceae > Rs1. The sequence goes on along the minus strand of JBBMRB010000019.1, from coordinate 29,040 downwards.
AAATAATGCTCTGACTCTTTCTCTATTGGTTTCGCGCCAGATACTACAGAGTAAGCATTTTTAAGCTCAACCGGACTGTACGTTGCACCACAGCTTTCACAGTTATCGCCGTATTGATCTTTAGCATTGCATTTAGGGCAGTCGCCTTTGACAAAACGATCAGGTAGAAACATTAGCTTTTCTGGATCGTAAGCTTGGGTGATTGTTTTTTGGGAAATGTGTCCAGCATCACGCAAGCTTGTGTAGATCTGTGAAGAGAAATGACGGTTTTCTTCTGAGTGCGTTGAGTAAAAATTGTCAAAACCAATCATAAAAGACTGGAAGTCTCTTTGGTGTGCTTCACTGGTTTCATCGATTAACTGTTGTGGCGTTATGCCTAAACTATCAGCTTTAAGCATAATAGGGGTGCCATGCGCATCATCAGCGCAAACATAAATACAATTGTTACCACGTTGCTTTTGAAATCTAACCCAAATGTCAGTTTGAATATACTCCAGCATATGACCTAAATGAATGGCGCCGTTAGCATAGGGTAAGGCGCTAGTAACGAGTATTTTACGGTTGCTGTTGGGATGAGGCTGAGCTGACTGGGTATATGACATAAAAGAATCTACTGTGTTGATGACCGAAAAGCGCTAGTTTACGGTGAAAACTAACTTATATGAACTAATTATTAGATGATAGTTATCATTTTTTTAAATTAAACGGGAAAAGAGTTATCGTTATCAGTTTTTAATAGTGTAAAATCATTTTCACCGTAAGTTTGGCGGCGAATAATATAGGATTTAACAAAAATGTCAGTAAGCGTTGCAGAGTATATCATTGCCTTAAAGGATGGAAAGGTGAATTTCGAAGACACAATGGCTGTGATAAGTACGCATTATAATTTTACTCCATGTTCTTTTAGAAATGGTCTTGGGGATAATTTAGTCGATAATGCAATTGGACAAAATGAAGGTTCTTTAAAACTATTTAGTTTTGCCTACATTAATATGTTAGATAAAGAGCTAACCTTGCGTTGTTTTGGGCGTTTTTATCAAGATGTTTTGGATAACCCAACAGGTAAGGATCATAAGAATATCCGCGCTTTTATTGAATCGGGATGGGATGGCGTTAAATTTTCTCGTCAAGCCTTACAACTGAAGTAATATCAGTTCAATAACATGATGATTTTCAATATATAATCCACTTTTTAACTGTTGACTTAAATATATAAAAGCGCGATTAAACACTGGGCTACTAACACATAGCTAAGTGTTTAAATGTGCATCGTTAATATTTATCTAAACAAGCGTTACATTGTCACTATTAAGTGACCCTTTAATATTGAATTTCTTGCATTGTTACCCCATTAAGACAACACATTATTATACAATAATTAAGCGTAAATTTAATTGCCAACAGAGGTTTGCATGTCACTACCCGTTATTGATCCAAGTCGATACGATTCATTATTAGCAGAAAAAGAGCTGCTGATAACAGAACAGTTCGCCGCTTTTAACCCGCCAAATTTAGAGGTTTTTCCCTCTGATAAAACGGGCTATAGAATGCGTGTCGAATTCAGAGTTTGGCATGATGGGGATGAGCTTGACTACGTTATGTTCGCCCCTGGTAGTAATTATGAGCATAGCAAAATTAAAGAGAGCAAAATGGTCAGTGATATTATACAGCGACATATGTTTGTGTTGTTGGATTTGATCAGGCCTGTTGAAATATTACGTAAAAAATTGTTTCAAATTGATTTTTTAAGTACTCAAAGTGGTGAGTTGTTAATTAGTTTGTTGTATCACAAGGCTATTGCAGAGGATTGGCAAAGTGCGGCACAAGCCCTGCAACTTGAATTGCGCAAGGTGTCTTTAAGTGATGAAAAAGTAGAGCTGATTGGGCGCGCTAGAAAAACCAAAATTATGCTCGGCGAAGATTATGTCGTTGAGTGTATGCAGATTAACGATAAAAAAATGTACTATCAGCAGGTCGAAAATAGCTTCACTCAGCCTAATGCGAAAGTATGTATCGATATGTTGCACTGGGCTATTGATGTCACCAAAAATATTGGCGATGACCTAGTAGAGTTATATTGTGGTAATGGTAACTTTAGTTTGCCGTTAGCACAAAATTTCGATAATGTTATTGCAACTGAAATTTCAAAAACCTCAGTAAAATCAGCGCAATACAATATTAAAGTAAACCAAATTGACAATGTCAAAATATTGCGCATGTCAAGTGAAGAGTTCTCTCAAGCGCTGCAAGGTGAGCGTGAGTTTAGGCGCTTAAAGCAAAATGATGTCAATTTAAGTGACTATAAGTTTAGTACTGTTTTAGTTGACCCACCGCGCTCTGGTTTAGATGATGAAACCATTAAACAGATTGTTAAATATGACAACATTGTTTACATCTCATGTAATGCAGCGACGTTACAATTAAATTTATTGGATATTTGCAAAACACACAGCATACAACGATTTGCCATTTTTGATCAATTTCCCTATACCGATCATATTGAAGTCGGTGTTTTTTTACAGCGTAAGTAGCTGTTAAATTAAAGAGTAATCGTTACTCATAATATAAGTGCATCAGCTATAACATCAGTGCTGAATAAACACCTGAGGAACCACTATGAAACAAGCTCTATATCAAGACGTGTTGAGTACCTATATTGACCCGTATTTAAATACAGACCTCTTTAGCGCTAATGTTATCGAGTCAATAACAGGTGATGCAGGTGCGCTAACATTACATCTGATCTTTCCTTATGCAAATAAGGGTGATCATGTGCGCATTGTGCAGGAACTAACAGCGTTATTATCAGCAGCGGGTGTTACTGATGTCAATATCGTTATTGATAATGTGATTAGTCCTGCTGAGCAAAAAAGCAAGGTTGATAGCTTAGTTAATGTTAAAAATATTATTGCAGTATCCTCTGGTAAAGGCGGTGTTGGTAAATCGACAACATCTGTTAATTTAGCATTAGCATTAAGTGCAGAAGGTGCAAAGGTTGGTATTTTAGATGCCGATATTTATGGGCCAAGCCAAGGCATGATGCTCGGTGTTAAGCCAGGTACTCATCCACAGCCATTGGCGGGCGATAAGATGTTGCCTATTGAGTCATTAGGTATTAGCTCTATGTCGATAGCTTATATGATTGATGAGACCTCGCCAATGGTTTGGCGTGGGCCAATGGCCAGTGGCGCTATTTCTCAAATGGTCAATCAAACGCAGTGGGGCCAGCTTGATTATTTACTGATTGATATGCCGCCAGGCACTGGTGATATCCAATTAACACTATCGCAAAAAGTGCCAATTAGCGGCGCTGTTGTGGTCACTACTCCGCAAGATATTGCACTGCTTGATGCTAAACGCGGTATTGAAATGTTTCAAAAAGTTGATATTCCTGTGCTGGGTATCATTGAAAACATGAGCGTGCATATCTGTTCTAATTGCGGTCATCAAGAGCATATTTTTGGCAATGGTGGTGGTTTGGCCATTGCTAAACAATACCATAGCGAGTTGCTAGGTGCCTTGCCGCTTAACATCGATATTCGCACCCAAGCTGATTCGGGTACACCCTCTGTGGTTGCTGATGCAGGCAGTGCGGTGTCTTTAATTTATAGAGAAGTTGCTAGGCTGACTGCTGCACGTGTGCATCAATTAAATCAATCAGCAGATAAAGGCCCTTCGCTGTCAATCGTTAATGACTAGCAGGTAAGAGCCGTTAATGCTGGTAGTTTTTTGGTCAGCGAAAATATTTAGTAATTAAAACTAACTAATCAATTACTCCACGCATTAAGTGTTTATAATGCGTGTTGGTAAATATTGGTTAATGAGTAAGGATTGAAAATATGGGTATTAAAGCGGATAGCTGGATTAGAAAAATGTCACAGCAACATGACATGATATCGCCATTTGAGCCAGGGCAAATTAGAAACGTTGATGGCGAGGCTATTATTTCATATGGTACCTCTAGCTATGGTTATGATGTGCGTTGTGCCAGTGAGTTTAAAATTTTCACTAATATAAATTCATCTATTGTCGATCCTAAGAACTTTGATCCTGAAAGCTTTGTCGATGTGCATTCTGATGTGTGTATTATACCGCCAAATTCTTTTGCTTTAGCGCGCACTGTTGAGTACTTTAAAATTCCTCGTGACGTGCTAACAATTTGTTTGGGAAAAAGCACTTATGCTCGCTGTGGTATCATTGTTAATGTCACACCGTTAGAGCCTGAGTGGGAAGGGCACGTTACCTTAGAGTTTTCTAATACGACGCCTTTACCTGCAAAGATATATGCCAATGAGGGCGTTGCTCAAATGTTGTTTTTAGGCGCTGATGAAGTGTGCGAAACATCTTATGCTGATCGTGCGGGTAAATACCAAGGCCAGACAGGTGTAGTAGTGCCGCGTACTTAAGCGCGCTTTATTTTCGCTGACCACACTTAATGGAGTAACACAGATATACATGCAACATTTTTCTAAAGAGATTACAGAATTTTGGCAATTATTAGAGCAAACTATTGGTCATGTTTTAGAGAGCCGAGAGGAAGATCAATTTGAAGCAGAATTCGTATTAAGTGATTACCGAGAAAAGTTAAGCAGCATTGATGAGCATTTAACATTTCACTTTGAGGCGGATGAAGCAGGTCCTATTGAAATGATTTTTGGCTGTGATGGTTATCCTGAATCGATCCATACGGTTTTAGCCCTAGTTGAAGCTGCACCTGATTTAGAGGAAATATCCTTTAAAGCCTTTAATCATCGTTATGATCCTATACCGAGTTGTATCAATGTCGCCGGTGAAATGTGTGACATTACAGATTATTGGTGCCAGCTAAAAAACATTGATGATAAGTTGCATCTTAGTATCTATGTACGAGAGGTCCCTGAGGTCTTAGAGACAGACCCTAGAATAGAGGCGGTTATGATCTTTCTTGATGCGTTAATCGGTGAGTATGAATTGATGACCAAGATTTGGGCGCTTGATTGGATGGAGCTACCTGCAGATCCGGTTGATTACTCATTGATGCCGCTGGCTCAACTACGTGAGAGTTTTGATCTCCTTAAAGTAGATGTAAGTCCCATAGGTATTACATTTCATTAGTTACTAATAGCTCAAATAAAGGATCGTTATGAGTGAAATTCTGACAGATATTTTAGAAGAACTGCGCATCGAATATATCGCTTTGTTAACAGCAAGCAAAGGTAAAGAGCCTTTGTTAAGTGCTGAGAGACTGTGCGCGCAAAGTCTAAAAATTAGCTCTGATCAGCTAGCGCGTATTATCAAACAAGACTCTACATTGCTCGCTGCTAGGGCCAATGATTTAATTAAAGATGAGCAGGAAGCACAAAACCCTAGTGCAGGCTTAATCATTACTATGAATATCTACAATGCCGCACTTGAGCTGTTGTTAGAAGAGGCTGTTAGCCAACATTGGCTGAACTCTGATGATAAGGGAGTGGTGCAGTTTGACAATGATGAAATAGATGCTGTTGACCAGCTTGTTTTTGAGGCGATAGATTTTTCGAGCTCTAGTGTAGCATTAGAAAATGTGTCAAAAGGTGGAGTCAGTGTGTTAAATAAAATACTGATGGATGCTGAATCGGAGTTTTTAGAATATTTAGCTAGCAAGGTTTCAGATGCGTACTCGTTAGCGGTGCAAGTTGCCGGCGGGCACAGTGTTTTTGCGCCACAAGATATTGCCCCTCTAATTGATGACAACCCACTGTTGTTGGCTTTAAGGGCGGATGATTTGATTATCGATGAGGCGTTTGAGAGTAACCCGCCAGCGGGTATTATCATTAGTAGCCATATCACTCAGCTGTTATTGGATCATCTATTAGAGCTAGCAGCTCAAAGAGGTGAGCTGGCTCATGATTCACAAGGCCAGCTTATTTTACCTGATACGGTACAAGATAAGCCTGCCATTCACTAGCGAGCTTGTTATCGTAAAGTGGGTTTTCATTACTTGCAGTTGCTGTCAGTTATTTATTGTTTAGCTGGCAGCATCCATTGGCTAAGTTGAGTAATATCATCTTTAGCAACAGATCCCAGTAGTCTTTTGAGATTAAAAAGTAAGCTGATATGCATTAATCTCGAATTTTCGTGTTCATTTTTTGCTTGAAATAATTTTTGTTGAGCATCTAGTAAATCAGTAATATTCCTGGTGCCTAATTTATAGCCCTCTTGAACTGCTCTCATAGCAGCGAGGCTAGATACAATACTTTGCTTACGTGCATTAATAGCTAAAGCATTAGTTCGTATATCACGCACCGTGCTTTTGGTCTGTTGAGTGATTGATCTGATAGTGTCGAGTTGTTTTGATTTTTCAATGTTTTCAAGTATCGCCGACTGTCTGACTTTAGAGTTTAGTGCACCGCCATTAAAAAGAGGTACGCTTAGTACTAATGCCACTTGGTTGTCGGTTGTATTGCCATTGCTGTTGTGGTTATAGCGTTGGTGGTAAGCGGTGATATCAACCTTTGGTTTACGCTCGGCGCTGGCAATTTGTGTGTCAAATCTTGAAGATTCAACTGCCTTTTTGCCTAGTAAAATATCTAAATTATTACTTGTCGCTTGCTCTATCCAATGCTGTGCATCACTAGGCTCTAATATGGCAGTGGGGTAATCTGTAGAAAGTGAGTTAATACTATCGATGCTTGAGCCTGTCAGTCTTTGTAATAATTCCAAGCTGTTTTCTAGTTCGCCCTCGCTGATTATGAGGGCTATTTTAGCATTGTCATAAACAGCTTGTGCTTCTTGTAGGTCCTCGTTAGCGCTAACGCCTACCTCAAACTGTGCTCGGATCCTCGCTAAGCTTTTTTTAAATGATTGCTCTTGTGCTTGGCTGCTTGTCATGTTGTTGTGGGCAATCATGGCATCAATATAGGCGCTGACAGTGTTGACAATTAATAGCTGCTCTGTTTGTTGAAATACTAAATTTGCTTGCAAATCCAGGTTTCTAACTTTATTGATGGCAGAGCCTAGCGCTGGTGCGTACAGCGCTTGGGTTAAGTTAATAGTGTAGCTTTGGCTGTTGGTGCTATTTGAGTCAGCATCGTTATTCCAGTCTGCTTGGATTTGACCGTTAATCGTTGGCAGTAGTGTTGACTTTGCTTGGATGATATCTTCTGTGCTGATCTGTAGTTTATATTTTGCTTGTGCCAGGCTCGGGTCATGATTAGCGGCAAGATCATAAACATCCGTCAGGGATGTGGCGTTTGCAGTCGCGGCCTCAAGGGTAATCACTGTCAATAAAGTGAGCTTTAAAAAAATGCGTTTTGATTGTTTTGTGACAAGCATAGGGCACCGAAAGTTAATGGGTAGAATGTGACTGATAGAATGACTAATAGTGTGGCTTATTAATGCAATAAGTAAAGGCGTATTGGTTGTCGCTTGGGTTTAGCTGTTGTCTAGTATTAAAAATTGTGATGCACGCTAGCTTTAGAAAACTTGAGACCAGTGCGATTTTTGTGTCTAAATTTCAGATCTAGATTGCTAGATCTTGGATTTGGCAAAGGTCTCATTTATCATCTTAAAGTAACTTAAGAGTGTCAAATATGCTGCTAGCTTACTAGAGAAAAGAACTCTGCTCTAGTGGCGGGGCTGCCTCTAAAAGATCCGAGCAACATCGATGTTTTCATTGTGCTGTTTTGTTTTTCTACGCCGCGCATTTTCATGCACATGTGCTCTGCTTCTAGCACAACACCAACGCCTTCTGCGCCGGTGACTTGCATAATCGCTTCTGCGATTTCCTTGGTCATGTTTTCTTGTATCTGTAATCTTCTTGCGTACATGTCAACAATACGAGCGATTTTTGACAGGCCGATAACGTGGCCTTGAGGAATGTAAGCGACGTGTGCTTTGCCAATGAAAGGCAGCATATGGTGCTCGCATAAAGAATAAAATTCTATATTTTGAACGACCACCATTTCACTATTATCAGAGGGAAAAAGTGCATTGTTAACGACTTCATCTAACGATTGATTGTAGCCGTGTGTCAAATACTTCATCGCCTTAGCAGCGCGCTTAGGGGTGTCTAGTAAACCTTCGCGGTTAAGATCTTCCCCGATATTTTCGATAATGTTGGCAAATGCTTTTTCCATTACTACGATGAGCTCCACAAGAAATATATAAAACAGCTAAGGTACTGCAACTACTAAGCAAGGTAAAGAAGATTGTTATGATAACGAATCATTACAGCTCGTATCATTTGCTAATCAGCGTTCTTTGCGTCTTAGCAGTACATAAAGAGCGCCTGTGCCGCCATCTTTTGCCTGTGCTGAGCTAAAGGCGAGGACTTCATTAAGTTGTCTCAGCCAGTCATTCACGTATGATTTGATGACCGGTATAGACCCCGATTGACTGTATGCTTTGCCGTGAACCACGAGCACTACATGCTTGTTTTGATGATGGCTGTTTCTAATAAAGTGGCTCAGCTCGCTGCGTGCCTGTTCTACACTTAGCCCGTGTAAATCAATACCTTGCTCCCAAGGTAGGTGGCCTTTTCGTAGTTTATTGATGGTTTTAAGCTGTAATCCGGTGCAGGCAAAGTTAAGGGCTTGATCAGATTCAACGCTGTTAACAGATTGAGTTGATAAACCGTCAATGACATCACTGATATCGGCAGTGGCCTGCTCGCGATGGTAGCTTTTGTCTTTAGCTTTCCTAATAGGGGAGTTGGTGTGTTTGATTTTATCTTGTCGCAACGGTTCAATACCTTGCATTGCTTGTGCGAAGGAGTCAGTGGAGTATTCTGTCTCTTCAGGTTTTGCATCAAAGATAGGAGCTGTGTAGTTATCGTCAGAGTTATGCATAAAATCAAATGTAAAGAGTGTTAAAAAGGATACAGAGCCATATTATAAATGTAATAGGGGGTATAAAATACTGCTATTATAATTTAACGACTGAAATTGGCTGAGTATATTTATCTTATCTCGTTAAATATCTGTATTTAAGCGTATAATTAAGTGCCTCTAGTGGCTACAATAACCTCTTTTTATTTATTAGATTAGCAAATGACTGAACAACAAACCTGCGTATTACATTTACAAACTGTGAGAGATTATATTCGTTATTGTTATTCGACAATGATGAAGAAAAAAGTCTTTTTAGGGCACGGCCATACATCGGCGATTGATGAGGCGAAACAATTGGTATTAGCGGCCCTGTATTTACCCTGGGATGCCGACGATATTATATTAGATGCAGCGCTTTTACCTGAAGAGAAAGAGCGAGCTTTGTCGTTCATAACAAGACGTGTAGATCAGCGTGAGCCCCTGCCTTATATTATCAATGAAGCTTGGTTCATGCAGATGCCGTTTTACGTTGATAGACGGGTATTAATTCCGCGCTCTCCCATTGCTCAGTTAATTGAAACAGAGTTTAGCCCGTTTTTAAGGCATGGGCCAATTGCACGAATTTTAGATCTTTGCACTGGTTCTGGTTGTATTGGTATCGCTTGTGCTTTTGCATTTGAAGATGCAAAAGTAGATTTGGCAGATATTAGTCGTGATGCTTTAGCAGTGGCGCAAATCAATATCGATAAATATGAACTGCACGATCAAGTCAGTTTAATCGAAAGTGATTTATTTAACGATGTGCAGCATAAATACGATTTGATTGTAAGCAACCCGCCATATGTCGATAAAAGTGATTTAAATACCATGCCTGCGGAGTTCGACCATGAACCTGCTTTAGCGTTAGGTAGTGGTGATGATGGCTTAGATATTTGCAAGAAAATGCTGGCGCAAGCAAATGATTATCTTGCTGATGATGGTTTGCTGGTAGTTGAGGTAGGCAATAGTGAAGTGCATTTGATGGAGCAGTTCCCACAGGTGCCTTTTATATGGGCTGAATTACCACTAGGTGGCAATGGTGTATTTGTGATTAGTGCCCAAGAGTTAAAAAACCATCGAGCGTTGTTTGTAGCAGCCTCACAATAAAATAAGCGGCGAGAGCGCCATAATATGTGCTGCATAATGGCTTAATAAAATAGTGATATGACTGTTTTTTCTCTTGCTAATGAATAGAATTGTTAAATTTAGTTATAAGGATAATCATTAATATGTCCGGTAATAGTTTTGGTAAAATTTTCAGTGTTAGTACCTTTGGTGAAAGTCATGGTCCAGCACTAGGTTGTATTATTGATGGTTGTCCCCCTGGTATTGAGTTGTCGGTTGAAGATCTACAAATAGACCTAGATAGACGTAAGCCTGGGACTTCAAGGCATACTACGCAGCGGCGTGAAGCTGATGAAGTGGAAATTTTATCAGGTGTTTTTGAAGGCAAAACAACCGGTACCTCAATCGGGTTGCTTATTCGTAATACAGATCAGCGCTCAAAAGACTATGGCAATATTAAAGATACATTTCGCCCTGCACATGCAGATTATGTGTATACCCATAAATACGGGTTTAGAGATTATCGTGGCGGCGGTCGCGCCTCAGCAAGAGAGACTGCAATGCGTGTGGCAGCGGGTGCTGTTGCGAAAAAATTCCTTATTAGTAAAGGTGTGACTGTTAAGGGTTATTTGTCGCAGCTTGGCCCGATTAAAATTGATTATCAAAATTTTGATTGGCAACAAGTAGAGCAAAATCCATTCTTTTGCCCTGATGTTAGCGTGGTTGCTGAGATGGAGGCTTATATGGATGCGCTTCGTAAAGAAGGCAATTCCATTGGTGCTAAAATTTCTGTTCATGCAATGGGAATGCCTGTTGGGCTAGGTGAGCCAATCTTTGATCGTATTGATGCAGAGATAGCGCATGCTTTGATGAGTATTAATGCAGTTAAAGGCGTTGAAATAGGTGATGGCTTTGATTGTATTGAGCAAAAAGGCACTGAACATCGCGATGAGATGACATCACAAGGTTTCTTGTCTAATCACTGTGGTGGTATCTTAGGCGGTATTACTACTGGGCAAGATGTGATTGCTCATATTGCGCTTAAGCCTACCTCAAGTTTACGTTTGCCTGGTCGTTCAGTTGATGCAAGTGGTAATGAAATGGAAGTTGTTACTAAAGGTCGTCATGATCCGTGTGTTGGGATTAGGGCAACGCCAATAGCTGAAGCTATGCTTGCAATTGTGATTATGGATCACTTCTTACGAGATCGTGGTCAAAATGCGGATGTAGACAGAGGGTTTAAAATTCCGACTTAGTCAGTCGTTTGGTAGCCATAACAGGAGCGGTCAAAAACCTATTATGGCTAATCAATATAAAGCTTAGCTTTCGATTTTAATGGTTCGAGGCTTCATAGCTTCGGGGATTTCGCGCTCTAGATAAACGTGCAATAAGCCGTTTTCCATATTTGCCTTAATGATTTTTACATGGTCGGCAAGTTGAAATTTTCTTTCGAAATTTCGAGCAGCTATTCCTTGGTATAAGTAGTGAGCTTGTGTAGACTCGCTCTCTTTTTGGCCGCTAATGGTCAAGCTGCCCTGTTCAGAATTAATGGTTAGCTCATCTAATGAAAATCCGGCGACAGCCATAGTGATACGGTATTCGTTTTCACTGAGTAGTTCTACATTGTACGGTGGGAATGCAGGCTGATCCGCTCTTGTTGCGCTATCAACGATGTTTGCTAGGCGGTCAAAACCAATGGCCGAGCGATATAGTGGTGTTAAATCTAACGTTCTCATATTCATATCCTTTAAGCAATATGCTGTCATTGCACTTATCCGAAGACTAAGTGATAAAAAGTAAAATACGCTTTAAAGTGTTAACCCAGGTTAATTACTTTAAAAGCAGTTTAGTGACCTCATTTGAGCGCCACTAAACTATATATGAGGGGCTGTTAGATTATTTCAACTGTTTTGGTTAAAAAATATTAAAGTACTTCTTGAGTGAATCTACTGACGTCATTGGTGATTTCAACATCGACCTTAGCGCAAGGGATTTTAAAATCATATACTTGTTGCCATTGGTTGAGTTCGGGAGTTCTCTCCCAAACACTGCCCGCGTTATAATCGACAAGCTCTGTTAGGCTTGAGTCTAACTCACACATTCTAACGATTGGCACTGGCAGTAAATTTGCCAGTTCGTTTGCTAAATACTCATCATCTTCATAGCCAGTATACATACGCCAGCCAGTGTCGTTGAGGTGCTCTGGAACTGTTTTATAAATAAAACGGATAGGTAGGTTTTCATCAAAGCACAGTTTGGATACCAATGCTAAAAAGCCACTCTTTGTTTGGTTTGTTTGTTTGTCTTCGCTCACAAATATCTCTCATTTCGGTAGGCAAATTTGGCGTGATAGTAGCAGAAAATGTTAATATTGTCTGTTTATAAAAGATCTTAAAATAAGGTGATGTCAGTGATAGATTTTTCGATTTATTTTGCAGGGCTAGCTTCGTTAATGGTGATTGTTGATCCAATTGGTGCAGGGCTTGTTTTTCATTCCTTGGTGCCTGCTAATGATAAAGCATTTCGTATTAAAATGGCGTTAAAATCGATATTGATAGCTGTGACCTTGCTGTTAGTATTTGGGGTATATGGTGAGAGTTTTCTGAACCTTATCGGTATTAGTATTCATGCATTTAGGATTTCTGGCGGCATATTACTATTTTTTACAGCTTTTAATTTAATTACAAAAGAGGCTGAATTGGCGGTGGATACCGTCAAAAAAGACATATCAGTGTTTCCCATGGCTATTCCGCTATTGGCGGGGCCTGGCTCTTTAACACTGGCTATCTTGTTGTTTTCACAATCATCAGAATTCGCTGCTGATTTAGCCGCAGCTGCTGCAGTGGTCTCGGTGATACTTATCACCTTGCTCTGTATGTTGCTTTCTGCTCATTTAAAGAAAGTAATAGGCAAGACAGGGGACGATATACTCAGGCGTTTTCTTGGGGTGATTCTGGCGGCGCTTGCTATTCAATTTATCTATGATGGTATTGTTAATATAATCGGCAGTTAAGCTTAAGCTCCCCTACTAGAGCAGTAGGGGCGCTCGTTACATAAAGCGTTTAAAGATTCGATCGATTTGGGTTATTTGTAGTTTTCTAATGGGGTCTTTAACGTATTTAGGGTAGTCATTAATTGTTTCTAACTCGCTACTGTGTGTTACTAGAGTCGTATATTTTAACACATCATCTAGCTCTTTTTGCCACATATCACTTAATAGCTTTTTACTGTCTTCAAGTAATATGCCGTTCTCTAAATCCAGGCTCCAGGCTCTAGGGTTTAAGTTGTTGCCAGTGATGAAGTGTTTTTGGTTATCAGCGACAATACCTTTTAAATGAAAGCTGTGATTATCATTTACCCAGAGGTGAATATTTAATAAGCCTCTGTCTATATATAATTGGTGTCTTTTAATAAAGCGAGCTAATAAAATTTCATAAATATAGGGGATGATACCGATTTTGCTAAAATCATCTTCATCGCCAATAAAGAAATCATTAGCCGTTTTATCACCAATCACCATGGTTACTTTAACGCCTCTGTTGAGCGCTTTTTTCAAATCTTTGGCGATGACTTTAGGCAGGTTGAAATAAGGTGTAAAAATAACCAGCGTGCGCGTACTGTTGCGTAACATATCGCGGATGCAGTTATTTACTTTATTGCTTCTTGGGCCAAAACCGACCATAGGGGTGGCTTTGATCTCGCCTCTCTTATCACTGTGCACGTGAGTGCTGTAGTTTGAGCTTTTTAGTAATGATTTTTGCTTGTTGGCGAATTTATTTTGTATTTTTTTATCGAGCTTAAATGATGTGTTAAGTAGCGGTGAAAAGCCTGGGTCAATAATAAAGCGATGAAGATAGTCAACCATTGAGTTTGCCAAGTCGGCACACTGGAGCTGGTGATAGCGGTCAAATCGACATTTGTCGGCTTGATGTAAATAAACATCATTAATGCTGGCGCCAGTATAAATCACGGTTTCATCAAAAATTAAGCCCTTGAGGTGCAACACACCAAAAAGCTCTTTTGTTTTAACTAGCACGCCATAAATATCGATTTTATGGGAGTATTGCTCAGCAATTTTACGATAGAATTCTTTGTTTCCCAAGCAGGTAGGGTCGCCAATAAGTCCGCGTTGTGCTCTGTGTGCATCAACAAAAATCTTTATATTAAGTGCAGGGTTGTGTTGTTTTGCTTTATATAAAGCGTGCAGTACGTCTTTACCTGCATCGTCTTCTTGTAAATAAAGAGCGGTAATATAGATGCGAGACTTAGCGTTTAGTATGTTTTCTAAAATTGCACTTTTAAAAGCTTTAGCGCTAGGAATGATTTGAATGTCCTGAGCGTTTAAAGTGATAGGGTGAGCATTAGTTTTCGTTAATGGTAACATTATAATCTTAGAATCAAATGAACAAGCAGCGAATATAACATACTCAACGATGGTAATGCATTACTTGTCAGCCTCAATTCGGGGCATTTCTTACACAAATGAGACATAAAAAAGACAGCGTAAAAAAGAGTCATATATTGTATAAAAAGATTGAACTAATTAAGGTTGACAAAATTATAAACTTAACAAAATTAATGAGTAAAGAGTATTTTTTTCGCAGTGTTGCTCGCAAAATAAGAGGGGTCAATCTGTTAACACAACAATAAAAAAATGAAGGATTATCATCCCGCTGCTGTTAACAACGGAATAAAATGATTAATACGCTATTGAAGTTATGCGTTATTAACTGCAGCGGCTATCGACTGGATTTTAGTTACAATTGCTCTTAAGCCATTGCCTCTTGTCGGGCTAATATGTTGCTCTAAATCTAATTGAGTAAAATAATCGTTGATGTTAAAAGCGACTATTTGTTCAGCAGTTTTGTTGTCATAAGCAGCCATGACTAAGGCGAGTAAGCCGCGAACAATAATGGCGTCTGAGTCGACAGAAAAGGATAACTTACCATCGCTTGCGTGCTCAACATCTATCCAGACATTGCTTTGGCAGCCTTTTACCAATCTTTGTGGTGTTTGTAATGAAGGGTCCATTTTGCTCATGTCTTCACCTAAATCAATAATGTATTTATAGCGCTCTTCCCAGTCGTCAAAAAATTCAAGGTCTTCAATGATTGTTTGTGTGCTCGGTAATGGCATAGGGGCTCCAATATTTTGAACGTGTAAGGTGAAATAGTAATAAAGTAGGCTAGGTTGTTAGAAAAACAACCCTGTTTCAAGTTGAGCTTCTTCGCTCATCATATCTTTGTGCCATGGTGGGTCAAAGACAAGTGCGACATTTACGGTTTCAACATTAGGCACTAGTGCGACCCGATATTCGACATCGCCGACCAAAATGGGACCCATGCCACAGCCAGGTGCTGTCAGTGTCATTTTGATATTGGCACTTTTGGTTTGTTGATCGACATCAACAGCGTATATAAGGCCTAGATCAGCTAAGTTAACAGGGATCTCTGGGTCAAACACGCTCTTAATAGCTTGCCAAACCTGATCGCTATCAATTTGATCGGTATTGTTTTGTGCAAAGACTAGTTGTTCTGGTTCTCTGCCGATTGCAGCGGCATCTGTGCCGTCAATGCGCATCATATTGCCTTGCCAAGTGACAGTGTAATTACCACCTAAGTCTTGGTTGATGCTGATGAATTGGCCTGCGGGAATTGTTGTCTTTTGCCCAGTGGGAACGCGCCTGGCAGGGCATTCTTTTTGGGTCACTACCATATTTTGTTGCATTTAAAGTCTTCTGTTATCGATAAGCGTTGAGCATTAAAAATAAAGCGCTAATAATAGGCTTTCACTAGTAAAAATGAAAGCCTAATAGTTTGGCTTTTATACGGTAAAGCTTTCCCCGCAACCACATTCGGCAATGACGTTAGGATTGTTGAATTTAATCACTCGATTAACGCCTTCAAGAACATAGTCTATTTGCGTGCCATTAGCAATTTGCGCAGCTTTATCTGAAATGGCAAGCTTCATAGAATCACTGAGGATAAGTAACTGGTCATCAGTTTCTGGTTCGTTGACGTAGTCTAATACGTAAGCGTAACCAGTACAGCCGCTTTTTTTAATACTTAGGCGAATGAGTTTCTCAGGATTATCAGCAAGTTTTTTACCAAAATGCTTAATGGCCTGCTCAGTCACAGTAATATTTACTTTCTTGGGATCGTACGTTTCAATTGTCATACATTTCTCCTCAAAGTCAGGCTAGGCTAGCATTGTTTTGACTTTGTTTAATGCCACAAAAAGTTGCTCTATTTCGTCTTTGCTGTTGTACATGGCAAAAGACGCTCTAGCGGTACCTGGTAAGTTCAGCCTTGACATTAAAGGCTCTGCACAGTGGTGTCCTGTTCTAATAGCAATACCTTGCCTATCAAGAATAAAACCGATATCAGCAGGGTGGCCTTTATCCATCACAAAGCTTAACACAGGTGCTTTTTCTTTGGCGCGCCCTACAATTGTTAACCCCTCAAAATCACCAGCAAGTTTGGTAGCGTAAGCAAGTAGTTCATTTTCATGAGCCAGTACAGCTGATAAATCCAACTGGCAGAACCAGTCAAGTGCAGCACCAAAAGCAATGACGTCAGCAATATTAGGTGTACCAGCTTCAAGGCGATACGGCAGGGTGTTCCACTGAGCATCTTGGTACGAAACTTGTGAAATCATTTCGCCTCCCGTTTGCCAAACGGGCCACTGTTCTAATAGCGACTCTTTGCCCCAAAGCACGCCAATACCGGTGGGTCCATAAAATTTATGACTGGAAAAGCAGTAAAAATCACAGCCCAGGTCCTGGACATCAACATGGCTATGAGCAATACCTTGAGCACCATCTATCATCACTAATACTTGGTTATTGGTGATGCCTTTTAATTTGCTGATTAGCAGCTTCAATGGGTTAATAGTGCCTAATGCATTAGATGCATGAGGGATTGAAGCAAACTTCGTCTTGCTATTAATCAGTGCAATGTAGCTGTCAACGATCAGTTCGCCATCATCATTAATAGGTGCGACAACTAACTGCGCGCCGCTAGCTTTACATGCCTGTTGCCATGTGACTAAGTTAGCGTGGTGCTCCATTTGTGTGACTAATACTTGATCGCCGGCTTTGAGTATTTGAGCGGCGCCGTGAGTAACTATATTAATAGACTCTGTCGTGCCTGATGTCCAGATAACTTCGTTTCTAGTGCTGGCATTAATATAGCTAGCGACACGGTCTCTAGTGTTTTCATATTTACGTGTCGCTTCATCAGCTAATTGATGCGCCCCACGGTGAACATTAGAATTGTAATTACTATAATAATCGACCAGGGCATCAATCACCACTTGTGGCTTTTGAGTTGTCGCCGCATTATCTAAGTATACCAATGGTTTATTGTGTACTTGACGCGATAATATTGGAAATGCTTTGCGTATCTCTTGGACATCAAATGACATAGTTTATCTAATCTCCATACTGGCAAAACGTTGGCGAAGAATAGGGCGTAACCAGTGAGCAATTGCTTCATTGTTCATTTGATCAACCAGTTCATTGATAAAGCCAAAACTGAGCATGACTTGTGCGTCTGCACGGCTAATACCTCTGGATTGTAGATAAAACATCGCCTCTTCATCAATCTCGGCAATAGTTGCACCATGAGCACAGCGTACATCGTCGGCGTAGATTTCAAGTTCCGGTTTAGTGTTAATCTGGGCGTTTTCAGACATTAACAAATTGCGGTTATTCATTTCAGCCAGGATCTTTTGAGCGTCGCGGTGAATATGGATACGACCATTGAAAATAGCATTAGCTCTATCGGCGACGATACAGCGAACATTTTGCTCACTTTGGCCGTGTGGCTTGGTGTGTTCGATAGCACTGTGTAGATCAAATACTTCTTTGCCATCTAGTAAATAGATGACATTTAATTTGGCATGGCTGTGCTCTCCACCATGGATAATATCCATATCTACACGTGAAAGCTGGCTACCAAAGCCGATTAAATTACTATCAAGTGTCGATGATTCGCCTAAATTAAAATGACAGCCACCTAAGCTAATAGCTTGTTCGCATTGTAGTGCTAAGCGATAGTGTTCTAAGTGTGCATTGTCATCAATTTGATATTCAGCAAAGCTAGTATTTAAACTTAAATCATTGCCAGTCAACTGTTCAATGACTGTCGCTTTGGCGTTCTTCGCAACATGCATGATAATACGGGCATGTGATTGACTGCCTGCACTAAAGCTCTGCACAATACGAATGGGCTGAGTGATATTAGCGCCTTCTTCAACAGCAATAATACAGCCTTGCGTTGCGAGTACATCATTGATTAAACCAAAAAAGTGCCTGTTAGGTTTTGTTTGGTTAAAACTATTGAGTGCCCAAGCGTTATTGTTACTATCACTTAGTGATGATATCGATAAGCCTGGTGGTAAATCTTCAGCAAGAGCTTGTGTTTGCAGGATACCATCGACAAAAATCAGATCAAGGCTGCTTAAATTGGCAATGTCAATAGCGGCTGTTGTTTCATTTGTGGTTGCTTTGTCAAAACTTGAACGCTCGATAGCGTTGACAGGTGTGTACTTCCACGCTTCGATTTGACGAGTCGGCCACGGTGTGTTCTTCAAAAGAGCTAATGAAAGTTCACGCTTAGGTGTTAGCCAATCATTAACTTGTTCAGCTTTAGATAGAGTTTCGGCTAACCAGTTGCTCATGCGTTTTCTTCCTGCGCGTTTTTATCGTAAGACTCTAACCAAGAATAGCCGCCAGATTCTAGTTCTAGTGCAAGTTCAGGGCCGCCGCTTTTTACTATCTTGCCATCTGCTAATACATGTACAAAATCAGGCTTGATGTAATCTAAAAGGCGTTGGTAATGGGTAATGACGATAAATGAGCGTTTACCATCGCGTTGGCTGTTGATGCCATCTGCAACGATTTTAAGTGCGTCGATATCTAGCCCTGAATCAGATTCATCTAAAATACTGATTTTAGGTTCGATTAAAATCATTTGCATGATTTCATTACGTTTTTTCTCACCGCCTGAAAAGCCTTCATTAACACCACGCTTTAAAAAACTTAAAGGTAGGTTAACTTGCTTGCAGGCCTCTTTAGCGCGTTTTAAAAATTCAGAAGACGTTAGTGCAGCATCTCCGCGCGCTTGGCGTTGAGAGTCAACAGCAGTTTTCATAAACTCCATGTTGCTCACACCTGGTATCTCTACCGGGTATTGAAAAGCAAGAAAAAGACCCGCTGATGCTCTTTCTTCTATTTCCATATCAAGTAAATCAGCACCGTCAAGTGAGACGCTACCTTGTGTTACTTCATAGCCGTCACGGCCAGTTAATGCATAGCCAAATGTGCTTTTGCCAGCGCCATTAGGGCCCATGATTGCATGTACTTCGCCTTCACCAATGTTCAGTGATAGGCCTTTCAAAATATTATTCTCTGCTACGGATGCGTGTAGGTTATCAATTTTTAACATGTTTCAGTAAATCCTAAATCGTTATGACAAATGAAAGTAAGCAGTGTTGAGTTTAACCAACGGAGCCTTCTAGGCTGATTTCAAGAAGCTTTCCGGCCTCTACTGCAAACTCCATTGGTAATTCTTTGAATACTTCCTTACAAAAGCCGTTTACGATCATTGATACTGCTTTTTCAGGATCTAATCCACGTTGTTGGCAAAGGAACATTTGATCATCGCTTACCTTTGAGGTGGTCGCTTCATGCTCTACAACAGCGGTTGGGTTGCGGCTTTCAACATACGGGAACGTATGTGCACCACATTGATCACCAATGAGTAAAGAGTCACATTGAGTGAAGTTGCGAGCACCGCCCGCTTTTTTGCCCATGTGCACTAATCCACGATAGCTGTTATTACTTTTGCCAGCAGAGATGCCTTTAGAAATAATCGTTGAGCGTGTGTTTTTACCCAAATGGATCATCTTGGTGCCAGTATCGGCTTGTTGAGCACCGCGCGTTAGCGCAACTGAGTAAAACTCACCAATGCTGTTATCGCCTTTAAGGATGCAGCTTGGGTATTTCCAAGTGACGGCTGAGCCTGTTTCAACTTGTGTCCAAGATATTTTTGCATTGTCATGGCAAATGCCACGCTTGGTCACAAAATTGTAAATACCACCTTTACCGTTTTCATCCCCTGGATACCAGTTTTGCACGGTAGAGTATTTGATCTCGGCATTGTCTAGGCAAACTAATTCGACAACGGCTGCGTGTAATTGGTTTTCATCGCGTTGAGGGGCAGTACAGCCTTCTAAGTAGCTGACATGGCTTCCCTCATCGGCAATAATCAAGGTGCGCTCAAATTGGCCAGTGTTTAGCTCGTTTATTCTAAAGTAAGTTGATAGCTCCATCGGGCAGCGTGTGCCTTTAGGGATATAAACAAAAGATCCGTCAGTGAAAACAGCACAGTTAAGCGCTGCGAAAAAATTATCTTTTTGGCTAACAACGGTGCCTAAGTATTTTTGAACTAATTCAGGGTATTCTTTAATCGCATCTGAAATAGGGCAGAAAATAACGCCTTTCTCTTTGAGTTGTTCTCTGAACGTGGTCACAACTGATACAGAGTCAAAAACAACATCGACAGCAATACCTGCAAGTTGTTGTTGCTCGATCAGTGGAATACCTAGTTTTTCATAGGTTCTAAGGAGTTCAGGGTCCACTTCATCTAGAGATTTTGGACGATCGTCCATGCTTTTTGGTGCGCTATAATACGAGATAGATTGGAAATCTATTTTATCGTATTTGATGTGCGCCCAATCTGGCTCTGGCATCTCTTTCCAAAGTGCAAAGGCTTTTAGACGCCAGTCCAACATCCATTGTGGTTCTTCTTTCATCGCAGATATGCGACGAATGACGTCTTCATCAATACCGGGATCGAATGTTCTTGATTCTACATCTGAGACAAAGCCCGCTTCGTACTCTCGGGATAATGCCTCGTCTAATTGATCTGTCATTGCAATTGCTCGTTTTGTTTACCGGGTTCTTTGTGCAAGGTTATGCTTGTTCGTAAAAATCAGTTCACGCTCTTTTGGCTGATGTGATTTTAGGTGATAACCAAGAAACTAATTTACATTTTGCCTAAAATTTAGGTCTTGCGTATTATCTTGACGCATCGCAATAAAGGCGATGTCTTTTCTTTTGACTAAATCAGCCAAAGTAATGCCGTTTAAGAAGTTATGGATCTGCTCGCTTAAATCAGTCCATAGATGGTGTGTAAGGCAAAAGTCGCCTTGTTGGCAATCTCCGCTGCCACCACAGTTTGTTGCATCTATTGACTCATTTACGGCATCAATTATTTGCGCGACACTGATACTGCTCGCTTGAGCATTAAGCTGATAGCCGCCACCTGGGCCTCTGATACTCATAACAAGCAAACTCTTCTTGAGTTTAGAAAACAATTGTTCTAAATAAGAGAGTGAAATACCTTGTCTGTCAGATATGCAAGCTAGGCTTATTGGCCCATCTTGAGTATGAAGAGCCAGATCTAGCATAGCAGTTACAGCGTATCTTCCTTTGGTGGTTAGGCGCATAAATCATCCATAAATACTAATAAGTAATCAATTATCTATAAACCTAGTATTTTAGTCAAGTATTAGCTGGAATTAGTAATCTATTTTATAATCACTGGTATTTTTGTTGGTAGGAGAAGACTTTGTCGGGATAAATGCTCTTGCCTCTAGAGCCGTTATATCTGGCAAGGGCTTTGCTCATATCACCATTTTCAATATCCAGATAATGCCGTAAAATTGAGCTGCCATAGCGGATGTTAGTGTCTATATCGATAAGGTTGTCTTGCGCTTCTCCTATTTCTTTTTTCCAAAAAGGCATGATTTGCATAAGGCCTTGTGCTCCAGCTGGGGAGAGTGCAAAGCGATCAAAATGACTTTCTGTTTCTATTAGGCTAAGGACAATATCAATAGGGAGTTGCTGTGCAGATGCGTTAGCGTGAACGGCTTTTAGTATACGAATGCGCTCTAACTTGTCGCTTACAAGGTGCTCTATGCGCCCGGACATATCAATCAGCCAAACTTCGGCTTCAAAGCGGTCTGGGAAGCTGGAGGCCTGTGCAAATGATTTCTTTAGAGCTGCTCGCATAGCGGGGCTAATGTCTGCTAATTGCTGAGCGAGTAGAGTTGAGTGGAAAAAAAAGAGAAAAGCGGTCAATAAAGACCGCTTAAATGAAGACAATGCTTATGCTCTGATTTTGTTAAGCAGGTTGTCACAGACATTTTCAATACTGATGTCTTGCTTTTCAGCGTCTGTTCTACCTTTGTATTCAAAAGTGCCCGCTTTGATGCCGCGATCTGAAATCACTACTCTATGTGGCATGCCCATTAATTCCATATCGGCAAATTTAACGCCTGGGCGCTCTTTGCGATCGTCTAAGAAAACATCAACACCTGCAGCGATAAGCTCGTTATAAAGCTGATCTGTGGTGGTTTTAACATCGTCTGATTTGTCATAGTTTAAAGGCACTAGGGCAATATCAAATGGTGCTAGGTTCTTTGGCCAGATAATGCCGTTCTCATCATTGTTCTGCTCAATAGCGGCAGCGACCACGCGGGTCACACCAATACCGTAGCAACCCATGTGCATATTCTGTGCTTTGCCGTTGTCATCAAGTACTGTTGCGTTCATTGTTTGAGAGTATTTAAGACCCAGTTGGAAAACATGGCCCACTTCAATGCCGCGCTTGATAGAAAGAGAGCCTTTGCCACAAGGGCTAGGGTCACCTTCTTGAACGTTGCGTAGGTCGGCAATTTCAGGTGTCGCTAAATCTCTTTCCCAGTTAATACCGAAATAGTGTTTGTCATCAATGTTAGCGCCAGCGCCAAAATCAGACATTACAGCAACGCTTCTATCAATAATAACAGGAACTTTAAGGCCGATAGGGCCTAAAGAGCCAGCGCTTGCGCCAACAGTGTCTAGTAGTTGCTGCGCTGTGGCAAAGGTTAACGGGGCTTTAACTGCACTGCATTTTTCAGCCTTGATTTCATTTAAATCATGATCGCCACGAACAAGTAGCGCAACTAGTTCAAATTCGCTTTCTTCACTCGCTTCGACAAATAACGTTTTCACGGTTTTTTCAATTGGCAAATCAAACTGTTCTACAAGAGCGGCAATCGTTTTGGCGTTAGGGGTATCAACCATTGTTAGCTCTTGGCTTGGTTGGGCGCGCTCAGTTGATGGCGCTATAGCTTCAGCTGATTCAACATTGGCGGCGTAATCGCTTTGGTCAGAAAAGGCGATGTCGTCTTCACCAGATTGAGCTAAAACATGAAACTCATGAGAGCCAGAACCGCCGATAGAGCCGTTGTCTGCGATAACAGGTCGATAATCTAGTCCTAGTCTATCGAAAATATTGACGTAGGCATCAAACATTTCTTGGTATGTTGTTTTTAAAGAGTCTTCGTCAATATGGAATGAGTAGGCATCTTTCATGATGAATTCACGAGAGCGCATGACACCGAACCTAGGGCGTATTTCATCTCTGAATTTTGTTTGAATTTGATAAAAGTTAACGGGTAGCTGTTTGTAGCTGCGCAATTCCTTTTTAACGATATCAGTGATAACTTCTTCGTGGGTCGGGCCCAGGCAGAAGTCTCTGTTGTGTCGGTCTTTCATGCGAAGCAGTTCTGGGCCATATTCTTCCCAGCGACCTGATTCTTGCCACAGCTCTGCAGGTTGCACAGCGGGCATTAGGACTTCTTGTGATCCTGCTTTATTCATTTCATCGCGAATGATCGCTTCGACTTTCCTAACGGCTTTTAAGCCGAACGGTAGCCATGAGTATAAACCTGATGCTGATTTTCTAATCATACCAGCACGCAGCATTAATTGGTGGCTGATAACTTCTGCATCGGATGGTGTTTCTTTAAGTGTAGCAATTAAAAATTTGCTGGCGCGCATAATAGAGTAAAGCCTTTACATAGAGGGATATTTAATTGTTTAGTATTCTATGGGCTGTTGTTTGGTTGGACAAGACAATAGCGCAAAATAATTAGGAATTAGCTTTAAAAAAGACATTATTAGCGATCTAAGTAAGGTAAAATGGCAATTAAAGTTAGCTGTTGATTTATTTCTTTTGGTTATTTAACAAAATAATCTAAATGAATTGGAGCTATGACCGGCAAGAATTAAAAGGTAGGCGTTATGAGTAAAGATATTTATCATCCGAAGTTTGTTGAAGCAATGCAAAAATTAACAAAAATGTCTGAGGATGAAAGACTCAGTGAAGAGAATAAAGAATTATTTGAACAGGCGATGAATCATGCGCCTTTAGATATACAGCCGCAGTTAATTGCAATTAGAAAAAAATACGATGAGCTTCATTAAATTGAAGTTATAGATAAACAAAAGGCAGCGAGGGCTGCCTTTTGTTTATCTAAAATAATGATATTTCATGTGAGTACATTAAAAATATATTATCTTAGAAAATAATCAGTGTTTAGCGAGCTCGGTAAACAATACGACCTTTATTAAGATCATAAGGTGTTAATTCAACTTTTACTTTATCACCAGTAAGAATACGGATGTAATTCTTACGCATTTTTCCGGAAATGTGAGCAGTGACAACATGGCCGTTTTCTAGCTCAACGCGGAACATTGTATTAGGCAGTGTATCAACTACAGTGCCTTCCATTTCTATGCTTTCTTCTTTAGACATTAATTACCTACCTGTGGAAAGTGCTGAATGGGCTAACAACCCACTACGAAGCGGCCAGTATTCTGCCAAATATATCAAAAAATTTCAAAGGAATTATCATACTTAATTAAAAATTATGCTTTTACTTGCAATAAATTGATAATAGTAGCTAGTTTTTTGCTGTTGTTGCTTGAAATGACAGTTAATTGCTTAACATCCAGCGGCCATTGATGAGAAGCTCTACAGGCTTAAAATTGATCTTATAATTCATTTTTTGGCAGTTTTTAACCCAGTAGCCTAGGTATAAATACTTGAGCTCTTGCTTGGTGTTTTCTTTAATCTGCCATAAAATAGCATACGTGCCCAAGCTTCTTTTTACTTCATTAGGGTCGTAAAAACTATAAACCGCAGACATCCCATTGTCGATTAAATCGACAAGAGCGACTGCGATTAATTTTCCGCAGGGGAGGCGAAACTCATAAAAACTGCTTTTTTGATCAGAGCTCACTAGAAAACTTTCAAATTGCTCTTTTGAGGGTGGAAACATATCGCCATCACTATGGCGTACATTAATATATTGCTCATAAAGCTGGTAATATTCATCGCTAAATTTAGTGTTTGTTTGTGTGATGACCAAATCTTTGTTCTTATTGTAGATTCTTTTTTGCGAAGAAGTCAGCTCATAGTGCTTTGTTGGTATACGGATCGAGACGCACGACTGGCAATCGTCACAATAAGGCCTGTATACATGGGAGCCGCTGCGTCGAAAGCCTAGTTCTGATAATTGTAAATAAAGTGAGCTGTCTATAACTTGCTCAGGGTCAACAAAAATGGTTTTTGCTGATTGATTATCAAGATAGCTACACGGGTGTTCAGGGGTTGAAAAAAATCGAATGTTTTCTAATTTAGACATATGGTAACAGTTAACATCGCTGAAAAAATAGCTAGATTAAAGGGTTTGTCGTGTGTTGTAAAATTTTTGTTCGGGCGTTCGTTCCACTAATTTAACTAGAAGCGTCTTTTTATGCTACTTACACACTAAGCCAAGCATCTTTTTTATCATGGTTGTTATTAATATGCTCTAAGAATTTTTCTCTTGTTATGTTAATAGCACCTAAACTTGCTAGATGTGTACTGTGTACCTGACAGTCGATGAGCGAAAAATTTTCATCTTTTAATTTGTTTATTAGTGCGCAAAAACCTACTTTAGACGCATTGGTTTGATAGCTAAACATGGATTCACCAAAAAAAATCCCGCCAAACGAGAGGCCATAAAGCCCACCGACTATCATCTCATTATGCCAAACTTCAACACTGTGTGCACAGCCAAGTTTAAACAGTTTATTATAAGCAGCTTTCATGTCATCTGTTATCCACGTACCCTCTTGTGATTTTCGCGAATCAGAGCAGTGGTTGATGATATCGTTAAAGTTTTGATCAAAAGTGACAGTAAATTTTTGCTGTCTTATGCATTTAGCTAAACTTTTTGAAATATGTAAATCTTGCGGGTATAGCACGCATCTAGGTGCTGGTGACCACCAAAGTATAGGTTCACCTTGATTGAACCATGGAAAAATACCTTTGGTATAGGCGGATATCAATCGCTGTTCACTTAAATCACCACCCACCGCTAATAAGCCATTAGGTTCGGTTAGTGCGCTATCTATAGAAGGGAATAGGGTGTCGTTTTCAGCTAACCAAGGAATCATGATTACTGTTTGCCATTATCTGATGCACGCAGTGCGCAATAAATGAGAGTAGCCGGGTGTGCCTGCTGCTCTCGTGAAGGGTTGATCCATTATTTACTTGGACAGTATCTTTAACACAGCTTGAGCACTTGAATTTTCTAATCCTGCTGAGTCAACGGCAAGATGAGTGACGATACCATTGTCAATGATCATGGCGTAGCGCTTTGAGCGTGCGCCCATATCAAACCCTGTCGCATCAAGTTCAAGACCAACAGCTTGGGTAAATAAACCGTTACCATCAGCCAGCATAGTGATGTTTTCTGCGTTAGAGCTTTTCCCCCATGCGTCCATGACAAATACGTCATTGACAGAAACACAGGCGACTATATCAACACCTGTCGCTATTATCTCGTCATATTGAACGACAAAACCAGGTAAGTGCGCAGCACTGCATGTTGGTGTGAATGCACCTGGAACAGCAAATAATACAACTTTTTTACCTGTAAAATTTGTTAGTGTTTCATATGCTTGTGGACCGTTTTCGGCCATGGTTTTTAGTGTGATATTCGCAATTTTCTGACCAATTTCTATCATTATTTTACCCACCGTTGTGATTAAATAAAAAAGAGTGTTAAGTTATTAGCTAGCTTACAAGTCGTCTAAGTATTTTTCAGCATCTAGGGCTGCCATGCAGCCAAAGCCGGCTGAGGTAACCGCTTGGCGATATATATGATCACAGACATCGCCAGCGGCGAAAACACCTTCAATGCTAGTTTGTGTTGCGTTGCCATTTAATCCAGAATTAATGGTTAAATAGCCATCTTTCATCGTGAGTTGATCAGCAAAAAGATCAGTATTAGGTTTGTGGCCAATAGCGATAAATGTGCCGGCAACCTCTAATTCACTCACTTCGTCTGTCTTGATATTCTTAATACGAATACCAGTGACACCCATGTCATCGCCTAGTACTTCTTCTAACTGAGTATCCCAGATAATATTGATATTACCGTTTTTTTCACGTTCGAATAGTTTATCTTGTAAAATTTTCTCAGCACGAAGAGAGTCGCGTCTATGAACGAGGGTGACTTCTTGAGCTATGTTTGATAAATACAGTGCTTCTTCTACAGCGGTGTTTCCACCACCGATAACAGCGACTTTTTGTTTTTTATAGAAAAAACCATCGCATGTGGCGCAGGCGCTAACACCTTTACCCATGAATTTCTCTTCTGAGTCAAGACCTAAATATTGAGCAGAGGCACCGGTACAGATAATAAGTGCATCACAGGTATAGGTAGCACTATCGCCAGTTAAGGTGAATGGCTTTTCAGACAGTGATACATTGTTAATATGATCGAAAATAACATTGGTATCAAATCGCTCTGCATGTTGCTGCATACGCTGCATCAACTCTGGCCCTTGTACGCCTTGTGCATCGCCAGGCCAGTTATCGACATCAGTCGTAGTTGTCAGTTGGCCACCTGCTTGCATTCCTGTAATGACGACAGGGTTTAAATTCGCACGCGCCGCATAAATAGCTGCGGTATAGCCAGCAGGGCCAGACCCTAAAATAATTAAGCGATGATGTTGAGTTTGGCTCATAATTAGTTTCCTTAAATAATCGATATACTCTATATGTGGCTGCTTAGTGCCTTTTCAAGATAAAGGGGTCTCAATAACGATATTTGTTAAGATCTATAGGCGCATATGTTATCAAAATTAGACGTTGTTGAAGCTTAAAAACTATAAGGACTGTACTTCGGTACACTTTTTAAGAAAACTTTAGGTGTTTATACTATTTACCAGTTACAAATAATATCTGCTTTTTAGCTAAGCAATTTACGTTTTCTTAAAATAAGATCAAGGAGTGATCTATGATTATTGGCCGTGTGACGTTTCTAATAGGTAAAGCTATCGTTGTTTCATTAGATGGTAGTTCAAGGGAGTTGCGATTAGGAGATAGCATCGATTCCACAGAAACTATTGAAGTATCTGCAGGAGGCGAGGTCGTTATCACCGATAACAACGGTGTCGCTGTCAGTATTGGTGGTAATGAGTCATGGGCTGCTCAAAATGGTCAATTTAACGAGTTACCTGAAGTAGAGTCATCTGAGATAGACACATCTACCATAGACCCAACCAGTGTTGAAGCAATACAAGCCGCTTTATTGGCAGGTATAGATCCGACCACAATAGGTGAGGCTACAGCTGCAGGTAACCAAGGCGGTGGTGATCAACAGCTCGGTAGTGAAGGCAGTAGTTTTGTCCGAGTTGGCCGTGGCAATACTTCAAGCATTGATAGTGGATTAGATTTTGATACCATAGCCCAAGGCGCTAATACCCTGGAAAACAGTGTGTTTGATACTTTGTTAAGAGCAGAGTCGAGCGAGCCTACAGGGCCTTTTACGGGGCTCTCAAGCACCCCGCCTTTAACAGGCTTTACTGCATTTGATGATGTGGACTCTAACGGCCTAGCTGGATCACGTGAAGTGATTTCAAATAACAGTTTCACTAATGATTCCACACCTATTTATTCAGGTAGTTCGACACCTGGCTCGATCATTCGAATCTATGATAATAACGTACTTGTTACCACAACAACTGTTGATGCTGATGGTAATTGGCAAATACAGTCTCCAGAATTAGAAGATGCTGTTCATTCGATTACAGTCACAGCACAGCAAGAAGGTTCTACTGAAAGTGCGCCTAACGGGCCACTAAATTTCACAGTTGATACCAGCGCACCGACACAAACAGCTGTTATTAGCAATGTCTATGACGATGTCAATGGGCTGAGTGATATTGCGAGCGGTGGCGCTACCGATGATACAG
>JBBMRB010000018.1:0-81074 GCA_038900335.1 Gammaproteobacteria bacterium AS21 | reverse complement strand
CTGGGTCACCCTGTAGCGAGGAGGCGAATTATATACAGATTTTGCAGCGCGTCAACGCTTTATTTGATTTAATTAAAATAAGGCTAAAACTGACTGTTTTTCATACTGTTTTGAACCGTTTGGCTACTAAAGCGGCTATAAAGAACCTTTATAGCTGTTCTATATCTATTTTATATATAGCCACGATATTTTACGCTGATATGTAAGCACTCTTTAATGACTATTAATGAAGAGAATATCTATTTAGAGCCAACAGCGGCCAAGATTTTTATTCTTTAAATAACTGCGCAGACTTTATTTTTAGAATAGTTTCTTCGGGTTCAATTTGAAAAACAATATATATGCCACTAAAGGCATCGCTAAACTATCTTACTCGCTCTATTAGTGTAATAAGAATTAATTGTCGCACTAGCTAAAACAAAGTAAATAGAGTACGAATAGTAAGAGTATACGCAATTGAATAAACAAATCTGATAAGCAGGATATGAGCTTCAGTCTAGATAAATTAAAACGGCTAGGACTGACATAAAAAGAAACAAGATATAAAGATGGAAGGAGGCTGCACTTTTTAGCTCAAGTACATTCAAATGAGACATTTGACCTCCTTTATTAATCAGTTAGTAATAATCAGCGCCTAACTGAGTTTTTCTTAGATGCAGTCTTTTTCAGCTTCCTGATTTGCTTTTGAAAGCGCTCTTTCTTATCGAGTTTCTCACCCGTTGAGCTATTAATATCCTCAGCGAATGGGTTAGCACCTGTTCTAAATTCAAAGCGTATCGGGGTACCAAAGACTTTTAAATGTTTTGTAAATTTATTTTGTAAATACTTTTTGTATGACGGTGGCAATTGATCTGTTTGATTACCATGGACAACGATTACCGGCGGGTTTGACCCCCCTTGGTGAGCATAGCGTAATTTAATACGACGACCATTGGGTGATGGCGGTTGATGATCAGTAACAATATCGCCAAGTAAAGTAGTTAAATAATTGGTTGTCCACTTCATCATTGCGCACTGGTATGCTTCATTTATCGACTCATACATTTCACCAACGCCAGTACCATGCAGTGCAGAAATGAAGTGAAAACGTGCAAAGCTAGCGAAATCCAATTTACGTTGAATTTGCTCTTTTACATCATTTCTCGCTTCTTTAGTCATGCCATCCCATTTATTGAGTGTAATAACTAACGAACGTCCGGTGCTCATAACAAAGCCAAGCATGTGAAGATCTTGCTCTGTTACGCCTTGCCTAGCATCTATTACTAAAACGACTACGTTAGCATCATTGATAGCTTGCAGTGTTTTGATAATAGAAAATTTTTCTACTGCTTCACGAACATTTTTACGACGTCTTACTCCAGCTGTATCAATAAGAGTATAGTCTTGGCCATCACGCTCATATGGGATATAAATACTGTCGCGTGTAGTGCCCGCTTCATCAAATACGATAACACGATCTTCACCTAGTAGACGATTGACCAGTGTTGACTTTCCTACGTTTGGCCTACCAACAACAGCGATACGCACGCCTTTTCCTAAATGTCTATCTTCTTCTTGGATAGACTCAGGAAAAGGTTTTAATACGTATTCGATTAGTAGTGTTACGCCACGATTTTGCGATGCTGCAATTGCTAAAGGCTCACCCATGCCAAGTGCATGAAAATCAGCTAATGCGATATCTGGATCAATACCATCTGTCTTATTAACCACCAGATGAACATTATCTTTAGTTTTACGTAAGTAGTTGGCGATTTGTTGATCACCTGGGTTCAAGCCATTACGACCATCAACCATAAAGAGTACGATATCCGCCTCTTCAACCGCTAACAGCGATTGTTCAGCCATTTTGTAGTCAATGCCTTGCTCGTCACCGGTAATACCTCCTGTATCAACAACGATAAAACTATGCTCTGAACATTTACCTTCGCCATATTTTCTATCGCGGGTAACGCCGGGCATATCTGCAACTAGTGCATCCCAGGATTTTGTCAGGCGGTTGAATAGTGTTGATTTACCAACATTTGGACGACCGACTATTGCTATTACAGGTAACATTTTCTTTTACTCAAAATAAAAAAGCTCTCCTCGATGGAAAGCTATTTGTGTTCATTTAGGCCCCAATATAGACACCTAGCTTATCTAACTTTACAATTCAAAAAAAACTTATTAAAGCTGATGAATTGCAGTTAATACAAAAACTACTATTTAATACTCAGCGCACTTAGACGACCATTATTACTTAACACATAGAGCACATCATCTTTAACTAGCATATCACCAATTAATGCAGAACCTATTTTGTATCGAGCAACGAAACGGCCATCATTTTGTGCTAAAAAGTGAACATAACCTTCTTTATCACCTACTGCAACAGTATTGTTTACAGATACTGGTGACGTTAAAGTTCTATTCAATAACAAATCTTGACGCCAAATTTCAGCAGCTGATCGGGCATCTAAACCATGAACAATATCATTAGATGAGCTTAGATAGACATTGCCATTACCGCCAGCTAAACCACGATAGGTTGAATAAGGTTTACGCCATAGTACTTGTGCATTAAAAGGATTTATCGCCGTTAAGTTACCATTGTAACTTGGGATATAAATCACGTTTTGATACAACATAGGCTTACCATCAATATCAGTTAAACGTTCGATATCTGATTTACCCGATGGCACACTTATACGCTCTTGCCATAATATGTTGCCGGATTTATTATCTAACGCAACGAACTTGCCGTTATCTAGTCCTGTTAATGTTGCATCTAATGCTACTAGAGGAGAGCTAGTACCACGTAATGTTAAGTTTGGCTGGTTACTAGTAAAAACCCAACGCTGCTCTCCAGAATTAATATCCAGTGCAATTATATTACCGGTTACCATCTGAACAACAACAATATCGCTATTCATCTGCGGCTGAGCTACAACTTCGCCATCAATTGGTACCTGCCATTTTATTGCCCCATCAATTGATGATAAAGCTATAACATCACCCGTATAAGTTGTAACAACCGCTGTTCCCGCACCTGCTCCAACGCCACTGCTAATAGCAACATCCAAATCAGTTTTCCACAAAGACTTACCAGTGTCTAAATCATAACTAGACACCTGCCCTTGTGTATCAGTAACAATAATTGATTTGCCGACGACACCTGGTGTTAATTGATGATATTTATCGCCAAAACTGGACCCTATATCTTTAGACCAAAGTACATTAACTTTATTTTCAGCGTTAATTTTAACTAGTGGGCTAGGCTCAATTTCTTCACCATTACTAGAGCACCCAGCTATAAATAATGCTGTACTTGCTATTGCAATAATACGCTTAATATTCACTGCTAACTTTCCTCTTCAGTTAAGTCATTCAATTTCAATCTAATCACTGCTTGCGCACTGCCTGCACTATCATTATCCAATGCTCTATTATACGCTTCGCGAGCTTTGGTTTTATCATTTAATGCCAAGTAGATATCACCTTCCAGCTCTGCTGCTTGAACTTGCAAGCCAGCTACTTTTACATTTTTCAATAATGCTAAAGCTGCATCGTTTTTTTCTTGAGCGCTTAATATTTGAGCTTTTCTAATATTGGCCAGTGAAATAAGCATTGGATGCTCTTCATTTTCAAGCAACCAATCTAGCTCCGTAATAGCAGCATCTAAATCCCCTGCTTGAACATCCATTTTCGCCATAAGAAGCGCCGCATATTTGGCGTATTGTGAATCGGAAAACTCTGCTTTAAGGGTTTTAGTTATGTACTTAGAAGTCGCCGCATCCTTCTCGCTATCAGACCCAGCTACTGGTGTCGCTTTTTCTACTAGCTGCTGATATAGAGCAGAAGCTTGTTCACTGGTTTCTATTTGATGATTCTGCCAAGCTCTATAACCGTAGACGGCAGACACAGCGATAGCAATCATAACAACTAGCGATGTGCCGTTGCTTTTCCACCAAGACTTTATCGCTTCTAACTGTT
Source organism: Gammaproteobacteria bacterium AS21 (assembly GCA_038900335.1). Classification (GTDB taxonomy): domain Bacteria; phylum Pseudomonadota; class Gammaproteobacteria; order Pseudomonadales; family Balneatricaceae; genus Rs1. The sequence goes on along the minus strand of JBBMRB010000018.1, from coordinate 77,102 downwards.
CTTCTTCTGTGCGTAATTCTGTCACTCTATCACTCCTAACTAAATATAACGTACCCGTCAATTTACTTTAATAACGTCTAACTAGATAAATTTTGTATCAGTGTTTGAACATCAACATCTTGGTAAACTTCGTCACCTTGCCACAATGTAGATAAAAGTGCGTCGTCTGTTGATCTTTTAACTAACACAATTTTTTGGGCACCACTTTGTCTGGCTTTATTTAATATATTTTTAAGGCCAGAGCAATGTGTTTTTATTCGTAAATTTGGTATTTTTTCTCGTAACGTCTCAGCTAATAAAATCAGCTCGACTTGCAAGCCTTTATCTTGAGCAGCTAAATAAAGGTCAAAACCACTATCTATTTTAGGCAGCGCATCTAATGTCTCTAACAACAGCAACAAACGCTCTTCGCCAATAGCAAAACCTACTCCAGCTGTTGCTTTACCACCAAGCTGTGCAACCATACCATCGTAGCGTCCACCCGCACAAACAGTGCCTTGAGCACCTAGTTTATTGGTCGTCCACTCAAATACTGTTTTATTATAATAATCTAAACCGCGAACCAGTCTTGGATTAACAATGTACTGTATTCCCGCTTTATCCAAAGTATCCGTTAACTCTTCAAAATGCTCTTTTGCATCAGCATCTAAAAAGTCGATTAAGCTTGGTGCATCATTTAATAACGCTTGGGTATTTTGATCTTTGCTATCCAGAATACGCAATGGGTTTGACGTTAAACGTTTTTTACTATCATCGTCTAACTCACCTTCACGCGCAGTTAAATATGAAACTAATGCACTTTGGTAAGCAGCTCTGGCATCATTACTACCTAATGAATTCAACTCTAAGGTCAACGAGTCAATAATACCTAATGAGCGCCATAGTGAGGCCGACAACAAGATAACTTCTGCATCAATATCCGCACCGCCCATACCAAATGTTTCAACGCCCATTTGATGAAACTGGCGGTAGCGCCCTTTTTGTGGTTTTTCATAGCGAAACATTGGCCCGCGATACCACATTCTTTGAGTTTGATTAAACAGTAAACCGTGTTCAATACCCGCTCTGACTATACTTGCCGTGCCTTCAGGCCTTAACGCAATACGCTCGGCATTACGATCTTCAAAACAATACATTTCTTTCTCGACAATATCGGTAACTTCACCAATAGAGCGATTAAATAATTCTGTGTATTCAACGATAGGTGTACGAATTTCTGCGTAAGCGTAACTGGATACGACACTTTGAAATTTTGCTTCTAAATATTGCCATGCTGCTGATTGTTCAGGAAGGATGTCATTCATCCCTCTGATTGCTTGAAGTTTTGCCAATGTCTTCTACCGATTTTTAAAGGGGTAAATTAAAGTTTGCGATATTATTTCTAGTCAATGGTGACAAATTAACTGCCTGACCACCGAAAGTTATTTCAGATACACTATCAACGCGACCTATTGATACTTTTAATGGCTGATCACCCGCGAGAGAGATCTGCTCTCCTGATTTTTTAATACCATTAAACAGCGTCTTTCCACTTGCATTTTTAATCGTAATCCAGCACTCATTATTAAATTTAATACGTAATAATTGTGCCACAGCGCCATCGCTATTAGATACAGGTGCCGGATCATTGCTCTGCTGTGCCAGTAATTGATCAGCCGTAGGTTCAAGTGAATTAACCATCGCTTCCAGCTTAGCTAAAGGCTCCACTGAGGTTTGGCTGCTAATATTCAAGTCAAGCTCTATGCCTGAACCTTGATTAACTTGCCCACTTAACTGCGGCTCATCAGAATCCGTAACATCACTATTAAGCAAATCAACGGCTAAGCCTTCACTGTCTACTTCGCTAACTAGCTCATCGACACTAAGATTTGGCTCAGAGTAGGCATCACCAATAATTGCCAAATCATTATCTAGGGAAGGTAGAACTAATTCATTACCATCTGCAGTTTCAACAGCAAGGGATTCTTGTTGTGCTGACTGGAAAGGAATCACTAAACCATATTGCGTCTTCCACCACCAAAACACCGCACCGCAGATAACGATAATGAAAAGTAATGTTGACCATTTCATCACCGGATCACCAACCTTAACTTGCTGATCCATTTTAGACACCGACACCAACGGCGCTTTTATGTTTTCATTGCCGTAGACACTATCGAGTAACGCAACTAATTCTTCGCCATTTTCGCCAACCATTTTGGCATAAGATCTTATATAACCTCGACAAAAAACCATGCTCGGTAATTTTTCGTATGCCCCTTCTTCTATCCATACAATATAATTGCGTGGCAGGTATAAATCATCAGCAACCGACTTAGGACTTAACCCTAAAGCTTCTCTGGCTTTAAATAATCTACTTCCTGGAGAGCCATTATCTTCACGAATCACTATCTCGTCAGTTTCAATACTCACTCAGCCGACTCCTTATATTTTGCATAATTTTCTGGGAACATATTTTCTAATAACAATAAGTAGGTTACAACATCAGAAGTGTTGCCACTTGCTCGCGCTAATTCGATACCAATAATCAAACTCCCTGCACTGTGTTGCGCTTGATTGACAGCAACTAAATCTAAAAATTCGCTATATTTCTTATTAGATTGAAAAACATCACCTGATGCTAGCAAACTTTTACTTAAGTTTAGCAATGCAGCAGGGCTACGCGTGCCTAGATTAACAGATTTTTGGAAAGCATCTCCCGCCTTACCTTCTTCATTAAGCGCCTCATAGCAACGCCCTAAATTATTTAACGCATCTGCACGTAGGTTATAGAACGGATCGGTAGTTGCTTGCTCTAGCTCACGACAAGCTTCACTATACCTTTTTTGCTGGAATAAAAAAGCACCATAATTATTATGAAACATCGCTGATTCAGGTTCTATTTGCACTGATTTTTTATAATACTTTTCTGCTAGCTCGTTTTCTTTATCTGTTTGAAACACAGTACCTAAAACAGAATACGCTCTGCCATAATTTGAATCGTACTCTATTGCTTTTTGCAACCAGCTAAGTGCACTGACATTATCACCTGACTTAAAATATTCAACGCCAACTTCTGTAAACTTTTTAGCTCTTTCAGTCTTAGATACTTCGTTTGGATCCGCAGCTCCAATTGCACAGCCTGTTAATAGCACCGACACTAGTATCAATTTCATCATTTTAAAAAAAGCCAACATTTACGATCATCCCCAATTATGACTTCTAATTTAGCGCTGTAACCTTTATCGGCTCAGCTTGTTGTACCACAGGTATCAACTTACTTGTTCGCCTTGTTTTATCTTCCACTCTGCCGACTAATTGACCACACGCCGCATCAATTTCATCGCCTCGCGTGCGTCTTACTGTCGTTCTTATACCCGCTTTATGCATGGTGTTTTTGAAATGATCTATCACCGCAACTTTAGGTTTTTCATAACCGGAATCAGGGAAAGGATTAAAGGGAATCAAATTCAATTTACAAGGAAATTTCTTTAAAAGTTTAGCGAGTTGCTGAGCATGTACAGGCTGATCGTTAACGCCAGCCATCATTGTGTATTCTATGGTAATCACTCGCTTATCATTTAACTTCTCTAAGTAGCGAAGACATGATTCAAGTAATTCTTTAATTGGGTATTTTTTATTTACAGGCACTAATATATCACGTAATTCATCAGTTGGAGCATGCAGTGAGATAGCGAGTGAGACGTCACTTACATCACCTAACTTATCTATCGCGGGGACAACACCTGCCGTACTTAGCGTTACTCTGCGTTTAGATAAACCATATGCGTTATCTTCCATCATTAAATTCATCGCACTGACAACGCGCTCAAAATTCATTAATGGCTCACCCATTCCCATCATCACTACATTCGTGACGACTCGTTTATTAGAGGGCTCCATTGCCCCAAAAGATTTAATTGCAATTCTCACCTGACCAATAATTTCAGCTGCTGTTAAATTGCGATTAAATCCTTGTTTACCTGTAGAGCAAAAACTACAGTTTAATGAGCAGCCCACTTGCGAAGAGACACAAAGTGTTCCTCTATCTCCCTCAGGTATCAGCACAGTTTCTACACATGATCCGCCTTCTACTCTAATAACCCACTTGCGCGTACCGTCTTTTGATATATCTTGAGATACCACTTCAGGCTCACGTATTTCAGCGAATTTATTTAGCTTTTCTCTTAATGCTTTACTAATATTGGTCATGTCATCAAAACTTTCAACACCATATTGGTGAATCCATTTAAGCACCTGTGTCGCTCGAAACGGTTTTTCATCAATTTCTTTAAAGTATTGCGCTAATTGCACTAACGTCATACCAAGAAGGTTAGTTTTAGGTTGTTCTGCCATGATCATATTCTCTTTTAAAATTTTTCATTTAAAGCCCAGCATATAGAAACTATACCCAGGCTCTAAACTTTATTACTTACTTAGCGAAAAAGTAAGCAATTTCACGTGTAGCAGATTCAACTGAATCAGAACCGTGTACCGCGTTTGCATCGATAGATTCAGCAAAATCACGTCTAATTGTACCTTCAGCCGCTTCTTTAGGGTTAGTTGCGCCCATTAGATCACGGTTAGTTAGTACTGCATTCTCGCCTTCAAGAACCTGAACTACAACAGGGCCTGAAGTCATGAAAGCAACTAAATCTGCGAAGAACGGACGTTCTTTATGTTCAGCGTAAAAGCCTTCTGCATCAGCTTGACTTAAGCTTCTTAAAGACATCTCAACAACTTTTAAATCTGCAGCTTCAAAACGTGATACGATTTGACCAATTACATTTTTTGCTACCGCATCTGGTTTAATAATTGAAAGCGTGCGCTCAATTGTCATGATTTTTTCCTATAATATTAATTAAAATTTGACCGACAGCGTGCCGACCGTAAAAAACTCTGCATTATACGACACACTGAGCCACAAACACCACTTAAGATACACCCTTTTTATTAATCATTAATCATAAGACACGTTTAATCGAAAGTTTTTCGCTATCTACAGTAGATATCAGCGCTTAACAGCAATATTTACAACTTTAGAGCCAATAAATGATTTTGACAGCCCTGCAACGAGGCGAATGATAATCAGGCTTAGCACTATCCTAATGATCAATGTCAAAAACGATCGGCGACTCTTAGGCCAATGACCTCAATTTAGACACTGTTTCAACGATGCTCTGCGCAGCAAAATTAACATCTTCAACCGTCGTAAAACGACCAACCGACAACCTTAATGAGCCATGCGCCTGCTCATCACTTAAACCTATTTTCTTTAGTACATATGAGGGCTCTAAACTCGCCGATGTACATGCAGAGCCCGTCGATACCGCCAGATCCTTGAGTGATAACAGCAACATCTCACCATCCACTTTATCAAAACAAAGATTTAGCGTTCCTGGAATTTTATTATCATTACCGCCATTGACACTAACCCCCTCTAAAACTGACAGCTTTTGTAAAAACAAATCTCTCAATGCCCGATGGTGCTGCTGCTGCTCACTAAGCAAACTACCCGCCAACTCAAACGAGGCACCCATACCAACAATTTGATGAGTTGGCAATGTACCAGAGCGCATTCCACGCTCATGCCCGCCCCCGTGAATTTGCGCTTTAATTCTCACCTTTGGCTTCTGCTTTACATATAACGCCCCGACACCCTTAGGGCCGTATATTTTATGCGCACAGACAGACAACATATCTATATTTAGCTTGGATAAATCTATCGCTAACTTACCGGCTGATTGCGCTGCATCAACATGAAAAGAAACACCATGCTCAGCACATAGCGCCCCCAAAGCTGCGATATCATTAATTGAGCCAATTTCATTATTTACATGCATCAAACTGACTAGAATAGTATCTTCACGCAATACTTCTTTAAGCATGCTCACATCGACAACACCCTCACTTGAAGGCTCAATATAAGTAACATCAAAGCCCTGCTGCTCTAACTCAGCAAACGTATCCAGTACTGCTTTGTGCTCAATAGAGCAAGTTATCAGATGGTTGCCACTATTCTTTTTTTGTTGTGCTAGACCCTTAATTGCCAAATTATTTGACTCAGTAGCACCTGATGTCCAAACAATCTCTCTTGGCTGAGCACCGATCAAATCAGCCACTTGACGACGTGATTTTTCAACCGCCTCTTCGGCTCTCCAGCCATATATATGTGACCTGGAGGCTGGATTGGCAAAATTACCATCCATAGTTAAGCAATTCATCATTAACTCGGCAACTTTTGGATCCACCGGCGTACTCGCCGCATAATCTAAATAAATGGGTAACTTCATTTCTTAAACCTTAATAAGCTTCAACATTACAATCAAACACTACGATTGAGATAATTATTTTTTTGAAATAGATTTTTTAATACTCGTCAACATGCCTCGAAGAATATTGACTTCTATTTTATCCGGCAACGCGCGCATAATTAAACGCCTTAGCCTTGTCATTAATTGACGAGGGTTTTGTGGATCTAAAAAACCAGTTTCTACCATACTTTGCTCAAAGTGCTCAAACAGCAAGTCCAACTCTTGCTGACTAGCAAGATCAACATCCCATTTAGTGCCCCACTGAGGAGACACTTCACTGGCACACCCTTGTAAAAAAGCCATTCGCATCTCGTAGGCAATAACTTGCACAGCAGCACCTATATTAAGGGAGCTAAATTCTTGTACTGATGGAATACACACATGATGCTGGCATAAATGGAGCTCTTCATTAGTCAAACCTCGATCTTCTCTACCAAAAACCACTGCGATAGTTTTTTTACCATTCGCAGCTTTACTTTGTGCAACAACACTAGCCATTTCACGCGGATCCATTATCGGCCATGGTATATGGCGCTCACGCGCACTGGTAGCGAACACTAACTCACAATCCGCAATGGCCTCATTCAATGTCGCCACTATTGTTGCACTGTTTAATACATCATCAGCACCTGCTGCACGGGCAAGGCCCTCATCCCCTGGGAAACTCTTTGGCTCTACTAACACCAAATCTTTTAACCCCATATTTTTCATTGCTCTTGCAACCGCACCAATATTGCCGCTATGAGTAGTATTGACCAGCACTATCTTAATATTCTCGTACACTTAATTACCTATATATTGATACAACGTTAATGTACTCACACTAACTTAATCCAAATAACATCCTAATATTTTAACAGATATAAGCCTGTGAGTAACAAACTATCAACACCTGCCACCTAACGAAAATTACACCGAGCAACAAAACCACTATAAATGCTAATAATCCTATTTAATAAACCAAAAAACCGCCAAACAACGCATAAAGACTAAAAAGACCCAACTGTTCTTTTAAAAGTTAAATATTTAGCGGCATCATATTTGCTGAGGTGATACAATGGTAAAAATACTTATCTCTAAATTATCAGGTTCTTTAACAATGCAACCAATGCTCAACATCGCGCTACGGGCAGCCCGTTTAGCTAGCGAACATATACAACGTGCTCAAGAAAAAGTTAATGTTATTCGCTTTGAAAAAAGTGAAGTATCAGAACTTATAGAAGAGACAGCTCAACAAGCAGAAGAAGCAATCGCTGCGACTATTCAAAAAGCTTACCCAGCTCACAGTATTCAAGCGCAATACAATGGCGAATTCAAAGCAAATAACGCTAACCCTGATGCTGTATGGCATATCAGTGTTATCGACAATGTTAAGAATTTCAAAATGGGCTTACCCCAGGTTGCTATTTGCCTTGCAGGCGTTATCAAAGGCAAAGTTGAACACGCTGTTATTATCAACCCTGCAACTGGTCAAGAATTCACAGCAAGCAAAGGCTATGGATCAGTCCTAGACGGCAGACGTATTCGTGTTGCTGACAAAAGAGGATTGGAAGATGCCTATATCGCAACTGATTTCTCTGATACATCAGCTAACAACCACAAGCTTGATAGCTATCTAAACATCACTAGCAAAATACACAAGAACAGAGGCGTATTATTAAACTCTGGCTCACCAGCTCTTAATTTTGCCGATGTTGCAGCAGGAAAAATTGATGGCAGCTATAGCGAAAACCTTCAACAAGCCACAGTTCTTGCAGCCTCTTTACTTATCCAAGAAGCAGGCGGATTAGTTGGCGATTTAACTGGTGGCGCCAACTTTAAGAAAACCTCTTCTCTTATTGGTGGCAACGCTAAAGTATTCAAATCTCTAGTCCAAACAGTCGCTAGCAGCCTGCAAGCTTAACAGCTAGTTGGCAGCGCACAAAAAAGCCGAATTAGTAAATACTAATTCGGCTTTTTTTGATCTACATTTTACAAAAAGCTAACTAGGTTAGCTTTTAAATGGATCTCTTTTAACGATTGTTTCCACTCTGTCAGGACCTGTTGAAATAATATCAACCGGCGCGCCAACCAACTCCTCAATACGAGCAATATAATCAATTGCCGCCTGTGGTAATTCAGCTAATGTTTTCGCACCAAACGTCGTCTCAGACCAACCCGGCATCTCTTCATATACAGGGATAGAGTTTTCATAGTCTTCACTATCTATTAGCGAAGTAACTACGTTTCCTTGAGCATCTTTATAGCCAGTACAAATCTTAATTGTTTCTAAACCATCCATCACATCTAGTTTAGTTAAACAAATACCAGTAACAGAGCTAACCTGAATAGCGCGCTTTAACAATACGGCATCGAACCAGCCACAACGACGAGCTCTACCCGTAGTCGCGCCAAATTCATGACCGCGCTTTGCCAAACCTTGACCTACTTCACAACTAAGCTCAGTAGGGAAAGGACCACCACCGACTCGAGTTGTATAGGCTTTGGTAATACCTAATATATAATCAATATACATTGGCCCAAAACCACTACCCGTTGAAACACCACCGGCAGTTGTATTTGAAGAAGTAACGAACGGATAGGTACCATGATCGATATCAAGTAACGCACCCTGCGCACCTTCAAACATAATACTCTCGCCACGCTCACGCATTGCATGAATCATTTGCGTAACATCAGCAACCATTGGACGAAGCTGCTCAGCCATTTGTAAGCACTGCTCATACACCTCATCTACGCTTAGCGCATCGACACCATAGTAGTTAACTAATGAGAAGTTATGAAATTCCATCACTTCAGCAAGCTTAACTCGCAAACGCTGTGGATCCATCATATCTGCCAAACGAAGACCACGTCTTGCGACTTTATCTTCATATGCAGGGCCGATACCACGACCTGTGGTACCAATCTTAGCATTGCCACGCTTTAACTCACGCGCCTGATCAAGAGCCACATGATATGGCAATATCAAAGGACAAGCAGGACTAAGCTTAAGCCTTTTACTGACTGAAACACCTGCTTTTTCAAGGCCAGCCATTTCTTTAATTAGAGCTTCTGGAGACAATACTACGCCATTACCAATCATGCACAATACGTTCTCACGTAGAATACCTGAAGGTATAAGATGCAAAACAGTTGTTTTACCATCTATGACCAATGTATGCCCTGCGTTGTGCCCGCCTTGAAAACGAACTACCGCTGAAACTTCTTCTGTTAGCAAATCGACAATTTTACCTTTGCCTTCATCGCCCCATTGCGTACCTAAAACAACTACGTTCTTGCCCATTGCTGTCTCTTAATTCTAAAGTTTAGGATTACGATCGCTAGGCACAACTACCCAGTTATCTGCTAGTTTTTCCAACAGCTGATCAAAATGAATTTCTTCATCGTGATCATCCGTCGGTAATTTTTGTATTACACGAATACCTTTTACTCTCAACGCTGAAATAGCTGCAAGCAAAGAAGCATCTTCACCGGCTGGCGCTAACACAGCAGAACGTACTTCATCATCTTGACATGCATCACTTAATGACACATCTGCAAGCGTGACTAAATCAGCACTAAAACCTGTCGCTGGACGAGGACGACCAAAATCATGGCCTATATCGTCATAGCGACCGCCTTTAGCAATAGCCTGTGCAAACAACGGAGATAGCGCTGAAAAGACCACCCCGGTATGATAATCTGCACCGCGTAATTCTGCTAAATCAAAATATAAATCTACCTGTGGATAGCGCTGCTTCATTACATCCGCTAATAGCTGTAGATACTCAATGGCATCTTTGACACTATCAGGTGCACTCGCTAAAGCGGCACGCGCACGGTCCAACACTTCAATCCCACCGTTTAAACGTGGAAGAACAGATAGTAAAGCAGCTTTATCAGCACTTATATCTAATGTGTCTATAAAGCATGCCAAATCAGGTAAAGATTTCTTCTGCACTAAATCTTGGTAGTGTTTTTTCTGCTCCGCATTAAAATCAACCAGATCTACAACCCCTCGAAAAACATCAACATGCCCTAGATCCAGACTCAATTCTTGCGTTATAGCGCAAGAAAAAAGCGTCTCTATCATCAAGGAGATTACTTCAATATCGCTTTCAATCCCTGCGTGGCCGTATATTTCAGCACCTATTTGCAGCGGATTACGCGAAGCCAACATATTTTCAGCACGCGTATGGACAACAGAGCCACAGTAACAAAGACGATTAGCACCTTTTTTATGCATGCGGTGAGCATCTATTCTAGCAACTTGTGGGGTAATATCTGCACGTAAACCTAATGATTGGCCTGACTTTTGATCAACCAATTTATAGGTATTAATACCCAGACCTTTACCAACACCTGTCAATAGCGATTCTAAATGCTCTACCAAAGGTGGTATAACGAGCTCATAGCCCCAATTATCATATAAATCGAGCAATCGACGACGCAGTGTCTCAATTTGACGCGCCTTAGGGGGTAAAATTTCTTTTACACCATCAGGTAATAGCCAGCGTTCAGCTAGTGCCATACTTATCTCCGATCATTGTTAGCTGTTTATCTGTAAATAATGTGGTTTTTAACTATATGAAAAAATATATTTTATAGTTTCAATTTACGACACACATAAAAAAACCGGTCTAACATGTTAGACCGGCTTGATCTATTCTAACACTAAAGAGCGCCAGAATCACATATCTTTCTACATTGAAGCTTATTTATCGCCTAATGGTCTAGAAAAATATTTGAAGAACTCACTATCGGGCTTAAGCAACATAACATCGCCTGTACCACTGAATGACTCCTCATAAGCTTTTAAGCTTCGAGTAAACTTGTAAAACTCAGGGTCTTTTTGGAATGCCTCTGCATAGACATTTGAAGCCTTAGCATCGCCTAAACCACGAGTTTGCTCAGCTGTTTTATACGCTTGCGCCAATAGAATTGTTTTCTCTCTATCTGCGTCTGCACGAATACCTTCAGCAACTTCTTTACCGCGAGAGCGAAGTTCACGAGCCAGACGCTCACGCTCAGTACGCATACGCTCATATACTGAATTAGACACTTCAGGCGGTAGCTCGATTTTCTTAATACGAACATCGACAATCTCAACACCAATTGACTCATCTACGCCTTTAAGCGCTGTTTCAGTAATAGCTAGAGTTGAAGCTTTTTGGCGAGCAGCGGTAGGATCGTTCAGCCAAAGTTTCACATCTTCCATCAACTTTTCACGCTCACCTGAAACCACTTCATCCAGTGTTCTAGTGCCGAACTGATTACGCAATTGCGTTTCAACACGTACAGAGATCAAATCAGCCGCTCTGAATTCATCACCTGATGCGGCGGTATAATACTTTTGCACATCACTGATACGCCATTTGATGAATGAATCAACGATCAAACGTTTTTTCTCACTCGTCAAAAATGCTTGCGAACGACTATCTAACGTCAATAGACGACCATCAAATTTACGCACTTTGTTAACAAAGGGGATTAAAAAGTGAATACCCGCTGCGACATCACTTTCAACAACTTCACCAAACTGTAATTTCACCGCACGCTCAGTCTCTTGTACAATATAAACTGACTTAGATCCGATGAAGACAGCAAGCAGTAAGACTACTGTAACAACTAATGATTTACTGCTCATTGACGAGCCTCCCTTCTTGCTGGTGGACGAGTTGAGGTTTGACGACGTAATTCATCATATACTTGACTACTTACTTCTCGTAGCGCCTTATCATCTAATTGCGAACCAGAAGCCGTATTACTTGCTTGAGTGCGATTTTGCATTAGCTTATCAATAGGTAAGTACATTACGTTATTACTACCTTGTGAATCCAATAATACTTTCGAATTGTTAGACAACACTTTTTGCATTGTATCTAGATACAAACGATCACGAGTAACGTCTGTTGCTTTTTGATACTCAGTTAACAGTGCTGTAAATCTAGACGCCTCACCTTCAGCCTCAGCTACAACCTGCTGTTTATATGCATCAGCCTCTGCAACCATACGCTTAGCGGCACCACGTGCTTCAGGTAAAATACCCTTGGCATAAGTTTCAGCTTCGTTTTTAGAGCGCTGCTCATCTTCTCTTGCTTTAATCACATCATCAAAAGCATGCTGCACTTCATTCGGCGCCTGGGCATTTTTAATGTTGACCTGAGTAATTTGCAAGCCAGAATTGTAATTAGCCATGTAAGCTTGTAACAATGCTCGCACTTCAACAGCTAATGCGTTTCGCCCCTGAGTCAGGATGGAATCCATATCAGAACCACCTACAACATGGCGAAGAGCAGAGTCAGCTGCTAATGACAAACTTTCATCTGGGTTGCGCACGCGCAACACATAAGAGCTGGCATCACTAACCACATACTGTACTGTCATACCAACATCAACGATATTCTCATCACCTGTTAGCATTTGCGCATTGTGCTCAGAACTTCTGACACGCGTTGTATTGACCAGTGTCACTTTATCAATCAAAGGCGGGTTCCACTGTAAACCTGGGTTAACAATAGTACTGAATTTACCAAGTCGAAGCACAACGCCTCGCTCTTGCTGATCAACAGTATAGAAACCTAAACCACCCCAAACTAGTGCGGCAATAACAAATAACACAGCAAACATCATTGGACTATTTGATGGGCCCTGTACATTATTTCCTGAGCCAGAACCCGAGCCTGAGCCCTTTTTCTTACCACCAAAAATATCGCTCAATTTATCCTGCAGCTGACCTAACGCCTCGTCTAAATCTGGCGGCCCTTGTTCCTTGCCTCCCGATTTACGATCGTTGCGTTTTTTATCATCGCCATTGCCCCAAGGATCCTGGTTGTTGCCGTTACCACCGGGCTCATTCCAAGCCATATTGCTCTCCGTTAATAAGAGTGTAAAGTTACATATTGGATTAAAAGACAACTATCATCTTATAATATTATTTAAACTGGTTAATAGACTTCCACTATACGATAAGGTTCTGTCGACATACCAACCCTAGTTAGCATTTGTAACAGATCTTTACGCTGCACTCGAATATCTAGCAACATATCACCACTATCTTCTGTCGTTTCAGCTAACACTGCACCTTTTGCGAACAACAATGAGCGCAACTGGGCATAGCGCGGCGACACTCTAATAGTATCCATCACTATATCTTTACTTAATAGCGCCGTAATTGACTCAAACAACAAATCAATCCCCTCACCGCTAACTGCTGATAACCAAACCCTTACAGGTTGACCATCTTCGTTGTAATCTATTCTTGCGCTCTGAGCATCTAGCATGTCTATTTTATTATAAACTTGCAGCACAGGCACATCCGATGCACCTATTTCAGCCAAAACAGCATTAACTTCGCCAATGTTTTTGGACTTTTCTTCATCGTGTGAATCAATCACGTGAAGCAATAAAGTCGCATCAACTGTCTCTTGCAGCGTCGCCCTAAATGACTCGACTAGCTTATGAGGCAAATGCCTGATAAAACCAACCGTATCAACGAGAATCGCAGCACCTACATCATCTAGCTCAATTTTTCTAAGCGTTGGATCTAGCGTGGCAAACAATTGATCTGCCGCATATACTTTTGCCTGGGTTATCTTATTAAAAATAGAAGACTTACCAGCATTGGTATAACCTACTAGCGCTAGCGTAGGTACTTCAGCACGCGCCCTAGCCTTACGCCCCTGCTCTCGCTGGGTACGAACCTTTAGCAAACGCTTATGTATCGTTTTCACTCGCTCACGCAAAAGACGTCTATCTGTCTCTAATTGTTTCTCCCCTGGACCGCGCAAACCTATACCGCCTTTTTCACGGTCTAAATGGGTCCAGCCGCGAACCAATCTAGTCGACATATGCTCAAGCTGAGCTAACTCAACCTGTAACTTGCCTTCATGTGTTCTAGCGCGCTGAGCGAAAATATCTAAAATCAGCCCCGTTCTATCTAATACACGACACTGCAGCTGTGTTTCAACATTACGCTCTTGAGCTGGGCTCATTGCATGGTTGAAAATAACCAAAGTTGCCTCATGCTGATGGACAAGGGCCTTTAATTCATCAAGCTTACCGCTACCAATAAAATATTTAGGGGAGGGTTTACTACGAGATCCCATGAGCATTTCTATAGGATCAGCACCGGCCGACAAAGCAAGTTCTTCTAGCTCACGTGGTGATTCTTGATCGGCTTCAACAGCCATATCCATGTGAACTAGTATTGCTCTCTCGCCAGACTCTGGGCGTTCAAAAAACAATCAATCTTCCTTCTATTCTTCCGGCTTTTCTTCCGGTTGTGGCAATTTAACAGGACGCGAAGGTACTACTGTAGAAATTGCATGTTTATAAACCATTTGGCTTACTGTGTTTTTCAATAAAATCACAAACTGATCAAATGATTCTATCTGCCCTTGTAACTTAATACCGTTGACCAAGAAAATAGATACAGGTACACGCTCTTTACGAAGAACGTTTAAGTAAGGGTCTTGTAACGTTTGCCCTTTTGACATTTTGAAATCTCCTACCAATTAAAAAAAATGAATATCAATCAACTTAATTTTAGATCATACATTTAAAATAACCTTGTTAATCACTAAAAATTTACTCTATCTTTACATTAGCGCATACAGACAGACAATGACTAACCAATTCAGTCAACACCTATTCTATCCAAAGCTATTGGTTTACAAGGAGAATTAAAGGTTAATTAACCAACCATTGCCAATAACAAAAACACGTTACATCTATATATAGTCTGAGTCTAGTAATTTCAAGACCCTAGCCGTTAAATCTGTTGATTCTATGGTTAACCAATGTAAATCTTGCCAGCTGCGCAACCAGGTAATTTGCCTTTTCGCCAGCTGTCTCGTCGCTATTATACCTTTATCTATCATTTGTGACTTTGACAAATCACCTTCTAAATACATCCACGCTTGTCGATAACCGACACAACGCATCGAAGGCATATCTAAATTCAAATCTTTGCGCTGATACAAAGCATCAACCTCATCGATAAACCCTTGCTGTAACATTATTTCAAAACGCTGCGCGATTCGCTCATGCAAGGTTGCCCGCTGTTGGGGCATCACTGCTAAATTCAGCACATTATAGGGTAGCTTTTGAAGCTCTTGTTCACGCCAATGCTCAGAAAGCGTTTTACCCGTTATCCGATAAACCTCAAGCGCACGTTGCAAACGCTGCGAATCATTAGGTGCCAACCTAGCCGCTGACAGCTCATCAACCAGCTTTAACTGCTCGTGCACAGCAGGCCAACCCTGCTTATCTGCCAGCGCCGTAATTTGTTGACGTATCCCCTCATCAGCTTGCGGCAGATCAGCCATACCTTTAGTGAGCGCATTAAAGTACATCATAGTACCGCCAACTAAAATCGGAATTTTGCCACGACTCGTAATATCTTGCATTAACACTAATACATCTTGGCGAAACTGGGCCGCTGAATAACTCTCTTTCGGATCTATAATATCAATCAAATGGTGCGGATATTGCGCCAGCTCATCTTTTGTTGGCTTGGCGGTTCCTATATCCATCGTGCGATATATCAAGGCGGAGTCCACCGATATAAGCTCACACGGCAATTTATCATACAACTGCATTGCGAGTGCTGTTTTACCGGCTGCAGTTGGTCCCATTAAAAAAATAGCGGGTGGCAGCTTTTTACTATTAAACATTCACTACTGCCCTCGCAAAAACAATTTATCTAGATCATTTAAACTCATTGCGCTCCATGTCGGGCGCCCATGATTACATTGACCACTGCGCTCAGTGACTTCCATATCACGCAGTAGCTGATTCATTTCAGGTATACTCAACTGCCTATTTGCCCTTACCGAGCCATGACAAGCCATGGTTGATAACAGCTCATTGATCGACTCTTCTATTTTCCTACTATTACCCAGCGCCAGTACATCCGATAAGACATCACGTACTAATTGCTCAACATCTGATTTAACCAAAGATACCGGCACTTGTCTTATCGCTATCGTTTCTTCACCTAACCTTGCCAGCTCAAAACCAAGCTGAGAAAACAGCTCGTGTTGCTCTTCAGCGCAATCTGCTTCTAAGGCGCTAAGTGCAACACTTACAGGAACTAGCAATGGCTGTGATCTTACCTTTTCAGTACTGTAAGCCGTTTTCAACCGCTCATAAACTATTCGCTCATGGGCTGCATGCATATCAACCACTATCATGCCGTGCTCGTTTTGCGAGAGTATATAAATACCGTGTAACTGCGCTATCGCAAAACCCAATGGCGGCACCTGCTCGGGGTTGCTAGATTGCTTATGTAACTCACTAATGCCATTCCCAGGCACCTGAGCAACAGCAGGCTCTCGCCCTAACTGACCATAAATACCAGATTGCGCTTTCATGGCGCTAGCTGAGTAGTTGTTCGCTCGATACTGCGATGCGCCAAAACTTTGCTCTGCAACGCCTGGTGCCACTGCATTTTGCGCCTGATCATGTGGTACATCTAAGCCAATCCCATGCTGTTCAGGAATCGCTTGCACTGCAATAGAGCTTTCATCACTAACTAGATTTTCAGGTTTATTAAAGCCAGGTCTTTCATCAGCGATCACCCGATGAATAGCACGAAACAAAAAATCGTGTACTAATCTGTTTTCACGAAAGCGAACCTCATGTTTGGTTGGATGTACATTTACATCCACCAGCGCAGGGTCTAACTCTAAATACAGCACATAAGCCGGATGCCTGCCATTAAACAATACATCTGAGTAAGCTTGGCGCAATGCATGAGTTACCAACCTATCTTTTATCATGCGACCATTGACGAAAAAATATTGCAAATCGGCTTGCGAGCGTGAAAAGGTCGGTAAGCTAATCCACCCTCTAAGACTCAAGCCTGAGGACTCAGCTTGCATTTCTACTTTAATGGATTGATCGACAAAGGCAGGTCCACAAATTGCAGCAACTCGGCGCTCTTGTTCACGCAAGGTGGTTGCTTTTTTAAGCTGGCGAATAACACGTGCGTTGTGGGTTAAAGAAAACTCAACATCAAAGCGAGAGAGCGACATCCGCTTAATCACTTCATCTAAATGCTTAAACTCAGTGTTCTCAGTACGCATAAACTTTCGTCTTGCTGGCGTATTGAAGAACAGATCACGCATCTCAACTGTCGTTCCCTGCGGGTGCGAGGATGGCGTAATTTCTGTCGTCATATCACGCCCTTCAGAGCGCACCGCCCAAGCAGCTTGTACATCGACTCTTCGCGAGGTTAAAGTTAAGCGCGAGACAGAGCTAATACTCGCTAATGCCTCCCCTCTAAAGCCTAAACTCCCCACAGCTTCAAGATCGGCTAGTTGAATAATTTTTGAGGTGGCATGACGACTCAGTGACAATGACAAATCTTCTTTATCAATGCCAAAGCCATTATCCCTAATACGAATTAATTTAACACCGCCTTGTTCTACATCTACCTCTAACTTGGTTGCCCCTGCATCTAAGCTATTTTCCAGTAGCTCTTTTACAACTGAAGCTGGGCGCTCAACAACCTCACCTGCCGCTATTTGGTTAGCAAGACGAGGCGATAACAATTTAATTCGCTGCATTATATAAACCTAAACTTTTTAGAGATGCTCGTGCTAACTCGTTGGAATTTGTAGGCGCTGGCCTATACGTATATTATCATTTTGCAATTTATTTAGCGCCTTTAACGAAGCCACTTTAACCTTATAACGCACTGCAATTCTTGACAGTGAATCACCACTAACTACTTTGTGGTGCTTAGCATGAGCAATCGCACTGGCATTTTTAAGACGATATATTTCAGTGAACGCCGGCGGTTTATTCAGAAAATGCTCTTTAATTCCTGCAAAAATAGCTTTTGCCATCTTCTTACGATAAGCAGACGTTTTTAAAGAGCGCTCCTCGCCAGGATTAGATATAAAGCCTGTCTCAACTAATATAGAAGGTATATCTGGAGATTTAAGTACCAAAAACCCTGCCTGTTCAACGCTTGATTTATGCATTTTTGCAAATTTACTGATATTACCGTGAATTTTTGCAGCAACTTCTCTACTATCTTTGCGTGATGCGGTCATCGACATATCCAACAACACACCTTTAAGCACTTCATCTTTATTATCTAAACTTAAATTACCAACGCCGCCAATCAAATCGGAGCTGTTCTCTTTTTGTGCTAACCAGCGTCCCACTTCACTACTTGCTCCCCTATTAGAAAGCACCCAAACAGACGCCCCGCTAGCTTTTGGGTTTTTAAAGGCATCGGCGTGAATAGACACAAACAAGTCGGCATTCTTTTTGCGCGCAACAGAAGTACGCCCTCGCAAACTGACATAATAATCATTGCGACGAATCATACGTGAAATAAAACCGTTTTCCGCATCTATAAGTTTTTCCAGCTCTTTAGCTATCGCCAATACAACAATTTTTTCTTTTAAACCAGAAGGCCCGATAGCTCCTGGGTCTTCACCGCCGTGGCCTGCATCTAAGGCAATGACTATATCTCGTAATTTTTTGCCGTTTGGCACTTGTGTCGTTTGAATACTTTGATTATTGGCAATTGTGGTCGAGCTTTCACTGCTCGTCTCCTCAGGTATTGGCGTGCTTACAGGTGCTGTATCTGGCTGAGAATTATTTTGTGCGGTATCAGCATTTGCGCTTAGTTTTTTTTCAAGATCGATAACTAAGCGATGACCATAACCATTGTTTGGCTTAAGAGCAAAACTACTAGGCTGCAATGGCTCAAGTAAATCAATCACAATTCTTAATGGCTGAGAATTGCCTGCCCGTATTTTTTTAATGGCACTTTTGTTAAGCGCTAAAGTAGATAAATCAAAATCAAGACCCGTATCCTCAATATCAATCACTATGCGATCAGGGTTTTGTAAGGTAAACACTGTATGCTTGACCGCTGCCGATAGATCAAACACTAAGCGTGTGCTTTCAGGTGCTAGCCACATGCGAACATTCTTGACACTTTCTTTAGCGAACACTGAACTATTGAATAATAGCAATAAAGTAAAGATAGTTATTTTTAACAAATATTGACTCATTTTTAATACTTATGCTGCATGTTTATGGATGTTTTAGGTAATGATCACTTAAATATGTTAGCGCCAAATTGCCTTGTTCGGTGTTACTTTGGCAACTGAGTAACCTACCTTCGTTTTTGAGACTTAATGTAATCTCTAAGTCAGCTTTAGGCAAAAAACCAGCACCCATTTGCGGCCACTCGATCAAACTTAGCATATTGTCTGAAAAATAGTCCCTAACACCTAGATATTCAAGTTCTTCTGGCTCACTTAATCGATATAAATCAAAATGATAAACACTGAAACCGGTAAAATCATAAGGTTCTACCAATGTATAGGTAGGGCTTTTCACTGCGCCAGTATGGCCTGCGCCAGTGATAACGCCTCTAGAAATAGTTGTTTTACCTAAACCTAAATCACCTTTAAGGAAAACAACACCTTGTTGTTGCATTGCCAATAACAATAGGCCACCAAACTTTAACATCATCGCTTCATCAGCAGCGTAAAATTGCTCATTCATTGTTACTATGCCTACCCCTATCACATTGGCTTTATTCAAAATCATTCGCATTCTAGCATCCATTGCCATTGATAGCATATATTTTGCCCTATACTATTTGTATCTTTAGCACTGACATCAAAAAAACATCTTAATCTGCTATCTCTTGATTTATAATTCTTTTATACCAGCTACTTTCATATCACCTTTACTAAGTGGGTTTCCATTTGCCTGATAATCACGCCAACGCTTTGAGCCAACAACAACTTGCTAATTTGGCAGACCAAATCGATGTCTGGGCTAAAGAGCTGGGCTTTCAGCAAACAAGCATTATTATTCCCGAGCTAGCAGAGCAGCACGACAAAATGCTGAAATGGCTAGAGAGGGGTTATCATGGCAGTATGCAATATTTAGCTAATAATTCTGACTTAAGAAGAAAGCCACTTGAACTAGTGCCGCAAAGTTGCCGGGTCATTAGCGTTCGTATGGACTACCAACCACCTGCAAGCCAAGCTATTGATATTTTAATGGATAAAGACAAAGCCTATATCGCAAGATACACCTTGGGACGCGATTATCATAAAACCGTCCGCAAGCGCTTAACGGTATTAGCCAAACGAATCGAGCAAGAAACACAGGCATTAGGTTATCGTGCATTTGTTGATAGCGCACCCATTATGGAGCGGGCAATAGCTGAACAAGCAGGACTTGGCTGGACAGGCAAACATACCTTGTTAATTAATCGCCAGGCAGGCTCTTATTTTTTTCTAGCTGAATTATTTATTGATCTACCATTACCTACTAGTGAAAAAACTGTCGCCAATCACTGCGGCAAATGCACTGCTTGCTTAGACATCTGCCCTACTCAAGCTTTTGTTGGTGCTAATATATTAGATGCACGTCGCTGTATTTCTTACTTAACCATAGAGAGCAAAGAAGCGATTCCTGTAGAGCTACGCCCTAAATTAGGTAATAGAATTTTTGGCTGCGATGATTGCCAACTGGTATGCCCCTGGAATAGATTCGCAAAATTTAGCGAAGAAGATGATTTCAAACCAAGAAAGAATTTAGATGACATCAGCTTGCTAGAGCTCTTTAACTGGGATGAAAAAACCTTCTTAAAAAACACCGAAGGCTCTGCTATTAGAAGAACAGGGTATACCGGCTGGCAACGCAATATAGCAGTTGCACTGGGCAATAGTAACGGTGGCATAATCGTCGAACAAGCTTTAGAACAAAAGCTAGCAGAGAGTAACGAGCTAGTTAGCGAGCACATTTTATGGGCGCTAGATAATTTAAAGCAAAAAAGAGCATAACTTGGCAGCTAGCACAAACTCACTAAGAAGCTTATTGGCGCCGCTCATCAGCTACTTGATAGCAAAGCGACGTATCGTTAAATATCTGCTTAGTCATTTGATGATTAAATAGCAGCTTTAACACTTATTCAATGAGCCAACTTCTCAGCTGGAAACAAGTTAAACAATTAAAACTTGCAATACTCTAACTGCGCCGCGAGTTTGTATACTAAACTTTTATTTTAAATATTTCTGGGTGAGGCAGATGAAGAGAGGAAAATGGCGAGAGCTAGTCACGCCATTTTCCTAGGGATTATTTCGTTTGATCTTTCACGAAAGTATTATCTTTCTCTCCTTTAAAGAAATCTCGACCGTAAACGAGTAAGCACAAAACGACACCGACAGCGAAAGCCCAAGTTGCACCGCGTGTTGCTAAAACTGCCGCCACTACGCCCGCAATACCTAAATCTCTTTGAGAGCGAGCTTCCATGATACCGATTTTTACGGAAACGTATCCTTGAATCAATAAAGTTAGCGCGAGAGCAACGCCTAATATCGGCTGTACTAGCGTCACTATTGGCATAAAGATTAAACCCGTGTTTGTGCCCCAGCGGAAAGACCCTGCGCCACCAAAAATGGAGTTCATAGCTTTCTTACCTTGACTAAAACGCTCTGTTATTACGACGTGCATCGCTGCCCAAAGAGGCCCGCACATAGCAACATCAGGGCCTATAATTGACATGGCAGTGTTACGAGCACCAAAAATCATATGGGCACGATCTGGATCATAATCAATTTTCTCATCTGTGCGCACTTGGTCGGCTTCTTCTAATATTGCCTTACTTTGCAAGACATCGCCAAATAGCACAATGTAGGCTGCCAGTACCGTTGGAATAGCAGTAAGAAACATCGTTAATGGCGGCATGCCAAGGCCAAATACGGTGTACTCATTCCATAACGTAACGAAGTCAGGTGATGAAAACCCCCACTGGATTTCAGGCCACGATGTTTCACCAACGGTTGGGGCGATGATAATGGCAATAACAACAATAGGGAAAATACCCAGCTTTCCTATTAAACTGAATAGAGCGTTGTTTTGTTTTAGAGCAGCAAAATGACGCGAGAATATCATGTAAAAAGCGACACCAACAGCCAGAGTAATGGTGATTGGGTAAGTGTCAAAACGACCATCTACTTTAAACACTGCCATGACAGCAGCGATGCCTGCACCGATAATAATCCCAGATTTAATGGCCTGCGGTATTAGAGTTACCACTCTATTAGCGAGCCCTGATACGCCAATAAAAATCGCAAATGCTCCAAGTAAGAGCTGAAAGGCAACAAGTGCATGAATTCGCTCCGGACCTTCTGGGAAGGTTGCGCAATATGCCATTAATAGTGGGATAGCTGGAGTAATCCAACCGGGCACCACTGGATCGCCTAATAGGTGATGCAGCAAATAAAATACGCCATTGAGCATAACTACTGCCAGTGCAACTTCGAATGGCATACCCAGCAGCTCTGTCATCAATGGTATAGCGGCAAGATCGACAGCGCACATTAATAAGCCTTGGAAGTAGTCTGGCCACTCAAAGCGATAGTGAACAAAAGGTAGTCTTACCTTAAAAGGCCCCATTCCCCAGTAAGGAGTTTCCTGGCCATCGATACGTTCTTTTCTCATAGTTGTTTCCTTTTTATTTTTTTAGTTAACTACCCGTTTTAAGGAGCAAGCAGTGTTTAGAATTAGAATGCGGCTTGGTACAGAGCCAAGGCATCTTTTTCGGTTACTGGAATAGGGTTATTGTTTAGTAATCGCGTTTGCAGCATGGCATCTCTTGCAAGCGTTGCTAAGCTTTCTTGTGTTACGCCCACCTCACGTAAACGCTGTGGAGCACCAGATTCGTTCATCAAGCTCTGCATGAATTCGACGAATTTTTCTGAGCGTATTTTAACTGACTCTGTTGAATGTCCTAATACAACATCGGCTAATTGTGCGTACAGTGGTGCAGCAGCAGTCATGTTGTAACGCAGCACTGGGCCCAGCATTAATGCATTTGTCAGTCCGTGGGCTAAATGGTAGTGGCCACCTAGTGGATATGCCAATGCATGCACTGCTGCTACAGGACTATTAGAGAAGGCTTGCCCTGCTAAGTTTGCCCCTAGCAACATTGCCTCTCTGGCTGCGCGATTTTGTCCGTCACGACATGCAGTGACTAAATTCTGGCTGAGTAAGCGCAAGGCTTCTTTGGCTAAAGCGTCAGATAATGGGTTTTTAAGATGTGCTGAGGTGTACGCCTCTATTGCGTGAACCATTGCATCTATGCCGGTTGCAGCGGTTGGCAAAGCAGGTAGGCCGATAGTTAATTCAGCGTCTAACAATACTCTATCAGCGTACAACTGTTGCGATACAACACCCATTTTAGTGGTTTCGCCAGTCGTTAAAATGGTGATATTGGTTACTTCTGATCCTGTGCCTGCTGTTGTTGGTACTTGGATTAGTGGAGCTCTGGTGCCTGTTATTTTACCAATGCCGAACATCTCTGATAACGGTTGCTCGCAAGTAAGCATAACAGCGACTAACTTGGCGATATCCATAGAGGAGCCGCCACCAAGGCCAAGTACGATATCAGCGTGATTGGCTTTTCCTTGTTCGACGCACTCTATCAATATCTGTTCTGGTGGATCAGCTACTACGTCATCAAATATAGAGACATTGAAACCATACTTTTTTAGCGACTCTTTAGCTGGCTCTAACAAGCCGCTTTCATGTAAAAAATTATCTGTCACTATCAGCAGGTTTCTTTGAGTGAACCACTCGCTCAGTAGCTCGCCGAGTCGTTTTGCTCCTCCCCATTCCATATGCATAGAGCCTGGTGTATTAAAGGTAAAAGGTTTGATGCCATCAGTCATAATGATTTCCAATTTGTTATTGTTAATTTATAGGGCGCTTCATACATCTATAAGATCAAGATAGCGTCAGCGATCTTTGACAAGCTGCTTGAGCTTAGTATTTTGATTACCAGTGTTTTGCTGATGCCTTAGATTATTGATTGTGTTTTTGCTCAAACTCTGTGCCCACACCTGTCGTCTATTTATCTAGATAATAGGCGATCTGAATAGCAAGAATTTGGCGCATTGTTGTTTTTATTTATGTTTGGTTAGCTAATTTAGCAATATAGATGCCAATTAAAATTATTTTTTAAGCTTATGATTTTAAGGCTAAAGATATATTGTTATTTTAGACTAAGGAGGCATATTGATGATATTATTCATCTTTGTATGCTTTTTGATGATTTTTATCATCAAGGCATAATGCAATTAATATGGGCTTTTATATGCTGTGTTATATTATTAATCGGTAGCTAAAGTGAAACTGACTAATGCTTATGAGAGCAATATAGCTAGGCTTAGTTAACAGCCCCGTTATTGCTTTAAAAATAAGCATGATAGACAAATTGATAAAACAGCCCGGCTCAGTGTCAGTGTTATCTAAATAAACGTGTGCTCTTTTATATAGATCTTTGCTAAGCAAGCTTCACGTCTCGCTAGTAAGGCATGCGTTAATAACTGTAGGAGTAAAAATGGTATTTAATGAAGATTTTCAACGGTTAATTGATGCCCTTAGTGATGGTGTTTATATCACTGATAAGAACGGTATAACCGTTGCTATCAATGAAGCGTATGAAAAAATGACTGGGCTGTCAAAACATCGATTAGTTGGGCTTCATATGTCTAAGTTGGTGGAGCAGGGCTATATTTCTCGCTCTGTTTCTTTGGAGGTATTAAAGGAAAGTCGTGTAGTGACCATCATTCAAACCATTGGCGAATATCATAAAATATTCGTATCGGGGACGCCGATGTTTGATCAACAAGGTTGTATAGAATATGTAGTAACGACAGCAAGAGATATTACAGAGCTTTTACAGGCAAAGAGAAAAGAGGAGCAGCTTGAGCAATTATTGAAGTTAAGAAAATTTTACGGCACCTCGATTGCCCATGAAGACGATCAAGAAAACTTTATTGTTAGCGCTAATACTAGAGCGTGCTATAACACAGCGAAAAGAGTTGCCACAACGAATGCTAAAATACTGATACAGGGAGAAACAGGTACGGGGAAAACATTATTAGCTAACACAATTCATAAGTATAGTAAGGTTTGCGACGGGCCATTTATAGAACTTAACTGTGCTGCTGTGCCTGAATCATTATTGGAGTCAGAGCTGTTTGGCTATAAACCAGGAGCTTTCACGGGCGCTTCAGCAAAAGGCAAAATTGGTTTACTGGAAGCGGCTAACAATGGCACATTGTTCTTAGATGAAATTGGTGATTTGCCACTAAGTTTGCAGGCAAAATTGCTTAAAGTGATTGCTGAAAATCGTTTTATCCCTGTTGGCGGTACGGAATTTAAAATAATAAACTTTCGGCTAATATCCGCGACACATCACGATTTGAAAGAGCGTGTAAATGCGGGGTTATTTAGAGAAGACTTGTTTTATAGAATGAATGTCGTGCCAATTGAATTGCCCCCGCTGCGCGAAAGGCGTGATGAGATAGCGCCCTTGCTGGAATATTATATTGAGCACTTCAATGCCTTGTATGAACAAGGGTGTCACTGGCATAAAGATGTGATCACTCAGTTAAGTCATTATCAGTGGCCTGGTAATATTCGCGAGCTGATAAACCTGACTGAAAGACTGGTGGTCACAGCTGAACAGCCTTTGCTTAACTTGGCGCAGTTACCTGTTGAATTTTGTTCAGATAAAACGTCTGTTTGTGCCAAAGGCTCTTTAAAAGATCAAGTAGAGGCGTTAGAACAGCGCTTAATATCTGAAGCGATAGGAGAGTATGGGACGACTAGGTCGGCTGCTAAAGCTCTTGGCATAGATCAGTCAACACTCGTGAAAAAACAAAAGCGATGGCGCACTCGTAAAGATATTTGAAAGAGAGCCTAAATTATAAAGACCGCTCATACTACGTTAAAGAGCCCTGTTATGTTAGCAAGCGACTGCAAAGTGCTTTTTTAATTACTAGCGGCTCACCCATGCCATATAGTCAGTAACAAAATGCTACAGCGAATTGTTTACAAGCTAGCATGAAATTATATTTTTCATAGTTCGAGTTTCATCACCTTTTTACTATGATATTGATATTTTATTACAAGCTCTATTAACTAGGCAGTAATAGATCAATCGCAACTTTTACTATACAACAACAGGTTGGCTGACAGGGCAATACTATGAACGATTACAATCGAGATATTTATTTAAAAGCTTGGGGGTTTGCCAGTGCAGCACATCAAGATCAAAAAACACCTAGCCTGTAAATATCTGCTTAGTAATTTGATGATTATATAGCAGCTTGTTAAAAGAGCCATCTGCAATAGCTATTTTTAAGCCGCGCTCTAGGAGATCATGTAAGTTTTTATTATGCCTGCCAACAAAAAAGAACACTGGGCTTTTATAGTGAATTAGCAATTTTTGCTCTACCGCTAGTTTTTGCTCTTTATAGGCACTTACTTCATACCACGGCTCATGCACTCCTCTAGGGAAATAATCAAAGCGTTTTCTGTGTAACATACTAAATAAACCAGAATAATTACTACCGGATACAACTGAGAAACCATTGTGCTTTAATATTGTTATATCAGGCCATAGTGAACCTTGCCCTGCAGAGAGTTTTTTCAATTCTTCGATACTTTTGATCTGAGAAAACTTTGGCTGATCACCCTCTCTAATCAGAAATATACGGTGACCTAACAGTCCTTTAAGCAGAGGAATACGAACAGCTAACGCTTTGTTCTCACGCTCCATCGAGGTCATTCCCCACACTACATCAATTGAGTTTGATGTAAGGCTGTCTATTGCTCGTGTCGATTTCATCAAAATCTCAGCAGGCTGTAAGCTATACTGCGATTCTTTTAATACTTTAGATAGAGCGAGAGATAACACAGAAACCAAATACTCGGTGCGCCGATCATCACTGTGCGCCTCTTTTAAATGTCGAATGAGCAACGGTTCAGCCATAGCTAAACTATTAAATAGAACAGCACCCAAAAACAATAAAATTAAACGCATACACTCTCCAGCTAATAACCACGACTCGATAAGCAGTGTTATCCCCTGCTATGTGTCTTGCTGATATATAACAACAGTATATTTTTAATACTACATAATGAAGACAATATTAAAGTATAACCGGATATGATTAATAAATGCGTATATTTAACTAGGTATAATTATCATTTTTTGTAGATGATTTCATTTAAGTCACCCCAAAACTCTTTGGGTATGATTTCTTGATACCAATTAATATTTTGCACGACCCTATCAGCACTCGTCATTCCAATTAACACGGATTTAACACACTCATAGCGCAATGCATATTGAATAGCGGCTGCTTGTAATGACACATTAAAACGCTCACAAACTGCTTCTATTGCAATCACTTTATTGACTATTGCTGTTGGTGCTTGACCATAGAAATAATGCCCTAAACCGCTAGAGCCTTTTGCCAAAATACCAGAATTAAATGGCGCCGCAGCTATTAATGATATTTGCTTGTCTCGACATTTATCTGTAAATGTATCAGTAATATCATTGTTCAACAATGTGAAACAATTGGCCACCATGAAACAATCAAACTGCGCATAATTTAAAGCTTCATCACATATTTCCCATTCATTAACACCTAAACCGATATTATTGACAAGCCCTTGCTCCCTTAACTCCATCATCGCTTTGAAGCCGCCATTAATGGCTTGCTGTAAATAAGCGCTGTGCTCATTTTTGTGGGTTAACTTACCAATATCGTGCATCAACAGCATATTGATACGACTAACACCTAAACGCTGCAGTGAATCTTCAAAAGAGCGCATAACACCATCGTAAGTGTAATCATATTCACGATCAAACGGCCCTGCCATAACAAAACCATCAGCTTCTTTTTGAGAAACACTACTATCAGGTCGCAGTAATCTTCCAACCTTGCTTGAGAGGAAGATATCGCTACTAGACAATTCACTTAACGCTAACCCTAATCGTCTCTCTGAAAGCCCAGCACCATAATGTGGAGCAGTATCAAAATACTGAATACCCAGTTCATTTGCTTGACGAACTGCACTGTAAATATTTTCAAAGGGCACTGCTCGAAACAAGTTACCAGCACCTGCGCAACCAAAGCCTATTTCAGTAATTGAAGAGCCACTACTATCTATTATTCTTGTTTTCATTGCTTACTCGCTGAATAAAACCCTGTTCTTATTCTCGCTAGAACAAGGTTTAATTAGTCATATATGTCTATAACAAGTCACATTATGCTCTAACAACTTTTTGACATTGTACGCCTAGTTTATCGATGCCTAACTTCATCTGTTCACCACCCTTTAGATAAATAGGAGGATTAAAGCCTAAACCAACACCTGGCGGTGTACCTGTTGAAATAATATCGCCTGGCTGTAAGCTCATATAACGACTACAATAAGCAATCAAGTGGGGTACTTTAAATACCATGGTTGAGGTTGAACCATTTTGGTAACGTTTGCCGTCGACTTCTAACCAAAGACCTAGATCATCAAAATCACCGACTTCATCCGGCGTTACTAACCAAGGACCCGTTGGGCCAAACGTATCGCTTCCTTTACCTTTATCCCACGTACCTGTGCCCTCTAACTGATAAGCACGCTC
Organism: Gammaproteobacteria bacterium AS21; assembly: GCA_038900335.1. Lineage (GTDB taxonomy): Bacteria > Pseudomonadota > Gammaproteobacteria > Pseudomonadales > Balneatricaceae > Rs1. Next base: position 48,332 of record JBBMRB010000018.1, on the reverse strand, counting down.
TGACACATCATTGATGACACAAAAACCGGCAACATGACTCATCGCATCAGCTTCATCAATATAACTGCCACCTTTACCAATAACGACTCCTAACTCTACTTCCCAATCCGTTTTTTCAGCACCTTTGGGGATTTTTACATCATCATTTGGCCCGACAATTGCCGATGTCCATTTGCTGAAAATAACAGGCTCTTGCGGTACTGGCATGCCTGACTCAGCAGCATGATCAGCATAGTTCAAACCAATACAAACGAACTTCCCTACATTTGCGACACAAGCGCCAAGGCGTAAATCGGCTTGCGGTACGCCTGCAACTAACGGTAGCGTAGCAACATCAATGGCCTGTATTTTCGCCATTGTTGCTGCGCTTAGGTTTTCATCACACAAATCAGGAATATGCGCTGATAAATCACGAACACGACCATTGCTATCTATCAACCCTGGTTTTTCTTTTCCCACTGCACCAAAACGTACTAATTTCATTCATTTTTCCTCTTTACAAATATGCTGTGACGAGCATGAGCTCATCACAGCATCAGCTATTATTTATATAGAACAGCAGCTATTTTAGGATCATCTATATTTTTAGATGTGTAGTAATAGAACCCCGTATCGATAATGCTAGGTACAGCCTCACCCTTTAGTGTTTGCACTGCCGCTTTGACAGTTTCGTAACCTATTCCCACTGGGTTCTGAGTAATTGCACCTGCCATCAGGCCATTGCGAATTGCATCCATTTGCGCAGAACCAGAATCAAAACCAATGATGACAACATTTTCTACTTTAGCTTCACGAACCGCATTTACCACACCGACAGCAGAGCCTTCATTTGTTCCAAAAACACCTGCTAGATCTGGATATGAAGTCAATATAGCACGTGCTATTTCAGTTGATTTCAATTGATCGCCATCACCATACTGAACAGTCACCACCTCTATATTTGGATATGTATCTTTCATGCGATTAAGAAAGCCATCGCGACGATCCACTCCAGTTGTCCCTGTTTGGCTATGCGCAACAACAGCTACCTTACCTTTACTACCAATAAGCTCAGCCATTTTATCAGCAGCTAAAGCAGAGGCAGCCAAGTTATCAGTTGTCGCTGTCGTTACGGGGATATCACTTTTTACACCACTATCAAAAGCAATAATAGGTATCCCAGCTTTTTCAGCTTTACGTAACAATGGAATAGCTGCCTGGCTATCTAGTGCAGCAAAACCTATCGCATCCGGTTTATTAGCTAAAGCGGCGGCAAGCATATCAATCTGACGGTCTACTTGTGCCTCTGTATCAGGCCCCTCAAATGTGACTCGCACATTGAACTCTGTTGCAGCTTGGTCAGCACCTTGCTTTACAGCTTGCCAAAATTGATGCTGAAAACCTTTTGATATCAGTGGTATATAAAGCTGCTCATCAGCTTTGACAACCGATGAGGCCGCCAGAATAGATACAGCACTTACAAGACTTACTAATGTACGACGTGAAAACATAATTATTACTCCATTATTTTATTATTTTTTTACTTTATTAAGATGACTAGATGTCAGTTTACTTGCTGTTAATTTTTTACTTTGATTTTTGACGACGCATCATATCTGCATAAACAGCCAGGATAATAATCACCCCAGTAATCACTGTTTGCCATTCTTGCGCGACAGATAATACACGTAAACCATTGGTCAACACGGCCATGATTAACGCGCCAATCAAGGTGCCTATAATCGTTCCTCTGCCACCTGCTAAAGAGGTCCCGCCAATCACAACGGCGGCAATAGCTTCTAGCTCATAACCTAGACCAAGCGCTGGTTGTGCAGAGTTTAGGCGAGAGGAAATCAATATCCCCGCGATACCGCAAATGCCGCCTGCTAATGCATAGATTGCAATTTTCCATCTGTCAGTATTCACCCCAGATAAACGCACAGCCTCTTCATTAGAACCAATACCAAAGCAGTAGCGTCCTAACACTGTTTTACTTAAAACATAACTAGCGACACCCGCCACTACAAACAAAATTAATACGCCATTTGGAATCGGTAGAAAAGGTAGTATTTCGCCTATTAAAGAGCCTCTTGAAATCTCATCATAGCCTGGCGTGTCATTAAAGTAGATAGGCCTAGCATCACTCACAACCAAAGATAATCCTTTTAAAATCAACATCATGCCCAATGTTGCTATAAATGGAGGGATTTTCATTTTGGCAACAAAAGACCCTGAACAAAAACCGCAGAACGCCCCTGCTAAAATTGCCCCTAACACACCAATTGGCAGTGGTAAGTTCATGTTGGTTAACAATACCCCTGAGACAACAGCTGTAAATGTCATCAAGGTTCCTACAGATAAATCGATGCCTCCAGAAATGATGACTAACGTCGCCGCTATTGCTAGCACGCCATTAACAGAGGTTGCCTGCAAAATTGCCAACATATTAGACATTTGCATAAAGTTTGGTGATACCACTGAAAAAACAGCGAGTAAAACAACGAGACTTGCAAAAGCGAGCACTCGCTGGTGCGCTGTCATTTGTATTAACTTACTTATAAGGTTTGGTGCATTAGTTTGGCTTTCGGTTATCATTATTTTTTTCTCCAATTAGCCGTTACTGTGCGGCATATGCCATAATTTGTTCTTGATTTGTTGCTTTACCGCCAGGCAATATCCCCGTTAGCTTGCCTTGACACATGATGGCAATTCTATGGCTTAATCTCATCACTTCAGGTAGTTCAGAGGAAATGACGATAATGGCTTTACCTTGTAGCGCTAAAGACTCAAGCAGCTTGTATATTTCAGCCTTAGCTCCGACATCGATACCACGGGTAGGCTCATCAAAAATAAGAATATCGCAATCTTTTAACAACCATTTTGCGATAACTACTTTTTGCTGATTACCCCCTGATAAAAAACCGACTTCTTGAGTATCTGAAGGTGTTTTAATACCCAGCTGTTCGATATACTTATGGGCAACATTGCTCATTTCAGGCTCATTTAAGACACCACATGAACTGGCAAACTTGCTTAAAGTCGCCATTGCAATATTTTCTCGAACATCCATACCTAATGCCAATCCGAAATGTTTTCGATCTTCTGACAAATAACCAATGCCGGCAGTCACAGCATCTTTAGGGGAGCTTATCCGACACGCTTTACCATTGACCCAAATCTCACCTGAATCTATCGGGTCCGCACCAAAAATTGCTCGCGCAACTTCTGTTCTACCAGCTCCCATAAGCCCTGCAAACCCTAATATTTCTCCTTTTTTAAGGGAGAAACTAACATCTTGAATTTCCTTACCTCTGTTTAGATTTTTAACCTCAAGCACATTGGGCGCGTTTGATAAATCTGGTATATCGATGGTTTCATCCTTAACTTCACGGCCAACCATCATTGCGATGATTTTTGATAACGGTGTGTCCTTCGCTTCAACAGTATCGATATACTCACCGTCACGCATGACGGTGACACGTTCGGCAATTTTCTTTATTTCATCCATTTTATGGCTAATATAAATGATACCGACACCTTCTGATTTCAAACGGCGGATAATGACAAACAATTCCGCGATTTCTATATCATTTAATGCCGCAGTTGGCTCATCCATAATGAGCACCTTAGATTGAAATGAAAGCGCTTTAGCAATTTCCACCATCTGTTGCTTGGCAACCGTTAGACTGCCAATTTCAACTGTTGGGTCAACCTTGAAATTCATCTTTTCAAAAATATCGCTCGCTTGCTCATTTAAACGTTTTTCATCGATCACTCCCCAAGCTGAGCGCGGCTCTCTACCAATGAATACATTTTGTGCAACAGTTAAGTCATTCATCAAACTTAGTTCTTGATGGATAATACCAATGCCCGCATTTTGAGCTGCTTTAGGGCCGTCAAATAAGGCTAACTTATCATCAACTTTAACGCTGCCACCGTCTCTTTTATAAACGCCTGACAGTATTTTCATTAAAGTGGATTTACCTGCGCCATTTTCGCCCATTAATGCATGTACTTCGCCTTTGCGCAGTTCAAACTCCACACCTTTAAGGGCGTAAACTCCGGGGAATCGCTTTTCAATTCCTCGCATTTCAACCAATAATGACATCTCTTTTACTCCATAAAACAAACAGTAAGCAAACTAGAAAAACCATCCTCAAGATGACATTAAATAGTCACACCACCATCTACTAATAAAGATTGGCCAGTCATAAATGCGCTTTCATCAGATAGCAGATAAACAACGATAGGCGTAATGTCACTTACCTCGGCAAGACGCCCCATAGGCTGGCGTGCCACAAAGTCTTTTTGAGCTTGAACGGGATCAGCAGCAGATGCAATTCGCCCTTGTAAAGAGGGGGTATTAACTGTGCCTGGGCAGACACTGTTGCATCGTATGCCCTGGGTTACAAAATCCGCTGCAATACCTTTTGTTAAACCAATAACAGCAGCCTTAGTTGCGCCATAAGCCGTTCTCATAGCAAAGCCTTTAATAGAAGAAGCCATTGAAGCCATATTGACGACTGATGATGACCCTGAAACATGGGCCTGCTCGATCATGCCTGGTAAAAATGCACGACACATACGCACCATAGAGGTCACATTTAAATTAACACTAAATTCCCAGTCTTCATCACTGATATCTAACACCGTGCCATTATGAACAAAACCTGCACAATTAAACAAACCATCCAGATTTGGCGTTTTATCTGCAAGCGCTTGAACTGCCTCAGAATTCATAACATCTAACACATTCACTTGAATGTTCGGATACTCACTGTGTAGCGCTTGCAGCGCCTCTTCATTTATATCTGTAGCAATGACCTGAGCACCTTCTTTTGCGCATGCGATTGCAGTTGCTCTACCAATACCCTGACCAGCGGCTGTTATTAATATTTTTTTGCCTTTAAGTCTCACGATGTTCTCTCCTTTAATTACATTACAGCGCCGATTTGCCAAGGCACGAACTCTGCCCCACCAAAACCTAATGCTTCACTTTTTGTTTCTTCGCCTGATGCTATGCGTATCAATAACTCAAACAACTGCTCGCCTTTTTCTTCTATTGAAACCCCTGACGTCACAATATCGCCACAGTTCAAATCCATGTCTTCTTGAAGGCGCGTATACATCTCAGTGTTTGTCGCTAGTTTGATACAAGGTACTGGTTTATAACCGGAAACAGAGCCGCGCCCTGTGGTAAAGATTATAAGATTAGCGCCCGATGCGACTTGCCCTGTGACTGAGCATGGATCAAAGCCTGGGCTATCCATAAAAACAAAGCCTTTTTTATCTATTTTCTCTGCGAATAAATAGACATCCGTTAATGGCGCACGACCACTTTTAGCAACCGCACCTAAAGACTTTTCAAGTATGGTTGTCAAGCCGCCATTTTTATTGCCAGGGCTTGGGTTATTATCCATTTCGCCACCATTTCGCGCACAATAATCCTCCCACCAATGTATTCTATCGATGAGTTTTTGCCCGACTTCTTTAGATACCGCACGGCGAGTTAAAAGATGCTCTGCCCCATATATTTCTGAGGTTTCAGAAAGGATACTGGTGCCACCATGTTGAACTAACAAATCAGAGGCATGCCCTAGCGCAGGGTTGGCAGTAATACCTGAATAGCCATCTGAGCCTCCACATTGCATACCTACCATCAGCTCACTAACAGGCGCTGGTGCACGTGTCGCTTTATTTGCCTCTTTAGCTAACAGATGCAATTCTTGCAAACCTTTCGCTATCGTTTTACGTGTGCCACCCTCTGATTGGATAGTCATATAACGAAACGCAGAACTTGGCTGTTGATCAACTAAGCTTGATACTTGCAAAACTTCACAGCCAAGGCCCACTAACAGAATCCCACCAAAGTTTGCGTTATCCGCATAACCTGTCAGGGTTCTATGTAGCGTCTCGTAACCTTCCCCTTGATTCGACATCCCACAGCCAGTGCTATGAACAATAGGCACAATACCGTCAATGTTTGGATAATCTTGCAGAAAATTCTCTTTATTAGCAGCTTCTTCAATGAACCGCGCTACCGAGCCTGCACAGTTTACTGATGTCAAAATTCCGATATAGTTACGTGTGCCTACCTTACCATTTTGACGATGATAACCGTTAAAGCTACGAGCAGTTTCAATTGTAGGAAGAGGGTCGCTTTGTACAGAAAAAGCATAATCTTGATGGTGCTCACTCATGCCCATGTTTTGTACATGCACATGCTCGCCGATACTGATATCTTGCAGTGCTTGCCCAATAATCTGCCCATAACGAATAATGTTTTCACCCTTCGCTATGTCTTTGACGGCAATTTTATGACCTCTTGTAACATTGCTGAGCACTGTTACAGCAAATTCATTTAACTTACTATTTTTGGTAAGATTACTTAAAGCGATCGTCACATTATCACTTATATGTAAACGAATAGTTTGTTTTGACCCAATGATCATGGGTAATCCCCTGTTCTTAATTCACATTTAATTATTGTTGTTGTATATTAAACTAACACCAAGATTAACAATCGTCAACTAACATGTTAGTACAAAGGTAATATAATTATGACTGAACCATCACTTATTAAAATACAAAACTTGAGTGGTTCAATGTCCCAACGGGTATATCAATCATTGAGAGATGCTATTCTTTCAATGCAATACCCGCCGGGTACATTAATCCGCAAAGGCGCTATATGTGAGCAGCTAGGAGTATCTCGATCGCCGGTGTCAGAGGCACTGGCTAAACTTTCATCAGAGGGGCTGGTGGATGTAATCCCCCAATCAGCGACGAAAGTCTCATGCTTTTCGATGGATGAGATCCGTGAAGCCAGCTTCTTAAGACAAGCTTTAGAGATAGCAGCCGTTGAAAAAGTGGCGCTTGAGCGAACGACTGAGCAATTAGCAGCGCTAACCCGTAATGTTCGAATGCAGCGCTTACTAGTTGAAGACGAAGACTTTGCAGGTTTTTATGAAGCAGATGAAGAATTTCACACTTTACTAATGAATTTCACCGGTTTTGATGGTGTCTCTCATGTACTAGATAGCGTTTCTTTACATCTTACTCGCGCGCGGATGTTAGTTTTACCTGAACAGGGACGACCTATTGAAGCCGTAAAAGAGCACGAAGCTATTCTTCTCGCAATTAAAGAGCAAGATGCGACAGCTGCAAGAAAAGCGATGAAGTATCATCTTGAGTTGCTAGTACCTAGAATTCTGCCTTTAGAAGAAACTCATGCTGAGTATTTCAAAGTATAAATATCAATTTATCGATGCACGTTAACATCATCGTCAAAACGGAAATAATTAACTATGATAATTGATGCTCATCAGCATTTTTGGCAATTAGAGCGAAACGACTATGGCTGGTTAACAGCTGATTTAGCTCCATTGTATAAAGATTTTTTGCCCGATGATTTAGCGCCCTTACTAAAGGCACATAATATAGCTGGGACAATACTCGTCCAAGCAGCCCCTAGCGACGCTGAAACCGATTATTTAATACAACTTAGTAATGAATACGAAGCGATTAAAGGCGTCATAGGTTGGGTAGATTTAAACTGCCAGAGTGCGCCTAAGCGTATTGCCGAGCTATCTAAACATAGAAAAATCGTCGGGATTCGGCCAATGATTCAAGATATTGATGATATTGACTGGATGCTCAAACCTAATGTTGCTATCGCCTTACAGGCTCTAGTTAAACACCAGCTCGTATTTGATGCACTGGTATTACCTAAACACCTTCGCAATTTGAAAATAATCGCCAATCAACACCCAAAGCTGAAAATAGTCATCAATCACGGAGCAAAGCCGAATATTAAAGCCCAAGATATAATGCACTGGCGCGCTGATATGTTTGCCTTTAGCGAGCTTTCACAAGTCACTTGTAAACTTTCTGGGCTAGTCACTGAAGCCGATAGTACTTGGCTTGCAGCAGATTTATTGCCATATATAGAGACATTATTTGAAGTGTTTGGAGATCAACGCATAATCTGGGGGAGTGATTGGCCTGTATGCTTACTTGCTTCTAGTTATGACACCTGGATTAAAATAACTAAAGACTATCTACATACACACAGGCTAGCTGAGCAGGATGTTTTTGGTAACAACGCTATCAGAGTTTATAACCTCAGCCATTGCCTTTAAATAACTCAACACATTTTTAATGTGTTTGAGTTGATGATATTGACGCCAATAAACGATCCTTTTAAGAAGATAATGTCGCAGCCCCATCTAAATACATCACCTCAAGAGCGTCGGCATGCCCTTGCATTGAAAAGTGTTTTAGTGCCCGATGATAAGCATTACTCGCATTCGTTTCACGTAGCACATCATCATCGAGATAACTTTTGAGAGCACTGGCGATAGATACAGCGTCTTGAGGTGTACAATACACACCTGTTTCTTCCATAATTTCTGGCAGCGCACCTGTGTTTGATACCACCAGAGCGCAATGTTGCGCCATCGCTTCAATCGCGGTCAGCCCAAACGCTTCATTCCAGTAAGGCAAGCACACTATTTGAATCTCTTGCAGTAATGTCGATACGTTTTTACGGTAACCTGCAAGGTGGACACGATCTGCGAACGGGGATTCACTGGCTTTGTTTTGCAAATCTTGCGAGACACGCTCATCCGCACCTTCATTAGGGTTTAAGCCACCAATGAGAACCAAATGTACATCAGGGTAATCTTTCGCAATCAATTCAAAACCTGCCAGCAAGTCAGCCTGCCCTTTACCATCACAAATACGCCCTACTGACCCAATAAAAATTGTATCGTGTGAAAGGCCATACTCATCAGCCAACAAGTGGGGGCGAGTCTGCTCGTTAAAAGCTTTTTCCTCTATATAGGTGCCAAGCCAAAGGCGCTCGATCTTACTTATCGCTACCGGTAATGATTTGATGTTACGCTGATACGTTTCATTACTAATAGACAGTACCTGATTGACGTGCCCATACGCCCAGCGATGATAGATATCTTTCTTTGGACGACGCCCACCCATATGTTCAGTAAACAAAGTATAGCGCTGAGTGAGTACGTGCAAGAGCGCTGAGATCAAAATATCACCCGACTTATGGCAATGCACTATTTGCACACGGTTAACTTTAAGCCATTTATTTAATGCAAAAAGCTTGGGCCCTAGCAAAGATGATTTTTTAGGCACACTGAACACATCCATCCCAGCCTCTGTCATAGCTTTAGCGACACGAGAGTTTTCAGATGCGAGCCCAAACACACGATAGCCTTTATCGATAAACTCTTTACCCATGCGCGATGGATACATTTCAAGACCACCCCAACCAGTAGAGAGACATATATGCAAGATACCTAGTTGAGGTTGTGTTGCACTATTGTTTAAGGAATCAAGCTGGCTCATGTTCTCTCCTGATAAATTTATCGCTAGCAGCAAAAGCGGCATAACCAGAATAGAGTATATAACAAAGGCTAAATAAAGTGCAGTATGGCTGAGCTTTAAGACCTTGTTTGTTTGAGATATAAAGGTCGAGATGTTGCCTTAATCCCATAAATTATTTTGAATGCAACACATCCTTAGCTGTCGTCACCAGTTAAAGGCGACAATAGTCATTTACCGCTGAAGCCTTCAGGCATACAGCAAAATGTATCATCGCTAGCCACCATTGCCTGCCTCTGCTCGGCGTAACCCTTGGATAGATAATCGTAGATAGCTCCTACAAAGATAATCATAGAGAGCTCCTAGAAAGATAATCATCTTGAAGCCTTACGCCTTGGTTCAACCCATGGCTGGTATAAATACCTGGCCTAAGGTTCCTCTAATCAAAAAAAAGAGACGCTAATGCGCCTCTTACTCGGTTATATGATTACATCCAACCTTGTTCTTTGTAGTAGCGAATAGCACCTTCATGCAATGGTGCAGAAAGGCCATTTGAGATCATTTCTTTAGGGTCTAAGTTAGCAAATGCAGGGTGAAGACGCTTAAAGTTATCAAAATTATCAAACACAGATTTAACAATTTCGTAAACAGTATCAGCATCAACTTTTGCTGAGGACACCATTGTGGCAGCATTACCAAAAGTTGCTATATCGTTATCATTACCAGTGTATAGCCCACCTTTAATCACCGCTGGTGCGTAAAAATCATTTTCAGCAATTAATTTATCAAATACTGGGCCTGTCACAGGGATGATTTTGGTATCACAAGAAGCAGTCGCCTCTTTGATAATACCTGATGGGTGACCGACATTTGATAAAATAACATCAAGCTTATTGTCACATAATGCCTGTGCCTGCTCAGATGATTTTAGCTCTGCTGCTAATTTGAAAGTATCATTAGTCCAGCCTTTTTCAGCCATAATAACTTCCATAGTACCGCGTGTTCCAGAACCTGGATTATTTATATTGACACGTTTACCCACTAAATCATCAAACGTTTTCACACCTGAATCGGTACGTGCAACCACAGTAAAAGGTTCACTGTGAATAGCAAACAATGCACGTAAATCTTTATACGCACCTTGATCTATAAAAGAAGCGTGTTTAGTGCCATTAAAGGCATAGTACTGCCAGTCAGATTGCGCAACACCTAAATCTAGTTCGCCTTTGCGAACCGCATTGATATTGGCAACTGAACCCCCTGTTGATGGTGCTGTACACTTAATACCGTGGCTCTGTTGATTGCGATTAATTAGACGACACATGGATTGGCCGACGACATAATAAACCCCTGTCTGACCACCAGTGCCAATAGTGATATAGCTCTGTTGCGCATTGACTGTTGTTGTAGAGATTGATGAACTCAAACCAATAACTGTTGAGATAACGAACTTTGAAAACTTATGCTTTGTAGACATGATTTATCCTTTTATTATTATCGATATAGACGTTTTTACTGCTTTATAATTTCTAGTAATTGCTCTAGAAAAAAGGCCACTTCATCTTTCGTGTTATAGTGAGCAAATGAAATTCTAGAGACTGAATCAAGCCCAAGTGGTCGCAGAATATTACCTGAATACATATCGTTTGAGCGCGCGTGAATACGTATCCCGCGATCACCTAGTAAAGCGACCACATCAACAGCCTGCATACCTTCTACGCTAAACGATACTGCCCCCTCGCGCTGATTAATATCCATTGTGCCAACCACACTAACACCAGGCATATCAATCAGCCCATGGTGCTGATCACTACCGTTTAGCAATAGTGAAATTAATGAGTGTTCGTGCGCAAGCATCACTTTACCGGCAGCACGCAACTGATCTCTAATAGCTGTCTTTTCGGTAAATTGTTGCCCTAGCCAAGCTAGATATTTGACCACTTCGCTGACAGCAACCAATGCCGATGGATCACGACTGCCTAGCTCCCAAACATTATCTGCTTTGCCTAGCAGACGATCGTGAGCAATACAGCTCATGCGATCAGATACCCAGCCATAGCCGTTATTGAATTTTGAATACACTTTATATAGTGATAATACATAGGCATCCGCACCGTAGCTTTCAACATCTAAATAACCGTGTGGTGCATGCTGAATGCCATCGACTATAATAAAACACTCAGGCGCTACTGCTCTAATAGCCTCAATAATCGCCTTTACATCCATCACAATACCGGTAACAGGATTAGTGTGGATCACAGTAGCAACACGGGTATCTGGGCGAACGCAAGCAGCATAATCTGAGGCGCTAACAACACCGCTTTGCGTGTCAAACCCTACCTCTATCCATTGCCTTGAAGTACCTTGAGCCCACAGTTGAGTCGCACTATAAGTTGCTGGATGCTCAACCGAGCTAGATAGAATCGAGCCACCTGCAGGTGCTGCAAGTACCGCGCTGCGAATTAAACGAAATAAGCATTCAGTTCCCGTTTCACCACCAAAAACGATGCCACTTTTAGCACCAAATAACGTACGCAGATCGGTTAGCCCCTGCTCGACAATATCACTCATCGCTTTAGATGCTGGGTTATTACGATGTTCGTTATCGGGCACTGCACTTATTTTTGCGCTTTGCTCAACCACCGATTTTAAGGTTAAAGAGCCACCAGCACTTTCAAAATAAATGCGCTTGCCAGCGTAAGGACATTCTTGTGTATAATGAAATTTTTCACGAATCTGCGTCATTAACTCACCATTTAATGGTGATGCTGAAAATGCTGTGTGACTGGCTGGGATAACACTCTTCATAAATAAACCCTGATAATTGATATAGTCGATATACATTCAATGCTCAGCAAAAGCTTCCTCTGCTGGCGTATATATTTATATGGTCAGTCTATTTATTTGCTAAAAATAAAAAAGCGAATAATTGGAATAGATTTTGATCACTTTAATTCATGATAATTATAAAAATTTAATTTCTTTTCCTCATGAAAATAACTTACTATCATTGATAACAACGATTACAAACACAGCACAACCCTACTCTCTATTAACCGCATCGATAGGTATAAGATAATGATCACATTCAAACAGATTGAAGCACTATATTGGATAGCTGAGATGGGTAGTTTTGGCGCTGCAGCCAATAAGTTACATACGACACAGTCTGCTATATCTAAAAGAATCAATGAATTAGAGACTATCTTCGGCATGCCTATTTTCGATCGATCATTGCGTAACGCAAAGCTCACAGAAAAAGGTAGCGAATTATTACTAATGGCAAAAGAGCTGATAGAGATGCGCGATAAAACGCTGGAATGTATGGCAACGCCTGCGGTATTACATAAGCGCTTTCGTATTGGTGTCACTGAGCTAACCGCACTGACCTGGCTACCTAAATTAATACAGCTGATTAAAAAGCATTATCCACGTATTATTCTAGAACCACATGTTGAGCTCAGCTCTACACTTTTTGATAAAATGATCGATGATTCATTAGACTTTATTATTGTTCCGGATATTCAAGAGAATCAGCGCTTCAAAGTGCACCCATTAGGCTCTGTGGAAAACTCTTGGATGTGCACCCCAGATTACACCGATATAAAAGGGCCAGTACAACTACAAGATATTACTCAATTTAACGTACTGACTCAGGGCTCACAATCAGGCACAGGCCTTATTTATGATCGATGGTTTGCTAAAAACCAAGTGATGACCTCGCAAACGTTAATCAGTAACAACCTCATCGCCCAAATTGGCCTCACCTTATCTGGTTTAGGGATTACTTATTTACCGCAACAAGCGATGAGCTCTCTAGTAGAGCAAGGCCAACTAAGAACAATCGATATAGAACCTAAACTGCCAGCTATTCGATATTCGGCCATTTATCGCGCAGATCGCAATGCTCAGATTTACAAAGATGTCGCAAGTTACGCTAAAAAAACCTGTGATTTTAGTAAACTACTACAAAGTGGCTAAAATTATATAACGTCAACCTGCTTACTTAAAAATATTGATTAACCCCACAAAGCGCTACACATTGGACTAATAGCGTTTGCTAAGAAAAAGCTATAATTGGCCATAAGGCTTAATAACACTGTCACAACAAAGCACAGCATTACGAATGGTGTCAGCTAAAGCCAATGCACCTGTAGTATCACTGTGAATCAAAATTGAGTTAACCGGCATTTTTAATTCATTGCCATCAATGGTTGTCACTATCCCTTGTGATACCACGCACTTAACACGCTCAGTTATTTGCGCCGCATCTTTAATTACTGAACCTGGCTGAGAGCGAGGAACCAGTAATCCGTCCGCTGTATAGGCTCTATCAGCCAAAAAAGAATACACAACTTGCAAGCCAATACGTTCAGCCTCTTGAGCAGCAGCAGTATGGGGCAAACCAATATATTTCAAATTAGGGTCAAAAACCTTAATCGCCTTTACCAGAGTACGGGCAACATCTGTGTCAATAAATGATAAATTACCAAGAGCACCATGAAAGTTAGCATGTTGCAAGGTGCCACCAGCAGCCTCAGTAATCGCTTGTAATGCACCTAATTGATAAATTGTCATTAATTCTAATTCGCGAAGAGAAAACATCATCCCACGACGACCAAACCCCTGTTTATCAGGATAGCCAATGTGCGCACCCACAGCCACATTACATTCAAGTGCTCGACGCACCGTTTTATCCATCACCATAGGATCTCCGGCATGATAACCACAGGCGATATTCGCCGAAGAAACTATCTTTAATAACGCATCATCGTCTGCAATAGTGTAGGCACCAAAACCTTCACCTAAATCTGAATTAAGGTCTATCGTTTGCATATATCTGTTCCTGTCACTAGAGGCTATATAAAATTATATGAGTTTAAAATAATGGATCGCTAAGTCGTTTGCGCATTGATTCAGCTTGCAATTTTAGGCTAGTTAGCTGCTCTTGTAATTGCGTTCGAGCTTGCACTGCCTGCTGTTGCGTACACAACTGAAAGCTAATCGACTCACCTGGTCGAACTTGGGCTAATTTTCGCAAATCAGCCTCTATCACGACACCTAGCTTAGGGTAACCTCCACAAGTATTCGCGTCATTAAGCTGGATTACCGGCTGTCCTGATGGTGGCATTTGCACACAACCAGGTAAAATCCCATGAGATAATAGTTCTTGTTGCTTTTGAGCTACGATGACAGGTCCGCTAAGGCAATAACCAAGCCGATTACTTTGTGGTGTAACGAGCCATGGTGAATTCAAAAAAAGGCACTGTGCTTCTTTACTAAAATCATTCCATTGCGCAGCAGCCAATATACGAACCACGACATTGCTATCCTTAGACTCGTTTTGCAGTCGCCTTGATATACCAAAACCTTGCTTTAAGTAGTACTGCTGATGAGAGGTAAATACTTTGACATAATCTCCAGCTTTTAAAGCTCGACCATTAAAACCACCAAAGCCAGCTTTTAGATCCGTCGAGCGTGAGCACATTATTAATGGTACATCAATACCGCCAGCTATCGCGAGGTAACTACGCAGCCCCTTGGGTGCTATGGCCATCTTCAAAATTTGATCCGCTTTTACACTAACAGCCCACCAAGAAGGTATGGGGTGGCCATCCAATGTTGCTTTCATATCAGTTCCGGTTAGTGCAATTGTCGTATCACTTTTAAACTTTAACGCACAACCGCCAAGCGTGATTTCAAGAGCAGCTGCCTCGTTTGGATTGCCAAGTAATAAATTCGCAACACTCAATGCAAAGTCATCCATAGCACCACTTAGACCAACGCCTATCTGGCGATAACCTTTGCGGCCATGATCTTGTACACTCGTTAACATTCCAGCCATGATCACCTCAATCACAAGCGCACCTCTTCCACAATAAACTTAACAGTATCACCTGGGGAAAAAAGAGCCGCTGGCTCGCTGGCCGGATTAAAACATTCAATTGCAGTGTAACCGATGATGTGCCAGCCACAAGCAGAAGTGCGAGACAAAACACTGGCTTGAGAGCCACCAATAATAACTGCTCCTGCCTTTACTTGTGTACGTGCACTGGCGCGTCTAGGTTTGTTAAGCTGCGGATCTAAGCCGCCCAAATACGGCAAACCTGGCTGACTACCCAATGCGTATACAGTATATTCAGCCTGGCTATGGCGCTCTATTACCTCTTCAACGCTCAAGCCTGCGTAAGCTGCTAAATCGACTATATCAACTCCCATATCACCACCATAAACAACAGGTATATGATGTAACTTAGCAGAACAGTTATCAGTAGATGTCGCCAACTGCACCATCCAAAGATGCTGTATTTGCGCTTTGAGGTTGGTTACTAAATCACGTATTGGATCAAAAACGACCAATAAATTATTCATCCCTGGCACGACTTCTAATACACCAAGCTGCTCCTTAACACTGTGCGCTAATTGCCAAATTCTTTGCTGAACAACCAGTTCAAGCTTAGCATTAGCGTTAACAACTTCGCACAATAGAGCCCCCTCACCCATAAAACTAAACTGAAGTGATGTTTTTGGCTCATTTATCTGATTCATAAATTTACATTTACTCAAGTTAATACAAAGACTTAAGCCGCTGGCTATTATTTAGTAAAATATGACCGACAATAATTTTGTATATCGCTTGTCAGCAGCGGCTTAATCGGATGAACCTATACTCTCGTTTACATTAAAGAGGGAAGAAAGGTTGCTAACTGTGGAAACATTGCCAAGATAAAGACAAATAACACCATCAATACAAAGAAAGGTGCGACCGAGCGGGCTATTTTACCAAGGCTCTCACCTGTCAATCCCTGTATCACATATAAATTCATACCAACTGGAGGTGAAATTTGAGCCATTTCCACGACTATAATAAGGAACACCCCGAACCAAATTTTGTCATAGCCTGCACTAATAATAATAGGAAGCACGATAGGTAGTGTCATTACAATGAGAGACATTCCCTCTAAGAAACAACCCAGTATGATGTAACTGACGACCAATAAAGCAATTAATTGCATCGGGCTTAAATCCAAAGCATTGACTGCAGATGAAATGGCTTGCGGCAACCCCAAGAATCCCATAGCTGTAGATAAAAATGCCGCTGCTGCAATGATCAGCCCAAGCATACTGGCTGTTTTAGCGGTACCAATACACGCAGCCTTTAAGCCACTCCAAGTTAAACTGCGCTCAATTGCCATAATAATTAATGTTACGCCAACACCAATAGAAGCAGCTTCTGACGGGCTGGCAAAACCACCGTAAAGTGAAGTAAGTAATACTCCCATCAACACAAAGAATGGAATCAACGCCGGTAATTGCGAAAATCTCTCATACCAAATTGAAACACTTGTTGTAGCTTTAGTTTCTTGTTGGTCGAGTTTATCAGACTGCTTTCTTTGTTTGATCATTGCATGCACTGCAATGTAAGACATAAGTAACAGCGCGAGCAAAATTCCAGGTATTAATCCCGCTGCAAATAATTTAAGCACAGAGGTTTGTGACAATACGCCATAAATTATCATGATAATACTTGGTGGTATCAAAAAGCCCAGCGTACCAGCACCAGCTAATGAGCCCATCGCCATAGAGCGATCGTAGCCTCTTTGCTCTAACTCTTTCACCGTAATTTTACCTACAGCACTGGTCGTCGCTGCAGAAGATCCTGATATCAGAGCAAAAAAGGTACAGCCTAAAATATTAATATGCATCAAGCCACCAGGAAGTTTTCTAACCCAAGGCTCCAGCGCTGAAAACAATCCGTCGATAAAACGTGAGCGCATCAATAGCTCTGCCATTAAAATAAATAGCGGTAATGCGACCAGCTCTGGTGATGCTAGACCGTTCCAAGTTGTTTGGGCAAGTATTTTATCGACAGGGATAGAGCGAAAGAGTGAAAGGCTACTAATACCAACACCCATTAAAGACAGTGCTACCCAAGCACCTGATGCAAGTAAACTAAAGACTAATAAAATTGTGGTTATTATAGGTATTGGCATCTATCAAGTCCTGACTGTTTTAAGGAGTTTTATGGTTTATTGAGTCGCGTTTATAGTAGAGTCAGTAAGCTCAACTGGCTGGCCAATAATGCTTGCAACCAATCGTAAAAACAGTTGTAAGGTTAACATTAGTGCGCCAAATGCAACGAAAGCTGCGGGATAGACAAGCGGTACATCGTTGACAGTTCCTGAAGTGCGGCCACTTAGTCCATAATTGTAGGCAAACTTAACCAGAGCTACTGACAAAAAAGCACTGATACACAAGGCGACAGTCGTTGCCATACACTCAAATGCGCGTGGGTGTATTTTTTGCAATAAAGTAACCCTTATATGCCCGCCTACTCTGAGCGTATAACCCGCTGCGAGAAAAACAGCTCCCATATGTAGATATGATGCGTACTCCCATACAAAAGGTAAACTGATATTAAACACATTGCGAAGCATGATTTCGAGCAGCTGCATAAGCGCGATACACAAAATAGATGCTCCGGCTAAGTACGCTAATAACAGGGAAAATCTATCGACAAAAACGGTAATGTAGTGCCACATACCAACCTCGACTAAAATAAGTTATTAAAAACGACCCTATAGCAAAGCGCTACACAATCGTTCGATCAAATCAAGATCAAGGATTAGCGTTTTTCGTTAAAATCTTCAACAACACGCAATGCCTGCTCGCCTAATTTTTTCAAAGCGGCTTCACGTAACGGCTCAGCACGTTTCGCTAGCTCTGCACGTAACTCATCACTAATTTGGCCATTAGTCATGCCGTTATCAGCTAGTGTTTTCATTTGCTGTGCATCCACAGTAACTGCCATTTGCCAGAACTGAGGTTCAAGTTCACTGGCAAGCACTTCTACTGCCTGCTGATCTTGTGCTGATAATGAATTCCAAGCATCAAGGTTCACACTCACTATATTAGTATTCCATGTTTGTCTAGTTGGATATGCATATTGCAAAAACTCCCAAAATGAGCCATCGACAGCAGAAGGTGATGAAGTAGCTACAGCATCAATAGCACCGGCTGCTAAAGATGGAACGACCTCTCCCCAAGGAAGCTGTACAGCAGTCATTCCTGTCGCTTCTAAAATTTCAGTCGATGACTTATTGTAAGTGCGGATTTTTACTCCCGCCATATCCTCAATAGTTACGATTTCCTTGCGAGTAAATATTTGTTGTTGCGGCCATGGAATAGTGAATAGTATTTTCTGATTACCCTTTGTGTAGATTTCATTAAGTAAAGGGCGGTAAGACTGACCAAATTTTTGTAGCTCTTGCATACTACCTATTAGATACGGTAGTGATTCAAGCCCTAATAATGGGTTTTCTCCAGACTGCTGATTAAGTAACATATCACCAATTGGTACCAAACCATCGCGAACAGCAGAAAACATCTCAGGTCCTTTAAATCCTAGTGATCCACCTGGATGTAAAGTAATCACCAACTCCCCATTCGTTGCTTCTTTGACGGCCTGGGAAAACTTATCGACTGATTTAACAATGTAATTGTCCGCCGGCCATGCCAGAGGTAAATCCCAGTTAGTGGCAGCTTGTACATTTAAACTAGTACCTATTATTGCTGTCATCATTGTAACTTTAGAAATTATTTTTATTACTGTGTGCATAATTATTACCTCATCGCCTTATTTTTATGGGTACCTAAGGGATCTGCTGATTTCATTCAACACGCAATGCAACCAAAATCCTGAATTTAGGAAGACCTTAGTTAACCTTAAAAAAGATAGGAAAAATAGAGATATAAATTCATGTTTATTGATCACTTTTTGTAATGAAAAAACAGTCAATCAATGAGTGAATACTTTCTTGTAGTTAATAAAATTGAAAACCACCTAATATAAAAGCCTAATTTCTTATTTTGTTAATACTAAAACTTAAAATATGTTAGTTTTATGCGCTGCATATAATTTGCAATGGTATCAATTAGCCATACTTCTACCGACAATACAGTTATTCATATCTGTAGATTAAAGTTAATAGCATACTAAGTTAGCAAAAATTCATTGTGCCATGACACAGTGACTGCTACCTAGCGGTGATACAAATAATGATATTAACAGTAAGTTGCGGTGACACAATTCAAACTTGAAGCGCGCAATGAAATCTACGTTAAGAAGAAATTAGCTATTCATCAACGTATCTATTTTTTCTAAAAGCGATAATTAAACAATAGTAAATCAATAGAGACTTTTATTATGCGATTATTGGTTAGCTAACGGAGAATATTATGAATTGTTGGAACCAAGATATTTATTTAAAAGCTTGGAATTTCGCCAGTGCTGCACATCAAGATCAAAAAGTGCCTGCTTCAGATATCCCTTATATAAATCACATAGGTTTAGTGGCGATGGAGGGGTTGGCTGCAATTACTTTAGATACTGATTTAAGCATCCAAAACCCTGATCTACTGGTGCAATGTGCGCTATTGCACGACACTATTGAAGATACTAATGTTAGTTACACAGATATAGAAAAAGCCTTTGGCACTCAAGTAGCTGATGGCGTAAGAGCCCTTTCTAAAGACAAAACACTGTCGACAAAAACAGCACAAATGCAAGATAGCCTGGTGCGTATTTTATTACAACCTAAAGAAGTTTGGATGGTTAAACTGGCGGATCGCATTACCAACTTACAGCCGCCACCGCCACACTGGGATCTACCTAAAAAAATAAAATACCGTGATGAAGCGATTGATATTTTGCAACAGCTAGGGCCTGCAAACAAACAGTTAGCTAAACGTTTAGCGCTCAAAATTGAACAGTATCAACTGTTGCTAACTGATAGCTAAAGAGAATCTATTGCCAAATGTATCGCATAAACATGCTAGCTTTTAACAAAACATCTGCCGTGCAGCGTATTAAACAAATCAACCATTATTGGCCTTAGCGCCTGTTCAATATATAGGGATTGATATTTGCTTTTTTGCTCACTACCACCTTCCTTAAACGCAACACCTCGTGCGCTGCCGTCAATTTTAAAATATGTTGTATCTTCATATAGCTTAAACCAACCAATCCCAGCTATAAAGTCGAGCTTGAGATGATACTGTGTGCCCTCATCATCGGTAATAATGGTATTTAATTTGCAGCGATTTTCTTCACTGATATACGAGCGTGTATTGGCAACATTTATCGCTCGATTGTCTAACGTTATTTTTTTTAATGTTGCCATTGCATAGGCGAATATATTTATTTCCCTAGATTTAGTCTGAGAGTAATCACTATGATCAACTTTTGGCGGAGTCTTTACTTCTTTAGCAGCATTTTGATTTAACAGCTCTAAGTATTTCCTTTCAATGATTTTATAATTGCTCAATAAGGCAGAATACTTAGCGCTATCCAGACCTGAGTTTATATATTCTCTACAACTTTTCTTAGTTTCCTCATGATTATCGAGCACTTTTTTATAGCCAATATAAAGGTCATTGTAATTATCGACCAATTCTTTATTTTTCGAGAGCAGTAGCACAGACTCATCATGTAACTGACCATAGTTTTCTTCAAGTCGATAAATATCATCAGCACAAGAAGTGCCCAGGGAATTATATTTATCAATTAGGCGATTATACTTCGAATTCGATACGCTAGCGGCAACACTTAAACTTACAATTGAAAGCATAATAACCAATAAAAATCTCATACCTAGCTCCTATATATTAAAACCATGCGAGAATAGCTAATAATTTAAAATCCTTATCTAGCCATACAGCCTAACCGTTCTTTGCAATTATAGTTTAGTTTCGCACCACGCTAACAACCTGCTGTATCCAAAATTTTGTGTATAAAATCCATATGCCAGTTATCTCCTATACTGTAGTTTACAAACAGCACGTTTTCAACAATCACAAATTGCCAAATTAATGGTAGCGTTTTACTGCTATCGTTATGAATAGCCAAGCTGATCCATATCAATGATTATCACTTTTAACTGCAACGACAACCACCTTCGACGAAGGTGGGTAATTATTTTTAGGGCGGATTTTTATGGGCTATTTCGTGAGTATTTTGACCCTCATATCCGACACGGCATTGGCGTGGCCATCAAAACCTTCATACTTTGCAAAACGATGTGCAAGTGGCGCTGATTGCTCGTAACCTGCGCGGGTAACATGTGCTATCGTGCCGCTTTTCATAAAATCATGTACACCTAAAGGTGAATGAACTTTAGCCTGTGCTCCCGTTGGCAAGATACAGTTTGGACCTAGCACATAGTTAGCTAACGTTCCTGCTGCCCAATTACCCAATAAAATTTCTGAGGCATTGCGAATGTGACTCAGATGCTCGAAAGGCTCGCTCGATAGCACTTGGCAGTGCTCAGGAGCGTAGTCATTGATGAAATCATAAGCTTGCTGCAAATTCTCAGCCAAAATCACCCCGCCATTCTCGCCGCTTAAAACGGTTGATGAATGCTCGACCCAACGCTTACCCATTTTCGCCCAAAAGCTTGGCAGCGCTGCAATGACTCCCTGTGCCACTGCGCGTGAAGTTGTTACTAAAAAAGCAGAGCTGTCTGTACCGTGCTCAGATTCGATCAAAAGATCCATCGCAGCAAGCTCTGGATCGACAGTGTGATCAGCAAAAACGATGGTATCACTTGGCCCAGCTGGCAGCCGCGATGTGATTTTATTAGCTAAAACCTGCTTCGCGGCCACGAGCCAAGGGCTACCAGGGCCTTCTATTTTCAAACACTTGGGAATTGTTTGGGTACCAAAAGCGGCGGCGGCAACGGCTAGCGCACCACCGGCTTTATAAATACGTTCAACACCTGCTAATCTTGCTGCAACTAGTGTTGCTGGATCTATTTTACCGTCAGCACCGGCTGGGGTAAGAATAATAGGCTCTTTTACTCCTGCAACAACCGCTGGTATCGCAGCCATTAACGTTACCGAGGGAAATGAGCCTTTACCGCGTGGTGAATACAGCGCTGCGCTATCAATGGCTGTATAGCGCTCACCTGCAAATACGCCTGGGCTAATTTCTTTTAGCCACATTTCACCCGGCATTTGCTCTTGATGATAGCGTCTAATATTATCAGCACTGTATTCGAGCGCTTCAATGACGCTGTTATCTAGCTGATTAAATGCGGCGTCAATATCGGCTTTGCTCGCGCCAATTTCAGCTGTAGTGAAATGTGCATTATCAAACTTGGCTGCATACTTCACAAGTGCTGCATCACCTGTGCTACGTACATCTTCAATCAGTGGTTTGACCTTTTCTATGAAGATTCCAATATCATCTTCAGGCCTTGTTAGTAAAAGCGCACGCTGATCAGCAGTGAGCTTTGAGAGCTCATATAAAGCTACTTTTTTCATCTTTGATTACCATTAATTTGTATAGATCAAAATACCGCTGACATAGCAGCTGCATTACGTTTTAAGTTAAAGCACCATCGCTGCTACCCAAGCAAATAAGATCATGCCAATGTTTGCATGTGAGAAAGTTGGGATAACACTGTCTTTGATATGATCATGCTGGCCATCTGCATTTAAACCAGAAGTCGCACCTAATGTGATAGTTGAAGCAGGTGAGCCCGCATCACCTAGCGCCGCCGCTGCACCTAACAGTGCGATAGTTGCAAGAGGTGAAAAGCCCAATGCTAATGACAATGGAATATAGATTGGTGCCAAAATTGGCACTGAGGCAAAAGAGTCACCAAAGCCTATCGTGATGAACAGGCCGACCAGTAACATAATGGCAGCACCTAACGCTTTGTTATCACCGATAAAGTCTGCGGCTGCTGATACTAATGGTGCAATCTCATTAGTGGCATTTAAAACACCGGCAAAACCTGAGGCAATGGTAATAATAACGGCAATCTGTGCCATCATACGTAAGCCTTCTGTAAATACATCATCCTGATCGCGCCAGCGAAAAATACCGGCGCAGCTCAGTATGACAAACCCCACCATCGCACCAATAAAAAGTGAATCAAACTGAATTTGACATACCAGTGCCGCGACCAAAGCTGTCACTGTTGCTATTAATTGAGTGAGGTTCAAACTAATAGGCTTTGCATCCTTATTTAGCTCTGTTAAGGGCACTGTTTTATAATCACGAGGCTTGCGATAGGTAATAAAAACAGCCACTAACATACCAAGTACGATACCTAGTACCGGTAAAGCCATCGCTTTAGGCGCCATCGCAGGCGTTGCTTGTAAACCTAGTGATTCACCTATTTCATTAACATTGGCAAGTAATATCTCATTAAGGTAAATAGCACCAAAACCGGTTGGTAATAGTAAATAGCTTGAGCTTATCATGCAGGCTAAAACGCACGCGACTGCGCGTCTATCCATGCGCAGTTTATTCATAACGCCCAATAAAGGCGGAATCAACACCGGAATAAAGGCAATGTGCACAGGAATAAGATTCTGTGACATTAAAGAAGCTATTATAAAGATAAGAAAGAGAGTCCACTTCACTCCTTTATTGGTTGCAGCTTCATCGACTCCTAAGTTTTGCGTTATTTTGCGTGCCAGCATTTCAAGTAAACCACTGCGTGCTAGAGCGACTGCAAATGCGCCGATCATGATATAGGTCATACCAACTTGGGAGCCCGCAAGCAAATTATCATTAAGAGCCGCTATGGTAGCTTCCATAGTAAGCCCTGCATGAAGCCCTCCTAATACTGCGGCGATAACTAATGCAATAGCGACAGGTATGCGTAATAAACATAATGTGATCATCAAAAATATAGTTAACACTACCGCATTTATATGCACACCAAGAAACAATGATACTGAGTACACTACTGCCAAAACTGCGAGTATTGGCAATACCCTTTTACGACGAAAATCCCCGCCACCTTCGGCATAATTCATATAAGACGTATTATTCATTGTTAAATCCCCTTTAAAGCCATCTACGGCGGTTGTTATGCTTATTTATAATTATGATTACCAAATTTATTAGTACCACTAATATTTATCAATATGTTAACTTATAGTTAATTAGGTGGTATATAACCCAAAGGAGGTATGTATGGATACTTGTTATATTAATAGATTAGCAACAGCGATTAGCTCTAAGGGTAGCCCGGCTTTTTTTTCAGATTTTTCAGAGTTTCTACGCTCCATATTAAAGTTTGAAAATATTATCGTGTTAGTCTACAACGCTGAATCAACGCCAACACCTGCATTCACTAATACGTTGGGCACAGATGTCTTCGCTCTGCTTAAAAGCCAATACCTTTCAGCGGCTTACTTACTTGACCCTGTTTATCAATTTCATCTTCAACATGGCAAACCAGGTATTTACTGGTTATCTGAAATGGCCCCTGATAACTTTCTTAGAAGCAAATATTATGATTGGTACTATGGACGCATAGGGATATTGGATGAGATAACCATTTTTTACCCTGTTAACGAGACGACGACTGTATCAATATCTATGGGGACAGATACCGCAACAGGCCGCAAATTTATAACGAAAGATGTGAACACACTCAAAGAATTTGAACCTGTCATTCAAGCACTAATACAAGCAGATTGGGATGTTCGAAAATATGTCAGCAAAAAAAATACTGAAGTCAAATCGTTGGTGACGAGTATGCAAAGTATCGTTACTTTAAGACAAGGGGTGAAACTCAGTAAGCGCCAAGCAGAAGTCGCTATCTTAATTTTACGTGGTCACTCATCGCTATCAATTTCTTTGGAATTAGGCATCAGTCCCCAAACCGTTAAAGTTTTTCGCCGCCAACTTTATTCAAAATGTAATATATCTTCGCAATCTGAATTGTTTCACATGATGCTACCACTATTGCATGAAGTGTCGATTTTCACCCGCTAAAAGCAGGCTTTATGCACAGAGCAACCATTAACAACAAAGCTTTATATTGCAGATATTTAAGTGAGATTTAAACGGATATTATGGTAAATAATAAACAGCTTACGCGTAGCACTAGTCTTTATATTTGCAAAAAACATAGAATTCAGCACAGATATTTTAGTTAAATTTATATTTAACTATCAGCTATCAGCTATCAGCTATCATTAATATATATGGGATTGTAAAAAGAGGAAAAAATATTGGAAGCAGCTCCGCCAGCCACATCCCGGCACACGAATCAGTCGTTGTGGCTGCTCCCTTCCAGGCCTGACCAGGTTCACGACGTATCGTTGCGAGAGGACCGACAGAGCTACCATAGCTCAGCGATATTCTGCTTGTTCTCGATTGAGAGCGCGCAGTATAACAGCCTAATTCTATAATGCAAAAAATAATTTGATTTTCACTATTTTTTTCAATATTCAAAACAGCTCTGTATTAAAATCAATAAGATAACAGGCTCGTAAAGAGTTAAAATTGAGTGTACTGCACCGAGCATTTTTTATTGATAATAGCTTTGTTATCATTTTTAACTAACTAACATTGGCAATTAACTCAAAACATAATCTAGCATTCGCTGTTTAATCCAGCGGTGCAGTGGGTCATTATCATAACGGGCATGCCAATAGATATAGAAATCAATACTTGATTTATATAGCCCTTTGGGAAGGCTTTTTATAATAACCTGACGGCCAATTAGGCTATGTTTAATCAACTGTCTGGGTAGTAAAAACACGATATCTGTATTTTCACAATATGCTGCGACTGATTTAAAGTCCGATACTTTTAAGACCACATCCCTTTTAAGCCCTAACGCCAATAAATGGGCATCCACTGAGGAGGCACCTTTGCCGGTAATAGAAACGAAACCATGTTTTGCCTTTAAGTACTTTTCAACTGTCAGTGTCTGTTCGCTCAACGGATTATTTTGACCCATTACCGCTACCAGATCAGAACTACCGATACGACAAGAATAAATATTTTCTTGATCGTGATCGGATTGAAAACCCGATACCACAAAATCGGCACGCCCTTTACTCAGCTCTTCAAAATAATTTGCCTGAGTATTAGATACTTCCATTTTTAATTTTGGCGCTTCCTGTAGCACGCTGCCAATCAGTTTGGGCATATCTATCCAGGCATCTAGGTCAATCCCTGCGAAACGCAACGTTGCTCGGCTACTCGAGGGTATGAACTCCGGCTCCTGTACTAAGCGGCTCAGTGTTTGCAACACAACTGATAATTCAGTCGCCAGCTTTGTCGCACGACTAGATAACGTGTAGCCTTCAGCGCTTTTGACTAATAGCGGGTCATTAAAAAGCACCCTTAAGCGTTGCAGTGCTCTACTCACCGCTGATTGACTCATGTGTAGCTTTTCTGCCGCTTTAGTGACATGGCGCTCTTCTATTAACGCTTGTAATACTGTTAATAAGTTTAGATCCACCGACCTCAAATTCACTTCACGCATGACAATTATTACCTTTATGCATTTGACGCCTTTATATTATAAGTTTACATTTAGCTTATCCAGAAATGATAATCAATTTCTTTTATATTTGATTAACACCACGGTTAAAAATTGAACTAATCAATTAAAAGCAACTCTCATACTTAATGTGGTTTTGCTGTTATTCTTTTATGGAAATTAGTTAATAATATTATGAGTTTAATTAAGCATTATAAAAATACCGACAGCCAATTTGGCTGGGGTATGATTTTCGTTCACTGGCTACTCGTCCTACCTATTATTGGCTTATTTGCTTTAGGCTTATATATGATGGATTTGGGCTATTATGATTCTTTTTATACTTTAGGCCCGCAAATACATGAAGCACTTGGTATTGCTGTCCTATTGTTAATGGTTTTAAGATTGATCTGGAAAATGATTAATCCTACCCCGAAACCGCCTGTGACTAATTCAGATTTTATCAATACCGCCAGTAAAGTGGCACATTATGGAATCTACCTAGCTGTTTTCATCGTATTAATATCTGGGTTACTTATTTCTTTTGCAGGTGGTCAAGGTATCGAAATCTTCGATTGGTTTAGAATACCCGGACCAACCGAGTTATTTGAAAATCAGGCAACACTAGCTGGTGATGTTCACTATTATGTTGCTGTTGGCTTAATGGCTTTGGTTGCTTTGCATACCTTAGCCGCCTTAAAACACCACTTTATTGATAAAGACACTACGCTCAGTAATATGCTGGGCATTGAGGAGAAAAAATGAAAACACTAGTTAAAAGCACTATATTAGCAACAGCCATAATAGGTAGTTCTTTAGTATCAGCGGCAACATTTGTTATCGATGATTCAAAAGCTGGCGCACATTCTCAAATCGATGTAAAAGTTAACCATCTTGGTTTTAGTTGGGTGAAAGGTCGTTTTAATAACTTTTCAGGTACCTTTGAGTACGATAAAAACAAGCCAAATGAATCAAGCATTGAAGTAACAATCGATACCACAAGCTTTGACTCAAACCATGCTAAGCGCGATAAGCATGTCATGAGTGCTGACTTTTTAAACGCTAGTGAATACCCGACAGCGACATTTAAAAGTACGGATATTAAAAGCCAAGGCGATGGTAACTTAACGGTCACTGGTGACCTAACGCTGCACGGTATCACTAAATCAATTTCATTTGATGCGAACCTTATAGGTGAAGGCGATTCTCCTTGGGGTGATTACCGTTCAGGTTTTGAAGCAAAAACCACACTAAAATTTGACGATTTCAAAATCAACGGTGGCAAAATAGGCCAGACAGATTTTACTATTGATATGTTTTTTGAAGGCGTGAGCCCTAAGTAAACGATATAAATACTAACAGAGCTTAATCCTTAAGCTCTGTATCTGCGCAAAAAACTGCTTATTTTACTCTTTATTTACAACTAACAGTAAGACGTTAACTAGCCGCTTAATACTTACCTGCTGCTCTATATTTTAAGCACCACGCTTTTATCCACAACAGCATTTATATTCGCTTATATAATAACTTAAGTTATGCTCATGCTGGCGCATTCAATATCTTAGATGATTAAGACAAAAGCTTGCATGGCCATGCTTATAGTGTTCCACTTTAGCTAACATTTGGCTGACACCCAATCACATTTATTGCACCGCTATTAATAGCTGCGCTTCTTAGGAAATAGCATGATAAAACTACATCATTTAAATAAATCACGTTCAAAGCGTATTATTTGGTTACTTGAAGAGCTGAACGTTGAATATCAGATCATTGCATACCAGCGCAATAAAGATACTTTCTTAGCCCCTGATGAGCTCAAACATATCCATGCGCTTGGCAAATCGCCAGTGATTGAAGATAACGGCTTAATAGTTGCGGAATCAGGCGCTATCACCGATTACTTAATTACGACCTATGGCAATGGCAAGTTCACGCCAAAAGCGGGTACACACGATTATATAGACTATCAACAATGGCTGCACTTTGCCGAAAGCTCAGCTATTTTACCGCTGTTGCTAAAAATGTTTGTGTTAAAAGATGGCGCTAAAACTGAGTTTTTAGAAGGCTATGCCGACCAAGAAACGGCAAAGGTTATTAGTTACTTTAACGAGCGTCTTGAGGGCAAGCGTTATTTAGTTGCCGATACGCTGACAGGAGCTGATTTCATGATGTCATTTATCGTAGAAATCGTTAAAGCATCGGGTAATTTAGGGCACTTTAAAAACCTAGTCGCTTACGATGAGCAACTGCAGAGCCACGACAAATGGCACACAGCTCAAGCACTAGAAGCTAAACATAACTAGTTTACTAGCAAGTTTAATGAAGAGGCCACGGCCTCTTTTTTTACGGCGCTTAAATATTCACTATTGTAGCTAAAAGATATTATTAGCAGTGATTATCGGTTTCTTGTAAACTGCGTGCTTTATTTTTCATCTTATTGGTCTATCTATATGCTATATATCCTTCCTGATTCAGCTGGCGACATTTTAATCGCACAAGCAACTGGCACACTCACTCAAGACGATTATGACGATGTCTTCTTAGCGCAGATAGCAAAGCAGTTAAAACCGAATCATAAATTAAGAATACTAATCTACCTCGACCATGATTTTACCGCTATTGCAGAGGATTCACACTGGCATCGCGAGCATTTTTTTACGCAGTGCCCAGCCGATATTATTAGAGTAGCGATTGTTGGCAGTGACCAATACCAGTATATCAGTGATAACTTTAAAGCAGCTAATGTTAAACACTTTGCCGTCTCTGATTTTCTAACGGCTTTACACTGGACAGATGAAGCTGATATTTAGATATAAATTTAAATCGCCATTACCTACCTGTAACTTAGTAAAAACAGCAGGTAGGAGCTAAACAGCGCTGTGATTCAGCATTCTTTATGTAGCCCCTACTCGGGAAAACCTGGTACTTTATTAGTAATCCCTAGCCCTTTTTTGTGCCACTGAGTTTGTTCAGCACAAAAAATTTGAGCATCTAATATTTTCGTCGGCTCTTCATTTAAGCTCCCCGCAGGGACAATTAAAGACTCGCCACTTTGCGTTAAAAAAGGTAATCCAGAACCACAGTTTGCACAGAAGGCTTGAGAAAAGGCTCGTTCAGGATCATCGTAACGTTTTATTTTTTCTATTGCGCTATGCCAGTTAATATTATCTGCTGATGTGAATAAATTAGCGGCATGAGCACTGCCTGTTAACTTTCTGCATTGCTCGCAATGACAAAAGAAAAAATGACTAAAGTTATCTTCAACTGTAAAAGTAACCTCGCCACAACAGCAACCACCTGTAATAATCTTAGCCATAATCCCACCATGTTTAATAAATAATAGTGAACATAACACCCTATCAAACGAATATAAATTAATATCTAAAAAGACAGACTTTTAGATTGAGAATAACAAGTCGCAGATTAAAACCAACCTGTGTGCACAGGCCTAGCGTAATTGAAAAAGCTGTAATTTAGCGACAAGACGCTAGCTAGCTCTGTTAATGTCGTACTTAGCGCATTCCTTGAAAACTCGCTGTGTACAATTTTCGCATATCTGCGGTTTTAATTGTGGGAAGATACTATCAATTGCCGCTTTTTTACTTTCAAAGAACTGATCGGCACCTAATGCAGGAATTAAGCCTAATTTCACTGCCCTCTCTTTAACACTTGGTTTCATTGCAAAGAAATATAGGCCGCCGTTTTTGTTCTTATTTTTGATTTTCCTGTCCAGATTTATCAACAAGTCAGTACCGCTTAAATCTATAAAGTTGATACCGCCACATATGATTAAAATATGACTGACTTGATCTTCGCTAAGCGCCGTTTCTATTTTATTTTGGATGTGGTTCACCGAGCCAAAGTAAATAGACATATCAACACGCAATACTTTTAACTGTGGGCACTGTGCATTGTTCTCTGCAGTTGCATCAATAAAGCGGCGCTGTTCAACATTAATCGACATTTCGGTAATTTCAGGTGTTGATGTTTTTGCCAAAAACAAGATCAATGACATCATCACACCTAGATAAATGGCAAATTCGAGCTCTAGAAACAATGTTGATAAAAAAGTGATCGTCAACACAATCGATTCGGACTTACTGGTTTTTAGTATCTTTTTAATGTGGACAAAATCAACTAAATTATAGGCGACCAGTAGGATAACACCGCCCATAGCCGCCACTGGTAAATAAGCGGTAAGCGGTGCGATCAACAACACAATAACCACTAAAATAATGGCAGCAAAAATAGCAGAGAGCCCTGATTTAGCACCCGCTGCATAGTTAACTCCCGAGCGTGTAAAAGAGCCAGAACCTGCATAACAAGAAAAGAAACTGCCGACTATATTTGATAGACCTTGCCCCATAAACTCTTGATTTGGGTAGATACGCTGCTGTGACTTAATGGCTATCGCGCGACTAATTGACACCGCCTCTATCAACCCTAACAAAGCGATAGCAAAAGCCTCCGGCGCTAATAGCTGTATAGTCGATAAAGATAAATCTGGCATCGATAAAGGCGGCAGTGTAGCCGGTATTTCACCCACTAATTCAATACCTGAATGGCCACCTAAAGCCAGGGCCAACAAACTACCAAGCACCATAGCAATCAGTAAATTAGGCAAACCTGGCTTAAAATACTTCACCAGTATAGCTACTAGTAATGTGGTGATACCGACGCTAAATACAGCCCAGTTTAATAAGTTGATATGCGTTAACATCGACAGCCAACTATCAAAAAAAGATAACCCTTTTTGCGCCGGGATACCCGTAACATGTTTCATTTGGCTAGTAGCGATAAGAATAGCAGCACCTGCTGTAAAACCAATAACAACAGTATGTGAGACAAAATCGACCAACTTACCTAGTTTTGCCAAACCGAAACCTAATTGATAAAGACCTGCCAACAAGGTCAAAGTGAGCGCCATAGAAACAAATTCAGGCGTACCAGGTTGTGCATAGCCGCTAATGGCGGAGAATACGACTATTGATATAGCCGTTGTAGGCCCAGATATTAAATGTCGTGAAGAGCCGAATAAGGCCGCGATTACCGGAGTCACCATTGCTGTATATAAGCCGTATTCTGGTGGTAAGCCGGCAATAGTTGCAAAGGCAACACCTTGAGGCAAAACAATCACTGCGCCAGTCAATCCTGCTATGAAATCTGCTTTAATATCATTAAATGTTAATAATTTTAACCAAACCAAAAAAGGAAAAAAGCGGTATTTCATAATAGACCAAAGTGTTGAGTAAAATTAATGTAAAATAATATCGAACATGTTGTGTAAGGCTTAGAAAACATGCGAATAAGTTATCTGCTAATAACTTTGATGAACGTATTCGAATGCATCTTAGTTAAATGAATAATAGTTGACTGCTATTACAGACACTTAACTGTGTTATTGTCAGTTTATAACAACGCTTATTAAAATATGGTAAATAAACAGATACCTGACATCAATTTAACTGAAATCAAGCACCAATTAAAGTACCAATTTAATAGAGATTAAGGGCCACGTTAAATAATAAAACTCTTGGTGAGCTATATATTAGCTTAAATTCATAACTCCGTTATTAATAACTATAACGCATCTGGTTTTAAACCTATTTTAAAAGAGCCATCATCCAAAAATTGAATCACTTCTTTTCTGCGCTTACCGATTAAGATCGGACCGTTATCTAAAAACAAAAAATTCTTCCAATATTTACTAAACATTTCCCACGTTGTCTCAACAATATGATCAGCATGATAACAAAAATAAACCACTGTATTCATTTCCCATGATATATGTTCATCAATTTCATCAGGCAATAAAGCATCATCACTATCCCAATTTTTTTGCCAATTAGCACTATTAATCCATGTCTTAGGCTGCGCAGGCCAATCCTCCTTCGCGAATAAATCGGGATGATTAGCATTTTTACTGATAAGCTGGTGCCAAAGCTGATTTGATCGATTTTCAACTAATGGTTTTATAGTCAATAAATCGTCATCGCTAACGGGCATTTCTTGGTGTTTATAAAACCAAGTGTAGCGATAGCTATCTAATGTTTGATAATCCATGGGGTATTGGTACTCTTCATTTTTTTGACAGTATAAAGAGAGCGTGTAACAATTTCTAGCGACGACAATAATGACGTACCAATAAACAGCTCAAATTTGAAGTTATGTATAAATAAAATCAAATTCATTTTCTGCTTTGTCTATTCGTAGACTTTTAAGGCATAATAGTACTTATGATAAAACGACCAACGAAATCTGAAATCCGAGCATCACTGGATAACCAAGTAGAAGAGTTTCTCAACAAAGGTGGAGAGATTGCAAAATTCGACGCAGGTGACAGCTCTTTAATTGATGGCAAATACAACCGCAATCAATTTGTCTACGGCGTTCCTAAACAGGAACGTACGCCTGTGGCTGATACTTTAAATGTGATCGATCAAAGAAAGAGCCAAAAATCAGCGACAACCAATCGAAGAACAAGACGAGTCAGAAAAGTTATTTTAGATGATTTTGGCGAGCCGTTACGAGAAGTCTGGGTCGAAGAATAAAAGTAATATTTTTTGGAACTTTTTTATGCTTTTAAAAACCACTCTGTAAATTCACAGTGTCAGCAAACATTACAATAAAATATTGATTTTTTATTGTTTTTTTTATTATTTATCTTCCCTTTTCTTTTGAAATAGCGCTATAGTCAAAGGACCAGCTACTAATTAATCATAATTATTAGCCGCTAATTGTATTTAATAACGAAAGAGGAGAACGTACCTTACAACCAATTTAAATGGCTACTTGTATATATAACTGTACTTTTATTCATAGCAAAATTTACAGAACAGTAAGGAATAACAAATGATAATTAATATTACACACCGTGACGATAAAGTTTCAGATTCAGTAAGAGAAAAAATTGAAAATTGGCTAAACCACAGCCAAGAAAGAGTAGATATAATTACCAGCGCGCAAGTGACCATAGACTCTATAGAGCGCGGCATAGAAATCGAGGCCACCTTACATACTAGCGGCAAAGAGATCTACGCAAAAACCAATGCACCCAATCTGTATGCTGCTATTGATTCTCTAGCAGATAAAATAGATCGACAGCTAACCAAGGTCAAAGAGAAGATGACATCTAAGAAAGGCGGCCCTAGACACTTAGAGCCCATTTCAGAACTCTCTGATGAGCCAGAATTAGAGCAAATAGAACAATAGCTTTTACCCCGATGCTCATACGATCATCGGGGGTACCTACTCCCTTTATACGACAAGTCACTGTTTTATCTCAAACGGCTTTTAAAACAACTATTCACATCCTCTTATAACAATTACGTTTCAGCATATAATAAATTAAGCTACCGTTTAGGCAGGCATTGAGCCATTTATCATTGACACTGATTAGCGAAACACCTATTCTTCAAAAAAATTGATAATGATTATTGTTTAATATCATTATTAAAAATCTAGATACTGACCAACCTTAAGTAAAAAAAGAGACATAGAATATTAACTTATCTTTAAATAAGCTAATGTTCACCGAGCTTTTTTATAATTTTGTGTAGAGCGTATTTAGATTTCTCGTTAGGACAAACTAATTTAAATTATATTTAGGATATCAAGTGAGCATAGCACTTTTTTACGGTACAACTACCGGTAATACAGGGGATGTCGCTGAAAAAGTTCAGCAGCATATAGAGAATGTCGAACTTTTTGATGTCGCTGATTCTCCATTAGAGATCATCGAAAATTACGAGCAAATAATTTTCGCGATCCCAACTTGGGACTACGGTGAAATACAAGAAGATTGGCAAGAAGTTTGGGATGATGTTGACCAAATGGACTTTACTGGTAAAACAGTCGCCTTTATCGGCTTAGGCGATCAATACGGTTACGCTGAATGGTTCTTGGATGCTATGGGCATGCTTCATGACAAAATCGTTGCTAAAGGTGCAACAGTTGTCGGCCATTGGCCTGTTGCTGGCTATGAGTTTGATGAATCAAAAGCATTAACTGCAGGCAAAGACTTTTTTGTCGGCTTAGCTATTGATGACGATTGCCAAAACGAGTTAAGTGATGAAAGAATTGAGCAATGGTGCCAACAAGTAAGCCTTGAGTTTATCTAAACCATTATTTGCTTTACTTAAGCTCTTTACACTTTGTAGAGAGCTTGTCATATTCCATCTATTAATTTGACCCTATTAGCTCTCTGTTATTAAGTCAAACCTACTAACTCGCTAAAACTCATCTAAACCCCTTGCTCAGCCATATTCCTAAACTCACCTTATCTGTAGATACTAAACTCACCGCCGTTACTACTTTAGGCTCGTACTTTTTAATTATTTTAAGCTCGTATTTTTACGTTCATTACCATAATAATGAAACGATCCGACTCTGTTTTTATTTTAATAATTATCAACATATTACAAATATTTTTTAAGTTAAACACAGGTCTCTCACGATAAAGCCTAGCACAAAGATAAATGTTGGCACTGACTCGCTATTTTCTAATGGAAACTGCTTCCATATTGTTGAAATCTATCATAGAGTCAATAAACCAACTATTTTTTAGGAGCTTACATGTTCAAGTTCGTCAGTGCTGTCCTACTTGTTGCTATTGCTATTGCAGCCTATTTTCTATTACTACCTAAAACGGGTTTAGATATAAATCAGCTCGGTATCGTAAACGATCCAAAACCTGCTGTCAGTGCAACGCAAATAAAACAAGAACCTAACACTGCCGGCACCAGCAGTAACAATACCACTTCAACAATGAGCCGTGTTGACGTTGAAAAAGCACAGGCCCATGTCGCCAGTATTACCGCGCCACCACAAACACCCATTGCCATTAAAACTGCCGACCACTTTGTTACCGCTGATCAAATCCTAACATTACCACCACAAGCCACAGTCAATGTCGCTATTGAAAACATTAGCAACTCATCAGATAAGGCTAATTTAGAACCCCTTACAGATGAAAATACTAACAATGCAAAAAGTTTCGCTTTAACCTTACCGACGTTTAAGAAACTCACTGACAAACCAAGTGATGACTCTATTAACTCTCCTCTAGATGTCGATACGACAAATAACACACGGCAATCAACACACAAGTTGCTAGGCACAGTGACGGCACCGATACCAGCAACTACATCAACTACATCAACTGGCGACACTGATGGTGCAAACAGTACGCCAGTTAATTTATCAAGACCTGTATTTGTCACCAGTAATATTGTGCAAGATGCATCATCAAACACTGAGCAATCCAACTCGGTTATATCATCTATTAAAAACAATATTGAAAAGCTTGCTGATGTCAGTATTAGCCAGCTTTTAGTTGATGATAAGCCCGCGACTACCACTGATACAAGTGCCAATGATACCGACACAAACCACAGTGCTAACGCCAACCAAGCAGCAGCAAAAATCGACAAATCAGTTAACAACAACATCAAACTTCGCGAACTATTAAGTGACACACTAGATAGTAAGAAAAGAATTTTCTATCTACACGCTGTCAACCCAACTGATGAGCAAGGTATTTGGGGGATCATTCAAAAAGGGCTGATGAGCACGTTTGCGAAAGGTATCGATTTAGAGCAAGGCAACGGCACTTTAAAAACCTTTATCCCCAATGATGCAGATGAGCTATTGAGCAGCAAAAAAAGCTCGTTTTTAGGTAAGTTACTCAGCGATAAAGTACTCACCACTTACGTCTATAACTATGAGAAAGGTAATATCGGCAAAAACCCGGATGTTATTAAACCAGGCCAGCAATTAATTATTGTCACATTCTCAGAAGAAGAGCTATTAAACGTTTATCAACACTTCAACCAAAGCGGTGCTAAATTATGATTGATCTGTATACATGGGGTACCCCAAACGGGCGAAAAATATCTATAATGCTAGAGGCGATTAAAGCTGAGTATACTGTTCACAGTATTGATATTACTAAAAACGATCAATTCGATCCGCATTTTTTAACCATCAGCCCCAACAACAAAATCCCAGCTATTGTTGATCATGATGGCCCTGATAATGATGCTATTAATCTGTTTGAGAGTGGCGCTATTCTTATTTACCTTGCTGAAAAATCGGGTCAATATTTACCGACACAAGCTGGCAAACGTCTTGAAGTACTACAATGGTTAATGTGGCAAATGGGCGGTTTTGGGCCAATGCTTGGCCAAGCCCATCACTTTTTCCATTTTGTCAAAGAAGATATCCCCTACCCTAAACAACGCTTTTTAACTGAAGCAAAAAGGCTGTGGACAGTATTAGATCAACAATTAGCGAACAGAGAATTTGTGGTAGATGAACTGAGCATTGCAGATTTTGCTATCTATCCTTGGTGCATGAGACACGCATGGCAAGATATAAAGCTAGAAGATTACAGTAATGTGCAGCGTTGGGCTCAAACTATGGCCAGCTTTGACTTTGTTGAAAAAGGCATGTCTATCCCTTAATTTAGGCCAATATTTTTCTTCACACCAATACCTAGGCTATAAAATAAAAGTAGGGGGCATAAATAGCCCACACTTTATTAATCACTCTTATCTGCGACAAACATTTGAGAGAACAATGCGACTAAGTAGTCAAAGTCAGGGTTATAAGTGGTGCGCGCTACAGCAACACCATCTGGGGATATACTATGCTGAGCACCATACCAAT
This sequence comes from Gammaproteobacteria bacterium AS21, assembly GCA_038900335.1. Classification (GTDB taxonomy): domain Bacteria; phylum Pseudomonadota; class Gammaproteobacteria; order Pseudomonadales; family Balneatricaceae; genus Rs1. The sequence continues at coordinate 11,037 of JBBMRB010000018.1, read as the reverse complement.
GCTCTTTTGCCCGCAAACACGCACTAAAAATGGCATATTCATTACCATTACATACAAGTAGCGTGCCTTCTTTACCCAATATCGGGTTATCTAGATGATTAATCAAGCTCAAGTGTGACTGATTTAAAATCCTAAGTTGACGATAATCGCTATTGCGTAATATTTGATCGGGCTTAACTTGCTCTTTTGTAATATCGGCTGAGTACAGCAGTAGTTGTTTTTTATGATGTTGGATTTTAGTGGCGAACAGCCCACGAGAATAGCTGACATCAACCACCGAGTCATTAATTGAGTGCACCATTAACACTGGTATTTTTAACGTTTGATTAGCCCACTTAGCCTTTAAATATTGCGTTACTTTATAATACGCCGCTGCTGAGTTAATAGCGATTGAGTTATATTTAAAAGGGTTATCTTCATTGAGCATTTGACCAAACAGCCAAGGTTTGAACTGGCTGTATAGCCACGATAAGCTAAGCACATTATTTAATTGGCTATGAAACGCCGGCGATACTAGAAAAAGCCCCTTCACCTCAGGATGATCTAACGCTAAGCTAGTAGCTAATACCGCGCCCATTGAAAAGCCGCCCAGATAAAGTGGCGCCTGTTGCTCGTGTGACCAAATATCATAATGAGCCTTCGCAGAATCTATCCACTGCTTGGCAGTGACATTAAGCATGTTTTTAGGGTGCGAGCCGTGACCTTCTAATAATACTGCCCGTACATCAAAGCCTTTAGCGACCATCTCTTTAGCAAAATCATGCCAGACATAAGGAGAATCGTTTAAGCCATGGAACAGTAAAAAACGTCCTTGATAAGCTACCGTTTTATTTGCCTGCAGATCAAAAGGCATATTTAAGCTGACATCTTCAACGCTTCTATTAGCAAGCTTATTATTGGTTAAGTAAACAGCAACTTGTTGTTGGTATGATTCAAAATCATGGCTGATTTTAGGAAAATCAGCCAGCTTTTCTAACCGTGTTTGCACAGATTGTGGTACTGGTGAACACGCCATTATAAACGTACTGATAAAGATACCGACCCATTTCAACATTTATAAAATAACACTCTGATAATCTATCATATTTAAGCTTACCCTTAGGGTGAGCTTCGCGGCTTTTTATCACTCTCGCGCTCAGTAATATCAATCGTTAAAACTTACCTAACAAAAACCGCTGCCCAGCACTGTCTATATATAACGCTTGTTGCTGCTCATCTACAATAGCCATATTGACTAGCTCATAATATAAATTTCTACTGAGCTTGCCGTACATACCACCACGCACGTGCACGTACGGAAAAGGCTCATTAGTCAGTGAGTCATTACTTAACTTGATGCCGTGCTCGCCGTTAATAGTAATGATATCTTGCGTGGAACTAACCAAGGTAATTTCAACACCTTGCGCTGTTTCTTTAGTTTGTAAATGAATAAAATAAAACGGTACATCAGCTACTTGAATACGCCATTTCTCTACTGGTGTTTTCAAAAAATAATCATCGCCTTCTCTACACAGTATTCTGGCAAACATTTTGGGTATTTGCAGACGCTTAAACTCAGTCCCCTCGTGCCTCCATATACCCTGAGCATCTATATGAATATCAATATCACCTGATAGCTGCGGCTGCCAGCTATCCATATTAGGTAAATCGTTGGCTTTTAAATCACCTAATATTTTGTCAAAATCAAATGTATGTGTCATATTGTCGATACCTTCAGCTTGCTTTTGAGTAATTTGGGGCCAACATTAGCGATTCTCATCATAACGTTAAAATATATCATATCCAATGCTATTAACATGAATAGAGCTCACTGTTAAACTAGTGTTCTAAATTAATTCATATTGGAAACTATTATGCGCGCCAACTTAGCAACACGACTCGCCGACCCCAGCAGAGGGGTTTATTTTGTAGGTACTACACCGCCAAGAGCCGAAGTCGCTGAAATGGACATGCAAATCATCGCCGACAAGCTAATTACTCGCTTAACAGCGATCGATTACGATGGTTTAGTCGTTTACGATATTCAAGATGAAAGCAGCCGTACTGACATCCCCAGGCCTTTTCCTTTTAAAGCGACATACGATAGCCGAGCATATTCTAATGTTTTAAAAGATAAATCTAACCACCCTACCATTACTTATAAAAGTGTTAGCTCACGCTCTAAATCTGATTTTAATCAATGGTTAGAGCAAGCTTGGCAAGAATATGGCATTAGAAACATAGTGCTGGTCGGTAGCCCCTCGTCAAAAGGCCAAATCCAACTACCACTTAAAGATGCCTATCAGGCATTAGGTGAGCATCAGCGCGATTTTAATCTAGGCGGTGTTGCCATTGCCGAGCGCCATAAAAACAAAGGTGATGAGCACTTGCGCATGCAGCAAAAAAGTGTAGATGGCTGTCAGTTTTTTATCACACAGGCCGTTTATGATGCTGATGCAACCATTGACCTGTTACAGCAATACTCTGCATTATGTAAAAAACAGGGAACTAAGGCTAAGCGTGTTATTTTAACATTCACCCCTTGTGGTAGTGAAAAAACACTAGATTTCATGCAATGGTTGGGAATAGCGACACCTAGCGCTATTAAAACACGTATTCTCAATGCTCAAGACCCATTGGCAGAGTCTGTCTTAATTTGCGAAGAAAACCTGCAAAAAATCATTAAATACTGTCTAAATCTTGATATACCGCTTGGCTTAAATATTGAAAGTTTAACTAACAGAAAAGAGGAAATTGACGCCTCTATCAAGTTATTTAAACTGCTCAAAGCAAATCTTGATTTAAGCTTAGCCAGAGTCGTTTAGCTGGTATCACGCTGGCAATAGTCATTAATTAATGACTACTTGCCATGACCAATAACAAAACGCCAACAACACTGACATAAAGCACTATCATGCGCATTTGCCGGCACCGCTTACATACTTTTTTGTTGTTGCGAGCCATTAGCCACCAGCCAATTTAACTTGATAATTATGCTTTTGCAGATACGCTTGTAGCTGCACACGTTGATCCCCTTGAATCTCGACAACACCATCTTTAACAGCACCACCTGTGCCGCAGTGTTGTTTCATCGCCTTCGCTAGAGCTTTCAGCTCTTTATCAGCTAGTGGCAGGCCTTTAATCAGCGTGACCCCTTTACCTTTTCGCCCTTTCGTTTCACGGTGAATTCTAACGATACCATCGAGTTCAGATACACGCTGTTGATCGGCAAGCTCACTGCATTGGCAGGCATTAAGAGCCTGCTCACAAGCTGGGCATGTATTACCCTGTTGTGTACTATAAACTAAGCCACCTAGTTGATCTTTTAATGATTTCACAATAATTCTCTTAATATAAACATGATGATCGCTGTGTTAGAGACTCTGCCCAGACATACCACCTATCTGTCTTGATAAGTACGCCGCATAGTTGTCTGTCATGCCGCTAATAAAATCTAACACTCGCATGTACGAATGATATAAATCCCAATCTGCTTTCGGTGCATGTATGCCCATTAAGCTTAGAATTTTCTCACTGCGATAACTTAAATCTTGCGCACCTTTATTGTGCTGCTCGTAAACTGCACGACAAAAAGAATCTAATAATACACCTAAGCTACTATAAGCACCGACTTCTAATTCTGTTTTTCGGGTATCAGGGAATATTTCTTCTCGTGCTAAATCCTTGGCAATCTTTAATCCTTTAGCCACATTAGCATCACCATCGGCTAACAATTCTCCTCGATATTGCCCTTTCATTATCAGCTCGTAGTTTTGCATAAAAGCGGCAATAGCAGCAGCAACCATATTCTCCATCGCCTTGCCTCTTAATGCCGACAGTTTTCGCCTTGACGAAGCTTGAGAGTGGAATACTGAATCATCAAAATTCTCATCCCCTGACAGGCACTGTAATATTGGCTTGATGCGATCAAACGATAAAATATTTAGCTCCATCGCATCTTCAAGATCGAGGATGGCATAACAAATATCATCCGCTGCCTCCATTAAATAAGCCAGAGGATGTCGACACCAGCGATTGGGCGCTAACGATATCAGACCAAGCTCTTGGGCTAACTTGTGCATAAAGTCTAACTCAGTGAGGTAGCAGCTAAACTTCCCCTTAGCGGTTGCCTGTGTCGACAGCCACGGGTATTTTATCAATGTGCCCAGTGTTGGGTATGTCAGACGCAGACCGCCATCATATAGATGGTTTTCAATCGTCGTAACGACACGAAAGCCTTGAGCATTGCCTTCAAATGTCTGGATATCTTTTTTTTGCTCACTACTGAGTGATTCAAGTAGTTTCTCACCGAAAGGCTGTTTAAACCAGTCACGGATCGCATATTCACCAGCGTGGCCAAAAGGTGGGTTACCAATATCGTGAGCAAGACAGGCAGATTGTACAATCATGCCCAGATCATGCGGGCTTACCCAAGGTGGCAACTTATCTTTTATTAACTCTCCCACTCGAATGCCTAAGGTGCGGCCAATACTACCTACTTCAATTGAATGCGTTAAGCGGGTATGTATATGGTCATTCAGCGCCATGGGGTGTACTTGTGTTTTACGGCCAAGGCGGCGAAAGGCACTGGAAAAAATTATTCTGTCATGGTCTTTATGAAAATGACTGCGACCAATTTCTTCTGACAAATCTTCATGGCCATAGCGCTTAGGCGTTAATAATTTTTGCCACTGCATCAACATTCATTTTCCTTTTAGATAAACCGACTATTACTTTATCGCACGTTTAATCAAAATCTTTAATCTGTGCCTTTAACCAACCAGCACAGATCTGAGTAATATAAATCAAACAATACTGGCTTTTGAGACAAAATCAGCTGAATTGACATGGCTAACTGATCTTACTTTTTTAGGTGTCCCTAAATACAAGAAACCAACAATTTTTTCATTCTCTGCTAATTGTAAACTGGCATTAACACTATCATTAAACATCATCGAACCTGAACGCCACATTGCCCCTATGCCCTGTGCAAAGGCCGCAAGCTCTAGTGCATAAGCGACACAACCCGCTGTTATTAACTGCTCAATTTCAGGCACTTTAGGATGTTCAACAACACTGGCAACAACAGTGATAATCATTGGTGCGCGCAAAGGCTTAGCAGCAATTTTTTGCTGTTGCTCAGGGCTTAAATCAGGGTTTAGTTTTAGGTTTTCAGTCAAAAACACTTGGCCTAATGCTGTCAACTGCTCACCTTCTAAGGTGATTAACCGCCATGCTTTAAGCATTGCATGATCTGGTGCTCTTGCTGCCGCTTGATACATATTCTCAAGCTGTTCTGCACTTGGCCCAGGGCTTGTTAATAATGGGCAAGATACTCTATTATGTAATAACTCTATTGCTTGCATGAGTGCTCTCTTATAATACTTAGTCACTGCTGAACTAGCGATTGACTGCAGTGTTCAACACATAGATCATTTGATAGTTAACAACAGTTTTTACTGTCTCGATAATCTAAGATTTTCCACATTAGATTTTACATTACTGCGATAAGGGTTGATATCTAAGCCACCACGGCGCACATATCTAGCATAAACTGTTAATTCAATTGGTTCACATTGCTGCCAAATATCCATAAAAATATTTTCAACACACTGCTCATGAAAGTCGCCGTGCTCACGATAAGAGACTAAATAGCGCAACAGTGCAGCCTGCTCTAAACGCCCACCTTTATATTTAACCAAGACACTGGCCCAGTCTGGCTGGCCTGTCACCGGGCAATTAGATTTTAAGATATGACTGTAAAGAGCTTCTTCTACCTGATCACCTTGATCGACAACAAGCAGTTGTTTATCCGGCGTATATTGATCGATAGTGACATCACACTCATCAATACACTGGCCGCGAAAACGCTCAATTGCCGGCATTTGATCGAGGTGATGAAACGCAACGCCGACACTGGCACCACTTGCCGCGCTTAAATCTTCACGCATCTGTTTGACAACGTCATCAATTGATTCGAAACGACTCAAATTATAAGAATTCAAATAGAGCTTGAATGACTTAGATTCGATAATGTATTGGCTGTGAGCACTAAAGCGAAACTCAGCAATACGCACTTGCGGCTTGCCCTTTAGATTCAACCAAGAAATTTCATAGCCGTTCCAGATATCGACCGCGCCATTTTGAGCATGCATAAAGGGTAGTGTTTTACGATCTATTGCTTGTTTTTTCCAGTTTAAATCTCGTTCAATAGGGAACAATAAAGTAGGATCATAATGATTAACGTATTGGGTGTGATTACCTAAAGGAGATTGGGCTAATACCGCCTCTTCTTGTTGCGCATTCACTGTTTTATCATCGGTATTTATCAAGAGCGTATCCCCTTTCCTTTATTTAGCATATTCAAAGCAATAAAAAACAAACTGACGGTAAAGAACAAAGTAATAGCTAGCGAGTAATAGATATTAATATCACTGGCACCTAAAATACCGTAGCGAAAAGTATTGACCATATAAAGCACTGGGTTTAATTGCGATACCCCCTGCCAAAAAGTAGACAGCAAACTAATTGAATAAAAAACACCACCTAAATAGGTCAGCGGCGTCAGTATAAAGGTAGGTACTATCGAGATATCATCGAACGAATTTGCTAGCATCGCATTGATAAACCCACCTGTCGCGAACAGTGTAGAGGTCAGCAAGATAACTATCAGGATGATGAAAACATTATAAACTTGTAAATCGGTAAAGAACAAAGACAGCAAGGTGACAATAAAACCAACAATGATGCCCCGGGCCATCCCCCCGATAATAAAACCCGTTAGGATAATCCAATTTGGCATGGGGGAGACCAACATTTCCTCTACATTGCGCTGATACTTTGCACTGTAAAACGAAGAGGCCACATTGTTGTATGAGTTAGTAATCACTGACATCATGATTAAGCCCGGCACAATAAATTCCATGTAACCAAACCCGCCCATCTCGCCAATACGACTACCAATCAAATTGCCAAAAATAACAAAGTATAAACTCATAGTGATGGCAGGTGGCAGTAACGTTTGCGGCCAAATACGCATAAAACGGCGGATTTCTCTTCTGACTATCGTTAGCAAAGCAATTAATAATTCCTGACTACTCACTGTGCTTTCCTCTGCTTATTATCAACCATAGCGATAAACATCTCTTCTAAACGATTCGTTTTATTACGCATACTTGTCACTTTTATATTTAGCTTATCGAGCTGTTCAAATAGCATATTGAGCGTCTGCCCTTTTTTCACCTCTACTAACAGTGATGCCTCACTTTGCAGTTCTATTTTATAATCACTAACCACAGGAACCTGCTCGATACTTTGAGCTAAATCTAGCACGAAGCTTTCTGAATCTAGCTGTTGTAATAGTTTTCTCATACTCGTGTTTTGTATGATTTCACCGGCATCAATAATAGCGATATTGCGGCACAGTGATTCCGCCTCTTCTAAATAATGAGTGGTTAATATTATCGTGGTACCCGCTGCATTAATTTCCTGTAAAAAGGCCCACATTGAGCGCCTTAATTCAATATCAACGCCCGCTGTTGGCTCATCTAGAATTAATAGTTTTGGCTCATGAATCAACGCTCTCGCTATCATTAAACGGCGTTTCATACCACCTGATAGCATTCTAGCGGGAGTATCTTTCTTATCCCATAAACCCAGCTTTTTTAAATAGTATTGCGTGCGCTCAGCCGCTGTTTTTTTATCGATACCATAAAAACCTGCCTGGGTATGAACAATGTTATACACTTTTTCAAAGGCATTAAAATTAAACTCTTGAGGCACCACACCCAAGTTTTTTTTCGCGTTGGTCATATCCTTCATTAAATCATGCCCAAACACCGATACCTCACCAGAGCTCGCATTGACCAAGGAGGAGACGATACCCAGAGTTGTCGACTTACCGGCTCCGTTTGGACCTAACAATGCGAAAAAATCACCTTGATTCACATCAAATGAAATATTTTTTAAAGCGACGAATCCATCACCATAGGTTTTACTTAAATTCTTGATCGAAAGTGCAGTATTCATGATGCCTCAGAATATTGAATGGCAAATAGTGCCACGTAAAGAACATGACCATACAGGCTCATTTAGAGAGTACAAGCTAAACAGCAAAAATAACTAAATTGGGGCTCTGCAATTATTTTCAAGTTAACAGCTGTTAAGTACATATTAATAAGCTCTGTTAACAAGCCCTTTTATAGATCCTAATAACAGAGCAATAACAAAACCGAGTTACGAGGTGCATATAATAACAATTATCGTTAAAATAGCGTTATAAATAATTTTATTCTCAGCTAGCTTTGAAGGCTAGCCAATATAATGAGTCACTATGAACCCATATCATCATTTTCATTTAGAGTTATTGCAACAAACTTATAATGAGCTATTAAAGCACTACCCTTTTACTCTTGCCGATTTACCGTTACAAGAGCAAGAGTTCCTCAATAATTTTTTGGTATTAATCGAAGAGTTTGAAAATTTCACTGATGGCTATAGGGATAGTGGCCAAACGTTTTGTCTAACTTGGATAAGAGCTTACCCAGACCTTACACCGGTGTTACCACGCGACTTGTTGTGGTTTTTCTCTGGCGAGTGCTTGCACTATATGCCGGATGAGGAGATCACTCAATTTCAGCAACTTGACGAGCTTAGATTTGAAGCAGAATCCACTGCACAAACATTTAACTATGCACAACAGCGCGCACTATTATTTGGTTTAACGGCACCTGCTGACAGCGCTGGCAAAATCCATTAATCTGTTTATCATCCCGCCACTGTGCATATGCCACTGTGGCAGCTATTTATAATTGAGCGGCATCACTGATAGCAAAATCCGTTTGCTGTCTTTTCGCCTCACATTGCGCTAATTCAGCATTTCTTAATAGCTGAGGCACACTCTCAGTATGATCAGGTGCAAAACTTGCACCAATACATACATCTAGCAAGTACTCTTTACGCCCTATTTCTATAGGCTCACGGTATGTTTCTATCACCTTATGGATTACAACCTGTGCCTCTGAGCTATTATTTAGGCCCTCTAAGGTAATCACAAAATGATCATCACTTAACTGCGTTAGCATATCGTATTGACGTAAGCAGCTAGACATACGCACTCCGACATCTTTAATTATTTGATTGCGAATTTCAGTATTATCCATACCACTTTTTTCTGGAAGCCCGCTAACTTCACAATAAAGTAACGCCAGCACCTTGTGACGCTCTAACGAACGATTAATAGCAAAGGGGATATACTCTAGAAAAACTTGTTTATTATAGTTTATTAACGTTGGATCATTAAACGCAAGCCACTCTAGACGATCCTCTGCTTTGCGTTGCGCCGTTATATCAAGACAGACAGACAAAATAATAGGATCGATGGTACCCGGTACCGACAACAGTGTGTGTATCCAAAGCAAGGTGTATACCTCACCTTCTCTGTTAGACCATTGTGTTTCTGCTTTTACTAAATTCTCCCCACCTAAATACAGATAATTTAATGCCGCCAAACCATCATCTGAAGATAAATCATCACACAGCAACTGTGTATATGTTAGCCCCTCAAAATCATCTACATCAAAAAGCTCACAGCCTGGGCGATTTAAAGCAATAATCTCCCCTCCTAAGCGCTGTACCATAATAACGGTCTGTTCATCGTTTAGTAACCTATCAATGAAACTCTTCGTTTGATCAAGCTCGCGTACCATTGTTTGCAGCTTAATCGCATTATTCGATTCGACTTCTCGCAACACATCCATTTTATGACTAATTTTGGCTAAATTACGATCATATTGCTGCAACTCATCATCAAGTATTCTCTTATCATCTTTCAAACCGGTATTCAAAGTTAAGTCATCACTGATAAAATCATCAACATTCAGCGCTTTTGATATTGCTAGTATTTTTGGTATTTGCTCACAAATTCGATCGACGACAACATAGATCACCATCAAGCTGAGTACATAGCAGACAACAAACCAAAAAAATGAGGCATTATCTAACTCATTTTGCCAAATATTGCGCTGCTCGTTACTTTTAATGAACACCCATTTGTAGTCTTGTCCATTTTCAAACCTACTATTATCAAACCAAACCGTATAGCTGTTACTGAAAGTGCTCACTATAAAGTTTTCATCATGTAATAAATTAATGCCGCGATCAGGTAGCTGTTTTAAAATAGTTAAATTAAGACCTCTTTGAGGAATATTGAAAAGATATTCATGCCAACGACCATTAGCGAGAGAGCTTGGAAACCGATCAAGTACACCGATAGAGACTTTATGCTCATTGAAAAAACGCTTTAACACTGCATCGACAGGCTGGTATACCAAGATGGTTGCCAGTACCTTATCAGCACTAACGATAGATTTTGCAGCAATAAAATAACACGCTTTTAAACAAACAAAACCAGCGTTTAATAGCTTATCTATATTACCCTCAAACATAACGGGCAAGGGCGAGTGCTGGGCATTCATAAAAGAGTGGAGTTTATTATTACGATCAACAATAAGGAGGCCGCCGATATTTGTCGGCATATAACCTGCTGTAACTTGGGTATTAATATATTTAGCGACATCCTCAACAGAGGTACTGGCTATTAATTGAGGAGTATCGACAACTAGTTTGTCTAAATCTAATGATAGATTATAGCTTGACGACTGAAGCGCCACGTTAAGAGAGTCACGTATCTCTTGTTTACTTTGCTGGAACTCTCGCTCATAAACCTGCTGCTCAAAATACAGCATCGCACTAAAAAACAAGGCAAAGATGATAGAAACTAACCCGGCAAGCACTAAAAACAGCTTCCAGTGAACACTTAGAAAAGGTCTTGATTTCTGATTGTTTATTTCGTCTGACAACGCTTAATCCCTTTAATTATTACCCTACAGCTACGAGCGAATAATAGCATAGCAGAAAACAATATAAGAATTTACGATAATGAAAACAAGAAGTTTTAGAATAAAAAAGATTGCCATAAAAAAATGGCGTCCCATAGGGGGTTCGAACCCCTGTTACCGCCGTGAAAGGGCGGTGTCCTAGACCACTAGACGAATGGGA
>JBBMRB010000017.1:0-90933 GCA_038900335.1 Gammaproteobacteria bacterium AS21 | reverse complement strand
TGGGTGTGTAAGCGCTGTGAAGTGTTGAGCTAACCAATACTAATTGCTCGTGAGGCTTGACCATATAACGCCAAAGGCGTTTGATGGGAAGTTGGTAAAAATGATAAAATCTAGTGCAAGTAAGTGATTTAACTACAAATATTGATATACATTTTAAATAAAAGACTTTAGACTACGCTCAAATAGAGTGATACATCAAATCCAGATTGATCTGTAGAGGTGCAAGATGACCTTTAGAGATAACAGTTTATGTTTGGCGACCATAGCGAATTGGACCCACCTGATCCCATACCGAACTCAGAAGTGAAACGATTTAGCGCCGATGGTAGTGTGGGGTCTCCCCATGTGAGAGTAGAACATCGCCAAGCTTTTATTCCGAGAAACCCCAAGTACTGTAAAGTGCTTGGGGTTTTTTCGTTGTGGCCGGAAATATTCATTTATGTTAGCGACCATAACGAATTGAACCCACCTGATCCCAAACACTCTTTATTCGCAGCGGCGCCCAGAAGTGAAACGATTTAGCGTCGATGGTAGTGTGGGGTCTCCCCATGTGAAAGCCCCTGTACTGAAAGTACGGGGATTAGGAGCCAAAGGCATTGCAAAGGGATTGAAAGCTACGCCTTTGCTTCGCCAAGTTTGAGCCTGCTGTAAGTGTGGTGACTCAATGGGCCAACACAACACTTCATAACCACATCTATATAGCATACCTTATATTAGTCTGTAGGTTGTTAATTAAGCTATTGTTTTAATTGATTAAAAAATATACGGTCTGAAACATAAATACACTCAAAATAATCTAGTCGTTTCGCACTAATCAAAAAGCAAATTTATTGTACTAAAAAATAATGGTAGCCTTTATCAGATGATGTGTTGATAGCTTTGCCACTACAAATATCTGTTAAATTATTGTGCTATATTATGATACAAAATAATGTTTAATCTATTTCCAGTGTAGTTTATTCCTATACTCTTTAAGTAAGGATAATGATGAAATTAATGAATATTTCCCTTAAATGGTTATTTAAAGTACTGATCATTACTTTATTAGTCTCTGTAAATCAAACCAGTTATGCTGAGCCGTTAAATTTTGGTATTTTCAAAATAGAGCCTTGGGGAATGTTAACCCAAGAGGGTGTTACTGGTATTAATTGGCAACAAACACAAGCTATTTTAACTAAGACCAGCCTTACAGCGCAGCCTGTATTATCTAACTACCCTCGAATGATTAAACAATTAAAGGCAGGGAAAACTCAGTGTGCAATATTTACTGTCAGCCCAGGCTCCGCTAAGCAGTTTAATAGAATAGTATTTTTATATGATTTAACAGTGGTTGCCATTAGTCGAAAAGGTATAGAAATCAATGAAATTAAAGATCTTAAAAATAGAAATATAATAAAAACTATAGGCTTTGCCAATGGCACAGATAAGGCTTTTCAAGAGATATTCTATGATCCTGATATTACTAGACATGTTATTCCATCACCTGCACAAGCCCCTTTATTATTGGCCAGAAAAAGAATAGATGCCTTTATAGGTATCAAACAAACAATGTTATATGCAATAAATAAAGCGGATGCTGCTGATTTTATTTCTTACCCTTGGTATGAGATAAAAAAGTTATCAGTTTGGCTGCAGTGTTCAAAAAAAGCAAAGTTAACCACTATTGAATTAGATGAATTAAAAAAAGCAGCTATAGAGTCTAGAGACAGTGGAGAATTAGACAGAATTATTAAAAAATGGATAAAGGTTGATGCTTAAGTCTAATTTCCTCGTTTAAAATGCCCTTTTAATAATAAATTGGATATCAAGTTATTCATTTTATAATTATAGTTTCTTGTAATACGCTAAATTTAAAATTATTTAGGTGGGTAAACTATGGTTGTTAGATTGCGCTATTATTTTGTTATTCTATTATTGATAACTAGCCCACTATCTTGGGCAATAGATATTAATGTTAGTTTTGGGCTTAGTCCTGACTCGAGTGAATTTGATATACTACAGCCTAAAAAAAACAAACTACTGAAGGTGGCAGATAGTGTTATTAATGCCATTGATGAGCATTATAGCGCTGGATCTATTAACATCAAATACTACCCGTTTGCCCGTTCAGTAGATAATGTGCTAAAAGGCAGGTCAGATGTTCATTTCCCTATGCTTCAGATAAGAGGAGTATCAGCAGATAAACTACCTTTTGCATTTGTGTCACAGTCTTTAAGTCGAGCTGTTTTCGTGCTCTATACAGCGCTTGATAAACCTATACTGGATATGGAAAATCTAGAAAAATATAACTTGAGTACTCAACGCGGGCACAAACATCTATTCCCTTTCATTGTTTCTGAGAACAACAACATACGACAGGGCTTTGAAAAACTATTACGCGGTAGAACTGATGGTTATATTGTTGCCCAAGGCCTAGGTGATCGCTATATAATTAAACATAAACTGTCGAATATCCGACGTACCTTTTATTTATAGGTGAGGCGGGGTTTATTATCCGCAAAGATAATGATCAGCAATTACTTGATGACATCATATTCAACGCTTTGTTAGAACTTAAAAGAAGTGGCCGCCTAGCGCAGTTAACGAAAACGTTAAGTAGTGAATACGTTGATTGGAAACCAGCTGAAATGGGTTGGTGATTTATACATAAATATATAAAAAATGAGGGTTTTAAGGATAGAGTTATCAGCTATCTTTACTATTAACATTAAATTGCAGACTCTGAATTTATGGCAAAGCCTGCTAATATTAATGTAGTTAGAAGAAACCTAATGGGTTTATATCATAGCTTACTAGCATGTTTTTAGTTTGCTGGTAATGATCTAGCATCATTTTATGGTTCTCTCTGCCGATACCCGATTCTTTATAGCCACCAAATGCAGAATGTGCAGGATATAAGTGATAACAGTTGGTCCATACTCTACCTGCCTGTATCGCACGTCCCATACGATATGCTTTGTTCATATCTCTAGTCCATAAACCTGCACCTAAACCGAAGTTTGTGTCATTGGCGATAGCAATAGCGTCAGCTTCGTCTTTGAAAGTCGTTACACTGATGACAGGGCCAAAAATTTCTTCTTGGAATATTCTCATATCATTAGTGCCTTGTATTAAGGTAGGTTGAATATAAAAGCCATCATTGAGCCCTTCAGGATTTTCAATCACACCGCCACTGAGTACTTTAGCGCCTTCTGCTTTACCTATTTCAATATAAGATAGAATTTTTTCGTACTGCTGTTTAGATACTTGCGCCCCGACTTGACTATCTGTATCTAGTGGGTTGCCTTGTTTAATAGTTTTCATCCGTTCTATAAGGCGGGCAATGAACTCATCTGCTATTGATTCTTCTATTAATAAACGAGAGGGGCAGGTACATACCTCCCCTTGGTTGAAGAAAGCAAGGGCGGCACCTTCTAAACACTTTTCAATGAACGCCTCTTCTTGGTTCATGACATCGGCGAAAAAGATATTTGGCGATTTACCACCTAACTCAACGGTTGATGGGATAAGATTGTCTGCTGCTGAATTTAATATGTGTTTACCTACTGGGCTAGAGCCGGTAAACGCGAGCTTTGCGATACGCTTAGAGGTTGCTAATGCTTGTCCTGCCTCTGCACCAAAGCCATTAACAATATTTAAAACGCCTGGCGGTAATAGATCGCCAATAAGCTCCATTAAAATTAAAATAGAGAGCGGTGTTTGCTCAGCTGGTTTGAGCACAATACAGTTACCCGTTACTAATGCAGGTGGCAGTTTCCATGCTGCCATTAGTAGCGGGAAGTTCCAGGGGATTATTTGACCAACAACTCCCATTGGCTCATGGAAATGATAGGCAACAGTATTATTGTCGATCTCGCCGATAGAGCCTTCTTGCGCTCTGATACAACCTGCAAAATAACGAAAATGATCAACAGCTAAAGGAACATCAGCTGCTAGTGTCTCCCGGATACATTTACCATTATCCCAAGTGTCTGCTAAGGCTAGCAGCTCTATGTTTTGCTCAATTCTATCCGCTATTTTTAAAAGTATATTCGATCTTTCAGTTACCGAAGTTTTAGCCCAGCTGTCTTTAGCTGCGTGGGCTGCATCTAATGCAGCATTGATATCTTTCTCGTCAGAGCGAGGAATTTGACAAATAACTTCACCTGTTACTGGCGTGATGTTATCAAAATATTTACCAGATATAGGGGCTTGCCATTGGCCATTAATATAATTGCCATAACGCTCTTTGAATTTTACTGTTGATGTAGGTGAGCCAGGGTTTGCATAAATCATAATTAATTACCTCTAGTTATTTTTGTTATGTTGTGTAATATTCTATTAATAAAAATAAAAAATGACTGTACTGAAAATTCATAAATTTAGTCTCTCAGTACATAAATCAAAGGGGCCTTGTCTGATGATCAGTGAACGTCTTCAAAAAACTCGGTTAGCACCGCAAGTGTTAGTAGAGAATAAAATATCGTTTGCAGACACTCAATCTGAGCTGAGCATATACGATACGTTTGAAAGTGCATCACGAGTCAACCTCGCATCTGATCAATTATTATTTTGTGGCATGGTGTCCGGTAAAAAGGTGATGCATGCTGATAAAGATAATTTTGAGTGCGAATTTTATCCACACGAGTCTTTCGTGATGGCTCCCGATAACCCCGTTGAGATTGACTTCCCGGAAGCTAGCATCAATAAACCGACCACCTGTTTAGCGATAGAGATTACTCACGATAGGGTAAACAGTGTAGTGCGTGGGCTCAATAGCCAGTTCTCTTTAACTGAATATCAGCGTGAATGGCATTATGACAAAGAATTAGTACACGTGCATCACAATGCGCAAACTCAAGAACTGCTCAATAGAATGGTACACATCTATACAGAAAATCATCAAGATCGCAGTTATATGATTGATTTGGCTGTCACAGAGTTAATCGTCAGGTTGTTGCGGCATCAAACTAGGGAGTTTATTATTTCTCACAGTCATCAGCAGCCAGATTTTAGTGGTTTAAATGCGGTGATAGCACATGTTAAAGATAATCTTGAACATGACATAAATATAGAAGACTTATGTAAGCTAGCCTGTATGAGCAGAACTAAGTTCTTTAACGAATTTAAGCACAAGTTAGGTTGTACGCCCAAAGATTTTCTCTATCAGTTACGTTTGAAGCATGCCGCTGATTTGTTATCAACTGGCAGAAGTATTACCGATATCTGTTTTGCCACCGGCTATGCTAATGTCAGTCATTTTAGCCGTCGTTTTAAGGCTTTTTACGGAGTGAGCCCGAGTCAGTATAAAGCTCAGCAAAAGCTATCCGCTTAAGCGAATTTTTTAGCTATTAGGCTATGAGTCTCATCAGCTATTTTAAATAGTTGTTAAAGATTGCATAAAGTTATTCATAATAGTTGGTTTTTTATTTATAAAAACTCATATAATTTATAGGGTTATATGATTTTTTGTCATATATTTGTCACATTATCATAGTTAAATGGTTTGGTATCTCATTGATTCTTTAATGAGCTTTGCTGTTACCAAAAAGGTTGTATATAGCTATGAAAATTTCTTTACTGACAAAGCTCACATCGTTGAGCTTATTCTTAACTCTAGCAGTGCTCACCATATCTATAGTCTGGTCGTTAAAGCTGTTAAATGATGCCTATCAAGGGAGTAAAAGCTACTATCAATATCAGGCAGATACCCGCGCTGCTATTGAAGATCCAATCAAGCAGTATTTAGCGAGTGGTGATGCGACTTTGCTTATTAAAATTGATCACGATATTAATCAGCTAATCGAAGAAACCAAGGTTAATGCCTTTTTACCCGCGCAGATAAGAGCATCGGCTATTGAGCAAATGATGACGGTTCGAGATAGCGCATTAAATAATTTAAGGGCTGCTGGTAAGCTGGCCAACCCTGAGTTTTTATTGATTAACAGTGAAAGAGAGCTGTTTTTCGAGGTGACTGCACTGCTGCAATACGTTGCAAAAGCAGATAACGCACCGCTGGCGTTGCAGAGAGAGTATTTAAACCTCAGTGCTGAGTTTTTAGCTGACTTAGTCGCAGTTGTCTATCTTCGGCAAAAAAGTATGGCTGACTCTAACAGCGAATCACTTAGAGTTGGTCAGAATGAGTTGGCTAAAATGAAATTAATTTCAGAGCAGCTTAGCTCTCTACCTCGCTTAGGTGTTTATAGTCAAGCAAGTGGTGATGATGAGGATAGCCTTAGCAATTTGATGGGCTGGGAAAGTGATGAGGCAGAAACAACAGAGCTAGGTGAAGAAACACTGAATATTATTAATAATCTGACTAGCCGCTATCCTAAGGAATTGCTAAATATAGCGAAATACACTAAGAGTAAACAGGTTGGGCATTTAAATGCGCAGGCTCAAATTGCTGATTTAGGGCAATCATTACGTGCCCTTGAAAAAGAGCTTGAGTCTCGTTATCAATCTATTTTAAGGGATGTTTATATATTGCTGGCAGTGTGCGTCGTGTTAATTATATTAATCGCAGCATTCATGTCGATAATTAAATATCGATTGTCTAATATTTTACAGCGAGCTAGTGGTTATGTCAGTCGTTTATCTGAAGGTGATTTAAATGTAGATGTTGATATAGTGAGTAAGATTAGCGAAGTACAGACTCTAAATTTATCTATCAACAGCTTAAAAGTTTATTTTGCCAAGCTTTTACATGATATTAGACATGAGACATTAATGTTAAAAGAGTTAGAGTCGAATATAAATTGTAGTGCACAAAATTTGAGTAGTATCGTGGTACAGCAGCAGTTTAGTATCGGTAGTGCCTCGTTACAAATGGAGCAATTAAAGAGCTCCTTTACCTCAGTCGCTGCTCATGTTGCAGATACCCAACATTGTACGAGTCAAGCAAACCTATTAACTGAGCGCGGTAATGCGCTAATGAATGATACCCGCACTAATATCATTGAACTATCAACTGATGTCAGCGCCACTAACCAAGCTCTTAAATCGTTACAAACAGATACACAGTCCATCCAAAAGGCATTGTTGATAATAGAAGAGTTCTCCAGTCAAACTAATTTATTGGCTCTAAATGCTTCTATTGAAGCAGCGCGAGCGGGTGATATGGGTAGAGGCTTTGCCGTTGTCGCTGATGAAGTACGAAACTTAGCTGGTAATACCTCAAAAGCTGCAAGTGATATTAAAAAATTGACCGACCAGCTGTATTTAACGACTAATGACGTGGTGACTCGAACCGAGTTGTATATGCAAAAAACTCAGGAAACTATGGATATAGCAAATCAGGCAGAACAGGCGCTAGAAGAAATTACCTTGTCAAATCTCAATGTGAGTAACATGAGTGATCAAATAGCTAGAGCGACTGAAGAGCAATCGCAATTGGCCACTCAAATTGTACAGGTAATGTCAGTTAATACTGATTTAGCAGAAAGTAGCCTAACGGAAGCGGATAACAATACTGGCTATGCTGATAATCTGGTGGTTATTAGCAGAAACCTTAATAAAATGATTATTCAGTTTGAATAATGGTGAGCTAATCCGTAGCTCTGGCAGAATAAGGCCATCTTTTGATGGCCTTTTTGCCTGTCGCTTTGAGCACTGCTGTTAAAAATCGCCCGGTGCACATTGTAGGCAAGTTAAGCCAAGCTTGCGCCAGTGAGCCACAACTGCATCTCTATCATCTAGGACCAGCCAAGGTTTAAAGCCATCTTCGTTCATGTTGATTAACAGCTCATCTTTTACCTGCTCATCGTTTAGCTCATCACTGCCATCTGGGCGCAAATAAATGGCATCAAAAGGGATGCTCTGCTTATTAAGCCAAGCTATTGTATGCTGGCGGTAAGAATCAGGCCTACCGCTGCAAATAATAATTTGCTGGCCTTGTTGCTTTAACATTTTCACAAGTTTAACGACATTATCAATAGCTGGCGCTGTGCTCATGTGCTCAAAAAATGGCGCCCATTGCTTTTCTTTCCCCAGTACCCATTGTTGAACTTTAGTTGGGTTAAATTGCGCTAGCGTGCCGTCGACATCGACGATTACGGCTTCAGATTTCATTGAATTGACCTTTGTATTGAGTGATTTGCCAGGCTGAATCAGCTGTAGGGTTAAATAGATAAGGTGTCGCGTTGTCGATACGTGGGCCGTACGGGCTACCGTTGATAATATGACAAAGAACTCGGTAGATACCTGAGTGAGCGACAATTAATGGTGTTGGGTGTTGCTCTAGCAAGGTGTTGATGGCGAGTAGCACTCTGTTTTGAAACGCAAGCCAGCTTTCACCATTTGCAGGTGTTTGCTCATACACCATAGGGTTGATAATAGGCTGGCCTTCTAAGTCCCCCCAGTTGCGCTCTCCTAACTCTAGTATTTGTGTTATTGCTTGATTAGGTAGGGCATGTTGCGCTGTCTGTATGGTGCGCTTTAGAGTACTGGTGGCAATGATACTCCAAGGGTGCTTGAGCACATCACCAGCGGCAATAGCCTGCTCGCAACCGGCTTGTGTTAGTGGGCTGTCAGTAATACCTCCGATTAGCTGTGCTTGGTTGAATGGCGTTTCGCCGTGTCTCATAAAAACAAAGGGCTTATGGATTAACTGCATGATTTACCTGTATATGTGTGGTGAAAATTAAACGCTCGCTAATGCTGTCGCGCCAATATTGTTGATCATCAATTTGACAAAAAAGAGGTAGGCAACGCTTGGCTTGTAACTGATCAATCAGTTGAGCTAAATCTTGCTGGCGCGGATGGACATTCCAACGCACACAGGCGGCGCGACCTGACTTGACATCATCTTGTGCTTTGCTCGGCAAATAGCCGGTATAAATAGTAAAGAGCTGGTCACCATATTCTTGCATTAAACGCAGCGCTTCACCGCCTGTGCCATCTGCATCGCCACAGATGAATATTTTGGCGCGATCATCACTATTGTCGATTATTTGGCTAAATTGTTGACGCGCTTGCGCACTAAATAGCTCGTTAGGTAATAGTTGTGCTTGCTCTGGTGTTAGACAGCACGGCCCAAGCTGCCAGTCATTTATGCCCCATTGCTCTAGCCACAGCGCTATTTCAAGTGCGCGGCCGCTAGGTGGTACAGGCAGTAATATCAGACGATCTGTTGCCAGTAATTGCAGCAGTTCTTGTTTCGCTGTCTCTGCACTTGTTTGATATAGGCCGTAAGATGCATCTAATAAGACCGTCTGTGCAGGAGGGGGTTGATCAAAAGGAAATAGCTGTGATTCTAGACTAAAATCACCGCTGTAAAAAACACCTCCAGCAATCGCTAAATGAATCCAGATCCCCGCCAGTGAATGCCCAGCTTGGCCGACACTAACCTCAATACCTGCAATATTAATACTACCTTTAAGTGGCAGCGCCTTGATGTTAAGTTTGATATTGGCATTATCTGGTAGTTGTTGAGCAACGCTAGCTGTCGCATAAACGGGTACATGCTCAGTTAAATCTTGTAAACCGTGACAGTGATCTGTGTGATCATGACTAATGATGATCGCATCTAGGTTATCAGGATAATCCCAGCCTTTATCTAGACCTGGCTCTAAGTTTGCTCCGGCATCTAGAAGAATACGAACGTCTTCGCTGTGTATCAGTATGGCAGCAGCAGCTTTAGCGCCAAACCCGCTGAGTACAGTAATTTTGGTGCTCATAGTGTCGGCTCCAACGCCCAGCCGTCACCGCATTGCACATAAATGTTTTGTCCTATCATCAGCGGTTGCTGGTGGTATGCTTGGAGTGTTTGGCCATCTAATAGGGTGAGTTCAACGTCGTAACGCTCACCTCTATAAATGCAATTACTGACACGCGCGCTAATACCGGCACTAGGGTGAAGACACAGTGATTCAGGGCGAATCAGCACTTGAGTGGCATTTTTCTTTGCTCTGTTAGTAAGTAGTTGCTGCTGTATTATGGCGCTGTCAACGCGTTGCCCTGCGATAGCGCCTTCAATTTGGACGATAGATCCGCGGCCAATGAAATTTGCAAGCCAAGCATTCTTCGGTTGTTGATATAACTCGCTTGGGGCACACCACTGCAAGAGCTCACCATTTTTTAACACCGCAATCTTATCAGCTAAAGACATTGCCTCACCTTGATCATGAGTGACATAGACCATGGTTGAGCCAGTGCGCTGATGAAATAACCTAAAGGTCTCTTCCATGGTGGCGCGCAGATGCCTATCTAGATTGGCCAAGGGCTCATCTAATAGCACCACTTGCGGTTCAGTAACTAGGGACCTTGCAAGGGCGACTCGCTGGCGCTGACCACCACTGAGATCAGCAGGTAATCTCTTAGCAAAAGGAGCTAGTTGGACTATTTCTAATGCCTCGTTAATGCGTTGGCGTTTTTCGTTAGCTTTAACGCCTTTTATTTGTAGCGGGTAGCCGATATTATCCTCAACACTCATGTGCGGCCACAGCGCATAAGATTGAAACACCATACCAAAGTTACGCTGCTCAGCAGGGACGTGAATACCCGGTTGTGACAGGCATAGATCACCGTGATGAATACTGCCTTGTGATACTTGCTCAAAACCCGCTAACATCCGTAATGTCGTAGACTTACCACAGCCGCTAGGGCCTAGCAGGGCAACAAATGCTCCAGCTTCTATCTCTAAGCTTAGATTGTTGACGACACTTTGATCGTCGAATGATTTGGATACATTGTTAAGTGTTAACAGTGCCATGGAATAACTCCTTTTGGTAGGCGCGGTGCAAGTAAACTCAGTAGTGCCATCAGCCCTGTGACAAGAATAACAATTAGCACCGACAGTGCTGAGGCCAGTACGCTATCGCCACTTTCATCTAGATTAAAAACCAGTACCCCGAGCGTTTCATTACCCGCACTCCAAAGCAACGCAGATACCGTTAATTCGTTGACTGAAATTAAGAATACCAAGACACCACCTGCAAATAATGCCGGTGCTGTTAGCGGTAGTAAGATATCTCTGAGCAGTTGTAATGGGCTCGCACCAACAATTCTAGCGGCCTCAGACAACCCTGGGTCAAGTTGTGATAATGACGCGCTGATTGGTTTTAAGCAGACACTTAAAAAACAGGACAGATAAGCGAATAAAATAATCCATAAAGTGCCATACAGTTGTAAATCAAGCAGTGGTATAGGGCTGGCAAACAATAAAATAAAAGCAATTGATAATACGATACCAGGGATGGCAAAAGGTACTTCAATAACACTGGCAGCAATGCTGCGCCAGCGCAGTGGTAACTGCCCCAATCGATAACCTAAAGGCAGAGC
This sequence comes from Gammaproteobacteria bacterium AS21, assembly GCA_038900335.1. Lineage (GTDB taxonomy): Bacteria > Pseudomonadota > Gammaproteobacteria > Pseudomonadales > Balneatricaceae > Rs1. The sequence continues at coordinate 79,674 of JBBMRB010000017.1, read as the reverse complement.
GATGGCCATTAAAATTAAAGCGGCAGCACTGGCAAGGCCGATACTGTTAGTAAATGCTCGTGCGGTTGAACCCTGGTGCGCCAGCATTTCAAAATAGGCGCTAAATGTCAGTGTTTTAGCCGTGAGAGCAACACCAAGTGCTGGCACTAATGAGCTGACAATCAGTGCGGCTAACGGCGCTATTAATATAAAACTAAGAATCAACGCCAGAGCTATTTCGCACAGCAGACGCCAACGGCCTAACTTAAAAGAAGCACTTTGGCTGGTTAATCCTAGTAGTGAAAAGCTTGAACGCTGTTGTAGCCATTGCTGTAACAACATGCCTAAAAACACTAATACAGCCATTATCATCGATAAACTGGCAACCTCGCTGAGGATATCGTTACCAAACCCTGCCATCTGTTGATAAATCAGTGTGGGTAGCACTAAGTAGCCTGCGGGTATACCGAGCATTGCTGGAATACCGAAATTACCCAGAGCAGAAACGAAAGCGATAGCTGCGCCGCCAATCATCGCAGGCCAACTTAACGGTACAATAATGTTAAGCCATAGCCGCCATTGGCTGGCCCCTGATAATTGTGCAGCTTCGACTAAATCACGAGGAATGCAGATCAGTGCCGTGCGCAGTGCTAAGAAGACTAAAGGCGCGTGTTGAATCCCTAGCAGTAAAGCAATACCCTCAGCTGAGTACATAGGTTGCGGGCTACCTAGCTGCGGTGCTATACCAAAACTGTTGAGGATAGGGCTGGCAGGGCCGAACAATTGTAACCAGCTCAAAGCCGTGACTTGCGGTGGTATCATCATGGGTAGCATGAAGCAGAATACCCAAAGAGCGCGCCAACGCACATTAGTTAAACTGAGGATGTAGGCAAAACTGCTACCTAAAACAACCGCTAATAGAGTACCTAGCGAAGACGTATAAAGGCTGTTTTTTAAGGCCAGCCAAGTACTTGGGTTCTTCAGTACCTGCAACATCGGTGCATCTATGCCTCTGTCCCAGTGTTGTAGCGCTTCATTAAGTAAGCGCAAACTCGGCAATAGGCTCAATAGCGCGATGAGCGTAAACAGTGAAAACGTTAGCCAGCGAGACTGGCTAACAGAGTTTGAAATGTGCAAGCGTCTACCCACCAAATATGTTGCTAAAACGCTGTTTGTTAGCATCGTTTGCCTCAAGCGTGGCTTGGGCATCAAACGTCATTAGCTTGATTTTATCTCTGCTTGGAAAACCCTCAGGCACTCCCATATCTGCGCGCGCAGGTAAGTAGCCTTGTTCTAGTACTAGCTGCTGGCCCTCTTGTGATAACACAAAATCGACAAACTTTTTAGCAGAGTCCTGATGAGTAGATTTTGCCATGATAGCCACCGGCTCTGTCACCATACTGACCCCCTCTGTTGGGAAGATAAACTCAATAGGGGAGCCTTTAGCGGCTTCGCGAATCGCTAAGAAATCGACAATCACACCATAAGGCTTGCTACCTGAGGTCACCGCTTTGAGGACACCGCCATTACCGCCTTGTGCCATCGCGTTGTTATCTTTAAGCTTTTGATAATAAGACCAACCAAGTGTTGGCTCATCAGTTAAGGTGGCTAAGTGTATAAGAGCAGCACCTGAATACAGGGGGCTTGGCATAACAAGCTGGCCACTGTATTTACTATCTGTAAGCTGTGCCCAGCTTGTCGGGCTATATTTCGCTTTGTTGTGACGCACAATACCGCTAGTAATTAACTTAGTGCCATAATAATAACCTTCACTGTGATAAAGGCTCGCATCATACTGTGTGCGCATAGGGCTGTTATAGGCCAGTAAATGTTTATCGGCCACCATTGATTCCATCGTGACAGTATCTGCAATTAGCAGAACATCAGGCTTGATCACGCCACTTGCTAATTCTGCTCGTAATTTAGTCATTAATTTAGTGGTGCCATCGCGTACCCACTTTACTTCAATGTCAGGATTTGCCTTTTCGAAAGCATCGACTGTTTTTTGTGCATCTTTATTAGGTTGACTAGTGTAGAGAGTTAAAACCTCCTGCGCTTGTACTGCAATAGGTGATAGAGCGGTGATGATGGCACATAGCGCCAAACTATTTTTTAACGTCATGGTTATGTCTCCTTATTTAGTATGCTGTCATCATAAAGTCACAAGATGACAGTAAAGTTACTAAATACTTTCGTTTAATAATTTTTTACTTTCGTTGTGTTGATAGGTCATCCGTTATGTCAATTAATAAACGCCAGCTGCAAATCGTGCAGTGGGTTAATGCTCAGGGGCGTCAAAGCGTACAGGTGCTGGCATCAAAATTTAATGTATCAGTGCAAACGATGCGCACTGATATGCGAACACTGACTGAGCGAGGCTTACTCTTGCGCAGCCACGGTGAGGCAATTCCTTTCCCTCATCGAGAAAATATCAGCTATAACCAGCGCCAAATTAGAAACGCTGCCGCTAAAGTACATATTGCAAAGTTATGCTGCTTACAAATAGTTGATTACCAGTCGCTGTTTTTAGGTAGTGGCACCACTATTACGGAGTTAGCTAGGCTGTTGCACCGCTTTAAAGGGTTACAAATAATGACTACTAATATTCATGCGGTGAGTAATTTAGAAGAGGGTGAGGATTGTGTACTCATCTTATCAGGAGGGCGGGTGCGCCAGCGAGATCAAGATATTATCGGCGGTGATGCCATACGCTTTTTTCAGCGCTATCGCGCAGATGTTGGTATTGTCTCAGTAGGGGCGGTGGATCATAAAGGCTATTTGTATGATTATAATGACGATGAGATTATGGCACGTGAGGCTTTGTTAGCGCATTGCCAATATCGAGTGTTGTTAATAGATAGTACAAAATTTGATAGTCAATCTCGTTGTGTGTCCGGTAATTTGGCAGATTTCGATTGTGTCATCAGCGATCAAAAATTGAGTTTGAAATTGATGAATATGTTACTCGCCAAAAAGATTAGTGTTTTATATTAGGCTGACCTTAAATACGACTAAACTGTAAAATCCACGCTCCGTTAATTACGTCGATTGTTGTCGAGAAGCTTTTGCTACTGTAAGCTGCGCGGTAGCTAAATAGCTAGTGTTCACAGGGAAGTACTAACAAGAGCGTAAAAACGGTTGTTGGTTTAAGTGCTAGTCAAAAAAGTATATCTATTTCTCTGCTGTGCTCATTTAATCAGGATAATTCAGATGCTGATCTGTACTTTTTAATAATTTAATAAGGATATAAAATGAAAACTGTAATGAAATTGTTAGTCGCTGGTGTTGCGTTGGTGATGGTGACTGGCTGTTCAATTAATCATCCAGTAGCAAAAGACTACCCTGCGTTTTTAGAAAAAAATGCGAATACTGTTGTGTTGCCTGAAACGACGATAGATGCAGATTATTTAGTCGAAAAAACGACACAAGATCATCGCTATGAGTTTAGAGCGGCAACTGTTGGTTATGCTCATTTATGGATCGTTGAATTTGGTAAAATTCTAGATGAAACTTTAAATGCTCCTTATGTTCAGCAATCTTTTACTCGCTTAGATAAACAGTTGAATAGCAAAAGCAGCAATGGTCATTTGATTCAATTTACTCTAGAAAATTATGAATTTAAGAACTATCGCGCTTATGTTTCTTTGAAAGTGGATGTGATGATTAATCAACAGCTTAGTTCAAGCCAAGTGTATAGCGCAGAAGGTGTTTCTAAAGGCGGTAAAATGTGGCTGGCAGGCCCTTTTGGAATGAAAAACGCAACATTGGAATCAACTAAGTCTGCACTGGATAAAATACTAATTGAGTTCATTAAAAATATCCAATAACGTTTAAATAAGAGTCAGTATCGTCATTAGAGGATAAACAGCATGGATTTTTTACAGATTATGACTTTCATGGCGGTTGCTGCTCTATTAGTTGTATCGCCTGGGCCTAACGGTATGTTGATCGACAAAACGGTACCCGTTAATGGTAAACCTGCGGGTTTTGCTAATATTGCAGGGTTTATCGCGGCGTTTTATGTCCATGGTTGCTTATCAATTTTAGGTATTTCTATTCTATTGGTGCAATCTAGCCAAGCATTTTTTGTTTTTAAAATGTTAGGTGCAGCTTACCTCTGTTGGGTTGGATTGAAATCGTTGTATAGTGCTTGCAAAAATAACATAGCGCCAAAGCCAGTGCTAAGTAGTAAGCGAGTGGCTCTGTCATCTGCTTTTATCGAGGGTTTTTTAACTAACGGCTTAAACCCAAAAGTATCGATGTTTTACCTTGCTGCATTTCCGCAATTTATCCCGGTGGACGGTGGCACATTGGTCGCGTTTTCGCTAGTGACTTTACACGTGCTGATTAATACCATTTGGTTTTCAACAATGGTGATACTGCTGGCCAACTTTAAACGTATTTCAGTTAGCACAGGTTTATCTCGCAGTTTGAAAGTGATCACCGGATTAGTATTTGTTGGCTTTGCAGCAAAGCTCGCCTCGCTCAAAGGTGCTGTTTAGCTGGTGGCCAAGATTGACAGTCAAATTGCTCACTAAACTGACAGTTACATTAATAACTAGATTCATAACTACATTAATAGTTAAGTGGAAGAGACTTTAGCCAAAAAACTGTTACGATCATTGGCATCAGGGATTAGCGCCGCTAATTGTAGGCAAAGTGCTTGGTAATCATCGCTATTGTTATGTGCGCGTTTAACGTGATGTCTAGCGAGAGGGCCTAAGTAATAGGCGAGCGCTTGTATGAGTAACGCTAGTTTATCTTCATCAATCACTACCTTTTGTTGAAGATCAGTAGGGGTAGTTAAAGGGCTGCTTTGTCGGTCTAGTTGCTGCGCTGGTGGTTGTGCAGTAACAGGCTCATTGGCTGGTGATTTAGCAGCGGATGCTGATATTTGCGTCAAACTTTCTTTGAATATTTCTTGCTCTAGTGTTTTGCTCGCCTGTTGAATAAATTCGCTGCGTGCACTTTCATCGCTGATATGAAGAGCGAGTGAGTGCATGAAGGCTTTAGCACTGGTTGAGTTTGATGAGGTCTTTTTAATCAAAATGCTGGCAATAGGGCCAAGGTAGCCAGTCAGATTGCTCTCTAAATCTGCCAGTGTCTGTGCTGGTAATTTAATTAACTCTTTCGCTTTTACTTGAATCGCTTTTTTAGCGATCACCGTCGCATTGACGTTTTGCTCGATACTAGATAAATCTTCCAGCGCCTTGATGAAATCAGCAGCTGAGCTATAGCGCTCTGAGGTGTTGGCTGCGAGTGCTTTGCGAACAATATGGATGATGCTTGCATCGATACTAAGATGCTTTTCAAATGTCTGATCTATAAAATCATTAATAGGCAAAGTGTAAAGTTGTTGTGGGGTGAGCCTTGCGCCCGTGAGCATCTCTAACAGCACCATACCAGTACTGTATATATCTGCTTGGCTGGTGACAGTTTCCCCGCGCAGCCCTTCAGGTGACATATAGTTTGGTGTGCCAACCATATTACCTACTAGAGTTAAATCTGATTGATCGAGTAAAGCAACGCCAAAATCAGCAACTTTTACTTCGCCATCATTAAGTAGGATGATGTTAGCCGGCTTTATGTCACGGTGAACTATATTATGCTTGTGCGCTGCGCTAAGGGCGCGCAATACGGAAATAGTAATGAAGATGGTTTCATCTAAACTGAGTTGGTTCTTTGCATTAAGAAAATGGCTTAGCTCCTCGCCTTCAATATACTCCATCACAATAAAGTCTTGATCAAGATAAGTGCCATAGTCAAATACGGCGACAATGTTATTGTGCAGACAGCGCGCAGCCGCTTGTGCCTCTCTGCGAAAACGTTTGCTCAGTTCAGTGCCGTGCTCGCCTTGACAGTGATGAGGGTGAAGTACTTTGATGGCGACCATGCGATCAATGATTGCATCATAGCCTTGATAGACAATCCCCATAGCGCCTTGGCCGATGACTTTTTTTATTTGATATTTGCCAAGTTCAGTGGGGATAGTATTCACAGCTTTTTCCAATTTAATTGATTATTTATTATCGATCGTTTCATCAAGCATTTTTACCGCGCTATCTAAACTGGTTTGCATGCGATTGAATGAGCGCCCTAGCGATGAAATTTCATCTTTGCCATTAAGTGCAAGCGGCGCTAAATCAAGCGTGCCCATGCTGACTTTATCGACATGATCAGCCATCATCGCTACCGGTTTGATAACATATTTGTTCAATAATATGTTCAGCACAATACCGATAGCAACAAAGACTAATAAGATGGTGCCCATGAATAGCATAAACTCTTTATCCGCTCTATCATTGGCTAATGACAGCGGGATAGAGACGACTTGAGTGCCGACTATTTCATTCATCTGCCAGCCAAAACCGTTAGATGTGCCGTAGCGATCAGTCATGGTTTTAGGGGCGACATCCGGTGTTGAATGACAAATTAAACACTTACTGTTAGTGATACGTATTGGTTTACTCAAGTATAAAGAGTCGCCGGTTGGGGTGCTTCTTTGGCCTATAAATGTGTCACTGTTACTACTTTTGAAATAGTTAATAATATCAGCTTCCCAATCCGCTGCTCTGTTAGCTGGGTTGGTTGGGTTTAACACTGCCTCTTTATAGTTGTAATCGGGATGTTGGCTCTGTAAGTGGGTAATGTATTTAGTTGCAGCATAGGCGGGGATGGTCTGTGGCAGAAACTCATGGCTAGAAGCTGTAGTTATTAAAGGTCTTATTTCCTCAACAGTGTAGTTCCTGATTGCATTAGCGCTCTCTAATAATACCGATGCTTTTTCTAACGATTCTTTCTTGGCGTTTTCACGTTGTAAATTAAACGAGATATAACCTGAAATTAAAATACCGATAATACCTGTAATAATTAAAATAAGATTAAATTTTAATTTTAGTGACATAAAACATCCCTTGTTGCGAGTAATAAAAAAACACACTGTTATGAACCGAATATAAATATCTAATTTATGTTTCAATTAATAGTTTTATTATAGTAAGTTAGGTAGTATAAACAATAATCAAAATTATTCATGGGTTTGTATGAACTAATTTAAATGTTAGCGCTTATGGTAGTAATTAAATGTCTTATTCAATAAATATATAATATAAATAAAGATATGGTTTCGGCGGATTTAAACAATAAAATAGCATGGTTTAGAGTGATGCTCGGTATTGTTGTCATCGTAGTAGCCATGGTGTCTGCCATGGCTTTGATGTTGTTTTATCGATTGGCTTTCTTACCTGCGGCAATAAGTCAGTTTTGCCCTAACCAAGAGCAGAATTTTTATTGTATAGCCAATGTAATGCAGCAGCTACAATACGCAGATCAATGGCTGGCTATTCAATTTATTGTTTATCTTTTGTTAAGTTTTTTGCTTTATCCTATCTTTGTTAGGGCAAAGGGCATTGTATTATTAAATTTATTACTAGTGGCCGTTGGTGCAACGGCTATTATTAATTTTTCATCCAGTGAATTGGGGATAGAGCTATATGCTAGTTTTTTATGTCCTCTGTTTATTGGCTTATTAATCAAGTATAAAAAAGATCGAAAAATAATTATAAATATAAAATAAACTCACAAAAAACTCTTTAAAAATGGAAGCTGGAAAAATGAAAACTAAAATGCGTCAATTAGGTCAAGGTATGACTGAGTATATTATTATCGTTGCTTTAATTGCGATTGCTGCAATTGCTGTGTACGGTTTTTTTGGGGACACTATTCGTGGCCAAGTAGGGGCGATGACAGCTGAACTAGCTGGAGGAGACTCTACGGGTGCTAAAGCTGCTGCAACTGCTGCTGGAGGCAATGCTGACGCAGAGGGAACAAACGCTAAAACGCTGCAAAACTTTAACCAATAAGCGCATTTATAATACAAGCTCATGGCTAGCGTATCAGTTCGCGCTAAACAAATACTGCTTAACAAGAAAACAAAATGTTTAGTGTCTCTTAGCGCCGCGAAGCAGTCAGGTCAGGCAATTGTGCTGGTATTACTGCTCAGTGTCGTTGGCGTGCTAGGTGCTGTTATGCTGGTCAGCACAGGGGTGTTGACCAGTGATAAAATGCAGTTGCAAAACGCTGCAGATGCGACCGCCTATAGTATTTCTGTACTAGAAGCGCGAGACTTAAATTATGGCGCCTATATGAATAGAGCCATGGTCGCCAATGAAGTTGGCATAGGGCAGATGGTGAGCCTTTATTCATGGGCACATATGCTCAAAAGTGAACCTATATTCTTAGACCAGCTTGCGGCAATAGTCAACGTAATCCCCATCGTTGGCCAGGCAATATCGGGCGGTCTTAAAAGCATTGCTGGGGTTTTAAAAGCAACCTCTACGCCGGTTTACAATGCGACCAATAAATTAACCCCGATTATCATTAAAGCCCTGTCTATTTTAAACTCTGGTTATAGCCTTTCACAAAAGGTGATGCACTATTCAACGCTTATTTTTAGCTTGTCTGTGCTTAAAAAAGTGCCAGAAGCTAATATGTACCGCAACTCTAATGAGGTTGATATATCAAGTTTTGGTAAATTAGCACTGGCAGTGCATTATGCCGGTTACTATGCAGATACTATTAAGCTTGGCGGTATATTTGCCCATAGTGCACACCCTTCAAATACAGATGAGCAGATGTCCCGGTTTGCTCAAGTCGTCAATGATTCTCGCGATACATTTACACGCAATAGAGGTTGCGAAAATGGTGTCGGTCTATTTGATCAAGCCCTTGCTAAATTAGGGGGATTTGTGCCAACTATAAAGTTCCCAGGTATAAAAATAACACCCTATCCTCCCGCTATTGACTGCCAAGACGGTGGTGGTTGGGATCTAAATTTATTTGGAATGGGCTTTGAAGGCGGTTATATCCTTAGAACAAAGATTCCATTACTTCCAGATATCGCTATTGGAGCCATTGTTAATATTGAAGCTAGAATAGAAACTCAGCGAAAAGGAGGTAGTCAATTAGCAAAAGTGAGCAATGGCTATGCATGGAGTAGTGCTGATGTTGCTAATATAACGCCAAGTGTTAAAGGGAGTTTTGAGGCTTGTTTTGGGTTTGATTTTACTTGTATCTCAGGTGGTGTTGGGTTTTCTCTGCCAGTGCCCTTTGGTGCAGGCGCTGGTTTGGCAGGAATAAAAGCGCCCAGCTTAAATGGTATTGATGGCGATACTGATGTCGCGCGTGATATTAAGTATGGTGGTGCATCTGAATATATTATTCCTTGGAATTACCCTTTGTTAGGGGTCAAAATGTTACATGGAAATAGTGTCAATAAAGAAAAAAATTACCGCCTAGCAGGTTATAAAGGCTTAGGTGGTAGTTATCAAATGGTTAACAATGTCCCTAATATAGGCTCAACCGCAGATAAGTTCATTGGCATGGAAGCGCCATACTTATTAATAGGTTTAGTGAAAGGTAATGCCAAAGATAGTCCTTTAACAGATGCGAAGCCGACAGGACGTTTTGCGCTACAAGAGGCGGACACGCACTTAGCGGCTATTGCAAAATCGCAAGTTTATTATAGTCAGCCGACTGATTTATCTTATTTCTCAATTAATAAAGAGCGTGATGGTAAGCCTAATGGTTTTAACCCATATTGGGATGCACGCTTAGTTGACACCAGTTATATCGATAGGATTGCAGCACTTACTTTACAATCTGAGGAAATTTTCTTACCGGGTGAAATCCAGGACATGATTAATAGCCTTAAAACCCTAGTTGGTAATTTAGGGGCGATATTCTCATGATCACTTCATTACACAACTATAAGGCTAAGCAGCTAGGACAAGCAATGACTGAGATGTTAGTTGCATCCGCTTTTGTGTTGGTACCGCTTTTTTTGATTATTCCCTTAGTTGGCAAATACATCGATATCAAGCAGGCATCTGTCAGTGCTGCAAGATATGCAGCATGGGAGCGAACGGTTTACTTTAGTAATAGCAATGATCAATACCCTTCGGGTTTTTCTGGTGGCTCTAATCATCTAAGGCCAGTAAAAAGTAATGATACGCTTAGAGATGAAATCAAAACACGGATTTACGGCCAAGCGGATGCCGCATTAGATGCTAATAATGGCTTGCAAAGTTTTACAGGTCGAGACTTGTGGCGTGATCATCGAGGCAATGCACTACTTAAAAATACAGCAGCCACGAATGATGTGATAAGTGGCGGTACCATAGAGGGCACCTTCGCTAGTGTGATTGATACTGTAGGCTCAGCAATACAAAAAATCACCTCTGTGCTATCCCTTGGTCAAGGCTCTTTTGATGTTATCAAACTGCACGGCAATAATGAAGTTAGTAGCTCTTTAGCTGTAAATGCAGATAACGGTGTCAGTACCCTCAATCAAAATAGAAGGCCTCTGCTTAATGTTGGCTCGCTTGAGTTTAAAGCGAAAGCACAAGTTTACTCTTATGCTTGGAGTGCTGGTGGCAAAGAGCATTTAGCTAAACAGGTTGTGCCACTAGTGCCTACCAAGTCACTGGGGTATCTATTAGAGCAATTTAACCTCAATAAGATTATTTCAGGGGCGAATATATCAGCGCAAGATCTGGCTTCAATTATTTTACTCTCACCTGAAATTGATGATGATTTCCTGGAGTTTGGCAAAATGGACTTTAGTGTACTGCCAAGAGATAAGTATATATATAAGGAAAAAACAGAAACAACTTATCAACAGGAGTTTACTAAATCGCAGAGTGATGGTTATCAAGCGAGCCCTGCTACGCCTGCTGTGTGTGATAACAAAGGGTATTGTCGTGAATAATATAATGATGATATACAGACAATATTTAGCAGGTTTTGCATTAATCATATTTGCGCTGACGACCAGTGTGCTTGCCAGTGCAAAAGATTTGCCTCGCTCTTTTCCTAAACCGCCGAGCTCGCAAATAAGTGTAGTCAGTGACAATTCTAAAACGTTGGGAATGAATCTAAATATACGTAAATTTAGCAGCACTAAATCGCTAGAGGATGTTGTGAAGTACTACCAAACTGCTTGGGGTGATCAAGCGGCCACAACAATTTATTCACCTTGGACAATGGTTGGCACGCGCGTCGCAGGCCAGTTTTTTAATGTGCAGGTACAAAGGCAGGGATTAGACAGCTGGGGTTATTTGAGTATCAGCGATTTACCAGAGAAAGTAGAGCAGCAAGAGCTTGGACAATTTGCGCCATTAAAACATAGTGATATTGCTGCGATGGGTAATACCCAGGTATTGGATGCACAAAAGCACGGTGATTTGTTGAATTTTTCTACAACGAATTTGATGTCTAATCGCTTTTCTATTGAATCAAACCGCAATTTCTATTTACAGCATTACCAGGGCAAAGGCTGGACGCTCAAACAAGACAGTGAAAACTCACTGCTACAGTCTCGAGTGTTACTCTTTGCGAAAGGCTCTAAAAGTTTGAGCTTTACTATCAATCAAATAGCAGGTGAAACGCAAATCGTAGCTAATTTAATAGCGGCCAAGCAGTTGGGGGATTAAATGATGAGTAAACGCAAACAGTTAGGGCAGTCTATGGTGGAGTATACCGTGATCTTGGTTGCCATTACCGTTGGCTTATCTGCGTTGGTTATCGGTAATGAAAAAGGCTTGGATGATGACAATAATCCCTCGCTTTTAGGTGCGATGCATACACGCTATAACCAGCAAAGCTATGCAGTGCGCTTAACTGAGCTGCCTGAAAGTCAAGATTTGACAGCGATCGTCAGCTATTACACAGCATTGAATAAGCATCCTGAGCTGGTCAAAAATATGGGCCAAGCTGCTACTAAAATAAAAGAAGTCACGGGCAAAATCGACAGCGTTTCTAATAAGTTAGTCGATTTAAATAATTATAAAGAAAAGGCTCAAGACCTTATAAATAAATTTAAATAATAAATTAAGAGAAGGGAGTACGCATCTTGGTGAAAAGTAAAAAAACCTTTACCTTGCTTATCGTGGCTGTTGGGCTTGGGGTATTAGGGGCGTTTTTAGCAATGCTGTACCTTAATGCGCGTGAGTCTTCGCTACGAGAGCTGCTAAAGCCTAAGTCTGCACCAATGGCAGTGGTAGTGGCGTCGAAAGATCTGTTAAAAGGCGATGTGTTAGATGCCTCTAACCTATCAATTCGTCAAGTACCTAGTGACTTCGTAGATAATAATGCGGTGCGCCCTGGTCAATTTGACGCTATAGAAGGCAAAATTTTACAACAAAATTTAGCGTTGGGGAAAATGCTTCTCCACAGTTTTGTCGACAGTGAATACCCTGCTGATTTTTCCGATACTATTGTTCCTAAAAGAAGAGGGATGACGATACAGGTGGATGAAATGAGTACGTTTTCAGGGCTACTAAGGCCTGGTAATCGCATCGATCTATTTGTCAGTATGAGCTTAAATGGCTTAGATGAGAAAAGTGTCGTTCCTGTGTTGGAAAATGTAGAGGTGCTGACAACGGGGCGTGATAGCGCGAAAGACTATACTGAAAAGGTCAGGTTTTTAAGAGGTGGTGTCGATGCAGGTATTGCTCAAAATTATACGACTATTACCTTAAATGTCACGCCCAAAGAGGCTGCTATTTTAGCATCGGCTAGAGACAAAGGCGATATGCTCGCATTATTGCGTAATCGTAAAGATGTTTCCGGTTCAGGCTTTAGTAGTATTTCAGGTAATGATATCGCTATCAACGCCCAACAATTAGCAGCGAAAGAAGAGCTTAGACGCAGCACTGAAAGCTTAACAGACAGTATTGTGGTAGGTGAAGATGGCGTGCTGCGTAACAAAGACGGCACTGCATTGGCTAATCAGAATCTGATCATCGGTGCGGATGGCAGTATTAGAACAAAATCAGGTATTGATTTAGCTAGTAGAGGGCTGTCAGTTAATGCCCGTGGTGAAATTGTTGATAAAGACGGTAATGTCATTGATCCTGATTCTTTAATTGTTGCAGCAGATGGCACGTTAATGACCACAGATGGTGTGATTGTCGGTGGCGAAAAAGTGAAAACATTAGCGGGTGCAACACAGCTAGCTGATGGCACTATCGTATTAGCGGATGGCACTATCATTAATGGGGCAACGATGGATGCAGATGGAAATATTGTATTAGCCGATGGCACTGTAGTGAAGCCTGAGGATTTAATTATTAACGCCGATGGCACTATTACAGATAAATCAGGTAAGCAAATAGCTGGTGTTACTAGTGCTAAAACACTAAAAGGCATGCGTACTAACGCCGATGGCTCAGTGGTGTTAGCTGATGGCACGGTGATTGTTGGTGCTAGCATAAATGATAGAGGTCAGTTAGTACTTGCTGACGGCACAGTCGTTGATCCAGATGATGTTCAGATAAATGCTGATGGCACGATAGTGACTAAATCAGGACAGGTAATTGCTAAAGTAGATCTAATTAATCAGCGATTAGCTACGGGGCTTTCAGCATTGAGCTCAACTATTGATTACATTGCTGGTGGCGTGAGTAAAGACGGCGTAGCAACAGTGCAAAAATTACCAGCACAAGGTGATTCTGCAAATATATTACCGGCAAAATAAATACTAGGATTATTCATATGACGTTTTATAACATGAGTTTAGGTAAAATTAAGAGCTCTGCGTTACTCCTTTTTATAGGGGCTTCGCTGGTGAGTTTGCAGGTAAGTGCTGATAACTTTCGCTTGTTCGTCGGCCAGATGAAAACGATATCGGTGCCCAATATTGATAGAGTCGCCGTCGGTAATTCAGGATTGGTAAGTACCTCGATTATGGATAATGGCGAGCTGTTGGTACTGGCGGAAAATTCAGGTGATACTGAGATCCAAATATGGACCAAAACCGGGGAGGCGATTACTCATAAGTTCTATATTATACCGGCGAATACGGCGCGTAATGTGACCGAGGTTCGCTCTATTATTGGTAAGGTATCAGGCCTTAATGTCAGTCAAGTTGGCAGCAATATTATTTTAAAAGGTAATATTAGTCATCAGGCACATGCGATCATTCAAAAGGTAACTAAAGTCTATACCAATGTGCTGGATTTAACGGTACCGACCGCTAGCAGTGACTTATCAAAAATGTTTAAGGAAATGAAAAGTGTTAAGACCCGACAAGCGGGTAGTAAACTGGTTATTACCGGTAAGGTTAGCGCGGAAGAAAAAGCGTATATAGAAGCGATTAAAGGCTCATACTCAGAGCTAGTTGATTTGACCGACTCAACTGAAACACAGCCAATGGTGTACATGAATGTACAAATTACTGAGTTCAGTAACAAAGCGGCTGAGAACTTAGGCATTGCTTGGGAAGGCTCTCTGACAGGGCCTCAGTTTCTTAGTAATACCTTTAATAACACAACGTTAAACCCTAATGGCGCCGCTGATGCCACTTTTGGTATTGCCACTTCATTGACGAGTATGATCAATTTAGCAATTTCTTCAGGTGAGGCTCTGTTGTTAGCATCACCGACCTTAAGTGCGCTTAGTGGTAGTGAGGCTGAGTTCCTAGCAGGCGGCGAGTTTCCTATCTCTGTTCCCGATGGTAACGGTGGTACAACATTAGAATTTAAACAATACGGTATTATTTTAAAGGTGAAACCACAGGTGCAACCAAGCGGTCATATTGTCGCTAGCATTGAAACTGAGGTCAGTAGTATCGATGCATCAGTTGCTGTTGATGGTGCCCCAGGTTTGAAAAAACGTGAAACGAAAACAGAAGTTAGCTTAAAGCAAGGGCAGACATTTGCCATCAGTGGCTTGGTCAATAGAGATATCAGCGAAGACATTACGCGCTTTCCGTTTATAAGCAAAATCCCAGTGTTAGGACAATTGTTTAAATCAAAAAACTTTGTCAATAATCGCTCTGACCTAATTATATTTATTACCCCGCATATCATCGATGCCGACAGCCAGTTAAATTTAGATCAACTCAGCGTCGCACAGGAGATGGAAGCGAAGTTCTTTGATAAAGACGAATTTAATTTGGAGATTATAGAATAATGTTTGAAGTCGTAGTTATTACTGATAATGGCTCTAATGTAGAGCGAGTTCGCTGTACCCTTCGTCATTGTACTATCGGCAAATCTCGTGATAATTTAGTACAAATTCGAGGTTGGCGTGTCGCGCAAGTTCACTGCAAAGTCGAACTAACTGATAAAGGCCTGTACGTTGAAGATGTTAGCGATGGTTCAGGCATTAGTGTCAATGGCAACAAGGTGCCATTTTATGGGCCGATAAGAAGCTCTGATGTGATCAGCATTGGCAGCTATGATTTTAGACTTGGTGCAGTGGAAGAAAGTGTTGAGCCCAGTTTGAATAGGGCCGAACCGGCCGCGAAAATCCCTGTTAGCCAAAAAGTTGCAGCGGATGAAGACTGGACCATGCAGACCTTTATTGGTGGCGCGATTGGCGATAAAGCACCGCAGGACAGAGCAGAGGAAATAGAGCGCCAACGCTTATTTATGTGGCGCAACCGTATTCATCAAGAACTACTGCGCATGATGGATCTTAAAAGAACCGATGTCGGTTCAATGGATTCTGATGAGTTAAAAGTAAAAGTCGAGGGTATGATCGACGAAACGATGGAGGCGATGAAGTCACAAATCCCTGATAATATTAACATTCATGAATTAAAGCTATCTGTTCTCAATGAAGCCGTTGGTTTAGGGCCGCTCGAAGAGTTGCTGGCAGATGATGATGTGACAGAGATTATGGTTAACGCCTACGAT
Organism: Gammaproteobacteria bacterium AS21; assembly: GCA_038900335.1. Classification (GTDB taxonomy): domain Bacteria; phylum Pseudomonadota; class Gammaproteobacteria; order Pseudomonadales; family Balneatricaceae; genus Rs1. The sequence goes on along the minus strand of JBBMRB010000017.1, from coordinate 63,994 downwards.
GATATTTATATCGAGAAAAAAGGTAAATTGACGCGCAGTGCTATTTCATTTAGCTCAGACTCTGCTGTTATGTCGGCGATTGAACGTATCGTATCACCGCTAGGCAGGCGAATAGATGAAAGCTCACCCATGGTTGATGCGCGCTTAGCTGATGGCTCTCGTGTTAATGCTATTATCCCGCCTTTAGCGCTGCGTGGCCCGACTTTAACCATCCGAAAATTCGCTAAAAAGAAACTCAATGTCGATGATTTGATGAGCTTTGGCACTATCAATGATCCGATGGCTAAGTTATTGAAAATGGCGGTAGAACAACACTGTAATATTATTATTTCAGGTGGCACGGGCTCTGGTAAAACGACACTGCTTAATATTATGTCAAACTTCATCCCTGAAACAGAGCGTATCATCACAATAGAGGATGCCGCGGAGCTTAAATTGGGCCAACCGCATGTCGTCTCTCTTGAATCAAGGCCTGCTAACTTAGAGGGTAAAGGTGCGATTCCTATTCGTGATTTAGTGAAAAACTGTTTGCGAATGCGCCCAGATAGAATCGTTGTTGGTGAGTGTCGTGGTGGTGAAGCTTTAGATATGTTGACCGCGATGAACACCGGTCATGATGGCTCACTCACGACAGTTCATGCCAACACACCAAGGGATGTTATCTCCCGATTAGAAGTGATGGTGATGATGGCGGGTATGGACTTGCCAGCGAGAGCGATAAGAGAGCAAATCGCTTCAGCGGTGCATGTTATTGTTCAGCAAAGTCGCCTAGCTGATGGCAGTCGTAAAATTACTCATATCTCTGAGATAACGGGTATGGAAGGCGATATCGTGCAGTTAAATGATATCTTTGTGTTCAAGCAAGAAGGCTTTGATGAGAACGGCAATGTTATTGGCCAGTATCAGGCAACAGGGCAAGTGCCACAATTCTATGAATTGCTGCGCTCTCGCGGTGTCGGTGTTGATATGAGTATTTTTGGATGATGGACTTCATAGAGAGCTTAGCGACCAACTCTGTTTTCTGGTTATCAATTATATCAGTGTTTTTTGCTGTGGCAATTGTAGCGTGGCTGTTAGTACGACGTGCTAATCTCTTTATGGGCGAGTATCAATCTGTTTTTAAAGAGACAGCGACCGGCAATTTAGAGGACATGTTCCTATTTATCGATCCTCAGCAAATGTTCATCGCAAATATCGTCGCCTTAGTGCTGGCACCGTTAATGACGTTCATGCTCACTGGCGACATTGTGCTGACACTATCGGTTTTCGTTTTGCTTATCTTTTTGCCTTTTATGTTTTATAAACAAATGCGGAAAAGGCGCCTGAAAAAATTTGAGCAACAATTACCTGACGTCTTAGTGATGATAAGTGGCGCATTAGCCTCAGGTGCGAGTTTAAATATGGCATTGCAAAGTGTCATGCTTGAACAAGAGGCACCTATATCACAAGAGTTTATGTTGTTTGTACGAGAGCAGCGTATTGGTGTTGATTTTGATACCTCGTTGCGCAACATGGAAAGGCGTATTCCATTATTGGACTTTGCGATGTTTAGTGCTGCTATGCGAATTTCACGCGAAGTTGGTGGTGATTTGGGCGAGGTGTTATCAACATTGGCTGACACTTTGCGTAAAAAAGCATCGATGGAAGGCAAAATTGACTCACTGACTGCACAGGGGCGTATGCAGGGTATTGTGATGACAGGTTTGCCTGTGTTGCTAGGCGGCTTATTGTTTGCACTAGAGCCTGATTCGATGAGTAAATTATTCACAACTCCCATCGGTTGGGGGTTATTAGCCGTGATTGTGGTAATGGAAACGCTTGGTTACATATTTATTAAAAAGGTAACCACTATTGATGTCTAATCAAGGGAATATCAAATTAGCACTGTCTTATTCGCAAGCGCTAATAGGAGTCGTTAATGTTTGAAATGACACTAGAAGTTATTTATCTGGCCGCTATAATTTTTATCGGCGTCAGCATTATGTTGATTATGTTTTTTATCCAAAAATCAATGCCTGATCAGCCAGAAGATGAGCGCACATATATGGACCCACTGCCCAATGGCTTGGTGCTAATTTGGCCGCTGGTGTTAATGGCCACCTTATTGGTTGAGATGATATACAGCAACAACTATTTGGATAAAGTAGAGCGTAAATTACAGCACACCGGTGTGAGCTATATTTTAACGGCTGAGCAGTTTATTGCCTTAAGGTACGTCGGGTCCGCTATTTGTTTTTTACTATCGCTGTTGGTGATGCTGTCATTAAAGGATGTGCCAAACATGGCATTGTTTTTATTATTGGCATTAGTCGCTGGTTTCCTATTCCCCTCGGTTTGGTTAGCGGATACTCGCAAAAGACGAGAGATGCAGGTGATTAAAGCATTACCTATCTATTTAGACTTTACCACCATGTCAGTGGAAGCTGGGTTAAACCTGACAGGTGCCATGCAACAAGCGCTCAATAAAGGGCCTAAGGGTGCGTTGCGCAATGAGTTTAGTATTGTGATGCGTGATATGAGATCCGGTGTTACGCGTGCTGAAGCGTTAAAAAGAATGGATGCTAGATTGAAAGTGGATGATATCTCGCGCTTTGTGAACGCAATGATACAAGCTGAAAAAATGGGCTCAAGTATGGCTAAAACATTGCGAATACAATCCGAGCAGCGTCGTACAGAGCGCTTTCAAAGGGCGGAGAAAAAGGCGATGGAAGCACCCGTTAAATTGGTTTTTCCATTGATAGTATTTATTTTTCCAGTGACATTTATCGTGTTGGGTTTCCCAATCATGATGAAATTTATGTCAATGTAATCATTTGCTGCTAAGTTTTAAAATATTCATCCAGGTAGGTAATCCGCCATGATATATCGCTATCTACAATTTAAAGACAATATCAGACTAGAGATTGCGATTACACAAACGTTTAAAGAGCGTAATCGCGGTTTGTTAGCGTTAGCGAAAATAAGAATAGATCAAGGGTTGCTGATTAGCCCTTGTCGTTCAGTGCATACTTTTGCAATGCAATACCCATTAGATTTGGTGTATTTGAGTAAACAATTAAAGGTTGTGAAATTGGTTGAAAATATCCAACCTAATCGAATCTCTTGTGCAATCACAGGCCACAGTACTCTTGAGTTATGTGCAGGTACGATTGCGCGTTTACAGATAAAAAAAGGTATGCACTTAACAGTGACAGACTTACCCCTTAATAATTAATACAACGACAGAGTGACGAACATGAAATTGACTAACATTATAATATTATGCTTAAGCCTCTTTTTAACGGCTTGTACGACAGCGCAACAAAAAGGCGGCAATGGCGAGGGCGAGCTGGTTAATGCTAATTTAGCGCGAGCTGATCTAAATTATCAAGGTAAGCAATACGAAGATGCGTTAAAAGAATATAAAGCGCTAGCGGCAAAAGATAATAGCAATAGTTATGTATTGTTTAAAATTGCGAATATCCATAGTCATCTAGGTCAATATGATGAGGCGGTAGCTGCTTATAAAGCCGTTATTGCGCTAGATAAAACACATAGTAAAGCTTGGCATAACCTCGCTGTGGTTTATATGAAAGAAGGTGCGGGTACTTGGCAGCAGATGAAAAAAAATGTTGATCCTAAAGATCCACTATATAAATCGGCAAAATATTATAACCAAGGTATGCGTGACTTGATTAATAAGAAATATTAAAGTAATTATCTAGCTAGTATCGGGGTTGGAAAAATAGTGAAATTGCAAAAAGGCCAAGCAATGGTGGAAATGATAGTAGTTGCCTTCGTGGCATTACTGCTATTGTTTAGCATTATCCAATTTGCTTTATTATATAATGCAAAAACTATTTTAAACTATGCTGTGTTTGAAGCGGCCAGAGTCGGCTCTTTAAATTATTCGCACCCCTTATCTATGCGTTTAGCGCTCGCTCAAAAATTGGCTGTGCTAGAGCCTGTGAAAAGTGCGGCTAATGATGGTAATAACAAGATTTTAGCCGCAAGACAAATGAACCTACTAGAGCAGTTAGGTGCAGGTCAAAGCTCACAGTTCGATTCTATTGCTTGCATTAAAAGACTGAACCCACCGGCAAGTAAGGGGCATTGGCAAAGTAATACTTTGGCAGCGCAGACTTCAAAAAGTATTGCCAATGATCATTTGCTGTATCGAGATGCGACACCAAAAGGTGCTCAGGCGCAGTCTATTCAAGATGCAAATTTATTGAAAATATCAGTCACGTATTGCCCTAAAATGATAGTGCCAATAGTCTCAACTGCGGTGAAGAGGTTGATGTTAGTTGATTTTCACAATACAGATCCCGATAAGATAGAGGGGTTTGATGTCACCAGGAATCCGATCGATTTTAACAAGCAATGTTATGAAAATGATCGCTTCCCGATGCAGGCACAAGCCGTTATTCGAATGCAAACACCTGTCGGTCTCTACGGTTACCAAGACAGTGACTGTGATGATATCACCACGCTTGCAAGCCAATTAGGCTCGTGAGTTAGTACGCCTGATCAGCGCTGAGCAATATTAAAAGACTTGCAGGGCTAAAGCGGTTCGACTAACCCACTTAAGCTAGGTACAATGTAGCGCCTAAAAGGTGTGTGTTTTATCAATTCACCATCTATCTCTTTTATTCTATCTCAGCTATTGGAAAACGACTTTTGATCTCTACTGCTAACGTAACAATGCAATTTGGTGCCCAGCCATTATTTGAAAATATTTCAGCAAAATTTGGAAATGGTAATCGGTACGGCCTAATTGGTGCGAATGGCTGTGGTAAATCGACCTTCATGAAAATACTCAGTGGTGAGCTTGCAGCTACCTCGGGTAATGTCTCTATAACAGAGGGACAAAAATTAGGTACACTGAGCCAAGATCAATATGCATTTGAAGCATATACCGTAGTAGACGCTGTAATTAAAGGTGATAGCGCGCTGTGGGCAGTAAAACAGGAGCGCGATCGTATTTATGCGTTGCCGGAGATGTCTGAAGCCGATGGTATGAAGGTAGGTAATCTTGAGGCGGAGTTTGCCGAGATGGATGGCTATACCGCGGAGAGCCGTGCAGGTGAAATTTTACTACAAGCAGGCATTGAAGAAGAACTGCACTTTGGCTTGATGAGCCAGGTCGCTCCAGGTTGGAAACTGCGTGTGCTATTAGCACAGGCACTGTTTTCAAATCCAGATATCTTACTATTAGATGAGCCAACCAACAACTTAGATATCGATACCATTAATTGGCTAGCAATTGAGCTTAATAAGCGCAAATGCACTATGATCATTATCTCTCACGATCGCCATTTCCTTAACTCTGTGTGTACTCACATGGCTGATATCGATTATGGTGAGCTGCGTATTTATCCTGGTAACTATGAATACTTTTTAGCCGCCTCTTCGTTAATACGTGAACAATTACATAGTGAAAACGCTAAAAAGAGTGCAGAAATTGATGAGCTGCAAGCGTTTGTTAATCGCTTTGGTGCCAATGCCTCTAAGGCGAAGCAGGCGAGTTCACGTGCGAAGAAAATGGATAAAATCAAACTTGATGAGGTTAAGTCATCAAGTCGAATGACACCGTCACTGAACTTTAAACAACATAAAAAATTACATCGCCAAGCATTAATACTAGAAGATTTAAGCCATGGTTTTGATGGTGAAACGCTGTTTACTAGTGGCGATATTATTATTGAAGCGGGGGCAAGATTAGCTGTTTTAGGTGAGAATGGTGCGGGTAAAACCACATTCATTCGCTGCTTAATGGATCAGATTCAAGCAAATAGCGGAGTTGTTAAATGGTCTGAAAACTCTGTTATCGGTTATTGCCCACAAGATAATACTGAAGACTTTGATAACGATTTAACCTTGTTTGATTGGATGTCGCAATGGCGTACTGTAAAACATGATGATCTGAAAGTTCGCGCCATGCTTGGGCGCTTACTATTCACTGAAAATGACTTTAATAAGAAAGCAAAAGTTTGTTCAGGTGGTGAGAAAAACAGAATGCTGTTCGGTAAGTTAATGATGATGGATACTAATGTTCTGATACTTGATGAACCAACTAACCACATGGATATGGAAGCGATTGAAGCATTAAACCAAGCTTTGAAAGGCTATGATGGCACACTGATATTTGTCAGCCACGACAGAGAGTTTGTTTCGACTCTGGCGACGAGAGTGATTGAAATTAAAAATAAGTCGATGGTTAATTTTCATGGCACATATGATGAATATCTAGCTGAGAAAGCAGCTGTCGCTAAGCGTTTGTTAAGTGTATAAATTAAGTTAGAGTTGCCATAAATGCTGGCCCTAAGCGGTCAGCATTATGTTTTTAATATATAAATATTTTCTTCTATAGCTCCTTACATAATCACCTCCTTAAAAGCTATTTTAAGGTAGCTCGCTGCTTTTTCCTCTTTGTTTTATTAGCCCCCTTAGCAACAAGCTATCGCTATTAGTGATTTAGCTAAAATGAGTGAATTGTTTATTCTCTTTAGTTATGCTTTTCTGGTGTTAACTGTAGCTTTTGGTTATATCAAATTGCTTTATCACCATGCCAATTTGTTATTAGCATATTGCTACTCAATTCATTATCATCGCGCCCTTCTTAATATAATGCCGTGCTCAGCAAGGTAGTTTATCTTTTAATCTAATTTGGAAACAACAGACAATATGACTTCTAAATCTTGGCTAGCGCTTTTACCGCTAGTACTTTTCCTTGTCCTTTTTGTCGGCAGTGGGCTTTGGTATCAATCACAAGGCGTTGATTTTGCCTTTTATCAAATATCGGCCCCGGTCGCTATTTTACCCGCTATTGCGCTCGCTATTGCTATGGCGAAAGGGAATTTAAATAAGCGTATAGAAACCTTCGTTAATGGCGTAGGTGATAATACGATTACCACCATGGTGTTGATTTATTTGCTTGCTGGTGCTTTCGCCAGTGTGGCTAAAGCTGTAGGTGGTGTCGATGCGACAGTTAACTTTGGTTTAAGTATCATACCAGCATCATTATTATTGCCTGGTATTTTTGTTATTACTGCCTTTGTTGCAACTTCGATGGGTACTTCAATGGGTACCATTGCGGCTATCGCACCGATCGCAATCGGTGTTGCTGATGCCGCACAGTTATCTTTATTATTAACCATGGGTACTGTGATTGGCGGTGCGATGTTTGGTGATAACTTATCTATTATTTCAGATACCACGATTGCGGCAACGCGTACCCAAGGTTGTGATATGCGTGATAAGTTTAAAATGAACTTTAAAATCGCCTTACCTGCTGCACTATTGACACTTGTTTGGTTATTCTTTCAAAGCAGCAATGCTCAAATAGGTGATATTAAAGAATATGATTGGGTAAAAGTATTGCCCTATGTTGCGGTACTAGGTTTGGCAATCGCCGGTGTTAATGTCATGCTGGTATTGTTTAGTGGGATTGTTTTTGCTGGCATTATCGGTTTGGTATCAGTACAAGATTATAGTGTGGCAACATGGTCAGCTGATATTTATGCTGGCTATACCGGTATGCAAGAGATACTGATTCTCTCTTTATTAATTGGTGGCTTGGCAGCGTTAATGAAGACTCAAGGTGGCTTAGATTGGTTAATGGATGTCGTTGAGCGTACCGGTGCTTTATTTGGTGCAAAAGCTGGATCAACCAGAGCGGGTGAGCTAAGTATTAGTGCCTGTGTTGCTTTGACCAATTTATGTACTGCAAATAATACGGTTTCTATTTTGATTAATGGCTCAGTAGCCAAAAAAATTGCTGAGCGCTATAACGTCGACCCTAAGCGCAGTGCTAGTTTACTCGATATTTTCTCCTGTGTTGTACAAGGTGTATTGCCTTATGGAGCGCAAATTTTATTAGCAGCATCGCTCGCTAAAGTGTCGGTGTTCTCTTTAGTGGGCTATGTTCAATATAGCTGGTTATTGGGGTTGATCGCTATATTGTCGATATTTTTCGCTTGGCCTAAGTCTCAAACTACGACTGCCTAACATAGTAGGCGCAGTTAAATTGATCGTTTTTAATCATCAATTTAACTGCTGTATTTGTTACTTCGCACTTCTCATTTTCCTGCCTTTAATATTGATAAATTAGTGACTACTAAGTTGCTATCTACTGCCTCTACAGCGCCTTCTAAATAACCAGGATCGATTGCTGAAAACTCACTAGCCACCAAATGAACCCGCTTTGTCTCAAGCTCATCTTTGAATAAATTGATAGCGAAGTTGGGATGTTGAGGTGTTTCTTTTAAGTCTTGCGCTGATGCCGTAAATTTATCAACAGCCCAATCTTTAAGATAGACTTGTTGGTATGTTGCTGCTTGCTCACCAAAAATATTTACAAGCTGATTGATGCACGCTTGCTGTAGCTTCTGTGTACTTAAAGATGCGCGCTGTAAGGCGTTGATGCCGATAAAGCCAAATAGTGCGTAAGGTGCTTGCTCATTGGCACTGGCATCGTGAATTTCCTGCATGGGTCCGATTGCACTAAAGGCTTGGCCTGATAATCCTTGTGCTCGCCAAAAAGGCTGCTCATAAACGACAAGGCATTTAGCTTGTGCTGCCATCCATGTAGAGGTGTTTTGCAATGCGTTGATCAGTGCGGTTGATGCCCATTGTGCTGGCTTTAAGTGTTCAATGATCATGCGCGGCGCTAATGCTAAGATCAAATTTGTCGCTGTTATCTCAACCTCTTCGCCTTTATGACGCGCACTGACTTGCCAGGCACTATCTTGATGATTTACATGTCGCTGAATATTATTAACGCAATATCCAGTTTTAATAGCTGATTTATCAAGCGGCATAGCGAGAGCATCAATAACGGATAGGATACCGCCTTCAACGCGATACATGCTTGCGCCTTGTGTGCCTGCATGCCTAGTAATATTATTTATGCTCTGTTGGTACAGTAGGTCACCTGTCGCTTGCTGTTCAAATGAGTGGATCGATAATTGAGCTAGCAGCGACTGCATTTTAATTTGATGAGGGAAAATCCAGGTCGGGCCTAAATCATGCTGGTGGCTGTTGTCTTCAGTATGAGGGCTGTATATGCGTCCCCCTAAGACTGATTTTGCCTCTAATAATAGGTACTTTTTACCTGACTCCGCTAGTTTTCTTGCTGCAAGTAGGCCGCTGATACCACCGCCAATAATTAAATTTTCTATGATCATTATAACTGCTCTTTAGTGTTCATGAGGGCGCAGTATCGCTTTAAGTAAAGTAGCTATTTAAGCAGGTTATAATCAGTATATCTACTGATAGGTTATTGTGGTTAAAATTAACAAGGCTAAAAATATGATTATGTAAATGTTCGATGCTATGATCGATTGATCATTACTAAGTTAAGGAAGAGGGTGAGATGAAAGCTTTAAATTATAAATATTTATTGGCCTTGGTAACCGTGGCGTTAATGGCCAGCTCTAGTGTTTATAGCACTGCTCAATCAAGGGCATTCAATGATATTAAAGCGATTGAGCACATCAAATTAGCGGGTGTGCCATGGGGCATGACATTTGTTAGTGATGAGCAGCTTGTTGTGACATTAAAGGAGGGTAGCGCATGGCTACTAAATACTATAAATGGCGAAACAAGAGAAATATTGGGGCTTGCTGAAGTGGCAGTTAGCGGCCAAGGTGGTTTATTAGATGTAGCTGTCAGTCCCAATTATGATCAAGATCAGTGGTTGTATTTCACTTATGCTACTCGTGTCAAAGCAGGTGCAACAACAGCGCTAGGCAGAGCGAAGCTTGTTATTAATAACGAGAAGGGGCCATTGCAGCTAACAAACTGGCAGTCATTATTAGTGACAGATGCCGGTAGTCATAAAGGGCAGCATTTTGGCTCACGCATTGCCTTTGATAACAGTGGTCATGTTTTCTTTGGTGTTGGCGATCGCGGTGATCGTGAAAACGCACAGGATTTACGTAATCATGCAGGTAAAATAATACGGCTTAATCTCGATGGTAGCATTCCTGCTGATAATCCTTTTGTTACAAACGATAAAGCGTTGGCACATATATGGAGTTATGGGCATCGCAACCCGCAAGGTTTAGTCTTTGATAGCAAAACAAAGCAGTTATGGTCAGCAGAGCATGGCCCGCGTGGTGGTGATGAAATTAATTTAATAGAGAAGGGTAAGAATTATGGCTGGCCGGTAGTCTCTTTTGGTAAAGAATATTGGGGGCCTATTGATATTGGTGAAGGTACTGAAAAAGCAGGAATGCAAGCGCCATCATATGTGTATATTCCATCAATAGCGCCAAGTTTTTTATTAATTAATAATGACCAATTTTTCTTAGGCGCTTTAGTCAAACAGCATCTAAACGTGGTTAGTATTGATGGCATGGGTAAGCTCAGTGAGCGTCGTTATTTAGAATCTTTATCGCAGCGTGTGCGATCAATGGCGATTAATTCACAGGGAGAGTCTTTTATTGCGACTGACTCTGGTGTGGTTTATCGCTTAAAGTATATACCTTAAAAAGTAGATACCTTAAGCAATTGGCTATTGGTCAATAGCTAGTGCTCTAAAAAGCAGAGCCAAACATGCTACCAATGGCTTTGGTTAATTGATCACTGCGCTTTGGGTTGCGAAAAGCAGTTAAAATAGCTTGTCTAAGATTTTCGCTAAACATTAAATCCGCTAGTATTCTAGAAAATCCCTGTTGTCCTGCTTCACTGACAGCAAGCTTTTCTAAAAACAAATGGCTAGTATCTGGAGTGAGTAACTGAGCAGGTAGTTTAATTGCGATTGTACTGAGTACTTCACTAGAGTGCGCTAATTTCGAGTTAAGTAGCAACAGCACTGCCTGTTGTCGAAAACTCTCATTAGGACTTGCATAAACAGCTCTTGCTAAAGCAGTACAAAGAGCGATATTTGGCTGATCTGCAGCTAGACTAAGGGTGAGTTTGTCGATGATTTTTGTCGATAGTTGCTCGCTAATTTCGCTGTGCTCAAGGCTATTACACAAAGCAATTAACGGCTCATCGGGGTATTGATCAAAATGGTTAATAATGATGTCTTGATGATCTGCAATATTGATAGCAAGTTCAGCTATACCTTGTAAGCCTAGTTCTTGCCAGTGCTGTAAAGGTGTTTGAGCGCTGTAGTATTGCAGGCAAGGCTGATAGAACTGGGATGGCTCAGCTTTGGTTTGCTTTGCGGTAATGGCATGAAAGACAGCCATTTTTTCCTGATCCGGAGTGAAAGAAAACGGGTTGTCTTTGAGAGCATCTTCAGCTTCTGATATATCGGCAGATTCTAATATTTGGTTGATGTTTAGCATTAAACGGTTAATAAAGTCATCGCGAACAGCCTGTACTAGATAGCCTTGTTCATCTAGTGGGAATTTTAAAAACCAAACAATATTTTGCTCGCTGTTTTCAGGGTTCCACAACATCAATGCTAACCAAGCTTGATGTAAATAAGGTGAAGGATAGATACAGTTTCCCTGCTCTATCTGTGCAAATTCAATAGATGGCAGTTCAGTGATATGGCGACCCATATCGAAAAATCCAAACTTGACGCCACTTTCTTGTAGTAGCTGTGTCAGCGAGTTAAGTGATGACATAAGGTATCTCTAATACTGTTAAAAAATGTGTCGTAACAAAAAGCTTAAAGAGCAGTGTCCTTAAACTTTTTACTATGAATATCAGGTAGTAATATCTTGATCTAACTGCACGATCAGCGCTAGTAATTCTCTAGTATCACTAGGCTCTTTTTTGAAGGCTTGTTCGGCCATGCTCGCCATATTACTGTTAGCAGGCAGTGTCGCTTTGGTTTCTACAATAACAATCAGCTTAGGATACATAACCCATTGTAACCATTCACCAAACGTTAATGTATCGACACAAAAAGGCAGTGTGCTAGCTAGCTTTTCATCGCTAGGGGGCTCATTTTGCCATAAACCTTGTTGTTGCATCACAGCGGATATTAAACGCAATGTTTGGCCAATTTGTTGATGTGCCATAACTAGCCCGCTTTAGCTGATTTGAGCGTTTCAGCGATCAAAAATGCTAACTCAAGTGCTTGTTCACCATTTAATCGAGGATCACAGAACGTATCATAGCGATGTGCCAAGCCTTCTTCGGTGATTTGATAAGCACCACCGATACACTCTGTCACGTTATGTCCGGTCATCTCTAAATGTACTCCGCCAGCGTGAGTGCCTTCAGATTTATGCACTTGGAAGAAACCTTTGATTTCAGTCAAAATAGCATCAACACTACGTGTTTTATAACCACTAGATGCAGTAATGGTATTACCGTGCATCGGGTCCGAGCTCCAGACTACGCTGCGCCCTTCACGTTTAATTAACTGTACTAAAGGTGGCAGTTTATCGGCAATATTTTGCGCACCCATTCGAGCAATTAAAGTAATTCTTCCAGGGATGTTTTCAGGGTTGAGTATATCGAGTAATTTTATTAGATCCTCAGCTGACGTTGTCGGTCCTACTTTAATACCGATAGGGTTTTTAACACCGCGTAAAAATTCAACATGGGCATGATCGGGCTGTCTTGTTCTGTCGCCGATCCAAATCATGTGAGCAGAGCAATTATACCATTGATCTGTAAGACTATCTTTGCGAGTTAGTGCTTCTTCATAGCCGAGTAATAACGCTTCATGGGAGGTGAATAAAGTCGTGCCGCGAATTTGTGGCGTAGTGGCGGAGTTGATGCCGCAAGCTTCCATAAATGTTAGCGCTTGATCTATTTGGTTGGCTAAATTGAAATAACGCTCACCCAGTGGGCTCTCATTAACAAAGCCAAGGTTCCATTGATGTACTTTATGCAAATCAGCAAAGCCGCCTTGAGCAAAGGCACGCAGTAAATTAAGCGTAGATGATGACTGATGGTACGCTTTAATTATGCGCTCAGGGTCGGGAGTACGAGCTTGTTCGTTAAACTCATTACCATTAATGATATCGCCGCGATAGCTAGGTAGCGATTGATCGCCAATGGTCTCTAAGTCGCTAGAGCGTGGTTTGGCAAACTGACCCGCCATTCGTCCTATTTTAACAACAGGAGTACCACCGGCAAAGCTTAAAACCACCGCCATTTGCAGAAGTACTTGGAAGGTATCTCTAATTTTATTGGCATTGAACTCAGCAAAAGTTTCAGCGCAATCACCACCTTGAAGTAAAAAAGCATTACCTTGAGCTACTTCGCCTAATTGACGGTGTAAATCTCTGATTTCGCCAGCAAAAACGAGTGGGGGCATGTTTTTTAACTGTGCCTCAACTGCCTGTACCTTCGCTAAATCTTGGTAGTTTGGTTGCTGTAAAATAGGTTTGCTGCGCCAGCTTTGCGGTGTCCAGATATCCATTGTATTTCGCCAATTATATAGATCGATTTTAGTAAAATTATTGAGCCATATGAGTATCGAGTAAATTGGCTCAAAGTACGGCTTTAGCCAATACTTTTTAAGGCCTGACAGTTTAAGGTATCATTAACCAGAAACAAAGGGGCAACAGCATATAGTGCTTAATTAAATGAACTAAAGCGTACTGATATTGGCAAGTGCACTGTTGGAATAGCTATTTCAAGCGGATTTAATACCCGCCAAATTAGCAAAAGAGACTTCTCTGGCGGTCTCTAAAAAGTCAGTCATAAACTCGGCATTTAACTGCTCTTCGCGAATTGCTGCATAAAGAGTACACCATTGGCCTTTATCGCCGATGGGCTTAGCGCTAATGTAATTTTTTTGTAGATATTGATCCAGTGCCCAGTTTGGAAGTGCGGCTACGCCTCTACCACTTGCCACTAGTTGTATCATCATTAACGTAAGATCAGTGGTTCTTATCTCTTTAGGTTGAATACCTGCAGGGTCTAGAAACCGAGTAAAAATGTCTAGCCTGTCTTGGTTGACAGGGTAGGTAATCAAGGTCTCATCAATAAAATCTGTAGCATCGATATGCTTTTTATTAATTAAACTGTGATTATTGCTCATTGCGATTAGCGATTCATAACTAAAAAGCGGAGTGTAGCTGATACCGTTGCGAGGAATGGGATCTGAAGTGATAACTAAGTCAATATCGCCTTTGGCAAGGGCTGGAATCGGCGCAAAAGTGAAGCCATTAGCTAGGTCCATTTCAATTTCAGGCCAGTTTTTGCGAAAACTATCAATAGTGGGCATAAGCCATTCAAAACAACTGTGACAATCAATGCTGACATTTAAACGACCGGTTTCACCACAGGCAAGGCGGGCAATTTCGCGCTCTGTATTTTTAACCATAGGTAAAATATTATCTGCTAAAGCCAGCATTCTTCTGCCTGCAGCAGTAAAGCTAATCGGTTTTGTTTTTCTGACGAATAAAGAGCAATTAAAGCGGTCTTCAAGATCTTTTATCTGATGGGAAAGGGCTGATTGAGTTAAATGGATGCGATCGGCAGCCTCTACTAATGATCCTGTGTCTCGCAGTGCGGCTAATGTTTTTAAATGTCTTAACTCGATCATGGTTGTCTCAGAGATAAATGTTTAGTGTTGGTGAAGGTGTCAGTCATTAGCAAAAACATAACTATTTTTAAAGACAGAGCAGAGCTTTAATTATTAGTTAAGTATGACTATCTAATACCTACAAAATAGCAGTTGTTTAAGTAAAAAATACTGAACTACAATACAGAGTATTGTGGTGTTTTTTAAGTCGTTTTGTTAAATCAATTTATTATATGGTTATGCAAGCTGTGAGTAGCATTAATAGTGTGCCATCTTCGTTTGATTACAGGTTGGCAAATGCACAGTAAAAAGTGGGATTAAAGCAGAGCTAATAGCATGTTATTTAGCAAAGAATGATACCCGCTAAATAAATAATAGCGGGTACCCTCTGTTCGCAAAAGCTGTCGTTATAATAGAATCTAGTTACTGTTATTTAGTAAAAATTCCATTAACGCTTTTTGTGCGTGTAAGCGGTTTTCTGCTTCTTGGAACACGACACTGCTTTGATGCTCTAACATGTTTTCACTGATTTCTTCACCGCGATGGGCAGGTAGACAGTGCATGAACAATACATCGTCATCACAAAGTGTCATTAGCTCTTCGTTGACTTGGTAGTTAGCAAAACTTTTCTCACGTGCTTTTTGCTCTTCTTCTTGACCCATCGATGCCCATACGTCGGTCACAATTAAGTGAGAGTCTTTTGCCGCCTCTTTAATGTCGCGGTAAATTGTCACTCTATCGCTATTTTGCGCTACTAAAGCAGGGTCTGGATCGTATCCTTGCGGGCAGGCGATAGCGAGTTCAAAATCAAGTACTCGCGCTGCATTAATGTATGAGTGGCACATATTATTGCCATCGCCAACCCATGTTACTTTTTTGCCTTTGATGTTGCCGCGCTGCTCCCAAAACGTTTGCATATCCGCAAGTAATTGGCAGGGGTGGTAAGAATCAGTTAGCGCATTGATTACCGGAACACTTGAGTGTTTAGCAAACTCTTCTACAGTAGTGTGCTCAAACGTTCTGATCATGACGATATCAATCATACTAGAGATAACTTTTGCAGAATCTTGGATCGGCTCGCCGCGACCAAGTTGGGTATCCCTTGATGATAAAAACATAGCGTGGCCACCAAATTGTGCCATACCTGCTTCAAATGAGACTCTGGTACGAGTGGATGATTTTTCAAAAATCATACCCAGTACTTTGTTGGTAAAAGGTGCGAAATTTTCACCCTTGTTACGCATCGCCTTAAGCTCAATCGCGCGTTCGATAATCTGGTGGAATTCTGCTGTTGAAAGATCTAATAGAGTTAAAAAGTGTCTGACATTTTTCATATGATTTCTAATTTTTTATTGCCAATAGTAAAAAGCTCATTTTTCAATGATGTGTAATAAAACATTGATGAATAGCGGTATATGGCGGGGTAAAATTGAAGATAGGGTTTAATTTAGGGTTATATATAGCATTAAATTTGCGCCTCGGCTAGGGTGATTTCAAGATAAATGTAGAAGATTATCAAGTTTATATTGTTGTTTAGGCATTGAAAAAAATCATTGTTACCCTATTTAAGTGCTATACAAAAGTATTTTTACTGGGTGTGATTGAGCTGCTTATTTATTTTTTATATTAGCGGTTCTAGGGCTAAAGATGTAGGGAAACACTCTAAAGTCTATGTTATGATTGCGCCATTAATTTTGATTTAATTGCCTATGGCAATATGCGAGAGTGATATGACTACTGCTGAAACGATAAAAGAGCAAATTGAAAGTAACGCTATATTATTATACATGAAAGGTACGCCGCGTTTTCCGCAGTGTGGTTTCTCATCAAAGACTGTTGAGGCATTGATGGCCTGCGAAGAAAAATTTGCATTCGTTAATATTTTGGAAAACCAAGATATACGTGCAGAGCTTCCTAAAATAGCTAATTGGCCGACGTTCCCTCAATTGTGGGTTGGCGGTGAGTTAGTCGGTGGTTGTGATATCGTTTGTGAATTAGCTGAATCAGGTGAGTTAAAAACACTTGTTTCAGCAGCAGCTAAAACAGCAGAGTAATAAATAATTTTCATGCTTTGCTTATTTGTAAGCAAAGTAATTAGATTTTAATACCTATAATGGAGAGTTCAAATGGGCGTATTAGTCGGTAAAAAAGCACCTGATTTCACAGCGGCAGCAGTGTTAGCTGATGGCCAAATAGTAGATGGTTATAATTTTGCACAAGCAACTGAAGGTAAATACTCTTTAGTATTTTTCTATCCTTTAGATTTTACTTTTGTTTGCCCTTCAGAATTGATCGCTCTGGATCATCGTGTTGAAGCATTCAAAGCGTTGAATGTAGAAGTGATTGGTGTTTCTATCGATTCACATTTTACACATAATGCATGGCGTAATACTGCTGTCGATAAAGGCGGTATCGGCCAGGTAAATTACACACTTGTTGCTGATATCAACCATGAAATTTGTAAAGCTTATGATGTTGAGAGTGAAGGCGGTGTTGCTTTTCGTGGTGCATTCATTATTGATCAAAATGGCAATGTTCGTTCACAAATCGTTAACGACCTACCATTAGGTCGTAACATGGACGAGCTAATTCGTCTTTTTGAAGCGCTTCAACATCATGAAGAGCACGGCGAAGTTTGCCCAGCAGGTTGGAGCAAAGGCGATAAAGGAATGGATGCATCTCCAGATGGCGTTGCTGCATACTTATCAGCTGAATCTGACAAGCTGTAATTATTACGATATTTTTAAAAAACCCAGTTAATACTGGGTTTTTTTTGGTCTATTATTAATATAATTGTATATTTTGCTGATATGGAAGAATCTAGATGCTTTTGTTGTCGGCGCTGTTAGAATGTATCTAATTGATTTAAAAATTTATTTTAAGCTTAGGCTTGGTTAAGGATATTCTTTTGGCTAATAGTAATATTACGCAGTTGATGGTGGAACGTTTTAGAGGTTATTTACCTGTAGTTATTGATGTTGAAACAGCTGGTTTTAATTGTAGGACGGATGCTTTACTTGAGATAGCTGCCGTTACATTAACGATGGATGACGAAGGTTATCTTATTGTCGATAATAGTTTTGAAGCGCATGTAGAGCCTTTTGAAGGGGCTAATATAGAGCAGGCTGCGTTAGATTTTACAGGTATAGATCCGCAGGATCCTGATCGCAATGCAATTGCTGAACTTGAGGCAATGGAAATGATTTTCAAAGCGGTTCGCAAAGCAGTCAAAGCACACGGCTGCAAAAGAGCTGTTTTAGTGGGCCATAATGCCTCTTTTGATCATGGTTTTGTCATGGAAGCGGCGCAGCGATGTGACTTAAAGCGTAATCCTTTTCATCCGTTTTCAACCTTTGATACGGCGACATTGTCAGGGCTTGCTTACGGTCAGACTGTGTTAGCGCGCGGCTGTGATGCAGCGGGTATTGCATTTGATGGTAAAAAAGCTCATTCGGCCTTGTATGATACCGAAAAAACAGCGGATTTATTTTGTTCCATAGTTAATCGCTGGAAAGACCTTGGTGGTTGGGATATGGTTCTTAACGATCAGTAAATAGTAAATTATATTTTTATCAAATGAGTGAAGTGTGGCAATGGTAATGAAATTAAAGTTGGTTATTGCGTTGTTGTTAGTTTCAATAAGCGGCTTGTTGCATGCAGTGACATTTCGCGCATCAATTGATGAATCTAAATGGGTTTTAGAATCTTCTAAGTTTGAGTGTAAACTCTCACAAGAGATTCCCGCTTTTGGGATAGGCGAGTTTCTTCATGAAGCAGGGTCTGAGCCTTTATTTACTTTAAAACCTACGCAACGTTTAGCTATTAAACGACCGGCTATGCTAGTTGTTGAGGCATCTCCATGGCAGCCGGGTATCCCGACATCCGTCGTCGGCCCGCTCGAAGCTGACAGGGTATTAAAAACCAATGCCGCCTACGCGGGTCAGATGTTGGTTTCTCTTTACAAGGGTATGTCACCAACGTTTACCGTTGATAAATGGATGAATTCTGAAGATATTCTTAGAGTTGCGCTCTCTGCAGCAAACTTCAAAGGTGCCTATAATGACTACATTTCATGTGTCGCCGGCCTATTGCCTGCTAATTTTCGTCAAGTTGCTAGAACAGCAGTATTGTTCCCGCCAGCTGCATGGACATTATCAGATGCAACTAAAGAGCGCTTAGAGTTGATTTCGTTTTATGTGCAAGAAGATAAAAGCGTTAGCGCTATCTATATTGACGGCCACTCTGACAGTGGTGGCAGAAGGCTGTTAAACAGAGATTTGTCCAAGCAAAGAGCGGAAGAAGTTACCCGTTATTTGGTGTCTTTAGGTGTTGATGAGTCAATGATAACTACGCGTTATCACGGTGAGAGATACCCGGTTGTACCTAATACATCACAGAAAAATAAAGCGAGAAACAGACGAGTTACCATTCGTCTAGATAAAGAGTCCAGCTGATTTAAGACATTGTCGGCTGAGCTTTTACTTAACTCACTATGCGGTTAAGTGACTAATAATAAGTGTTCTTTACATTGGCTCGTTTAATTCTTGTTCTTTTGTTGGCTTGTTATTGGTTCTTTAAAATGTCGTAATTTGCGGCCATTATTGCTTATAGTACTAAGCTTTTTTCCTGTGTTGTCTGTGGGTTGTTGTGGCTTTTTTATAAGCACTATATAATGTGCTGCTTAAAAATAATGTTACTCTGGCGTTAAGCCAAATATTTGTGTGGAGCAGGATAGATGTCTGATATTAAAAAGGTCGTTTTAGCTTATTCTGGCGGTTTAGATACATCGGTAATCGTCCGTTGGTTGCAAGAAACGTACAATTGCGAAGTAGTTACTTTTACTGCAGATTTGGGCCAGGGCGAAGAAGTTGAGCCAGCACGCGCTAAAGCGCAAGCGTTAGGCGTAAAAGAAATTTATATTGATGACTTGCGCGAAGAGTTTGTGCGCGATTTTGTTTTCCCAATGTTCCGCGCTAATACTGTCTATGAAGGCGAGTATTTACTTGGTACATCTATTGCTCGTCCATTGATTTCAAAGCGTTTAATTGAAATAGCCAATGAGACAGGTGCCGATGCTATATCTCACGGCGCAACAGGTAAAGGTAATGATCAGGTTCGCTTTGAACTAGGTGCTTATGCACTTAAGCCAGGTGTTGCGATTGTTGCTCCTTGGCGTGAGTGGGATCTGACTTCTCGCGAGTCATTAATGGCTTATTGTGAAAAGCATGGTATTGAAGTTGATTACGCTAAGAACAAAACTAAATCTCCTTATTCCATGGATGCGAACTTGCTGCATATCTCTTATGAATCAGGCATTTTAGAAGATCCGTGGACGGAAGCTGAAGAAGAGATGTGGAGATGGTCAGTATCGCCAGAAGCCGCACCTGATGAAGCGTGCTACCTGGAGCTGACTTATGAAAAAGGTGACATTGTTGCCATTAATGGCGAGGCAATGAGCCCTGCAACAGTATTAGAGACATTGAATAAAGTCGGCGGCGCTAATGGTGTAGGTCGTTTAGATATTGTAGAAAACCGTTTTGTTGGTATGAAAGCACGTGGCTGTTATGAAACACCAGGTGGTAGCATCATGTTAAAAGCTCATCGCGCGATTGAGTCAATTACGCTAGACCGTGAAGCTGCTCATTTAAAAGATGAGTTAATGCCGCGCTACGCTAAATTGATTTATAACGGTTTTTGGTGGTCAGAAGAGCGTAAAATGCTTCAGCAATCAATCGATTATAGCCAGCGTCACGTCAATGGTGATGTACGTATTAAGCTTTATAAAGGCAATATCAGTGTGGTAGGGCGTCGCTCTAATGATAGTTTGTTTGATGAGGCGATTGCGACGATGGAAGATGATGCAGGTTCTTATAATCAGCAAGATGCTGAAGGCTTCATTAAATTGAATGCTTTGAGAATGCGCATAGCCGCAACAAAAGGTAGGAATTTACTAGAAGATTAAGATAGAGATAAAAGAGCCTGCAATAGCAGGCTTTTTTATGAGAGTGCATAAATATTGTGGAATTAATGGATTAGCTGACTACAATTACAACAAGTTCTCATCATCGGCTAAAAATAGCGGATGTTCATTATTAATAGGTGTTTCAGTTTGGTTATTATTACCATTTATTAATGATCTAACGACCCGGCGAGAAATAAGCTTTTGTTGAGCTTCGCTTGGTAATTCTGTAAACATAATAATATGTTTTTTTACGAGTAAATCGACTAAATCGTCTAGTATTCGGGTGGTACCTGAATCCGAATCTTCGAGGAAGTCGTCTGGGGTGAAATCATTGTAATGGCGGGAAAAATAGGCTTTTACATCCACGTGGTTATTTGCTATTGGTTCAGCGGAATCTGATGGTACATCAGAAATTCCGATAATGTTCCCTTCGGTGTTGCGTGTGGCATAAAGCATAATATGAATCCATGTGTATTATGATGGTTTACGTTATAGTATGAAGAAAAAATTACATTGGTCAAGAGAATGGATACGATACAAGACCCTTTATTAAAATGTTTAATGCATTTAACACAACAAAATCACCGCCCTTTATCAGCGCAAGCTTTGCGTGAAGGGCTGCCTCTTGAAAATAACAAGCTAACGCCAAAGCTGTTTGTCAGGGCGGCAAAAAGAGCGGGTTTTGGCTCGAAAATAGTAGAGCGTGAGTTAGAGGATATTAATCCACTGACGTTACCTGCTGTGCTACTTTTACAAAATGATGAAGCGTGTATATTTCAAGAATTAGATGCAAATACTGGGGAAGCTATAATTATTTTCCCCGATAGTGGCATGAAAAGAATACCGATGGATGCTTTGGCAAAGCGTTATATTGGTGTCGCTATATATTTAAATCTCGAATATCACTTTACAGAGCGCGCTTCTCGGGTTTTGGATCAAAAAGAAGGTCACTGGTTTTGGGGGACCATTTGGCGCTCAGCTAAAATTTATCGCGATGTTTTAATCGCCTCTTTTTTGATTAACTTATTTGTACTAGCTAACCCCTTATTTGTGATGAACGTTTATGACCGGGTGGTTCCTAACTCGGCAATAGAGACGTTGTGGGTGTTAGCTATTGGTGTTTTTGTTGTCTATGTGTTTGATTTCGGACTCAAAATGCTGCGTGCGTACTTTTTAGAAGTCGCTGGTAAAAAAGCAGATATCTTAATGTCAGCAATGCTGTTTGAAAAAGTAATGAGCATGCAATATGCGCATATGCCTAAGTCAGTGGGATCATTTGCCAGTAATTTACGTGAGTTTGAAAGTATTCGTGGTTTTTTGAGCTCGACAACAACAACTGTTCTTATTGATATTCCCTTTGCCATTATCTTTTTGATCGTCATGTTTTTGATCGCAGGGCCGCTTGTTTATGTGCCTTTAGTCGCTATTCCTATTATTTTAATTTACTCCATTATTGCCAGTCGAAAACTGAAAGAATCGGTAGAGCAGACATTTGCTGCCTCAGCTCAAAAGAACTCAACATTGATAGAGTGCCTAACGGCGATGGAGACGGTGAAAACACAGAGAGCGACATCTGTATTGCAATTGAGATGGGAGCAGGCAGAGGGTTATATTTCTAAGTGGAGCTTAAGAAGTAAAATGATCTCTTCCTCGGTAACTAACTTCGCCGGATTTATTACCCAAATAAGTTCAGTTAGTTTAGTTATCGTTGGTGTTTATTTGATCTCTGAGCGCGAGTTGACTATGGGGGCGTTGATTGCTGCCAATATTTTATCTGGTCGAGTGTTGCAGCCTATGGCGCAAGTGACAGGGCTGGTAACGAGTTTCTTCCAATCGAAAACGGCATTGATGTCATTAAACCAAATTATGGATTTGCCGGATGAACGAGCAGAGGGAAAGAACTATGTTCATCGCGCAAAACTAGGTGGTACTGTAGACTTTAAAGCGGTTAAGTTTAGCTATCCAGAGGCTGAGCAAACATCGCTTGATGGCGTAAACTTTAAAATTAACGCCGGCGAAAAAGTTGCATTAATAGGTAGGATAGGCTCGGGTAAATCAACAGTTGAAAAATTATTGATGGGCCTTTATAAACCCAGTGAGGGGGCTGTTCGAATAGATGGTATAGACTTAAACCAAATTGACCCTGTTGATCTGCGACGAAATATTGGTTATGTACCGCAAGAACTGATGCTGTTTGATGGTACTGTTCGCGAAAATATTATTATGGGCTCCCCTGAAGCTGATGATAAAGCTCTGATTAAAGCAGCTACTATTGCAGGTGTTGATCAGTTTATTAATAGACACCCATTAGGTTTTGAAATGCCGGTAGGTGAGCGCGGCTCTAAGTTGTCAGGAGGGCAAAAGCAAGCAATCGCAATTGCAAGGGCACTTATCCATTCGCCGAATATACTCATTTTAGATGAGCCTACTAATTCAATGGACAATTCATCAGAAGATTTTTTACGCAAGCAACTGAAGGTTTACAGCGCTAAAAGAACCCTCGTTTTGGTGACCCATAAAATGTCTTTGCTCTCATTAGTTGACAGAATAATAGTTATGGATGGCGGCAGGGTTGTTGCAGATGGGCCGAAGGAAGTTGTGCTAGATGCCTTGAAGCAAGGTCGTTTGCATGTGCAGCGTTAAGGAATAGATATAATGAGCGAAACAGAAAAATTAAAAACTGGCAATAAAGTGAATAAAAAAGATTTGCATTATATGTCTAGTGTTAGTGAAGCAATGTTAGAGCAAGCACCGACAGGCGCTAAGTATTTGCTGTGGAGCGTGGGTGTTTTTGTGGCGATAGCACTGCTTTGGGCCAATTTAGCTGAGCTTGATGAGCTTAGTCGTGGTGAGGGAGAAATTATTCCTTCGCAACAATTGCAGGTTATTCAAAATTTAGAAGGCGGTATTGTCGCTGAGATATTAATTCACGAAGGTGACTTAGTAGAAAAAGGGCAAGTGCTATTGCGTATAGACGATACTCGCTTTGCCAGTACGTTTAAAGAAAATAAAGTTCGTGAATTAGAGTTGATTGCTAAAAGTGCACGTCTACAAGCGGAATCAGCAGGGGAAGAATTTATTTTACCTGATGACTTTCCTAAAGAATATGCCTCTTTATTAGCACAAGAGAAAAGCTTATACAGCGCCCGCCAGAGAGAGTTGACAGCAAATATAGAGGTGTTTGAGCAGCAGCTTAGACAAAAAGAGCAGGAGTTATTACAGGCTGAAAGCAAGAGTGCTCAGCTTAGTAGCAGTTATAGTTTGCTGCGCCAAGAGAGAAATATGACCGCACCGCTAGTAAAAGATGGCGTGGTATCTGAAGTTGAATATCTTCGACTTAAAAGGCAGGTCGTCGACTTGTCTGGTGAGCTAAATAACATTCGATTGAGCCTGCCGCGTATCGAATCTTCACTGCAAGAAACACGCGGTATGTTGCAAGAGACAAGGTTGAAGTTTCAAAGTTTGGCAAGAAGTGAGCTTAATGAAACGCTTTCAGAAAGGGCGCGATTGCAAGAGATTCTTTCTGGAATGCAGGACAAAATTCGTCGAACGGAGGTTACTTCACCTGTTAAGGGTACTATTAAAGAGTTGTTGTTTAATACCGTCAACGGCGTTGTTCAGCCAGGCGATGAGATTTTAAATATAGTGCCTTGGGAAGATACATTATTAGTTGAAGCAAAGCTTAGGCCTTCAGATATAGCAAAAGTTAAAAAAGGGCAAAAAGCCGTTATTAAAGTATCAGCTTATGATTTTAGTATCTTTGGTGGAGTAGACGCTATTGTATCGACGGTATCACCAAGTACGGTATTAAATGAAAAAGAAGAGCCTTTTTATATTGTGCGTTTAACGACAGAAAAACCATATATAGAAAAAGGCACTGAGAAATTGCCTTTGATATCCGGTATGACAGTATCTGTCGATATATTAACGGGCAAAAAAACGGTCATGGATTATTTGTTAAAACCAATATTGAAAGCTAAGCAAAGTGCGCTAACAGAAAGGTAAATGCACGAGCTTTTAAAACGATAATATTCAATAATGATATTTATTAACGATATTTCTTAATATATGTATTATAGTTTAGTTCAAATGGTACTAATATGGATGTTAAAGTATAAAAATCAATAAAATAGTTATTTAACTTAATGCTTTTATTTACGCCTTTTTCTAAAATATAAAGGATAGAACCCAATTAGATGCAAATGATTAAATTACATGTATTAGCTGCGAAGGAAAATGTGAAGCGGCGCTGGCTTGAAATATCACATGATTACGATGTGGGTACGCTCACGTTTGAAGACCTAGCGAGTATGAGTTTTGCAGAAGATAGTTTTGTGCTTGTTCATTTAGAATCATTTGATCAAGAGCAATTAGCCGTAATTGCAGGTTATTGGAACAAAGTTAACTTAATCGCTTTTTCTGATAATCCCGTAGATGCGAAAGGTATTGAAATATTACTTCGAGGTTTTAAAGGCTATTTAAATACATTTGTTTCTTCTTCTGTTTTTGAACAGTTGCTTATATCTGTTCAAAAAGGCGATATCTGGGCCGGAGAAAGTATTGTTCAGAAAATGTTAAAACGATTACTGCTGCAAAACTCAGCCAGAAGCTCTGCGTCACATTACCAAGAGCAAGCGGGGAATTACGGTTTAAGTGATCGAGAAAAGGATACGGTTAATGTGTTAATAACAGGTGCCAGTAATAAAGAAATTGGCCGCAAGCTTGATATAACAGAAAGAACCGTTAAAGCTCATGTCAGCTCTATATTGAAAAAAACGCATACCACGGACAGGGTATCTTTAATAATAAAATTAAAAGATAGCTATTAGTTGTCTCATAAAAAGTTTAGGAGAAAGTTAGTGAATATAAAAAGAGCCGTTTTATTTCTTTCTACAGCAATTGCTCCATTTACAATGGCACACGCACAGCCATTAAATGACGTTATAGCTTCTGCCGTACTGAATAACCCTCAGGTGCAATCTGTTATGAATGCACGAAATGCAGTATTTGAAGAGGTGAAACAAGCGAAAGGCGGTTATTTACCAAAGATAGATATTGGTGCTGGAGTTGGTTATGAAAAAACTAAAAACTTCCCAGGTGATGATACTGAGCTAAAGCGTACAGAGGCAAACTTAAGTTTAAATCAAATGTTGTTTGATGGCTTTAGAACATCCAGTGAAGTGGCAAGACAGTCATCACGCTTGGAGTCAATCAATCATAGATTACGTGAAGTTGCTGAAGAAACTGCCTTGCAAACAGCAAGTTCATACTTAGAAATTCTTAAAAGAG
Organism: Gammaproteobacteria bacterium AS21; assembly: GCA_038900335.1. Classification (GTDB taxonomy): domain Bacteria; phylum Pseudomonadota; class Gammaproteobacteria; order Pseudomonadales; family Balneatricaceae; genus Rs1. The sequence goes on along the minus strand of JBBMRB010000017.1, from coordinate 38,315 downwards.
AATCACTACTTGAGCAGGCAAAAAACACTTTGCTTACACATGTTAGAATTTTTGATCAAATTAAACGTCGCTCTGACTCAGGTGTAGGCACACTGGCCTCTATCCAGCAGGCTGAAGGTCGTTTAGCGCTGGCAGAAGTAAACGTTCTCTCTGCTGAGAATAACTTATTAGATGCGAAATCGACTTACAAAAGAGTTGTTGGCGAATATCCTGTTACTGAGTTAGATGATCCGACTATTGAAGAGAGTTGGATTCCTGTCTCACTTGATCAAGCGATTGAAACAGCTTATCAGAAGCATCCAACATTAAAGTTGGCAACAGCGGATGTTAATTCTGCATTAGCTCAATATGATGCTGCTAGAAGCTTGATATACCCGACATTAAACCTGGAAGTGGATCGTACTTGGAATGATAATATTGATGGCGTAGAGAGTAGAAACGAAGATTTAACTGCAATGATTCGTATGCGTTATAATATTTACAACGGTGGTGCTGATAAAGCAAGAATTCGTCAGACAAGACACCAAATAGATGAAGCGCGAAATATTCAATCCGATGCGGCAAGACAAACGCTACAGAGCTTAGATCTGTCGTGGAATGCTTATCAAATATTAGGGCGCCAATTAGATTTCTTAGAGAAACATGTATCTTCCACTGAAAGAACGAGAGATTCATACCTTAAGCAGTTCAACATTGGGCAGCGATCGCTACTGGATTTACTAGATACCGAAAACGAAGTGTTTTCATCGCAAAACGCTCTAAATGAAGCTGTCTATGATCATATGCTAGCTCAGTATCGTCTATTAGCAGGCACTGGTGAGTTACTAGATGTGCTTGATATGAACCTTTCGAGCTTAGAGAATTCGTCATTTATTGAAAATGTAGCCAATGCGAGCCCAACATTAATGGAAAAAATTAAAAGCATAAATCCTTTTTAATATAGAAGGGATTTTAGCTAGGACAATAGAGGTAATGCTAATACGCAAAATATAGCTAACTAGTGTGATTGCAATATGATTACTTGCTAGTTAAAATGCCATTATTAGTTATACAAACGAGAGGGATGTTTTTCCCTGTGTATATACCCTCTATTGTTTACGTATTTAAGGCAATGAGTTTTAATTGTTTTAAAATATTTAGAAGGTTGCTTATGAGCAGCCTTTTTTTTTGGAAAATAAAATGAAAAAGCACAAGATTAGTGCCGCACCGATACCGATGCGTTGGGTGGGCCCTTTAAAAATCACAGGTGGCACGATTGATGAAAAGCTATCGATTCCACTGGCCACTTATGAGACACCATTATGGCACTCTGTTGGCCGTGGCGCGCGTGTATCAACGCTAACCGATGGTATCCTTACCACCGTTGTTGATGAGCGCATGAGTCGCTCTATCTTATTAGAAGCTGAAAATGCCAGTCAGGCGTTAGCCGCATTGCAATCAATTAAGCAAAGTTTCGATCAACTCAGTGAGGTTGTCAGCCAAACGAGTCGTTTTGCTAAACTAATAGATATCAACTCACAGATAGTCGGTAATTTGCTGTATTTGCGTTTGGAGTTCACCACAGGTGATGCATCAGGGCATAATATGGTGACTAATGCGGCAGATAAGTTGTTTCCTTGGTTGCTCGCGCGCTACCCTTATTTAAAGTATTCATCTATTTCTGCTAACTATTGCTCAGATAAAAAAGCGACAGCAGTCAATGGTATTTTAGGGCGAGGTAAAAATGTCATCTCTGAAATTATAATTTCAAGAGACTTGTGCTTAAGGAAACTTAATACGACGCCAGAGAAAATGGTTGATTTGAATATTAAGAAAAACTTAATAGGTACAATGATTGCCGGTGGTTTACGCAGCGCCAATGCGCATTATGCCAATATGTTGTTGGCATTTTATTTGGCGACAGGCCAAGATGCTGCAAATATCATCGAAGGCTCCCAAGGTGTTGTTCACGCTGAAGTAAGAGGGGATGATTTATATTTTTCATGTACCATCCCCAATATTATAGTCGGCACAGTCGGCAACGGTAAAGGTTTAGATTTTGTTGAGCAAAACTTGAGTATTTTAGGCTGTAAAGAAGCGCGTATTGGCGGTGAAAATGCTCGTCGTTTAGCGGCAATTTGTGCAGCTACTGTACTGTGTGGTGAGCTATCATTGTTAGCTGCGCAAACGAACCCGGGTGAGCTAATGCAAGCTCATATTGATCTGGAAAGAAAATGAAAGATACAACGAACGATCGTAAAATAGAACATATTGAAATTATTCAAGACGATGCATTGATTGATCGTCAGGGAAATTATTTTGACAAAGTTCGATTAACGCATCGTGCGTTGCCTAATATCTGCTTAGATGATGTCGATACTCAGTGTCAGTTTCTGGATAAAACGTTATCGTTCCCGTTATTGATTTCATCGATGACCGGTGGCGATCATCAGCTGATACGAAAAATAAATAAGAACTTAGCGCAAGCGGCCGAGCATTGTAAAGTTGCCATGTCAGTTGGCTCGCAACGGGTAATGTTTAAAAATGCAGCGGCGCGAGAAAGCTTCAATTTAAGACAATATGCCCCCTCTACTGTACTGATATCAAACCTTGGCGCAGTGCAGTTAAACAAGGGTTTTGGTCTAGAGGAGGCTCAGCAATCTATTGATGTGCTCGGTGCTGATGCTATATATTTACATCTTAACCCTCTGCAAGAGGCGATTCAGCCTGAAGGTGATGTGGATTTTACTAACTTACAGCAAAAAATAAAATTATTAGCGCACTCACTCAATAAACCTATTTTGCTAAAAGAAGTAGGTTCTGGGTTGTCTGTAGAAGATTTACAGGCGGGTATTGAAGCTGGGGTAACGATATTTGATGTCTCAGGAAAAGGCGGTACTTCATGGAGTCGCATTGAACATCATCGCAACCAAAGTGATAAGTTAGCAAAAAATTTAAATAAAGATGTTAAAAATGATCTTGGAATTTGTTTTCAAGATTGGGGTATTGATACCGTAAGCTCGCTAAAAATGCTCAATAGTTATTCAGCTGACGTTACTTTAATTAGTAGTGGCGGTATTAGGAATGGGATTGATATGCTCAAGTCTGTTATACTAGGCGCTTCGGTTTGTGGGCTGGCATCACCTTTTCTTAAGCCAGCGATGGAGTCAACTGACGCAGTGATTTTGCAAATTGAAAAGTTACAACAAGAATTTAAAATAGCAATGTTCCTATTAGGAATGAAAGACTTTAATAGCCTCTTTAATAATAAATCTTTAATTTTGAAAGAAAACGATTAGAAGAGCCAAAGGAACAAATTTCGTATGTCGCCAGTGGGTATTGATAAAGTCAGCTTTTATACATCCAATTATTATTTGGATTTGCAGACACTTGCGAAAGCACAGAATATAGATGCAGAAAAATACTATACCGGTATAGGCCAAGAAAAAATGGGCATGCCGGCACATGATGAAGATATAGTAACGATGGCCGCGAATGCGGCTGCACCTCTATTTACAGAAGAAAACAGTAAAAACATATCGACATTATTATTTGCTACAGAGACGGGCATTGATCAATCAAAAGCAGCGGGGGTATATGTACATCGCCTGCTAGGTTTGAATGAGAACTGTCGTGTGGTTGAGTTAAAACAAGCGTGTTATTCTGCAACGGCAGCCGTGCAAATGGCATGTGCGTTGGTTGCACGTCAACCTGAAACGTCGGTGTTGGTGATAGCTTCTGATATTGCAAAATATGAATTGGGCACGCCGGGTGAGGCGACCCAAGGTTGTGGCGCTGTTGCGCTATTAATCAGAGCGAACCCAAGAATTCTGGAAATAGACCCGCAAGTGGGTAATTATACTGAAGATGTGATGGATTTTTGGCGTCCAAATTACCGTAAAACAGCGTTAGTTGACGGTAAGTATTCAACCAAAATTTATTTGAAATCACTAAAGAAAGCATGGGAGCACTTTTCTCAAGTTAGCAGTGTTTCCTTTACAGATTTGAGCCATTTCTGTTATCACCTACCTTTTAGTCGAATGGCGCAAAAAGCGCACAAACATTTGTCTAAAATTAATGATAGCGAATTAAATGCAGAGCAAATAGAGTCGCAAATAGCCGACTCGCTAAGCTATAACAAAATTATAGGTAATAGCTATTCTGCCGCGTTATTTATCGGTTTTACCTCGCTAATAGAGAATAACGAAAATCAGTTAGCAGGTAAGCGAGTAGGTTTTTTTAGTTATGGTTCTGGCTGTGTTGCTGAATTTTTTAGTGGTACGATAGTCGCAGGTTATGAGCAGTGGTTGTTTAAAGATCAACACAGCATTATGTTAGAGCGGCGTCTAGAGTTAAACCATGAGCAGTATTTAAACCTCTATCATGGTCCTGATCCACAACAAGGTGAAGAAGTTGTTATAGAGCACTCGACAACAGGACGCTTTAGATTAAGTGGGTTTAACCAACACAAAAGAGAATATGTAGCACTTTAATGCAAGGGCGGGCACCAGGGAAAATAATACTCAGTGGCGAGCACTCTGTTGTCTATGGAGCGCCTGCTATTGCAACGGCTGTACAGCTGTATAGTACAATCGAGTATACGCCAATAAAAGGCTCTGATTTAATAGCCGAGTTTATTGGTATTAAAGCACATTCGAACCACCCAATTGCCAAGCTTACCCCGCTGGTATCTTTTTTAGATAGGCAGTTTCAAAAATTTGTCGATGGTGCAATTCAAGTTGATAAAATACTGAGCTCACCCGTACAGCTTGTCCTTTACGTACTGGCATCCCAACTGCCTTCCCATTCTTTAAGTGCCCACTTTAACGGCCATAGCCAATTGCCAATTGGTGCCGGGATGGGCTCTTCAGCCTCTATTATTGCTGCTGCTGTAGTATTAGTTGAAGCGATTAATAAAAAGCCGCTATCTAATATAGAGCGCTATAAGTTAGTTAAGCACTGTGAAAGATTGCAACATGGTAAAGGCAGTTTAATTGATGCTGCTACGGTAATTTTAGGTGGCGTAGTGAAAATTTACGAGCAGCAAGTGACTAAGTTAAATCTCAAACTTGATGAGCATTGGTATTGGATTTTTACAGGTAGCCCGCAGTGTTCAACAGGCGAGTGTGTCAGTCATGTGGCGCTGCATCACGGTAAAGATCAAGGTTTGTGGAATGAGTTTTCACTGTGCACTCAACAGATGATTGATTGTGTCGCCAAGCAACTTAGCCCTGTCGACGTTATCGAACAAAACCAACAGCTTTTAGCGCATATCGGTGTGGTTTCTAAACGTACCACCGCTTTAATTGATGATATTAAAAACAGAGGCGGTAGTGCTAAAGTATCGGGCTCAGGTGCCTATATTGGTGACTCATCAGGGTTGTTACTCGTTTATGCTAAAGACTCAAGTGTCGAACAGTTATTTGAGGGTTATAATATGAAATGTGGCAAGCTAGTTCAGGATATAGAAGGCGCTAAAGTAATCCTATGAGTAATGACACTATGACGATAACCGTATCAGCCCCTGCTAGCGTGATGTTGATGGGTGAACATGCGGTTGTTAAAGGCTACAAAGCAATAGCATGTGCACTAGATAAGCGTATTGAAGTCAATTTAATACCGCGTAAGGATCGCTTGATCAATATAGATTCTGCGGTTGCCAAGTATCATGGTCATTTAGATGAGCTGGTTATTAATAACGAACTCAGTTTTGTATTGACGGCTATCGCATTAGAAAAAGAGCAGCTTGAATACGGCTTTGATCTAGTGATTAGAGCACAGTTTGCCCATACATTAGGTTTAGGCTCTTCTGCTGCGGTGACCGTGGCGACGATTAAAGCATTGGCGCTTTATAGTGGTCAAAGTATCAATGAGACACAGCATCTTGAAAAATCATTAGCGGTGGTGCATCGTGTACAAAAGCGTGGTTCGGGAACAGATTTAGCCGCGAGTATTTATGGCGGTGTTATTGCTTATCAAATCACTACTGATAGTAATACAACAGCGTTTAAAACCATAGTAGAAAGGCTGCCAATGCTACCAGAAATTGCCCTCTATTATGTTGGTTATAAAACAACGACAGCGGTTGTCTTAGCAAAGGTTGCTGAGCAAGAAAATCAATTCAGTGAGCTATATGCAAACATTTATAAGATGATGGGCTATATTACTCTCAACGCTATACAAGCGTGTAAACAGCAATCTTGGCGCAAACTTGGTCAGTTAATGAATATGTACCAAGGGCAAATGGATAGCTTAGGTGTCAGTGATAGAGCGCTCAGTGATATTATTTATCGTTTGCGAGCAGATCATCGAGAAATACCAGAGCAGTCAGGCGATGCTGTTTTAGGTGCTAAAATTTCAGGTTCTGGTTTAGGTGATTGTGTGATTTCACTTGGTAACACTGAGCGTGAATTGCAAGATTATCAAACAATTGAAATAACGATTACCAGCGAGGGAGTGAAGTACAGTGACCAGTAAAGAGTACACAAAAGCAGAAGTTGTTAATCGTTATTTGCCTGCATTGCTGAACGCCAAAGATTTTACTCATGTTTTTGCGCCAAGCAATATAGCGCTGTGTAAATATTGGGGAAAGCGCAATACAGAATTAAATTTACCGGTTAATGCGAGTTTGTCTATTTCGCTTGGACATTTAGGCTCACATACTGGTATTAGTCATAGCGATAGTGGCGTCGATCGCGTTAGATTAAATAATAAAGAGTTAGAGCTTAGCGCGAGCTTTAGTCAAAAAGTGATTGCCTTTGTTGATCTTTTTAGACGTGATCAGCATATGCCGTTGATTATAGATACCCGTAATAATATACCTACCGCAGCAGGGCTTGCCTCATCGGCATCCGGTTTTGCTGCACTAACCCTTGCTCTGAACGATTTCTTTGATTTGTCATTAGATAATAAAGTACTGTCCGCTTTTGCCCGCATGGGCAGTGGTAGTGCGTCTCGCTCTCTATATACTGGTTTTGTACGTTGGAATATGGGCGAGCAGGCTGATGGCATGGATAGTATTGCGACACCGTTAACGCAGCAATGGCCTGATTTATGTATTGGTTTAATTAAAGTCAGCAGCGCTCAAAAACCGATGGATTCACGCACGGGTATGCAGCGCACCATAGAGACATCAAAACTTTACCCGAGTTGGCCTGAACAGGCCGGTAATGATCTAATTACGTTAGAGCAAGCGATTGAAGAAGGGGATTTTACCAAACTTGGTGAGTGTGCTGAGAAAAACGCCATGTCGATGCATGCCACTATGATCTCCGCTTGGCCTCCTCTGGTGTACTGGTTACCTGAATCATTGAGTGTTATGCAAAAAATTTGGCGCTTGCGTGACGCCGGTACCAATGTCTATTTTACCATGGATGCGGGCCCTAACATTAAACTGCTTTTTGAGAAGTCTAATCAAGCGTTATTGCAGACCGAATTTGCTGAAATGGATGTTATCCAGCCTTTCTCAGATTAAGTAGGATGTCAGAATCTCTATCTTCAGGCTTTCTATTAACATCTCATCAGCGTGATACCGATCAAGGTATAGAGCTCAATTACTGGCTTGTTACAGATACTGATTGGCAACAAGTGGTCATACCCAAGCAAGAGCAAGTGTTTTTTGTACTGGCTGAGGATGAGGCTGAAATTCGTTTCTTATTGCGCTCGTTTGGCCTGTGGCGTATGCAAACCCTATCGTTATTAGATTTACAACAAAGGCCCGTTATGGGCCTATATTGCTCAAGTATTACCACGAGTCGTAAAATAATTAATAAACTACATCATGCACACATCGTGATGATAGAAGAAGATATTCGTCCAGTAGAGCGCTACCTCAGTGAGCGTTTTATTCGTGGGGCTGTCTGTTTTGATGCTCTAGATGCGCAAAAATTAGTTAAACATGACTACCAGCCACACTTTAAAATTCTCTCTTTAGATATTGAGACAGATATGCACAGCGGTGCTATTTTGTGCATCGGTGTGGTCAGTAATACAGGCTTTAAACAAGTCTTGATGATAGGCGATGCGCAAGATACAGATACTATAAAGTATGTGACAGGTGAGCAGCAATTACTAGAGCGCTACGTGATCCTTATCCAGCAAAATGACCCGGATATTATTATTGGTTGGAACGTTATTGGTTTTGATTTTGTGGTCATTGAGCAGCGAGCGCAACTGTATCAGGTTGAGTTAAATATTGGCAGAGACTATTCAGCTAGCGTCATACATAAATCAGCTTTGGGTAAAGCGTATCTGCGTGTTATTGGCAGAATTGTATTAGATGGTATTGATGTGCTCAAAGGAGCGACTTATCAGTTTGATAGTTTCTCCCTAGAAAATGTAGCCAGGCAGTTGTTAGGAAAAGGTAAGCTCGTTGAGAGTGTAGCGCATCGCGCCGATGAAATTATTGATATGTTTGAGCGTGATAAACCAGCGCTAGCACGCTATAACCTAATGGATTGTGAGCTAGTATTGGAAATATTTAATCACGCTAACTTGCTTGATTATCTGATTGAGCGCACAAGACTAACGGGCTTGGCGCTTGATAAAGTCGGTGGCTGGTCTGCAGCGTTTGATAACCTATACCTACCAAGATTACACCGTAAAGGCTATGTGGCACCTGAGTATGCATCGGGGGTGTCTGATATGGCTTCCCCTGGTGGTTATGTAATGAATTCAATCCCAGGGCTTTATCGCCACGTGTTAGTACTCGATTTTAAAAGCCTATACCCCAGTATCATCAGAACCTTTAAAATAGATCCCTATGGTTTGGCAAAAAGCTCGTTAATAGAAGAGGCAGATGAGTTAGTAACTGGCTTTAATGGTGCGGTTTTTACCAAACAAGATAATATTTTACCCGCTGTTATGGATGATCTTTGGGAGGCGCGAGATAGAGCAAAACAAGCCTCTAATTTTGCTATGTCACAAGCGATTAAAATATTGATGAGTTCCATGTATGGCGTGCTAGGCTCTAGTGCGTGTCGTTTTTTTGATCATAGACTGTCAGGTTCTATTACCTTGCGAGGCCATGAAATCTTGACAACTACGGCTAAAAGAGTCGAACAAGATTTCGGTTATAAAGTAATTTATGGTGATACCGATTCCGTTTTTGTCTGGCTAGGTGATGAGTGTAATAATGCTGATGCGCATCATATAGGCCAGCAGTTATCGACAGCTTTAACCGCTTGGTGGCGACAAGAGTTATTAGAAAAGTACCAGATAGAGAGCCACCTAGAGCTAGAGTATGAAACCCATTACAGCAAATTTTTAATGCCGACCATGCGTGATTCGGATCAAGGCAGCAAAAAAAGGTATGCTGGTTTACAACACTTTGATGATGACTCTACAAAAATGGTCTTTAAAGGCATGGAGAACGTCAGATCAGATTGGACAGAGCTCGCTAAACAAATGCAGCAACATGTCTTTGCCTGTGCCTTTAATGAGCAGCCTTATGAGGCGTATATTATAGAGACTGTTAAAAAGGTAAGAGATGGCTTGTTAGATGATTTGTTGATTTATAATAAGAAATTGAGACAGCCTGTTGATGCTTATCAAAAAAATCGACCACCTCACGCTCAAGCCGCGCTAAAACTACAGCAGTATTATCGTCAGCAAAATTTACAACAGCAGATTAATCGTGGCCAAACAATTCAGTATTATATTACAGTCAATGGCCCTGAACCGCTAGAGTGTTGGCATTCGCGATTAGATTATGATCATTATATTAACCGTCAATTAAAGCCAGCTTTAGATACATTACTGTCTGTCAAAGGAGATTCTTTTGAAGAATTAGTGGGTTTGCAGATCGGTTTGTTTTAAATAAAAAATAGGGCTGCGAGAAGCTCACGGCCCTATAGCTAATTAAAATAGCTAGCGATTAGATACCTAGTAGCGATGGCAACCAAAGTACAATACTTGGGAAGGCGATTAATACCGCGATAGTAAAGACATCCGCCGCAAAAAACGGTGTAACGCCTTTAAATACTTCCTGTACTGAAATATCTTTTCTGACACCGGCAACGACAAAACAGTTAAGACCGATAGGTGGTGTAATAAGACACAACTCACACATCTTGACGGCGATGATACCAAACCAAATAGCGCAGCCGACCCCGGATACACCAAATGCAGAATCGACTGCTGAAACATCGACTCCTCCGTTTAGTGCTATAACAGCAGGGTAGGTAATTGGCAATGTTAGCAATAACATACCAATCGCATCCATAAACATGCCCAGTACAGCGTACGCTAATAGAATACAGACCAGCGTTATCATTGGGCTTTGGTCTAAACCTGTTATCCAATCAGAGAATGCCGTTGGTAAATCGGCAAAGCCTAAGAAGCGAACATAGAGTAATACGCCCCAAATAATGGTGAAAATCATTACCGTCAGCTTAGCGGATTCTATCAGTGCTTCTTTTAAATCGCCTAAACGCATCCCTTTGCGCAGCGCCATCACCAGAATGACAAAAGCACCGAGGGCGCCGGCTTCAGTAGGTGTGCCTACACCGCCGTAAATACAGATAACGATAATACCAATAACAAAGAAAATCGGTGCAGTGCCTGGCAGTGACTCCAGACGCTCGCCCCAGCTATACTTTCTCACCGGTGGGCCTAAGTCTTTATTAATGGTTGCCATCATAATAACTAAACCGGCATAGATTAGAGCAGAGACTATCCCTGGTAATAACCCGGCCATCAATAAGACACCGACATCTTGCTCAACAATAATGGCGTAAATAACCAATATAGCAGACGGTGGAATCAGTGAGGCCAGCGTACCACCTGCGGCGACAACCCCAGCGGCAAAGCTTTTTTGATAACCTACTTTTAGCATTTCAGGGATGGCGATACGGGCAAAAACAGCGGAGGTTGCAACGGATGCACCCGATACCGCGGCAAAGCCAGCCGTTGAGAACACAGTAGCAACACCTAAGCCACCAGGTAACCAGCCTACCCAGCGTTTAGCCGCTGTAAATAGCGCTTTGGTTAACCCGGCGTGGTAAGCCAAATAACCAATCAGAATAAAAGTAGGAATGAGAGAGAGTGAAATAGTAGTGACTTTAGAGTGCGGTATCGTACCTGCCATTTTCATGGCGACAAGTAAGCCTTTTTCGAAGCCTAGTTTCGCACTAAATATCCAAACTAAACCGACAAAACCAGCGGTTGCAGCTGCAAAGGCAACACGCACCCCAATAATGACCATAAACAACATGAAGCCTGATACTATTAAACCAATATTAATAGAATCCATAGTACCAAACCAATTAGCAATACTACTCATTTTATAGATCCTTCGCTTTCGTCTTCACCATTTAAGCCGTGTTTTTCGGCAACAGTTGCCGCCTCTTTTGCCGCTTGAGTTGCTGCATCTTCAATGAGAGGGACAGCGACAGGGCTATCGCAATTATTGATAATCGCTCTGCTATAACCCCAGATTTGTAGGATTAAGCGAATAGCCAAGACCGATAAGGCAATCGGGATAACCAATTTAGCAGGCCAAATTGGCAAGCTAATATCCATTGAGCTATCACCATTAGTGTATGCTCTTAAAAAGTGTAAATATGAGCCATAAATGAGTGCCAAGGTAATAATTAACATAATGAGTGTTGAGGATAGCTCACAAAACCATAACCATCGACCTTTGATATGTGAGACGACAATATCCATGCGGATGTGTCCGCCAAGCCTTTGACAGTAAGCAATACCAAAAAAGGCAAAGATAGCCATAGATTGCTCAACCCAGTCGATATAACCCGATACCGGCAATGAGAAGACCCATCGTCCTATCACGTTGGTGACGGCTAAAAAGACAAGTAATAAAATAGTAATGCCGCCAAGCAGAGCAAAGAATTCCTCTAACTTGAAATATAATCTATCTAAACGACTCAGAGCGGAGTCATCCTGAAGAATGTCACTAGAACTGGACATAAAAACTCCAAATAAAATTAAAAAATAAAGCCCTGTTAAATAATATTAAAAGGGCTTTTTTATCGTGGCGAAATAATAAGTAGCAGGTTTATAAGCTAGATACTCAGTGGTGGTATCGCGCGTATAATTTATTATCAGACGCCTTTTTTAACCGCTATAAAGCGAATTACTTAGCAATCATAGCGCTAACAAAGTCGTATAGCTCTTGTGCTGGGATGTTTTTCGCACTCATGTCTTTAATCCATTGCTCGCGAATTGGCGCGGCTGCAATTTCCTTGAACTGTGCTAATTCTTCATCAGAAAAAGTAACTTTCTGAATTTTCTTCTCATCTAACAATGGGTACCATTTACTCATTGTTTTGTTTTCATAATTAGAAATATATTGTGCAATAGACTCATCAACAGAACCTAAAAGAGCAGCTCGGTTAGATTCACTTAAATCAGCTAGTGCATCCGTATTGACAACAACAGGGCAGTTTACGGTGCCTGGGTTTAAATTAGAGGTCCACCATTTAGCAGAAGATGTGGTACCAAAAGACATGTGCGCATGTGGTGCGAAAGCAACCGCTGAAATAACCCCTGAATCAAGTGCTGTTCTAACTTCAGTGGCTGTCACTGATGTGGGTACTGCGTTGATACTCGCAAGAGCTTGGCCTATGCCACCTGTTGCTCTGATGCGGATGTTGGCAAAATCATTAACGTTTTTCGGTGCATCACCCACACCAATAATATTATATTGTGGAAGTGGCGATGGCATTAACAATGTTGCATTCCAACGTGCAAGGTCTTTTACGACAGCGGGGTGTTTATAGAGCGCCATAGATATTTTGGCTTCTTCCTCTAGGCTTGATACGCCTAAGAAAGGTAGCTCTAGAACAGTGATTGTCGGGTTTTTATCACGATGGTAACCGGCACAAAACTGCGCCATTTCGAAAGCGCCAATTGAGATGCCATCAAGGTTTTCTTTGTTTTTTGATAGGCCGCCATAGGAAATGTTTAGCTTGAAATCGCCGTTAGTTTTTTGGTCAACGAGTTGTGCTAGTTTTTCAACGTGCTCGGTAAATGCGCGTGGTTTACCCCAAAGAGAGACGTTCCATTGTGTAGCAGCGCTCGCTTGTATTGATAAGCCGCCAATGATGATGGCAGACGTTAGAGCTAATTTATTGAATTTCAAAGTATGTACCTCGTTAATATTATTATTAGAGTTTACTATTTCTTTGCTGTGTATCTGTTGTTAGTCGATTTTTGCGTAAAGAAAAATTAATGTCCAGCTGTTTAGCCATGTACGAGGATATTTTAAGCTGAACAATCAGATATAGCTATTTTTTATCACACCTAGGGCGAGTGTTAATTTCATATTAATTCTGGCTATTCGCTTTAATGATTAACACGTCATCATTTTTAAGACGATACTTTACCTATAATAAACTCAAAGAAAATAAATGATGAAAAGCAGTGACAGTCGTGTTGTCTAATGTTTTAACAGCTAAAACAAGCTAATATATAGATCGATATCAATCCAGTAACAAAAGCTTAGCGTCTAATGTGTTTGTTTGGGGTATCTATAACTGACCACTTCACCTATTTGCATTGTTGTAAAATTAAAATGTTGAGACTTTAAAGAATGAATAAATCAATGTTATCGGCTTTGATTGTTGTATTGGTACTAGCCGTTTGGATGATTTCGGGCGTCGCAAGTGACAGCTCAGATAAGACAATAAAAAGTGATGCACAAACTGTCGAACAAATCATGAAAGTATCGGTGCTTAATTCAAAAGTTAAAACGGTGCAGCGCTTTGTGACATTACAGGGGCAGGTCGAAGCGAACCGTGTTGTCGACATTAAGGTAGAGGTAGATGGGCGCGTTGCAAATTTACCGGTATCGCAAGGGCAAAGAGTTGAACAAGGGGTATCACTTGTTACCCTATCTGCTGATTATCGCTTAAAACAATTAGCCAAAGCTAAGGCGCTTGTTAAACAGGCGAGTAATGATTTATCAGCGACTACAAAACTTAAAAAAAGAGGCCTAATCGCCGATAACAAGGTGATTGAAGACCAAGTGCTTTTAAGTAGTGCGCAAGCTGATTTGGCTGTTATTGAGCACGAAGTTGATAGTGCTAATGTTTATTCTCCTTTTAATGGTGTATTGAATAGCCGCAATGTTGAAATAGGCGATTATCTACAAAAAGGCGATATTATAGGAACGTTAGTTGATGATCGCCTATTAAAAGTCACAGGGCAGTTGCCACAGCAGAACTCAGCTAACTTACAGCTTAATGAAAGAGTGGCAGTAAATTTAAGTAATGGCTTAGCAACATTTGGTAAGTTAACTTATATCTCACGAGTAGCAGATTCTGTAACGCGCAGCTATAGGGTTGAAGTCAGTGTTGACAACCCTAAACTGCAGCGTTTTGCTGGGTTAACGGCGTCGCTTAAAATTCCACTGGGCTCACAACAAGGGCATCTATTGCCAAGTTCTGCTCTGGGTTTAGCCGTTAGCGGTAATCTACAAATAAAAATAGTGACACCAGGGCAGCGAGTAAAAACTGTCGATGTGCAAATGATAAGAACGGATGGCAATGGTTTTTGGTTATCGGGTTTAGATCACGATGCTCAGGTGATCACTCAAGGTAAAGATTTTGTCAGTGATGGACAGATAGTTGAGCCGATAATAGAGGATATTAATGCCGCTGATGTCGCTATAGTTACTAAGGTATCGGCAAATGATTAATGCAATAATTACTGCTGCGATCGATCGCTCACGCACTATTATATTAATATTATTATTTTTATTGATCAGTGGTAGTGCCGCTTTTTTTAGCATCCCTAAAGAGGCTGATCCCGATGTGGCTATTCCTATTATTTATGTCTCTATTACTTACAATGGTATATCACCTGATGATGCTGTAAGGCTGCTCGTTAGGCCGATGGAAAAAGAGCTCAAAACGATAGAAGGTATTAAAGAAATGCGCTCTACAGGCGCTGAGGGCCACGCATCAGTGGTGCTAGAGTTTGAAGCAGGTTTTGATAGTGATAAAGCACTTTTAGATGTGCGAGAAAAGGTCGATATTGCTAAGTCTGAGCTTCCAGATGGAGCGGACGAGCCATCGATTAACGAAGTCAATGTGGCATTGTTTCCGGTGTTAAATATTGCCTTGTCGGGCAGTGTTTCTGAGCGTGCAATGTTAAAAATTGCCAAAGATTTAAAAGAGCAAATTGAAGGTGTAAATGGCGTATTAGAGGTGGAAATCGGTGGTGAGCGAGAAGAGCAAATGGAAATCACTGTCGAGCCGCAAACACTAGAGTCTTATCAGTTAGATTTTAATGCCATTATCAATACAGTTGCGCAAAATAACCAGCTTGTCGCCGCAGGTGCTGTTGACTCAGGAAATGGCCGACAAGTACTTAAAGTACCAGGTGTTGTCGAAAATATAGAGGATATGCTGACGATGCCAATTAAATCATCAAATGATACTGTCGTTACGTTAGCGGATGTAGCGAAGGTTAAATTAACCTTTAAAGACAGTGATGGCTATGCGCGAGTCAATGGCCAATCAACATTAGTGCTAGAGGTAAAAAAACAAGTCGGCGCTAATATTATTGATACCATAGAGCAGGTGCAGGCAATTGTCAGCGAGCGCTCTGCTTTTTGGCCACAAGGGCTTCATTACGACTATATTCTAGATCAGTCTATTCAAATCAAAGAAATGCTTCGAGATCTGATGAATAATGTGTTGAGCGCTATCATTTTAGTGATGGTCGTCGTGTTAGCAGTGATGGGGCTAAGGGCTTCGCTATTGGTAGGCCTTGCTATTCCCGGCTCTTTTCTGGCGAGTATGATGGTCTTAAACAGCATTGGTTTTACCTTAAATATAGTCGTGTTGTTTAGTTTGATTCTTGTCGTTGGTATGCTGGTTGATGGTGCCATTGTTATTGCGGAATTAGCAGAGCGTCGGCAAAGCCAAGGTGTTAGCGCAAAAGAGGCATTTAACTACGCTGCATCTAAGATGGCATGGCCGGTCATCGCCGGAACATTGACGACACTCGTGGTCTTTATGCCGTTGATGTTTTGGCCAGGCGTTATTGGCCAGTTCATGAAATATCTACCTGCAACAGTACTTATTTGCTTAACCGCTTCTTTGTTTATGGCGCTGATTTTTATACCCGTACTAGGTGCTGTGTTTGGCTCAAAGCAGGCTAAACCAAAAGTTGATGTCGATGAGTATCAATTACCAACTAGCCAATTTAATCGCCAGTATCAAAGAGTGCTAACTAGGGCTTTGAAAGCCCCAGTGATAACGTTAATGATTACGATGCTATTTATTGCGGCGACTGTTTTTGCCTATACTCAAATAGGTAAAGGCGTCGAATTTTTCCCTGATGTAGAACCCGATATGGTATTGATTAATGTGCATGCACGCGGTGAATTATCGATTGATGATAAAGATCAGTTACTGCGTAAAGTCGAAGCAAAAGTCAGCACTATCTCCGGCTATAAGTCGCTATATGCAAGAAGCTTTAATCAAGCGGGTAATGATGCGAGCGCAGACACTATCGCCGTTATCCAATTTCAACTTGATGATTGGGATACCCGTCAATCAGCGACTGAAATATTGCAGCAAATGACAGAGCACACTGCAGATATACCAGGGATTGTTGTCGAGCCACGAAAAGCAGATACAGGACCGTCCTCCGGTAAGCCGTTTGAGCTACATGTCAGTGGACTTGATGGCGATAAAATTTTTAAGGCAGTGGATGATATTCAGCATTTAATGACGCAAGTCGGTGGTTTTGTTGCGGTTGAAGATAATAAGCCGCTAGCGGGCATAGAATGGCGAATCATTGTCAATCGTGAACAAGCAGCAAGATATGGCGCTAATGTGGCAATGGTTGGTGAAGCTGTCAAAATGATCACCAACGGTATTAAATTATCGGATTATCGCCCAGAGAGCGCCGATGATGAGGTCGATATTCGATTGCGTTTCCCAAAAGAAAAACGAAATTTAGATCAGCTGATGCAATTACAGCTATTAACAAGCTCTGGCCTTGTGCCTTTAAGTAATTTTGTCCAATTAATCCCAGCCAATAAAACAGGTGAAATTAATCGTACAGATAGCCGTCGTGTTATTACTATACAAGCGGAAGTGGCTGAGGGGGTATTAGTGAGTGCTAAAGTGC
Organism: Gammaproteobacteria bacterium AS21; assembly: GCA_038900335.1. Taxonomy (GTDB): domain Bacteria; phylum Pseudomonadota; class Gammaproteobacteria; order Pseudomonadales; family Balneatricaceae; genus Rs1. The sequence goes on along the minus strand of JBBMRB010000017.1, from coordinate 21,230 downwards.
AAGAAATGGCTAAAAAGCTGAAGCTGTTAACATTTGACCCACAGATAAGAATTGAGTTTAAAGGTGAAGATGAGCAACAGCAAGAGACTGGTGCGTTTTTAAGTAAAGCTTTTTCTATCGCCATTTTCTTGATGTTCTTAATACTGGTCACCCAGTTTAATAATATTTATCAATCGCTATTGGTATTATCGGCCATTGTGTTTTCAACAGCAGGCGTTTTGTTAGGGTTGATGATGACAGGCCAGCCATTTGGTATCGTGATGGGAGGCGTTGGTATTATCGCCCTAGCGGGTATAGTTGTTAATAATAATATCGTTTTGATTGATTTTTATAATGAACTTAAAGCTGCAGGCTACTCTCCAATTGATGCGGCATTAAGAACGGGCAGTATTAGGATGAGGCCGGTGTTGCTAACGGCAGTAACGACGGTGTTAGGCTTAATGCCGATGGTGTTGGCGATGAACGTTGATCTTATTAATCGGCAAATTAGTTTTGGCGCACCATCTACACAGTGGTGGACTCAACTGTCAAGTACTATTGCTGGTGGTTTGAGCTTTGCAACCGTGCTCACGCTGTTCCTAACTCCCTGCTTATTAGTAATAGGTGATCGACAGTGGCCGTCGCTTAGAGCGCTGTTGCCAGTGATTGCTGGTCGTAAGCCTCATCAAAAACAGGTAGTGACGAGTAAAGAAGTTAAGCCCAGTTAAAAGCGGCAATAAACACGGATCGCTAACTATCGATCAATTTGCAATCAACAGCTTGGTGCGTTTACTGAGCAATATTAAAATATCGTGCGCTAGCCATAAAAGCATATAACAAGTTTTTGTAAAATCGTTATAATTACCGGCTGTTTATAACAGCTAATCACACTAGGCATACAATGCAATATCATTGCATTACCAAGCCAATTATAGAGTATACAATAAGATGAAAAAATGGGTTGTTAGCATTTTAATACTGGTTTCCTGCGTTGCGATGATTATTGCAATGACGGATATACAAGGCGTCTTTAAAGATGAAAATGGCAGTACCAATTGGCAGTATGTTGCCAACTGGAGCAGCGGTACGCTTATTATTATTTTGGGTGTCGTGATCCTCAATCTGTTTTTAGCGCATCGACGTATTGCAAAGTCCAACAATCAGTTAAATACTATTCGTGAAGAGTTAGAAGTACGCGTTATAGAAAGAACCGCGTCATTAGATAAAACAAATACTCACCTTGTCGATGCGAACAGACAGCTCGAAGATGAGGTGACTAAGCACCTAACAACCACTCAGCGCTTATTAAATTCAGAATATTATATAAAAAATATTTTAGCATCAATGCCGCTGGTGTTAGTGAGCTTGGATGAGAAGGGTGATATTACCCATTGGAACGAAAAAGCAGAAGAGCTTTCAGGTATAGCAGCAACTTCAGCCGTTGGTAATAACTTGTGGCAAGTTTATCCTGAAATAGTATTGAGTTGGGAGCAAGTAGAAAAAGTGATGGCAGATGAGGAGTCCTTTACATATCCTCATAGACAGCGCGGGATCCACTATTACGATGTCACCTTATTTCCGTTAAAGGGCAGTAAAAATAAAGGTGTGGTTATTCTAGTCAATGATGTATCTAAGCAAAAACAAGCTGAGAATATGTTAGTACAAAACGAAAAAATAGCGTCAGTGACCGAGCTTGCATCAGCAATGGCGCATGATATTAATACTCCATTACAGGGTATGTTATTAGATTTACAAAGCTTTCAGCAGTTATTGTCAAAGCATGATAATAAACCAGTGGTTGCCCAAGATGTTGACAAGCTCAATGTGTTGTTAAGCGATGCCTCAAAACGTGCAGATACAGTGGCCTCTGTTGTTAAAAATTTATTGAGTTTTGCTCGCGGTCGCAGTGAGCAAAAACAAGCGGAAAATGTTAAACAATTATTGGAAAACTCAGTCACACTAGCAAAAGATATGTTGGTGTTATCAGGTGGCTTAAGTTTCGACGATATTGACATCGTACGCGATTATCAACCGGATCTTCCACTGCTAAATTGTTACCCTACCGAGCTGCAGCAAGTGTTCTTGAATATTATTCGCCACGCTTGTTATGCGTTAGAGGAAAAAGGTGGTAATGAGCAACAAGCACGTATTAATATCAGCGTTACCCATGAAGCCGATGGGCTGTGGATTTGCCTCGCTCACAATGGCGCCACGCTCAGCGATGAAGAGCAGATGAGTATTTTTGAGCCGGCACTGAGTGTGATCCAGCCACAGCGCGATGTCGATACCAAGAAACGCTTATCGTTTTCACACTTCATCGTTACTGATCAGCATCAAGGTCAAATGGCAGTAACTTCTGATGAAGAAAATGGCACTAAGTTCTTTATCCAACTCATGTTAGATTAATAATGATAGTGCTGTGAGATGAGTTTAGAGCACACGTTTGATCGTCTTCAACAGGCAGCCTTGCTTGCAGGGCATCGCCATTTATTATGGTTAAATGGCGAGCAGTTATGGTGTTATCAGCAGCTAAAAGTATTAAAATCTCGTTTGTGCTCATTAAACAGTATATTAATAACAGATAAGCTCACAATAGATTCAACGTTTAATACAAGTTTTGATAATCACTTATGTGGTACTCAAATTGTAGCGAAGGATGCTGTTAAGCATTTAGGTACAGAGTTTGACTGTGTTGTATTTGATGGTTTTAGCGGTGTTAATCCTGATTGTTTAGCGCAGATTAGCGGAACACTGTGTAGTGGCGGGATCTTAATATTTGTGACGCCAGGGCAAGTACAATGGCGTTATTGGCAAGATAGCGAAACGAAAAAGCTAATCGCCCCACCTTATCAACAACAGGATGTAAGTCAGCATTTTCTCGCATGGTTACAGCGCTGCTTGTATCGTTACTACGCACTTAATATTAATCATATTATCTCACAAGCAACATCAAATACCGATTATATTAAAAACCCTATACCGATAGCAACTACTGGCAATCAAGCGTTTTCCCAATATCTAGCAAGGGCAAAGCGTGATCAACAGAGCGTTGTTGAGCAATGTTTGGCGTTTCTTGCCAGGCATCAATCAGCCGCTGTCGTTATCAGCGCTGCACGTGGTCGTGGTAAATCAGTCGCTTTGGCAGTGATAGCGAAGCATTTCATTAATCGCGCTGTATATCTCACGGCTGCTGAGCCTTTAGCAGTAGAGCAAGTGCAAAAGTACGCTCAACGACCACTACTTTTTAGCCGCTGTATCGATTTATTGGCGTTGAGTGATGATGTCGTCAAAGATGCTCTCTTACTCGTAGATGAAGCAGCGGGGATTAGTGTCGATATGCTAATTAGGCTCACTAAAAAATTCCCCCAAGTTATATTTGCAACCACCACGCAGGGCTACGAAGGCACAGGGCAGGGGTTTGCATTAAAGTTTCATCAATATCTACAGCGGCGTGACAAGCCATATCATTTTTTTCAGCTTAATTACCCAATGAGGTGGGCAGCGAATGATCCGCTAGAGAATTGGCTCAACAGTTTATTGTTTTTAAATGTGCCAGCCGTTTGTGTTGATCAGTCAGGTTTATCTTTGCCGTGTAAAACACAGCAAGCTAAACCAATAAGCATCATTAAAGTAAACTCAGTGCAATTATTAGCACAGCCGCGCTTACTGCAACAAGTGTATAGCTTGCTATCGCAAGCGCATTATCGTACGACACCGGGTGACTTAAGGCTGATATTGGATAGCCCTAATCTACACTTGTGGTTAGCGTGTGAAACGCAAATAGATACTGACAATCGCAACAGCGCCCTAGTAATAGATGAAAAGGTACAAGTTAGAGCTGTGTGCCTAGTCGCTGAAGAAGGTGTGATCAGTGATTTTGCAGAAGATGAGCAAGGTATGAATGGAGCTGATTTAGCGCAAGCTATGTACCTAGGGTTAAGGCGCCCTAAAGGTAATTTAGTGCCTCAGATATTAATTGCTCAAGAAGGTTTTATACAAGCGCAGCATTTTAAAATAGCACGCATTGTGCGTATCGCGACTGATAGTCAATTTAGGCGTGCTAAATTAGCGAGTAAGTTATTAACGGATATTGAAGCGTGGTGTATTAAGCGTGAGTACCACTACTTAGCTACCAGTTATTCACTGCAGCAAGAGGTGACTGCTTTTTGGCAAAAAATGAATTTTAGGATGGTTAGAATAGGTAATCAGCTAGATACTATTAGCGCCAGTTATTCGGCTCTTGCGCTGAAACCTCTGCATATTAATGATGGCTTTATCACTGAGTTGGAACAAAATTTCGTGATTAAATTTGGCTATCAACAGCAGCGGCTCAATCCTAACTTTAATGTTGATCAAGGTATTACATTAAAGAATAAGACTTTATCGCACAGTGAATTATTACGAAATAACTCGCAGTATTATCAATGGTGTCTTTCTCAATTAGCTGCATTTGCTTATCATCATAGGTCACTAGAAAGCATCGATTACATTTTATGTGCAGTGCTTAAAGATAGATTAAAGCAATGTCGAGATAACTTTTTAAATACACGGGAGCTGCAGTTAGTAGAGTGCTATTTTTATCAGCACTACTGTTTAGCTGATGTTTTAACAAAATTTAAAATATCGGGATACCGCTCACTAGTAAAAGAGTTAAGAGAGATATGTCAAAAATTATTGCTACATATAGAGCAGAGTAAACACTAAAAAGTCACGTTTTTATGCTAGCCAATAAATAACGATAATAAGTAATAAAATTACTTATTATTCACTATCACAAATAGACTAATGTTGGATGTAAGTCAGTGGATATAAAACCTGAACACCTAAAAAAGATAGCAACTATGAAAATGCCTTTTGGAAAATATGCAGGTCGTTTATTAGTCGACCTGCCAGAACCTTATGTCTGTTGGTTTGAGCGCAAGGGCTTCCCAAAAGGCGAGTTAGGTGAGCTGTTTGCTACCTTATACGTTATTAAACTCAACGGCCTTGAATCATTGATAGAGCCATTAAAAACCAAGTCTCGTTATTGATATGGCATTCAGTCGCCATTTATCCTAATAGTTTTTGCTCTAGTTTATTGTTTTTGCTTTTGTGTAATTTAGGTTTATAGTCAGTAGCGCTCAACTCATTTTTACTTAATAGCTTATAAAAATCAGTTCTATTGCGTTCAGCAATCCTGGCTGCGTGAGTGACATTTCCCTCTGTCAGCTGCAACACTTTAATCAAATAATCACGTTCAAACTTAGCTCTCGCTTGGCTGAAAGATAAGATAGCAGAAGAGGAGTCGTTTATTTTACTGCAAATCGCTTTCTCTGAAATAACAGGGCTAGTACTTTCAATGACTACCTGCATTATCATATCGCTAAGCTCTCGTACATTACCAGGCCACGAAGCCTTAGCTAGCAGATGTAATGCGCCTGGTGAAATATTACGTACTTTGCGGTTGTGCTTTAAAATGTGGCCAGCTAAAAAATGCCTAGCAAGTATCGGAATGTCTTCTATTCTGTGGCGCAATGCAGGGATATTAATCGTCGTTACATTGAGAAGGTAATATAATTCACGATCAAAGTAGCCGTTTAGCATGACTTCTTCTAAATTGACAGTAGAGGCGCAAATTACCTGTAAGTCACTTTGGCAATGGTTTGATACGGCAATGGCACGTTGACAGCTTTGTAAGCTGGTCAACAAAGAGAGCTGTAGTGCACTGGCAAGCTTATCTATATTATCGAAAAAAATAGTGGCTTTAGTATCTCTATTTAAATGATTTAATAACTGGCTGTTTAGCTCATCTTCATCGAGTTTTTGACAATTGATGTAAATAAACGGTTTTTTATCATTCGCTTGAAAAGAGTGAATAGATTTCGCAAGCAGGCTTTTACCAACCCCTTTCTCACCTTGTACAACGATATTTATTTTCGACTCAGCGACGTGGTGAGCTTGGTCCAAGATACTTTTCATCTGTTTGTTGCATGTTAAAATGCTACTTTTCCAATCGTTGCTATTACATCTTTTTGTCGTCGTTAGAGCGCTTCTAGTGAGTTCTACTAATTGCTTTTGTTCAAAAGGTTTAGTGATAAAGCCAAAAACACCTTTTTGCGATGCCACTAATGCCTCTGCTAACACTGTACTGTGAGTGGTAATGAGGATAGGTAATGATGGGTATTGCGCTTGGGCTAATTTGTAGAGTCTATTGCGATTTCCCAAACTCAATTGAAAATTGGTAATCAATAAGTCGACGTGCTCTTGCTGTAATGTCGATAGTGCTTGATCGCCACTTGTTTCATATAAAACATCGTAATTGTGCTCAAGTAATACATGTTTTAATTGGTTTAGATAGCCTTTATCCTCATCTGCAATTAGGATAGTTGTTTTTGTCATCATACAGCAAACTCCATTTAATGCTTTTTGACTTAGTCTAAAAACTTGTTAAATAAGTCCTAAACAATAGGAGGGCATTACTAATGTCTTTAGTAAATGTTGCTTATTAAACGTCCATTTTTATGTCTAATTATTAGATTTTTTTATTCCATTAGATTGTGATGATAATATAAAAATAATTCTCATTATGAATATACATATAATTGTACGGATCAAACCTTAACATTAGCTTCATGAAAAATGAATGTTGAATAAATTGTTGGCAGATTTGTAGGGTTTTGGGGCGCAAGTGTCTTTGAGGTTCGCTAATTTATTATTATTAAACTAGGTTATCTGTAATGATTAGTACCCTGTTTGCTTTTATATTTAATATGTTAAAGTATGCAGGGCTAATCAATATTATTTCTAGTGACGTTTTACATAATAGCTATCGTATAACCTCGCTTTTGTTTGTTTTATTACCTACAGTAGTTGTTCATTGCATTCAATCGTGAGATCAAGTCAATTACAGGGCAAAAATTAGTGAACAAGCTTATCGCAATACTCTCATTTGTTGTTTTATTATGCGGCTGTGTTGCCACATCTAGCTCTTTATCGAGCACTGCGAAAAAACCGTTTAGTAAATTTTTAAGAGGGACAGTGTACCTTGATGGCAATGACTATAAGTTTAGAAACTGCGGTGCTTCTGAAATATCATCATTAGTGGATAGTAACCAGCAATTAGCTGCTTTTTTCAATAAATTAGACGGACATTTCCCATCGTTATTTGTTGAGTTTGATGCTATTGCAGCAACAGAGGCTGATTGGCAGGTAGAAAAAATTCACTTTGCTGCAAATAAGCCTAAGCAATGTACCGATATTGCGGACTCCTCACGTTATATCATTGCTGATGTAAAAGGGCTCTGGAGTGCAAGCGTATCTGATGAGCAGGTGAGTATTCGTAAAAAAGGGATTTATACTCAATTGATCTTTAGTGCACAAGACAATCAAGATAATAAGTGGCGGGCCAATATGGTGCTACCCCAAGGCAGTCAATATGATATGTCTTTATCGTTAAAAAACAGTGCCTGTACTGATTATCAACAGCAGTGGTATAGCATGAGTGCCGATTTGATACTTAATGGCGAAAAACTATCGGGATGCGTGCGCAAATCTATCACAATAAATAACTTTATTAGCGGCAAATATAGTAATGTCTTAGCTGATAATGACGCCTTTATCGTGTTGTCTTTAAAAGAGAGTCAAGATGCTGAGCTAATTATTGATTCGCGTAACGGCAACCCTATGATTGTTAGTCATGGCAGATGGTCGTTATTGCCAAATCAAGTGCTAGAGCTATCGCTAGATAGCGATCATTCTGAGAGTGAGTCAACAGTGATGCTCTTTCAAATATTTAATAATCAGGAATTACGGCTAAAAGGTTTTTCTGAGGTGTTAGGTCAAACAGGTCTAAAGTTGTTGCCGATCAAATAGCCGCTCTTAACTTATAGTGACTATTATTTTGAACTCTAGGAATGCTCTTGCTTATTAATTAAATGCTCTCTAGCTCGATCTAGTTTCGTGATTTCAACATCATCAACTGTATTTTGTTGTTTTAAATCTCTAACTTTTTGACGATGTGCTTGCACTATTTGTTCTCTCGTCGGGTTTGCACTCAGTGCGAGTAGTTTTATGGCGAGTTCATCATTCATTGTTATCATTTTAGCGCTAGCACTGCGAGCCTTTTGACTGCCTGCTAATAAACGGATAAAAGGTATTAATAGTTTAGTCATGGCAAACTGTTTGAATATAGCTAATAGCACAATAGGTATCGCTGCTAGGGTAGGTAGTCTAGCTGTCGCAACAAGTGCAATAATGATGATACCGATAATGATGAGTAATACTTTAAGCGCAGTAATACCTTGTTTGGTCGATGCATTTTTAAACCAAAAAACTAAAGCAATAATAGTGCATACTAACAATAACAGGAAAAAAGGGTTCATTTTGTCTCTCGCTTGGCGTAGGGAACATAGTTATTACTTACATTAACATATTGTCAGCTATATATTTTCCTTTTAACTAATTATTAGAGAGTTCATGTGAGTCTTAGATTATTGTGTCGGCTAATGTTGTGCTGTTTTGCTTTAGCTACTCCTGTGGCGAATGCGCAAAAACAAGTAGTCTCCTTAGGGACAGGCGGTGTAACAGGTGTATATTACCCAACAGGTGGCAGCCTCTGTCGTCTTGTTAATGCCTTTCATTTAACTCATGGTCTGCGCTGTGTGCTGGAGGCGACGCAGGGCTCGGTTTCCAATATAAAGAGAGTACTTGATCACACGCTGGATTTGGGAATAGCTCAATCAAATTGGATTTTTTTATATTATAACCAGCCGCCATTAAATGCTGATAATGGCATAGAACATGGGCTTAACGGTAGCGCGAGTCAATTATCAGCAAAGCCATTAGCAGCTAAAGAGCTGCGCACTTTATTAGTATTGTATCCTGAATATTTTACCGTTATTGTGCCCAAAAATTCCGCTATCTATCAATTTGATGATATCAAAGGCAAAAGAATCAGTATGGGGCTGCCAGGTTCCAGCCTTAGGGCGACAATGACAGAGCTGTTAATAAAAAAAGGTTGGCACAAGAGTGACTTTAAACAGATTTTGAATTTGGAGGCATCAGAACAAGCGAGTGCGCTATGTGACGGGCGCATTGATGTCATGATTTATACAGTAGGGCATCCATCAGGTGCAGCTAGAGAGGCAACACAGGACTGTGATAGTCGCTTAATTGCGGTCAGTGGCGCTGCTATTGAAGCGTTATTGGCTGAGAATTCATATTTTAGATGGGCGAGGATTCCAGGAGCTCTTTACAAAGGTAATATTAAATCTGTTGAAACCTTTGGCGTGAACGCCACCTTGTTTACTAGTACCGCATTATCAAAGCAGGCAGCTTACTCGCTAGTTAAGGCAACCTTTGAGCAATTTAATGAGTTTAGAAGCTTACACCCAGCGTTTACACGCTTAGACCCAGAACAAATGGTAAAAGGACCTTTTGCGGCGCCGTTGCATGAAGGGGCTATTCTCTATTTTAAAGAGATAGGGTTGATGTAATTGCTGGGCTTTTGCTATATGACAAAATATGTAAAATCTAATCAGTGATGGTTTTTGGTAGTTTAATGTAAAAGTGAGCGCCGGTGGCAGATTCTATACAGTGGATAGCGCCTTTTAAGCGCTGAGTGATGATATTGTAGCTGATATGCATACCTAAACCGCTACAGCCTTGGCCTCGTTTACTGGTGGCAAATGGCTCAAATACATCCCTTAGCCACTGTTGGTTTAAGCCAATACCGTTATCTTTATAATTTATAATAATGTGTTGATCATGGCTATCATCTACTTCGATGTCAATATCAAGAGGCTGTCCTTCTTTTGAGCCGTGTATCAGTGAGTTGATAATTAAATTATTAAATACCTGATAAAAACTGCCGGGATAGCTGTACAGTTCTAACTCTGCATTACATTTAAGTGCAATACTAACGTCTTGATCACGTAATCTAGGTTTGAGTGATAAAAGTATTTCATCTAAGTAATCGCCAAGCTTAAAGTGTCTGCTTTTTTCTGTACTTTGATCTACAGATACTTGTTTAAATGCAGTGACAAGGCTCGCCGCTCTTTCTAGGTTTTTACAAATCATTTGGCTACTTTCAATCGCAATCATTGACAGCTCACCACTGTGTTGTTTCGCCTGTTCCTCTAAATAAGAAGCGGCAGTATAGCCAATACCAATAGGCGTGCTGATTTCATGGGCTACCCCTGCAACTAAGTTGCCTAAAGAAGCCATTTTTTTGGACTCAATTAATTGATTTTGAGTGAGTTGTAAGTTTTCTAAGGTGCTTGAGAGTTCATCATTAGCTATTTGTAGTTGTTTGGTCCGTTGTTGTACATGATCTTCTAATTCACTATTAAGTTGCTCTAGTGCTTGCTCTGCCTTGATACGTTTTTCAAAATCACTTTGCATATTGCTCTTCATGATATTAAAAGAATCTACTACGTTGTTTAGCTCATCAGGTTTGGTGGGGTTTTTCCTTGCTAGTTTAAGGGCAGGGGGGTTATGGCTAAGTTGAAATGCTCTACTGTATTTTGCCATTAAGGCTAGATGTTGGGTGACTAAATGATAAAAAATGGAAAGAATAAAAATAGAGACAAGAAATGTTTTAATACCTTGAGATAACAAGATCAATAACGCCTTATCCCATAAGCGTTGATATAGTTTGTCTAGGCTTATGATGACTCTAAGAGTGCCTAACTGATAAGTTTTACCATCTTCAATGTGTTTAAGCTGGTATTGCTTTTCTAATACAGAGGTGTCTGGCAAAACGCCGCTGCTGTAATGCTCATTAAAAGGGGTATGTAGCGTAATGTACTCTATGTCTCTAAGTTTATTGAGACCATCAAGTTGTAACTGTATTTGTTCGGGGCTTATTTCCCATAAGCTGTTTTCAAGGGTCGCTAACGAGCTGTTCTCTATCTGTTTAATACCATTGTCTATCGCTTTTCTTTCAAAAGTATAATCAATATATAGCTGTGAACCCGTTGATAATAGCGTAATGAATGAGCTACAAAGAATAATGTAAGTCAGAAGTTTAATCGCTAGTGGATTATTATTTTTATAAGCTTTTAATCCATTGCCAATTAGCATGATTACCTTTAATAATATTGTGCTCGTTCTATGCTTTATCTAAGCTGGCGGCTTTGTGTAGATAGTTATTGCATTAGGTGGCAGTGTTAAATTTAAATGATGATGACATATTTTTATGCTACTTGCATTATCGTTACTGTCGACATCAGTTTTACTAAGACTATTTTACTAAGACTATAGATAAGGTCTAAGTGAACTCGCTACAGCACAAACTCATAGCAATAGAATAGTCATTATTGAGTTTGAGCTATTAATTTTAACAATGAATTTAAAATTTATCGTTGTTATAGTCGCTCAATAAAACAGAGTGTGTCAATAGGTGACACTTTTGTGAAGGATTAGTGCGCAATTAATATAATGGCACAAAATAATGTCATAATGGCGCGCAAATTGGCAAAAATAAAGTATTCTATAGGTATTCTTGTATAACAGTTTAGTTTTCTGAATTGTACCTTAATAAGATTGCTCTGGTTGAGATCGATAGATGTTAGTCAGGCTTTTTTAGTGGATACAGGTTAAGAATATTTAGTTGCTCGCTATGGACGGCAGGTAATGTAAAATAGCTAAAAACTATGATCGGTTGACAGGGTGTTGGTCGGTAATAAGCACTTCACATTAAATTCTAAATCAATTTTGATAAAAATAAGAAGGGGTCACATGTCTCTTAATAAAAAATCACTTAAAAATAAATTAGCTACCACAATACTTTCTGCAAGTGTTGCTGTTGCTGCATCTTTTTCAGGCGTTGCTAATGCTGCTGAAAATTCATTCGTTACGATAGGAACAGGCGGACAAACTGGTGTTTACTATGTTGTTGGTCAATCTATTTGTCGTTTAGTGAACCGTGGTACAAAAGATCACAACATTAAATGTACAGCACCATCTACAGGTGGATCTGTAGTCAATATCAATGCGATCCGTAAAGGCGAGCAAGATATGGGTGTTGCTCAATCTGATTGGCAGTTCCATGCAATTGAAGGTACTAAAAACGAAACTTTCAAAGCACAGGGCCCATTCACTGATTTAAGAGCGGTTTTCTCAGTTCATGGCGAGCCGTTCACGGTAGTTGCTCGTGCTGACAGCGGCGTTGAAACATTCGACGATATCGTTGGGAAGCGTGTTAACTTAAACAACCCAGGTTCAGGTACTCGCGGCACAGTTGAAGTGCTAATGGCTGAAAAAGGTTGGACTAAAGATAGCTTTAAGCTAGCGGCAGAGCTAAAAGCTGCTGAGCAAGCGCAAGCACTTTGTGATAACAAAATTGATGTTATGATTTATACAGTAGGTCATCCATCTGGTGCAATTAAAGAGGCGTCAGCGTCTTGTTCTGCAAAAGTGATCCCTGTAACAGGTCCTGTTATTGACAAGCTAATTGCTGATAATCCTTATTATTCTGATGCCATTATCCCAGGTGGAATGTACTCAGGAACAGATGCTGATGTTAAAACTTTCGGTGTACGTGCTACATTCGTAAGTTCTGCTAAAGTACCTGCTGATACTATCTACCTAGTGGTTAAATCAGTATTTGAAAACTTTGATCGTTTCAAGCGTTTACATCCTGCATTTGCAAACCTAAATCCAGAAGATATGATCAGCAAAGGTCTTTCTGCGCCATTGCATGAAGGTGCTGTTCGTTACTATAAAGAAAAAGGTTGGATGTAATATTTAGTATTACACTATCTAGTTAAAGAGAGGCCAGTCCTCTCTTTTTTATTTGCGCAGACAACGATTTAGCTTCCGTTTTATCTATCAATACCAGCAGGGCTTGCTTGTCAGCGAAAATTGAATAGTTTTCATAAGAGGCATTATTATGACAATGGATTCAAAACCAAACTCACCATCATCTGCAGCACTCAGTGAAGAGCAGCTAAATGATATGGTTGCAGCAGCAGATACTGGCGCTAGAATACCCGCAGGTGTTCAAGGTAAAGTATTACTAGGCGTTGCATTGCTATGGTCTTTATTTCAGCTGTGGATAGCATCACCATTACCGTTTTTTGATTGGCCTGTCATTGGTAGTTTTGGTATTTTTAATAATACTGAAGCGAGATCAATTCATTTAGCGTTTGCTGTTTTCCTGGCGTTTACGGCCTATCCTGCATTTGCATCATCACCGCGTCACACAATTCCGCCAATCGATATTGTTCTGTCTTTGGTGGCCGCATTTTGTGGTGGTTACTTATTTATTTTCTATGAGCCGTTAACCACACGTACCGGTTTTCCAACTGATTTAGATCTATTTGCATCAATTGCCGGCCTCTTTATTTTGTTAGAGGCAACAAGACGTACACTAGGTCCACCATTAATGATCGTGGCCATCGTCTTTTTAGCATATAGTTTGCTCGGTCAATACATGCCAGACATTATTGCACACAAAGGTGTGTCAGTTGTCGGTTTGATTAACCATCAGTGGTTATCAACGGAAGGTGTGTTTGGTATTGCCTTAGGGGTGTCCTCAGGTTTCGTGTTTCTATTTGTTCTCTTTGGTGCGCTACTTGATAAAGCCGGTGCTGGTAACTACTTTATTCAAGTTGCTTTTTCACTATTAGGGCATTTAAAAGGTGGGCCTGCTAAGGCTGCCGTTGTCTCTTCAGGCTTAACAGGACTGATTTCAGGCTCTTCCATTGCCAACGTAGTAACAACAGGCACGTTCACCATTCCAATGATGAAGCGTGTTGGCTTTAGCTCAGAGAAAGCAGGTGCTGTTGAAGTTGCCTCCTCTGTTAACGGCCAAATAATGCCACCGGTAATGGGGGCTGCTGCTTTCCTAATGGTTGAGTATGTGGGTATTTCATATATTGAAGTTATTACCCATGCCTTTTTGCCTGCCCTTATTTCTTATATCGCGCTTATTTACATTGTTCACTTAGAAGCGCTCAAGCAAAATATGGAAGGTTTGCCACGTCGTAGTGCCGTTAAGCCTTGGGTCGCTAGATTACTTGGTCTGTTAACGGGGTTCTTAATTGCCGCTGCTTTATCTTTTGTCGTTTACTACAGCGTCAGTTGGATTAAGCCTGCTTTTGGTGAATACGCTAGTGCTGTTATCGCTGTATTGTTAGCGATAGTGTATTTATGCTTAGTTAAAGTGGCTTCAAAAGAGCCAGATTTAAAGTTAGATGATCCAAATGCGCCAATGCTTGAGCTACCTGAGGTAGGCCCAACGGTTCGCTCTGGTTTGCACTACCTATTACCTGTAGTGGTATTGGTTTGGTGTTTGATGATTGAGCGTCTATCTCCAGGTTTGTCTGCTTTTTGGGCAACAGTGTTGATGATCTTTATCTTGGTGACACAGCGCCCGTTAATTGCTTTCTTTCGTGGTGAGACTAATATTCAACAAAAATTACGTCTAGGCGGTGATGAGCTAGTTGACGGTCTGATTGTTGGTGCTCGTAATATGATAGGTATCGGTATTGCGACAGCAACTGCGGGTGTCATTGTAGGTGCGGTATCACAAACAGGCGTAGGTTCGGTGTTAGCGGATCTGGTTGAGCTGTTGTCAATGGGTAATCTATTGCTGATGTTAGTGTTAACAGCAATACTTAGTTTAATATTGGGGATGGGTTTGCCAACAACAGCAAACTATATTGTCGTCTCTTCATTATTAGCACCTGTTATTGTCTCATTAGGGCAAGATGCCGGTTTAATCGTACCGCTTATTGCAGTCCATCTGTTCGTCTTCTACTTTGGTATTATGGCTGATGTTACACCACCGGTTGGTTTAGCATCATTTGCTGCAGCAGCTGTTTCAGGTGGCGATCCTATTAAGACGGGTTTCCAGGCATTTGCCTATAGTTTGCGTACCGCAGCGCTGCCATTTTTATTCATCTTTAATACTGATTTATTATTAATTGGTGTGGGTTGGATAGAGGGGATTCAAATATTTATCACCTCGACAATCGCGATGTTGATATTTGCTGCCGCTACTCAAGGCCACTTCATCACGAAGAGTAGAAAATACGAAAGTGCACTGTTATTGCTAATAGCTTTCTCGCTTTTCCGTCCAGGTTTCTGGATGGATAGAATTGTCGATCCGTATACTAATCTAACACCAGCGACATTAACGCAGAGCTTGGATGAGCTGAACATTGAAGCGGGTACCGATTTACGTATTTGGATTGAAGGTGAGGATGATGTGGGTAATGCTCGCTCTTTCTTGGCAATTATGCAATTACCTGAAGGGGCGACAGCTGCAGATAAGTTACAAGCAGCAGGTGTTGAGTTGTTAGAGACTGATAATGGCGTTGTTGTTGATTTTGTTGAATTTGATAGCGTGGCAGCACAAGCTGGCCTAGCGTTTGATCAAATAATAACAAGTGTCGATGTTCCAAGTAATCAGCCTGCTAAGCAATGGATTTATGCGCCTACTTTCTTGGTGTTGTTCCTAATTGTTATGCTGCAAAGAAGACGTAAAGAGACAAGTGCTTCAATAAGCGCTACTGCGTAATTCTAAACTGGCCTCTTTATTGAGGCCATTATCTATACGGAGTCAATAATGTTTAAAAAAGTGTTAGTGCCGGTAGATCTGCAAGATACTGAATTTTCAGTGAAGACTTTAAAAATAGCGATGAAAGAGGTGATAGAAAATGGCGGTCAGCTTCATATAATCACTGTATTACCAGGTTTTATCAATTCATATGTCTCCTCTTACTTAGGTGAGCAAGATCATCAAGATGCGGTTAAAAATGCGGCAAAAGACTTAAAACATTTTGCTGTAACCAATGTCGATGATACTTTGGAGCCTGTGTTGAAGGTCTTTGAGGGTTCGGCCTCTGAAGAGATTAACCGTTATGTTCGCAAGCAAGGTATTGAGCTTGTTGTCATACGCGCGCACCAGCGCAGTAAGATTAATGAGTTTTTATTAGGTTCAGTATCAGCTCGCGTAGTAGAGCGTGCTTATTGCTCGGTCTTTGTTGTTAAAGATTAGCAATACTCCCCTGTAGGGCAAGCGTATTATTAATATGCTTGTTCTATCATTTATCCCCTTTTTTATATCAGTAGTATTACAGTGTGATTGCAAATGAGAAGCTGGTGGCTTTATGTGCAGCAATATTCAGCTCGCCGTGATATTGCTCTGCTAATAGCTGAAGTCGTGCAATGATGTGCTGTTGTAATAGTGTCTGGTTATCGCTATTAATATCATCTTGTATCGCTATATGCACTCTTTGCTTATTTAAGGTGATATCAACAATGACATCGCTATCTTCATTGTTAATCATTGCTAGCTCTATAAGGGCAACGCATAGTGTGCCCAGCCATGTATCGTCAACAGGCAAAGTATCAGGCAGGTTACTCGCTATCTGATAATCAATAATCCAATCTTTGGTTTGAGCTTGTGCTGTGTAAAGTCTTATTATGTTATCAAGTTCTGTTGCTAAATGGACGTTTGCAGTCGTTATCTGTGGTATTGGTTTAAATAGTTGGTTGAGGGTGGCAAGCTTGAGGCTGTTTTGAGTAAGTGACTCAATGATATCGGCAACCATTGGTTTGTGATTAAATTGTTGTAGCTTGTGAGTGTGTTGCACACTGCGCTCGATAGTTTTGTCTAGATGTAAGGCTATCTCTGCTATTAGCGCTGCTTTGTCTGCTGATTTATACTCGACAGTGCTGTTCTGTGTGCTGTGTAGGGTGTTGTGCTTGCTATTAAGGTTGGAGTTTTTGATATCACGATATGAGCGAATAGCCACTAGCACAGCGGTGGTCAATCTTGAGGCAGATAATTCTGCTTTGCTCAGATAGTCATTGATATCGTATTGCATAATAACTTCTGTTTGCGGAGCAAATCCTGGGTGGCCAGTACGTAATATTATGCGTACATCACTCAGTTTTAGCTCTTGTCTAATCATGTTAACCAAATTTAAGCCGGCATCGTCAGTTTCCATGACAACATCGAGTAGTATCACTGCAATATCATGTTGCGTTTGTAATATATTATAGGCTTCATGAGCGCTGAAGGCGTGTATTAATTGAATTGCTCGCCCTTCAAATTCATGTGCACGAAACACCATTTTAGTGATGCTATGTATGCCTTCATCATCATCTATGATCAGTACTTTCCAAGCTTCATTAGTCATATATTACTTCTTTGGTTAACTGCTTATTAAACGTGTACGTAATTAGTACTATCTAAGGGCTTATCCATTGTTTTCTCAGTGCTTTTTCTTTGTCTTTACAAAGAGAACTCAACGTCGGCTGATGCTTGCTAAGTACTCTAGCATAAAAATGATAATAGAGTATCTGATGATGCAAATATCCAAATTTTTTAACTGCTTTCATCGCTGCTTCAAACGTGCCAATACTTAGTTGCTCATCGCCTGATTGGCAAGACGATATAGCATTTAAAATGGCATATTGAGCTGAGAAGTTGGCAGGGCATTGCTCGCTCCAAGTTTGCAATCGAACTGTATCAGCTTCAACTCTTGAATAATTAAATGTATTGAGATTTTGCTGAGTTTGCAGGCAGTAGAGGCGCATGATGCTACAAATAAAAACAGCTTCACTCACTAGATAGCTATTGGTTATTTCGCTTTCAATTTTAGCATCTAAGAACTGTAAGCTTGGCCATAAATCGGTTTCAAAGTTGTAAAACGCAGTAAACAATAAGGCGAATGTAATGCTGGAATTTTGACCTGCTGTTTCTTTAGTGTGGGCTTGCTGGTGTTTTAGGGCGCGATGGAGCGTAATGTTATCAATAGTATCGATTATATTGCCGACTCTTTGGCGCTGCTGGGTATAAGTATCTGATTGTAAGCTCTGAGTGAGTGCTAGACACTGTGTTTTAATTGAGGGCAGTGTTGCTCCGCTACAAAGATTAAGCATAATATCTAAAATATGAATGTCAAAATTGTGATGAAGGTTGGCTGTTTTATCATGAGTTTTAGCGAGCAGTTTGCCTTTTAATTGGGTGAGGGGCGTGAGCCATAGTTCAACGTGTTGTAATAAGATCGTTTCACATAGTGCTAAATGTTGCCTGCTGTGTTGTCTTGCTAAATGAATAGCTTTTTCACGGCACATTTTAGTTGTCACTAAATCATTGGCAAACACGTGAGCGACCCAGGCAAAGTGTGCCGCTGCAAATGCAGAAAAATAAGCATTACTGGCAATTAGTGATAACTTAAACATCATGGTGATAGCGCCAGCTGCTGTGATCAATTGGTTGTTTTGCAAGCTGATCGTGATTAGGTGCTGTAAAATGTTTAACTGTAACGAGGCATGAGCTGTTATTTTGCGAGTGCTGTTGTCGAGGATATTTTGATTGTTATTAACGTGGCGTGAATTTTCTAAATAATTAATCTCGATTGCTATGTCGACTAAAACAGTATTGTAATCATTTTTAATACCTACCAAATTGCAAAGTGTGTAGGCCGTATTTTGTAAAAGCGAAATTGCTTGCTCCTGTTTACCTGTTTCAACATATAACTGGGCACTAATAATGGCGAGCCGAACCTGTTGCTCGGTATTTAAGTTGTCTTTTTGCAAGGTTTGGTATTGATTATATACGTTTTCAAATAAAGCCAGCTCCACCCATGTTTCAAGTTGCTCAATCATGAGCTGGTTTAACAGTGTTTGATCGTTCGTTAACCTTTTTTCACAGCTAATTAATAAAGGGTAGATAAGGTTAAGGGTATTTAGACAATGTCGATACTCAGAGTGTGTTTTTAGCTGTATGCAGAAATGATTTAGTTGCTCAATTTGCCATTGGTCTAAATACTGTAAATTGCATTGTTGATAGTATTCAATTGCAATATTGATATTATCGTTTTGGTATTCATTTGCCATTTTAAAGTATAGATTTGCAACGTCCCTAGGAGGGGCTAAGTTGATGATCTGTGTTGTTACAAATGGCGATATAATTGAGATGTAGAGCTGATCTTTACCAATATTATCAATATTATCAATGAGTTCTTGTTGTTGTAGTGGCCACAGATAAATACTTAATCTTGCAATTGAGTTGCCGCTAATTCTGACCAGTTGCTCAATAGCTATTTTAGCGTCCCGGTTGTTGCTCAATAGTGCTGTTAATAATAATAGTTGTTGAGAAAAACTACCTACATTATTAATTCTGCTATGCAGCTGCGCAATTAGCTTGCTCTTATTTAAGGGCGTGAGCCATTGTTTTTGTTGTGCAGGCAGTGTTTTTTTTGCTGTATTTAATTGTTGTACCGTTAGCTTTTTTCGATATTCGCTAGGGGAGGTGCCCATCCATCGGCGAAAGGCTTTTTGGAAAGCTGATAAATTAGCGTAACCGAGTTTATAAGTGATTTGGCCTAAGTTAATATCGCTGCGATTGATTAATTGAAGGCAGGTCTCTTTGCGTGCAGCATCATATAAAGCTTGAAAGCTAGTATCTAAAGCATTAAGTTTTCGCTGAAATGTACGCAGGCTCATATTTAAGCTCTGTGCTATTTGCTGGCGCTTAATTGCGTTATTTTCTTTGTTGTCGTCCCTCTCTAATATTGCTCTTATATGGTGTTTTGTCTGGGCAATGACTGCATATTTTTGTGAGGATTTTTGCATCAATGAATCTGCATATTTACAGTGTAACTGATGCATTTCACTATTGGCCTCTAAGCAGGGAAGCCTCATATATTTATTGCTAAATACGAGCTTGATAGCTGCTTGAGAATACTCGACATCGCTCGCTAATTGGCTGTGGTATGCTTTGGCACTGGTGCTATCTATCGTTAGGCTTAAATGCAGTGCAGGGATGCTTTGCCCTGTTAGCCATCGCGGCCAATTAAGCAGTACACAAATGAAAAAATCATTCACTAACAAGCTATCCTGTTCAAACTCAAGTTCGATGGTTAAGTGCGACTTGTCATGACTAACGCTAATATTGACGCCCTCGTAAATTAATGAAAAGTAGTTCTCTAATTGTAAGTAAGCATCTTGTAAGGTGTTTGCTGTCGTCATCACAAAACCAACAGAGCCTAGCGTTCTCGGTTGAATCGCTTCAGCGCTGAGCATGACCATTTTTTCGTTGCCTGTTGATACCACTAAATATTGCAATAATTGCTCAAAGGTGGCGATAGGGTAGCGCTGCCCTGGGGTGTCAATTGCATCGTATGCTATCGCAATATGCTCAAGCGCCTGTTTGATGTTAATGCCTTGATGTTGTAGTAATAAAATGACAGCATGGATCAATTTAGCGCTATAGCTACTGCAGTGTATCGGCGGTGAGTCATTTTGCGTTGTTCGAGTCATATTGTTTGGCATGGCAGGATATTAGTGCTCTGATGGTTGATGAGTCTAAGTCTATCGTTAAATATACTAATGTGCCATTATTTGGCGTGTATTTGTATGTGTTAAAAAGCAGAGATCATTTTAGTAGTATAAGTAGGGCAAATAAATATGTGGTTTAGGTGTATTAAAGTAATACTGTTAGCAGTGACCTTGGCCGTTGTTCTTGATGCCAAAGTGTTTGCCGTACAAACGCTAAAAGTAGGCTTGCCAGAGCCTGGTCAAGTGCCTTTTATGTGGATAGGTGACAATGATCTTGTCAGAGGGATTTATGCCGATACCATTCGCTTGATAGCAAAAGATATTGGTGTCCAAGTTGAGTTTGTTGCGCTATCGCAAGCGCGATTAATTCGCCACTTTTTAGCCGGTGAGATAGATATTGAAATGGGAGTTGCCAATAGTATAGCAGAGCAGGCAGAGCTGGCGAAGCTGTCTATTTATAGCGCACCTTTTGGCTTTGAAAATGAGGTAATAATTTATAAAAAAGCGTTGCGTTTCCCCGCTTTTATATTAAAAGATTTAAAAGATCAAAAAGTCGCTGTAGTCAGAGGCACACAAGCCCCCAGTTATATTCGCAGAGAGAATTTTTCATCGCCATTACAAATAGCTAAGCGTGTTAGTCGCGGTTGGAGTGACGTTGGTTTGATGGCTGAGGCAACGGCAATGCACTATAAATATAATGATGCGATGAGTTATGAAATATCACTACCGTATCAAAGTAAAGCGGTTCGCATTCGATTGCATCGCAAGCATGCTAAGCTCATAGATAAAATGAATAAAAGTATTGTTGAGTTACAACTGAAGGGTGCTTTGGAAAATATAATTTGTGATTATTTGTGCGGAAGGTAAAAAAATACAGATAAAAGAGAAGAATAAATGGTGCCGACACCAAGAGTCGAACTCGGGACCTACTGATTACAAGTCAGTTGCTCTACCAACTGAGCTATGTCGGC
>JBBMRB010000016.1:0-94952 GCA_038900335.1 Gammaproteobacteria bacterium AS21 | reverse complement strand
ATCAGTGTAGTGATGCTAGGCTCTGTGATGGCGCTGGGGTTTTCACTATTAAGTGTGAATTACTTTGTTGATGGGTTAGATAAAGGTATCACTAGAGTGATGATGGATGTTGCCAAAACTGCCGATGTTGAAGATGCTAAACCGCAAAATGTCGTCGGCTTTAATATTGCCAGCCGCTGGCAGGACACTCCAGCTATTATCCAGCAACGCTTTGGATCTGCGCCAACAAAACAAGGTGAGATACACAAGCTAAAAGACCAAGCCTCTATTTTTTCGATCCCTGAAAATCTTTATTTTTTGGTCTTATTTGAAAACGCTGCCGGCGATAAAAGATATGTATCCAGAGTATTACTCGATAAACACCGCACTCTCAAACTAGATGCAGGGCATCCTAAAAATCGTTTATTTTGGACCTTTTTTACGATGCTAATCGCCATCGCTCTATTCTCATTTTTCTTAGTGGTGATTATGCAAAAAATCGCTAAGCCGATTGAGTCTTTAAAGAACTGGGCTAAGGCACTCAACCAAGATAACATCCAAAATTCACCGCCTGATTTTATCTACAATGAGCTCAATGTTTTAGCTTCTATCGTGCAGAGCAGTTTGATTTCAGCGCACCGAGGGCTAGATAGAGAGCAGCGCTTTTTAAGCTATGCGAGCCATGAATTGCGCACCCCTATTTCAGTTATTCGCAGCAATGTCGATTTGCTGCAGCGCCTAAGTGAAAAAGCACCATTGAGTGACAAGCAACAGCTGACACTCAAACGTATTGAGCGAGCAGGCTTAACGATGAGCGACTTAACTGACACCTTATTGTGGCTGAGCAGAAGTAATGAAAATGTGCTGACACCTGAGCCTATCGAGCTAGATCAGAAAATTATCCAACTGAGCACTGATCTCAACTATTTACTGAACGCCAAAGATGTTGAAGTGATCATCGAAACGGATCAAGGCAGCGTACAGGTAGAGGCAATAGCTTGTCACATTGTACTGAGCAACCTCATTCGCAATGCCTATCAGCATACTCAGCTCGGCCAGGTGCACATTAAACAACAAGGTAAGCGTGTCACTATTATTAACAGTAATAACCACACTGAGCACAGCACAACTGCGACGAGCAAGGATAACGAGCCATCCACGCTAGGTTATGGCTATGGTTTAGGCTTACAGCTCAGTGAGCGAGTGATCAAACGCCACGGCTGGTTTTACCAAATAAAAGATGAGCATGGCCGCTATCACGTCAGCGTTGATTTTGGTGCTAATAACGATCAAAACCAACAAGCTAATTAAGCGTAATCAACAACCAAGCACTAGGCCTTGCATGCCTAGCGCTTGTTCTCTTTTCAATCCCCTTCTAATAGCACATACTTTTTATTATCTACAAAAAATATGACTCACATATGTTGCTCAAAAAAGTGGGCCAAATGCTGCTCACTTGAGCAAGAACAAGCCCACCAGCTGAGCTTGATGTGGCTCACGGAAACATCGACACTTCGTAAAGCACTGATATTTAATAAGTAAAAAGTTGGCATAGCTAATGCAATATAGTTTGTAGCTATTAGCTAAGTGTAGCTAAACAACAAAACAGCCACACTTTATATTTAATAATGCATAACCCAAAAAGGAATTTAATATGCCAACTCCATGTTATATCGCAATTGAAGGTCAAACTCAGGGCAACATTACAGCGGGTGCTTTCACTGCTGATTCAGTCGGTAACATCTATGTTGAAGGTCACGAAGATGAAATGCTAGTACAGCAGTTCTCACATGAGGTGACTGTACCAACAGACCCACAATCAGGTCAGCCATCAGGCCAGCGTGCTCATAAAGCGTTCAAATTCACAGTGGCACTTAACAAAGCGGTGCCCTTACTTTATAACGCCCTAGCCTCTGGCGAGATGCTACCTACTGTCACAATGAACTGGTATCGCACTTCTGTTGAAGGTAAGCAAGAGCATCATTTCACACACGTATTAACAGATGCGACTATCGTTAATATCGATTGCAAAATGCCCCATTGCCAAGACACAGCAAGCTCTGAATTCACTCAGCTGATTGAAGTGTCCCTGTCTTATCGTAAAATCGATTGGACTCATGAAGTTGCCGGTACAGCCGGTGCCGATGATTGGCGCGCGCCGCTAGTTTAATCACACTTGCTATTAAAGCTTATAATTAAAGCTCTCATGTGAGAGCTTTTTTATGCCTGCTTACTTATTTCCTTTTTGCTCACTTGTATTACTGTCCGCTATTATTGCTAAACGATTGTCGAGTGGCCATCGTTTAAATTATCTGATTGGAGACAGCGCCATTAGCTTGTATGATAGGCTTATAAATCAGCCAATTAGCAATACTTTAATAGCTGGCCGCAGGTTAATGGTGGAAAATAAAAAATGCAGAGCCCTATCGATATTTCAAATTTGCAACACATCGCCAAAACCAGCTTTTATGAAACACTAGAGAGCGTAGTCAGAGGTGCAATAACCGTCGATATTAACGCTAATATCGTGTGGATAAACCAAAGCTATCTTGATTTTCTAGGGTACGACAATGAGCAAGAGGTGCTCAACAAGCACATTTTAGATATCATCCCCGCCAGCTTAATTCCACAAGTACTCGCTACCGAAAAACCGATTTTATTAGACTTGCTAGAATACAAAAACGGCTGGACAGCAGTCTCTAGATTCCCGCTAAAAGATGAAAATGGCCAACTGATTGGCGCTTTCGGCTTTTTATTATTTGATAGTGTCGCCAGTATTGAGCCGATGTTTAATAAAATCAAAATCCTCAAGAGCGATTTAGATAAAGCACACTACAAACTAAAAAATCAGCGTTTGGCCAAATACAGCCTCAATAATTTTATCGGTATTAGCGAGACGATTCTCGCCATTAAAAAGCAGGCCAGGCTCGCTGCAAACTCTAATGCATCAATGATTATCTCAGGCGAAACAGGCACCGGTAAAGAGCTGATAGCACAGGCAATTCATGCCTTATCCGCGCGATCAAGCCAAAAATTTGTCGCGGTTAATGTCGCCGCTATTCCGCAAGATTTAGTAGAGGTCGAATTTTTTGGCGCGATCGCCGGTGCCTATACTGGAGTCAGTAAAACAGGGCGTATTGGTAAAATGGCGCTGGCCAATGGCGGCACTTTATTCTTAGATGAAGTGGCAGATATGCCGATGAGTGTACAGTCAAAATTACTGCGCGCCCTGCAAGAGCGCGAGGTAGAGCCTGTGGGCTCTAACAACATTGTACCGATTGATATCCGCGTAATTGCCGCCACCAGTTTAAACCTTGAGCAACTCATTGCCCAGGGCAAGTTCAGAGCGGATTTGTATTATCGCTTAAATGTTATCCCGATCAAAATCCCGCCACTGCGCGCACGCCTTGCCGATATCGATGTATTGTGTGAATCGATACTAGAAGCCTTTTCTAAAGATGAGCACTCGCCTAAATTTATTAGCGATGAGGCTGTAGCGATACTTAAACAGCATCGGTGGCCTGGCAATGTAAGGGAGCTAAAAAATGTGCTGCAACGCGCGAGTGCGATGAACACTAACAGCACCATCGGCAAAGCCGACATTATTGACATACTCGCTAGCGCGATAGATAACCCTATACTGACCAGCGTTGCAGCACAGCAAGGTGATGATACCCATATGATTGAGACAGCCGCTGCAACGATACCGACAACTATACCTATACCGACACCGACACCGACACCGACACCGACACCGACACCGACACCGACACCGACAACAATAACTGCAACAAGAGCGACTACAACGTCATCTGCACCTTCATTTGCACCTTTACCTTCACAACACGGCTCACTGAGTACGCTGGTAGCGCAGTATGAGAAGCACGTTATTGTCAACGCCTTAGAGCATGCGGGCAATAACAAATCTATTGCCGCGCAAATGCTGGATATCCCGCGCTCTTCGTTTTATGTCAAACTCAAGCAGTACGGCATAAGCTGATAGCTAACTGCTCATCAATGCCATAGCAGGTTGTTACAACCTGCTTAGCTGTTTTCTCATGATTTTGCCGGTAGTGGTCATCTCAATCGCATCACTAAACTCAATTTCCCTTGGGTATTCATGGGCTGAAAGCTTATCTTTAACGAACGCCATAATCTGCTCTTTTAATGCCTGCGTCGGCTCAAAGCCTGCATTTAACACCACAAAAGCTTTTACTATTTCAGTGCGTGTTTTATCCGGTTTACCTATCACCGCCGCCAGCTTCACACTGTCGTGCATAATCAGGCAATCTTCTATTTCACCCGGGCCTATTCTATAACCAGAGCTGGTAATGACATCATCATCGCGCGCTAAGAACTTGATAAAACCATCAGTGTTTTGTAAACCGCAATCCCCTGTTAATAGCCATTTGCCGATATACTTCTCCTGTGTTTTTCCAGGGTTCTTCCAATAACACAAAAACTGGGTGGGGCTATCAGCATACACCGCAATATTACCGATGTGATTAGCTGGCAGTACTTTACCGGCCTCATCGACTATCGCCACTTTATGCCCAGGCACCGCTTTACCCATGAAGCCTGGCGGGGTTGTCATCATCGCAGCGCAAGATGACACCACCATGTTGCACTCCGTTTGGCCATAAAACTCATTAATAGTGACATTAAAGGTTTGCTCGCCCCATTGATGTAACGACTCCCCTAGGGTTTCACCACCACTAGCAATGGTTCTAACATTTAAATCCCAGGTTTTTTCAGCATCTTTTGCAGTCGCTAACATCCTGATCGCAGTGGGCGGTAAAAACATGTTCTTAATCTTTAACTCGCTAATTAGGGCAAACACCTGCTCGGGGATAAACTTTTTAAAGCGATGACAAACCACCGGCACACCGTGGTGCAATGCTGGCAGTAACACATCGTATAAACCGCCGATCCACGCCCAATCAGCAGGTGTCCAAATTACATCCCCTGGCTGGGGGAAAAAATCATGAGACATCTCAACACCAGGCAAATGCCCTAGCAATACACGCTGGCCATGTAGAGCGCCTTTTGGTTGCCCTGTGGTACCTGATGTATAGATAATAAGCGCTGGCGTATCACCCGTGGTAGGCATTGCAACAAACTCATCATCAACTTGCGCCATACGCTCATATAAATTATCGCTATCAGCACTTGCGCCATCAATACAGTATATTTTTTTTAAATCTGGCAGCTCTTCAAGTATCGCGCTGATCTTGCCAAGCCCCTCAAGGTTAGTCACTAGATATTTGCAGCCACTGTTTTGTAATCGGTACTTAATGGCCTCCTCACCAAAGAGTGAGAACAGCGGCACCGCAATGCCTGCCATTTTATAAGTAGCAATATGTGCAAATGCGACTTCAGGGGATTGTGGCAATAACACAGCAACTCTATCGCCTTCAGAAAAACCATCCTGCATTAACACATTACAGATAGCGTTTGAGCTTTTATATAAATCTGAGTAGCTATAGTTTTTGATACTGCCATCATCACGCTTGTGGATAATAGCTAATTTTGCTGGTGATTTTTTGTACCATTTATCGCAGACATCAACACCCATGTTGTACTGCTTGGGCATCACAAATTTGAAGCTTCTATACAAGGCTTGATAATTATCGTTAGCAACCAACATCTATTTGTCATCCTTTACATTTTTAGTAAAATTTTGCCCGTCGCTTTAGCAACCACCACATCATGCTGGTTAGTGCAAACGCCTTCAAGTTCAGCAATACCAGAATCGATTTTTTGCTTCGCTATTTTGTTGCTAATCAGCCATTGAGTTAACAGGGTATCACCCGCTTTAACCGGTGCATGAAACGAGCAATTGTGCTCAAGATAAGCCACTGCCGTACCGTAAAAATACATACCTATTGGCGCAGTCATCGCCGCACTGGTTAGCGGCCCATGAAGAATACGCTCGCCAAAACGAGTGCCCTTACAAAATTCATCATCACTGTGCAGCGGGTTAAAATCACCAAACAAACCGCAGCCTTGAGTGATATGACTATCGGTAATGGTCAGCCTACTTTTAAAGGTATCACCTATTGTTATATCAGAAAAACTTTTGCCATCAAACACCATCGTGTGCACTCCTATTGTTATTATTGAGCCAACCAGTGATTGGCTGCACAGGGATTTTAAAAACTATAATAAGCTCTTAATAAACTCTTTAATAAGTAAAGCAAGGGATGCGCCAACAATAAAATAAAATAAGATATTGATTTTAAACAATATTTTTTACACCTGAGTGTATGAACAAAAACAACTTGTCCACAATCTAGAAAACAGACATATAAATCCAATATCTGGACACTTAAGTTAAAATACTAAAAATTTATCAATAAGTCATTTTAAAATAATAGACTGTCATAAGAGGGTGATAACAGAGAATAAAAAGGAATTAAAGCAGAGTATAAACAGCAAAAACAGTAGGGGAAATAAGATAAAAACAGTGCATGCACTAATCACTATTAGCGCATGCTAGGCCTAAATTAAACGCGATCAATTTAGCCTTTGTGTTGTAAAAAGTGCTCGATACCGGCAGCGGCACAATCCATATCTTGCTGTGGCGTACCTGAGCTCAAACCAATGCCACCGACTACTTCGCCATTAATCATAACCGGCAAACCACCACCAACAACACACAAGCGCCCAGCGAGTGCAGTATGAATACCAAAAACTAAGTTACCCGGCACACAAGCTGCATTGTATTCATGCGTTGCTTTACGTGCAGCAGCAGCTGTAAAAGCTTTATCTTGAGCAATAGTGACACTGGTAATCTTACCACCATCCATACGCTCAAAAGCAATCAACGAGCCAGACTCATCCGTAATCGCGATACACATAGGGATCCCTATTTCTAGCGCTTTAGCACGAGCACCAGCAATCAATACTTGCGCTTCACTTTGGTCCAGACGATTAATCGTTAACATGTTAGCTTCCTTTAAATTATAGAGTGGGAAAAATTCTTTCGTTGCCAGTCATTTAAGCAAATAATATGAGGCGGGTAAATGATTATTGAACAAGTTTGGAAATATTTTCCATTATTGGTATTTACTATCACTATAGCAACCATAAAAGTGAAAGCTGCTTACTTTATAAATTCATCTTTGATCATCAATCATATACTCTTTAAGTTAAATTATTTTCTAATTATGATGGGTTTTACATGAACCAAATAGGAATATACGAACAGCTGATCACTCAATTAATACAGCGGAATTTGGATCGTGATTCTTTTCATATCGGCGAGCGCTTGCTCGAACCTGCTGAAGCAGCAACTTGGATCTCTCGTTTTTTAACTCATCTTATTGAGATCGCTATCGATTGCGTGCCAAATACAGAGAATAGAGTGTATGAACAAATAAGCTTAGCGAATTCAATAGTGCAGTGGTTGAGCAAGCATATTAAAGACGAACAGCTCATTAGTGAAAACCTATTAGATAGCCAAGGAAGAATCCTTACAGCTCTGCTTAATAAAAAAGACCCAATCGCCGTAGACCTACCTAAATATGTAGAATCTATTATGCCTATTACGGGGTTAACACAAAGCGAGCTTTTTTGTGGCAGTAATGTAGGCATATCATTAGAGTCTGAACTTAAACGAGAAATAAAATCCTCTGATAAAATATATTGGCTAGTCTCATTTATCAAATGGGCTGGCATTAGGATTTTTAAAAATGAATTAGAAGAGTTTGCACGTAGCGGCAAAAAATTAAGAATAATTACTACATCCTACATGGGCGCGACTGATGCTAAAGCTGTAGAGTTTTTAGCTTCATTACCTAATTGCGAAGTGAAGCTTAGCTATAATTCAAACCGCGAAAGGCTGCACGCAAAATCTTATTTATTCATGCGAAATACAGGTTTCCATACTGGTTATATTGGCTCATCTAACTTATCTCATTCAGCTTTAACAAGCGGGCTTGAATGGAATCTTAAAATTACCTCGCAAGAAATCCCACACATTATAGAAAAATCACTGAGCACGTTTGAGACCTATTGGGAATCATTAGATTTTGAGTATTTTGATGGTAAAGCTGATAGCCGTGAAAAACTACGGAACGCACTTGAGCAAGCTAAGGGCAGCTTCAACAATATAAACGACAGTTTCTATTTTGATATCAAACCACACTCTCACCAACAAACCATATTGGAAAAATTACTGGTTGAACGTGACTTACATAATAGATACAGAAATTTGGTAGTGGCAGCTACTGGTACCGGTAAGACAATCATTTCTGCCTTTGATTTTTTACGTTTTTATAACGATAACCCTAAAGCTAATTTTTTGTTTATCGCGCACAGGGAAGAAATACTCAGGCAAGCACAAAGTGCGTACCGAGGGGTGTTAAAAAACAGCTCTTTCGGCGAGTTGTGGGTAGGTAATAATAAACCTAGTAGATATCAGCATCTGTTTGCCTCTATCCAAAGCCTAAATAATCAAATTAATTCATTAGCATTAAGTGAAAGTTATTTTGATTATATTGTTATTGATGAAGTTCATCATATTTCCGCAAGTAGTTATCGCACTGTGCTAAAGCACTTTAAGCCTAAGATATTACTTGGTTTAACAGCTACTCCAGAAAGACATGATGGCACTGACATTTTGCGCGATTTTTGTCATGTTATCGCCGCTGAAATACGCTTACCAGAGGCAATTAATCAACGTCACTTATCACCGTTTCAATATTTTGCCATAGCTGACAATACTGATTTAACGACTATCTCGTGGTCTAAAGGTCGCTATGATATAGCTGAACTAACTAATCTTTATACTTACAATGATCACAGAGTGACACGCATTGTACAAAGTCTTGATGACATCGTGACTGATATTTCCCAAATAAGAGCCCTCGCATTTTGTGTTAGCAAAGAGCACGCAAACTTTATGGCTAAAAAGTTCACATTACGTAATATTGCTTGCGATGTGTTAACGAGCGATAACAGTAATGATCGTGTGATTCAACAGCAAAGGTTAAAATCAAAAGAAATCAATGTATTATTTGTTGTAGATATTTTCAATGAGGGTGTCGATATACCTGAGTTAGACACACTGCTATTTCTAAGGCCCACCGAGAGCCTAACTATCTTCCTCCAACAATTAGGACGAGGCCTTCGATTAACTGATAATAAAGAATGCTGTACTATTCTAGACTTTGTTGGTAATTCGCGACCTGAATATGACTTTGCCCATAAATTCAGAGCACTTGTAGGTAAAACAAATCAATCGATAGCAAAAGAGGTTCAGCAGGGGTTTCCTCATTTACCTATTGGCTGTCGGATCGAGTTGCAACAAGAAACTCAATCTATGATATTAAGGAATATAACGAGAGCTGCAATCAACAAAACAAAGTTAATCAATTTAATTACCAATTATCCTAATATCACTGAATTACCACTAACCATAACTAATTTTTTAAACATTAATCCCAATGTCACACTTGAAGATATATATAAAGTTAAGTCAGATAAACTGGGAGGGTGGAATGTTTTACTCGCAGCCAGTAAAGGTAAAACCATTATCAACACCAAACACGATTGTTATAACGCATATTATAGAGCAATAAATAATCGATTTCTAAATTGCACTTCAATTACCTATTTACGTTTCATACAGAGCCTTTGTCGTAACAGTTTTGTTATTCCGGATCATAATAATGATCAGCTACTATTAAACCAATCAAAGCTATATTCATTAATGTGCCATTACGATTTTTGGGATAAGTCAGGTAATAAAGCTGGTTTTGATAATTTGAGCCAAAGCCTATTTGCATTAAAAGACCCTCAATTACAGGATGAATTAAGCGAGGTAATAACTCTGCTGATTGATAGGCTAGAAACCAATGAATTTGATATGCCGGTAGTTAATAATTCAATCGTAGATACATGCCCTCTACAAATGCATATTAGATATCCTAAAGAGCATATTCTTGTAGCTTTTGGTGACAGCACTTTTACCAAAAAATCATCTAGTAGAGAAGGTGTATTAAATATCCCCACTGCTAATACAGAGCTTTTATTTGTAACGCTAAATAAAAATGAAAAACAATTTAGCGCAACCACTATGTACCATGATTATGCCATTAGCCCCACTCTGTTCCACTGGCAGACGCAAAACAGTGCTAAACCAAGTACTGGTAAAGGGCTTAGTTATATAAAACAGAAAGATAATAAAAAAATAATTCTTCTATTTGTACGTGAGCAAGCAAAAGATGAAAATGGTAAAACCATGGGATTTGTAAACTTTGGCCCAGTAGACTTTGTTAAATACCAAGGAAGCCAGCCTATGAATATCACATGGAAACTTAAGCATCCAATGCCTGCTTATATGTGGCACGATACCGCTAAACTGGCTGTGGGTTGATTGTTATCAATTCTGTTTTACCACTCTCGCAACTGCTGCATTTCCTTTAGCCTTGCACGCTGTACTACTAATGCTTCAAACAAATCATCTGCTGAGCTGTTGTCGATATCTAAGCCTGGCAAGGCAATATTGGCTTCTGCAAAAAAGCGTTTATGTTGGATGCTAGTCACTGAGTTATTATCAAGCCATGCATGGTGCCACCAGCTCATAATCCGCTCTTTGGCCGCTATTAGTTTGTATTCAGTTGGTAGGCGATCGCTTTTCTGGCTATTGACTTTGCGATCGCTAGGCAGCAAATTCCATAAATCATTATTAGGCCAGCGCGCGAACGGCATACTGTGGTCGATATCATATTGCTGCTTTAATGCTTTAGCAGACCATACGCACTGCATGTGTTGTTGCGCGGGCAACTGCTTTTGTAGTTGCTCAAAGCGCTGGCGCACTTCATTGGTGCTGCGCTTTGGCTCTAACCAATTTAATGCTTGGTATAAACGATATTGATTAGCCGGGGCTGCATGCGCAACATTACCTTGATAGCTGGCCATTGTTTTCGCCCACTCACTGACTAATACCGGCTCTATCCAGCAGGCATAGCGATTAAATGCCAGCCAAGTTGACTCTGGTAATGAAAATTCACCCCATTGTTGTAGCGTTTTTAAATCAAGAAACAGGCTCTCTTTTGCTCTAACTGATTTGTTGGCAACCTCAAATACAGGCTCATCGCTATTGGCTTGGGTGATATAACGACACGGCATACTTTTTATATTGCTGACAGCCGCTGAAATTGTTTTATGTAGGGCTATCGCATCTTTGCCAGTAAACAAGTTACCAATACGATAATCACTGGCGCTGCGATGTGTTAATTGCTGCCAACCATCTGCTTTCATAAAGCCCAAATTAGGTTTTTTATTAGGCGTTTGAAAGAACTGATGTGTATCTATTAAATCTTTATATTGGCAACACCAGTAAAGCGCAACTAAACCTACAGGCAAAATAACGCGATCGCCTGTTGCAGATGGCTCTCTTCGTATTACAGCACCAGGGTGACCATCGGCAATACGCAGTAATACCCGCAATAATGCTAATTTATGCGTGCCTGCTTTGCCATCATTGATGGCAACATGGCGAATAAAGGGAAAAGCGCCAGAGCCATCATCCGGCATCTGTAGCACCACTGTTTGCCATGATACGCCAGCTCTACCTAGCCGGTCAGGTTCCTTATCTGTGCTCAGTAACACTGACAAGCCCACATCTGTCGCCAGTCGCTTTAACTCATCAGCACATACCCTATGCATCTTACGCTGTTCAAGCTCTTCGCTATCTTGAGTATGGCGTAATGTAATCACTAACTTTGCAGCTGGCTTTAGTAAATTGGCCAGTTTGCGTATGGATCGTGCTCTATCACTTACCGATATGTGCATCCACACCGCGCTAATGAGAATTAAATCAAAGCTCACTTCTTGTTTACAGACTTTATTTAAAGCTGGCAGCGAATCATCAAGCCATTGCACATTGAGCCCACGGGTAGTTTGTTGGCCAATGTCTAATAGTTTTGCAGATGGTTCCACCGCTATTATCTGTACATTTTTGTCAGTTTGCTGGGCAAGTTGCGCAAAGTATTTAGCATCACGCCCAGCGCCCGCGCCTAAATCGAGGATGCGCGCATTTGCCTTGTCCATAATATGAGGAACAAGATGAGCCCAACTTTGATGTATGTCATCGAAAGGTTTAGATAGGTATTGTTGTGCAAGATTCTGCGCATTATCATTGTAAAACTGCGGTATCAATTCCATCACCTAAAGGTATGCTAATACATACGACTACATCCTTGCAGGCTCTACTATTGTTTGATTACTTTGAAAAAGTAATCGCCATGCAGAATAAGGTTCTAATTAATCAAATACATTTTATAAAAACATTTGATTATGCATGCTTTTGATAATGCGATATTTATAATTTAATGTCTGTAATTATTTCCCTTTTTTTGCTCATTTTATAAGCACTATCTATACTAAAATGTACCGTAGATTAAGCAGTGTAAATACTGTCTGCTATTGGCGCTATTTAGTAAGTTAACGATTAGCTATCGCTCGCTAATAACCCATTACTGCAATTAAACGTTTACGCTTTGCCAATCACCAAAGCTCTAGTAATATAGAAACATTATTCAGCTTTAACACGCCCTTATCACAACTACGGATATTTATGATAAATACAATGAGTGCTGCGCAGCGCTTTGCTGAGCTAGGACACACCACCCGTTTAGAGATTTTCCAATATCTGGTTAAAGGTGGTCAACAGGGAGTACCTGTCGGTGAAATACAATCCGCGCTTAATATACCGGGCTCGACACTATCTCATCATATTACCCGCTTAGTGGCTGTCGGCTTAGTGATACAGCGCCGTGAAGGCAGGGTACTATTTTGTGTACCGCAATATGACGAGTTGTCGGCTTTAATTGCTTTTTTACAAGATCAATGCTGTATCAATCAGCCTGTGACCAATAAGTGTTAAGCACATTCGCTTTATTTAAAAAATAACCGCGTATAAATACCCTGCCATCATCGCCATTGTTAAAACAACAAATAAAAAAGCAGCTATCATTTGTATTTTAAATATTGATTTGAGCAAAATCACCTCCGTTAAACTCGCCCCAGCACTGCCGATAATTAGCGCCATCACCGAGCCCAGCGCCATGCCTTTTTGTACTAAACTGGCACTTAACGGGATAATAGCCGATGCGCGGATATAGAGCGGAATACCAATAACTGCGGCGATAGGCACTGCATACCATTTATTTTGCCCTGCGTACTCAACAATCAGTCCAGTTGGTACAAAACCGTAGATAAACGCCCCTATCGAGATGCCAATCAGTAAATAGGGCAGGGTTTGTTTAAAGTCTTTCCAGCTCGCCTGCCAAATACGTAACCAGCGGTTAGGCTGTTGTGTTGATGATGCATTTTTGGATGGTGAAGTGCTATTGGTAGAACAGCTCGTTACGGCCTGTAAGTAGGCGTCATCACGCACATAGCGCTCAAAGCCTAGTTTTTCTAACACAAAACCTGCCGTCACTGAGACCACAAGAGCTATCGTAAAATAGAACAATGCGACACCCGCACTAAATGTCACCACCAATAAACCAATCACGATAGGGTTGAGTAACGGGCTGGCGAATAAGAACACTAGCAGCGGCCCAAAACTTGCCCGCGCTCTTAGCAACCCTTTTAAAAAAGGGATAGTAGAGCATGAACAAAACGGAGTAATAGCGCCTAATAATGCGGCGACCAGATAGCCTTTACCGTTCTTCGAACTCAGTGTCTGCTGCACCCTCTCTACAGTTATATACTCTTGTAGCACACCAACTAGATAGCTGATTACTAAAAATAAAATTGTCAGTTCAATCGCTAGGTAGATAAACATGTGTAACGCATCTTTGAGCATCACGATAAATTCAGCGGAGAGATTGAGCATAGGATTATCCTCTTAATTAATTACTATATTTCTAGTATATTCGAATTAATTAATAACAGGCAATACATTTCTACAATTATCGAAATATTAAAATATGTTCATCATCACAGCGCCAGCAAATCAGTAGCAATTAAATGCTCTACGAACAGACTAACAGGCGAGTCTTTTTTCTCATCCTTGCGGGTAACGACTTGCCAATCGATAAAGATACCGTGCTCAGTCACTCGCACTAAGCTTAAGGCCCTATGATTGAGCCAAGGTTTTACGCTCCAGTACGGCATGATGGTGATGCCGTGACCTTGGGCGACAAACTCGATCACCGCATCGGTTACCCCTGCCCTGATCACCTTTTTAGGTAGCAGTTTGTACTTGCTAAAAAGCTGCTCATACTCGCGTTTATTGTCTGGGGTGGTGTGGTAGGTGACGTAGGTTTCATTGACAAAATCTTGTGCGGTTAAAAATGGCTGCTGTGCTCTAGGGTCATCAGCGGGCAGTACTGCAAACATTTCATCACTAAATAAGGTGTGGCTGCGAAACGCGCTTAGCTCGGCAACTCCTGAGGTAATAGCCAGGTCAATGACACCTTCACGCATTGCAGCTAGTGGATCAAGGGAGACATCGGCGACAATTTCAATATCGGTATGCGCATGGTGTTGCTGATAAATATCCAAAAATGGCGGCAGCCACTGATAACTGCAACGCGCCTCGTTACCAATGCGAATGATGTGCTCAATGCCGATTGAAAATTTATTAATATCTTGCTCGGCGTGTGCTATTTCATTGATGATCATATTGGCCGAGTGCAATAAGCGCTGCCCTGAACTGGTGGGCACCAGTTTTTTGTTGCGCCGAAAAAACAGTACGGTATCTAACAGGCGCTCTGCCTCGCGAATGCGATGGCTTAGCGCCGATTGCGAGACACCAATCCTGTTCGCGGCATCTGATACATTGCCGGTCTCGCTGATCATCTTCATCATTTGTAGGTGCCGTAAGGTTACTTTACTCGCCATATTTGCCCTATGTTACTTAGTAATTGCTGGTGATTTGATCATTTAGCTATTTTTTAGCTAAAAATACAAATTAAATTCATGAATACTGCAAATATTATGAATTTTACTTTTAACTGCTCTGTGCTTAAAATGTGGGCATATACAGCGTCAACCCGACGCATCTACCAAGCTGTTGCGCTTTAATATCAACATTGAGCGCAACTAGGCAATTGAATAAAGGTCAGCGAAAGCGATGAATAATAAAAGTAGCGGATGTCCGTTTGCAGTTGATTTAACGAACGAAGATGTTCATTGGGAACAAGATATTAGCTATGGCCAATATCTTAATTTGGATGGTATTTTATCTTGCCAAAAACCCCTGTCAGGCCAGCACGATGAGATGTTGTTTATCATTATCCATCAGGCGTCTGAGTTGTGGATGAAGCTGTGCCTACACGAGGCGAATGCCGCTGCGGTGCATATTGCCAATGATAACTTGCGCCCCGCTTTTAAAATGCTTACCCGAGTGGCGCGTATTCAAGAGCAACTTGTTAGCGCTTGGGAAGTGTTAGTGACGATGACACCTGCCGATTATGCCTCTTTTCGTGACTCGCTCGGCCAAAGCTCTGGCTTTCAATCTTCGCAATATCGTCAGTTAGAATTCTTGTTCGGCAATAAAAATGCCGATATGGTGGAAGCGCATCGCGCC
The DNA here is from genome assembly GCA_038900335.1 of Gammaproteobacteria bacterium AS21. Taxonomy (GTDB): domain Bacteria; phylum Pseudomonadota; class Gammaproteobacteria; order Pseudomonadales; family Balneatricaceae; genus Rs1. The sequence continues at coordinate 79,423 of JBBMRB010000016.1, read as the reverse complement.
TTTAGCGAGCACTACAACTTATTAACACAAAAGCTAAACGCACCTAGCCTGTACGATTTATGCCTACAACTGTTGGCTAAACGCGGTTTTGTTATCCCTGGCGAAAAACAGCAAAGAGATTGGTCACAGCCTTATCAGCCGTGCCCTGTTGTTGAGCAAGCATGGCTTAAGGTTTATCAAGACGCGGATCAATATTGGGATTTATATGAACTGGCTGAAAAACTAGTCGATATGGAGTTTCATTTTCAAAAATGGCGCTTTAGCCACATGAAAACGGTTGAGCGTATCATTGGTTTTAAACAGGGTACTGGCGGCACCGGCGGTGTCAGCTATTTAGCCAAAGCGTTGGACTTAAAGTTCTTCCCTGAGCTTTGGTCTGTTAGAACACAGGTGTAAGGCTGGTTACCTACACTTATATTTATAGCTAAATTTATACCAATAAGAATATATTTTAAGGAGTCGTTTTAATGAGCCATATTAGCCGTCACGATTGTATCACTATGGATAATAGCGATCCGCTTAATAGCTTTCGTGAAAAATTCGCCCTAGCGGATAACACCTGTTATTTAAATGGTAACTCGCTAGGTGTAAGGCCTGTCGCCGCTGCTGCGCGTGCACAACAAGTAGTTGAGCAGGAGTGGGGAGTCGATTTAATTCGCAGCTGGAACATCAATAACTGGATCGAGTTACCTCAGCGTTTAGGCGATAAAATCAGCACTATTGTCGGCGCAGATGCAGGCGAAGTGTTAGTTGCGGACTCGACCTCAGTTAACTTATTTAAACTGGCGGCCGCTGCAATCAAACTAAACCCTGGGCGTCGTAAAATTATTTCAGAGCCGGGTAACTTTCCCACCGATTTATACATACTGCAAGGCCTCGAAAAGTTCTTAGACGGTAAAATTGAGTTAGTGGTTTGCCCTGTTGATGAAATGGCCGCTGCCATTGATGAAGATACCGCACTGGTGGTATTAACCCATGTTCACTATAAAACTGGACGCATGCTCGATATGCCAGCGATTACTGCGCAAGCACAGAGCAAAGGCGCATTAATGCTGTGGGATTTAAGCCACAGCGCTGGTGCGGTGCCAGTTGACCTCAATGCAGCCAATGCCGATTTAGCAATAGGTTGCGGCTATAAATATTTAAACGGCGGCCCTGGTGCCCCAGCATTTTTATACGTTGCTAAACGCCATCAAGCGAAACTTGAGCAGCCTTTAAGCGGCTGGTTTGGTCATGCTAACCCTTTTGCTATGCAAGATGATTATCAGCCAGCGCCGGGCATTGAGCGCACTTTATGTGGCACTACATCGGTTCTCGCTGCCTGCGTATTAGAGGTCGGTATTGATATTATGGCCAGCGCCGATATGGAGCAACTGCGGGCTAAATCAGTAGCGATGTCTGATCTGTTTATTGAGCTGGTAGAGAGTCGCTGCGCTGAGTTTGGCTTTACCCTGGTATCACCCAAAGATGCGAGCGTTCGCGGCAGTCAGATATCACTGACACACCCACATGGTTTTGCCATCATGCAAGCGTTGATCGCGCGTAATATTATCGGTGATTTTAGAGCCCCTGATATTCTACGCTTTGGCTTTACGCCACTGTATCTGCGCTATGTAGACATCTGGGATTGTGTTGATGCACTAGTCGATATTATGCAAAGCGAAAGTTGGAAAGACCCTGCGTTTAACAAGCTCACTGCTGTGACTTAATCCCTGTGCCACTAGTTTCAATAAAAAAGCCGCGAACATCACATTCGCGGCTTTTTTTATTGCCAGTCCAGCTAACTGGAAAGTTATTTAATGACTCTAGCTCTTAGCTGCTCGCAGCTCATCTAAAATCATCTGCGCGCCTCTTTGGGCAATCATCATCGATGGTGCCGAAGTATTACCACTAATGAGCTTAGGCATTACCGATGCATCCATCACCCGTAAGTTGTGCATGCCCCTCACTTTTAAGGTTGCAGGGTCAACCACTGCCATCTCATCGACACCCATTTTACAAGTGCCGACAGGGTGGTAAACCGTGGTGGCAGAGTCGCGTAAATAAGCCAAAATATCCGCATCTGATTGCACCTCTTTGCCAGGTGCCATCTCTTCGCCGCGCATGTCATCAAATTCACTAGATGCCAAGATCTCACGGGCTTTTTTAACCCCTTCAACCAATAGCTTTTGATCGCGCTCATCAGCAAAAAAGTTGTGATCGATCAACACATTGCGACGACTGCCATCATTGGCTAACTTCACGCTACCGGCGCTGCGCGGGCGCAAGACACAGGTAAACACTGAATAGCCGTGGCCGAATTCGAATTTCTTGCCGCGATGACTGCGATACAGCGGTGTAAAGTGGAACTGCACATCCGCATCAGCATCAGCAGAGCCTTCAGGCGCTGCTTCAGCGAGTGCTGTTTTGGCAAAACCACCGGCTTCAACATAGTTAGTCGTCAGCCAGCCTTTGCGGCCAAACAGGTATTTAAACGGCGCTAACATAACATGAGGCACTAGTGAGGCGAGGGAGACTCCAATAGTTGCTGATTTTTTAGCGCGCACTGTCACCATGCTATCAATGTGATCTTGTAGGTTTTCACCCACGCCTGCCAAATCTAACTTACACTCAATGCCCAGCTCAGCGAGCTGCTCTTTAGCACCAATACCAGAGGCCAGTAATACTCGTGGTGATGCAATAGCACCCGCGCTAAGTATCACTTCTTTATTAGCTTTGATCTGCTCGCCAACACCGTTAACTTCAGCGTTAACGCCAGTGACGGTATCGCCAGTAATCATTAACGACAGTATTTCGGTGTGAGTGAGGACAGTTAAGTTTTTGCGATCTAATACCGGTTTGACAAATGCAGTGTAACTGCTAACTCGCGCGCCGTTATTTTGCTTTACATCATAAACACCTAAACCAAATTGTGACGGGCCGTTAAAGTCAGTATTTTTTGGCAAACCAATACTGACACCCGCTTTTACAAAGGTGCTATCAATTTTATGCGCATCTTGCGGTTGGGTCACTTTTAATGGACCATCAAAGCCATGAAACTCAGCACTTTGGCCATTTTGATTGCCTTCAAGCTGCTTAAATACCGGCAGTACTTGCTCGTACGACCAACCTTCACAACCTAATGCCGCCCAGCCATCATAGTCATTCTTATTACCGCGAATGTAGACCATGCTGTTAATCGCAGTTGAGCCGCCAAGCCCCTTGCCGCGGTTAATGTTCATCACGCGGTTATTCAAATGCTGCTGAGGCACACCTTGAAAGCTGTAATCATAGGTTTTATTGCCGTAGAGGCCAAAGATGCCCGCCGGTATTGAAACCAGTGGGCTTGCGCTGTCACCGCCTGCCTCTATCAAACAAACACTCACCGATGGCTCAGCACTTAAGCGATTGGCAACCACACAGCCAGCTGCACCGGCGCCTATAATAATATAATCAAATGCCTTCATTGATTTATCTCAGTCTTAAATTTTTATGGCAACAATGTATAGCAACAATGGATGGCAAACGATGAGCGTCATGTGTTTACTTAACAAGACGCTCTATTTGTCATGCACTCATCGTGGTTTAGACTAAACCACGTTGCATATCAGTTAGTTGATGTTTTAAAGTGATAACTTTTTGGACGTGTTAGCGCATCAAAGCCCATTTTAGATAGCGAGCAACCGCGCCCTGTATCTTTCACGCCTGTCCACGCTAGTGCTGGATCAAGGTAATCACAACGGTTCATAAACACAGTACCGGCCTCTAATTGCGGTGCTATTTTTTCAACTGCCGCAAGATCTTCACTCCAGATACCGGCAGTGAGACCAAATTCTGAGTCATTCATCAAGGCGATCGCCTCTTCATCACTGCTCACTTTGATCACACCGACAACAGGTCCAAAGCTTTCATCGACCATCACTGACATGTCATGAGTCACATTAGATAACACTTGTGGTGCCATGTAGGCAGAACCTGCAGTATCTAATGCAAATGCCGTGGTATCAACATGTGCAATAGCACCTGCTGCCAGTGCATCACTGACTTGCTTACGCACAAAATCAGCAGCTGCTGGTTTGATCATCGGCCCAAGGTTAGTGGCTTTATCCAGTGGGTTGCCCAGTGTATAAGCTTGTCCCGCTGCGGCTAAACCTGCCACTAGCTCATCGTGAATGCTCTCATGAGCATAGATACGCTCGATACTGCAGCACGATTGGCCGCTGTTAAAGAAGGCGCCATCTGCTAAGTTTTCAATCGTGTAAGGCAGGTTGCAATCAGCACGAACATAAGCAGGGTCTTTACCACCTAGCTCTAAGCCCATTGGGATGAACTGGCCAGCTGCGGCCTGCTCCATTGCTTTACCGCCACCGACAGAGCCAGTGAAGCAGACCATGTCGACGTTACCAGAGCCTATCAGCTCACTGGTTGTTTGATGATCAAGTACCACGTGTTGAAATAAGCCTGCAGGTAGCCCTGCTTGATCAAACGCATCTTGAATGCGCTCAGCCACTAACAAAGTATTCGCCGCGTGCTTAAGTACTACCGCATTACCGGCTAGTAGTGCCGGAATAATGGAGTTAAGTGCAGTCATAAACGGGAAGTTCCACGGTGCTATCGTCATGATAACGCCTAGTGGCTCACGGCTTATTTTACGGTTAAAACCGGCTTTCTCACCTGGATTGAATGGCTCGAGTGAGTCTTCAGCGATAGAGATCATATAGCGCGCACGCTCCTCTAGGCCTTTAACTTCACCTGCACCTTGGCTGATAGGGCGACCCATCTGCCAAGCGAGTTCTTCTGCTATGCGATCGCTCATACCTAACATGGCATCAACCGCTGCTGAACAATACTCACAGCGTTGAGCGACAGAGACTTGTGCCCACTCGTGTTGCACGGCTTTCGCCTTGCTGAAAACATTCGCTAATTGCTCGTTTGTTGTCAATTCGCGCTCAGCGTAAACGCTGCCATCTACCGGTGAGATACTTTGAATTTTTGTCATTTGTTTACCTAATAATCGCCGATGATTAACTCATCAGTTGTATTGCTATTGTCTAAACGATTAGCTTGCCTTGCGGCTTACTATGTTAACTTGCTCATTCTATAGATGAGTGCCCTATTAGCAATCTCAAGTGCGCAAATGACGCACGATTTCCAAGACAGCCACTCATCTTTTTTTCAGCTAAGCTAAATATTTAAAGCGTTAAATTAACCGCGCTCAAAACCACGGTTTACTTCCCAATCCGTTACGCGCTTATCGTATTCTCTCTGCTCCCAACGACCTGCGTGTACGTAGTGATCAACCACCTCTTCACCAAATGCTGCGCGCAGCATTTCAGATTCGTTTAGTTTCTCAACCGCAGCACGTAAAGTGTTAGGTACTTGGCGAATATTAGCGCCATTGTAAGCATCGCCAACAAACTCATCTTCAAGCTCTAGCTTTTGCTCCATACCGGCAATACCAGCCGCTAGTTGCCCTGCTAGTGCTAAGTACGGGTTTAAATCCGCGCCGCCAATACGACATTCAATACGAATACCTTTAGTGTTAGCACCACATAATCTAAAGCCAGCAGTTCTGTTATCTAAGCTCCAAATCGCCTTAGTCGGTGCGAAAGTGCCCTCTTGGAAACGCTTGTAAGAGTTGATGTTAGGCGCTAATAAGCAGGTCACATCATCAGCGTAAGCCAGTAGCCCCGCTAGGTAATGGCACATCAACTCAGACATGCCATAACGGCGGCTCTCATCTAAGAATAATGGTTTGCCATCTGCACTCCATAGTGATTGATGCACGTGTGATGAGCTACCCGCTGCATCGTTGTGCCATTTCGCCATAAATGTAACGGCTTTACCGTGCTGCCATGCTATTTCTTTACAGGCATTTTTAACAATTGAATGCTGATCCGCTGTGGTCAGTGCTTTGTCGTATTTAATGTTCAGCTCTTCTTGGCCTGCTGATGCTTCACCTTTTGAACACTCAACTGTAATACCTGCTCCGTATACGCCATTGCGCATCGCACGGATCACACCTTCTTCTTTGGTGGTTTGGAATATATGGTAATCTTCGTTGTAAGCACTTGCTGGCTGCATATCGCGATAGCCTGCTTTACAGGCATCTGCATAGCTTTGATCGAACATGAAGAACTCAAGTTCAGTCGCCATCATCGGCTCCATACCCATTTCAGCTAGGCGCGCAATCTGCTTACGTAAAATGGCGCGCGGCGAATGCGGTACTGGGTTGTACTTTTGATCTAACACATCACACAATACCAGGGCAGTACCTTCTAACCAGGGAACACGGCGCAATGTGCTCATATCTGGCTTCATGATGTAATCGCCGTAACCCGCTTCCCAGCTCGTCGATTTATAACCTTTTACCGGTTCCATCTCTAAATCTGTGGCGAGTAAATAGTTACATGAATGCGTTTCTTCTGCGGCGTGTTTAATGAAATAGTCAGCGTGAAAACGCTTGCCCATTAATCGCCCCTGCATGTCTACCTGGCAAGCTAGCACTGTATCTATGGTGCCGTTAGCGAATTCTTCTTTTAGTAGTTCCAGAGTCAACATTGCGTTCATTGGTGTCCCTCATTATCTGTCATTTTTGTCATAGGATTTAGTATCAAAATTAGTGATCTACGTTATTTAGAGTATCGGCGATTAACTGCGCCCAAACCTCTTGGCCTGCGCTATCGACAATTAAGTCATTGCGCACCTCTAACATCACATTGTCTAACTGGTTGTCTGTGCCGTGCTTCGTGACCATGTGCAGTACTGGATCAGATGGCCCGTACGGCTCATTTAAGCGCACATCAAAATCACTCAACAGCTGCGCTTGCCTGCAGACATCTTTCGCGAAAGCGTTATCTAGCTCGCAAATAACACCTAGCTGTACCGGGCGCTTCACCTCTTTAAAAATAGGCGTAAAGCTGTGTACTGTCACTAGTATTGTGCGCCTGCCTGCCGCTGCCCTTGCCTTTATGTGCTCGGCTATTTGCTGGTGAAACGGCAAATAAATTTGCGCTACACGATAGTCTCGCTGCTGCGCCGTCAAATCTTTATTGCCTGGTATTTCAGTTACTTCACTCAAGCGGGGTATCGAGCTTAGCTCCGTTGGCGGCCTATTACAGTCATATAATAGACGTGAATAGTTTTGCGCAATTAAGCAGGCATCTAATTTTTCACTGAGCAGCCTTGCCGTCGCCTCAGCACCGATGTCCCAGCCGATATGGCTCTCTACTTCTGCCTGTGTTAATCCCAAGTTATTAAAATCTGGTGGAATATAATTACTGGCGTGCTCACACACCAGTAATATATCTGATTTCCCTAATGGGTTTACCAGCTGTGCTGGTGGCTTCTCTAATCCTTGCATCACCACGGCGACACATCTCCTTGCTCTAATAAATTATGAATACAAACTGTTTACTTACCAAAAACCAGTTCTGGCAACCACAATGTAATCTGTGGGAACACCATAAATAACACCAGTGCAAATACCATAATGGCAACAAACGGTGTGATCGATTTATAGATATCCATCAAGCCGATCTCTTTGGGGGCCATGGCCCTCATTAAGAATAAGTTGTAGCCAAATGGCGGTGTCATATACGCTATTTGACAGGTCACGGTATACAGTACGCCGTACCAAATAGGGTTAAATTCAAGTGCAATAATCAGTGGAATGTATAGAGGCGCCACGATTACTAGCATCGCTGTATCATCTAAAAACATACCCATGATGATGTAAGACAACTGCATCATCACTAGAATTTGCCAAGCACTTAGCCCCCATTGATCAAGGAATAATGCTTCAATTGCTTTAACCGCACCTAAACCATCAAATACCGCACCAAAACACAGTGCCGCCATGATGATCCACATGAACATGCAGCTCACACCTAATGTTTTACGTAGCGTAGTATGAATTAACCGAAAGTTTAAACGCCCTTTCACTAGCGCTGCTAGCATTGCCACAAACGCACCAACTGCAGAGCATTCAACCAAACTGGTATAGCCCATTAAGAACAAGCCAATCACCGAGAAAATAACAAACAGTGGCAACACACCAGCGCCAAGTAACATGTATTTTTCTTTGCGGGTAATTAGGTCGCGCTCAGCTTGTGGTAACGGTGGCCCCAACTCTGGTTGTAGACGACAGCGAATGACAATATAGGCAATAAACATGACGGCTAAAATCAAACCTGGGATAGCACCGGCTAGCCATAACTGGCTGACAGGCTGGCGAGCTATCATGCCATACAGCACTAACACGATACTTGGTGGTACTAAGATACCTAGCGAGCTACCTGCTTGAATAACACCGGTAACCATGCGTTTATCATAGCCGCGTTTAAGCATTTCAGGCAGCGCAATACTGGTACCTATCGCCATACCGGCCACACTTAAACCGTTCATCGCTGATATAGCCACCATCAAGATGATAGTACCGATACCTAGGCCACCTTTAAGTGAGCCCATCCAAACGTGTAGCATACGATACAAATCACCGGCAACGCCTGATTCTGAGAGCATATATCCCATAAATACAAATAGCGGCAGGGTCAGTAGTGGATACCAGTTCATCAATTTCATACTGGCGGCAAAGGCCATTTCTGATCCACCTGTGCCCCATAGGAAGTAGGAGGCAACAACAGCAACGAAACCAACGGCGCCAAACACACGCTGGCCTGTTAATAACATCAACATAAGTGATGAGAACATCAACAGGGCTATCATTTCATAACTCATATTGACATGTCCTCAGGGTGGCGTTTTACATCAAACGGCTTGCCCATAACTTCGGCGATGTTTTGCGCAAAGGTTGCCAGTACTTGTAACAACATTAAAATTATACCTGTGGTCATTATTATTTTTATAGGCGCAAGTGGTGGGCGCCAAGATGAATAGTTCTTTTGTCCATATTCCAGCGCATAAGCAGTACTAGAGAGCGCCCCGTATAGCAGCATGCCTAAATAAGTAATCAGGCACAGCACGGTGAAAGCATCGGTAATCGCCTGGCGTTTTGCCGACCAGTTACCGTAGAAAACATCCATTCGTACGTGGGCATCCATCTGCATCGAATAGCCACCGCCGAGTAAGTAATATGCAGCCATAGTAAACTGCGCCATTTCGATCACCCATATTTGCGGAGACCCAATACCTTTAGAGATAGATGAGAACAATAAAATGCCCATCATCATCATCACCAAGTACATGGCAAAAATACCTACGGTACGATTGAATTTATAAATGAAGCGTATGTAGGCTTGAATCGCGTTATACACAATTAGCGTCCTTAACAAAAAAGACCCCTTTTATTTACATAAAAGGGGTTCTAAGACAAGTAAAATAGAGATTAGCTGTAACGGTATGGTCTACCAGCTTTAGACATTGTGTCGTTATACTTTTTGAATATCTCGACAACTTTTTTGGTGCGTTCACTTGTTTGCGCTACTTCATCCCAGAACTTGTGTGCTTCAGCTTCAACTGTTGCCCACTCAGCATCTGGTATAGATGTCAGTTGCATCTTAGTACCTTCTGTACGCAGTTTAGCTTCACCGCCCCAATACCAATGCTGGCGATAGTAATGTGAGCTATCCATGCACAGTCTCCAAAGCTCTTGCAGATGCGGCGGTAGTGCATTCCAAGAATCATTGTTGGCGAAGAAAGATCCGCTCCATGCGCCCGAGATGTTATTTGTTAAGAAATAGTTAGTCGCATCAGCCCAACCGACTGTGTAATCTTCGGTGATACCTGACCATGCAATACCGTCTAGCTCGCCGGTTTGCAATGCTACTTCAATGTCTTCCCAAGGCAGTGTTACTGGGATTACACCGAAACGGTTTAAGAAACGTCCCGCTGTTGGGAAGGTAAAGATACGCTTGCCTTTAAGATCAGCTAAGCTGTTAATTGGATCTTTAGTAGCAAAATGACATGGATCCCAAGCGCCAGCACTTAGCCATTTTACGCCAACTTCATCGTATGCTTCTTGCCAGATTTCTTTTAAACCGTACTGTTCAAACAATACTGGTACATCTAAGCTGTAGCGTGTAGCGAAAGGAAAATAACCGCCAAACACGGATATATCAACAGGTGCTCCCATAGAATCATCATCACTTTGTACTGCATCGATGGTGCCGTTTTGCAGTGCTCTGAACAATTCAGGTGTTGGTACTAGTTGATCGGCATAATATAGTTCGATTTCCATCTCACCATTTGCCGCTTTATTGAATGCTTCTACCGCAGGTTTAATGACGTGCTCACCAAGAGCGGCACCTGCATAAGTTTGTAAGCGCCATTTGATTGGAGCTTTAGCACTAACAGCTGTAGCACCTAGTGTTGCTGCTGCAGCACTACCTACCACGGCTTTTTTAATAAAATCGCGTTTGTTCTTATTCATTTTCTGTCCTCTGGATACAACCAATTATTTTTAGAGTTTTATATGGCACCGCAAGCTATAGCTATTTGGCCAAAGTCTGTGGTACCACAAGCCTCATTTATGACGAACTTCAGAAACGGTTCAGAGCTTTAGGTATTTAGCCTTTCGGAAAAATAGTAAAACGATTACGTAAATATTTATACATTAATTTTTTTACTTGTCAATTTTTTAACGTAATATAAAATAGCTGCTACAATACAGCGATCGAAACACGCTAAAAGCTAAAAAACCAATAAATAACTGTATAGCTTATATTCATGCCTTTATAGTGCAGCGCCAATAACAGTGCAGCACCAATACCAGCTTCACTTATTGCAACCGCTGAACCACAGGTCACTACTATGAAGAGCACGCCCGATACCACTGACAGCCGTACTATTGCCGAGCTCTTTCGCTCGCAACTTAATCTGTTTAGCCCAGCGGAGCTCAAGCTTGTTAATTATTTATTAACTAATTACCCAATGTCTGGGCTGGTCTCAATTACTCAGCTATCTGAAAGCTGTGGGGTATCAGCTCCCACCGTCATGCGCACCCTTAAAAGAATAGGCCACACTAGCTTCACTACGTTTCAAAAAGAGTTAAAAGATGAGTTGCAACAAACGCTGTCCGACCCTATTACTAAGCACGATCGCTGGGCAGCGGATGCACCTGAAGAGCATGTGCTCAATAAAGTAGCTGATACAGTCACCACCAACCTGCGCCACAGCCTCAACCAAATCAACCATGAGCAATTTGATGCCATTGTTGATTTACTGGCTGATCAAACCCAGGCTTTGCATATTGTTGGCGGGCGTATCACCAGCGCTTTTGCACGCTATTTAAACACGCACTTGGAAGTCATACGTGAAAACGTACATATCTTCCCAGAAGCTGTTTCACTGTGGCCGCATCATTTATTAAAAATTAAAGAAGGCGATGTCATCATTATGTTTGATGTGCGCCGCTACGAGCAGGATTTGATTACAGTCGGGCGCTTACTTGAGGCGCGCGGTGCAAAAATTATTTTATTCACCGATCAATGGCTATCGCCTGTTGCCGATTACTCCGCACACACTTTACCGATACGCATTGAAGGTAAATCCGGTTGGGATTCAGGGGTAGTAACGTTGTTTTTTGCCGAGGCGTTAGTGGTCGCCTTAGAGGAAAAACTGTGGACGCAAACATCCAAGCGTATGCGCGAGTTAGAAAACATGTTCGATTTGACAGAGCGCTTTAAAAAGCGAGCAAGGTAAAGCTAATAAGCTATAGTTGGGGCTGCAAAATTAATTTATATGGAAAAATTAAGCCCCGCGCTAACACCCTGCATAACAGTAGCTATACTGATTATATGACATATCGCTAGTTTTCAGCCAAAAACTCGGCTACTTGTAAATTTTCTTTAGTGTTTTTTTTACCATAAGTTAGCTTTAAATGAATATTAAATTAATTCTGCTCGTTTATTGTTCATCGCTAAAAAGATACAATACAAGGCTTAGGGTTATCAACTAATGCCGTTAGCAAGCAATATCTAATTTACTAAAGTATTAGCCAATGGATCGTTTTGATAACACAGCAACACTCACAGCTAATACTTAACACCCCTTTTTAGAACTGTAGGTACTTATTCACATGTTTAATAATGCTTTAAAGAAACGACTATCATCCGCTGAAGCCTCGTTGCATGAAGCGCAATCCATTATTGATTCTGTAATAACCACAGTTCCATTAATCCAGTTCACACCCGATGGCATCATATTAGACGCTAATGATTTGTTTTTGTCGGTAGCAGGCTACTCCAAAGAAGAGGTTGTCGGACAGCACCACAAAGTCATGTGCAAAGAGAACTACGTTAAATCCAAAGAATACAGCAATTTTTGGCTGGATTTAAAAAAAGGTAATGCCAACAAAGGCACCTTTGAGCGCGTCAATAAAGCTGGCGATAATATTTGGCTAGAAGCTTCGTATATTCCTATTTCACAAGATGGCAAAATTGTAAAAGTTGTTAAACTTGCCGCTGATGTCACCCAAGAAAAAAATGAAGCTCTCGCTAAAGAAGCAATCCTCACCGCGCTTAACCACTCACAAGCAATCATCGAGTTTAACCCTGATGGCACTATCATTACTGCCAATAAAAACTTTACTCAAACTGTTGGTTACGAGCTTGCTGAAATCGTGGGCAAGCACCATAAAATGTTTTGCACCGCTGAGTTCTATCAAGAAAACCCAACTTTCTGGGAAGATCTAGCTGTTGGCGGTATTAAGAAAGGTCAGTTCCTACGCAAAAATGCAACGGGACAAGATATTTGGCTAGAGGCGACTTACAACCCCATTTTTAACAGTAATCATAAAATTGTAAAAGTGATTAAATTTGCCAGTGACATAACCAGTAATGTTGCACTGCAAAAAGCGGTAAGAAACGCATCAGACATTGCTTACAAAACGTCTATGGAAACGGTTAACACCGCACAAGAAGCCTCTACGTTACTACAGTCGTCAGTGCAAATTTCTAGTGATATTTCGCTATCTGCAGAAAAAACTTCGGCAAAAGTTTTAAGCTTGAATGATCAATCAGAGAACATTGCCGCTATTGTCTCTACCATTCAAGGCATTGCTGATCAGACCAACCTGTTGGCACTTAACGCCGCAATTGAAGCTGCGCGCGCCGGTGAGCAAGGACGAGGCTTTGCTGTCGTCGCTGATGAAGTCAGGCTACTTGCCTCGCGTACGACCAACTCAACTGATGAAATAGCACAGGTTGTCGCCGATAATCGCAAAGTCACCTCTGATGTGCAAAATGGCATGGATGAAGTGTCGCAACTACTCGAAAAGAGCAAGCTGCAAGTCACAAAAGCTTACAATGTAGTGCAAAACATTCAAGTTGGCGCTAAGCATGTATCTGAGACAGTAGCTGAGCTAAAGTCTTAAACACTGACACACCTAGCGAGGCTAACCATTGCTAACATCATATGGTTAGTCTTTCGCTTTCATGTTACAACTATATACGCTGCTGCATTACCTCTTAAGTTTGCTCTTGCACAAATCTCTTCACCTGCTGAGCGCTACACGACTTTTGCGTCGCTGATGCTCTGTATTTTCGGCGCTGTATCGCGACATTATTTAAACAGTGAAAGTTTTTGTAGATCCGCTGTTTGATTTTCTGTGCGCTTGAGAATTTTCAAGAAAGCTTGCACTTTAGGCGAGCGGTGAAGATCGCCATGGGTAATTAGCCAAAAGTTTACATCCCAATCTTCATGGGGTGTGATAATTTCGCGTAACCCACTGTACTTTTCAGCAATGTACTGCGGTAAAAAACCCATCGCACGGCCGCTATTAATAGCACCTTTTAATACTTCGGGGCTATTACTCAAAAACTTTATGTTATTAGGATCAACATGTTGCTTCACCCAATCGTGATAAGGTAACGCTAAAATTTGGCTGCCAAAGCAGGCGAATTCGTGCTGACTAAAGTCAGTACCTATTTCACCTTTCCTGTCGATATATGACTGATGTGCATACAGCGCAAAGGGCATCTTCATAAAAGGAATAATAACGTTATCAGGATTAGTAGGTTTAGTACCGCCGCGGATCGCTATATGGGCATCTCCGTATTCTAGCTTCAACACTTTTTCACTGCTTAAAAAGCGCACGGTAGTTTTTGGGTACTTTTCTTGAAAGGCAGACATAGCAGGCATTAGCATTGTCGCCATTATCTCTACCGAGGTAATGATCAGATCCCCTGTAAGCTCAGCCGAGCTGTTTTTCATTCTGACGAATAATTGGGTAAATTGATCATTGGTCACATCGGCTATTTTCAGCAAATCAAGACCGGCTTCCGTCGGCGTATAGCCCTTTGAATGGCGTTGAAACAATTTCATACCAATTGCGCGTTCAAGATCATCAATGTGTCTTAATACCGTGGCACGGTGTACATTTAGATCTTTTGCCGCAGCTGTTAAAGTACCTAGTTTCGCAACTTTATAAGCACTTTTGATTTCGTTCCAATTATCCATAATATCCGTTTTTCAATCTATCGTTAAATTTGTGGGCCAATCATCAGAGCATCGCACTATTGTATTAGATAGCGAGTGAGTAATGTAATTATTTCTCGTCATATTCCTGTCATCTTTGTGCTTTATGTTGTTATCAATTTTATTGATTAATAACGAGATAGCACTATGGCCATCGCACGATTATCGACACTCTCTTTTACAGCACTTACCCTTAGCTCTATTTTTATCACACCATTGGTGATGGCAGGCATAGAAAATATAGATAGCACCAAAGGCTCTAAGCTGCCTTATCAAATATTGCGCAACGACATAGCAGATAACGCTAAAGCCGGCAATATGATTGAAATTCGCAATGGCGGTTACGGCTCTGATATGACAGCACACCCAACGAGGGAAAACCAATTTTATGCGTTAACTGATCGCGGCCCTAACGCCGCATTTACAGATAAGATTTACGGTAAAGGTAAAATTTTCCCAACACCTGAATACACGCCACGCATCGGTTTATTTGAAGTGAGTGAGGATGGCAGCATCAAGCAGCTGAAAACCATTTTATTGAAACGCCCTGATGGCACACTGATCACAGGCTTACCTAACAACGCCGATATGGGTGGCACTGGTGAAACGCCATTTGATAAAGACGGTAAGCCTATTGTAGAAAACATGAGCGAGCCGTTTGATAAAACCACTAACCCGATTAAATTAGATAACTTTGGCCTGGACGGCGAAGGCCTAGCGGCACTAGATGACGGCACCTTCTGGGTCAGTGATGAATACGGTCCGCACATCGTTCATTTTGACCAAAACGGAGTCGAATTAGAGCGTATCAATGCTTTTGTCAATGATCAGCGCGGCACCATAAAACTACCCGCTGAGTTTGCTAATCGCAGACCAAACAGAGGCATGGAAGGGCTGGCGGTGACACCTGATCAAAAGTTCCTTATCGGTACGATGCAATCGACAATGTACCACCCAAACAAAGCTGTCAAAAAGCTTGATCTTGTTCGCCTAGTGACTGTTGAGCTAGCCACTGGCAAAACAGGCCAATACTTATATAAACAACAAAAAGCACAGAACTCTAATTCGGGCATTGCCGCTTTATCAAACAGTGAATTCGTGGTGATTGAGCGTGATGGCGCCTTCTTAGCTGATAATCCTGAGGCCATGAAACGGCTCTATCGTATTGATCTAAGCGCAGCCACCAACTTGGAAAACATCAAATTAACTCAAGGGCTTGAGCAACATGACCAGTTGGGTTTAACGATTAATGGCCAAACATTAGAGCAGGCCGTATCGACTCATGGCTGGGATATTTTAGCGAAATATAATATTGCCCCTGTTACTAAAACACTGGCTGCTGATTTAGTAAAGTCTATTCAATACCCTCACGATAAACTAGAGGGCATGTGGCTAATAAACCCAACCACTATTGGCGTAATCAATGATGATGATTTCGCAACTTGGGCGACTAAAGGCAAACTTGAGCAAAAATATCTAGATAAAGAACAAAACGTTATTGATGCTAATGTCTTATATGTCATTGATAATTTAAATTTGAAATAGCCTAGCAGCACTTTAAAGCTGATTAGCAGCCATGTCTAAGCGGCATGGCTTGTTACAGCGAAGCTCTGCATTTTTTACTGCCCCTCTCTGAAGATCAGCAACCCAAAAAACAGGTTTTTACGCCCTGTTTTAATGCATTTTTCGCCCTATTTTAATGCATTTTTTAGCCCTGACTAACAATTCTTTTTTTACTTAAAAAAACAGCTAAATATAGTTGCACTCTCCCTACTTTGTCCTAAGTTTAAAGTATAAATTTTTCACTTTATATACATAGGTATATTGATGTTAGTGCTAAAACGTTTTTCTATCGTACAACTCTCACTCGTTTCATTTAGTTTGTTTGTGTTGCTAACTATTTGCTTAATGACTTTAAATGTTAGGCAATCTCTTGCTGAACTTGAATTGGAAGACAACGATAAACATGTCGTTTTTTTATTGGATGCACTAGAAAAAATAGCGCATAACACGGCGGTAGAGCGCGGCTTAACCGCCGGTTTTTTAGCATCACCTAGCGATGATAAAAAAGCCAAAGTTGACGCCCAACGCACAATAGCAGATGGCGCTGTCGAACATTTAAAAGAGCTCGCACAGAGCGAGTGGCCGCCACATATGCGTGTGCTTAGCCGATTATCTTTACTCAATAAGTATCTAGACAAAAGAGCCTTGATACGTGAAAGTGTCGATAAGTTAGATGCGCAAGGAGCGTTCACCCTCTACAGCACGATTAATGAGATAGCATTGAGCTCTATGAGTAATTTCATGCTTGATGTTAGCCGCAGTGAATTAAAACAAAACTTAAAAGCCGCTGTACTCTTGGCCCAATACAAAGAGCAGACAGGAAAAATCAGAGGCAAGGCCAATGGCGTATTAACACGTGGCGCCATCACTAATGCAGAGCACAGTGAAATTAGCAGTTACCTGGTACTACAAACACATGTTGTTGAAAGTATAGAAAGTTTTTTATTGCCAGAGGCGGCGCATGAATTTACTAATATAATGTCTGAGCCGCGTACCGGGCAATTAGCTAATGTGACGACAGCACTGCTGAGCAAGCCTACAGATTTTTCTAACTTACCGACTGCACAAGCTTGGTTTTCACTGATGAGTGCGCAAATCAACGATGTAAAGCTGCTACTTGATAACCAATGGCTTGCTATCACGGCACAAAGTAATCTAAATATTACTAGATCCACTAATCATATTGTTTATACCGCCCTCATCGCGATTACATTTTTAATCTTAGTTATTTTCATTAATATCTATTTAGTTAGAAGCTTGAGAATGCAATTAGATGACCTTTCAGTCAATTTAAATAACATCGCCGACAACAATGACTTAACAACCGATGTTACCTTAAGTACTAACAACGAATTGGGGCGCATCTCAGTTTCAATTAACACCATGATTGTAGCCATCAAATCACTCATTTTAGGCTTGGACAGCACCATTAAAACCAGCTCGAAATTTAATGAAAATTTAGGGCTAACGACCTCTGCTATTGTCAAGGGATCACAAGAGACTCAAGAATTAGCGAGCTCTATTTCCCACGCTATAGAGGCATTAGTCGACACTAGTGATGAGATAGCACAATCAGCAGTACTGGCTAAAACCTCAAGTAATTCATTAGAAACCACGGCAAGTGATTCACTAAAACTTAACCAGCAAACCAAAGATGCCGCAGATTTAGTTGATGCTAATATGAAAGCAGTACAGCAAAGTGCGGGGCGGATGGAAACTCAGGTCGTTGAAATTAGCACGATTTTGGATACCATTAACTCGCTCTCTGACCAAACTAATTTGCTAGCGCTCAATGCTGCTATTGAGGCCGCTCGCGCCGGAGAGCACGGTCGAGGATTTGCTGTCGTCGCCGATGAGGTCAGAGTATTAGCGCAAGGTAGCAGAGATGCCTCAGATAAAATACACAGTTTACTTAGCGATCTACAACAAGTCAGTAGCCAAGTAGTTGAGGGTATCAATCAAAATGTTACCGCCACTGCAGATCTTTTTGAATACAGCTTATCGGCTGAAAAAACGTCGAATGATGTAAAAACCCTTGCCCTTGAGCTTGAGCATATGGCCACCAGCTTATCTGCAGCAGCTGAGGAGCAAACCACCACATTAGGCCAAGTGGCTGGTGAGATTTCTCACATCCAAAAAGTAGCATTACATGAGTTTGAGCTATCTAAAAATTTACAGTCGATATACCAAGATTCAAACATCAACAATAAAGAGCTACAGCAGAGCATAGATACATTTATTATTGAGCGCTGATTCACCTCAAAGGCTGATAACGACGTTGTTGCTTCGCTATCAGCCATATCAATGCTATTGTAGTTAACACATCCATTATATTACTGAATGCGAAGCTTATTTAATTAGCTTTTTAGCTGAGCTAGGTCGCATTTATGTAAACTTAAAAATCAAATTAATACGTTAACACCATGCCAAACAAAGATAACAACCAGCCAGTACCATTAGCACAAGCAGATGCCCAACAAACGAATTACCAAATTGGTCAACAAATTCGTGATTTACGTAAGGCAAAAGGTATCACCCTTATTGCAATGGCCAAACATATAGACCGCTCTATAGGCTATATTAGCCAAGTAGAGCGCGGTGTATCTGCATTACCCATTGCAACGTTAAAAGCCATTAGCGAAATGCTGAACGTGAATATCAGCTGGTTCTTCCATACTGATAACGAGACACCTAAAGAAGAGCTTAATTATATTGTTCGCAGCGATAATAGGCGCCATTTAAATTA
Organism: Gammaproteobacteria bacterium AS21; assembly: GCA_038900335.1. Taxonomy (GTDB): domain Bacteria; phylum Pseudomonadota; class Gammaproteobacteria; order Pseudomonadales; family Balneatricaceae; genus Rs1. The sequence continues at coordinate 60,699 of JBBMRB010000016.1, read as the reverse complement.
TACCGGCACTGGTATATCCGAAGAGCTATTGACGCCTCACTTAAGCAAACAGTTACAAATGATTCTGACTACCCTCGCCCCGAAAGCCGATACTAAAGAACACCGCCAACGCAGCGGAGAAGAAGCGGGGTTTGTACAATCTGGATCACTAGAGCTATATATCGGGGATGAGCATTTCAGCTTACAAGCAGGGGATAGTTTTTCTTTACATGATGACAAGCCTCATCGGGTTTACAACCCTTCAGAGACTGAAGATACGGTGATTATTTGGACATTAGTCGGTGCGAGCTATTAGTTTTGCCAGCAGTGACTTATAAACTAACTGCTTGGTTATTTGCAAGCTCGCCAATAGTTTAGACAATAGCTTAGGCAATGGCGAACTTGCAAACACTGTAGCCGTGTTTATAGCTACATTATGTGTAATGCTATGCGTTTTCTTGCTCTACATTATCTACCACTAGCTGCTCATCTGCTGCCTGTTGCTTGGCCTGTGCTTCACGATCCGCTTTAGATATATACTTTGGTTTACTCGTGGTACTGAGCTTCGCTTTTGCTTTTTTTAATCTTGAATTAAATATACTGTTTAGCTTCTTTTTACGATTCATACTCTTCAACGACCTTTACTGGACAATGTTAACAACTGCTAATTAACCGCCATATTAACACGCTTTCAGCACTAGTAGGTAAATACAATTGCGAGTATAAAAAGGCGTTAACAGCAGAATCAACACTGCGCCCAAGCATGCTATTAATTGCTCTTTATCAAGTTCAAGCACCTGTCATCAAGCACCTGTCATCAACCAATAGGTAAATACAGCTGCGGGTGTATGAAAGGTGCTAACGCTAGAATCAGCGCTGCGCCCAAGCATGCTATTAATTGCTCTTTATCAAGATCAAGCACCTGTCATCAACCAATAGGTAAATACAGCTGCGGGTGTATGAAAGGTGCTAACGCTAGAATCAGCGCTTGTTGATAAGTGCTTTGCCTTGTTTCTAGCTCGTTGGTTAATAAGCCAATCGCACCGCCTTTTTGTTTGATGTTATGGGTATTGAACAACCTATCCATCACATCCCCTAGCTCTTCGCCTTTTTCCAACGCTTGATAAATAGCAACAGGTAGTGGCAAGTTAGCGCTGCGCCCGACTATTAATTGCTCTTTATGTTTGATAGCAATACAGGCAAAAGCAGCAGCATTGCCTGCAAATAGATCGACACCGCCCTCTATCGCCACATAAAAGTCATAATCACTATGCTCTTTAGCGCAAAACTCAACACGATTGATAGCACCTGCTTTAGTTTGCTCGGTATCCATAGGCTGATCAGCCACACCTGAGGGCGCATTCACCCCTGTGCAATCTATCTCAAAGGATGTGAATACAGCATTAAATGCATAGTTAACGGCGGCAATTTTTACGGGGTTAGTGGAGCCTACTATTACTTTATAAATCATCTTTTATACGCTAGCTCTGTCATTACAAAACACTGATGTTAACTAATCACTGCTATTGGAGGCAAATGATTACGACTAAGACAGGCTAATTGAGGCATTAGCGATAACGCCTCAATCAGTGTAAGGTTATTTAAAAGTTAGCTTTACGCTTTTCTAAAAAGGCGCTCATTCCCTCAGTTTGCTCTGCAGTTGAGAAGCTTAAACCAAATAAATCACTTTCCATGGCACAGGCATTTTCTAAGTCCATATCAAGGCCGCGCTGTACTAGCTCTTTAGTTAATTTAACCGCTGTTGGCCCGTTCTTACAGATTTTATCTGCCAGTTTCAGCCCTTCTTCCAGTAACTGCGCTTGCGGATAAACATGATTAACTAAACCGCGTTGCAGTGCTTCACTTGCATCTAGCATGCGGCCACTGACCAGCATTTCCATGGCTACGCCTTTGCCCACTAGACGCGGTAAGCGCTGCGTGCCGCCAAAACCTGGTGTCACACCTAGGCCTACTTCCGGCTGGCCAAATTTGGCATTCTCAGCGGCCAGCATGAAGTCACAGCTTAATGCCAGCTCACAACCACCACCTAATGCATAGCCGTTAACTAAGGCAATGACTGGCACATCTAACGTTTCTAATCGTCTAAAGGTGCGCAGTGCTAACTCGCCAAACTTCTTACCTTGTAGGCCGTCAAGATCCTGCATTTGCGAGATATCAGCACCGGCCACAAATGATTTCTCACCACTGCCTGTTAAAAACAAGACGCGGGCAGCGCTATCTTGTGCAACAATTTCTAATGCCGCCGCCATTTCTTCAATAGTCTCTTTATTGAGGGCGTTGAGCACTTTTGGTCTATTCACTGTTAAGCAATAAATGTTTGGTTTAATTTCTTCTAATAATATATTTTCAAACTGGCTCATGTATCTCTCCTAATAACGAATATGAAATAATGCCTGCACTTAGTTTAAGTGCATCATTATTTTCTTTTTTATAATATTTACAATTTAATACAGCGAGATCGCGGTATTAATAATCAAAAAAGCCACGACCTGTTTTGCGACCTAAGAAACCGGCATCAACCATCTGTACTAGCAGTGGGCAAGGCCTATATTTACTGTCACTAAAACCATCGTACAACACTTGCATAATACTCAAACAGGTATCTAAACCTATTAAATCAGCTAGCGCTAGCGGCCCCATTGGGTGAGCGGCACCTAAGGTCATCGCCTCATCTATTTCTATTGCGCTGGCAACATTTTCATAGAGGGCAAACACCGCCTCGTTAATCATCGGCATTAAAATACGATTGACGATAAAACCAGGTCTATCTTTGGACGTCACCGCCGTTTTATTTAACGTTTGGGTAATATCTAACATGGTTTGATAAGTATCATCACTGGTCTGCAAACCCTTTATCACTTCAACGAGCTGCATCAGTGGTACCGGGTTCATAAAATGCAAGCCGATCACTTTTTCGGGACGACTGGTCACCGCGGCTAAACGCGTCACTGATAATGAGGAGGTATTGGTCGCTAAAATAGTCTCATCAGCGCATATTTTATCTAGCTGGGAAAATATTTTGCGTTTTAATTGCTCATTTTCAGTGGCGGCTTCAACCACCAGTGACGCTCTGGTTAAGGCGCTAAAGTCAGTACTGGCAACTATCCTGTCAGTAATCGCATTTGGGGACTCATCTAATAAGCCTTTATCATGCAGCTTATGCAAGCTGCGCTGCAACGTCTGGACACCTTTAACAATTGCCTGGTGATCGATGTCGTTTAGAATAACGCGAAAGCCTGATGTGGCGAACACTTGGGCGATCCCCTGCCCCATTTGCCCCGCTCCGATAACCGCTATTGTTTTCATACTCATAATCAATCCTTTACCAAAGACATTTGTTGAAGGTATTATCCCATCACTTATACCTAAAATAACAAGCTATCACAATGATACTTTAGTACTTGCCAGTACAGAGTGAACTTATGACAATTTCGCGACAATTCAGCACTACCATGCAAGACATTAACAGCTCTTACTTGCTGTCGAAAAGCATTCCTGAAGCCACTATTAATATTGGCTTTATTTTGCTGGAAAACTTTTCGATGACCGCTTTTACAGCGAGTGTCGATGTATTGGTGACCGCTAATTTAGTACATGCTCATCAAATATTTAACATTACCAGCTACGGCCTTGAAAACACTAATGTGACTAGCGATTTAGGTATTGATATCGCCGCGACATCGGTTTTGTCTGCTATTCCTTTTAGCGATCCAGACAAACTTAATATTTTGATAGTTTGCGGCGGCTTAAGATGTGATTTAAACAGTGACACTAAACTCATTCAACTATTAAAAAAAGCACATAAACACCACTGCGTACTCGGCGGTATATGGAACGGTATTGTACCTTTAGCTCAAGCTGATGTGTTACATGATAGCGCCTGTGCTTTACACATTGATAACCACCCACTAGTGATAGAGCGTTTTCCCAAAGTAAACCTGACCCAAAAAAGCTATATCTGTAGTGATCAACATCTTAGTTGCGCCGATGCCTCATCATCCCTAGATATGACGCTCTCACTACTTGAGCAACTCACTGATACGGCCTCTTATCGCGCTGTTAAAAATATCTTGGTCTGTGGCCGTTCAATCGAGGAAGGTGCTGAAAAACTGACCCAACACGGCGATAATGATCAACTACCCAAAACTTTACGCAATGCTATTCAGCTAATGAATAGCAATATTGAAGAGCCGATTTGTATTGATGAAATAGCGGCGCTGATTAATGCTAACCGTCGACAAATAGAGCGTTTATTCAAGCAGTATTTACAGACATCGCCTTCCAAACACTACTTAGAAATCAGGCTGACTTATGCGCGAAGATTGTTAGTGCACACCAATGATTCAATTACCAACATCGCTATTGCCTGTGGTTTTTTAAACAGCAACCACTTTAGTAATTGCTTTAAGCTCTATTTCAAAATGCCACCTAGCCACTGTCGTAAAAAAAGAGGCTAGGCTCTTATTAATTAAGATTACTAGCTGAGTACATCAAACCAATTGCTGTCATAAGCAATCCACCAGCAGCCTGATTTTTGGCGATAGATGACGATTTTGTGGATAGAGCGCCCAAATCCCCTCGCCTAGGCTCTGATTAATTAAGATTACTAGCTGAGCACATCAAACCAATTGCTATCCTAAGCAATCCACCAGCAACCTGATTTTTGGCGATAGTTAAGATTACTAGCTGAATACATCAAACCAATTGTTGTGCCAAGTAGTCCACCAGCAGCCTGATTTTTGGCGATAGATGACGATTTTGTGGATAGAGCGCCCAAATCCCCTCGTTTGGCGCACGATAGTTTTCTAAGACACTAATCAATGCACCGCTTTGCAAATGATGCTGCACATAATAATCGGGCAACTGCACTATCCCCAACCCCTTTAACGCGGCATCAACCAAGCCAGAACCATTGTTGTATCGCAGCCTGCCACTAACCCGGATATTTCTTTCTCTGCTGGCGTCTACAAACTGCCAATAATCTAACGTGCCCATTAAACAGCTGTGCTTATCAAGCTCTGACAGCGAATGAGGAATGCCATATTTATCTAAATAAGCAGGTGATGCACAGACGTGGTTGGCCCGCGTCGCTAACTTTTTGGCCATCATCGATGAGTCATTGAGTTTGCCCAGGCGAATCGCCAAATCGTAGCCACCTTCCACTAGATCCACTTGTTGATTACTCAAGTAAGCGCTTACCTGGATATCGCTATAGCGCTGCATAAAGTTATTCACCAGCGGTAGCACTTGCTGCTCGCCATAGGTAACCGGTGCTGTCAGTTTTATTTTACCCTGCGGCTTAGATTGCAAGTTGGTAATAGCGCGCTCCGCAGCATCTAGGCCATCTAACACCGTGCGACAATGCTGATAAAAAATTCGCCCCTCCTGCGTTAGCGATACCTGGCGGGTGGTGCGATAAAACAATTTTATATTCAGCCGTTTTTCCAATGCACTGATCTGGCGGCTAACCTGTGCTGTTGATATCGCCATTTTTTTTGCCGCTAAGGTAAAACTCTCGTTTTCGGCAACATAAACGAATTCACTTATCCCTTCCCACTGCATCATTGTTACCTGTGTGTAAAAGTCATTTTACAAATAGGCATATTATCATTTGCTGAGAAACAAATATAATACTTATCAATACATCCACATCCGGTGAGTAAGCTGCTTACTGGCGAGCTATTAAAGAGAGTTAATATGACTGATCAATTTATAAAATCAAAAGCCGCTATCGCCTGGGGCCCTAAACAACCTTTATCTATCGAAGAAATAGATGTGATGCTGCCGCGCAAGGGCGAAGTGCTCATTAAAGTGATTGCCTCTGGCGTATGTCATACCGATTCATTCACTTTGTCAGGTGAAGACCCTGAAGGTATTTTCCCGGTGATATTAGGCCATGAGGGCGGCGGTATTGTTGAGCAAGTAGGTGAAGGCGTCACTAGCGTGCAGGTTGGGGATCACGTGATTCCGCTGTACACACCTGAGTGTCGTGAATGTAAGTTTTGCCTATCGGGTAAAACTAACCTGTGTCAAAAAATTCGTGAAACCCAAGGTAAAGGTTTAATGCCGGATGGCACCACCCGTTTTTATAAAGATGGCCAACCTATTTTCCACTATATGGGCTGTTCTACATTCTCACAATATACGGTATTACCTGAGATATCCTTAGCGAAAGTAAACAAGGACGCACCTTTAGAAGAAGTTTGTCTCTTAGGCTGTGGTGTCACCACCGGTATTGGCGCGGTGATGAATACGGCAAAAGTTGAAGAGGGCGCTACGGTTGCTATTTTTGGCTTGGGCGGCATTGGGCTGTCAGCGGTTATTGGTGCGACTATGGCTAAAGCTGGCCGTATTATTGCGATTGATATTAATGAAAGTAAATTTGAGCTGGCTAAAAAATTAGGCGCCACTGATTTTATCAACCCAAAAGATTACGACAAGCCAATTCAAGATGTCATCGTTGAGCTAACGGATGGCGGTGTCGATTACTCATTTGAATGTATCGGCAATGTTAACCTAATGCGCTCGGCACTTGAGTGCTGTCACAAGGGTTGGGGCGAATCCGTGGTGATTGGTGTAGCTGGTGCTGGTCAAGAAATTTCAACCCGCCCTTTTCAGTTAGTCACTGGCCGCGTTTGGAGAGGATCAGCCTTTGGCGGTGTCAAGGGTCGCACTGAATTACCTGAATACGTAGAGCGCTATTTACAAGGGGAGTTTAAATTAAGTGATTTCATCACCCATACCATGGCACTTGAAGACATAAATGAGTCATTTGATTTGATGCATAAAGGCGAGAGCATTCGTACTGTCATTCATTTTGACAAGTAACACTTAAACAACCTGACAGCTAATTAAGCTGTTAGGTGTATCGTGAGATTGTTTATGAGTATTGAAAACATAAGTATCAACAAAAGCTTTGGTGGCTGGCAAAAGCAATATAGCCATTTTTCTAAAACGCTTAATTGCAACATGCGCTTTTCCATCTTCTTGCCACCGCAAGCGGCGAATGGACAAAAAGTACCAGCGCTGTACTGGTTATCAGGCCTGACTTGCAGCGATGAAAATTTCATGCAAAAAGCAGGTGCTCAGCGTATCGCAGCTGAACTAGGTATTGCTATTATTGCCCCAGACACTAGCCCACGTGGTGAAGATGTCGCCGATAGTGACAGTTACGATTTAGGCCAGGGCGCAGGCTTTTATGTCAACGCTGAGCAGGCGCCATGGAACCGACATTTTCAAATGTATGACTATATTGTCGATGAGTTACCGCAATTGATTGAAGCGAGCTTTCCCGTAACAGATAAGCGCTCAATCGCCGGCCACTCAATGGGCGGGCACGGCGCGCTGAGCATTGCGATGCTCAACCCGGAACGCTATCTTTCAATGTCCGCATTTAGCCCTATCTGCAACCCTATTAACTGTCCTTGGGGGCAAAAAGCCTTCAGTGCTTACTTAGGAGAAGATCAAGCGAGCTGGTTAAAGCATGACGCTAGTGAGCTGATGAAGCGGGCTACACAGTTTGTCCCTGCGATGGTTGATCAAGGTGAAGCCGATGATTTCTTGCAAGAGCAATTAAAGCCGCAGACCTTAGTAGCGGCGGCTAGCGCGACTAACTACCCATTACAATACAATCTTCATCAAGGCTATGATCACAGCTATTATTTTATAGCCAGTTTCATTGAAGATCAGCTGCGCTTTCATGCCGCTTACTTACAAAAATAACGTGTTAAACTGCCGCTAATTATTAGCGGCAGTGCTGTATTTATCTCTGACGATTAAAGCCACAAAAACATAGCACACGAAGCTGTTAGCGCCCCAGTTCCACGGGTAAATATTTTCCAGCGTAAATCTGTTGATAAAAATCGACGTATAGCGCGCCCCGCCAGCACCCATGGAATAATCGAGGCGAAACTCAGTGGCGGTATAATTAATACAATTAACCACAACAAGTTATCGTTGCCCTCAATGGCCACTAAGATTAAGCTCACTAAAGCCAATGTCGCTGTTACCGCTTTAGGATTGGCAAATTGGAAGAGTGCAGCCGCTATAAAGCGCATTGGTTTTGCCTGCTCTCTATCTGCCTGAGTATTACTGGCATTCGCCATTTTCCAACCGATGAGTACCAACCAAATAGAGCCGGTGATTTTCAGCACCAGCATCAATACTGGCCACTTATCAATCAGTGGTTTCAATCCAAATACTGCCGCCATATTGAGCAGACAAGTCCCCAAAATAATACCAAATAGATGAGGTAGTGTTCTTTTGAAACCAAAATTGGCACCTGAGTAAACCAGCATCATATTGTTTGGCCCAGGTGTCGCCCACATCGTATAGGCAACAATGACAAATGGGGTTAATAGTTCTATATTAGACATTTCTCTCTCCGTACTTAGCCACGCTAATAGCAGCGTGTCATTATCCTTTACCTGGCATCAGTATAAGCATAAAATGTCAATTCACACAGATACAATAAGTTGAATGTTTAATGGGTACAGAGAATAAAAACAACCTTGTAAATACTAGTGCTCAGCCGCTACTACCAAGCAGAGCTCAACCTAACTATCTTACTATTGCGCAAAAAATCGAAAAAAATATCGCTGATGGCAAGTTAATCGCAGGCCAAAAACTTGGCTCAATCAGGCAGCTGGCAAAATCAGAAGCGGTTAGCATTAATACGATTCGGGCAGCGCTAGATAGCTTAGTGCAAAGTAATCGTATTAGCAGCGTGCCACGCATCGGCTTTGTGGTAAATCAGTGTGATCATAACAATAGTAACGATCTGTACGAGCATTTTATTCCCGATAGTCGCTTAGCAGAAACCTCACAGCGCTGGCTCAAGGCAATGGTGCTAGGTCAGCGCAGCAGCATTGCGTTTTTTCATATGGCGGTTCCCACTGACACTAAAATATTTAAGAGTTTTCAACGCCAGTATCGCCAGGTAATTAACCAGAGCATCCACCGTGAAAATGATAGCGCTAAAGGGCTCAACAGCTTGCGCCAGATCATCAGCGAGCACCTAGCGCAGCGCCAGTGCAATATTAATAGTAGCGATATCCAAATCACTAATGGCTGCCAGCACGCCATCGAGCATGCACTGCGCACACTCTGTAAACCTGGTGATACGATTGCCATACCCGTGCCTGCCTTTCCAGGTTATTTTGCGCTGCTCGGCGTGCTTGGTCTCAAAGCCGTTGAAGTACCTATGTCGCCACAGGGCCCTGACCCTGAAATATTACAGCAAGTTATGGCCGATAAAAACGTCAAAGCCCTGTTGATCCAGCCCAATTGTCACAACCCTACCGGTATCACCTTAAGTGATGAATACAAACAACAAATAGCAGGTTGGGCAAACCAATATCACATGCCGATAATAGAAGATGATATTACTGCACAGCTAAGCTTTAGCGGCCAAGCTGCCAGCTTAATTGCCAATTATGACTCACAGGGGTGGTGCCTTATTGTCAGCTCTATTTCAAAAATTATTGGTGACAGTGAACGTATCGGCTGGTGCTGCCCTGGCCGTTTTAAAACGCAGTACATGACTCAGTTCGCAGTGAGCCAAATCAGCAACTCATACTTCTTGCAACAAACACTCGCGCGTTACTACCAAGGCTCACTCTATCAAAGCCAGCTACGCCAATGGCGCCTAGAAGTTAAAATAGCGACCACGGCGATTGCCCTGTATTTACAAAATGCACTGACTGACAGCATTTCAATGACTCCTTCCACTGGCGGCTATTCCCTGTGGATAAAACTACCACCACAGCTAAGTGCTCAACAGTTGCACCAGCAAATAGATAAAAGCAAAATTGACTTCTTATCCGGTGAGCTATTTAGTTTAGAGATGCGCTTTAAACAGTTTATTCGCTTAATTATCATGCCTGCGTTAAATGAAAAAACTTATGCTGGCATTGATCATTTAATCAGCGTGATCAAAAAACATACTGATTAGCTGAATCTATGCACGCCATCTGTACGTAAAGACTAGTAACAATATAGATATAGAGGTTAGTTGTCTAACACGCTGGGGGGCTTATGCTTACTATTTCTAATGTACTACCGTCATATGCTAACAGAGCCTTATCGCAAGTTTCAACGCAACCAAGTGCTCGTCCACACGCGGTTATAGAGACCGTTATAACAGAGCCGCCAAGTGTTCACATTAGCGATCAGGCAAGGCACGCGCTAAATATTGAGAAACAAGCTGAGCAGCAGTATTTAGATAATCGCCTAGAGCAAAGTATTGAGCTTAGTGATCAGCAAAAGATGCAAGCGAGAGAAAACCTTGATCTTTATATTGATGCCGCCCAGCGCTACGCCCAACAAAACACTGTACAGCCGCTCATTGAAAACCGCCATGCTATCAGTACATATTCACTGATCGCTGACAAGGTATTGGCAACCAGTGCCAGCAACAGCTTGGAGTCTTAAAGATATTCTAAGCTGGTTCACGCTAGTTATTGTTTTACTAGGGAGGGTTTTCGCCACTGCACCTCTAAGCCAGGCTCTGGTTTAGATGGCACCATTAAGGCCAATATTAAAGAGATGCCTGCCATAGCAGCCCCTGTGAAGAAGACCAATGCTGGGGAGCTAATCCACAACAAGCCATACAAAGCAGGCAGCACAATAGCCGCACAGTGGTTAATACTAAACGCAACACCTGCCGTTTGCGCTATGTCTTTAGGGTCCGCTATTTTTTGAAAATAGGTTTTTTGCGCTATCGCCATCGAGAAGAATATATGATCGAGGATATACAAACCCACAGCGATCATCGGATCCGTGACCACTGCATAACCGCTAAAGATCAAAATCAGCCCGATGTACTCAATTGTTAAGGTATTGCGCTCACCTATTTTTTTAATCATCTTGCCAATTAATGGCGCGAAAATCATATTCATCACGCCATTAGCAATGAACATTAATGCGACATCGCCCGCGGAAAAACCAAATTTCTCAACCATCAAAAAGCCAGAAAACACCACGAATATTTGTCGTCTCGCGCCGCCCATAAAGGTTAAAGCGTAATATAACCAATAGCGTTTATGTAGCTTGAGCTTTTTGTGTTGCTCAACCCCTGTCTCAAATTGAGGAAAAAACAGCCAGCAGAACACTGCAATTAACATCGTGGTTACACCGCCGATCACGTAGACAAACTTCATCGGCATGTGTAGTACTTCTAATAATAACCATACCAGTGAAAACGCCACCAAACTCGTCGCCGAGCCAATCGCTATCATTTTACCAATTTTATACGGCGCCTCTTCTTTAGAGAAAAACTGCAGCGATAGTGATTGATTGACCGTCTCATAGTAATGAAAGCCCAACGACATTAAAACGGTTGTACAATAGAGCCCAACTTCCGTCGGGAAATATCCTGTTAATGCCGTCCCTAGCCCCATCACCAGTAGGGCAACGGTTGCCAATGTTTGCTCGCGCATTAACAACAACACAAACACTACCGTGAAAGCGAGAAACCCAGGCACTTCTCGTAGCGATTGTAATATACCAATCTCAACACCAGTAAAGCCTGCTGATTCAATCGAGAAGTTATTCAATAGAGAGCGCCAGACACCAAAGGCGATAGGCACCGCAGCTGCCATGAGATAAAGCATAATATCCGGACGCTTTAGTGCGTTCATACTTATTCCTTATGTAACGATATGAGTGTGCTAATGCAAACAGTTAAAAACCGGCACTGCTGATAAATGATAGCAATTTTGAAGTTGTACTCTATGCTAATTTTATTTTGACGTATAGCATCAGCAGCAAAAAACATGAGAGACTAGGAATAGGATAGGGGATCTTAACAGTAATAGTAGGGTAACCAAGCTTTACTGATAGCGTAGATCAGTAAAGCTCTCTAGGGTAAAAATTTAGCCAGTATCTCCTGCCAGTAATTTAGCTCTAATATCGAGCCAAATATAAACAGTACGATAAACAATAGTGGCTGTATTAAACGGCCTCTGGTTTTTTCACTTTTTTGCGATTCACGCTGCTCTGCTGCACTGTAGGCCATCATATTTCTCCTTATTCACTAGATCAATGAAGCGCGATAAACCATTAAGCGTCTTGCACAAAGGCTATCCAGGCGACAATCAATAATTGAAAATCTTCAAGCCCACAATGAGCCACTAAACCACTGTGCACATCGCTTAGCTCGTCATCTTGCTGGTCATCAAACTGTTCTGCTAGCTCGTCATCAGATTCACTATATGCTGGTAAATCAAAGCTATCATCTAACAAATTATTGGCGCTGACACTTGCCCCCTCTCTATTGAGGGTTAGATGAAATTCGCGACCAGCATGCTCATATTCATATAACTGCCTGCTGTGTAGCTGCTCAATAGCCACCACTATTTTCTGCAATTGCACTTCACTATGGCTGCTCATTTCAATGCTCAGCCAATGCCCAAAGGCTTCAGCCTCCATATTGAGCTGCGCTTGTGCACGATCGATATCATTTCTTGAAAAACTATATTCCACAGTAGCTCTCTATAGCTCGTCTAAATTTGAATGCAGGCAATACAGCTGTGCAATTTCGAGTAAGAACTGCTGATCAATTTCATCGAACCTGTCAATAATTGGGCTATCAATATCAAGCACCGCCACCACTTTACCCTGACTCATTAACGGTAATACGATTTCAGAGTTAGAGGCGGCATCACAGGCGATATGACCATCAAATTGATGAACATCAGCAATACGTTGCACTTGATTAGTTGCAGCTGCGGTGCCGCAAACACCTTTACCTAACGCAATTCTTACACAGGCAACTTGCCCTTGAAACGGCCCTAGTACTAATTCTTCGTTTCTAACAAAGTAAAAGCCTGCCCAATTCAACTCGCTCAACTGGTTAAAAATCAGCGCACTTAAATTGGCAGCATTGGCGATATAATCTGTTTCACTACTCAACAAAGCCTGTGCTTGTTTTACCAGTAATTGGTAATCTGCAATCTTGCTGGTGTTATCTATTTGCACTGTATTTTAGTCTCTTAGTTACGATGACAGTGATTTTATCACTGCCAATTTAAAGTTTATTGATTTCGCTGTTCGTTTGATATTTGTTAGACGTTACATAACTTTCCATCACGCCTACCTGCTTATCTAAGCGCTTTAATCTGTCGCTGATATCTTCTAAACGACTGCTGGCAGATTTGGCATAATTAAATACTTTACGCTCACGCTGAACTCCTGCGCTATAGCGATTGTTATCACCTGCACTGCGATGCCCATTTTGCAAGGTTTGCGGGCGTTTAGCCATCATAAAAATCGCGATAACATAACCAATTAACGCCAACTGGAAGGTAAATATCACAATACTGATAAATACTAATCTTGCCAGCCAATCAGGTACGTCAAAATAATCGGCAAAACCCGCACACACACCTGCTATTTTACCATTTTCAGAATTGCGATATAAATTGCGAAGATAACCATTGTGCTTATTTGGTTTACTTGGATCGCGTTGATTATAACTACACTTCATATGCCTTCTCCTTAATATTTCAACCACTGCGTTAATATTTATTAGTGGTTGTGATTGCGCCAGCCCTGGTGTTTCTCATCTAGAATCGCCTCTAGATGAGAAATACGTGTTGTTAAGGTATCAATGGTTTGCCCGATGTCCTCTACCATATGTTGATCCTGCTCCGATAATCCTTTCTTTTCTTTACTTTTACTCCAGTAGTGTAAAATTAACCAAATCGGTGCAACGATCGATAAAAACACAACTGTAGGTATAAAAATAAATAACATTCCCGACATCGTAATCTCCTGCTATTTTTTCATTTTCGATTTAAGCTCAGCCAATTCACGCTCAATATCATCGTTAACCGCTAAACCATCAATTTCTTGTGATAGCGTCTGATTGCCCTTGCCTAGATCGTAAGAATCAACTTCGGCTTCAAGCTCTTCTAAACGCTGCTCATACTGCTCAAACTTATCAAATGCTTTATTAAGTGTCTCACGGTTAGTACGTTTGCGCACCTCTAGACGTGAGCGCCCTGTTTGTTCACGCACTAGCAATTCTTTCTGTTTTGCTCTCGCGGCATCTAACTTAGATTGTAGCTGAGCTATCTCACCGCTAAGTAGATTAATTTGCTCTTCTATAAAGGCGAGCTCTTCCTCACCCGCCTTTACTGCTTCCTCGGCGCGGCGTTTTTCTACTAGCGCGCCCTTAGCCAAATCTTCACGGCCTTTACTGATCGCTAATTCAGTTTTTTGCAACCAATTAGCCGCTTCAGATTTTAGTGCCTGCACTCTACGCTGTAGCTCTTTTTTATCTGCGATAATTTTTGCAGAGCTGGTTCTGACTTCAACTAAGGTGTCCTCCATTTCTTGAATCATCAAGCGAATCATTTTTTTAGGATCTTCAGCGCGATCGAGTAATGATGTGATGTTGGCATTAACAATGTCTTGAAAACGTGAAAATATACCCATGATTTTTCCCTTCCTTATCTAATTGTGACACGTAATATTAATTACTTATTTATATTTATATCTATAGCGAGCAACGTGCCAGTTTTTAATAAAAATTAAATTACTTACAAAATAACAAGTTACAAAAAAGCAGCAAGACTCACAACATCACATAAATTAATAATTGACTTATTATTGGTTTATTTGACTAAATTATAGTTAAATACATCAATGGAAAAACAAATTATTCTTGGCGAGTCCAACTTACACACACAAGCACTGGAGCAATTAAGCCTAGTAGCCGCGCTTAACAAACCGGTGCTGATCTGTGGTGAGCGTGGCACCGGTAAAGAGCTGATCGCTGAACGCCTACACTTTTTATCATCGCGCTGGCAAAAACCATTGTTAAAAATTAACTGTGCTGCGCTGAGCGATAACTTATTAGAGTCGACCTTATTTGGCCACGAAGCAGGTGCTTTTACCGGTGCGATAAAAACCAGCAAAGGCTTTTTTGAACGCGCCAATGAAGGCACTTTGTTTTTAGATGAACTGGGCACCGTCTCGGTACAGGTTCAAGAAAAATTATTAAGGGTCATTGAATATGGTGAGTTTGAACGCCTAGGCGGTCAGCAGGCAATCCAATGCGATGTTAGAGTCGTCGCTGCAACTAACGCCAACTTAATTGAAATGGCTAAACAGGGCACCTTTAGAGCAGACTTACTCGATCGCCTAGCGTTTGATGTTGTCAACTTGCCACCTTTACGCTATCGCCAAGAAGACATTGTGATCCTTGCTGAATATTTTGCGATGTCGATGAGCACAGAGCTCAGGCGAGAGGCTTTTATGGGCTTTAGCCATAGTGCAATTAGCGAGCTACAAAGCTATCAGTGGCCTGGTAATATTCGCGAACTTAAAAATGTGGTCCAGCGCAGCGTCTATCGCCATCAAGATGCCAATGCCCTACTTGAGCACATTGTGTTTGATCCTTTTTCAACACCTTGGGATAATTTATCAAGTATTGCAGCCTCTGATTTAAGCACTAACACAACAACGGCCTCAGGGACAACGAAAGAGCTGAGCACGCCGTGCATTACTAACACTAGCATCAACCTTAAACAGCACTTAAAAACAGTAGAATTTGATCTTATTAGCCAGCACCTCGCTGCCAATCACTACCATCAAAAGAAAACAGCACAAGCATTGGGGCTAACCTATCATCAATTGCGCGCATACTTAAAGAAACACCCCGATTTACTGTTAGCTTAATCATCCGCAACAGCCACTATCTTGCCGCCTACTAACTATAAAAGGAGAGCCTTTGCCTCCTCTTCTGAGCTAGCATAGGTTTTTTATGACAAATCACCCGCAATGACTGCTAATAACTGAATTTTATTGTGATAAACACTCTATATCATCAACATTGGCTGAGAATCGACAACTGGCCTAGTAATTGCTATTTTAACCTCTTTACGTTTATTTAAGGATGCTCAATGCATGTACCTTCAGCGCCAGTAATAGCTAATCCAAATGACAGCCACGGCTTAATCGGCTTAGCGCAGCTAATGACTCAGGTATTTCAAGGCGAAGACCTAACTGATACCGGCTCAATGCTGATAGACAGAGCACAGCAAGGGGATGATAATGCCCTGCTAGATCTATCTACTTTATTACAACTGCAAGGATTTAAAGAGACCGGCATTGAACTACAGTCACAAGCGTTAAAGCAGCAGCAATTATTTCACCTTCACCCGCCTGTGAAAAAATCAGAGATCAAGTTGTTAGCTATTTTTGCCGCAGGCGATTTGATGACCAACACGCCACTTGAGTTCCTTGCACAAGGTGCGGGCTTTAGCATGCAAATTTTATACGTAGGCACTGATTTAGCCGTGCCTGATAACATTGCAGAGTACGACATTGCTATTGTTGCGATCAGTGAATTAGACAGAAACCTAGCCAGTTTACACCATGCTGCAAAGCTCATCCCTAAGCTCAAGAGTGTGTTATTAAACCCACCTGCCAATATTATTCCGCTCAGTAGAGACGCTATCAGCTATAAATTACAAAATATTGCAGGGCTAGACATACCTGTCACTGATAGAACAAGCAGAGAACATCTATTATCATTAAGCTCTGAGCAAGCACTTAATTCAACGGTTATTGGCAACACTAAATTCCCTATCATTATTAGACCTATCGATTCACATGCCGGTACCAATCTGGCTAAAGTAGATAATTTACAAGAGCTGCATAACTACTTAGCACAGTGTGATTCCACTATGTTTTTTATTGCGCCGTTTATTGATTATCGTAGCGCTGATGGCCGCTATAAAAAATATCGTATTATGCTAATCGATGGAGCCCCCTATATTGCTCATATGGCGATTTCAGAACACTGGATGATTCACTATCTCAATACCGATATGCTGCAAAATGCACAGCACCGCGAAGCGGAAGCACAAGCGATGGCCAATTTTGAGCAAGGGTTCGCTAAAAAGCACCAAGCGGCATTTAAAACATTAACTGATAGTGTTGGCTTAGATTACTTTGGCATTGATTGCGCGGAGTCTAAAGATGGTAATTTACTGATATTTGAAGCCTGCGCTGCCCTCAATGTGCACGCGATGGACTGCGAGAAGCTGTTCCCTTATAAAAAGCCGGCGATGCAAAAAATATTCGATGGTTTTCATCAAATGCTAGTAGATAAGAGCAACAAAGCATAGTTAACGTCAACTAAGTCGCTGTAAGGTATCGCCGCTAACTATGTCACTAGTCAGCAGCGGTCATCACTTTACGGTTTCAATACTATCTTTTGGTTTTTTCTGTTTGGATAACAAGTGCGACAAATTTCACACTCCAAACCAAAGCAACTGCGCGCCTGACAGTGCTCTCTAGCGTAGTAAATAATCTGTAAATGAATATCTACCCAACGCTCTCTAGGGAACAGTTTTTTAAGATCAGCCTCAGTTTGCTGAACGTTTTTGCCTTTCGTTAACCCCCAGCGCTGCGCTAGGCGATGAATATGAGTATCGACAGCAAATGCAGGGTGATCAAACGCTTGGCTCATTACTACCGATGCAGTTTTATGACCGACACCTGGCAGTTTTTCCAAGTCATCAAAATTATCAGGCACCAGCCCTTGATGATTCTCAACCAGCATTTTAGAGAGCACACTAATCGCCGATGATTTTTGCGGAGATAAACCACACGGCCTAATCACTGCCTTTATCTCCTCTACTGCAATATGCTGCATATCAAACGGATTATCGGCCAACTCAAATAGCGCCGGAGTCACGGTATTGACCCGCGCATCTGTGCACTGTGCAGACAACAACACCGCGACCAACAGCGTATACGGATCTTTGTGATCTAGCGGTATAGGAGGATTGGGATAAAGCTGTTGTAGGCGCTCATCAATATAAGCGGCACGTTCTTTTTTTAGCATAGCTATCCTAAATTCGAAATCTAACAAGAGATCTATTATAAAGATTATCTGCAGTTATTCACTGCTCTATATAATCAGAGCGTACAAAATCACAGAGCTGATAATAAATAGTGCGGCTGCACTCTCGCTATCCTCAAAGTTCACTGAACCTCAAAAGTCACTAAATCCGTATTACCTTGCTCATCCACTACCGATAATTGATAGCGCCCTCGCTTATTAATACTAAAATTAGTGGCGTTTTGCACCGTGCTTTTCGCTAAATATCTGCCGTTCAAATACCAATATCGCTCACCTTGCCCCCCTTGAGCATGCAATTGCAAGCTCAAGCTGCGAGGATCAAACTGATAAAAGCTATCATCGGCAACCGATGTAATATCTATCGGCTGATCTATGGTATTTAACTGCTGACACTGCTCGCTAACATTAGCCAGCAACCAGTTTCTGCGCTGCTTTGCCTGCACCCAAGGTTCTAGCGCGATGGGCCAGAGCGCGAGCTCTTTCTCAGTTAACGCACTGCTATCGCAACTAGGCTCTGCTCTTTGGCCCAATGAGTTATACCATACTTTTTTCAGTAACGGCTGCTGTGACAAAGTCCGCGGCGCGGTATCATTTAATAACCATGCCTGCTGTTTTTGTTGGCAATTTTGCGCAAGCAGATCCACGCCTGCAACCAGTCTATTGCCTAACGGCCAGCATATTGTTTGCTCGCTCACACTACCTGGGCGGGCAATGCCGTCATCTTTCGAGATCGCCTTAAAGACTTTAAATAGTAGTGGCGCCGCACTGGTGCGACCTGTGATAACAGCGGATGAGCTAGCATCAGGGCGCCCAACCCAGACGCCAATGCTCCACTTTTTGGTCACTCCCATCGCCCAAGCTTCGCGATAACCATAGCTGGTACCGGTTTTCCAAGCCAGCGGCCAATAATCACTAATACGATGATGACGGCTATTTTTACTGGGGTTAATAGCCAACATCCGCCAACCTATCCAAGCGGCTCCTTCTGATAATAGGTAGCGTTCAATCACTGGGTCATCTTTAGTAAGCCTGGGCTTAATGGTGATACCTGAACGAGCCAGTGCTGAGTAAACACCGACTAATGACTCTAATCGCGTGCCGACACCGCCCAGTATCATCGAAATATTGGGTTTCTTTGCACCTGGGCCTTCAAGTGCGAGCCCTGCGGATTCTAGCTTAGCGGCAAAATAAGCGGGTTCTAGCGCCTCTAGCACCTGCACCGCGGGAATGTTTAATGAGCGCTGCAATGCTTGAGTTACACTGATCGGACCATTAAAACCGCCACTAAAATTGAGCGGCTGATAAGCCTGTTTATATCTGGGTGTATCTTGCAGTAACGATTGTGAGTGCACGATACCCCGGTCAATTGCCATGGCATATAAAAATGGTTTGAGGGTAGAGCCCGGTGAGCGCACGGCCTGTATCATATCGACATGGCCAAAGCGCTGGTTATTCAAAAAATCAGCGGAGCCTATGTAACTTTTCACCTTGCCTGTGTCATTCTCCATCACCATTAGTGCGATCGATACACCTGCGGGCATAGTGTAGGCATAATCTTTTACTAAACTTGATAACTGTCGCTGCATACCGATATCGATAAAGGTCGCTATTTTTTCACAGTCCTGACATGCGTTGCGCAAGCGTCTCGCTAGCAGCGGTGCGTGCATTGGAGTCTGTTTTTCAAAAGAAAAGATAGGCTCTTTTAAGGCATCTTCCACTCTTGCCTGCGACCATACATCGAGCGCCAGCATCCGTTTTAATACCTTATCGCGTGCCGCTTTAGCGAGCTTTGGGTGTCTATCTGGCCGCCAGCGACTGGGGGCTTGCGGCAATACAGCTAACAGCGCCGCCTCGGCATCACTCAACTCACTCAAAGGTTTATCGAAATAACTCAGACTCGCCGCTTGCACACCTATTAAAGTGCCGCCAAAGGGCGCTAGATTTAAATATAAATTTAATATCTCTGTTTTTGTTAAGTGCCACTCTAATTGCAAAGCCCTTAACACTTGCTGCAGTTTACCGCTCAAACTCCGCTCGTGTGGATCGAGTAATCTGGCAACTTGCATCGTTAGTGTTGAGCCGCCGGAGACAATACGCTGCTCGCTAACATTTTGCCAAGCGGCGCGCATAATAGAAAAGGGATTGATGCCGATATGCTGGTAAAACCAACGATCTTCGTAGTTCAATAACAGTGTCAGGTAGTTTTCAGGGACGTCTTTATTGTCAACAGGGTAGCGCCATTGCTGTTGCTCATTGCTAAAAGCACGCAGCACAGCGCCATCATCTGCTAATACCACAGTGCTAAACGATTGCTGTTGCACCATCGGGTAGTATTTATCAAGCAGCCACAGCCCAGTGAACATGATGAATAATAAGAGCGTGCCCCAAAGTGCTAGTAAGCGTAAGACCTTAAACATGACTAGCTAGCACTTCGTTGCATAATTGTGACCAACCTATTAGCTAGACAGTTTATCTAGGTAATATTGTCAGTGTACCCGCATCTTTACCTTGGTGGCGTATTTGCGGGCGATACATATCTTCAGCAAAGGTCGGAGGTATCGCAAATATGCCTGGAGAGACCGCACGCACTAGGTAGAACACTTCTACTTGATAGCTATCAGGTAAGTCAATCGCCATCACAAAGCGATCATCACGATACTCCTGAGTCGCTATATTCAAGTTGTACATTAAATCGGAAATAGATCGTCCACCGACTTGTAAATCACTTTGATCATAAGCATCAGCCAAGTTTTGATTTTCAATTTCTAAACCAGCGGGCAACAGATCAACCAGTAAAGCGTGGCGCAGATGTGAGCTGGCCTCTACGGTTAAGCCGACTATCAGTTTTTCACCACTGACAATTTCGGTACCGTTAAAAGCGTCACCATTTAATTGATAGTATTGACGCTTTACACTTAAACCATTATCTAGGGCTTTAGGGGCTTTACGCTCATAACCTGATGCTCGCAAGTTCATATAAACCGCGTCACTACCTTTGTTAGTAAGCGTAATATCTTGCAATAAGTCTTCGCTGCTCAATGACAATTGTAGGCGTTTAAGCTGCTCATCAAAACCTTGTTTGTTAATAGACCATGCTAAGTGCATATTATCGCCAGTGCTTTTTTGCAGCTCTTTACCCAACAAGAACAAGGCATTGCGCTCCTGTGTGCTCAACCATTGACGCTGTGTTAACTCTTTAGTCAAACTGAACAACAAAGGCTGCCAGCGCTTAATCTCTATTTTTTGCTCTATTAGCCAAAATGCTGATAGGGCTAAATCACGCACTGGCGATGAGTAATAAATATCAGCTTTACCAAAATCATTTATTGCTGCTAGCGCTTTATTGAGTGCTTTAGCTGATCGCTGTGAATCACCTGCGCTACTTAATGCGATACCTAGCTGTAATAAAGCCATGGGTGAGTCTTGTGATGAATGGTTATCGTATAATCGGCGCAATACCGATAACGGCGCTTGGTTATAACGCGCGAGCACTTGCCCTGCATAAGCGCGCACCGCAAACTTGGTCACGTCATTGACGCTCTCATAATAGCTGCTAATTTTATTCGGATTACGCAGGTAAATAGCGACACGCTGTAAGGTCTTCGCCAAGTTATCCTCTGGCACTTGGTAACCTGCTTCTTTCGCTCTTAGCAAGAAATCCAGCACATAGACTCCCAACCAGTGCTCTTCTGGGCTTTGATCAGACCATAACCCAAAACTGCCATCGCTGCGCTGCATACCTTGTAATCGCTGAATAGCGAGGTTAACCGCTTTGCGTCGCTGCTCAGCATCAGAGCCTTGCAATCCCAGCGTTGCTAACAGCTCATCGTTAATATAAAGCTGTGGAAAAACACCGCTGGTCGTTTGCTCTAAACAACCATAAGGATAAGCCTCAAGTTGCGTTAAATGATTAGCGATATCTAAAGGCGGATGGCTGGCGACATTAAGCTGGCCGCTCATGTTTTGCGTTAATAATGTAGACAGCGCTTTTTTATCTAGCTTGAATTGCTCTTTTGCCGGCAATACTGCCTGCCATTGTTTGTTAGTAATCGCCCATGCCGGTTTAATCGTGAGCTGCCAATGCCTGGCAATAGTGATCGTTTCGCTAGCAGAGCCGCCTTCTTTAGCTGAGTCGATTTTGATATTGCTCAACGCGAGATCAATCGCAACTGATTGATAATCGCCACCAGCTGTGATTGGCAAGTGCATCGTTTTTCTTTGACCTTTTGCTAAATCAATTGTCATTTTACGCTGTTGCGCGCTGTTTTTAGCATCACCTTTTTGCTCATCAAAGCTCAAGCCACTAGCCAGAGTCATTGCCAATTCAACTTGCTGTGGCGCACCTGATAAGTTATTTAAATCTAACGCTAGTTGCGATTTATCACCCGCTCTTAAGAACCTGGCTTTTGTTAGCTGCGCCACAATAGGATCGGCAACTTCAACTTCTGCATCTTGCGCGCCAAAGCTATCCGCCGAGAAGGCCGTGGCCATTAAGCGAATACGGCCATTAAAATCTGGGATATCTAACACTACTTCTGCATTGCCAGCACTATCGACATCAACCACTGCTGAGAACAGTGATACTATCTGCACATCAGAGTCCATCTCCCCACCTTGGCCGGTATCGCTATCGCCACCAAATTTTAGGCTCGCCATCACGCCATCTTGGGCATCAATTAAATCGCTATAGCTATCGCGCGATAACACACTATAAGCACGCTGTTGAAAGAAGCCTGCAAACGGATCGGGCGTTGCAAAGCGAGAGATATTTAACACACCGACATCAACCGCAGCCAACGTCACTTGCACTGAGCTATTCGCGGCAATTGGCTGCTCTTGCTCACCCACTGTAATGTTGACAGGAATTCGCAACTGGCTATTGGGCCTTATTTTTTGTGGTGCATCTAAACTAATATTTAACTTTCTGGACTCTCGATTCAGAGGCAGTGGTGCTATGCCCATCATTCTTCGCGGTAGTTTTTCCGCTCTATCATTACCTGGTTGTATCAATAATACAGAGACGTATAAATCATGTGAATCCCAGTTATCTTGGACAACGAACGAGACATTAGCGCCCTGCGCCGGGATATCGATAGGCTGGCGATACAATGCTGTTGCAGACTCTACTAGTAAGTAGCCTTTACCTGCAGCCGGCGCTTTTATTGCGACGTTAACGGTGTCATTAACTTGATAATTCTGTTTATCTAACGCTAGACCGATACGATCAGGTCTACCTGACATCACAGTTTCATCAGCGCTCCAACCTGCTCTAAACTTATAGCCTGTGACTAGCTGATTATCAGCATTAGTCACCTCTAAACGGTAGTGTCCCCACTCAACAGGTAGTGATACACTCGCAAAGCCATCGGCCTTAACAGCCACTTGTTGTTCAGATACGCTGTAGTGGCGCTCAGTATAATCTGACATCCAACCTGAGGAGCTATTATAAAACCAATGGTAGTTGCGCTGTTCACGCACTAGTTTTACCGACAAGTTTTGGGCTGCCAACTTGCGCTCGCCATCAGTCAATATGATTTCAAAGTTCGCATTGCTGTCATAGGGGGCGCTATCGTCGGCAAACAAAGGTCTGATGCCCACTAGTTGATCTGCAGGCAGTGCATAATTGCTAACAGCGCGGCTCACTGGGCGCCCACCACTATCTAACAGGCTAGCATAGACTTTTAACTGCATCGGCGTTTTCGCTGACTGCCAAAAATTTTCAGCCGTTATTTCCAGCTCGCCACGATCATTTAAATTTTGATCTTCTAGTGTCGTTCTGCGATTAAACTCGGTTATTTGCGGCTTGGCAAAATAGTAATCTTTAAAGTTTTTAAACGGGTGCGCCGCAGTATTGGTGACTAACTGCGTTTGCAATATATTATCAGCCGCCGGTGCGCCATAAAGGTATTGGCCATTAACCTCTACTGATAAAGCATCAGTGAGAGCACTAAACTCAGGCGCTAGCAGCTCAAGTTCCATACGCTCTGGCAAAAAGTCTTCTACTTGTAACTCATAGCTGGTGTGTTTCTTGCCTGCGATATAAGCACTGACTAACCACTGCCCCGTTGGTGCATCTGTTGGCAATTGCCATTGACTGGCATAATAGCCTAACTCATTCGCTCGCAGGCGCTGCTCACTTGCGACCCGGCCATCAGGTTGTTTCAATTTAAAAGTAATGACTTGCTCAGGCATCAGCTTGCCATCGTAATTTCGCAATAACGCGCTAACGGTAACGCTCTCACCGGGTCGATATAAATCCCTGGGTGAATAGAAGAACAGGCGCTGCGCTTTATTTTCAGGCCCTGAGATAGGAAATTCTGATAAATCTAAAGTCGCTCCAAATAACCTCACTACTGAGGTGTGCTTATCTTTGCTGGCTAATAATAAACTGGCTTTATCGATACTGCTTTTACTGAAACTGGCAGCGCCTTGTCTATCGCTGATCATTTGATCAATTACTTTGCCGTTATCGTCCAGTAATTCAAGCTTAACACCTGCCATCGGTAGAGCAGTTGCCAAACTATTAATACTGACATCAGCTTGCTCAGGATACACTCTTAAGTGAATACCTAAATCACTGACAGCAAACCAAGTAGAGGGATGTGAGTATTGATATGACCCTGATTTTCGCATAATAGCAAGATAGACACCTTGCTGCTGTAATGGCGCGATGTCTTTTACCGGTAAATAGCTAGTAGCGGTTTGGTTGTTTGCTAAATTTAAATCAAAGCGCCCTGTATACACTAACTCAAGTTGGTCGATGTAAGACTCTACCTGCCAAAAATCTTGCTGTCCCTGTCTGTTATTGCGCGTTAAAAACGATGACAGAATATCTTGCGGTATACGATAAAAATCAACATCTACCTGATTAATATTGACCGATATAACGGGCAAGCCATCAGTCAGGGAATCAGCTAATAGGTTGCCATTGCCTGCAAAACCTAACATCGGGCTGATAGGATCGATATCTAAATTAGCTCGCTTGCCTTGCATTAATACTTGTTTGTTGGCAAAGGGTAAGCCTTTCTCTACCCTCACTCGGTAGCTATGCTCTGGCTCGATATTCGTAAAATAGAGCATCTTAGCTTTATCATCTAATACCCAAGCACCGGTTATTTTCTCGCCTGTATCTCTTTCAATACTCAGCCATTGATCCAAATTAACATCGCCCTGCACAGGGTCAGAGAACGTAATGGCAGCGCTAATACGGCCATTGACACTTTGCACACTAATGTCGAGCACCTTAGCGCGCTGGCTCTGCTGTGTAGCAGCTTGTATGCCTTGGTGTGGCATTAATAAACCAAAGCCCACTAAGAGCGAGAACACCATAAAATAAGCTGATATTTTTTTCATTTGCATATGACCTTTTAGCAAGCGAGAATCTAATAATATAACGACGCTAGCTTTAAGATAGCGTATGGAGATTAACTTTTCATGAAAATAAGCATTACTTTTACTAAATATAAGATAGCTTCTTAAAAGCTAACATCGCTGTTAACGCCTTAGTTATTGCTCATCGCTGTTATGCTTAACCATACATAAAAAGAACAGGACAGAACAGACAGCGCAAAACAACATGACAAAGACCATCGGCTGCGCACTTTGATCATGAAAAAAGCCGACTAAGAAAGTAGCAAATGCACCCAATAAAATTTGTATAAAGCCAGCTAAACCGGATGCTGTGCCTGCTAATTTAGGCTCAACACTCAAGGCACCGGACATGCCATTAGGTATAGCAATACCATTTGAGCAGGCAATAACTGACATAGGCAAGAACAAATATAACGGATGACTAAAACCAACAAAATAAAAATATAACAACACGCTAGCGCCCAGCATTAATATTGCGCAGCCACACATCAGCATCACTCGCCCGCTTATTCTAGTAGCAAAGCGCCCTGAAATAAAATTACCCAGCATGTAACCACACGAGACCATAATAAAATAGATACCGTATTCGCTAGGTAATAAGCCTAACACTTTAGTGGCGTAAAAAGGTGCACCGGCAATAAAGGCGAAGAACACCGCAGAGCCGAATGAAGTACCAAGCACATAACCTAGGTACTGGCGTCTGATAATCAATACTTTGTATTTGGAAAACACATTAAACAAACGCATGTCATCGACCAGCTCAAGGTTCGTTTCATGCAGTTTAGTAAAACTAAAGGCGAGTAAAATAACACCGAGCCCACCCACTAGATAAAAACCAGCGCGCCAGCTATAGAGCTGATCTAAATAGCCACCTATAATTGGCGATAACATTGGTGCTATTGCCATCACCATTGTTAAATAACCGAGAATGCTCGTCGCTTTTTGCTGATCATACAAATCCCTGACGATAGCGCGAGTGATGACTATTCCGGCGCAGCCTCCCGCGGCTTGCAGTATGCGGCCAATAATTAACTGCTCTATGGTGAACGCTAAGGCGCAGGCAATACTGGCCACCACATACACTGCTATACCCACTAAAATAACGGGCCTTCTACCGTATTTATCAGACAGCGGCCCTAGTACTAATTGTGAAAAGGCAATCGCCACTAAATAAAGTGTTAAAGTAAGCTGTGCCACATCGTGACTGGTATTTAAAGAGACCGCCAAATTAGGCATGGATGGCAAGAAAATATTGAGTGCGACAGGGCCTATCGCAGAAAGCAGGATCAATAAAACTAAATGGGGCTTACGATTACTTACTGCAGGCGTGGTCATGGTTTTCCCAAAGAAATGAGGTGCTATTTAATTTTGTAAAGTTCTCAGTGCATAAATTTTTTAGGGCTTAGCTCTAATTGTGCTAATCTAATAAACAGCGCTATCTATTTAAACACAGTAACTAACTAGGACACATATTTGTGTCAATATGTTGAGCCAAAAGTTTATCCTATCTATCAATACTTTGATATTGTTTAGCAAAATATCATCAATACAATGTTTTGATAACCAGGCTTTGATTTGACGTTTGTGGTGATTAATGATTATAAAGAGTATGGAAGCTAAAATAATTATAAAAAAATGGCTGAGTATATTGCTCGCATTGACTATTTTCTCAAGCCCGCAGTTAGTCTTTGCGGAAAAATTAAAATTGGGGATTTTTAAATTTTCGCCTTGGGGTATGTCTGAAAATAACGAAATACGCGGTATTATTTGGGAGTATTATCAAGCGATCTTAAAAGAGGCTGACTTAGAGGCAGATATCACCTTAGTCCCCTACCCTAGAATGATTAAAAAACTAGTGGATGGCACACTCGATTGCGCTATTTTTACTAAAAACTTCGAGCCTTTTCAAAACATTGTCTATTTGTATGATTTAACCGCCGTTGCTATGAGCAGAAAAGGCACCGTTATTAGCAGCTATGATGATTTTAGCGACAAAAACAAAATAAAATCAGTAGGCTTTGCCAACGGCACCGATAGGATATTCCCAAGGCTTTTTAATGACACTGAAATAGCTCATCATATTTTTCCTAGTTTACTGCAAGCACCGCAAATGCTAGCCCGTAAAAGAGTTGATGTTGTAATCGGTATGAAATACACCATGTTATATGAATTTAAAAGGCAACAATTACTAGATATTGTCCAGATCCCCTGGTATGAAATAAGGAAGGTACCAGTCTGGTTCCAATGCTCCAATCATATAAAAATCAGCCCTGCTACTATTGAGCGTTTTAAAGTGGCGGCCTTAAAAATCAAAGCAGATGGTGTATTTGAAGAAATAGCTAAAAAATGGCTGCCCAGCGAAGTACCGCAAAGCGATCAGCATTAATCATTTTAAACTGACCCTTTATTTCCCCTCGTGCTATTAGCCCTCAAATGAATACTTAACAGTAAAGATATCGCTTTTCAAAATGCTTATCATGTTATTAAAGAGTAAGATACGCAGCCTAGATACCGCCTTTTAGATTGTTTATAAAGCTATCACACAGCGGCTTTTATACTGTGTTTGAGCCTTCATGGAGTCGTACTTGTTTTTTTTCCTCGCCATCACCTCAACTTTTGCTTACGCCCTACAAAGTAGTTTATTAGCTCATCATGCGCGCTCAATGGATAAGCTATCATTAGCCTTTTATCGGATGCTCGCCTTAAGTATTATTTTGCTACCTATGTTGAGCCGTGTCGGCGTTGATGAATACCGACAACTGATACCATTATTACCTGCTTTCGCGCTCTCTGGCCTCAGTGGTGGTTTATTTTTATGGACTCAGTTTTACGCTCTCAAATTTCTACCTATTGGTGTCTCATCTAGCTTGAGCCAAAGTATGAGGACACTCATCTCTTTTCTACTAAGCTATAGCTTCCTCAATGAATCGCTTAGTATGACTCAAGCCGCATTTATTTGTCTGCTACTGTTAGGCAGCGCTATTGTTGCGATCAGTAAAAACCGTATGAGCCACTTAACTAATGACCGTAATAAAGGGGTGTTTATTGCCTTTATTTCAGGGGGCTTTGGCGCTCTCAGCTTTTTCTCACTAAGTTATACCAGCAAAATAGCCAACCCTTATATGATTGGATATTTTTGGGAGTTCAGTGTGTTATTGGGTACAGCGGCAATTCTGATTATCCGCACGCTAGCTACTAATAAGAAATTACAGCTCATTTCGATTCGCCAATTTTCCGTTATATCTCTCGCGAGTAGCCCGACATTAATCGGCACCATTTGTGCAGCGCTTGCTCTACAGCAAGGACCCTTGGCTATTTTTATGGCGATTGCCGCTATCAGCGTTATTTTATCTGCTATTTTTGGCCGGCTTTTATACCAAGAGAAATTAGTGAAGATGCAGTGGTTAGGGGTATTACTGAGTTTAGTCGGCGTCGTTTGTTTGAAGCTTTACTCTCGCTAATGAATAAGCTGTGGTTTCAAACACCTATTAAAACCAAATAAAACGCTTCTTCTTTTTGGCTCTAAGATGCTCGTGGACATCAACGTGTCCGTAGGCAAAAATAGGCTCTAAATGAGCAATATCTTCTGCTGTCAGGCAACTATCTTCAATCCGCTCTTCAACATCAGCAGTAATCGGCAAGTCTTTAGAATTAATCCCAAATAGCTCATCATGATACATGGCGCTAAGTTCAAGATATAAAGCTGCTAATTGTTTGTTGGTCACTACTTGCCCCTGAAAATACGATAATTGTGTACATTTTAAGCATATGCTCAAACGTTTGATTTAAACATTCATTGCAATGCTTTTCAAATGAAGTTTACTCGCTTTTCAGCTATTTCCTAGTCATCGCGCTATTTGCGCACAAAGCACTCAATAGAGACACTTGCGCATAATAAACTCGCGATAATAAAAAAGGGCATTAAGCTACTACAGCTAAACACCCTTTTAATTAATGCCAATCAATTAGATTGTTAATGCTTTACTACTATTATTGATGACAGGAATAAATTTAGTTTTCTAAATCAATCCAGATCGTTTTAACATCTGTATATTGATCGTGTGCTTGCAGTGAGTTGTCTCGGCCACCAAAGCCTGATAATTTAAAACCGCCAAATGGAGTACTGATGTCACCTTCACTAAAACAGTTAACTGACACAGTGCCAGCTTGTAACTGCCTTGCAAACTGATGAGCCTTTTTAAGATTAGCAGTATACAAAGAGGCCTGTAAACCATAGCATGTTTGGTTGGCCAGCTCTAAAGCGTGTTCATCTGAATCCGCTTGCATTAATGAAAATACGGGGCCAAATATCTCTTCTATCGCAATCGTCATATCCGCTGTTACGTTGTCAAACAGTGTCGGTGCGATAAACAAACCATCGCCAATAGTGATGGCCTCACCACCTGCTAGCACTGTCGCTCCTTCTTTTTTACCCAACGCAATATAACCCATAATTTTATCGTATTGCACTTTGCTGATGATAGAGCCGAGCATGTGCTCAGGATTCATAGGATCGCCAGTTTTCCAATTTTCCATCTGCGCTAAAATCTTGGCTGTTAATTCCTCTTTGACATCTTTGTGAATAATAATGCGAGAATTCGCAGTGCAGTTTTGCCCCATGTTCCACAAGGCGGCATTCACTATATTCTCAGCGACTGAGTCTAAATTCTCGGCATCGGCTAACACCACACTCGGGCTCTTGCCACCGCACTCTAAAACGATCCGCTTTAAATTACTACGCGCTGAATACTCTAAGAAGCGCCGCCCTGTTGCGGTTGACCCGGTAAACGACACAACTTGTACATCATCGTGCATGCCTAGCGGCTCGCCGACATCAGGCCCCAGCCCTGGCAACACATTAAACACACCTGGTGGTATACCTGCCTGCACAGCTAATTGGGCAATACGCAAGGTTGTCATGCTGGTTGTTTCAGCAGGTTTAACGATGACTGAGTTACCCGCTGCTAGTGCTGGGCCTAGTTTCCAAGCCACCATCATTAACGGAAAGTTCCACGGTAGTACACAGGCGACCACTCCTAGAGCTTCACGCACTATCATGCCAACAGCACCATCGCCAGAGGGTGATAATTGATCGTATAACTTATCTGTCGCCTCTGCATGCCATGCGATACAGTGCGCAGTTTCAGGCAGATCCGTCATAACACACTCATGGATCGGCTTACCCGCTTCCAATGTTTCCATTACCGCAAGCTCTAGAGCATTTTCTGTAATCAGCTGCGCTAATTTAGCAATCGCCTTTTTGCGCTCACTCGGGTGTAATTTTGACCAATCACCGCGCTCAAATACTTGTTTAGCATTGGCAACAGCTAAATTCACATCTTTGTCGTTACAAGCGGCAACATTGGCCAACAGCTTCCCCGTTGCCGGATTAATACTGGCCATGGTATTGCCATCTATGGCATCGACATATTTACCATTGATAAACGCCTGTGTTGGCAACACTAGATTGTTGGCAATGTCTTGGTATTCACTCGTCGTTAATAGATCTGACATATATCCTCCTAAAACTGGCGCGATCTAAGCATAATAATGACCGCGCTATTTTCATTCATTTAATTGATTAAGCCATTATCTGTTCAAGCTTTAGGGCCGCTGTTTCAATAACCGCTGTCACTTCACTCGCCATTATCGGATCTAACTCCATCATTGGTAGACGCACAGGTCCGCCATCAACACCTTGTAATTTCGCACCTAATTTTACGCACTGTATAAATTTACCACTTTGTTCTAATAGCTCCATTACCGGCATCAAAGTCGCCATAAACTGCTGACCTTTAACAAAGTCTTTATCGACGACACACGCTTGATAAAAAGCAACACACGCTTTCGGGAAAATGTTTGCACAGGCACAAACCCAGCTCTGTGTTCCCCATGCAAAAAATTCTAACACTTGATCTTCAGCACCCGCGCTTAATTGCACCTGTGGATAATCAAGAGTCAATTGATGAATGCGATTAACATCACCACTAGATTCTTTAATCGCCACAATATTTTTGCGATCAGCCACTTGATCCATAAAGGAAGTGCCCATTTCAACGCCGGTACGACCTGGGTAGTTATAGAGAATAATCGGCAGATCAGCAGCTTCATCAATACGAATTACATGCGCTGCTAACTCAGTTTCATCAGGCAGAGAATAAGGTGGAGCGGCGACCAACATTGCATTAGCACCCGCCGCTTTTGCAGCACTAGCATAAGCATACGCTTGAGTGGCTACCATATCGTTAACACCGGCAATCCAAGGAACACGAGCGTCGATATATTCGTTGGCAAATTTGAATTGCTCTAAACGCTCAGCTTTTGACATCGTATAAAATTCGCCCGTTGATCCACCGACGATTAGACCGTGCACACCGTTATCAATCTGATTATCAATGACTCTCTTCCAAGCATTGTAATCAATACTGCCATCGCTGTTGAATGATGTAATAATCGGCGTGTAAATTCCTTGAAGTTTCATATATTTTCCTCTATCTAGGGGGCATTTCTTATGATTAAAATAGCTTTTTCACGATCTAATAAAATCTAACGATGCTGGCAAAGACCTATCGTTACTAACGCTCGTGACTTTTATAGTGTCTGCTTTATATTAAAGAACAAAAACTATACTGCATTGAATACAGTTTGTATACTAAATAAATAAGCGATTACAAGTCAGGCAAAAAAAGGTAGAATTAGCTCCTGAAATTTAAATGGCTATTAAAATAATATGCCTAAGCTATAAAGGATTAAATGTGAGCGAAACTACTGTAGTCAAAGAGAAGCGTACTCGAGGTGATGGCGCTAATCGTATTTTTAATATTCTACGCGAAGAAATATTATCGCTGCATTTAAGCCCAGGCCAACCTGTTGATGAAGTGGGCTTAGCAGAGCGCTTTGGCGTCTCTAGATCTCCTGTTAGAGAAGCACTGGTTAGGCTGGCATCGCAAGGGTTAGTGAATACACTACCTAACAAAAGTACGATTATCGCACCGTTAAACATTGAGGAGTTCCCGCAGTACATTGATGCACTTGATCTACTGCAACGAGCGACTCACAGGCTCGCGGCTAAACTACGTAACGAGCATGATCTAGAGCAGATAGACTTATGCCAACAGCAATTTAGCAAAGCCGTCAATAACGGTGATGTGATAGCGATGATTGAGCGCAACCAAGCATTTCATATGGCGATTGCGACTGCATCAAAAAACAATTATCTGACTAAAAGTTACTCTAGCTTACTAGATGAAGGCCGCCGTATTTTGCGCCTTTACTTTCGCTCTTATAATGACAGCTTGCCGCCAGAGCTAGTAGTTGAGCATAACCACATCATTGAAGCTATTCGCAACCAAGACGCGGATTTAGCAGAGCGCCTAGCTCATGAACATACTATCGAAGTAAAAACTCGATTTCTAGCCTACTTATCTACTAGCCATACGGCAAACATTGCCGTTAGTTAGCACAATTTTTTAATAAGATGGAGATGATTTAGCATTCATCTCTCATCAAATCACAGACTTTGTTAGCAGTACTAGGGCCTTGCGTCAAACCTAAATGGCCGTGGCCTAATGCATAAATAATATTCGCATTAGCTTCACTGCGCTCAATAATCGGCAGAGAATCAGGCGTTGAGGGCCGATGGCCCATCCATCGATAATTTTGTTGTTTTTGCAAATTAGGAAACAGCTCGCTAGCCATGGTATCTATGGTATTAAAGTGTTTGTCATTAGGGGGGCGCTTAACACCGCCAAATTCAGCCCATCCTCCTATTCTCAAGCCATGGTCTAAAGGTGTTGCGACCACACCTCTATCGCCAAACAAAATGGCTCTGCCAACATCTATTTCAGGACTGGTATAGGTCAAATTATAACCTCGCTCTGCCTGTATTAATTTAGGCGTCGCCAATGTTTTTAACAGCGGTGTTGACCAAATACCGGCACTGAGCACAACTTTATCAAACACCTGTCGCTGGCCATTATTAAACTGAAGCTCAACTCCTGTGTTTGACCCCTGCTGTGGATTCAAGTTAAATTGCTGAACTTCTTCGCAGTGAAAGCTAGCACCGTTTTGAAGACAAAAATCAACGAGCCCCGTCACTATTTTTTTCGGATCATCAACAGTCATCCATTGAGGTAACTTATAACCCCCTGTGAATATTTTTGCCACATTAGGTTCAAGCTCATAGATTTGCTCAGCAGTTAACTTTTCACTGTCAAAACCATAGTTGCCACGCATTGCAAATGCAGCGCCAGCTTTTTGTAAACTAGCAGCGCTCTCATATAAATACAGCGCACCATCACGGCGTAAATGCTCGCTTAAACCGGTTGCCGCAAACAGAGCTTCTACATCCGCAATCACACTGCGGTTCATTGACCCTAAGATATCGATATTTTTTTGATGACTAGCCACACGTGAATTGAGGGCAAAGCGCAACAGCCAGGGCACAAGATAAGGCCATTGCATCAGCGGTATTTTAAGTGGGGAAGAAGGATCTGACAGCATTTTTAATGCTGAAAACACAATACCAGGAGTCGCCATCGGTATAATTTCAGGCGCTGCTATATGTGCAGCGTTACCTCGTGATGGACCGGACATGCCCGGCATTGCTCTATCTATTAACGTTACCTTAGCGCCTTGCAAAACTAACTGTGCAGCGCAACAACTACCAACGATACCAGCGCCGACAATAGCCACACAACAGCCTTGTAAACTCTTATTTCCCATATCCACTCTCATCTTCACTCGCGATCTAAATTACACAACTCAACCATATTGTTTATCTTACAAGGTCAAATGCATCGCCCCAGCAATCAGCGACACTATATCCCTCTTGATAAGGGTCACTTGGATCGACGCCAATTTGGTGAATACCATGAATCCAACCGCGCCCAGATACTTGTGGCAGCACCGCTGTTTTTCCGGCGACTGTGGTTGTACCTTTCACTGTCATATCAAAACGACTTCCAATGATTGAATAAGCGCTATAGCTATCGCCGACTGCAATCTCTCCTCGCTCGAGCATAACCGCCATACGTGCACTGTTCCCGGTGCCACATGGTGAGCGATCTAGTCGACCTGGGGGTAAAACTGTCGCCCCACGCAACTGCCCTTGCGCATCCTTATCAATCAGCATGGCATAGGCGATACCTTTTAGTTGCTCATTTTCTGGATGCACAATGTTATGGTGTTTATTCAATTGCCTGTGAACTTCACAACCGATTTCTACAATTTTTTTGGCGTTATCGCGCTCAATACTGATACCTAGTTGTGCACAATCTAACAGCGCATAAAAAATACCACCAAACGCGATATCTACTTTAATTTTGCCATAACCTGCAAGCTCTACTTCCAGATCCAAGGTATGTACAAAACTAGGATTCATATCTAATGAAACGCGCTCACATTTACCATCTTTACAATGCGCAGTCGCTGTGACTAATCCCGCTGGCATATCAAAGCGCACCGTAGTTTGCGGCTCTTTCATCGCTAAAATACCCGTCTCTAACAATACCGTGGTGACACATATGCAGTTAGAACCTGACATAGCATGCGCTTGATCACCCTGTAATATAATGAAACCGGCATCAGCATCTTTGCGAGTCGGCGGTAGCAATAAATTCGTACTCATCTGTGCATAGCCACGAGGTTCGAATACACAAAAACGGCGAATACTGTCATCCACCTCATTGATGTAGGTCATTTTATCTAGCATAGTAGCACCGGGTATATCTAATACTCCTCCCGTAACTACTCGCCCAATTTCGCCTTCTGCATGGGCCTCTACCATGTTTAACGTTTTCTTCCAGCGCATTGTTCCACCCTCAAAATATCATTTAGTAAGCACACTATATCTCCAAACTCATAGCGTCAATATTTAAATTACAATTATAATACAAATTGTATACTATCAAAAACAAACATTGTCGACAGATGTTTTGATTACCTACTTACCACTGCCATCAACACCAAAGTAATACGTTATTTCATTATTAAACCAAAGCAAATACTGATTTTTAACCGGTTTTTATCGATAACAATCCCGATTAACAGGATATGTTTATTCATCTGTTCGTCTATAGATAGTGCCTCTTTAAAAGAGTACACTGCTTTATTTTTAATCATCAATTGATTCATCGTCAATTCTCAAGAGCAGAAACACCATGCAAAGTTATAACAACCAACCTTGGAAACCGATAGATATTCTCGCCTTGATTATTACTTTGCTAGCGTGGGGTGGCAACTTTTTAGCGATCCGCTACGCTGTGTTAGATATACCGAGCTGGACCGCATTGAGCTTACGCTTATTTATGGTGGGCTGCTTATTAGCATTTTTTATACGTAACCCTTTACCGTATTTAAAATACTACTTACTAATTTCGCTAGTATTGGTACCCGGTCACTTCGGCTTGCTCTTTCTCGCCTCTGAGTTGACGACCAACATTTCGGCTATTTCGTTATTTATTCAACTAAACCCTGCGTTTGCCTTATTATTTGCTTGGATCTTCCTCAAAGAAAAACCCGGTATACGCAGAGTCTTCGGCTTGATGCTAGCCTTTAGTGCAATGATCATTTTGTTCTATGAGCCAAATTTACTTGGCGCTAGCTTAGCTCTAGTAATAGCAACATTATCGGCGATGTTTATGGGTATATATTCTGTACTACTGCGCTCTATGCCCAAACAAATTAGACCGATCGATATTATCGGTTGGACCGCTATTTTTGGTACCGTAATGGTGTCAATCATTGCCTTTTTTGTAGAAGGGCTACCGAGTGAAACATTGAAAAATGCCAGTTTAAATAGCTATTTAGGCATACTGTATTCAGCAGTTATCGGCAGCATTGTCGGCCACGGATGCTGGGCATGGCTATGCCAGCGCCACCCTGTTGCACAAGTAGTACCTTTTAGCTTACTGGTACCTATTCTCGCTATTACACTGTCTGCAATACTATTGGGTGAGCACATTACAACTCAAATGTTAATTTCAGCAGGCGTATTATGTGCAGGCTTGTTTATTATTGCCAAATCAAGACGTTAGCTATTAAGCTAATTTAATCCGATCACTATTTAGCGACATCGGTACATCTTTGACACCATGGCGCTCTCTGATACCTGCTAGTGCTACAAAACCCCAGCGCTTATATACAGGTACAGCGCTTAGCGCGCAATTGACGGTAAAGTGACCGTTATTCCCCGCTTTTAAGCACTGCTCTTTTGCATGCCGCCAAAGTGCTCGCGCACAGCCATTGCCTTGATGCTGTTGCGCGACAAATAAATGATATAAATGCGAGTTATCCACGATAGCTATAACGCCAATGATTTCAGCTGATAACTGGGCAATATAATACTGATAACCTTCAGCAAAATATCTTTCGATACTAGCTGAATTCATCGACGCCAGTAGTAAGCTGGCTCCTTGCTCACTACACGTTGGCACAATAGCATGCTCTACTAAGGGCATTATCAATTCACTAATGGCATTAATATCTGCGTACTTTGCTGCTCTTATTTGCATTTACATTGCCTGTAACGATCAGGTTTCTAACCAAGCAGTATTCGTCTATACCGTGACACCGTTGCTTAACAGCCATTGTTTAAGCTGGCTCACTGGCATCACACCACTGGTACGAGCAATTTCTTTACCTTGTTGGAATAAAATCAAGGTTGGGATAGATCGAATATTCCACTGCCCTGCAATACCTTGTTCTTGCTCAGTATCTAGCTTTAATAATCTAATATTAGGTTCAAACTGCGCGGCAGCCTCTGCAAATATTGGCGCAAACTGCTGGCATGGTCCGCACCAACTAGCCCAACAGTCCACCAGCACTGGCAACTCATTACTCTGTACTTGCTTAGCAAAGTTAGCGCTGGTTAATGCCAGCGGCTGTGCATTAAACATAAGGCCTTTGCATTTGCCGCATTTAGGCTTATCGCCAAGGCGCTCTTGAGGGATTCGATTAGTGACATTACACTGGGGGCAACTGATATTCATTAGTGGTACTCAATAGATGACGATATTTGTCAATATGACTCAAACATCAATAATCTCATAGTTCACTGCAAATAATAAGTACGGATTGTAGCGCACTTGCAAACGCGGATTAAAACTTATCGGTTTCTTACACACTATTCACTGCGAGAGCCAAAACTCTACGCCGATGACATAGCTTATATATGCCTAGAATTTTTAACCTACTGTTAAGATTAGCATCTAGATTAGCAATTTTTTTGTCATTATCACGCTAGCAAAAGGCAATAAAAAAGGCACATGATGTGCCTTAATCAAACTTTACTAGCGCAGGCGAGTATCGCTGTCTTCATCAAACAGCATTACATCACTCTCATCAAAATCCACACTGATGCTAGCACCATGTTTAGCTTGAGATTTGCCTCGCGATTCCACGACTATTCGCTCACCATTGATTGTGTTCAAATAAATATACGCAACGCCACCTAGCTCTTCTTTGATATCAACTGTTAAAGAGCCCGGCTCTTCATTTAAGGTAAAAGCTTGCGGGCGAACCCCCACGCTCACTCCTTTTCCTTCAGCTGGTAGTACTACCTGGGTAGTAATGACTCTATTATCTAAAGCTGGTATTTTTACTTTGCCATCAACTACGACACCTTTAACGAAATTCATGCCTGGAGAGCCAATAAATCCCGCTACAAATTTATTATCAGGATCATCATACAAATGCAGTGGCGACCCTACTTGTTCGATACGGCCATCACGCAATACGACAATTTTATCTGCTAATGTCATCGCCTCAACTTGATCATGTGTAACATAAATCATGGTTGCACCAATTTCATTATGTAATCTGGCAATCTCAACACGCATTTCGACGCGTAACTCAGCGTCTAAATTAGATAACGGCTCGTCAAACAAAAACACTTCAGGGCCACGTACAATCGCTCTTCCTATCGCGACACGCTGACGTTGACCACCTGATAACGCTTTAGGTTTACGCTTCAAGTAAGCATCTAATTTGAGTATTTTAGACGCCGCTGCGACTTTTTCCTTAATAACCGCTTTGTCTACTTTGTTCATTTTCAGACCAAAGCCCATATTCTCTTCAACGGTCATATGAGGATACAAAGCGTATGTTTGAAAGACCATGGAAATCCCACGTTCAGCGGGGTCAGCTGTTGTTACATCACGTGAGCCGATACTCATTTGCCCGCCAGTGGTTTCTTCTAAACCTGCTATCATTCGCAATAAAGTTGATTTACCACAACCAGAAGGGCCAACAAAAACGCAGAATTCCCCTTCTTCAATTTCTAAATCAATTCCGTGAATGACTTGTAAGTTATCGTATTTTTTGATTATTTTTTTTAATGATACGCCTGACATGGCAACTCCGAATGTTATTAGTTATTAGTTTCAGGAAAATGCCATGACTCCGCAACCTGACCTATTTTATGTGCAGTTTCTAGCAAATCTGTTTTGAACCCTTCTAGCTCTTTAAGTGAATATCTCGTTGTTGATGTTGTGATCGATAACCCTCCTAGCACTCGTTTCTTTGCTGAGAGAATGGGAGCGGCGATACAAATGATATGCGCTTCATGTTCCTCACGATCAAAGGCGACTTGCTGCTCACGAATTTCCGCTAATTCAGCGATGAGCTCTTCAGCAGTGACCAGTGTATTGGCAGTGTAGCGATGAAAGGATTGCTGCATCACAAAACGATCTCGCTGTTCATCTGGCAAATGAGCCAGCATCGCTTTGCCAATTCCAGTGCAATAGCCTGGGCCTATCTTGCCTGCATCGGAAAACATTGCTAATGGCAGAGCAGGGTTACGCTTATCAACGTACAGCACTTGCCCGTGATCTAATTGGCCTAAATGCACAGTTTCACCTACTTTTAATGAGAGCTGATCTATTAGCGGCCTTGCTATAGGAGCCAGTGAAGATTGCCTCCAAGCGACATGGGCAAGGCGAACAAGACGCACTCCCATACTGTATTGCTGGCTATCACTGTTATAACTGAGCATCTGCTGATTAGTTAACGTTTGCAATAATCGATACAACGTCGCCTTAGGGTGCTCACTATCTAAAAGTAATTCACTGAATCTTACAGGCCGCCCGACTGAAGCCACTTTGTCCAGCAAATCTAAGGCTTTACCGACTGTTCCATCACTATTTTTCGCTACTGACATTCGCTTTCTCTTGAGTAAATTTTCATCTAACTATTGACAGTATCAGCTAAATCAAGCATATTGTCAATAGTTGAAACCATGTTTCATTATTTGGAACTAGCTTTTTTATCATCTCACTTCATTTATTCACCTTGCTAAATAAGCGGTGAACGCGTGATGGCAGTCAGTAGCTGATATCTAAGTACTCACAAAAACTCACACAAATAAAAATTATAGAGAGAACATCTGATGACAAATAAAAAAAGGCCACTCAAGCAAAGTATTGCAGCTATAGCACTCACTACGCTATTTAGCACATCAACTTTTGCGGGTAATCTAGTAATCAATACTGATACTTCAGATCCCGCTCCAAAAAAAGCATTTGA
Source organism: Gammaproteobacteria bacterium AS21 (assembly GCA_038900335.1). Taxonomy (GTDB): domain Bacteria; phylum Pseudomonadota; class Gammaproteobacteria; order Pseudomonadales; family Balneatricaceae; genus Rs1. Next base: position 20,927 of record JBBMRB010000016.1, on the reverse strand, counting down.
AGAACTAATTCAAGGTTTTGAAGCGGCTAACCCTGACGTCAAAGTTACTTTAAATTTGTTTGATCATGAAGGCTATAAAACATCTATTCGTAATTTCTTAACGGCTCAAGCGCCAGATTTAGTGACGTGGTACGCGGGCAACCGTATGCTTCCGTATGTCAATGCGGGTCTATTTGAACCTGTGGATGATGTCTGGAAAAAGCATGATCTTAATAACAAGCTGTCATCTGCAGCGGCGGCCATGACTATTGATGGTAAAAAGTGGGGTGTTCCTTATACATACTATCAATGGGGTGTTTATTACCGCAAAGACTTGTTTGCTGCAAACAATATTACGGTGCCGACAAACTGGGCAGAATTTAAAGCAGCAGGTGCTAAGTTAAAAGACGCTGGTATTACCCCAATTACCATTGGTACAAAATATCTTTGGACAGCAGCAGGTGTTTTTGATTACCTAAACCTGCGAACTAACGGTTACGATTTTCATATGGCGCTTACCAAAGGAGAAATCTCTTGGACAGATAAGCGCGTCGTAAACACAATGAACAACTGGAAAGAATTAGTCGATGCGGGCTTCTTTTTAGAAAACCACGCAGCGTACAGCTGGCAAGAAGCTCTTGCGCCAATGGTGCAGGGAAAAGCCGCAATGTATGTGATGGGTAACTTTGCTGTTGCTCCATTAAGAGAGGCAGGCTTAACTAAAGACCAATTAGGTTTTTTCCAGTTCCCAGCTATTACTGAAGGCATAGCCCTTGCTGAAGATGCCCCAACTGATACGTTACACATTCCTGCAAAAGCTAAAAACAAAGTAGATGCCAAACGGTTCTTAGCATATTTGGCGCAAGCTGATGTTCAGACCAAAATGAACTTAACCCTAGGGCAACTACCAATTAACTCAGGTTCTGTTGCAGGCGATGATGAGTTTTTACAAGCCGGTTTTAAAATGCTGTCTCAAACTTCTCAAGTCGCTCAGTTCTTTGATCGCGATGCCCCTGCGGAAATGGCCAAAGCAGGCATGGAAGGTTTTCAAGAATTCATGGTTAAACCTGAACGTTTAGACACAATTCTTAAACGTTTAGAAAAAGTACGCCAGCGTGCCTATAAGTAATTAACTTTACTTAACATCAAAACATACCGCTGTTTATAAAGAAATATTCAGTATTTAATAATCAGCGGTATTCATTATTTTATGAGGTGATTGCTATGCGTGCTTTTTGGAAGGCCAATCAGATAAAACTTGCTCCTTGGCTGTTTCTAACACCAGGCATTATCATGTTTTCTTTGTACGTCATTCTTCCTGTTTTCCAGTCGATAGATATTTCGTTCTATGCTTGGGATGGGTTAGGTGATAAAGAATATGTGGGCTTAGATAACTATAAAGAGTTAATCGATGACGAAGCGTTTTACACGTCATTGAAGAACAATGTGATTTGGCTAGTGCTATATATGCTAGCGGTTCCTGCAGGGCTATTTGTAGCATTGTTTTTGAATCAAACCGTGCGCGGCATTCGTATCTATAAATCGTTATTTTTCTTCCCATTTGTTATTTCACAAGTTGTTGTTGGCTTAGTTTTTTCTTGGTTTTATGATCCAACTCACGGATTAATGAACATTCTTTTAAATGCTATCGGTTTTGATTCTATCGCCGTGCTTGCAGACGAAACGTATGTAACCTACGGTATTATCGTTGCTGGTTTATGGCCACAGACAGCCTATTGCATGATTTTATATTTAACAGGTTTGAACTCTGTCGATCCCGAACAGATAGAAGCTGCACGCCTTGATAACGCAAAAGGCTGGAAACTTCTTTGGTACATTATTCTTCCTCAACTAAAGCCCGCTACGTTCATCGCTGTGGTAGTAACCGTAATAGGCGCTTTAAGAAGCTTTGATTTGATATCAATTATGACCAGTGGCGGACCTTGGGGCTCTAGTCGAGTACTCGCCTATTATATGTATGAACAAGCGTTCTCAGAATATGGTTTTAGAATGGGCTATGGCGCAGCGATTGCCGTCGTATTATTCCTGATTATGATGATTTACATCGCAGGCTTCCTCTACAAAATGTACCGTGACGAGAGAGGACACTAATATGTTTCCAAGACCTATCGAGAAATCGACACCTAGCATTCAGTTAATGTATAAAATCGCATTACCTATCGCACTTATTCTATGGTTGCTGCCGTTAATCGCGGTAGCGCTTACCTCTATAAGATCAGCGGGCGACATTAATGCAGGCAACTATTGGGGATGGCCTACCTCTTTCAATATGCTCGAAAACTATACTGCAGTTTTTACTAACTCACCTATAGGCCAATATATACTCAACAGCTTTAAAGTGACGATTCCAACCGTTATCGGCACCTTAATTTTGTCTTGTATGACTGGGTTTGCTTTAGGTATTTATAAGTTTCGTGGCAACATGCTCGTTTTCTTTATGTTTGTCGCTGGTAACTTTATACCTTTCCAAATTCTAATGGTGCCCGTGCGTGATCTCACTCTTTCTATCGGTATGTACAATACCACTACTGGTTTAGCGTTATTTCACATTGCTTTTCAAACCGGGTTTTGTACGTTATTCATGCGTAATTTTATTAAAGCGTTGCCACATGAATTAATAGAAGTTGCCCGTGTCGAAGGTGTCTCTGAAATCCAAATATTTTGGTATGTCGTTATGCCATTAATGAAACCTGCGGTTGCTGCACTATCCGTATTAATCTTTACATTCATCTGGAATGATTATTTTTGGGCAACTGTACTGACTCAAGGCGCTGGCACACAACCTGTGACAGCTGGCTTATATTCACTTAATGGCCAATGGGTTGCCTCTTGGCATCTGGTCTCTGCAGGCTCTATTGTTGCAGCTCTACCACCTGTCCTTATGTTCTTTACCATGCAAAAACATTTTATTGCTGGCCTTACATTAGGAGCTGTTAAATAACAGTGCCATGACAAACTGTGGCTCTTTAATCAATATCTGATGAAAGAGCCTGATAAATAACATATTCTAGATTTTATTAGGACCAATGCGATGACTCAATGCTGGCGCTTAGACACTATTTCACAGAGCGTAATTTTACAGAGTAATAACAACCAATTACCGTCGGTTATTTACTGGGGAAGCAAACTTCCTGACAGCGAAAACATCACTGATCTCGCCCTTTGCACCGTACATGATTTAAACTGTGGTACTTTAGACGCCGTTGCCGATTTATCTGTAGCCCCATTACACAGCGCGACTTACCCAGGACAACCAGGTTTAACAATCAAAGATCGACAAGGGCAAACATTGTGGTTGAATTTATGCTTTGATCGCGAGCAACTGACTGACACCGATGATACGAGTGAGCTAACTCTCCATTTTATCGATAAAGCGCTGGCGATTAGCTACCAACTGATCATCATCGCTGACAGGCAAACTAATATGTTTGTCTTTCAGTCAAAGGTTAGCTCTGAAAATCCTATTGTTATCGATTGGTTAGCTGCTCCCGTACTTCCCGCGCCACACAACAGTCAGCATTGTATTGAGTTTTCAGGGCGCTGGTGTGGCGAGTTTCAAATGCAGCAAGTCCCTTGGCATACCGGCATAAGAATGCGCGAATGCCTGCTGGGCCGAACTTCTCACGAACATTTTCCCGGTGTTATTTTACCTTGCACAGGTACAACTAACAGTCACGGCTATGCATTTGGCTTACATTATGGCTGGTCTGGTGGCCATAAAATGCTGGCTGAAGAACTAGCCGATGGCAGAAGACTTATTCAATTTGGCCACGCCACTGCTAATCATAGTGAACCGGTAACTAGTGCTGAAAGTGCTCCGCTATATGCCACATTTTCAGCAACAGGCCTCAATGGTCTAGCAAAAACTTTCCAGCAGCACCTAAGGCAAAGAATCGTCAAGTTTCCCGCAACCGAAAAATTAAGACCTGTTCACTATAACTGCTGGGAAGCAGTGTATTTCGATCACGACACCAGTGTGTTATTTGATATAGCACAAAAGGCAGCTGAGGCCGGAGCTGAGCGTTTTGTATTGGACGATGGCTGGTTTATTAATAGAAATGATGACACCACCAGCTTAGGAGACTGGTTTATTGATGAGCAAAAATACCCTCAAGGTCTAGCCCCTCTTATCAGCCATGTACACAGTTTGAACATGGGTTTTGGGCTTTGGTTTGAACCTGAAATGATCAGCATCGATAGTGATTTATATCGCCAACATCCACAGTGGTTACTCGGCCCAGCAGAGCAACAACAAGGTAGGCAACAGCTCGTATTAGATTTAAGTCAGCCTGCAGTCTGCGACTATCTTTTTGAGCGTTTATCGCACTTTTTAACACAGTATGATATTGAATACATAAAGTGGGATCACAATCGCGTGCTACCCATTGTCGATCATAAACAAACCATTGCCCTGTATCGCCTGTTAGATAAGTTACGCACCGCTCACCCGAATGTTGAAATTGAAAGTTGCTCTTCAGGCGGTGGCAGAGTTGATTTTGGCATACTTAAACGCACCCATCGTATTTGGCTATCTGACTCAAATGATGCCCTTGAAAGATTTTGGATGCAACATAACGCAGCGCTGTTTTTCCCCGGTGAAATCACTGGCAGCCATATTGGGCCCGCTCACTGTCATACTTCAGGTCGCCAGCTTCCTCTTGCCTTTCGCGCTTGGGTAGCAGCCAGTCGCCACATGGGCATGGAAATGGATCCTAGAGAGCTTAGCGACAGCGATATTGCTTTGATAAAAAAAGTGACTAATTGGTACAAAACAAACAGAGAATGGCTACATAGCGGTTACATTTTGCGCTTAGACAGTGACGATGACGCGGTGCTGGGTGAGCTACAAATAGCGGCTGATGATAGTCGCTTTGTCGCTTTTATCGCCCAAATGACGGTGTCTAATCAAGTGCTGCCAAAGCCTATTCGGCTCACGGGATTAGAGCACGATGTACGTTATGAAATAGCACTTTACAATCGCGAACAAAGCGCCCAAACAAGTCGTGGAAACCCGGCATTAAAATCAAATAAACTTACACTTAGTGGCCGGGTATTAATGGACAGGGGTATTCAATTACCTGTCGCTTTCCCTGCAACCTTATGGGTAATAGAAGGTAAAAGAATATGAGCGACAAGAAAACACGCCGATCAGCTGCATGGTACGGTAAACAAGACAAAGATGGCTTTATTCATCGCAGCTGGATGAAGAATCAAGGCTTCCCTGATCACGTTTTTGATGGCCGCCCTATTATTGGTATCTGCAATACTTGGTCTGAATTAACCCCATGTAATTCCGGGTTACGCGAGCTAGCAGAAATGGTTAAACGCGGCGTCTGGGAAGCGGGTGGCTTTCCTGTTGAATTCCCTGTTATGTCATTGGGCGAAACACAGATGAAACCGACTGCTATGCTATTTAGAAACCTTTTAGCGATGGATGTTGAAGAGAGCATCCGCGCTTATGGCATTGATGGCGTTGTACTACTAGGTGGCTGCGATAAAACAACACCCGGCCAATTAATGGGCGCAGCTAGTGTCGATTTACCGACCATTGTTGTCTCTTCTGGGCCTATGCTGAACGGCAAATGGAAAGGTCAGGATATAGGCTCTGGCACCGATGTTTGGAAATTCTCTGAAAGCGTTCGAGCTGGCGAAATGACACTACAAGATTTCATGGCGGCAGAATCTGGCATGAGTCGCTCCGCAGGTGTGTGCATGACGATGGGAACAGCCTCGACGATGGCCTCCTTAGTTGAAGCTATGGGTTTGTGTTTACCGACAAATGCAGCCTTACCAGCTGTCGATGCCCGACGCGCAGCACTCGCTCACCTCACTGGCAGACGTATTGTGGAAATGGTTGAAGAAGATCTATGCATGTCCAAAGTATTAACCAAAGAAAGCTTAAAAAATGCAATATTGGCGAATGCTGCTGTCGGTGGATCTACTAATGCTGTAGTTCATCTACTGGCAATTGCAGGTCGAGCTGAAATAGATTTAACGCTCAATGATTTTGAAATTGGCGGTGAAATTCCACTACTGGTCAACTGCATGCCCTCTGGCAAGTATCTAATGGAAGATTTTTGCTATGCCGGCGCAATGCCAGTCGTATTAAAAGAATTGGAGCATAAATTATTCCCCGCTAATACGGTGTTGAATAAAGACATAAAAACCTATTTTGAAGGTGCCCAGTGCTTTAACGAAGACGTGATACGCAGTTATGACAAACCGTTACGTGCAGCTTCTGGGTTGCGTGTGCTACGCGGTAATTTGGCTTTACAAGGGGCGATTATCAAACCTTCTGCTGCATCTGAGCATTTATTAGAGCATCGTGGTAAAGCGTATGTTTTCGAAAACATAGAAGATTTAAAAGCAAAAATTGATTTACCTGATTTAGCCGTTGACGAAAACACTATTCTCGTTTTAAAAGGCTGCGGCCCTAAAGGTTACCCGGGAATGCCCGAGGTAGGAAACATGCCAATTCCACGTTGCCTGGTTGAAAAAGGTATTAAAGATATGGTGCGTATTTCTGATGCCCGCATGTCTGGCACAGCATTTGGTACCGTTGTATTACATGTGGCGCCTGAAGCGAATGCCGGTGGTGTTTTAGCCTTGGTTCAAACTGGCGACATCATTAATATGTCAACTCTAAACGGTACACTTGAACTTGAAGTGAGCGATGAGGAGTTAGCTCAAAGACGCAAACACTGGCAACCTGAGCCTGCAAATTATAGCCGTGGTTACGCAAAACTATATATTGACCATGTAATGCAGGCAGATACCGGAGCTGACTTAGATTTCTTAGTGGGTAAAGATACCCGCCCTGTCACTAGAGAAAGCCATTAATTCCTGTTGATCAAAGTAACTAACACGAAGTTAAAAATGCATTCAAACGATTATTAACTTTAAAATATAATACAAGAAGCTGCTGCGTGCTCTGATCTTAATACGGCCAGAGCAGCCGCAGACATTCTTTATAAACGAGCCTCAAGGAGGTCTCTATCATGTCAGAATATGTTTCGTTTCACGATTTAAAAGATAGCAGCATATTTATCACTGGCGGCGGTTCAGGCATTGGTGCCTCACTCACTGAAGGTTTCATTGAGCAAGGTGCCAAAGTAGCTTTTGTGCAGCGCTCAGATGCCAGTGAGTTTGTTACGCAAATGCAAGAAAAGTATGGTGTTAGCCCACTCTTTATTCAGTGTGATATTAGCGATATTACAGCGCTTCAAGCCGCGATGAAGCAGGCTGAAAACACTAACGGCCCGATTACAACACTGATCAATAATGCCGCCAACGACGCCCGCCATTCACTGCACGAATATAGCTCAGAGCAATGGGATAAAGGGATGGCTGTTAATTTAAAGCCTCACTTTTTTACAGCACAAGCTGTGAGCGATGGTATGCGCAAAATGGGCCATGGCTCAATCATTAACTTTTCATCTATTTCTTACTTAATGGGCAATGCAGGTTACCCGGGCTATGTGGCATCAAAAGCTGCCATTACCGGCCTAACTCGTGCACTGGCTCGCGAATTAGGTGGTGATAATATTCGTGTTAATACTTTATTACCAGGTTGGGTACTCACTCAAAAACAACTAGATATGTGGGCCACTCCAGAAGATTTGGCAGCACACCTTGAGCGTCAGTGTTTAAAAGAGCATTTAGCTCCCAGAGATATTGTCGACGCTACTTTATTTTTAGCCTCTAAAGCTAGCCGTATGATATCAGGGCAAGCCATTGCTGTTGATGGCGGTGTGGTGGTCACAGGATGAGCGCTGGTAATTGGGTCGCCGTGGATTGGGGAACTAGTCATCTACGAGTTTGGAAAATGGATTTTCAAGGTAAAGCTTTAGACTACCGGCGCAGTGATCAAGGTATGAATTGTTTGAATTCAACACAATTCGAGCCGGTACTCATAGAGCTAATTGAAGATTGGTTTAACAAAGAGGGTATGACCCAAGTATTAGCCTGCGGCATGGTCGGTTCTCGTCAGGGCTGGGTTGAGGCTAGCTACCTAAGTGCGCCGTGTTCGCCGTACGGCAGTTTTACAACAGTGCCTGTAAATGATCCTCGGGTTGAAATTAATATCTTGCCTGGTATTAAGCAACTATCACCTGCTGATGTCATGCGTGGGGAAGAAACCCAGATAGCGGGTTTACTTATCAACGATAAAACGTTCACTGGTGTCGTTTGCCTACCGGGAACTCATTCTAAATGGGCAAATATCGTCAATGGTAAAGTAACTCAGTTCCAAACATTTCTAACCGGTGAGCTGTTTGCATTACTATCAAAACAATCCGTGTTGCGCCACTGCCTAGATGATTCATCATGGCATGAAGAGGCGTTTCAAAGCGCCGTTAAAGATAGCTTACAACACCCAGAGAGGGTCAGCGCTGAGCTTTTTTCTATACGCGCCCAATCACTCGTTAGTGATCTGCCCGCAACGGCTGCCTACTCGCGGTTATCTGGTTTATTAATTGGCCTAGAACTGGCTAATTGTGAACCCTATTTGGCTGCACAGAACATACAAGATTTAAAGGTTATTGTTATTGGCGAATCAACGCTAAGCAAACACTACTCTAGTGCTTTAAACCTGATGTCGATTAAAACGCGACAAGAAAACAGTGAGACTATGACCTTACAAGGCTTAACACTGGCTTATAAACAATTATCAGCAATTTAAAAGGACACATCCAATGCAAGATAGACAGCTCATCGCCATTCTTCGAGGAATTGAACCTTCGCAGGCAGTTGAGGCGGCGCAAGCACTCATTAATGCCGGCATTACAAAAATCGAAGTCCCTTTAAATTCACCTTCTGCTGTCAAGAGCATTAAATTAATGGTGGATAATTTTTCTGATAGGGCTGTTTTCGGTGCGGGAACGGTATTAACCACCAAAGAAGTTGAAGAGGTGGCAAAAACGGGCGCCACTATGATTATTTCACCTAATTGTAATATCGATGTTATTAAGAGAACAAAAGCGCTTAATATGCAATCTTTCCCAGGCGTACTGACCCCTAGTGAATGTTTTGCCGCCATTGATGCTGGTGCCGATGGCCTTAAAATATTCCCAGCCTCCATTATCGGCACCGCAGGTGTAGCAGCGATGTCAGTCGTTATCCCTAAGTCCATCCCTTTATTTGCAGTAGGTGGCGCCAGCGCGAGTAACTTCGCACAATGGTTAAATGTCGGTATCTCTGGGTTTGGCATTGGTTCTGCTTTATTTAAACCTGGCTATAGCACAGAAAAAATAGCCATGATTGCCAAAGAAATGGTTGCCGCTTATGACAGTGCGAAACTTTAACATGAGCATAGAGATTTTTGATAAATCGGCCTGTGAATTAGGAGAAGGTCCGCTATGGCACCCCCTTTTGGCACAATTATTTTGGTTCGATATTTTATCCAAAACACTGTTTAGTAAAAAAAACGATACCTTACTGCGCTGGCAATTTGATGAATATGTCTCTGCTGCAGGCTGGATAGATCGCGATCATCTTATTATTGCCAGTGAAAGTGCTCTCATCAAATTTAACTTAAAGACCGCAGATCAAACACTCATTTGCTCTTTAGAAGCAAACAACAACGCTACTCGCTCAAACGATGGCAGAGCGGATCCTTGGGGTGGTTTTTGGATTGGCACTATGGGTAAACAAGCGCAAACTAAAGCAGGTGCTATCTACCGTTACTATCAATCTGAGCTGCGAAAAATCCATAGTGATATAACGATTAGCAATGCTATCTGTTTTTCTCCTGATCGCAAGTTTAGTTATCATGCTGACACCGCTGAACAAAAAATTTGGCGCACACCCTTATCAGCAATTGATGGCTGGCCTACAGGTGAACCGCAACTGTTTATCGATTTTGGTCCTGATAACTTAAACCCAGATGGCGCGATCTGCGATTCAACAGGGTGTTTATGGGTTGCTCAGTGGGGTGCTTCACGCGTCGCTCAATATTCAGCTCAAGGGCTATTTCTGCAAGCTGTTATGTTGCCTACTGCACATGTGAGCTGCCCAGCTTTAGGGGGTGCAAATTTCGATCAATTAATAATCACCACGGCCAGGCAAGGCCTTAGCGCTAAAGAATTAGCCGAGCAAAATGCAGGAATGACATTTGTTGTCAGATCCGATGTCGCAGGCTTAGCAGAGTACCAAGTACATATTTAAGTGCAAATTGTCACTAAGCCCTTAATTTAATATCAACCTTTCAAATAATAAATTTTATAGAAGAGAGAATTCCATGAAGCGTACCTTAGGCTGCTGCTATTACCCCGAACACTGGCCCCAACAAATGTGGGCCGACGATGCTAAACGCATGGTTGAATCTGGGCTAAGTTGGGTTCGCATCGGGGAGTTTGCATGGAGCAAAATTGAACCTCAAGCTAATCAACTTAATTGGGATTGGCTAGATCATGCGATTGAAATTTTAGGTGATGCAGGCTTAGACATTGTGATGGGCACACCCACTGCGACACCTCCGCGTTGGCTACTAGATAAATGGCCTGACATGCTGGCTGTAGATGCAAATAATCAAATACGTAAGTTTGGCTCTAGACGCCATTACTGTTTTAGCCACCAGCCGTATAAAGCAGAGTCTGTACGCATTTGCAGACTGATGGCTGAGCGTTACGCAACTAACCCACACATTAAAGCATGGCAGATTGATAACGAATACAGCTGCCATGACACGACGCTATCTTACACTCGAGCGGCGTTAACCGAGTTCAGACACTGGCTAGAAAAAAAATATGGCAGCATAACAGCGCTTAATCACGCTTGGGGTAATATTTTTTGGTCAATGCAGTACAATGATTTTTCACAAATAGAACTACCTAACCTGTGTGTCACTGAACCAAACCCAAGCCACGTGCTAGATTTTCGCCGCTTTAGCTCTGATCAAGTCGTCGCTTATAATCGCGCGCAAGTGGATGTTTTACGAAATTTTACTGATGCTCCCCTCATTCACAACTATATGGGGCGCATTACTGACTTTGACCACTATGACGTTGGTGCAGATTTAGATATTGCCAGCTGGGACAGTTACCCATTAGGATTTTTAGAAGATCGCTCTGAAGACAGTGACGAGTGGAAACGACGTTTTTCACAACAAGGTGACCCAGATTTTCAGGCCTTTCATCACGATTTATACCGCAGTGTCGGTAAAGGCCGTTGGTGGGTAATGGAGCAACAACCTGGCCCTGTTAACTGGGCGCCGTTCAACCCTGCACCACTTCCTAACATGGTAAGGTTATGGACTTGGGAAGCTTTTGCTCATGGCGCTGAAACTGTCAGTTACTTCCGCTGGCGACAAGCCCCTTTTGCTCAAGAGCAAATGCATTCAGGCTTAAATCGCCCAGATAATGTTGCAGCCATAGGGCTAAATGAAGCGAAAACTGTTGCCCAAGAGCTAAAAAACATGCCCGATGTTGAAGCTGTCAACGCCCGCGTTGCTATCGTTTTTGACTATCAATCTGATTGGGCGTGGCAGATTCAACCGCAAGGAGCGACATTCAACTACTTTAGATTAGTCTTTGAACACTATCGCGCAATGCGCTCTCTTGGCTTGTCTATTGATATTATTTCACCTAATAGCAAGGACCTAGCGGCCTATGAATTAGTACTTGCCCCAGGGTTAATGACCTTCAATACGCCCTTAACACAAGCTATTAATAATTTTCAGGGTACTTTTCTCGCCGGTCCTCGAAGTGGCTCTAAAACCGATAACTTTGCCATCAACCTCAACCCACCAATGCCGGGAATACAAAGTAATATAAGCTATGTAGAATCATTAAGACCTGATATCACGCTGGCGGTGAGCGATACCGCTGAAGTTAAAAACTGGTTAGAAACAATGGATATAAATGATGATATTATTATATCTACTCAATGTGATAGACCCGTGTTGATTGGTTCCAATAAACGTTATTATTTAACTGCTTGGCTTAATAAACCAGGAATAATGGACGTTTTAACACGCCTTTGCCTACAAGCTAATATCCCTGTTGAGCAATTACCTGAAGGCGTGAGAATTGTAGAGAGTAACACCCAGCGTTTTATTTTTAATTACAACAAGGTCGCTGTGAAATATCAAAATACTATTTTACAGCCAGCAGAAGTCAAATGGTATAATATTTGATAACACTCTATTAGCACAACTTTCGCCTGCTCAAAAACAGTACTTAAAACTCAGATTCTGAGCATAACGTACTGTTTTTTAATAAACCATTTATCAGTGATATTGTAACTCTATATCCTTCAACGATTAAGCATGCGCTGTATTTGTAATTCTGGCCTTTTTAAAACCCGCCACGCTTGGCCATTGCCATACTTTTGATGAATCTCATTAAATATTTTTTTACCTGTCACATACTTTTGCGAAAACTTATCGCTGTACTGATTAAATGCTATATCATCGCTATCACTTGCTACCGTTTGAACGCCATAATTATATATGTCATCAATAACACCCATCCTCTCTAAAACTAATGCCGTTTGTAAATCAGCATGGCCTTCAACCAAGGTAGAAAAGGCTGAATTTTCGGCATCATCATCAGAATACCAGTTTAACAACCCTTGCTGATCTTGTATTGCATGCACTAATTCGTGAGTTAAGATGTGTAACAGCGCTTCATAAACTAACTCTTGTGCAGAATAATCCACTCTTTCGTATACTTGGATATTGTCTTCAACAACATAAATATCTTTTTCGTATTCACAATATACCGCTACAACCGATTGACTATAGTGGCTCAGCGCTTGAGCGTTATCTAAATCTACTATGTAAGCATGCTCAAGAATATGAGCCTTTAATTGTTGCGCGCTAACAAAATGAATCGTTGGCCGCTGTTGTAACTTGATATTTAATAATAATTCTAATTGCTCTGTCGCTAACGTCGCAATGTCTATGACATCCTGTTCTGATATTAATTGTTGCGCATTAATCGCTACGATTTTTTTATTATTAACTGTACAAGCCGATAGCATTAGTACACTGACAACACAGCTGAAAATAGCTATGCCATGTTTTTTATGGCTTCGTTGTTTGCTCAACAAGCACATGAAAAAAACGACTAACATATGAGGTGCTTTCAAATTCATGTTTTTCCACAATCCTGTGATCTATCAAATAGACTGACTAATATAATAGTAGGCTCCTTAAAAAAAACCGCAACCTCTAAATTGTCAAAGCTCAGTTACAGCGAGGCCTAGGATCTGTTAAAATCCAGTAATTAGGTATTAACAATTAATTAGCGTGAAAGGTTCGATATAAAAATCGTCTTTTGCCAATAAGGTCGTAAAATGAAGTGGGATATAGCGAAAGAATTTGATTTTTGTTACGGCCATCGCGTGTGGTCACAAACATTGAATCCCGATTTTGCATTAGATGAGTGCTTATCTTGTCGGCATTTACATGGTCATCAAGGCAAGGTGATTGTGCATCTCAGCGCGGATCGTTTAATCAATGGTATGGTGACAGATTTCAAGCACCTTAACTGGTTTAAAAGGTTCCTAGACCAAACACTAGATCATAAGTTTATTTTAGACATTAATGATCCTCTTTTTGACACACTGTTGCCACACTTCAGTGATAGAAACAATTTAACACTGCATGAGGAGGGCTATTACACCCCTAATTTGTGCTTAGTACAAGATCAGCCAACGCATGTGATAGAGCTGTATGAAGGCTTTATTTTAGTTGATTATGTACCAACCAGTGAAAATTTATCTGCCTGGTTGCTAGGCGTCGTGCAGAAAAAAATGCAAACCATCAATATTGAAGTATCTCATTTAGAGTTCCTTGAAACACCAAAGAGTAAAAGCACTGTCTATGCTTGATGTTAGTGAAATATTTGGCCCTACTGTCCAAGGCGAAGGTAAGCGAGTGGGCAGGCCGTCGATTTTTATTCGCCTGGCGCGCTGTAATTTAAGCTGCTCTGGATTTGCTGTTCAATATGTTGATGATAAAGGTCAAAAAAAATTAGGTTGCGATACTTATTATGCTGTCGACCCCTGTTTTAAAAGCCAGTGGAAAAAGCAAACGAGTACAGACATTATCGAGCAGGTAAGCGCTTTGTGCGGTGATAGTAAATACGATATTGTTATCAGCGGTGGCGAGCCATTATTATTTTGGAAAAAAGCAGACTTTCAAGCATTACTAGCGCATTTTTATAAGCAAAAGCAGCAGGTTACAATTGAAACTAATGCATCAATAGCCATCCAGTTTACAGAAAATTATCAGCAACATGTATTGTTCTCTATGAGTGTTAAACTTGCCAATGCAAATGAGCCTGTACAAAAAAGAATTAACCCACAAGCGATTAAAAACATCGTTGATAATAGTACAGATTGCTACTTTAAGTTTGTAGTGAATAAGCAAGAGGCGCAATCTTGTTTAACACAGATAAAGCAGATTACTGCCGCTGCTGCACACATTGATGTCTATTTAATGCCCCTAGGTGATACGGTGCAGGCACTCGCTAACAATGATCAAGCGGTTGTCGATCTGTGTACTAAGCACAACTATATTTATTGTGATCGAACTCATGTTCGAATATGGAGTGATAAACGTGGCGTGTAATCATCGCCCGTTGCAATTTTAAATAGCACCTGTGAATCTGCTTAATTCTAAGTAGATAATAAAATACATGTAAACCATATTGAGGATAGAACATGCGTCCAAGTGACCTGCTTAAAAATTCATGCATTGAAAACTGGCAAGCCGCTAGCAGCCATGCTTTTTGCCAAGAGCTCGCTCAAGGCACACTACCTTTAGATAAAATGCGGACATACCTAGCGCAAGACTACAGCTTTATAGATAATTTTGTACGCCTGGCTGCTAGCGCTATTCACAATGCGCCAACACTGGCAGATAGACTGCCGTTAGCGGCTTTCTTAGGTATTATCGCAGGCCCTGAAAACACTTATTTTCAACGCTCATTTCAAGCGCTTAATGTGCCTCTATCTGAGCAAGAACAGCCTAATTTATTAACACCAACCAGCGACTTTCAAGCATTAATGTTAAAAGCTGCGAACAGTGGTAACTATGGCAACATGGTTGCTGTTTTAAGTGTTGCAGAGTGGGTTTATTTAAGCTGGGCACAGCCTGTCGCTGATAGAGCAGATTCACTGCCCTTTTATTTTGCACAATGGATAAACTTGCACGCAGGTGAATACTTTGAATCAGTTGTAGAGCATTTACGCAGCCAGTTAGATAGCGCTTATCTAGCTGCAAATAATGATGAGCAAGCAGAGATTAGCGATTATTTCCAACAGGCGGTATTACTTGAGCGCCAATTCTTTGATGCCTGTTACCAAGCCTGATCTACCAACAGGCAGTTATTGATGATCACTTAACTGCCTGTCACTTAAATAAGTAGCGACCAGAAACATAATCCGTTCATATATCAAATAATGTCATATTGATAAAAGACCGATTCATCATTATTAGTGTTATCCGCGATAAAGCCTACTTTCTCCAACAACCTAGCTGAGCCAACATTTAAGCTATCAACCCCTGCCACCAATGTTTTAGCTAGCTGCTTTTGTTTACAGCAAAGCAGTAAACCTGTTAATAACTCATAACCGTAGCCTTGAGACCAGTATAGCTCACCTAGTAAATAGCCTAGATGCACTATGTTATCGTTTGATTGAAAAAGAAAAACAAAGCCTATCATAGCCTTACTAACATCATCGACAACCACTAATACTTGCCCTTCTTGTTGCATTCGCTCTAACCAAGCAGCGGCTTGTTGGCTATTATTTATGTGATGAAAGGAGCAAGGCAGTGATTTAACCACCTCTGGGGACAAAAGCTGAATAACAGCAAGATTAAGCAGCAATGATAACTCATCATCCATAATAAACTTTATTGTATCTATCACCTGCAAACGCTTGGTTTTAAACAACGGTGTAACTGAAAAGAAATGACTGTCCATAGTCTACCCCTAACTAATTTAACCTACTGCCACCATAAAATACTCGCTATAAAATATCAACATTACAAATAGCTACTCACCTCCTTATTAATTTGTGTAATAACTAATTTACCTGCTGCTCTATGAGCACCCACTTATGCATTACTTTGGCCATAACGCAGGTGTTGATGCCGCTAGATTAGGCGCTAGCCAATATATGCTAGGTACGTTTTATCGAGCGAGCCCACAAACAAACGCAAGCCAACAATAGTAAGCTATATTGAATAATATATGCGCTACGCTCCTCTTGCTACAACGAGTTAGACAATGATAGCTGAAAATTTCCACGCTCATTTATGACACAAAACTAACTTCTTCTTGACTATCTTTGTGTTGATAGTGTAAATAATGTGTCATATTTTTAGTTCTGTTGGAAATTTATGATTTTCTCTAATAATAATAACAATGAAACAGTCGTCAGTTTGTTAGCCAGTGCCATTCGCAGAGATATCTCATTTGGCGAACTTGCCCCCGATTCACGGTTAAAGATTGAAGAGCTGCGAACACGTTACGGTGGATCTAGCCACTCATTGCGCGAAGCGCTTACGCTATTAAGCACCCAAGGTTTAGTAGAGGCTAATGCACAACGTGGCTTTAGAGTAAGCTCTGCCACTGTAGATGATTTACAGGACATCATACGATTACGCTGTGAAATTGAAAAACTGTCGCTGCAATGGTCTCTACAACACACAAATGTTAAGTGGGAGGGCCAAATAATAGCGGCTCACCATGCACTGGTGCGCGCACAAGAAAATGTCATTAACTCCCCTATAGATGCCGCGTTAGCTTGGGATGATGCTAATCGCCAATTTCATATGAGTCTGGCTGCTGCTTGCGGGTCTCCTCGCTTAATTACTGCTCAAAAGCAGCTATTTGACCAATCTCGCCGCTTTAGCTTAACAGCACTAAGGGAGGGGCAATTAAATTTCACGTTAATAGCAGATAATAACAATCGACTCGTTCAGGCAATTTTAGCTCGCGATTGCGATACGGCCACAAGCCTGCTACAGCAAAACATTGCAGCTAATCTAACCCTTTAGTATTTAACTAGAGCGTCACTTAAATCTATTACTCACACTAATAACAATAAAAGGAAGCATCATGAAGAAAATATCGCGAAGAGCAACATTAAAAGTTATTACATTAGTCAGCACTGTCGCTGCCTCGATGTTAGTTGCCCTACCTAGTTATGGACAAAATACGCAAATCAATGTCGGTGCGTTGCGTTTCACCAGTCACGCCGCTAGTTTCGTCGCTTTTGAACGCGGTTACTTTAAAGAACAGGGCTTAGACGTCACCCTTAGATTCTTCCAAGCGGCACAACCACTCGCTGTCGCTGTTGCATCTAAAGATATTGACTATGCAATCACTGCCATCTCTGGCGGCTTAATTTCACTGGCTGAAAAAGGCGCCACGAAAGTAATTGGCGGAGCATTAATGGAAGAGCCAGGAATTGATGGCCAAAAAATATTAGTGTCCGATAAAGCATTTAAAGCAGGCATTACAGCACCGGCACAGCTTGATGGTAAATCATATGCTGTAACCCAATCAGGATCGTCTTTTCACTACATGGGCGCCAAAATAGCGGCGCAAGAAAACATTGAGCTCTCATTCAAACCACTACAAAAAGTAGGCGCTATCATCGGAGCAATGAAATCAGGACAAGTTGATGCCTGGTCTATTGTTCCTCATATCGCTAAACCTTTAGACAAAGGCGGCGCCGTTCATATTATTGGTAACGTTGCTGATTATATTCCTAATTACCAGGTCACCGTTATTTTCACCTCAGCAGATCATGCTGCTAATCAACGCGATACATCACAAGCTTTCTTGCGTGCATTCTCCAAAGGCGCTGCTGATTTCAATGCCGCTTTAGTAGACAAAACCGCCGGTGATGAAGCCGCTGATGATATGGTAAAACTGATTCATAAATATGTCTATGCAGATCGTCCCTACGAAAAGGCGGCACCTAGTATTCGCAATGGTGCCATGCGCATTAGCCCCAATGCCGCTTTAAACATGGAATCTGTACAAGATCAGCTAGATTGGTTTAAATCAGAAAAATTGATTAAAGACAGTATTACCATCGATACCTTAGTCGATGCCTCTTATTCAAAATAGCACTTACATTGGGCGAGTGATCGCTATCTCGCCCTCATTAACAAAATATTAAGGTAGTTTATGGATCTTCGACTTAAAGGCATTGGTCATCACTATGGTGATATGGAAGTGATGCAAGATATTAATCTTGATATCCCCGCCGGTAAAATCGTCTGTATTGTAGGACCTTCTGGCTGTGGTAAATCAACTTTATTACGACTCATTGGCGGGCTAGAAAAACCCACTGCTGGTCAAGTAATGCAATTGGGAGAACCGCCTGCTCAAAGTATCAACCCTTTGACCTATATTTTCCAAGACTTTGCGTTACTACCTTGGCGTACAGTGCAAGGTAATATTAGCCTTGTGCTTGAAGATCACGGCATACGCGATAGCCAGTCAGATGAGATAATCACCGATGTCTTAGCTCGTACCAATCTTACTGACTTTCGCAAAGCTCTACCTAAACAGCTCTCAGGCGGCATGAAGCAACGTGTCGCCATTGCTCGTGCTTTAGCAGTAAAACCTGCAGTCATGTTGATGGATGAGCCGCTATCAGCACTAGATAGCCAGACACGCGAACTGCTAATGGATGATTTAGTTGCATTGTGGACTCGTGAACCTTTTACCGCAGTTTATGTGACTCATAATTTAAATGAAGCAGTCAGGTTAGGTCACTCAATAGTTGTGCTCTCGCGCAGACCTGGCCGCATTCGTGAAATTGTTGATATTGACATCCCCTTAGCTGATAGACATTTAGGCGATGCTGAACTTGAGCGCCAACAAAAGCATCTATGGAATCTTATGAGAGATGAAGCCGTACAAGCCGATCAGGAGATGGTCCATGTCTAATGATGTAAAACAAGTGACACAAAAGACCATAGATTTTCGTGGCGGCGGGTTTACGCCAAAATCTAAGAAATGGGTTGGCTTTGTGGTTTTCTTTTTATTAATATCATTAATAGAAATAGGTACACGTTCTGGGTTTATTTCCAGTTTAACATTACCGCGCCCATCAGATGTTTTCGCAACCTTTATAGAACTTTGGCAAAGTGGACTGCTATGGGAACATTTAATCCCATCAGTAAGCAGACTTATAGTCGGTGCATCACTAGGTGCCTCTTTTGGCATATGTGTAGGGATTCTGATCGGCTTATTTTCGCTAGCACGTAGCAGTCTTGTGCCAGTGGTTGCTGCGATTTTCCCGATCCCTAAAATAGCCTTATTGCCATTATTTGTTATCTGGTTTGGTATCGATGAGCCTTCAAAGTATGCATTAATCGCCTTTGGCACTTTTACCCCAACAGTGGTTGCAACCTATGGTGCTGTCGATAATGTTGATCGCTCTTTAATACGTATGGGCCAAAGCTTTTCGCTATCTTGGTTCTCAATTGTTACCAAAATTGTATTGCCTGGCGCCATGCCTGGTATTTTGTCAGGGTTACGAGTGAGCTTTGCTATCGCCATTATTTTGCTAGTCGCTGCAGAAATGCTGGGAGCTGAATACGGTATTGGAGCATATATTCTAGAAGCGGGCTCTCTTTACAACTTAGAACGCCTTTTCGTTGGTGTCACTATACTCTCTATTTTAGGTGTCACTGTCAGTGCTGTTATTGGCTGGTTCGAAAAGCGATTACTTGATTGGCGTACATAAACCAAATAAATATAGTTATTTTCTAACTTTTATCACTGCTAATAATCAGTTGTGCAGTAAAACAATAATAAATATTTAGATATTTGTCTTAATCACTAAAGACCTTATTTTCAGCCTAAGGTCTTTTGATTATCCTTATTTATTTTTTAGCGACGCTAATCGCACTAATATTGTGATGATCAACTAATTCACTGTTACCCTTATTTCGGTAAAGTCTTTTTTCAAGATTAGGATAGTCAGCAATATCATGATCTAGGCGCTGCCCCGCGACTAGACAGACAAGATTAACTTCACCGGTGTTTTTCATCGTATGCGCTTCACCACCTGAAGGATAGCCAATAAAATCCCCTGCACTGACTAGATAATCCTCACCTGCCAAAGTAACAGTACCATCACCACAGAGTATATAAACACACTCATCCTCATAGTGATGTAAGTGATATTCAGTAGATTCACGACCTGGCTCTATTTCTACAAGATGAAAACCCAATCCTTTCATACCTGTCATATCGCCCAGTGATTTAGCGATACGCACAGCATTGGTATTTAAAAAATGAGTTTTAGTTGTGCCTGTCATAGCAGCAATATCACTACTCTTTAGTATCTGCTTACTCATTGATTTACCCTACAAATAACTTAATTGCTCAAAGTTCTATTAATATTTACGATAACTAATCTTAGTCACAAGTTAATCTTATTAATAGTCTTAAAGACAAAAAAGATCCTAGATGTAGGATTGAGTATGGTGATAGATATAAGTCAGTAAGTGCTGGATGCGATAAGGGGATGTATAGGCTATTTATGATAAAGCAACCGCTTTGGTATTGGGGTGTTATAAGCGCTAAGCTTGGCGTTGTAAACCTTAGGGGAGTGCGCAAGCGCAGCTACGGCCTTTTTGCTACGAAGCTGTGCTTCTAATACAGCAAAAATGCCCACATCTATGTGAGAGTACGGTCATAGCCAAAAAGCGTTAGACGAAAAAAAAACCCGTACACTTAGTGTACGAGGTTTTCTTTATGTGTTTTAAAAAGAGCAAGCTTGGCGAGTCATCGTATTGGTTATACAAGCTAAAGCTTGGCGTGGTAAACCTTGAGGGAGTGCGCAAGCGCAGCTTCGAATCAAGCCCAATATTTTGCTGCAAGTGAGATGACCTACAATGGGTTGAAAGCAGTGCTTTCAATCGCTTCGCGATGCCTGCGGCTCCC
>JBBMRB010000015.1:0-97743 GCA_038900335.1 Gammaproteobacteria bacterium AS21 | reverse complement strand
ATGGCGTCCCATAGGGGGTTCGAACCCCTGTTACCGCCGTGAAAGGGCGGTGTCCTAGACCACTAGACGAATGGGACAAAAAAACTTAAGACTGCGTGCTTAAATTCGTGGCGAATATTATACAGACAAACAGGCCTAGTCAACACATAATTACAATTAATCAACATATACGATGAATTGGCATTTATAATTCTCAGTTGTATCGCTACTACTGTCTATTTTTTCTCTATGCTCTGTTTTTTTATCTACAATTATTAAATTTTACTGTTATGTTATTTAGATGTTCTGTACCTATTTTTCAAAAAATGGTAAATTTAACAGTCAGGTATAAAGCAGCGCATTAAATCGCCTTGCTATTTTCTTACAGATACTCATTCTAATAAAACCAAAGGCAACTAATGGGTCAGACAGAAACCGCGTTACTAGTTATTTCTATTGTTGTCGTTTTAGGCTGTATAGCTTATGCGATTCAATCAATAGAAGAGCGTAAGCGAGCTAGAAAAATTAAAATCATGCGACTAAAAAGTCAGATCCAAAATGCGCTTGCCATTTATAAGAATCTCCCTGATTTTTTTATGAGCGCTGAGCTCCATGATTTTATGCATCAATTCTTACTCAGAAAATGGCGTGAATTACATACCATCCTTCAAACTGAGGAAAGCGTGCGCGCGTGCAAAAATTTTCAAGAGAAAGCAAAAAACCGAGTAGTCAACCTAACCCCTCCTCAAGGCTCGATGACAGTGTATCAGGATGATGGACAAGTTTATCATGCACTGGGAATTTTAAAAGAAACCATAGACTGGCTGAGCGACCTACGCGAAAGGAAACAAATGTCAGAACATGCTTTTAATGAGCTAGGGTGGCAAACAAAAGATGCGTTTGAACGCGTCTCCTGCGACATCCAAGTATTGGAAGCGCTGGAAACACAAAGACTCCATGGTGAAAAAGCAGGCTTTCATAAATTCAAAAGCGCTTTGAAATCTTTAAATAACCTCAATCAAAGCGAGTCGCTAGACAGTCAGATTTTTTCTATCCACAAACACATGGAACAGTTAAGGGACGAAATAACCCGCCAAGAAGCAGCTATTGCCGCAGACAAATTAAGAAGAGAACAAGAAGAGTTAGATTTATAGCCAGCCCAGACATTACATTTCTCGGCTGACTTACAAGCAATATAGTTTTGTGACTATTGACTAGCATTAAACTTACTTTTTTCTAGGTAGGCGCTGACAATTAGGGCAGAACACAGTGGATCGCTGCGCTATTTTCAACTCTTGCAATGGCTTTTGACAAGCATTACAAGACTGCCCTTTCCTAGCGTACACTTGTAGCTCTTGAGCAAAATAGCCCGGTTTACCATCGCCACCAACAAAGTCTTTTAATGTTGTACCACCGCGCTCTATCGCGGCACCCAGGATATACTTTATTGCTGCTACTAAAGCCTTAAACTTGGCCTTGCTCAGTTGATTAACAGGCGTTAACGGATGTATTTTAGCGGCATATAAGGCTTCGCAAGCATAGATATTACCAACCCCTACTACTACTTTGCTATCCATTACAAAGGTCTTTATTGGCACACTTCTATTCTTAGCCGCTTGCTCAAACGTTGAAATTGTAAAATCATCGCTCAGCGGCTCTGGGCCTAAATGTGTTAGCAGCTTGTGCGCTGTATCACGCTGCTGCCATAGAACAGCGCCAAATCGCCTGGGGTCGGTCAATCTTAATATCACATTATCATTAAACACCAATTCAAAATGATCATGTTTTTTTACTTCTTGCTCTGCCAGTAACACTCTTAAACTACCGGACATACCTAAATGTATAATAAGGCTGCCGCTATCAAATTCCAGCAGTAAATACTTAGCTCTTCTAGTTACTTTATTTAAGACACTACCTGGCAACAGTTGCACCAGCTCTGCAGGTATCAACCAACGCAGCTGGGGTTGTCTAATAACAACTTCTTTTACTACACGGCCACTAATATGCGGCTCTATTCCACGTCGGGTTGTTTCTACTTCAGGTAACTCTGGCATTAATGCACCTTAATATTGGATGGATTCTAGTTTACATTCGCTCTGCACAAAGCAAGTGATTGCCTGCAGCAACTGCTGATAATCTTTGTTAAACGTACCTCTTCTCCACATCTCATTGTTTAGCACCTGCTCCAATTCAGCTATATTTTTTTCCGCAAATATTGTACTGCTATTATCTTGCATACACTGCAACCAGAGAGAATCATCCCCCTCTTGCTCGTATGCTTTACAATCACGATAAACACCCTTTACACCATAATGTGCATCATCAGGTGACACAGGCACCCCTGTGTGAGCAAGATTGGCATATTGGTATGCATCACCTTTATAACTTTGCGTTAACGGCTGGCGCTCAATTTCGACAACACCTGCACAGTGAGTGGCACTTGGCTGTGCAAACCCTTTGTACCACAACAGCAATTTGCGCTTATTCGACACACTATCACAAAAATACTCTCTACTAGCTTGCGCATTAACAGTGGCATCATCACTGCTAAGCACCATTAACACCGGCAACTGCGTTTGATACTCTTCATCAGATAAGTTTTTGGTCAGCTGATAAAACTGTGAACCCGCGTTTGCTGAGAACGATGAATACCTAGCGGCATCTCGCTCTATTTTTTGATCCAACCAAGGTTTCACTCCTTTTATATATGTCGTCAGCCAAGCTAAATCGCTACTCGCTTTTAATGCTGTAGATAATAGGATCAAACCCTTTACTTTAGTATCTGTCGCGAGCTGTGCACTGTGTTTTATCGCTAGAGCAGTGCCTGTAGAAAAGCCGACTAAATAAACGCTGTCTATGTGTTGCAGTGCATTAAAGCTGTTGACACCATATTGCGTTATGGCCTGCCAATCTTGATATTTCATATTCAGCGTATCGCCAACCACTGTGCCATGACCCGGTAACAATACGGCTCTAATTAATGCGCAAGGATTTTGCTGTGCTATTGAATTAGCCAAGCCTTTTAGTAAATACGGTGAATCAGTTAAACCATGTATTAGCAAAAAACCCTTACCTGCTCCCCGCTCTTTATTGGAACACAGCTGTTCTGAGTTTACTGGCAATTGAAACGGGCTGCGCATATCAACTACTTCAGCTAAGCTGTAATTACCAAGATAGGGCGATTCACCGTTAATAAAACGGTGCTCGCTAAGTACCCTTTCAATATTTTGACGACTACTCTCTACATACTCTTCAAAACTTTGCTCTGTATCTTCAGGAACCCCTGCAGCACTTCCTGTTGGTTGATACCATGACGGCTCTGAGCTGCACGATGTCAGCAAAAAAATGCAGATCAAATAAAAAATATTTTTCATTACTAATACCCATATCAATGATGAGAGATTTGGCGCAAGGACCAATAGTTAACCTTGGTGATATTGCATATTATCAATGGCGAGCTGCTTAAAAAATAGCAACTAATACCTAAACACACCTATAAAAGCCTGATTCCGACTACAATTTACACTTTTTTATTCCATCGTGGAACAAGATAAAGTATAAAGGGCGCCATGAAGATTCCAAAACGAATACAGCCCTTAGTTGATGATGGGTTAGTCGATAAAGTCCTTTCCCGTTTAATGAGCGGCAAAGAAGCTGATGTTTATGTAGTAGCTAGCCATGGCGAAATTCGTTGTGCGAAAGTATACAAAGAAGCGGCACAGCGCAGCTTTAAAAAAGCAGTCACTTATCAAGAAGGCAGAAAAGTACGCAATACACGCCGTAATAGAGCAATGGAAAAAGGCTCTAAATATGGCCGCAAACAGCAAGAAGAAAGCTGGCAAAATGCGGAAATAGATGCCTTACAAACACTCCATGCTGCAAATGTACGTGTGCCAGAAACCTTTGGTTGTCTTGATGGCGTACTATTGATGGAGCTAATTACTGATGCCGACGGCGATGTTGCTCCGCGTTTAGGCGATGTCACTATGTCTGCAGAACAGGCAGTTGAAGATCACTACACAGTGATGACTTATATTATGCGCATGCTATGTGCAGGTATTGTGCACGGTGATTTATCTGAATTCAATGTTCTGGTCGATCAATACGGTCCGGTAATTATTGATTTACCGCAAGCGGTAGACGCCTCGGCAAATAACCATGCAAAATCGATGCTGATTCGTGATGTAGAAAACATGACCCATTACTTTGGCCAGTTTGCACCGCAGTTGTTAGAGACATATTATGCTCAAGAAATGTGGGAACTGTATGAAAATGCTCAGCTCACTCTTGAAACAGAGCTAACTGGCAACTTTAAACAAGATACCCACAGTGCTGATGTTGATTCGGTGATGTTAGAGATAAAATCTATCATTGAAGAAGAAAACGCCAGACAAGAACGCCTTAACGCCCCACAAGAAGATTAATAACCGCTCCCTGACATGTCATTTAAAGCAGTGACTATTCAAGGAGCTCGGCTATTTCAGCCAAATTCATCGTTTATACTACTTATTAATACCTTTTATCAGCATCATCAAATGATGAATCATTAATAAAGCCGCACCCAAGACAATACCTATTATAGCCGCAAACAAAGACGGCAATACTATTAGCACAAGCCCCTCAACACCTTGCTGGTCATTCGCATAGTTTTCAATAAGGTGTGATATATGACTAAGTCGCTCAATACCACGGACGACAATACCACCGCCAACCAAAAACATTGCAACTGTACCAATATATGT
This sequence comes from Gammaproteobacteria bacterium AS21, assembly GCA_038900335.1. Classification (GTDB taxonomy): domain Bacteria; phylum Pseudomonadota; class Gammaproteobacteria; order Pseudomonadales; family Balneatricaceae; genus Rs1. The sequence goes on along the minus strand of JBBMRB010000015.1, from coordinate 93,022 downwards.
TAATGCTCTCATAAGTTTTGGTGCGAATGATAATAGAAAAGCACCAATAACATGCTTTAGTTTGATACCTAAACCGACGCCTTTTAATTTAAGTAAATAAAGCCCGGCATCATCCATCCTCACAATGAGCGCTACTAAACCATAAACGAAAAAAGTAATCATTATCGCGACAAAAGAGACGACCGCTACTTGAGTGATAAAAGGTGCACTTTGTACCGCACCTAAAGCAATAACGATAATCTCTGCCGAGAGAATAAAATCTGTGCGTATTGCCCCTTTAACCTTCTCGTTTTCTAAAGCCTGTAAATCCTCGTTACTATCGATATTCTCTATTTTACTCTGCTCTAAAATAGTAGCTGCATCGTAAGCTTCTTTTTTATAAGTTAAACTATGCCAAACCTTTTCACAACCCTCATAACATAAGAACGCACCGCCTAGCATTAACAAGGGCGTAATCAGCCATGGCGCGAGAGCACTAATAAATAGTGCAGCGGGCACTAGAATAAACTTATTCTTAAAAGAGCCTTTAGCCACACTGATGATAACTGGAATTTCTCGCTCAGCTTTTACACCAGCGACTTGTTCAGCATTTAATGCTAAGTCATCCCCTAATACACCTGCTGTTTTTTTTACTGCAACTTTACTTAAAATAGCAACATCGTCCAATACCGTGGCGATGTCATCCAATAATGCTAATAAACTAGCACCTGCCATATTTCTCTCCATGAGTAGTATAAGGAAGATTACCTGCTTCGTACTTTGTTACAATGTTCACACAGGTAGCCAGTGTCTATTATAAGAGCGTTTAAACCAACTCATTTTTTGCCAATACTAGGCACTAAATAGCTAACGCTTTACCGGTAGTCAATTTACTCTTTTGACGACCTTTATCATCAAAATTCTCAGCAGCTAACCATCTTTCAAAACCCTGTTTTATCATCGGCCATTGCTTATCAACTATCGCGTACCAAGCGGTATCACGGTTTCTATTTTTATATATAGTGGCCTGTTTGAAAGTCCCCTCATATTCAAAACCTAACCGCAGCGCTGCTTTTTTCGATGGTGCATTCAAACTGTCACACTTCCACTCATAGCGCCTATAACCAAGCTCATCGAACAAGTACTGCATCATTAAATACATCGATTCACTCGCAATGGCCGTTTGTTGTATTTTCGAGGAAAAATGAATGTGCCCTACCTCTGCCGCACCTACCTGAGGATCCACTCTTAAATAGCTAACTAAACCGACCGCTTGATTAGTCGCCTGATCAATCACGCTAAAAAACAGAGGGTCTGTGAGCTGCGCGCTAGCACTTAGCCATTGATAGAATAAATCATAATCGGCAAATGGCCCGTACGGAAGATAAGTCCAATTTTCATCAAATTGCCTATCACACAATGTAGTAAACAAGCTCTGCGCATGGCGCTTTGGCTTCAGTCTCTCTAATCGACAAAAGCGCCCCGCTAATATATTACAGCTTGGATACTCTTTTTCTTGCCAGTCAATAACTGGCTCACCTATCGCTTGATCAAATACATTCTTATTCATAGTCATCCTAATTGTGTCGTTGCAATATCATTGAATAATAGGTTGTTAATTTATTTGATGAAGCCCCACTTTATATAAAACAACAGGCCCAATACGACACCTGTCATCATCAAAGTAACTTAATGGTTAATTTAGACGATACTAACACCATCAAATTTGGGCTATCAAAACCTGTTCTTGTCGTGCTTTTTCAGCGAGAGACTGCTCATCTAATAAATGTAATGATCTTGGGGGCCTATTAACTCATGCTGAAAAGTAAAAGGGTGATGTTGCAGCACTACATACTGGCAAAATCAGTAAACGACGGTATTAACTTTGATATTGTAATACTCAATATATTTGTCCTAAATGACAGAGGGCTGAGTTAACGACAGTAATTATTAAATAATTACTTATTATAGTCTCAGCACTGATACCAATAAAACAAACATTTATCATTGCAAATGATAATCAGTTGCATTAACATATCATTTTAAACTTGTTTGGAATTTCTCATGGCTAGAGCATTACCTCGTAAACTCACTGTTATCGGCAAACAATTTATTAGTGCTAATATGCTACGTATAACCTTAGCAGGAGATGATTTAGCGAGCTTAGCCGCTGCTCAAGAAGGCGGTTATATTAAACTACACTTTGCCAGAGCTGATAAATTAGATGGCGATATAGAGCAACAAATTCAGAGCGAAGATGCGAGCTCACGACCTTTACTACGCACTTACACTATTAGAAACCAGCGAGCTAACCCTGCACAAATTGACGTCGACTTTGTAATACATGAAGCAGGCCCGGCCTCCACTTGGGCTGGGCACTGCTCAATAGGCAGTACTATCTATGTCGCAGGCCCAGGCAAAAAGAAAATAGTCGATTTACATGCCGATTGGTTTTTTATAGTCGGTGATATGACGGCGCTACCTGCTATCGGTGTTAATTTTGAACAACTACCTAGCACCGCTAAAGGTTACGCCGTTATTGAAGTATTAACTTCCAAGGATATCCAGCATTTTGATTTACCAGCAGCGCTAGAGCTACACTGGATTATAAAGTACCCCCAATCAAATACTGATCAGCAGCAGAGCAGCAGCTTATTACATAAAGTACAGCAATGCCCTGCTCTGTTGGGTACTGCTAGTGTTTGGATTGCCTGCGAATTCAACAGCATGCGTGAAATCCGACAACATTTTAGCCAGCACTTAAACATCGACAAGCGTCATATCTACGCTAGCAGTTATTGGAAACTTGGCTTATCTGAGGATGAGCACAAACAGGTTAAAATGGCGGATGCGAGAACGGCTTAAACCCTGTCATTAGCAAGTGCATACTCAACAGTGCGGTATTGTTTTATAATGGCTGTTATTTCGCTAAATTCACCGCTATGTTTTGCATGCATATTTAACGAGCGCTGATAGTGCGCTATTGTTTTCACTAAATATTGCTCCATCAGCGAAGTTTGAGCTGCCTTACTTAACTGCTCATTTGCGCGCACTTGCCATAACTGACTACCGACAGCCGTTAATGGTTGGCCATTAGCACTATTTGTCGCTAGTAACATTATTTCATAAAACCTATTATTTTCAATAACTAAGAGTTCATCTAGTACCGTCAATGAGGTCATTTGCAAGCCTGAGCGCAATTCATATTGATGATGTACTGGGCATAATAAAAAATGAATATTAAGAGATGAGTACTGATGCCAAAGATGCTTGACCATCGCAAGCGTCAATTCACCACCAACGCCTGCGATAATAATCAGATGCGCTGCCTTTTGCCCATAATCATCCAAGGGCAAATCTAATACATCCATCGTATGCACCTGCCATGAACTTAAACTATTAGCGTTTGAGCGATTATCTTGATCTAATAATTGTTGTCTAAGCCTATCGGTAATTGAGTCTATACAATCTACAAAATGTACATACTGAACCTGCTGGCGTTCAAGCAAAGCCCGGCCTAAATAACCGTGATCACAGCAACAATCCCATATATGTTGATAGTTATTGCCTATCAATTTATCTAGCGCTTTTAGCCTTCTACCTAACTTCAAAAGAAACCCTTTATTATATGTAAGCTATTGTCGTTAAATAACGATATAACTCGTTTGCTCTTTAATAAAAAAACTGGATAATATATAAAAACAGCTCGCTTACATTGTACTATTTCTTACTGCTGTTCATCCTGCTTTAACGCTCCATGGCTAAAACAATTAGCTAACAAAGCAGCCTGTTACTTCCCTTTGATAATTTGATTATTTTATGACAAAAGAAACCTCAACACACCATATCCCGCCAATTGATTGGGATGTGAATGACAGTGCAAAATTATACGCTATCAATGAATGGGGTGCTGGTTATTTCAGCATCTCCGATAAAGGTGAAGCACAAGTTTGCGTTAACAGCGAACAGGGCAAAGTAGCGGTCTCTATCGTCGATATTATCGATGGCATGAAAGAGCGTGGCTTAGAGATGCCTAGCGTTTTACGCATTGAAAACCTGCTTGATCAGCGTATTAAAGAATTGAACGAAGCCTTCATCAATGCCATTACTAGCTCTTCTTATCGTGGCCAATACCGCGGCGTTTTTCCTATTAAGGTTAATCAGCAATGCCATGTTATTGAAGAAATAGCAGATTTTGGCCGCAGCTATAACCATGGTCTTGAGGCCGGATCAAAAGCTGAGTTAATCATTGCTCTGTCGCAGTTGCAAGACCACAACAGTTTAATTATTTGTAATGGCTATAAAGATGCAGAATTTATCGATTTAGGCCTGCATGCCATAGAACTCGGCATTAAGTGCTTTTTTGTATTAGAGACGCCTGCTGAGCTGCCGATTATTTTAGAACGCTCTAAAGCGTTAGGCATTCGCCCGCTCATTGGTGCGCGTATAAAATCATCCGTTGTTGTCGAAGGACACTGGAACGCAGATAGTGGAGATCGCTCTATCTTCGGTTTATCAACGACTGCGCTACTTGATGTGGTTGAAAAACTAAAAACATCCAATATGCTCGACTGTCTACAATTACTGCATTGCCATCTAGGTTCACAAATACCTAATATTCGCAATATTCGCAGCGGCGTCCAAGAAGCTTGCCGCTTCTATAGCGGTTTGATTAAAGAGGGCGCGCCTATGGGATATTTAGACCTAGGTGGCGGTTTAGCGGTTGATTATGAAGGCGCCAGAACCAACAGTACTCACAGCATGAATTATCAATTAGATGAATACTGTGTCAATATTGTTGAAACTGTTATTGAAAGCTTGGACCCGCTTGACATTGCACACCCGACTATTGTCACTGAATCAGGTAGAGCAACTGTCGCCTATTCATCACTATTGTTGTTCAATGTACTAGACGTGCGCAATCATGATCCTCAGCCATTACCAGCAGCACTAGCTGAAGATGCTCATGAGACTCTATGTAATTTATTTTCAGTGGTAAACGCCGTTAATGAGCAGTCTTTTCAAGAGTGTTACAACGATGCCTTATTCTACCGTGATGAAATCAGGGAACTGTTTCGACGCGGTCAAGTTGAGCTTCGCGATCGCGCGCTAGCTGATAATATTACCCTTGCAGTATTAGATAAAATTGCCAAAATATTGAAGACAATTGAGCGTATTCCCCCTGAAATGGAAAATCTGCCAGAGCTGTTATCAGATATTTATTACGGTAATTTCAGTTTGTTCCAATCACTTCCTGATATTTGGGCTATTGATCAAGTATTCCCAGTGATGCCAATACATCGGTTAAACGAGCAGCCGACAAGGGAGGCTATTATTGCCGACATCACTTGCGATTGTGACGGTAAAATCGATAAATTCATTTCACCGCAAGGCCTTCGTAACACGCTAGCGCTACATAGTTTACGAGAAAACGAAGAGTACTATATTGGTGTTTTCCTTGTAGGTGCTTATCAGGAAACCCTCGGTGATTTACATAATCTATTTGGCGATACCAATGTCGTTAGCGTAAAAGTTAACGCTGATGCCTCTTTTGATTTTGTTCGCGAATTCCAAGGGGACAGTATTTCTGATGTGCTCAGTTATGTGGAATACGAACCTAAACAAATGCTTGAACAGTTCAGACGCAAAGCAGAACAAGCGGTACGTGATAGAAAAATAACCGCAGCTCAGCGCCAGCGTATGCTGGGGGCTTTCAAGGATAGCTTACAAGGTTATACTTACTTTGAGCGCGAGCAGCATTAATAGCCAATATATTAATAACCAAGACACTTTGCGTGTCTTGTTTTAACTAACAATTTAGGAGATAGAAATGTCTAAAGTAGTCATTATAGGAGCCGGCGGTGTCGGCGGTGTTGTGGTACAAAAATGCGCCCAAGTCGCTACCATTTTTAGTGATATTTTATTGGCAAGTAGAACGTTGTCTAAATGCGATGCGATTGCTGCACAAGTAAAAGAGCGTACAGGCCAAGTCATACGCACAGCACAAGTAGATGCTGATAATGTACCTGAACTTGCCGCTTTATTAAAAGCTGAAAAACCTGAGCTTGTGATCAATGTCGCCCTTCCCTATCAGGATCTTACTATTATGGACGCCTGCTTAGAAGCGGGTGTCAATTATATGGACACTGCAAACTACGAGCCGCTAGATACCGCTAAATTCGAATACAAATGGCAGTGGGCCTATCAACAAAAATTTGAACAGGCGGGATTGACAGCACTACTTGGCAGCGGTTTTGATCCAGGTGCTACCAATGTTTTTACCGCCTATGTTGCAAAGCATTATTTTGATGAAATTCATGAGCTGGATATCATCGATGTTAATGGCGGCGACCACGGCTACCCGTTTGCGACTAACTTCAACCCTGAAATCAATATCAGAGAAGTAACCGCAGAGTGCAGACACTGGGAAAATGGTGAGTTTGTTACCACTGATGCCATGTCTAAGAAAGCCAGCTTCACCTGCCCTGATGACGTGGGCACTTACAATATTTATCGTATGTACCATGAAGAGCTGGAGTCATTGACCAAACATTTCCCAACAATAAAGCGCGCCCAGTTTTGGATGAGCTTTGGGGATAGCTACTTAAAGCATCTTGAAGTGCTAGGCAATGTGGGTATGACAGGTATTGAGCCAATTGAGTACAACGGTCAAAAAATAGTACCTATCCAACTGCTCGCTCAGATGCTACCTGATCCATCGACACTAGGACCGCGTACTATCGGTCGTACTTGTATCGGTGTTGTTGTGCGCGGTATCAAAGATGGCGTTGAAAAAGTTGTCTATTGCTATAACATTTGCGATCATCAAGAGTGCTACAAAGAAGTTGGCTCCCAGGCAATCTCTTACACCACCGGTGTACCAGCAATGATCGGTGCTAAGCAAATGTTAGAAGGTAAGTGGATTAAACCAGGTGTGTGGAATATAGAGCAGTTTGACCCTGATAATTTCATGGCTGATATGAACGAGCACGGTCTTCCTTGGAAAGTCATTGAATTAGACCAATTTAACTTAGATAAGTAACAATCTTAGGCCAAACGTGTAGTTATAACGCTATCAGTTTGGCCTAAACACTCTATTTGGCCCTTGACGAAGATTTAATGACTATGCAGTTTACTGATTTTTCCAAACTCGATTTACAACGACTTCCCTCTCCTTGCTTTGTTGTTGATCAAGTCGCTATTGAGCGGAATTTGAAAATATTAAACTCTGTTGCACAACGCAGTGGTGCAAAGGTACTAGCGGCTTTAAAAGCTTTCTCAATGTGGCATTTAGGCGAACTGACTGCCAGTTATCTCAACGGCACTTGTGCCAGTGGTTTGCATGAGGCGATGCTAGGTAAGGAATACTACCAAGCATCAGGTCGTGATAACGAGGTACATGTATACAGCGCCGCCTATTCAGAGGATGACCTAAACGAGTTACTCAGCTTTGCCGATCATGTGGTTTTTAACAGTTTAAGCCAATGGCAGCAGTTTCAACCAATGATTAAACAGGCAAAATTGGAACGCCCGCAATTAAGTTTTGGTTTGAGAATAAACCCTGAGCACTCTGAAGGCAGTGTCTCTATTTATGACCCCTGTGCGCCTGGCTCGCGTTTAGGTATTAAAATTGCAGAACTTAAAGACCAAGATTTAACTGGTATTAGCGGCTTACATTTTCATACGTTATGCGAGCAAGGATTTGCTGAGCTGGATCGAACATTAGCGGCTGTAGAAAGTAAGTTTGGCTACTTACTCAACGATATGCAATGGATCAACTTTGGTGGCGGCCATCATATCACTGCCGATGATTATGATATTGATAGTTTAGTTGATCGTATTAAAGCGTTTTCAGCCACTTATCAGTTACAAGTGTATCTTGAACCAGGTGAAGCAGTTGCTATAGGCACCGGTGTATTAGTCGCTCAAGTATTAGATATAATCGACAGTGCTGGTAAACAGGCATTATTAGATACCTCTGCGACCTGTCATATGCCTGACACCTTAGAAATGCCTTATCGCCCTGATATTTCAGGTGCTGGCGAGGTAGGCCAATACCCTTATAATTATCGCCTTGGCGGGCTTACTTGCCTGGCAGGCGATATTATCAATGACTATAGTTTTAGCGAGCCTTTAACGATTGGTCAACGATTGATTTTTGAAGACATGTCCCATTATACGATGGTTAAAACATCAACCTTTAATGGTACTAAACTGCCGGCAATAGCGTTGTGGAACTCAGTCACTGACGAGTTGAAAGTGATTAAAACATTCAATTATCAAGACTATAAACAACGCTTATCATAATTTCGAATTCAAGGTAAAAAAGAATGAGTGAACCAAATTTAGATTATCCTATTTTTTTAGGCTCTGAAATAGAACAGCCAAACCCAAAAGAGGCGGCTTTTCATGTATTACCGGTACCCTATGAAAAAACGGTATCTTATGGTGGTGGTACAGCTCTTGGACCAAGCGCCATACTAAAAGCATCTTGGCAGTTAGAAGAATGGGATGGTAAAAGTAAACCTTGCTCAAAAGGGATCTACACTTGCCCTCCTGTGGATTGTTCATTAGATAGTGAACAAGTTATAGAGAACATAGCAAAAGCGACTAAAGAAATTTTAGAAAGCGGGGCTATGCCGGTTGTTTTTGGCGGTGAGCATACCGTTACTTATGGTGTTGCTAAAGGTTTTAGAGATGCAGGTTTTGATGATTTTGGTATTGTTCAAATAGATGCTCATGCCGATTTACGTGAAGCTTATGAAGGTGACCCGCTATCTCACGCCTCTGTAATGAAGCGCTGTGTTGATTTAGGTATCCCATTATACCAGTTAGGTATTCGTGCCTTTTGCGAAGAAGAAATGAAAATCAGAGCAGAAAACGGCGTGTATTTCCAAGACGCTGACGACTTAGTACCGCAAAACATACAATCGATCCAACTGCCAGAAGACTTCCCTAAAAAGGTGTTCTTCACACTTGATATTGACGGTATGGACCCTTCTGTTTTTCCATCAACAGGAACACCTGTACCTGGCGGTTTAAGCTGGTACCAAACGCTCAACTTATTTACATCTATCGCCAACCAAAGACAGATAATTGGTTTCGATATTATGGAATTTGCACCTATCAATGAGTTCCATGCTTATGATTTTGCCGCCGCTCTACTAACTTATAAAATGATGGGTATCGTCGAGCGCTCACAAAAAAATATTTAGCTGCACAGCTAAACCTGTTTTCATAGATCGGCTGATAGATAAAGAGTGTTATGGTTAACACTCTTTATCTCATTTATTCAAACCTCTAGTGGCTGCTCAACACCATACACAGAAAAATTTTGCGGTAATTGTTTTTGTTTATCAAAATTGTAAAGCCGATTCAATAACGAGGCTGTTATTTCTTGTCCTTCACTGACTAGCAAAATACCCTCAGGCGTATGAATATCCTCTGCTATAATCATTCCCTCCTCTAGTGCCAGTAAATTTAACGCTTGTACGCTCTCTTTACGATAATTATGTAAATATTCAATAAATACTTTTTTTATTTGCGGATCATAACGCTCAGCATATTTCTCCATCTGGAACAGTGCTTTATCGCTAGAGCCAGTAATATGAGAAAAACGTTCATAATCCAGTGCCAATTTTAAAACGCGCGCTCCAATAGGGATATCTTTTCCCGCGAGTTCATCCTCAGGAAAACCAGTGCCATCATAGTGTTTATTTTGAAATTTAATAACATTGGCAATATCATCTAATCGCGGGATTTTTTTGATTAACTGATAGCCTACCTCACTGTGCTTCAAATATTGCTCTTCTTGCTCTTGTGTTAAAAGTTGACCATTTGCAATCTTGTCCAATAACTCATCCGGCAAACAAATGTAGCCAACTAAAGCGAGCATTGCCATAGACTCGAACTTCCAAGTATTTTCTGCCCCCATTAAACGCACACATTTGCCAACATGCTGCTTAATGCGGTTGATTGAGCCAAAAGATGAAGGACAAGCAAGAGTTAATGTTTCTATCAACACTTCGATGGATTTCTTTAGGGTTGTTTGTAGTAACTCCTGCTCTGCTGTGATTAACAAATATTGTTTGATTGCAACTTTAAGCACATCCAACATTTGCTCAGGTGTACAGGGCTTATTGACAAAGCGATAGATATCACCTTGGTTGATTGCATCTATCGCCGTCTGCTGATCGGCGTTACCAGTGAGCATGATACGAACACTATTCTTACTCGCTTTTTTCGCTAATTGCAGAAATTCAACGCCATTCATATTTGGCATTTGCATATCAGATATGATCACCGAAAACTTGTGTTTTTCCTTTATTAACTCTAGCGCTTGAGCACCGCTTAATGCGGTATGTATGTCAAAATACTTGCGTAAGCTACGCTTGTAAGCATTCAATATATTTTGTTCATCATCGACAAAAAGAATAGAGTATTTCATAACAGCCCCTAAGTTAAAAAACTAAAATAACACCTAACACCGCAGTTGGTAAACACTGCTAAATCATTCATTTAAAGCTTATTGTCGTGGAGTAATACGCAGTATTTTTTGAAATTCTCATTGTTAGAAATCTGTTCGGGCAGCGCTTGCCCATAATTATCTGATATAATTAAATTTGCTAAATATAGGATATCTAATAGCGTCAACTCATCAAAATTAGCAGGCTCTATTTGGCCTTGATGAAAGGCAACATATTCAACTATTGATAATGGCAGCCCCCATAAATGTAACAAATAAGCGCCTACTTGAGCATGAGAAACTCCGAATATCTGACGTTCTAGGCTAGTTTCTAATGTTAAATTCATCCCTTGATGCTGTTCAAATTGCTGGTGTAACGCTGTTGGAAAATAACTATACATAATGAGTTTACCAACATCCTGCAACAAGCCTGCACTCATTAATTGATCACACTCTTTACGTGAAAAACCCTCTGCCTTAGCTATTATTGCAGCACCCTTTGCTACCATTTGGGATTGAGAAAAAATATTATTAGATTTTTGCGCATGAGATGCATCTTCAAATATTTCGAAAATCTTAATGGACAGTACTAAGCTTTTAATGATGTCTGTGCCTAAATATGCAGCCGCCTCCATTGGCGACAGTACATTTCTTGCTAAACCAAAAAAAGCAGAATTGACAATCTGTAGTAATTTAACACTGATACCTATATCTTTTTCAATAATACGGCCAATAGATTCAATTGACACATCATCTGAAGCGAGCTCTTTCACCAGTTGATTATGAATTTCTGGCACACTGGGTAAACTGTTAATTCCCGAAATAAAATTACGTAAAGCACTATCATTAATCATCTCTTGAATTGATAAGCTTCTCTCTATGGCACTGGTCAATATATCAAAGTTAGTAGGTTTTGAAATAAATAGATGAGTCGATCTGACACTCTCCAATATCATTTGTGTATCACTGTAACCTGATAGTGCTATACGAGTTACCTCTGGGTACTTATCTCGTACTGTCGCAAGCAGCTTTACACCGTCCATAACAGGCATACGTATATCACTAACGATAATATCAAAGCTTTGAGTTTCTAAAACTGATAACGCATTTTCTCCCGACAAGACAAAAACCATATGCCACTCTTTTTTCTTAGCGTTAAGCATACGTTTTAAACCGTTTAAAATATTAATTTCATCATCGACAAATAAAATATTTTTCATGTTTATACCTATATTTATTGCGAGCGCATCATCTAGATTTTTCAACGAGCAATAACTGCTATAGCCCCTACTACTAATGTTGCGCTTCTAACTCAAAAGGCTCACTATACTGGCAATTTAATAATGAACGTTGTACCACGACCCAATGTTGATTCTACCGATATTTCACCCTCATGCTGATCAACTATTACGGCATAAGCTAACGATAAACCTTGGCCGGTACCTTGGCCGACTTCCTTTGTAGTAAAAAAAGGATCAAACACACGCTGTCTTGTTTTCTCATCCATCCCTACGCCGTTATCTGTTATTTTTATAATGATATTGTCATGCTCTTGCGCAGTGCTAATAACTATTTTTCCCTTTTCTTTGCCCTGCGTCATATCTTGGATTGCATGACACGCATTCACGATCATATTTAAGATCACTTGATTTATTTCACCGGCAAAGCAGTTGAGCGGTGCTAGATCGGCTTCAAAATCGAATTGTAAATCTGCAATATACTTCCACTCATTACGTGCAACAATTGTGGTACTTTCAATTGCTCTATTAATATCAATTTTTTGCTTATCATCTGACCCAGGATGTGAGAAATCTTTCATTGCCGATACTATTTTAGAGATCCTAGACACGCCATCTATAGACTGTTCAATCGCCATCGGCGTCTCCTCTTCTAAGAACTCTATATCAAATTTCTCCTTTAATTGTTTTAGCTGCTGATTTAACTCATCTAGGTTTAGCTTAACTATAATATTTTCAAGAGCCTGTTGGTACTGAGTAAATTCTTTCGTTGAATCTGCAATGAAATTCAGATTATCGCCAACAAACTGTGACGGCGTATTAATTTCATGCGCTATTCCTGCAGCTAACTGCCCTATCGCTTCCATTTTTTGAGCCAGTTTGAGCTGCCCCTCCATTAGTACTCGCTGCTCTTCGCGCTTTTTTTCTTGAGTAATATCAAAAATAACACCACGAACTTTCACTAACTTATTGTTTTGAAATATTTTGCTTATGATATTTCTCTGCCAGATTAGCTCTTTATCTTTACGATACCCTTGATACTCTATAGTGAAATCATCTGGGCCTTCAAATTTATTTTTCATTAATGTCGCTATTTCAGTCGCTCCTTGCGGTACTTTCTGACCTCCTAAACGTAGTTTTCCACTCATGTATTCACTTGATTTATAGCCTAAAATATTCTCTACTTGATCACTAATATATATGTATTTCATCGTATTAGGATCCGCTTCCCAAATCACACCATTCACAGAATTAGTCAGCGCTTTGAGCTCCTTAGATGAAGTATTTAATTGTTCAAACAAACTCTCTTTTTTATCTATCTCTTTTTCTAAATCTAAATTCAATGCTTGATAAGCCTTTGTTTTTTCTTCTACTTTCATACTGATTTGAGTGTTTCGTCTTTTTAAAGAAACAAGATAGGCACAAATCGATAGCGTTAAAAAAAGACCTAAAACACTCGGTATAAATCTAAATTTATTACCTTCTCTAATATGACCTTGAAAATAAAATAATAACGATAAATCATCGTCAGCAAAGCTAATAACCCAAGGCAGAAAAATATACTTATCGCCCAGCGAAGCAGAGGAAGGGTCGACTAGCGGTGAGGCATCTTCACTTGAATATCCATAAATCATTTGATAACCGCTTTTTTTATCTCCTAAGTATAAAAAAGCTTCTAGCCAACCATAACTAGAGCGACCTATGATTTCATCTAAAATATCATTTAATTGAAAACAGCTCATTAGCATCTTACGTTTGCCGCCTTGCTCAAACACTTCCCGAGACAGGCAAGAAATTTTACCTGTTGATGCTAAATCTAAGAAAAAATTATTCGTTTTTCTACTATTTACTTGCTTTAACTCACCATAGATAACAGCAACTAAAGCGTTTTCAATATCTTTACTAACCTCTGTCTTATTTTTAAAAGCAGCATATTTACCGGACATATGGCGCAGTCGATATATACCTGTGTCATCATCAATTCCAAATATTGCAAAAGCTAATGGTGCGGAGCTATCTTCAAAGGACAACTGAGAAAAACGAGCTAAATAATTATCATTATTGAAAGCGTCACTTACTTCAGACATGGTGATTAGTAAATTAAATTGGTTCTCAATTTTATTGAGAGTATCCGTCATAAATAGTGTTAGATTTGCCACCTGCGACTCAAAATCGTAGCGCTCTTCTGCTGCCTTTGCGCTCATTAATAACGCCTGTAGCATAATAGTGATACTTAACCCGATTACAAATACAGCGAGGATAACAAGATAACTAGAACGGCTTTTGCTGGTCATTTTTTGTCCTTTACTAACAAAGTAGATCGTTATTAGAGCTTTATCTTTTACATGTGGTTTAAGGAATTTGTCTGAATGATTATTGAGCAAGCCTAAAGGCATCCAACTTTTGTTGTAATGTATCGATTGTTATTTGTTCTGTATTGATGTTGAAAGCATAGTAAAGTTGCGATGTACTTAGTGTGTATACTGTTTCAAACTCGCTTGGATTTAAATTTAAACTTTGCAGGAAACCTAATGCTACATTTTCTTCATAAGCCCATAAATCGATTCGACCCAAATTTAACATTTTTGCTATCGCTGTAGCTGATGAAAACTCATTTATCTGACCTTTATTGACCACCAGATTTGTAACCAATGACAAACCAATATCATCACGTATTCCACCAATGATGTAGTTAGAAATCTCACTCGTTTGTGTTATTTTTATACCGCTACTTTTCTTGGCTAATAGTACAATTTTTGTATCACTAATAGGCCCAACCCACTTAAACAGCTCTTCTCTTTCTGGGGTTCGCGTCATCGAAAACAGTAAGGTATTTGGATTATCTATGAGTGTGTGATATGCCTTATCCCAAGGGCGAAGCTTTATTCTATCTTTATCAAAATCAACATTTGCGTGCTGATGAATATCGATTAATAGCTTCACAGCAATACCTTGTATATGCCCATTCTTACCTCGATAGTTGTATGGCGGATAATCCTCGGTGTAAATAGAGATATCAGCTAGATCATCTGCCATTACCTGCGGCTGATATGCGAAAAAGGAGAGCATGAAAATTGTAAGTATCTTAATCATATAGACCTCATACTTTAAAATTATAGTGCTGTATTTAGTAAGATATAGTCGACAACTTAATCGCGTTCAGACTTAATATTGTCCTAAGAAACATGTAAAAAAGCAGAGTTCCTCTAAAGTTGATTAACTATTAAGAGCCAAGTCCTGTGCCAAAGCCTGCAAATGAGCAAACATTGACTCGCTTTTTGCAGATGATACTCCATATTTATGCACACTGATTTATGCACATTGAACATTGGAGCCTTGTCGCAGATGCGCGACATAAAACGACACATTAAAGAATACAAATCAATCTTACCAACAAATATCTACCATCAATAGCGTTATTAAACAGTATAGACTAAATTTAAAAAACCATCTAAACTATAATTATATTAAATAAAATCAGATAGATACAAAAAAATAACGTTGACACTGATCAATTTTTAACTATAGTTTCATAACAATTTAATATAACTCGATCGCTAACAGGCCCCCTATCACCTGATATAGGGTATAAAAACATAATAATCCCGGTAATTGAGAAACCTATGCAAACTGAACAATCTCGCGGCATTCTTTGTATGTTTGCAGCCATGGCTTTCATTTCCATCCAAGAAGCCCTCGCCAAATATTTAGGTGGTCATTTACCTATCGCTCAAGTCGTATGGGCTCGATATTTAGGCCATTTATTACTAATGCTCATTGTGTTGTGGCCTAAATATGGTCAGCGCATAATAAAGGCCAATGTGCTGTCGATGCAGATAGTACGCTCCATCATTTTACTCTTGGATACCGCATTATTTTTTTATGGTCTAACAATGATAGGCCTCGCTGAAGCAACCGCTATTTTCTTTACTGTACCAGCTTTAGTCATCATGTTGTCGCTCTTTATTTTGAACGAAAAAGTATCTTTATCAACCATGCTGGCTATTGGCGTTGGCTTTGCCGGTACTATTATCATTGTTAGGCCTGACATAGGCCAAGATGCTAATACTGATTTAACCATTGGTGCACTGTTTATATTCGGCTCTGCATGTTGTGCCGCTTTATATAATGTTATCACCAGAAAGCTCGCTAATAGCGATCCTTTATATGTCACTCTATTTTATACCGCGATGATAGGTGCACTCGTTAGCTCATTGATTGTCCCTTGGTTTTGGCAATCACCACAGGGCTGGCAACAATGGACTGCACTACTTTTTATTGGTTTATTTGGTGGCGTCGCTCACAGCTTAATCATTGCTGCGCATCAATATACAGCGGCCACTATTGTCGCCCCTTTTATGTACACTCAAATTTTCTGGGCAATTATATTAGGTTGGATATTCTTTGCAGAGCTCCCTGATCTATACGCTTTTTTAGGGGGGGGTATTGTTATTCTAAGCGGTTTGTTCTTACTACTTAGTAAAAAAAATAAAAAACCATATTGAGTATTGTACAGTCTGTGTTTTTACTACAAATAAATGCTAACTGTGAATGTGTTTAGCTATCAGTTATAAGTTTTTGTGCTATTCATTTATTGTATACCTAATACTATTTATTGGCTGGGTATTTGTAAGCTATTGGTGCTTTATTGATATTGAAACAAGCCTAAAATGTTTTTTATAATTATATTTATTACTAAAGGTTAGCTGATTTTATGAGATTTGAACGAAATAATAGCTCAGTACTGCGCTATATTTTAAAGCGATTAGAAATGGCATTAGGACTGGGGCTCATTCTGTTAGTGGCCATCAATGAAAATTTAATTGCTAGCAGCCTTGCACTGGCTATTTTTTTAATTGCTGTATTTGCCAATTTACCTAAATTGATTAAGAGCATCAATACAGTCAAAAACACCCATCTTGAGCTCACTAGCACTGATCTATACATCAAGTCACCTGCTCAAGAGCAGGCATATTGCTTAAAAGACTTTAAAATAATGCTCTACAAAAAAGGGCCACAAGGCGTCACTTCTTTTGTTTTAATGAATGAGACACAAGGTGTAAAAATCGAATACTATAGCCAGATGAATGAGCTGTTTTTAGAACTTGCTCAGCATGTTAAAATGAAAAAGAAAATCCCTTGGTGGCAGCGCCTATAAAACTGTTATAGCGCTGCCTTTTTGCATTAGGGATAGCTACTCTAAAACGTCGTCCTTGGTTTTTATTTTCATTGTTACAGCAAGTAAATGCTCTGTCATTTTAGCGATATCTACTGATAATTGCGTTGAAGTATTAATTTTTTCTTGCGAATCTAGATTGGATAATTTTATCGCATTCATACTGGCTAAGACTGATGTAGATGAGCGTTTTTGTTCTTGCATCGCGATTGCAACCCTGTCACTCATTAGCGATATATCACTAATAGCTGAAGTTGCCTTATTTAAAAGCTGATTAGTATCTTGGGCAATGCTAATAGTTTGTAAGCTTTGCTCCTGACTTTTATCCATCACTGTCACTGCATGATTTGCAGAGTTCATTAAATCCTCAATTACGTCGCTTATTTCTTTAGTCGCTACACCACTTCTCATAGCTAAAGAGCGAACTTCATCTGCAACTACAGCAAAGCCGCGTCCTTGCTCACCCGCTCTAGCTGCTTCAATTGCTGCATTGAGCGCTAATAAATTTGTTTGCTCGGCGATGCTGCGAATAATATCAGTGGTACTACTAATCGATAATGTATCGGCGGCAAGCTTATCTATCACTGTTTTGACTGTACTTATTTGCTCTGTTAACAGCTGCATTTGCTGTACTGTTTCATGAACCTTAGCACTACTTTCAAGGGCTAATGACTTGGCCTCTAACGTCGCTTGTGCTGTGCTTTGTGTTGTTTCTGAAATATCTGCAATAGTATTATTCATAGTTTCTACGGATGCAGCTGCACTAGTGATGAACCCACTTTGATGGGTTAATTGTGCACGGTTAGCGTCAGCGACAGCAACTGACTCAGAAACTGTGCCGTTAAGAGATGTCGATATATTCTGTATATTATCAATTGCATTTCTAATCATTAAATAAAACGTACTGAGTGAGTCAATAAATGCTTGATCCCCTTCTGCTCGCGCTTTTATATGCTCAAAGTTTAAGGTTAAATCACTGTGTTTCGACGATGTCGATAGCATAGCTGCAACATGATTAGCTAACGTAAATTGGGCCCTTAAACGAATAGAGAAAAATACTAAGATTGCGGTCTCTAAAACAACAAATGTAGCGTGTAAAAAAAACGTCGGCCAATCACAACTATCACCATAAGGCACATAAGGAACACCTGCAATAGTGATATTTGCCTGCTGCAATGGGACACTTACTAAATGATGCACTGCGATTGTTAGCGCCGCTATTACTAGTACTTTCCAATCACGCCATATAATTAAAAATGCAAGCATCGAAAATATGTGAAAGTGCATTTCGATACGACCTAATTGCTGCATTATTACAATCATTGACATAATCATCAAACTAACAGCAATGACAGCCCGACTCAACAGCGTACCTTTAGCAAAATAATAGGCAAAAACGCTGGCTAATACTGCCAGTATGCCAGGTACAGCACCTTGGATATGGGTAGCATAGCCATTTGGCACAAAGTAGAGAATAAATGGCAAATGTAATACCAATACGATCAGCATAAATTTATCCGACCAAGCTGTATCCTCAAAAACTTTCTTATTTATATATTGATCAACTGCTGCAAATGATGCGTTATCAGTCATAATTTTCTCCGCTTATTTTTATCGACAACTGCCATCCCAATAATTTTCTACTTTTCAATAGATTGTTAGTTCATCAATAATGTACTGACGAAGGCTGAGCTAGAAAGATGGTTGTTGCTCTAATTATGCTTTTGACATAAATCGTAATTTTATATTTAGCCATAATTAGTTTAGATTTTAACAATTTGTGATTTAACAGCCTACTGGCAATGAACTAAAGCTTAACACTTTAAATATAGTATCTGCTATTTGATACGCAAAAAAATTTTGCGTAATATATTGAACATGATAGAACCACTCAGTAGTATTTAGAGCTCACAAGTCTCTATCGGTAAGACTAAACACCAATGTTTAATCATTAATATTCAAACAATAGCCTCTCAATGTAGCGATGACATACACACAAGGTTTTGTAATTAGCAGCTTACTCATCTTCTAGTTTTTTTAAATCATTAACTATTGCCGAGATATCATTATCAGCATAAATGACTAGGCCATCGAGTTTAGGGTGCAATAAATAAATCAAATCATCATGGATAATATCGTTCTCCCCAGCTAGCTTTTTGATCGACTTTCTTAAGTCAGATAAGGCTTTTTTAAATAATTTATTATCCTCAATATATATCCCAGTAAAATTATCACCAAAACCTGCTAAGTACGTTCTTAATACGTCTGGTTTATCATTAGCTGGATCAATAGTAAGCAGAGCATACTTTGCTTTATTATTTAATTTATCATCTAGTTTTTTAAAAATACTCAAGGTCACTGGGCAGGTATAAGCACAATATGTAAAACCAGCAGTAATAAACAAAGGTTTATCGGCAAAGTCTTGCCAGCTAATAGACTCTTTAAACTGATTGCGCATATGGTAGTCATTTAAGGTGATGTTAGATTGAAAACCAGAGATATTAACACGGCCTAACAACTGGTTATAAAAAGCGTGCGGTGGGAACACCTCCAGCAATAGTGCACTTGCTAATAGTAATAAACTGATAAGCGCAATGCTGATTTTTTTTAGTTTATTCTGCATCTATGATCCTAATACAGGAAAAAATTGTGGATTAATCATCTATCGCTAGATGTACTATAAAATAGCCTGCTACTAGTTCAGCAAGGCATGTTGTGAGTGCCTATTTAGCGTGCTTTTTAAATTGGCGGTAATCATCTAAATTTTCACTGATTAGTGGCACCAATATGGTTTCAACTCATATACGTTAGCAAAATTATGATACTATAATTTAATTATATACTTTTGTTTTTTTGAGGTTTTTTTAATGCTAAGCACTGTTTTATTATATTTGGTTCTTGGGGCCGGCGCCGGACTTACTGCCGGCTTATTTGGCATCGGCGGCGGCTTGTTAATTGTACCTGTATTGATTTTTGTATTTGAGCTACAAAATGTCTCTGCAGATGTATTAACGCACGCTGCAGTAGCAACATCGCTTGCCACTATTGTCATTACATCTATTAGTTCAGTTATCGCACACCATAAAAAAGGGGCTGTACAGTGGCAACTTTTTAAACCGCTGACACTAGGCATTCTCTTAGGCGCTATCATTGGTGTTAATACTGCAGCGCTTTTGTCAGGGGCGATACTACAATTGATTTTCGGTTGTTTTGCGCTGCTTGTTGCAATGCAAATGGCATTCGGATTTAAACCTAATACCGGGCAAGGCAGCACTTCAACAATCACACTTGCCAGCGCTGGCACATTCATTGGCTGGGCATCTGCTATTTTTGGTATAGGCGGAGGGACTTTAACCGTACCTTTTTTAACCTGGAAAAACATACAAATGCAGAAAGCTGTCGCGACAGCAGCAGCTTGCGGGCTGCCTATTGCCCTATCAGGGGCGTTAACTAATATCTATGTCGGTTGGGATTCCCAGCTTATGCCGCCCTGGAGCATTGGCTATATTTATTTGCCGGCATTTGTAGGTATCATTATTACTAGTACTATTTTTGCTAAGTTAGGCGCCAAACTTGCTCACAGCCTACCCGCTGATAAACTAAAGAAAATTTTCGCTATTTTCCTATTTTTTGTCGCCGTACGATTACTGTCTAACAACTTAGTATTTTAATAATAATTAATAGCTATGAGTCAACACCCGCGCTATCACCATTAGCGCTGTCAATATAACAGCCTAAATCTACGCAAGATCTAGGCTTAGCCGCTATCACTGATGGGTACTACAGATAGTGTTTATTAATCGCGACGAATAAAGTGCTCTTTATAGTACTGTAACTCTTCAATAGACTCTCTGATATCATCAAGTGCTAGGTGACTACCTTTTTTATGTAAACCCTTCAACAAATCAGGCTGCCAGCGTTTTGCTACTTCTTTAAAGCTGCTGACATCAATATGACGATAGCTGCAATACTCCTCTAGTTCTGGCATGTATTTGTAGAGAAATCTTCTATCTTGAGAAATACTATTACCACATAGCGGTGAAGCACCTTGCTCTACATGTAAACGGACAAACTCTAGTGTCAACTGCTCTGCTTGCTCTAAACTAATAGAGCTAGCACGAACCCTAGCTGTTAATCCCGTTTTACCATGCTGATCGATACACCAAGGGTTCATATTTTCCAATATTTCATCACTTTGATGAATAACCAATGAAGGCCCCTCTGCAATAATATTCAAATGTGCATCTGTTACAATTGTAGCTATTTCAATAATATGATCTATTTCAGGATCTAAACCTGTCATTTCAAGGTCTAGCCAAATTAGATTATCACTTAATGACATCAAAATTCCTCATTTATGAGACAGTAGCCTCTTAGCCACCTATAATATAAGTATCGATCGCATTTTTAACGCAGTGTACTATAAAAATAGATTGTACCTTAAAACACAGTAATTGATTAAGACAGATACTTGGGAAATTATTAAATACGACAATTTATCGTTATTTTTTCACCCAAACGCCTAATTTATAAAAATATGAGTTAGTCAAAAGGCCAATCAACCTAAAATTAATCATCCATTGCTACTGAAACTAAATAGATAATTAAGTAATAAATACTGATGAATTATATTAACGCACCTGCTTAATTTATTATCAGTGTTAAACGCGGACAGCACTCATCAATGTCAAAAAGAAAATTAACGCGCCGACAAGCTTGGCGGGTAGAAAAAATTCATAAAGAACGCACCGATAGAGCGTCAAAAAAAGACAATCAAATTATCGAGCAGCTCAATGCTAGTGAATTAGGTGCTGAGCAACATGGCTTAATTATTTCTCATTTTGGTAAGCAAGTCGACGTTGAAGCGATGAATTCGCAAAATGAGCGTGAAATTTATCGCTGCCATTTACGTACTCATTTAGGGCAACTGGTCACCGGTGATAAAGTAATATGGCGCCAAGGTGCTCAAACGGGTGTTATCGTTGCTGTTTTACCACGTATTACTCAACTTGAGCGCCCGACCAATCATGGTGAGCTTAAGCCTGTCGCTGCCAACATTGATCGCATAGTCATTACTTTTGCTATTGAACCTCAACCTTTTAGCAACTTGATTGACCGCTATTTAGTCGCTTGTGAACTCAGCGGTATTAAACCGATTCTATTGTTAAATAAAGCCGATTTAATCAGTGACAAAAACAGAGAAGAAATCAGAATTCTGACTGAAAGATATCAAGATATTGGCTATGATGTATTAACCGCCTCCACTAAATTAGAAAGCGGTATGGATGCTCTCCACCAGCAGTTAAACGGCAAAACCTGTGTGTTTGTTGGCCAATCCGGTGTGGGTAAATCATCATTAATTAATGTATTACTGCCAGGTGTCGATATAAAAGTAGGTGACCTATCAGAACAGACACGTAAAGGTAAACATACCACAACCACAGCAAGGCTTTTTCATATACCTTCAGGTGGCCAATTAATAGACTCTCCCGGTATCAGAGAGTTCGCACTGTGGCATTTAGATAAGAATAGTATTATCCAAGGTTTCAAAGAGTTTAAGCCATACATTGGCTACTGTAAGTTCAGGGACTGTAAACATATTAGTGAGCCTAAGTGCGCACTATTAGAGGCAATTGAAGAAGGTAATATTAGTCAATCTAGAATGGAGAGCTACCGCCGAATTATTGTCTCTATTGAAGAAAACAAACACGAATTCTAGTTGATGATGTACTCTTTAATAGGCTTTATCTCTAAAAAGAGAAAACCAATTAACAATACGCTTTGAGGGTAAAATGGCAACACAGATAATCACCACACTAGAGAGTCAAGATGAAAATATTCTATATGGTTTAGATGCTTGGACTAAGTACCTCTGCGATAAGCCCTTGCCCGCAAGAGCAAGTACTTTAAAGCGCCTAAATAAACTAATAGAAAGCGATTCATCTACTGTTAAACAACTCTCTGTTGTGGTCAAAAAAGACCCTGTTTTGACATTATATGTGGTTCGTGAAGCCCAGCGAAAACACAACGCTAAAGATTCTGAAGTGAAATCTATCCTGCATGCCGTTACCTCTTTAGGTTACGATGGTATAAGCAGTATTGTTAATGATATCAAGCCGATGTCGCTAAACCCTACTAATGTGCAACAAAAACGTTTTTTACACGCCATTGCAACAAGCCAGCATGCTGCGTATCAAGTCCAAGAATGGATGAGCTTTAAAAATTTACCATTAATAGATGAATCGTATTTGGCAGCGCTTTTTTATAGCGTCGGCTTCTGGTCGCTTTGGCTACATGCTCCAATACACATGCAACAAATACAAACGCGCATTCATGAAAAGGGTGAGTCGCCAATTGACGTCGAACACGACATTCTTGGCTGTACAATGCAGATGATATCTCAAAAATTATCAGCGCATTGGCAGTTATCCAAGCTCACTCAGCTCGCGCAATCTCATGACACATCACCATCAACTAATATTCTGCAGAAATTACATAAAAGAGTACATTTAGACCCTAGCACACAGGGCGCTGAGCTTAGATCGCTCAATCATATTACTCAGCAAAAACACTTTGTTATTAAACTTGCAAATTGGCTCGCCCTAACAGCCTCACGTGATTGGTATTCTCAAACTCTTAGTAATAATATTGATTTAGTTAGCGACTACCTACAAACACCGACAGAGCTGACGATTAAAATTGTGCATAGTGCTTGTGCACGCTCATCAAGAGATTATTTTGCGCCAGGTATTATGTCCCCTGCATGCCAACTGCTTTTTATCCCCTCTGATATTAAGATACATTATAAAATGGGTGATAAAGAGTTATCATCTGCTAGTAAACTCTTCCCTGAACCACAAGTTCCAATGATTAAGCCGATTGCTATAGATGAGTGCTCTGAACAGTATCATAATATTGAATTCTATCATCTGATAGAGAAACACTTACAAGCGGATAAAGAGAAAACAAAATTCTCTAAAGCCAGTCAAATCTTATCAGCTTTATCGCAGGGGTTAGAAAAGGGCCTTGACGTTAAAACCATCGCTTTGTTTAGCATTGATGAAAAAAATAGCCTGCTAAAAACTATTCAAACATTTGGCTTAAACAAGCAACATCCATTAAACAACCTCAATATAAACTACAGCAACGCGAGTAAATTGCAGGAACTGTGTAAGAGTCAAACTTATACCGTCTATGACTCATCGACTTCGCGAAAGCTTACACCCGCTATATCATCTCAATTATTAACACATGCAAGTAATAGCTTTATGCTGTACTCAATTTTCAAGAAAAACCAAGCCGTTGCTTTGATTTATATCGACATGCAAGATCAAGAAATTACTAATTTCATTAGACATCGCGTCAGACATTTATGTTATTGCGCTTCACAAGCCCTAGAGAAACTTTAATATTGACCCCAGTTTTAATCAGATACTTTATCCCCATATAGATAATGATCAGCATAAAGGCGTTAATCCTTAGCCATAATATTGCTAACTCAACTAGATCGCTTTACTATCCGTGCATTACTTGAAAGTAACTTAATACCTAATTAACAAATTAAACTGGAAGTTATTGTGAAAGAAAAAATATTTATACTACTGCAAAAAATCGTTCCACAGCATTTAATCTCTAGAATTGTTGGACGCTTTGCACAATGCACTAATACCACAGTTAAAAATCAGTTTATTTCTTGGTTTATCGCAAAATATAATGTTGATATGAGCTTAGCGAAAATTGAAGATGCGACGCAATTCGAAAACTTTAATGCCTTTTTTACTCGTGAACTTAAAGAGGGTGTACGCCCTATTGATGATTCTTGTGATTTGGTGTTCCCAGCTGATGGCGCTATTAGCCAGCTAGGCGATATCGACCAAGGTCGAGTATTTCAAGCGAAGGGCAAAAGCTTTTCTTTAAACGCTATATTAGGTGGTGACCCCACACTTAGCAAAAAGTTTGAGCAAGGTAAATTTGCTACGATTTACCTATCCCCTAGAGACTATCATCGCGTGCACATGCCGATTACCGGCAAATTAATAGAAACCATTTATGTGCCTGGCGACTTATATTCAGTTAACCAATCAACTGCTGAAAATATTGATGAGCTTTTTGCTAGAAATGAGAGATTGGTTGCTATTTTCGAAACACAAGCAGGACCAATGGCGATGATTCTTGTTGGTGCGATGATTGTTGCTGGCATAGAAACACCTTGGGCAGGCCAAGTATGCCCTATAGCGAAAGCGTTGGTTAAAGACCATTATTGCAATAGTGCGCGCGAAGATATTATTATCGAAAAAGGCGAAGAAATGGGCCGCTTCAAACTGGGCTCCACTGTGGTATTACTGTTTGGAGAAGACGCTATTGATTGGCAAGCCCATCTCTATCCACAAATGCCTACCATATTAGGTGAAGCAATGGCTGATGTTGCCACTAAATAATAAACCGCTGATATAGCGGTTTAAAACGCTAATTTAATCGCCGTTGTAATTCAAAGTAGCTAGCATCAATATATTTTATAGTTGGTAGCGCTCTTACTGTTTTATTCTAATCTATAAGTTGAGTAATTCCATGACCTCTCTAAGCACATGGCAATCACTATTAAAGCCACTATCATTAACCAATACCAACACTGCGCTAACAGACAGTGACTTAACTATTTATCCATTAGATTATCAAAGTGCATTTAAAATAGTAGGGCCTGATAGCCACGCTTTCTTACAAGGTCAATTAAGCTGTGATTTAAAAGAAGTGAACACACAAGGCAGTCGCTTAGCAGCTCACTGTACTCCTAAGGGCAGTATGTTGAGTGTAATGCGTGTGATTAAAATGAGTATCGACAGCTATTTAATAAAAACCAATAGTGACAATTTACAAAACACTATTGATAACCTCAATAAGTATATGATGTTCTCCAAAGCGGAAGCTATTAATATCAGTGATCAATGGCTAGGCTTTGGCATAGAAGGCACTAATGCACAGGCTTTGATTAGCGAGCAATGCGAGCAATGCCCCGCTGAAATTAATCAAACAGTAGTCACAGATAGCAAGATGGCTATTAAAGTATCACCCACGCGATATGAACTCTGGCTTAATATAACGCAAGCACAGCAATGGCTAAACGAGACTGATATTTGCAACAAAATAAGCCCGAGCAAATATTGGCTAAAACAAGATATTACTGACGCTATTCCCGATATATATCCGCAAAACAGCAGCCAGTTTATACCGCAAATGTGCAACTTACAGGCGCTTCAGGGTATTAGTTTTAATAAGGGCTGCTATACAGGCCAAGAAGTCATTACTCGCTTACATTTTCGCGGCAAACTAACAAAACATCTAATTATTGCCAAGATAAAACGAGATCAATTAGAAAATGATGTTGCCATTAATGACGCTGTACACAGCGCAGAGCAGAACAATGTTGGCAAGGTGTTACAAAGTGTTGATATTGAAGGGGTTGTTTATTTACAAATAATTGTGAGTTACAAGTACTCACAAGAGCCATTGTTTTTTGAGAACAATATAGCGATACAGGCACTACCTCAGCCCTATGAATTAGATATTAGTTTATTCACTAGAAAAGATTAGCCGTTTCATTATTAATCGTCATAATTTCCTTATTATTATCCAGCTCGATAATAATAAGGAGTCATTATCTTAATCTTTTTTCTTTCTACCTACATCTTGTCTAACTTTTTGATTTTTATAACGTCTATCAAAGCCAGCTTTTTCTGCAGGTTTCATTTTTAACGGCTTTCTATCATTCAGATCTAGCGTTTTAGATAACGCTTTCACATCTTTTAAATCAAGCTCTTTCCAAGTACCTATTTTGACATCACTAGGCATAAATATAGAACCGTAGCGCACACGCTTCAAACGACTCACTTTGATACCTTGCGATTCCCATAAGCGTCTAACTTCTCGGTTTCTACCCTCCATTACGACACAGTGGTACCATTTATTAGCGCCATCACCATCAAAGTACTGAACATCGGTGAACTTTGCCATACCATCTTCTAGCAGCACGCCTTCTTTTAAACGAGAAATCATATCTTCGTCAATATTACCTAAAACACGAACAGCATATTCACGGTCAATATTAGCAGATGGATGCATCATTTTATTGGCAAGCTCACCATCACTGGTAAATATTAGTAAGCCAGAGGTATTAATATCTAGACGACCAATCGCTATCCAACGACCATTCTTTAAAGGTGGTAAATGATCGTATACTGTGGCGCGCCCTTCAGGGTCATGCCTAGTCGATACTTCACCCATTGGCTTGTTATAAATCAGCACTCGCCTCGGGCTATCTATTTCAGAAATTAATTCTATTTCTTTACCGTCAAGTTGTACGACATCTCGACGTCCAACTCTATCACCTAACGTTGCTTTAACACCATTGATAGAAAAACGATCGTCATCTATCCAGCGCTCCATCTCACGACGTGAGCCATAACCAGAGCGCGCCAATACTTTCTGTAATTTTTCATCACTCATTGTTGACGCTACCTATATAATAATTAAAAAAAACCCCCTGACGTAGCAGAGGGCTTATGATGAGTATTGTACAGTAATTATTTAATTAAGCAGCTTTCTTTTGTGACATTATGCTGATCAAAATACTGTTGAAATACCAGAGGCGTTCTGCCCCTACCTGACCATTCATGGCTAATATTATCAATCACAACACGATACTTAGCTGCAACTTTCTTTTTCGCTACAACAGGTACCGTTTCTTTTAAATCATCAAAACCAATACCCGACTCTTCCATTGCTTTACGAATGGCATCTATTTTCTTATTCTTGATCTGCTCAGCTTCAATACGCGCATCTTCAATCGTTTTATGCTCTTCATATATATCAGTTAGATCAGCGATTATCTTAGCTAAATCTTCTGTTGTTAAATCTTGGCATTGTTTTCTTAATGAATTTTTTCTAGTTAATAATTTTACGAACTCAGACATTAGATTTTCCAATAAATATATTATTAGAATAATTTATCCTAATAATTAATATAATTCAACATTAAAGCAAAATTGACCTATATTATTTATTCACTAGCTTATTATAAAAAGCTACTAATATCACCAGCCCCTGCTCTTATTATCTCAGGCACATCGTCCACTAAATTAATAACACTGGTTGCTTCCATACCACAAAAACCACCATCAATAACTAAATCAACTTGGTGTTGCAATATATCACGTATTTCATAAGGGTCAGTTAAAGGATCATCATCCCCCGGTAGAATTAATGATGTGCTCATAATAGGTTCACCTAATTCATGCATTATCTCTAAAGCAATTTTACTATTAGGTATCCTTAAACCTATTGTTTTTCTTTTAGCATGCAATAACCTCTTAGGAACTTCAGAGGTTGCATTTAATATAAAAGTATAGGCACCAGGTGTTAAATTTTTTAATATTCTATACTGCTGGTTATTAACTTTAGCATAAGTTCCAATCTCACTTAAATCTTTACAGACTAAAGTAAAATTATGTTTATCATCTAGCTTTCTAATTTTCTTAATACGATCAACGGCCGCTTTATCACCAAGATGGCAACCGATAGCGTAAGCACAGTCTGTTGGATACACAACCAGACCACCTTTTTTAATAATATCAACGGCTTGTTGGATTAATCTTTTTTGTGGGTTTTCTGGATGTATTTGAAATAATTGACTCATAAGGCCTCTTTCGTTTAAATAATTCAATAATATTTAAACGTTCATAATATTAATAACACTTTACTGGTTTAAAAGAAAAACGGCGTCTTTAATAAGTATCTAATAATATATTATTTACTTTTTTTTATAAACATCGACTTAACACATGGGGCACCTCAGCAGGTAGATCGGGATAACGCCCCAGCTCTGTCCATTTATTTTCTAATGTATGAAAATCACTACCCGCTGATACTAACAAGTCATGCTTCAACACTTCATATTTTATTATCGATTGCTGTTCTTTATTTATACCTGGGTAGCCAATTTCTACCGCCTGCCCTCCGTATAATTTAAAAACCTCTATAATTCTTCTAAGTTTACTCATAGTAAGATTATATTTAGTTGGGTGGGCGAGGATAGAGATCCCTCCCGCTTGCTTTATAACATCAAGTACTGTTTCTAATTCAGGCCACTGCACTTTAACATTAGCGACTTTACCCGCACCTAAATATTTTTTAAATGCTTGCGCTGGTGTTTCTACAATATTTAAATCGCATAAAACGGAGGCAAAATGAGGCCGGCCAATTTGCGCATTTTGCGCTTTTATTTTAACTAATGGCAATATATCGACTATATTTCTCTTTGCTAATTTTTCTGCTATCTTTTCAGCTCTTTCAACACGCAATTCACTAACATTGGCTAAATGCTCAAATAAGTAATCATTTTCCACGTCTATATTAAGCCCAATGACATGAAGAACTTGAGAGTCTAATTGGCAGGTAAATTCAGCTCCCGATAATAGCTTAATATCTGGCGACAACTCCCCCTTACCTTGGCTATCAATCAATTCGACATAGCCTTTAACAGTATCATGATCAGTTAAAGCAAGGGTGTGAATGCCCTTTTCTAATGCTAATTCAAATAATTGCTTAGGCGCTAAAGCTCCATCTGATGCATTAGAATGACAATGCAAATCATATAACTGGAAATCCATAATGTTCACTTACTTAAAGAGAGGGATAAAATACAACAATTATGCTTAGTTTATCAGTACTGACGTTATTTTATGTTTTTTTTATAACATATTTACAACTCAAGGGAATTATCTGGTAAATTTGCAGCCGAATATTAACTATCATTAGATGTGAAACCATGAAATTATTATTAGAATTTTTACCCATTGTCATTTTTGTCGCTGTTTATAAATACACTGACGATATAATCCTAGCAACTGCCGTGTTGATCCCTGCCACAATACTATCTGTTGCTTACACTTGGTTTAGAGACAAGAAACTAGAAAAAATGCAAATTGCAACGTTAGTCCTCATTATTGTGATGGGTGGAGCAACTGTATTACTAAAAGATAAAACCTTTATTCAATGGAAACCATCTGTTTTATATTGGTTGTTTGCTGTCGTGCTATTTGGCAGCCAGTTCATCGGCAACAAACCGATTATCCAACGTATGCTAGGTGCTCAAATAGCACTTAAAAAGAACATTTGGAGAAATTTAAATTTCGTTTGGGCTTTATTTTTCACTTTGATGGGGTTTGTAAACTTATATGTCGTATTTAATTTCTCTGAAGCGACATGGGTTGACTTTAAGCTGTTCGGTGCAACAGGCTTATTATTAGTCTTTTTATTACTACAAGGTATTTATATCTATAAAAACGTATTAGAAGAAGACACACAACCACCTAAAGAGTAGTCATTTTAT
This sequence comes from Gammaproteobacteria bacterium AS21, assembly GCA_038900335.1. GTDB lineage: Bacteria > Pseudomonadota > Gammaproteobacteria > Pseudomonadales > Balneatricaceae > Rs1. The sequence goes on along the minus strand of JBBMRB010000015.1, from coordinate 62,780 downwards.
CTATTTTGTACTTTCTATAATTTAATTTTCTACTAATTTAATTTATTACTAATTTAATTTTCTACTAATTTATTAAGCGATAGAACACATAAAGTTAACTTTAAATCATTCATCAACTAAAAAGGATAAAAAATGTTATATGTAATAGTTGCTCAAGACACGAGTGATTCACTCGAAAAAAGATTGGCGACAAGAGGCGAGCACTTAGCAAGACTTAACCTATTAAACGAACAAGGACGCTTAGTAATAGCGGGCCCAAACCCTGCAGTAGACAGTGAAGATCCTGGTTCAGCAGGCTTTAGTGGTAGCGTTATTATTGCTCAGTTTGAAAGCCAAGCTCAAGCGGAACAATGGGCAAGTGACGACCCTTACATAAAAGCAGGTGTTTATGCCAGTGTCAGCGTTAAACCTTTCAAAAAAGTACTCCCTTGAGCAAAAAACAGACTAAACTAGTTGATACTGTTGATCTTTAGGGTTCCATATCGTAGAAACAACCAGTACAATACGTAGACATGCGTATACCAATATTATGGATGGCACTTTTAGTCAAAATGGTGCGCAGGTAATGTTAGTAGCAATATCCACACTATAAAGGAAGTTTAAAATGAAAAAGTTCGCTATTACTGCCGGTATGGCATTAGCGGTGACTCTGTCAGCATCTGCGATGGCGCACCAAGAAAACCACGGTTATGTAACCAACTCAAACGGATCTATCTGGCGTACAAGCACTGGTGCTTGTCTAAAACATTCAGACTGGACTGACGCTGATAGCGCAGCATGCGACGGCACACCTGCTCCTGTTGCTGTAGCTGGTGCTAAGAAATTTGCTGTCTTCTTTGATTTCGACAGCTCAACTGTTAGCGATGTTTCACAAATCGCTGATTACATTAACGGCGCAGCAGCAGCTAGCAACGTTAGCCTAGTAGGTCACGCTGACCCAATCGGCAACGACGCATACAACTTATCGCTTTCACAAAAGCGTGCTGTAAACGTAGCTAATGCTTTACAACAAGCAGGCGTTAACGCTTCTGCTATCTCTGTAGACTACCAAGGTGAATCTGCACCTGTAGCACAGTGTTCAGGCAAAGGTGCTGAATTAATCAGCTGCCTACGCGCTGACCGTCGTGTAGACGTTCAAATCGGCGGTTAATCCCTCGATTTGTTACTCTTAGCATTTAATGCATAAGAGAACAGACAAAAAAGCCAGCGTAAGCTGGCTTTTTTTTGGCTAAATTATGACCTGCACTCACATAACTCAATTAATACCAATAAAAAAGCCAGCTTTCGCTGGCTTATATTATTCAATCATACTCTTAAGATACTAGCCTATCCAAGCTCTCGCGTTACGGAACAATCTCATCCAAGCGCCATCCTCTTGCCACTCATCTGGAGCCCATGAGTTTTGAACTGCTCTAAAGACGCGTTCAGGGTGTGGCATCATAATGGTAACTCTGCCATCTTGCGATGTCATACCTGCAACACCTAAAGGTGAGCCATTTGGATTTTGTGGGTAATTCTCTGTTACCTCCCCAAAATTATCAACATATCTAAAGGCCACTGCATTTTCTTTACCAGCAGATGCCAACACATCATCACTGGCAAACTGAGCAAGCCCTTCACCATGCGCAATGGCGATTGGCATAATAGAGCCCTGCATCCCCTGCAACAAGACAGAGGCTGACTCTTCAACCCTAGTTAGCGCAACACGCCCTTCAAATTGTTCTGATTTATTTTTAACAAACTTAGGCCAGTGATCAGCACCTGGGATAATAGATTGTAAGTTGGATATCATCTGACAGCCATTACATACACCTAGAGTCAGCGTGTCTTTACGTGCAAAAAATGCAGTAAATTCAGTGCGCGCAACATCATTAAACAGGATAGATTTTGCCCAACCCTCACCCGCGCCCAATACATCACCGTAAGAAAAACCACCACAGGCTACCAGCAATTGGAAATCTTGCAGCGACACTCTTTTCTCTAATATGTCACTCATATGTACATCAACACTATCAAAGCCAGCTTTTTCAAATGCAGCAGCCATTTCAACCTGACCGTTCACACCCTGCTCTCTTAAAATAGCCGCTTTAGGACGCACACCACTAGCAATCAAAGGTGCTGCGATATCTTCATTGATATCAAAGGTTAACGATGCACTTAAACCTGGATCCTCAACATTATCTAGTTGTGCATACTCTTGCTCTGCACACTGCGCATTGTCTCTTAGTTTTTGTATTTGATAAGATGTTGCCGCCCATACTTTTTGCAGGGCAACTCGTTTTTCACTGTATATTTCATCTTCATCAAAATGAATTCTCAGCTCATCATCCCAGTTAGTTGAACCAATAACACTACTAATATCACCTAAACCTGCCGCATTTAGCTCAGTTAATACATTAATAGTGTTCTCTTTAGCAACTTGAACAACACAGCCTAACTCTTCATTGAATAGCGCAGCGAGACACTCTTGCTCATTTTCTGCAAGCATATCTAAGTTGATATCAACACCAACATGCCCTGCAAAACACATCTCTGCAACTGTCGCTAATAAACCACCATCTGATCGATCATGATAAGCCATCAGTAAACCCTGCTCATTCAAACCCTGAATAGCAGCAAAATATGTTTTAAGTAGAGCAGCATCATCAACATCTGGAACACTTTGACCTACGCCGTTATATACTTGCGCTAAAGCTGACAAACCTAAACGGTTTTTACCTTGACCTAAATCGATATGAATGAGATCGGTATCACCTAAATCAGTACGCAGCTGAGGCGTCAATGTTTTGCGCACATCTGTGACAGGTGCAAAACCGGAAATAACCAACGACATTGGCGAGGTAACGCTCTTGTCCTGATCATTGTCACGCCACTGAGTTCTCATCGACATAGAATCTTTACCCACGGGGATAGTAATTCCTAATGCTGGGCATAACTGCATGCCAACGGCTTTAACAGTATCGTATAATTTCTCATCTTCACCAGGATGACCTGCTGCTACCATCCAATTCGCAGACAGCTTTATATCACTGATATCAGCGATAGCAGTACCGGCCATATTAGTTAATGTCTCACCAATGGCAATGCGACCAGAGGCCGCAGCATTGATTAAAGCTAAAGGCGTTCGCTCACCCATAGCCATCACTTCACCTTGATAACCTTGGTAAGAGGCAGTTGTTACTGCACAGTCAGCGACAGGCACTTGCCATGGGCCAACCATTTGATCTCTAGCTACTTGACCGGTGATCGTACGATCCCCAATGGTTATCAAGAAAGACTTAGAGCCTACTGCGGGTAAACTTAATACTCGATTTATTGCATCTTCTATTTCAATATCTGCGGTATCAAAAGCATCAGTTTGGTAATGAGCACGCGTCACTGAGCGATGCATTTTTGGCGGTTTACCAAATAACACATCCATCGGCAAATCAACTGGCTTATTTTCAAAATGACTATCGCCTAACGTTAAATAGTGCTCTTTTGTGGCCTCACCAACAACCGCAAACGGACAGCGCTCTCGCTCACAAAACTCGGTAAATAAAGGCATGTTTTCGACAGATACTGCCAATACATAACGCTCTTGCGATTCATTACTCCAAACACCTAGCGGAGACATACCTGGCTCATCATTATTGATATTTCGCAGTTGGAAGTCACCACCGCGACCACCATCTTTGACCAACTCAGGGAAGGCGTTCGATAAACCACCGGCGCCGACATCATGAATAAATGAAATAGGATTTTTATCGGCCATTTGCCAGCATCTATCGATCACTTCTTGACAGCGACGCTCCATTTCAGGGTTACCACGCTGCACTGATGCAAAATCTAAATTCTCTGCTGAACTACCTGATGCCATAGAAGATGCTGCACCGCCGCCCAATCCAATTAACATAGCAGGCCCGCCCAAACAAATCAGTTTATCGCCTACTGCTATTTGGCCTTTATCAACATGGTTCGTGCTAATATTGCCCATGCCACCGGCAATCATAATAGGCTTGTGATAGCCGCGCATTTCCAAACCTGCCGCACCATTAACTTCTTGCTCAAACGTTCTAAAATAGCCACTTAGATTTGGTCGACCAAATTCGTTATTAAACGCAGCACCACCAATTGGCCCTTCTATCATGATATCTAAAGCTGAAACGATACGTCCAGGTTTACCGTATTTAGACTCCCATGGCTGCTCAAAACCCGGAATATTTAGATCAGAAACGCTAAAACCAGTCAACCCCGCTTTAGGCTTACCACCTTTACCTGTTGCGCCCTCATCTCGTATTTCACCACCAGAGCCAGTAGCTGCACCTGAAAATGGTGCGATAGCCGTTGGGTGATTATGTGTTTCTACTTTAATAAGAATATTGATGCTTTCATCAGTATAACCATATTTATTCTCGCCATGAGTTGGATAAAAACGCGGAGCATCACTACCTGCTATTACCGCCGCATTATCACTATAAGCTGAGAGTACGTTCTGACCGCCTACCTCATTGGTGTTACGGATCATCGAAAACAATGATTTTTCTTGCGCTTGGCCATCAATATCCCAAGAGGCATTAAAAATTTTATGACGACAATGTTCTGAGTTTGCCTGAGCAAACATCATCAGCTCAACATCCGATGGATTGCGTTCAAGCTTAATAAAGCTAGCCACTAAATAGTCAATTTCATCATCAGCCAACGCTAAACCCAGCTCAACATTCGCTGCGACCAATGCCGACCTTCCCTCTTCTATAATTGCTATACGCTGCATCGGAGCAGGTTCTGTTTGCTCAAATAAAACAGCAGCTTGCTCAATATTAGCGAACACTTGCTCGACCATGCGGTCATATAACAGCGCTTCTACTTTAGAATACTGCTCAGCATTGAGTTCAGCTGTCGTCTCAATATAATATGCGACGCCTCGCTCGATACGCTTAACCTGCTGTAGCCCACAATTAGTAACAATATCTGTCGCTTTACTTGACCAAGGGGAAATAGTTCCCATTCTTGGTGTCACAAAGATCATTTGACCTTTATGAGATTGTTTTGCTACATTTGGACCATATTCTAAAATTGTTTCGATTCTTAACTGCTCATCCTCAGTAAAAGAACCGGACATATTAAGCAAATGGATATATTCAGCATATACACCAATTACTGCTGGAACCTGCTGTTGTATAGCAGATAATAACTTCAATTTACGAAAATCAGAAAGAGCAGGGGCACCGTGCAAAATAAGCATGTTTTGAAAAGTCCTCAAGGAAAGCGATAGAACAGAATTTAGTAGGCATTTTACCTTACACCTAACATATAGAGCACTAGAAAATTCCATTATGAGCAGAAAATTCACATCATTCTATTTTTTAGCTTTTTTATTCAGCTTTTGCATTCTTGCTTTATTGTGGTTTCTTTTAGCAGGGCAAAACACACCTCAATTAAACACCATTATTGCCAACAAAGAAATCCGCATCAGCCTCCTTAACTCACCTGATAGCTACTATCTTGAAAACGACCAAATCAAAGGGTTTGAATACGAACTTGCTCAAAAATTAGCAAATGAGCTTAACGTTTCAGCAAAAATTACTGTTCGATCCTCTGTGCAAGAACTCTATGATGATCTTGAGTCAAGAGACAGCCATATCAGTATCCCAGGCGTATCAAAAGCGATTAAAACACCTAGTAAAATTCAACGCAGCGTTAGCTACTTAGCCAACCAATCCGTTATTGTCTATCGTGTGACAAGAGGTATAAAATACCCGCGAGGATTAGAAAACATTATAGACAGGAAAGTAGTATTAATAGCAGGCTCAATACAAGAGCAGCAAATGCTCAAAGAACAACAAAAATTAGCTGAACTGAATTGGACAAGCTTTCATAAAAAAACTACTTATCAATTACTAGAAGATGTACTAGCGAAGAAAGCAGGCATTGCGATTGTTAGCGCCCTTGATTTTCAAAAGCTCTCACCCTTTTTCCCCGGTCTAAAAACTGCATTTGCATTAGTACCTAAACAAAGATCTAGCTGGCTAACTATTAAAAGAAAAGACAGTTCACTGGCCACATACATCAATCTATTTTTCAAAAAGCCATCAACAGAGTCTTTTATTAAAGAGCTAACACAAAAATATTATTCAACAAACAATCCTCTAAAGCCATATGACACCATTGCTTTTAAAAAGGATTTTAATCATAAATTCCCTAAAATTGAGCAATTTTTCAAAAAGGCAGCCGCCCTTAATAGCATTGACTGGCAATTATTAGCAGCCATGGCATATCAAGAATCTCATTGGAATCCTCAAGCAATATCACCAACAGGCGTCAAAGGCATCATGATGCTAACAAAAGCAGCGGCTAAAGAAGTCGATGTAACTGATAGAACAGACCCTAAACAAAATATTTTTGGCGGCGCCCAATACTTTAAAAGCGTTAAAGCAAAAATACCAGAAAGAATCCCAGAACCCGATCGCACCTACCTTGCTTTAGCAGGCTACAACACCGGTTTTGGCCACTTAGAAGATGCCAGAATACTGACCAAACGTGCCGGTTTAGACCCTGACAAATGGGAAGATGTGAATTTACACTTGCCACTTTTAACCAAACCAAAATACTATAATACCGTAAAATATGGTTACGCTAGAGGCTACGAGCCGGTCAATTACGTCAAGAACATTCGCCGCTATTTAAAAGTGCTGGGGTGGGAGCTAAAACAAAGAAAAAACAACATCAAAAAGAACACAACATTAGCAGCGCCAACAATAGCCGAGCAGGACAAGACGACATTGAAAGAAACAATACCAGAGCCGCCCTCTACCTTATAACTTAATGGATTAGGGCTAAAACTCCAAGCTTGCCAAGACAATGCACAACTCGCATAAAGCTACTGAGAGCTATTTTTCAGTGCTTTTTTTTCTGCCCTGCGCCGAGTAAAAAAATCTGAAATAACAGCGGAGCAACACTCGCTCAATATTTCACCTGTCACCGCAACACGATGATTCATACAAGAGTGTCCTAGCAAGTTGATATTGCTGACTACTGCACCTGACTTGGCTTCCAATGCACCAAAATACAAGTGCCGAATCCTGCTGTGTACAAGGGCACCAGCACACATAGCACAAGGCTCTAACGTCACATATAGATCAGCATTAACTAGCCGATAATTACCAATTTTAAGCGCGGCTTGTTGTAGCGCTTGTATCTCTGCATGCGCCGTCGGGTCGTGTCGATGAATAACACCATTACTGCCCTGGCCTATTATTTCATTATCCAGCACGACCACAGCACCTACTGGCACCTCATTATTTAACGCAGCACTCTTAGCGAGCACGATTGCTTTTTGCATCCAATATTCAGGACTATATAAAGACATATAAACGACACCACTAAGCTAAAATTTATTCAAAAAAATAGGCGCATTAAGCGCCTATGATTATTTATCTATCTATTATTCCCACTCAATTGTCGCAGGCGGCTTACTAGAAACATCATAAGTCACTCGAGAGACTTGTGCAATTTCATTAATAATACGTCCCGATACCGTCTCTAATAACTCATACGGCAAATGCGCCCAACGCGCAGTCATAAAATCAATTGTTTCAACAGCACGCAACGCGATAACGTATTCATAACGTCTTGCATCACCGACTACGCCAACGGATTTAACCGGCAAAAACACCGCGAAAGCTTGACTTGTTTTATGATACCAACCCGAGCGATTCAACTCTTGCATGAAAATAGCATCTGCTTCGCGAAGAATATCAGCGTATTCTTTTTTTACTTCACCTAAGATACGAACACCTAGCCCAGGCCCCGGGAACGGATGACGATAAACCATAGACTTAGGCAAACCTAACTCTAAACCTAGCTTGCGCACCTCATCTTTAAACAACTCACGTAATGGCTCAACCAATTCAAACGCCATATCATCTGGTAACCCACCCACATTGTGATGTGATTTAATCACATGAGCTTTACCCGTTGACGCCGCCGCTGATTCAATGACGTCTGGGTATATTGTGCCCTGCGCCAAGAAGTCAACATCTTTTAGCTTGGCAGCTTCTTGGTCAAACACTTCAATAAATGTGTTGCCGATAATTTTACGCTTAGCTTCAGGCTCTGCTTCACCTTCAAGACGGCCTAAAAATAAATCACTGCAATCAGCACGTATAACCTTAACACCCATGTTATCTGCAAACATGGCCATCACTTGATCGCCTTCTTCTTTTCTTAACAAGCCGTTATCTACAAACACACAGGTCAACTGATCGCCAATCGCTTTATGCAACAATGCTGCCACAACTGAAGAATCAACGCCGCCAGACAAGCCAAGCAATACTTTGCGAGAGCCTACTTGCTCACGCACTTTTTCTATTTGATCTTGAACAATATTAGCAGAAGTCCACAGCGCTTTGGTCTGGCAAATATCTAGCACGAAACGCTCTAATATTGCCCCGCCTTGCTTAGTATGTGTTACTTCAGGGTGGAACTGCACACCATAATAATGCTTAGACGGATCACACATAGCGGCAATCGGCGCTGAGTCTGTCGCCGCTATAACACTAAAGCCTGTTGGTAATTCAACAACTTTATCGCCATGGCTCATCCAAACATCTAATAGCGATGCACCATTATTTGCTAATTGATCTTGTAACCCATCCAACAATTGGCTGCTGCTATTAGATAAACGTACTTTTGCATAACCAAACTCGCGATGAGATGAAGTTTCTACTTTGCCACCAAGCTGAGTAGCCATGGTTTGCATACCGTAGCAAATTCCGAGCACAGGGACATTAGAGTTAAACACAATATCAGGTGCTTTTGGCGATTCACCTTCAGTAACTGACTCAGGACCACCAGCTAAAATATAACCTTTAGGCCCAAATGCCTTAATTTCTTCTTCAGGGCAATCCCAAGGATATATTTCACAATACACGCCAATTTCACGTACGCGACGTGCGATAAGCTGGGTATATTGAGAACCAAAATCTAATATTAAAATTTTCTGTGAATGTATATCTGTGCTCATTTTAGAACTCCATCGTCCAAAATTTGGTGCTAGCCAAAAAAAAAAGCGGAGCACTTACGCACCCCACTTTTGACGAATTATTTAATTCAAATACGGTAATTAGGTGATTCTTTAGTAATGCTTACATCATGAACATGGCTTTCGTTCATTCCGGCACTAGTAATACGAACAAAAGTAGGTACGCTGCGCATAATCTCAATATTTTCGCTGCCAGTGTAGCCCATTGATGCGCGAAGACCACCCATTAATTGATGTACGACACCTTTCATTGGTCCTTTACAGGCAACGCGACCTTCTATTCCTTCAGGCACTAATTTTTCCGACCCCTCTGATGCATCTTGAAAATATCTATCAGAAGATCCTGAGCTTTGTGCCATTGCGCCAATTGAACCCATGCCACGGTATGATTTATAAGCGCGGCCTTGAAACAATTCAACCTCACCAGGTGCCTCATCAGTACCTGCTAACATCGAGCCAACCATAACAGCAGAAGCGCCTGCAGCGATTGCTTTTGCAATATCGCCTGAGAAACGAATACCGCCATCTGCAATCAATGGAATATCACGATCCTTAAGAGCTTGCGCCACATTGGCAACTGCAGATATTTGCGGCACACCAATACCTGAAACGATACGTGTCGTACAGATAGATCCCGGGCCAATACCTACTTTAACGCCATCGGCACCAGCATCTGCCAGAGCGATTGCAGCAGCAGCTGTGGCAATATTGCCACCGATAACCTGCACTTGCGGGAAGTTTTTCTTGATCCAAGAAACACGATCAATAACACCTTTTGAGTGGCCGTGTGCAGTATCGACAATAATGACATCAACACCGGCTTCAACCAACAATTTCACTCGCTGCGGTGTTTCAGGGCCTGTGCCAACTGCAGCACCAACGATCAACTGACCTTTAGAGTCTTTTGATGCATTAGGAAAAGCTTGCGCTTTGTACATGTCTTTAACTGTCATCATGCCTTTAAGGCTAAAACCTTCACCGACAACAAGTATTTTCTCAATTCTGTGCTTGCGTAATAAGTTACGTACTTTTTCTTTATCAACGCCTTCATCAACGGTGACTAACTGCTCTTTAGGCGTCATGATTGAAGCAACAGTTGCATCTAAATAATTTTCAAAACGCATATCACGGCTGGTAACAATACCAACCAAGACATTATTATCCACTACTGGAAAACCAGAAAAACCTAATGAATCAGCCATCTTTCGAAGTTCACCAACTGTCATATCTGAACGACATGTAATAGGTTTACTCACGACACCTGCTTCGTACTTTTTAACTTTTTCTACTTCCAACGCCTGTTCTTCAGGCGTTAAGTTTTTATGGATAATCCCAATACCACCCTCTTGAGCCATAGCTATCGCCAAGCCAGATTCAGTAACAGTATCCATTGCTGCTGACGCTAGAGGTATATTTATAGAAATTTCTTTGGTAATTCTTGAAACAAGGGAAACGTCTTTTGGCAATACCTCTGAATAACCAGGTATCAATAAGACATCATCAAAGGTCAAAGCCTCTTCATCGATTCGCAACATAATTAACAATCCTGCCAGGGTAATTGAACAGTTAAAAATAAGCGCCATATTATACCCAATACTCGCTTTAGCCACAATTAGAATACATCAATATTCTATTTTATTTATTTCTGCGTTTTCACTCTACGTCGATAATACATTTTGCGCTTACTGATACACACAAGATAGTTTAATATGATGCGATGAATACATTTATCCCAACGCGTCGCTCACCAGCAATACGCCCTCAACATCGAAACATAGCTGCTGATACCAGCTCTATATCAGTAACCCAATTAAACAGACAAGTAAAATCTCTGTTAGAGAACTCGTTTTTAAGTATTCGAGTGCAAGGAGAGCTATCAAATTTTGCCAAACCTAGCTCAGGCCACTGGTATTTCACCTTAAAAGATAGCAAGGCACAAATTCGTTGCGCCATGTTTAAGGGCAATAATCGCTTTACCAACTTTTCACCTAAAGAAGGTGATGAAGTTATTGTTCAGGCGAAAGTGAGTTTGTATGAAGGTCGTGGTGACTACCAATTGATCTGCGATAGCATGGAGACAGCAGGCTCTGGAAGACTTCAACTCGCCTTTGAACAACTCAAAGCAAAATTATTAAAAGAAGGCCTATTTGATGGTCGCAGCAAAAAAAACATTCCTACTCTTATCAAACATTTGGCAGTTATTACCTCACCTAGCGGTGCTGCTATCCATGATGTATTAAGCGTATTAAAAAGGCGTTACCCAGGCCTGCCAGTGACAATATACCCAAGCCAAGTACAAGGCGCTCAAGCTGCTGACACCATCATCCATGCACTAGCGCTTGCACAAAACAGCAATAACCATGACGCTATTTTGATTACACGAGGCGGCGGCTCACTTGAAGATTTATGGCCCTTTAACGAAGAAAAACTAGCCAGAGCCATCCACCAATGTAATATTCCCGTTATCAGCGCAGTCGGTCACGAAGTTGACTTTAGCATTAGCGACCTAGTCGCTGATTATCGAGCAGCGACACCATCAGCGGCAGCGGAATACTTAAGCCCTGACCAAGACAGCTTAAAAATTCATGTCGACCAACTACAAACCAGACTCACTCGCGCCATTAACAACACAATAGAACATCGCAAAAGAGAGCAGCAAAACCTTAAAGCAAGGCTAAGATCTCCTCAACAGAGGTTAGCGCTACAGCAAGTGACGCTAGAGTCACTTAATAACAAACTAAACGAGCTAGCACTTAGCAAACAAAGTCATAGCAGGCAGCGATTGGCGCTATTAAGCCAACAACTTAACAATCTCAATCCTATGCAGTTAGTGAGCAGACAAAAATTGCAGTTGAAACATCTCAAAACAAGTTTATATCAACAAGTGTCACTATCTCAAACCAATAGCAGGAGGCAATTAAAAGCCGCTAGCGCCATGCTCAATAGCGTCAGCCCACTGGCAACACTAGTACGCGGCTACTCTATTACTAAAACCAAAGAAGGTGACATTTTAACTGATAGTAATAACGCTAAAAATGGTGACCAAATCATCACAAAGCTACACCATGGCGAAATACACAGCACCATAACGCAGGTTATTAGCGCTGAAGTCACCAAATAGCCGACAAAGCCTAGAGGATTGAAATATTCTGTGTTAGCCTTTATTTTTTTAAATAGCTTTGGTTCAATCGAACAAAAGACTGCGTTAAAAATATAAGCCCCTCCTGCTAGCTTAGTGCCTGTATATACTTAACAGCACAAGCCAGTGCAGGGTCATAGCGGTAATAAACTGATTATTACGCCTTAACATAACCTATTCGCTTTTATTACTTACTTTTTATAATGGTAATTTTTAGCGTTCTAAATAAGATACTTAATATAATGTCTGACTTAAAAATAGATTCAATGGAACAATGCGCTAGCTATGGAATTGGTCGTCAAATGGGTGACCAACTAGCACAAAATGGTTTTGATGGTATAGATTTCAATGTATTAGCAGCTGGAATCGAAGATTCATACACAGGCAAAGAATTACGTATCCCTGTTGAAGCTATCCAAGATGCATTCAATAAGCTCAATGAAATCATCAAAGCAAGACAAGAAGCAGAACAAGCAACAGCAAGTGCTGACGGCGTTGCTTTCTTAGAAGAAAACAAACAACGCAGCGGCGTTACAACATTAGAATCTGGCCTACAATACGAAATTATTGAAGCTGGCGACAGCAGTGCTGATAAAGCGACAAAAGATTCAACTGTTCGCTGCCATTACCACGGTACTTTCATTGATGGCAGCATGTTCGATAGTTCATATGAGCGCGGCCAACCTGCTGAATTCCCTGTTGGCGGCGTAATCGCTGGCTGGACAGAAGCGTTACAGTTAATGAATGTTGGCGCAAAATGGAAACTTGCTATTCCCCATGAGCTAGCTTATGGAACTAATGGCTCACCTGGTGCGATTCCTGGTTGTGCGACATTAGTATTCGATGTTGAATTATTAGCTATCGTATAATAATTAACAGATGAAACTGCACTATAAAATAAGCGGCGAAGGTACGCCGCTTATCATCTTACACGGCCTATTTGGCACTTTAGATAATTGGGCAAGCCAAGTCACTACCTTGGCACAACACTTTCAAGTTATCAGTGTTGATTTAAGAAATCACGGCCAAAGCCCTCATCATAAAGACATGAACTACTCAGCGATGGCTGAAGATGTTATCGAATTAATGAACGATCTAAACATCGATAAAGCCCATATTATTGGCCACTCAATGGGCGGCAAAGCGGCTATGCAATTAGCGGTTAATAACAACGATAGGGTTGAAAAATTAATTATCGTTGATATATCCCCGATCGCTTACCCAGTTCACCACCAGCAGATCATCAAAGGCTTATTAAGTATTGATTTAAACACGCTAAAATCAAGAGCAGATGCAGATCAGCAGCTAACAGAATATGAAAGTGATTTTGGTATTAGAGCTTTTTTACTAAAAAACCTATACCGAAATGAACATAAAAAATTTGCTTGGCGAGCGAATATTGATGTAATAAAGACACAGTACAACAACATAAGCGATGCACCGACAAATACAGAAAATACAAAGTTTTACGGCCCTACCTTATTTATAAAAGGTAATAATTCTGACTATATACAAATGAGCCATAAAAACGCGATACAAGATCTATTTGAAAATATTAGCTTTAAATTGATAGAAGGTGCGGGTCATTGGCCTCATGCAGAAAAGCCCAAAGTTTTTAGCTCTATTATTATTAAATTTTTAAAGAATTAAGGTCATAATAGCAACATGCCAAACCGTTTTTTAATTACTAAAGTTATACCTGTCATCGCCATCCTGGCTATTTATTGGATAGGCTCTTACGATTTTGCCAACATAATATTCTTACCTATCGCCTTTAGCCTAGTAGCTATTACTGTTTACATTACCAGAAAGTACGGTGATAAAGACAAAAGTGAGAAATGAGAATAACGAAGAAACCACGAAAAAAGCAAGCATAGCCCCCGCCTTACGAACACCTAAACATTTTGATCAAATAAAGAGCCTTGAGGGAAAGCTTTGGCAAAGGCACCAGTATCGACTAACTGAACATTTAAGCGCCTTAATGTCTCTTGTATTTCATGTATCTGAGCATTGAACTCTTTAAGCACCTCTAATGATGCTTGCGAGGTCTGCTTACGATTTTCGGTCAGTGCTTGATCTTTTTCTTGCCTTGCCTGTCTCAACTCTTCTTTCGCATGAAATTCTTCAAGCTCTAATTGCTTTTTCTCTACTTGATCGACAGCAATTAAAGACTCATCATCAACCTTAGTCTCACCCAATTCCGACATAGCCTGCAATGCCATAGCCTTTGCCTGGGAAGCTACCTGTCTATCTGCAGCAGAGGGATCGGCAACCGATAGTGCTGCACGTATGATAACCTGCGCTTTTTCCAAAGTAGCCCTTGGATCATTTTCAACCGCTGAAGTGTCAATTGATACATGCCCAGATACCGCATACATTTGACCATCGGGGCCGCTCTCATAATCAAATGTTGGACTACCGGCGTGCACTCCTCCTATCGCCGCATGCGCTTGCTCATGCGCTTTCACCTCACGATCGACAGCCGCGAGGCGCTGTACTATTTTCGACTGTGCTAATACCAATTCAGCGTCAGAGCTTTCCGAGTTTTGACTAACCTTTGAGGCAACTGTATTTTGTGCTGGCACGGAGTTATCAGCAGGCGAGAGTTTAACGAAATCATTATACAGCGCCGCTGATGCAACAGGACCTGTCACTAATTGAGTCAGCACAGAAGAGGATGTTTTAGGGACTAAAGCATTAGCGATCGAGCTATCACTTAGCGCAGACGAGCTTATAACAGCACGCTTAAGCTCACTAGCATTACTTGAGCTAACAGGGCTATTTATTTGTAAGTTCAAATTAGAATTATTTAATTCCATGTCTGAGCCTCGCAGCAAACTGAGATAAGCTTAATTCTAGCATTTAAAAATTTTAAGCAAGCAACAGCTAATAAACATCACTATACGACAACATCAACATTAGTGCCAAGTACATCACTAATACTAGTGACAACCTTTGTTGAAGCAGCGGCGGTATTAGCCTCAAGCGTTGTTTCAGCAACGGCATTTTCTAAATCGTGCCCAGAGGCGAGCTCAGGTATCGCAGATTTTCCGCTGCCTTGAAAATCACCAGCGGCTTTAGGGTTATTATCTAATCCTCTATTTAAGCCGATTAAACCTGTTTGCAATGAGTTTGTAACATTCATAATTATTTACCACATTAAGTATAGTGAACATATATAAACAGATGATGAAAACATCCAAATCATTAAAACACTTTCTAATAGTAAATCTATTATAGCTCATTTATTAAACAATTCAATTTTTTCTAAAAAAGAGCTAAAGAATTACCGACAACTGCAGGTGTGATGCTGCCAGCTCAATAGATTGATCTTCAATAAAGGGCACAACTCCAAGCATCGGTGCTCGAATAGCCATCTTTAATGTCTCAATACTCTCTTCACTTGCCTGCATCGTAGGATCAATACAATTAGCCACCCAACCCGCTAGGATACAACCGTCTCGCAGTATAGCCTCAACACTAAGCAAAGCATGATTAATACAACCTAGCTTAACACCAACCACCAAAATAACAGGGACGTTCAGTGCTTTAGGTAAAGCCGCCATCGTTTCTCTATTGTTGAGAGGCACACGCCACCCCCCAGCTCCCTCGATCAACACAAAATCTGCTCTACTCATTAATGCGCCATTGCACATCCCTACTATTCTTTGCAACGATATCTGTTTATTCTCGCGCTTTGCCGCAACGTGAGGCGCTATTGCCTGCTCTAACGCTACCGGGTTTACTTGCTGATAGCTCAATTTAACTGATGCCGCCTGCTGCAACTTTAAAGCATCATCGTTACGCAACCCTTGCTCCGTCACTTCACATCCTGCTGCGACAGGCTTAAGAGCGAAGCAGCTTAAACCCTGCTCTTTTGCAGCACTGAGTAGTGCTTGAGATATAAATGTTTTGCCGGCGTCGGTATCAGTACCGGCAATAAAAAATGTTTTTTTAGCCATATTAAGACGTTCCTGCTTTACATAATTTCAAAAAATACACTTCATAACTGGCTGGTAATTTACCGTTATCTTGTCGATAAAGCTCATAGTTTTGTTTAAAACTCATTATTTTTGCGCGCCCTGTCAATCCCTTGCTTTCACCACTATTCATATTGTGTGCGCCAATATTTTTTAAATCTGCAGTCAGCTGCTTTAGCTGATCATATTCTAATAACCATTGTTGTTGCTGCGCTTTCACTACTTCTAACTCTGAAGGCAGCGCCGCTAACAAAGCATCCATAGCAATGAAGTGATTAACGTGCACATGCTGATCAACATTCGCCCATGCAGCTTTTAGCTCATACAAACTATTAGGCCCAAGACTAGACAGCAAGGCAACTCCGCCAGGTTTAAGTACTCGTTTTATTTCAGCAAATAACTTCGTTGGATGCTCACACCATTGAATAGCTAAACTAGAAAAAACTAAATCAATACTACTGCTTGCCAACGCCAGGTTTTCCGCATCACTACACAACCACTGAAGACGAGAATCGTCTCGCAAATCACTGGCATATTTAAGCATACCCTGGGCAATATCTAAACCGATGATAGAGCTATCAGCACTGACTTTAGATAATAGCTGTTCGCTAAAATAACCAGTACCACAACCTAGATCAACTACCTTCACTGTCGATCTATCCACTGCCAGCATCGATAATAAATGATGACCGACATCGCGCTGAAATGCAGCTGATCCATCGTAGCTTTGAGCGGCTTTACTAAACGAAATAGCGATGCGCTCTTTATCTAATTGTGGCAATTTAATTTTCTCGCACCTAAAGTTTGCTTAGTTAAAAAACCACAAACATCATTTGCCACTTGTTCTGCATCTGACAAAAAAGGCAGATGCCCAGCACCATTGATAATTTTTGTAGAAATAAACGGAGATAGCTTTTCTAATTCAACGGTAATGGCGGCAGGAACCAATTGATCGAACTCCCCAAACACATGGTATGAAGGGATATTAAGCGTGGCTAAGATTGATCTTGTATCAATACTAAGTAGCGACAAACTATGTTGTAAATCAGCAGGGCTTTCGTCTCTCGCTACCGCCTTTATTGTTTTTAAAATTTCTTTACTCACACTCCCCTTTTGCACTTGCAGCAAAAAAAACCGCGCGAGTGCTTTCTGCTCATCATTGATTAAGTTAGTTTGAAATTGCTCAAACATAAAAGCTGGCATCGCAGTGACCCAATCACTTTGAGCGACGAAACAGGGGTTACTAGCGATAGTAATCAATGCCGTTAGCTCATGTCTTTTAAATTGAGCGGCGCTGTCATCCTCTGTTGCCGACACGTTTTGTGCTAACATTTTCTGTGCTAGCAGTGTTGCGATAACACCACCTAAGGACCAGCCTAGTAGCGCACACTTTTGCGGTAACACCGCTAAAACCGCATCGACAATAGCATCTATGCTATATTTTTCAGACAACGTGGATTGCCCTAAACCAGGAATATCTATCAGAGTGAGGCTAAAGTGGTCACTAAGCTGCGGTAACCAATCTCGCCATATTTTACTTGAGCTTGCCCAGCCATGAAGAAGCACTAAATTTGGCTTATCATTAACGTTTTTTTCAACGTGAATATTCAATGGCTACCTCCGCCAATATATGCTTTAAGGCGACTAATAATTTATCTACATCAGCGATTGAATGAGCAGCACTGAGCGTGACTCGCAATCGTGCCTGCTTAGCAGGAACAGTCGGTGCTCTTATCGCTTTAACCTGAATACCCTGTGTCGCTAGCGCTTCACTTAACTGCAATGCTTGCTTTGCCGATCCCACCATAATGGGCTGTATTGCGGTATCCGATGGCTGCAACACTAAACCTAAATGCTGACAGCCTTTTTTAAAGTGAGCAATTAATTCTTGAAGATGCTCTCTGCGCCAAGATTGCTGCTTAATTAATTGCAGGCTTGTCCTAGTCGCTGCAGCAATCGCTGGCGGCATAGCGGTTGTATAAATATAGGTTCTGCAGAACTGTATCAATGTCTCTATCAATGCCTCGCTGCCAGCGACAAAAGCACCCGCGGTACCAAAAGCCTTACCAAAGGTGCCAATGAGTACCGGCACTTGCTGCTGGTTTAATTGATATTGCTCGACACAGCCCGCGCCTGTTTCACCTAACACACCAAAACCGTGAGCATCATCAACCATCAACCAAGCCTCATGCTTTTGTGCTTGCTCAGATAACGCGGACAAATCAGCTATATTACCATCCATACTAAAAACAGCATCGCTAACTATAAGCTTTCTCGATGCTTGCGAGCGTGCCAACCTTTTCTCTAGACTGGGAATATTATTGGGCAGGTAACGCTGAAAGTCGGCACCACTTAACAAGCCACCATCAAGTAGCGATGCATGATTAAGTTTATCTTGAAAGACCGCATCACCTCTACCAACGAGTGCATTAATTACACCGATATTAGCCATATAACCACTACAAAACAGTAATGCGCGTTCACGATTACAAAACTGCGCCAATTCAAGCTCCAGTTGGTGATGGTGATAACTGTGGCCATTAACTAAGTGAGAGGCGCCGCTGCCAACACCAAATTCATCTGCAGCCGCCTTAAAGCTGCTAATAACGTCGGGATGATTAGCTAACCCTAAATAGTCATTTGAACTAAAGTTGAGTAAGTGCTGACCATCTACTTTTATTACTGATTGCTGAGCGCTTTGCATCACTTGTCGGCGCCTGTAGAGCGAATCCTCTGCTCTTTGGTCTAATATTTTCTGCAAATCATTAAAAGACATAATTTAGATATCAACAAAGGTAATAATGAATAGAGCGGTACTTATTGGCAAGTGACAATAGCGCAGCGACTGCGCTATTGTCACTACGCCTAAAGTGCTGAGTAAAATTTCGAACTGTCTTGTTCTGCTTGAATATTTTTGATGATCATCGCCGATTGTGTCTCATCATCTTCAGAGATACCTTGTTCAGGGTTTAGACCTAATCGCTTAAACAATAATAAATCTTTATTTGTTTCAGGGTTTGGCGTCGTTAACAAACACTCACCATAGAAAATTGAGTTAGCACCTGCAAAGAAAGTCATCGCTTGCATTTCATCGGACATAGACTGTCTACCTGCCGACAACCGCACATGTGATTTAGGCATCATAATACGCGCTACCGCAATGGTGCGTATAAAGATCAGGTGATCTAAATCTTCGACATTTTCCATCGGTGTACCGGCGACTTTTACCAACATATTAATAGGCACACTCTCTGGCTGTGTTGGCATATTAGCTAACTGCATTAATAAACCAATGCGATCACCTGCCGTTTCGCCCATACCCAAAATCCCACCGCTGCACACTTTCATTCCAGACTCACGTACATGATGCAACGTATCAAGCCGATCTTGGTATGTTCTAGTGGTGATTACTTTATCGTAAAATTCAGGAGAGGTGTCTAAATTATGATTGTAATAGTCCAGTCCTGCATCAGCTAACTGAGCAGATTTATCAGCATCTAACATGCCTAGAGTCATACAAGTTTCTAACCCTATTTCTTTAACGCGCTTAACCATTTCAACGACATAGGGCATATCTCGCTGATGCGGATGCTTCCACGCCGCCCCCATACAAAAACGGGTAGAACCAGAAGCCTTAGCCTGCTCTGCCTTTTTGACAACAGCTTCTACTTCCATTAATCGCTCACGCTCTAAGCCTGTGTTATACCTAGCACTTTGCGGGCAGTATTTGCAGTCCTCTGGGCAGGCACCTGTCTTTATAGACAAAAGCGTGCTAACTTGCACTTGGTTTGGATCAAAGTTTTGACGATGAACAGTGTGCGCCTTAAATAGTAAATCATTAAAAGGTAGATCAAATAGCGCCTGTACTTCTTGTTTTTGCCAATCGTGTCTAACTTCTTCACTTGCGTGCATTTAACTTATACTCCTGCCTATGTGCAAAACGATAATATCTAGATTGGACTATGATAATCTTCCCACAGGAGCTGTCAACTTATGCAGAGCCTTTTAAAAAACATCTGGTTAAAATACATACAGACATGTGTATTTTGCGCTAAACCTGATAAAAATAATATTTGCGCTAATTGTATCGCCGATCTACCTTGGCTAACACATACCTGCACTATCTGCGCTCTACCTTTATTGTCTACAGCTACACATTTAATCTGCAAAAACTGCATTCAACAAAAACCGCGCTTTAACAGGGTAATCGCCGCTTTTAATTATAGTTTTCCTATTGATGTCGCTGTGACTAAAAGTAAAAAGGAGCAAGCGCGCCATCATCTAAATTGGTTGAGCTATCTGTTGTTGACTAAACTTGCTGGGGGCTATTCATCATCTTCAATGCCTGAGGTTATTATCCCTGTCCCTATTTCCGCTAAGAAGAAATTATATAAAGGTTACAATCAAACAGAACAGCTAGCAAAAGCCATTAGCGGCAGATTAAATATAGCGTATGATGATCACGTTTTAACGAAAATAAAAGACACGCCAGCCCAAGCAACTCTCAGCGCAAAACAGAGAAAAACCAACTTAATAGGTGCATTTAGCGCACACAAGCATCCTTACCTGCATGTTGCCATTGTTGATGATGTATTAACAACAGGCTCAACAGCGAACGAATTAGCTAAAGTACTGAAAGACTCTGGGGCTAAAACAATTGATATTTGGGTTATCGCTCGAACGCCAATATAGCTCTCATAAATGACTCTAAATACTCTCGTAGCTTTAGCGCATAAATTAACATCTGATTGAATCACTGTTTTATTGCCAGTAGACTAGCACCATAAACATTTATTAGGCACAGT
This sequence comes from Gammaproteobacteria bacterium AS21, assembly GCA_038900335.1. Lineage (GTDB taxonomy): Bacteria > Pseudomonadota > Gammaproteobacteria > Pseudomonadales > Balneatricaceae > Rs1. The sequence goes on along the minus strand of JBBMRB010000015.1, from coordinate 41,834 downwards.
AGAGACGATGAGCGATAACGAGTTCAATTTTAAAACGATCGGTGTGGTCAAATCACCTTTCATGGAAAAATTTGGCATACCTAGACAACCTAGACTCACGCCCGACATTCGCTCCAGTATTGTACTAGAAAAAGAGTATGCCAGTATTGATATCGTTGATGCGTTAGAGCAATCATCACATCTATGGATACTCTTTGTTTTTAGCGAGTGTGTTAATAAAGGCTGGAAAAATAAAATTAGGCCTCCAAGATTAGGCGGCAACAAAAAAATAGGCGTCTTTGCTAGTCGATCGCCTTTTAGACCAAACCCTATCGGTATGTCTGCCGTTAAATTGCTCGCGATAAAACACCGACAACACCGTGTTATTATTGATGTGCTTGGCGCCGATTTAATGAACGGCACACCGGTAATAGACATCAAACCATACATCCCTTATTCTGATAGCATCCATGAGGCTAGCAACACATTAGCTGAAAGCTTTAGCCCTCTTGAGCAACCAATTTTTTTTAGCTCTCAAGCACAACGTATCTGCGAGCAGCATATCAAGGCTAATGATGAAAGCTTGAGCCTGGCTATCGAACAAATTCTTCGATGTGATCCAAGGCCTGCTTATCAGCAACAGCAACATCAGCAACGCGAATACGGCATCGCACTTTATACATACAATATTCGCTGGCAAATAAATAACGACAGGATAGATGTCATTAATATCGATCATCAATCCTAATTTAGCAGCCCTTTGTACAACCATCACTATTTAACGATAAGACGACAACATGACCCCAGAACAACTGCTTTTTGATAGAGAAAATATTTGGCATCCTTACACTAGCATGACTGCACCAACACCTTGTTTACCTGTGGCCTCCACTGACGGTGTCTACATAACGCTCAGTACTGGTGAGCAATTAATTGATGGTATGGCATCTTGGTGGTCAACGATTCACGGTTATGGTCACCCAGAACTCAACAGTGTTGCCCACCAGCAGATAGATAAGATGTCACATATTATGTTTGGTGGGCTCACTCATGAGCCTGCCATTGAACTTGCCAAACAGCTGGTCGCTATTACTCCTAGCGGTTTGGATAAAGTATTTATTGCCGACTCTGGCTCTGTCGCCGTTGAAGTCGCTATAAAAATGGCATTTCAATACTGGCAAGCGAAAGGGCAACCTTTAAAAAACAGATTAGTCACTATAAAAAATGGTTATCACGGAGATACGTTTGGCGCGATGGCCGTGTGTGATCCAATTAATGGTATGCACGATATATTTAACGATGTGCTACTTAAGCACTATTTTGCCCAAAGCCCTCAAACAACCTTTAATCAGGCCTGGGATGAGCAAGATATCGACTCTCTTGAGCAAATCATTAAGGACAACCATCTACACATTGCCGCGTTAATTTTAGAGCCAATAGTACAAGGCGCCGGTGGCATGCGCATCTACCATCCACAATATTTAGCGCAGGCAAAAAAACTGTGTGAACGCTATGGTATTTTACTCATAGCTGATGAAATTGCCACGGGCTTTGGTAGAACAGGAAAACTATTTGCCTGTGAGCACGCCAACATATCCCCTGACATTTTATGTGTCGGTAAAGCATTGACCGGTGGCTACTTAAGCCTAGCGGCAACTTTAACCACCAGCGAAGTGGCCAATACTATTTCCAATGGTGGAGCTGGTTGTTTTATGCATGGACCTACATTTATGGGCAACCCATTAGCCTGCGCGATTGCAGTCAAAAGCATAGAATTACTAACAACTAATAACTGGCAGCAACAAGTGTCATTGATAGAAACACAATTAAACAAAGGCTTAGCACCTGCTATAGAGCTTGATAATGTGGCGGATGTCAGAGTATTAGGGGCCATTGGTGTTGTCGAATTAAAAGAAGCCGTTGACGCTGTGGCTATTCAACAACAATTTAAAGAACAAGGCGTTTGGGTTAGACCTTTTGGCAAACTCGTCTATGTTATGCCTGCCTATATTATGAACACAGAACAGATTAAGCAATTAACCGCCGCTATTATTCACGTCGTTAAAAACCATCAACCCAAACTTGAATAATCTATTAATAACAATTCACTATTTATAAGAGCACTTAGACCTTATTTATCTAAGATATGATCTTTAAGTGCTTTTTTTAAACTATATTTAATATTCCGATGCATTATAAGACTTTTTCCTATACCAATAGTGCTTTGATTTGTTGATAATTCAGTTATGGATTCAGCACTTCACGGACTGATACAAATGGATGACATCGATCAGCGCAAAGGACACGAGGACGTACATATGGATATACATTGGCGCAGGGAATACGGAGAATAGATAAGCCTTTATTTAATATAAAGGCTTTTTTTTGCCTATTTTTTGACATCACACTACCGCATAAACCAATACATTGACTAAAACCAAACACTCACTATCGCACCTTCACTTAAAGTCATCAGCTAATTTAGCGATAGCTATTTTCAAAGCGTTAAAGCAAGATTCGTCAATGGCGCTATGTAAATTTTCCTCCATCATCAGTAGCGCTTTAGGAATCGCAATAGCCCCTCTATAAGGCCTTTCAGCAGTTATTGCGTCAAAAATATCAGCGGTGGTAATGATTCTTGTCATAAGCGATATTTGCTCCCCTTTTAACCTATTCGGATAACCAGTACCATCAAGTTTTTCATGGTGAGCGCCTGCAATTTTTGCCAATAACTTAAATGGCGATATCTGCTCAAGAATTTGCTCAGTTAACGCAGAGTGCGTTTTCACTACCGCCCACTCTTCATCTGTTAATTTACCCGGCTTGTCTAAAATAGTATTACTGACACCAAGCTTGCCTAAATCATGTAATAATGCGGCACGCTTTAGCCAGCGCCTATCTTCAGTGTTCATACCTAACTCTTCAGCTATTAACGAGGCATACACTGCGACTCTTTCGCTATGCCCTGCTGTATAAGGGCTTTTAGAGTCAACGATTTTACCGAACGCACTGACGATACAATCAAAATAGTCATCATCCACTTCTAAACTGGCTCTAGCCGGCGTTAAATTCATCACCCTTTGGCAGATATCACTTGCACGCAGACCCTCATAAAAACTTGGCTTTTTAGATATTGATATAAATGCGTCAACTAATGCAGGGTCAAACCAATCACCACGTCGTGATATAACTTCCTTAACAGCAGTAGCTAAATTATTTTCAAATTGAAAAACATCAACAACTTGCGCTAATAGCGCAATTCTTGAATATAGCGGTATTTGCTCAGCTTTTAAATTTTCAGGGCGACCGCTACCATCCCAGTGCTCATCTAAACCGTGTACACCTAATGCGACATCTTCACTAAATCTAAGCTCACGAGCCACTTGCGCTCCCCGACTACAGCGGGTCTGGATAAGTTCTTGAGTGTATTGTCCACCATTTTTTAGGATATCAATGGTTGTTGATATTCGAGTCATCCAACTTTGACCGGCTCCAGCATTTTTTACCACAAAGTTAATCGCACCTGACAAGCTATTACCAACCGTTTTGTAGTTACGTTTAAAATCTCGATCATTGGTCAAGTAAAGCTCACAAATACGAGCAGCATTACTACTACAACCAGCATCTTTAAGTAATAGAGTAAAGAACAAGTCATACAATTGGCTGTCACTTAACCCTATTTTATCCCCTATATGCATTCCTATCCAACAGCTGCGAATACAATGCTCTGGCGGTTGTCCCTCGGTCATATCTAACGCTATCGTTAGCGCTAACATTAACTCAGATAAGGGAATAAGAGATTTAGCGCTACTGTTCATCAAATAATCCTTTTAACTTTCTTTAAAACTAGACTTTTAAAACAAGTTTGTTGCCAAGCTCTAGTTGAGTGACAGACATATCCACTGAATAACAATATACCTCAACCCCTTGTTTTATTACATCGCGCAACAGCTGTCCATAAACACTATCAATGTCATCAGCCACACTGACCTCTTTAATTTCACTATGTAGCACACAAAATAACAACACAGCCCTATTGCCACTTTTTTTCACCGCCAACAACTCTCTTAAGTGTTTCTGGCCGCGAAGAGTCACGGCATCAGGAAATGCACCTAAATCACCTTCACGATGGAGTGTCACGCTTTTCACTTCTAGATAAACATCAGGTAGGCCTGCTCCACTAAGGAAAAAATCGACACGACTTGAATCGCCATACTTTACTTCTCTTTTAAAACTATCATATTGGGCCAGCTCTATTATTTTTTTATCAAACAGTGCGCTTTCAACTACTTGATTTGCCCTCGCAGTATTAACTGCGATAAAGCCAGCATTATGTTCAAGCTCAACAAGCTCCCAAGAAAAGGCATACTTTCGCTTAAGATTAGCACTTTCACTCAGCCAAACCTTGCTTCCAGCAATAGCACATCCTGTCATTGCCCCAGTATTAGCACAATGGACGGTTAACATACTGCCGTCTTCTAATACCACATCCGCTAAAAATCTTTTATAGCGCTTAACTAATACAGCACTTATGAGTTTTTGTTCGTATTTCATTACCAATATAGACCCTCTAATTTATGATTTTGGGTTATAGAAGCCATCGTGTTTTTTGACTAATGCACTAACAATAGCAGGTTTAATACTAATATAAATTTAACTCTATAATTTCTTTATTATATTTAGATATTGGCCAAAACGTTAACGCCCTAGTTCTTAATTTAACCAAGACTAACTACTAAGAAATCTTACTATTTCATCAATTAAACAAGTTATTGGCGCATATATGTACTTTTATTGGTATTTTTTAAACGAAAAGCTTTCCAATTTTTAAAAGGTCTGGTATTTTCAGCACCCTTCAAACAAGGGCAGTTATTTATAACTGTTATATGGATGGCGAAATTTAATTATCGCCCAGTATTCGCAGAGTGAGGCAGGCAATATGCCAGACACTAAGTCAATGAAAAAAGCACGTTTTTCACCTTATGCAATAACACAAGGTGAAGAATACATGAACGATCGACAAAAGGATCATTTCCGTAACGTTCTACAGCTGTGGAAGCAGGAACTTATGGAAGAAGTTGATAGCACCATTATTCATTTACAAGAAGAAGTTGCTACATACGCCGATCCGAATGACAGAGCTAGCCAAGAAGAAGAGTTTAGCTTGGAGCTTCGCACACGTGATAGAGAACGCAAATTGATTAAAAAAATCAATGAGGCGATGGATTGCATAGACGAAGATGATTTTGGTTACTGCGAAGAGTGCGATATTGAAATAGGTATTCGCCGCTTAGAAGCACGACCAACAGCAACACTTTGCATTGATTGCAAAACTCTTGCTGAAATCAAAGAAAAGCAAAACGGCAAGTAGTCGCTGTAGCCAGCTTTAAAAGCTGGCTCTTTGTTATGTATATTGGACGATTTGCCCCCTCACCCACAGGTGAGCTCCATTTTGGCTCTTTGCTTGCAGCACTAGCTAGCTACCTAGATGCGAACAAGAATAATGGCCTATGGCTATTGCGAATTGACGATTTAGATCCACCTAGAGAACAACCTGGTGCAACTGAAAAAATCATCGACACTCTAGATCAATATGGTTTCCACTGGGATCGAGATGTTGTTCTTCAAAGTCAATCTCATCAGCACTACCAACAGGCTTTAAACCAGCTTATTAAAGCTCGAGCTTGCTACCCTTGCCAATGCTCCAGAAAAGAGATAATTGAGCGTACAGGACACACTCAGTACGACCAACACTGCCTATTCACCCCTGTAACAAAAGAAAAAAACATATCTTATCGTTTTAAATCAACTGGCAAAACCGTTCAATGGCTTGACAGTATCCAAGGCATTCAATCCTCTAGCGAACACCCTCTCAACGATTTTGTATTAAAACGTAGAGACCAGCTATGGGCCTATCAGCTAGCGGTCGCTGTTGATGATCACAGAATGGGGGTTACTCATGTCGTTAGAGGCTACGACTTATTATCTGAATCCGTTAATCAACTCGCTTTAATCACCGCACTTAACTTACAACCGATAAGCTTTGCTCACATACCTGTCATCAAAAATTTAAACGGGCAAAAACTAAGTAAGCAGAGCTACGCCCCAGCTCTAACAAGCAAAGACGTAAATCACAACCTCCTGCTAGCGCTAGATTTACTGGGTCAAAGTGTCGACAAAAAACTATTAACAGCTAATAAAAGTGAAATTTTGCAACAGGCAATAGTTAATTGGGACATTAAAAGGATACCCTTAGAATTTTCAACGTTAATGACGTAAGATCACAGTCATTAAGCTATATTTGAAAAGTTCAAAACGTTTATCTCAATCATTAACCTGCGGCAGTAGTCTACCTAATGCAATACCACCGAATAATACTACTTTCTCTTTTTGGTTACTGGCTATTTTTTCCAGCGGTAATTGAATGGTGGTTCCTACTGCATTTATCGCCTCAATACACTTTTATTTGCTGGTTGCTACTCATCTTTTTAACATACTTCATTAACCATTTGCGTAACTCTAGATAATGCTTACCTCAACTCAGCTACTACTGATCGGCTCTATTTATTTATTCCTCATTTTTGGTTTAGCATTTTTAGCTGAAAAAGAAATAATACCTAGAAAAATAACCCAGCATCGCTCTGTATATGTTTTATCATTAGGTGTTTTTGCTAGTGTTTGGGCGTTTTTTGGCTCTTTCAATTTTATTAATCAATCCGGCTTAGTTTTTTTGGCTACTTACTTAGGAGCCTGCACTGCTTTCTTTCTATCTCCAGCTATTTTGGCGCCTATTTTCAACATTACTAATCGCTACCAATTAAGCTCCTTAGCCGACTTATTTGCCTTTAGATTTCGCAGCGGTACAGTGGGTACGATAACATCCATATTACTACTATTTGCCAGTTTACCGCTGCTATCCATACAGATACAGGCCGTAAGCGATTCAGTTGATATTCTTTACACCGGCAAGACAGAGTCAAATGTAGCCGCTATTTTTTGCTTATATATTGCTATTTTTGCTATTTTGTTCGGCACCAAAAAGCCCTCTTTACGCGCTGCAAATAGTGGTTTAGTTGCCGCTATTGCAGTCAGCTCTCTTATTAAATTAGTTATTTTGGTTGGCATTGCCATTTATACATTTAACGAAGTACTAGGTGGCTATGACGCCGCAAAGCAATGGATTAACACTAATCCACGAGCATCTGCGCTACTACAAAGACAACCGGAGAGCGATAGTTGGCGAACACTACTTATCGCCTTTTTCACCTCTGTCGTTCTCATGCCACACATGTTCCACCTATTGTTTAACGAAAATAGGTCTTTAAGAAATTTACATACCGCCTCTTGGGGCATGCCTTTATATTTATTTGTATTAGCCTGCGCTATACCCATTATTACATGGGCAGGTATCAAGCTATCAATCCCAGGCGACCCCTCTTTTACCCTATTCCATATCGGCATACAGCTCGATTCAAAATTACTGGTTATCGCCTCCTTTATCGTCTCTTTAGCAGCCGCTAGCGGTGTGATGATTGTCGCTGTTTTATCGATTGCCTCGACCCTACAAAACCATCTTATCATTCCGCTGATATCGATGCCCAACAATGATCACTTTTACAACTGGCTTATTTGGGTGAGGCGCGCACTGATTATTTTTGTGATTTTAGTCAGTTACGTTTTTTATCAAAACTACGGTGTCGGCAAGGAGTTACAACTACTTAGCTTAAGTGCTTTTATTGCTTTCTTACAGTTTTTGCCTGGTTTAATGGTGACACTATTTTGGGCTAAAGCTAACAAAAAGGGTTTTATTAGTGGCGTACTGATCGGCATTTTAACTTGGTTCATTACCACCTTTTACCCCGTATTATTCTCCCATTCACTCACTTTAAGTGATTTAGATATTGGCCACTTTAGCTGGCAATCAACTGCGATACTCTCGCTAATTTTGAATGTCACGACCTTAATTGTGGTATCACTGACTAGCAAGACCTCTGACGAGGAAGCACAAGCAGCGCAATCTTGCTTATACAATGCACTAGAGCAAACAGCTGGTGGCTACTTAACGACAATAGACACCGATCATATTTTGAAAATCCTCACCCCAAAACTTGGAGTAGAGGCCGCAAACAGAGAACTAAACAAAGTGATTGCTTCTCTTTCATTAAACTCAGGCCAGCTCAAACCTTTAGATATACTTCGCTTAAGGAGTTTATTGGAACACAATTTATCCGCATTAATCGGCCCAATCAAAGCCGCCTCATTACTAGAGCCACTAAAGGCAACTCCTGGTAACGAAGGCTTTAGAACACCCAATATATTAATGCTTGAAGACCAGGTAGAGAATTACCAAGAAAGGCTAAGCGGTTTAGCATCGGAGCTTGACAACTTGCGCCGCCATCACCGTAAAACACTACAGCGATTACCACTAGGTGTTTGTACACTTGATAAAGAACGTCGTGTTATTTTTTGGAACTTACAACTCGAACACTTAACACAAATCACCGCTGAGCAAGTGCTGGGTGAGAACTTAAACGAACTACCCCAGCCTTGGGGAAGTGTGCTCATTAAGTTTGTTGAATCTATCGATAACCACGCTTCAGACATCACCCTAAAAGTGAACAACAAAACTCACTGGCTTAATTTACACAAGAATCAACTCAATGATGGCGAAGATGACTCACTCGTCATTCTGCTTGAGGATGACAGCGAACAGCGTATGCTTGAAAACAAATTAGCACATACAGCTAGGCTCGCATCAATTGGCCGTTTTTCAGCAGGTGTTGCCCATGAAATTGGCAACCCAGTTACCGGCATCGCCTGCCTAGCGCAAAACTTAAGCTTTGAGACTAAAGACCCTATTATTTTAGAGACGGGCGAACAAATTTTAGTACAGACTAAGCGTATTAGCAGAATTGTCGAGTCTCTCATGCGTTTTACACACAATGGCGAATCAGCGACGCACACCGAACACAAACCTATCAACTTACAAACAATTATTGATGAGGCTATCCATTTAGTTGCATTGGCAACGAGAGGAAAGCAGAAAATATTTCACTGCAACATACCTAAAAACACCATGGTAATGGGTGATTTTCAACAATTAATACAAGTGTTTATAAATATATTAAATAATGCTTGTGATGCCTCCCCTGAACAGGGCAAAATCACTATAGATTGCAATATGCATTTGGAAATAATAACATTAAATATTAGCGATGAGGGGACTGGCATAGAACAGCATCTGATCGACAAACTATTTGAGCCTTTCTTTACCACAAAAGATCCTGGTAAAGGTACCGGCTTAGGTTTACCCTTAGTACACAATATTTTAACCGAACATTACGGCAGTATTGATATAATTAGCCCAGCCAATAACAATCAGAAAAATGGCACACAGGTGGTAATCACCTTACCCGGGCTCCCAAACACTATAGTAGATAGTGTTGATAACGGAGAATAGGTAGTAATATGAGTCATATTCTGATTGTCGAAGACGAACAAGTCATTCGATTTGCATTAAAACGTTTTTTAATTAATAGCGAATTTAGCGTCGACGATTGCGGTTCTGTCAATGAGGCAATACACAACTTTGAATTAGATAAATACGATCTAATTATTAGTGATCTTCGCTTACCAGGAGCCCCTGGTACAGATTTAATAGCGCAAGCAAAACAAACACCCGTACTGATTATGACGAGCTACGCGAGCATGAAATCAGCTGTTGAGGTCATGAAGCTAGGCGCAACCGACTATATAGCTAAACCCTTTGATCACGATACCATGCTTAACACGATTAAGCAGATTACCGAGGCTAACAGCACTAAAACCTCCGCAAAGCAGATTGAAGCCACTAACAATGCTAAAGAAACGGGTAGTGACAGCCAAACAAAAAACAATTTTATCGGTAAAAGCCACGTCATGCTTGAATTATTCAAGCGCATTGAAAAAGTATCTAGGACCGATGCCACCGTTTTAATACTAGGTGAATCAGGGACAGGTAAAGAGCTCGCCGCGCGCTCTATCCACGAGAAAAGTATTAGGAAAGAGGCTCCCATGGTGTCTGTTAACTGCGCTGCGATACCTGAGAACCTAATAGAATCTGAACTTTTTGGCCATGAAAAAGGCGCCTTTACCGGTGCAACTCATCAAAAAATAGGCCTTATCGAAGCGGCAAATGGCGGCACTTTATTTTTAGATGAGATAGGCGAGCTTCCTCTAGAAGCACAAGCGAGATTGCTACGTTTTTTACAAGAGGGCGAAATACGTCGAGTGGGCTCTGTCGACTATCAAAAAGTTGATGTTAGACTAGTCGCTGCAACACATAGAAACTTAAAAAAACTTTCTAGAGAAGGCTTGTTCAGAGAAGATTTATACTATCGCCTATATGTGATGGATATTTGCATGCCACCTTTGCGTGAAAGACGTGAAGATATTATCCCTCTCGCCAATACCTTTTTAGAGAGGGCCTGTGATAAACTTAAAACAGGTAAGGTTTATTTTAGTGAAGATGCTATTAACACATTAAATGTATATAGCTGGCCTGGCAATGTGCGCGAACTCGAAAATGCTATTGAACGTGCCATAATCCTATGCGAAGACAACATAGTCACCACAGATATACTGGGTTTAGATACAGAAAACTATAATTTGAATGATGCCGTTATCAGCTATATTGAACGAAAAATAAAACCTGTTCAAAATGAGCCTAGCAATAAATCAGGCGGACTATCGCTCAATGATTATTTCCAAAGATTTGTATTAGAGCACCAACATAACTTAAATGAAACTGAGCTCGCCAAAAGATTAGGTGTTAGCAGAAAATGCCTGTGGGAAAAAAGACAAAAACTAGGTATTCCACGAAAATCCAAAAGCTAAGCACCCGCTATATAATCTTAGGGCTCTATGCGAGCCCTATATCACTCTATCCTCTTTTTAATAGCTGCCTTTCATAACACGCCACGCTTATAGCCATAATACAGCGGTGTCAGCTCACATAAATTTCAGCGGTGCCTCCTCACTTCATTGAAAAGTGACGCCATTAAAAGCAACCATCATTTGCGCTACCTATATAACAGTCAATACAACAATCAATACAACAGTAAAAACACGATAAGCACATTGTTACCTAAAACGTTACCCTCGCGCAAACTCATTACAAAAAGTAACACTAAAAGCACAGAACAAGTAACACTTTTAGTAAAAAAACATAACAATAAAACAAAAACACATTATAAATCAACACCTTGAGAATAATGGCATAACAACTGCTTTTATAGGAATAATAAAAATAATAAAATGCACATAAGAGCACTAATAAAAATAATAAAGCGACACTATCTTGCCTACTAATAACAACAAAAAAGGCACTAAAAACTTCTCAATGGCGATAATAATAATAAAATCATCTATCGCCTTAGTACTTTACTTACCATTAAAACCATATTCTTAGCATTTCACACCATTCTTAGCTAAATTTACGTTTATCATCTAGCTATATCAATGTTATCATTCACGACCCATATTATGACCACTGATACTATAGACTCATATGCCTAGTTTTTTTAAAAATATTAAGAAGTTATTTACTAAACCCACTCAAGTTGCCAGCAACAATAAAGCACCTGTTCGCCAAAGTGCGCCCGCTGTGCAAACAGCGGCGAAAAAAGAAAATAACTCAATAAAGCAAAACCCATTTATGGATAGCCAAAGAGCAAAATCCATCAGTGCTAATGTGATAGCAGAATCAGAGCATAATATTGCCTATAGAGACATTGATAGGAATGCAGCACGTATTGTCAAAGATCTTCAGCGTGCAAATTATGAATCTTATTTAGTCGGCGGCTGTGTTCGCGATTTACTACTGCATAAGAAACCAAAAGACTTTGATGTCACCACCAGTGCTCATCCAGAGCAAGCACACAAAGTTTTTAGTCGCTCAAGACTAATTGGCCGCCGCTTCAAATTGCTACACGTTCGCTTTGGTAGGGATATTATTGAGGTCGCAACATTTAGAGCGGCACACGATAACGCACAAGAGCAAGCGCATTCCAAGCAGGCAACATCGGGAATGATCCTGCGTGATAACGTTTACGGAACTATTGATCAAGACGCTATGCGAAGGGATTTCACGATCAACGCATTGTATTTAGATTTAAATACTCGCAACATTTATGACTTCACCAATGGTTATCAAGATATCTTTGATAAGAAAATCAGAATGATCGGCGACCCTAATGAGCGCTACAGAGAAGACCCTGTACGCATGTTAAGAGCGATACGTTTTGCCGCTAAGCTTGATTTTGATATTGAGCAAGAAACAGCTAAACCTATAAAAGAGCTTGCGCCTATGTTATTTGACATCGCACCTGCTCGTTTATTTGATGAAGTTTTAAAATTGTTACAATCAGGTCACGGCAATGAATCTCTAGCGCTATTACGTGAATATAACTTACTTGAAACAATTTTACCGCAAACAGCACAAGCCTTAGATAACAACTATGAATTTGCTAACGATTTAATATTTAACGCCCTTGAAAACACTGACAGAAGACTCAAGCAACGCAAGAGCGTTAGTCCTGGTTTCTTATATGCCGTACTGCTGTGGCCAAGTGTCCAACACCTGCTAAATGAAATACTTGGTCAAAAGCGTGTTGCCCCTTTAACAGCCTTACATGAAGCAGCTTCACAAGTAATATCTTTGCAGGTAAAAAACACATCTATTCCCAAGCGTTTTTCTACCAACATTAAAGAAATTTGGGAATTGCAGTTAAAGCTGACCAGAAAACCTGGCAATAAAGCTGAGTTACTCGTTGAACATCCTAGGTTTCGCTCGGCATACGATTTATTAGTATTGCGTGAAAAAAGTGGTGAAAACCTTGATGGTATTAGCCAGTGGTGGACACAATATCAATCAGCTGATGAAGAGCAAAAAGAGTTTCTCGTCAATGAATTAAATAATAAAGCAGCTGTAAAACCTAGCAAAAAGCACACCGAAAAACCAGCAAAACGAGCACCTAAGAAAGCAGCTTTTGAAAAATTTGATGTTGTAGAGCAACGCAAAGCACAACCTAAAATCAATAAAGCTGAAGTAGCTATCTCGCCTACAGATACTGACGAGGCATTAGTAGCTTCAAAAACACACGCGCCTAAGCAGAGCGAAGAGTCAGCTGCGGTGCCAAAAACTAGACCTGTAAAAAAACAGGCAGCTAAAAAAGAGCACAAAGCTGTTGCTATCGACAATCAGGCAGTGACGCAAAACGATCAAAGCCTAAGTCAAAGTCAACCTGCACCTGCACCTGCACCTGCACCTGCACCTGCACCTGCACCTGCACCTAAAAGTATTAAAACAGAGGCCAGCGATGACAAGCCAGCTGCAGATGTCGTAACTAGAACAAAACCTCGCCGTTCACGAGCTAAAAATGATCCTAGAAACAAGTAGTACTAGCCGGTGTTGTTATATTGGCTTAGGCAGTAATTTAGATAAGCCAATACAACACATAACGACGGCAATTGATGAGCTAAAAACACTAGCTCATTGCCAGTATCAAGGTACTTCTTCATTATATCGTTCAGCGCCAGTGGGGCCAGCGGGTCAAGATGACTATATCAATGCTGTCGCTTGCTTAACAACAACTCTAACCCCTGAACAACTTCTCAATAGCCTACAAGCGATCGAAAACGCCCACCAGAGAGTGCGAGTAGAGCGCTGGGGCGCGAGAACACTTGATCTAGACATATTACTGATTGATAACCTAACAATTGATACAACTAGATTAACAGTACCACACCCTTATATTCAAGACAGAAACTTCGTCTTAATTCCCCTTTTTGAACTAGCTGGTGAGATTAGTATTAATGATCAATTAATCACTGATTTATTAAAAACATGCCCCGCTGGTGAGCTACAACTGATTAGCGCATAATTAAGGACCTACACATGAGTCACATTACTTTAAACACTTTAAATGCCTATAAAAAAACTGGCGAAAAATTTGCCATGTTAACAGCCTATGATGCCACCTTTGCCAATATCGTATCACTGGCTGGTGTAGAAGTTATTTTGGTTGGCGATTCATTAGGTATGGTCTTACAAGGCAATGACAGTACTTTATCGGTCTCAATAGAAGACATGGTGTATCACACTAAATGTGTAGCAGCAGGCAATACCGGCTCGCTAATCATTGCCGACTTACCTTTTATGAGCTACGCCGTACCCGAACAATGCATGATCAATTGCGCCGCTCTTATGCAAGCGGGAGCAAATATGGTTAAGCTTGAAGGTGGAGCTTGGCTGGAAAAAAGTATTAACATGCTAAGCGAGCGTGGTATACCTACCTGTGTCCACCTTGGGTTAACACCGCAATCTGTTAACAAATTTGGTGGCTACAAAGTACAAGGTAAAGATCAAGATAGCAGCGAGCAGTTATTTAATGACGCCCTGCTATTGGAAAAAGCTGGTGCGGATACAATATTATTAGAGTGCGTACCTAGCTCACTCGCTAAACGTATTACCGCTGCCCTTAATATTCCTGTTATAGGTATTGGCGCTGGCCCTGACACAGATGCTCAAGTTTTGGTATTACATGATATGTTAAATATACCCCAGAGCAAAAAAGCGAGATTCGTTAAAAACTATATGGCTTTGGCTGACAATATACCTGATGCATTAAGCTTATTCGTAGAAGAAGTAAAAAACGGAACCTTCCCGCAAGAGCAACACAGTTTCAAATAATAGCGTAAATTGTACATTATCGAGCATAGCCACCGTTGCTCTGTGATTATTAGGATTAGAAAATGCACAGCATTACCAAACTGTTAGAGTTAAGAGAACAAGTACGAGCAATACGCCGTGAAGATAAAACCATTGCCATGGTTGCTACTATGGGTAATTTACACGATGGTCATATCGCCCTAATCCACCAAGCTAAAGAATTAGCTGACATTGTTGTCGCGACAATTTTTGTCAATCCTCTACAATTTGGCACGGGCGAAGATTTAGAAAAATACCCGAAAACCTTATCGGCAGATAAGAAAAAATTAGAAGACGCCGGTTGTGATTTTTTATTCGCGCCAACAGACAGCGAAGTATATCCCCATGGCCGTGATAACCAAACAATAGTAGAAGTCCCCTCGACCTCAAATTTATATTGCGGTACTAGTCGTCCTGGGCATTTTCAGGGAGTTGCTACTGTTGTTTGTAAACTCTATTCTATGGTAAAACCTGATATTGCCGTTTTCGGTGAGAAAGACTATCAACAGCTACACATTATTCGCCAAATGACTCAAGATTTATCGATTGATGTTGAAGTCGTTGGCTCTGCGACCAAGCGAACTCCTTCAGGTTTAGCACTGAGCTCACGCAATGGTTATTTGACAGAAGATGAAACCGCGAGAGCTTGTGTGTTGTACCAAACATTACAGCATACCAAAACCATGCTAGAACAAGGCTTTTCGGATTTTCCATTACTTTGCGAGCAAGCACAACAAAAACTGGAGCAAGCTGGTTTTAAGAGAGATTACTTCGTTATGGCAAATGCAGATACATTATTGCTAGCCCAACCTGGCGATACGCGCATCGTCATTCTAGCAGCAGCTTACATGGGAGCTGCCAGATTAATCGATAACCAGGTAGTGACTTTAAACTCTTAAATAATTCTAGCTATGTAAAATAAGGAGCCCATTAAACTCCTTATTTTAGCACCCTTGAAACTTAGATATCCTACTAGATCGCGACTAATACCCCTTTTTTTCCTCTGCTCCATCATCTAGCACTTTATTGCTTTTTCTTTGATACTCCATAAAAAAATACAATTTCTGCTTTTTGTAAAAAACCGCTAGGATAACCAGAACTTAAACTAAGATGAGATATCGATATGAAAGAAGTAGTTATTGTCGCTGCTGGGCGCTCCCCTATTGGAGCTTTTAATGGCTCGCTCGCTAGTTTGCCGGCTACTGACATCGGTGCTCAGGTAATAAAATCTCTTTTAGCAACAAACAATATCGCTGCCTGCGAAGTTGACGAGGTCATACTAGGCCAAGTACTGACAGCAGGGTGTGGACAAAACACCGCAAGGCAAACTGCGATTAAAGCTGGCTTAGCACACGAAGTCCAAGCAATGACTATCAACAAAGTTTGTGGTTCAGGTCTTAAAGCAGTGCATTTAGCGGCTCAGGCGATTATGTGTGGCGATGCAGACTTAATTATCGCTGGCGGGCAAGAAAACATGAGCTTATCTGCTCATATTTTACCAGGCTCTAGAGGCGGTAAAACGATGGGAGACTGGTCATTAGTTGACACCATGATCAGCGACGGCCTTACGGATGCGTTTAATAACTATCATATGGGTATTACTGCTGAGAATATCGTTGAAAAGTACGGTTTTTCTCGCCAACAACAGGATGAATTTGCAGCGCAATCACAACAAAAAGCAGAGCAGGCAATCCAACAAAATAAGTTTGATAGCCAAATTGTTGCCATCAACGTCCCTCAACGCAGAGGTGATGACATTATCGTAACAACCGATGAGCAGCCTAGATCTGGTACCACTGCTGAGTCTTTAGCTAAACTTCGCCCAGCCTTTAAAAAAGACGGTACAGTTACTGCAGGTAATAGCTCTACTTTAAACGATGGTGCTGCTTTTGTTATTATCTGTAGCGCGCAAAAAGCACAGTCATTAGGGCTACCTGTTTTAGCGACTATTAAAGGCTATGCCAGCAGCGGTGTCGACCCAAGCATTATGGGTACGGGCCCAATTAGTGCTACTAAAAAGACCCTTGAAAAAGCAGGATGGGATATATCTGAGCTAGATCTGATTGAAGCGAACGAAGCATTCGCGGCACAAGCGATGAGCGTTAATCAACAGCTAAACTGGGATACCAATAAAGTCAACGTCAATGGTGGTGCCATTGCCTTAGGCCATCCTATTGGTGCATCAGGCTGTCGTATCTTAGTGTCTTTATTACATGAAATGCAGCTTTCAAATAGCAAAAAAGGCCTAGCGACACTTTGTATCGGTGGCGGTATGGGTGTTGCGTTAGCTGTTGAACGCTGAGCTTTAAAAACTTTGTGAACCTCTTGTGCAATAACACAGGGGCTATGGCATTTATTAAGACAATCACACTGACACACAGCAGTATAAATCTGCCCCTTTACTCTTGTTAACGCTATTTAATATCGTATTGTTAGTGCCTGACTGCGCTTTCTTGTAATGTGGGGTATAATGCCTATTTTCTTAGAGTCAAATTACAATGCGTTTAGATAAATACCTTGCTCATGCCACAGGACAATCCCGTAAAGAAGTAAAGCGTGCCTTACACCAGGGAATAGTAACTGTTAATGGCATAGCAACTCGTAGCAGCGCTCATAAAATAGAGCAAGGCGATGACGTACAATTGCAAAGCGAAACTATATCGCCGCCGCGAGAAAGATACATCATGCTAAACAAGCCGCTAGGTTATGTATGCTCCAATGATGATCCTAGCCATCCAACGGTTAGCGCCTTACTCGTAGATGAAATAAAGCCAGAAGCTTTAAACATTGCCGGCAGGTTAGATGTTGACACTACAGGTCTGTTATTACTGACCACTGATGGCCAGTGGCTGCATAAAGTCACCTCCCCTAACCACAAACAAAACAAACGCTATTTAGTGGAGACGCAAGAGAAGATAGCACCACAAACCGTGGCGTTATTTAGTAAGGGTGTTGAATTGAACAACGAAAAACATCCGACTAAACCGGCGACTCTTGATATCACCGGCTCACACATGGCGTATCTCACCTTAATTGAAGGAAAGTATCATCAAGTTAAGAGAATGTTTGCCGCAACAGGTAACAAGGTGACAGATTTACACCGTGACCGTATCGGCAACATTACATTAGATGAAGACCTTGCTCCAGGTGAGTATAGGGATCTTACAGAACAGGAAATCGCTCAATTCAAATGAAGCCAATATCCTATTCCAATAGCAAAAGTTTTGACTTGATTTTTCAGCATTTAGCCAGTATTACCGATAATTGTCTGTGGATCTTAGATGAGAACCCGCCTGTCAATTGCCCTGGCGCAAATGATAAAATAACCGTTATTACTAATCGTTTTGATGTTTATCAAACCATGATCAATAAAGGCTTTCACTGTTTTTTTAATGATTTTGATTTTTCGGTATTAGCGCAGAACACTTATCAATATATACTCTATCGAATATCTAAAGAAAAAGCGTTAAGTCACTATGTCATAAACCAAGCCAATAATTTACTTAGCAAAACCGGCTCATTTATTATCAGTGGCGCTAAGCAAGAAGGTATTAAAGGATATATTGATCGTGCGGGCAGTGTCCTAACGCTCACACAAACACTCAAAGCAGACAAGCAACACTGGGCAGGGGTATTTCAACAAAACACGTTATCGACGACTGTGTTAGATGATAAAGACTATCGCACTATTAGAGCCGTGGACAACGGTGACACCGATTTAAGCTTTTTATCAAAACCTGGTGTCTTTGGCTGGAACAAGATAGATCTTGGCAGCAAGTTATTAGTGGCTAACTTAGCAGCCCTATTCAGACAGCGTCAGGCCCCTGCAAGTATTTTAGATATTGGCTGTGGTTACGGCTACCTTAGTATGCATTGCGCCCAACTGTTTGCCAGCGATATTACAGCGTGTGATAACAATGGTGCTGCTGTGGATAGCTGTCGTGAAAACTTTAAAAACAGTGGTATCGCAGGCCAAGTCATCGCGACTAACTGTACACAAAAAATCGATACGCAGTTTGATCTTATTGTCTGCAACCCTCCCTTTCACACAGGGTTTGACACTCACAATGATTTAACCGATCTTTTTTTACGTGGTGCCAACAAAAACTTAGCCAAAGATGGTATCGCTGTATTTGTAGTGAATTTACATATACCGCTAGCGAGAAAAGCTGCGAGCTACTTTAATGACATTCAGTTGTTAGCTGAAAATAATCACTTTAAAGTACTGGTATTAAAAAACAGTTAATATATGACAGTGGCCTGGCTGCTAAACATCAGCATCATTTTAACAGCATACCTAAAGAGCCTTTAGGTATGTTTTCTAACTCACCCGCAATATGCCCTAGCAACTCCTTATAACGTGTATTTTCGCTCTCACTTTTAGTTAAATTCTCTATCAAACCTAGATAACGCTTTGCCATACGTAATGATTTAGCCTGATTTTCAACATCAACATGTAAAGATTCAATATAGATTTGCGCAAGATTAAGTAACGGAGCACAGTTTTCATTATCCAGCTCTAAAGCCATCGTAAAATACTTAGTCGCCTTGGCATGATTATGATTTAAATACTGCTTTATACCTTGAATATTTACTTTATTACTCATTTGCGGCTGAGGATTTTTATCCTCACTCAGTACTGAGCTATCATTTTCTGCCACTCGCTTTTCACTGTCAGTTGCCACTAGCACTGACAAGGCACTGTTTTTAAGATCCTCAATATTGCCTGCTATTTTATAATCTTCAAGCAGTTGCATTGCCTGTTGTAAATATAACGCCGCGTTATCGCCATTGTTTAAATCTCGCTGTAATTGCTCTCTAAATAATGCAACCTTTACTCTTAATTCGAGATCTTCTGGAAAAGCACTGAGCATACTCTTCAATATAGCACTAATTTCTTTTTCAATTGCCAGCGTGTCGTCTGTGCCCTTCAATATTTCACGCTTAGTATTGGCTAATCCTAAGTATGGCTCAGCAGAGTTATGACAGCTGCCCTTGTTAAGTTGAATCGTTCGTTTGAATATCATCTGAGCAACACTTAACTCTCCTGTTGTCAGTGCTAGGGCACCTAATTTCAAATTGCGCGGTATTGCTAATGATGACAATTTAACGGCTTCTAATAAGGCACTTAATGACTCGGGGAATTGTTCATTAGATTGATGAATTGCCGATTTCAAATCATAAGCTTTTATTAATAACGGTGTATTTTCAATTAAGTTATCTAATTTCGCTAACGCTTTATTATGCTTTTTAGCGCCGATTAACGCCTCGCACATTTTTAACTCTATATTATTATGAGGTGCTTCTTTTGCGATCTCTTCAAGTAATGCCAACGCCTCTGTATAGCGCTGCGTTTGTATCAGCAAATCTGCTTTCAAGGGCTTAACGCTATCTGTAGAAAAATCTTTTTTGAGCGCAAAATCACAAAACTCTAATGCCTTTTTAATATTTCCTTCATCTATTGATTTATTGATTGGCTTAACAGCTTGTTTTCTTGCTAAGGAGGATAATAGCTTTGCGCTCAGTTGTGCTGCATTAAATGGTTTTGAAATTAGAAAATCAGGTTCTATTTGAGTCGCATGTAAAATCTTTTCAGTAGACTGATCAGCCGACATAAACCCCCAAATAGCTGAAGACTTAATTAAACCTTTGAATCTGGCTTCTTCTAAAACATGCAAACCTGTTTTGCCATCACTGTTGTCATCGCCAACAATCACTAAATCAAAATCAATTTGCTCCACGAGCTCTAGGGCACGCGCTGATGCATTAGACGTTTTAATGTTAACAAAACCTAACCGAGATAAAATTTTAGCGGCCGATGAGCGCACCAAGCCACTGGCGTCAATCACTAGAACTCTTTTTCCTGAAAAATCAACCAACTGCATCTACACCTATGTTAAAAATTATTTAAATGTACTAAAGATCAAAATAACTTGGGATTATTGGTATGACAACCTAGTACGCTACAATAATTCTGGCAATTTTATTGTGAATGCTGTCCCTTTACCTATCGCGCTATCACACAAAATACTTCCCGATAGATTACCAACCACTAAACTATAAATTATATTCATGCCAAGACCACTGCCTCCCGTGCCTCTTGCAGTGGTGAAAAACGGCTCAAATATTTGCTGTTTCGTTTCTTCGCTCATCCCTTTCCCATTATCTATGTATTTAATAATAAGGTGATTATCTGCAACATCTAAAGTCACTGTGATTTTTGCGACACTCTCTTTAGAAAAAGCATGGGTCAATGAGTTTAAAATTAAATTGGTGAGTATTTGGGAAAATATGCCAGGATATGAGTTTATAATGATTTTCTGCTTAGCTAGGCATGTAATTTCAACCTGATGATGATGTATTTCAGCGCTTAAGCTGCGAACAACACTATTAAAATAATCTGTTAGGTCAAATTCTCTTTTCATATCATTAGAGACATCAACAGAGATTAATTTAAAGTTTCTAACCAATTCACACGCTTGGTTTAAATAGTTTAAAACGATGGTACTAGACTCTCTAGTGGACGCTAAAAATGATTCGAATTTATCTTTATTAATTTTAGCATTAAAATAATCTTGCTCAAATTTAACCACTTTATCCTCTAAGCTTGTGATAAAAGTCAAACATATTCCTAGCGGTGTATTTAACTCGTGCGAGACACCGGCAACGAGACGCCCTAAAGAGGCCATTTTAGCTGATTCTATAAGCTGGCCCTGAGCTTCATGCAAGCTATCAATAACGACCCTAAGCTCTTGTGTTCGCTCGTCTACCAATTGTTCTAAATCATCTTTATGTTTTGCCAGCTCTTGGTTACTTTCATGTAGCGCCCGTGTTCTGTGCTCTACTAAACGCTCTAGATGCAGCTGATAGTTTTCATTTTCTCTTTTTAGCTTCACTTGATTTAAAGCACGCTCTAGCGTTGCTTGTAAAAGGCTTGATTCTCTAATAGGCTTAGTTAAGAAATCAAAGGCGCCTAAGTGTATCGCTTGAACAACGTCATTCATTGACCCGACACCAGAAATTACAATAATCGGTATATCAAACTTAGCCTCCTGACATTGCTTTAAGAATTCAACCCCTCCCATTAACGGCATTCTTAAATCAGTTAGTATGACGTCAGGTTGTTCTGATGCAATAATAGACAAGCCCTGGCTACCATTTTTAGCATTTAATACAAGATAGCCCAAATCTTCTAATGAATCACAAAAGCTTCGTCTAACGATATCTTCATCATCAATAACAAGTACCTTACTTTGATCGCGACTATCAGACAAATGTCATCCTCCGTTAAACATTAATAGCACTTAAAATGGCTTGTTTTTAAAGCATCATCACTGGCTACTTGCTGGCAATTAACCACCTGACTTAGGTAGGGATATTGTAAACTTTGTGTTCTCACCCTGCTTTGAAGAAACAGTGAGGTTACCCTTGTGATTTTCAGTAATAATGAAATAGGAAACACTTAAACCTAATCCTGTGCCGATGCCTACTTTTTTGGTGGTGAAAAAAGGTTCAAATATTCGTCTTTGAATATCTTCATCAATACCTGGCCCATTATCTTCAATTTCAATAATGACATGTTGTATTAGTGCGTCAAAGCGAACTTTAAAAATAATAGTAGGAGATACAGTATTCGCCTCTTGCATTGCCTGTGCTGCATTTCTCAATATGTTCAAAAACACTTGTTGAATTTTTCCGCCCTCACACTTTATGAAGGGGATATCTGAGTCATAATCTTTAATTATCTCTATGTTTTTAAACTCGTAATCATATTTAAGGTTATGATCAATAATGGATAACTCTAGAGATTTATCAAGCAGTGAAATAATACATTGCTCTATACTGCTCGCCTCATTTTGTCTTGAGAAATCCAACATATTGTCAACAATATTTGCCATCCTTTTACCGGATGAAACGATACTAGACAGCATCGATAATACACCTCTTTTTTGCATATAAAGGTTTATTTTATCGATATCGACACCAATTGATTCAGCAACACACTGATTAGCGGGCATATTACTATTGGCTAAGCGATTAGACATCACATCCGCTGTTTGCATTATTCCAGCTAACGGATTGTTAATTTCATGAGCCATCCCTGCTGCTAAGCCACCAATAGACAACATTTTTTCAGTTTGTATCATCATTTCAGAAATAAGCACTTGCTCAGTCACATCGTCTAAACGGATAACAGCACCACATTCACCATCACTCACCAGTGGCGATATAATAATATCCTCATAATAGGTGCCTTCATCTTTTACAAATAAGCGTTTTAATTGTTTTGATTCTTTTGACGAACAAATAGCCTGTTCTATCGCGGGTAACTCAGTTGCAAGCCTAGGAAAAACATCAACAACGTTTTTTTGATAGGTATCTTGTAAGCTCAGCCCCGTTTCTTTTTGCGCTGCTAAATTCCACTGTGTCACCCGAGCATGTTTATCGACTCCTATTAACACAGAAGAAATTGAATCGATTACGTTGGCCAAATAATTACGTAAAAATAAAATTTCTTGCTCTGTTTTTTTATCCTTAGATATATCTGTTGCGATGATAATGACACCATTATCATCAAGTACTTGTTCAAATATATTTAAATATTGGTCGGCGCCTAAAGGTAACACAAAGCTATCTTTTTGCCGGCGGTGGCTATCTCTTGCTCTATTAAAATTTTCTTCAATTAGATGGCCATTTTCTTTAACGAAATACTCAGTAAAAACCTGCCATAAATGACTGTAACTATACCCTAACAACACATCTTGATTGGCATTGCTCATAAAGTCTTCAAACTGCTTGTTATGAAAAACTAAAATATCGTTTTCATCATAAATACTGACCATCAAATTTAAGCTATCTATCGCTGCAATTAATCGCTTGTCTAACTCTTCAACCAGACAGCGTTGAGTGACATCACGTCCAGCACCTATATAACCTATAAATACGCCTTTTTCATCGTACTGGGGCTCAGCAGAAAGACTAATACTAACAACGCTGCCATCGGCACGCTGCCATTTGGTTTCTAAGTCTTGAAAAGGCTCTTTACTCTCTACTTTTTCAATATATTTATTCAATGATTTTATATTTAAGCGGCCACTAATCCCATAATTATCAGCTTTAGACTTACCAACAAAATGCTTGGTAGGGAATCCCGAAATACCTTCAACCCCCCCTGCTAAAAAGGTAAACGACAAATCTTTACTCATTTCCCAATACCAATCAGCACCAATCAACGCGAAGTTTCTAAAACGGCGTTCACTTTCTTTCAATGCTTGTTGTGTCTCTTTTAATGCTGAAATATCAGCACCAATAACAATAACACTGCCATCGTCAAGCTTATCTATATTAAAAATAAACTGTTGACCTGAATTCAATGTTAGTTCAAATGAGTTTTCATTCGCCTTTAACCCTTTTAACCAGTCTCCTACCCACTGTAACTTTTCTGGATTAGTCATTGCTTGATTATTGTCAGCGATAACTGATTTCAAATAACGATCAAATGGCGCACCGACATAAATGTATTCGATAAAAGTCTCGTTTATTTGTTTAAATCGCTCGTTGAAAAATATAAATTTATTGGTAGAGTCTAAAATAAACACAACTTCTTTAGATTGGTTAAAAGCTGAAATTAAACGCGTCGATTTTTTATCTGACTCCTGTCTTACACTCGCTTCTTTTACTAATAATTCATTGCTTGCTTTGAGCTCGAGCGTTCTTTGATGAACCTTCTTTTCGAAAATAAGATTCTGGCTTTCTAATTGCCTACCACGTTTAAAAAATAGCCCTAATGCTAAGAGTGCACTTAACACTAATGCAAACAACGTTAGCGATAAGTCGATGTATAAATCTTTGAGTGTATCAAGTTGCTCGTTTCTATTTATTTGCCTAGCATGTAAAGCATTAATTGAAAGCTTATATATTTGCTTGAAGTATTGAGCCCCTGGTACACTTATTTCATTAAAGCTGTCAACATCACCTGGGCTGATATTTTGTACTACAGGGTCAAGTTTAACCAACATTAGGCGGCTATAATGCAAAAACTCTGGACCTGATTTGATTGTTTTTGCCAAACTAATAATTGCGCTATTATGGTCGGGATCAAAGCGACTCCAAAATATATCAAATTTAGTTAAAAGCTGCTGTTTGGTCACTTGATCATTCCCCATATGATAAAGCATGGCCTTATCATAAAATTCTCTCGCCTCTCTATCTGCCTGCTGTAAAAACCAGACGAAACTGAGCTGAGCATCTTTTTGCCGTATTCTATTTAACTCATTGATTTGTATTAAATCAGAGATAAGAGCAGTTGCCATAATCATGGTAATGACAACGGAGGAGAAATAAATCAGCTTAAGTTTTTTTATCATCTTTACTATTTAATTTCTAACTTTTTAAGTTGCCATACCGAGCGAGTATAATACTTGTTATTTTTCAATGCGCTATTATCACTCCAGGGATAAATAACCCAACCAGGGCCCCTTTTTCGAACACTTAGAATAGTATCGTCTTGTTTTAATGCGAGTATCACCGGGTAATCAATTACATCTTGATAGGGAATGACTACTTTATAACCATTGAGCGCAGTGGCGATAATACTGTGACCTTGGCCGCCAACATGATTAATAATATCTCTGAGTAATGGCCCTTCAAATTTATGGGCACCATCAACCCAAGGTGTATCCGTGATAATAACTTGCTGATCAAGGTCTAATAGCATCGCCAAATCAAAAAGAGCTTTAGATTCACTATTTGTGTTAGTGATATTGCCCATCACGCTAAACACAACATTGCCTACAGGCTTATTGAGCGGCTCATGCGCTAACGACGTTTGGGGGAGTCCTAAAAAAACAATTACCAATATAATTTTAATCATTGAAACAACCTTTATCTCGCTACTTTAAACGACGTCAGTTAAGCAAAAGTACTGCCTGTGAGCCAAGTTTTAAAATTAAGTAATAGCATAACTCTACTACTCATAAAATATAGTACATCCCAATAGAGAAAAACGTTAGGGTTATCTAACTTTTTGTTGCATCAATATCAGCGGCATTGAAATCCATAATACAACCGTGTCTGTAATTAGATGAATAGTAATTATTTTAATGTTAACAATAGGTTACCAAGTATTTAAGTAGAAAACCCAACGATAATTATACGAGCTTGAGATTCAACTATTAATAACTATAGGGCAGCTAGTACTATGAAAAGATTATAGGGGGTAAACTGGCCGCGCTTAGATAAATAATAAACGCGACATCTAACAATTTATAATAATTATTTTTCTTTATTTATTTAGCGCTGCTTTGTTCAGTTAGTTGTTAGCTTTTTAAGCACTCGCGGTTTTGCACTCCAATCTAAGTGATACTTTTCATGCTCAGGCTTATCAACTCGCGAAAAAGTATGAGCGCCAAAGAAATCACGCTGTGCCTGTAATAAATTAGCAGGTAATAGCTCACACCGATAAGCATCATAATATGCTAAAGCGGATGACATCGCCGGATGAGGTATACCTAAAACAACAGCATTTGCTATTGAATGTCGCCAGCTCATTTGTAGCTCATTAATTTTGCCTGCAAAAAAAGGATCTAACAACAGATTTTCTAAAGAGTCATTTTTTAAATAGGCGCTATTGATATCTTGTAAAAATACCGCTCTAATAATACAGCCAGCGCGCCATATTTTTGCAATCGCAGAAAAATCAAGAGACCAGCCCTGCTCCTTAGATGCAATAGACATCAATTGAAAGCCTTGGGCATAGGCACATATTTTTGAACAATATAGCGCATCCTTTAACTCATCAACAGCACGTTGTTTATCAGCATCAGATAATACTAATTGCTCAGGGCCTTTTAGTATTTTACTTGCCCTGACTCGCTCACTTTTAAGGCTAGATATACTTCTAGCGAAAACAGCTTGGGTAATTGTCTGTGCAGGGCTACCCATTTGCAGTGCTGATACCGCTGTCCACAAACCAGTGCCCTTTTGGCCAGCACAATCTAAAATAATATCAATTAATGGCTGTTTAGTTGCAGGGTCCTGCTGTCTTAATACTTCAATACTAATGCCCATTAAGTAACTATCGAGTACATCTGTATTCCAACACTCAAAAATGTCCGCTATTTCTAATACCGAAAAACCTAAGCCTTCGCGCAAAATGTGATAGCCTTCGCAAATTAGCTGCATATCGGCATATTCGATGCCATTATGCACCATTTTAACGTAGTGGCCTGAACCAGCAGGTCCTATATAATCTGCACAGGGCTCACCTTCAATAACCGGGTTGCCAGGCTCAAACCGCTCAATAGGTCGCCCTGTATTAGCATCTACTTTTGCAGCTATCGCTTTAAATATAGGCGCTATTTTCTGCCACGCTTGTAAGCTTCCTGATGGCATTAATGATGGCCCAAACCGTGCACCAACTTCTCCACCTGAAACAGCAGTCGAAAAGAAAACAAAATCATTCTGATACAGTTGTTCTCGAGCGATGGTATCAGTCCACAGGCTATTACCAGTATCAATCACAATATCTTTAGTCTCAATTCCATGCGCAATTAACTGCTTACACACCTCATCTACGGCATCGCCTGCTGGAACAGAGATCATAATCGTTTTTAAATCAGCTAAATATGTAAGTAAATCAGTGATAGATGAGCAACCGTGTACACGTTTAGGCTGATGGCCTCGCTGTTGCTGATCAACTAACTCTATTTGCTTTACTTTGTCGCTATCAACATCATAACAAACAACGAAAAAACCATTATCAGCGAGGTTTAAAACAAGATTACTGCCCATGACACCAAGACCTAT
Source organism: Gammaproteobacteria bacterium AS21 (assembly GCA_038900335.1). Classification (GTDB taxonomy): domain Bacteria; phylum Pseudomonadota; class Gammaproteobacteria; order Pseudomonadales; family Balneatricaceae; genus Rs1. Next base: position 14,299 of record JBBMRB010000015.1, on the reverse strand, counting down.
AAACCCTATTTTAAATGCATCATTATTTTTCACGTAATCACCTAAAGTAATATTAATTACAGCTATTTTACCAGAGATTGATAAACGATAGACAAAAAAAAGCCATCTACATGATGGCTTTATTAATCTTGAGTGTTAATGCAAAATTTGACTCAAGAACATCTGCGTACGCTCGTTCTGTGGATTATCAAAGAATTCAGCTGGAGTATTCTCTTCAACAATTTGACCTGCATCCATGAATATCACGCGATCTGCGACTTTACGAGCAAAGCCCATTTCGTGCGTCACACAGATCATCGTCATCCCCTCTTCTGCCAACTCGATCATGACATCAAGTACTTCTTTGATCATCTCTGGATCAAGTGCAGATGTAGGCTCATCAAATAATATAGTTCTTGGTTTCATACACAGTGAGCGAGCTATTGCTACACGCTGTTGCTGGCCTCCCGATAACTGCCCTGGATACTTGTTAGCTTGATCGGGAATTTTAACCTTTTCCAAAAAGTGCATCGCTGTTTCTTCCGCTTCTTTCTTCGGAATACCACGGACCCAAATTGGAGCTAGTGTACAGTTTTCCAAAATAGTTAAATGTGGAAAAAGGTTAAAATGCTGGAAACACATACCCACTTCACGACGTACTTCATCTATTTTTTTGATATCATTCGTCAACTCAATACCATCAACAATTATCTGCCCTTGTTGATGCTCTTCAAGTCTATTAATACAGCGAATCATTGTTGATTTACCTGAACCTGACGGCCCACACACAACAATAATCTCACCTTTTGCTACTTCTAAATTTATATCGCGCAGTACATGAAAGTCACCGTACCACTTATGCATGCCAGCTAATACAATTGCTGGCTTATCATTATTCTTCGCCATTAGTGGCTCCTATTTATGTCCTGTGTTTAACTTCTTCTCTAAATGTAAGCTATAGCGTGACATGCCAAAGCAAAATATAAAGAAGAACAAACCAATAAATACATACAATTCTGTGCCTAAACCTGCCCATTCAGAAGTCGATATAGCCGCCATACCGATACCTAATGGATCTAATAGACCAATAATTACAACTAAGGTGGTGTCTTTAAACAAACCGATGAAACTACCAACAATACCAGGAATAGATATTTTTAAAGCTTGAGGTAGAATAATCAAACGCATGCTCTGCCAATAAGACAAACCTAACGCATCAGCTGCTTCATACTGCCCCTTTGGTATTGCCGCTAAGCCACCTCGAATAACCTCTGCGATATACGCTGCAGAGAAAATAGTTACCATGATTAATACACGTAGTAACAAATCGAAATTTGACCCTGGCGGTAAGAAATATGATAGAAGAGATGAGGCAATAAATAATAAGGTAATTAACGGAACACCACGAATAAACTCTATAAATATTGTCGCAAATATAGAGAAGATTGGCAGTTTAGAGATACGACTTAAAGCTAAACCTATACTGATTGGTAGCGATACAAAAATACCCGTTAAACCAACAATCAGGGTCAACATAACGCCGCCCATTTTACTGGTAGGTACTTCTTCAAGACCGAAACTGCCACCTGTTATTAAAAAATAACAAGAGATAGGTAAAACAATTGCCACTATTTGTAATGCTTTGTTAGCTCTTAATTTTTCTATCAGTACGATCGCTACTGTTAATGCTATCAAAACCATTGATACATCAACTCTCCAGCGTTCTTCTTGTGGGTAAAAACCGTAAACGAACTGCCCCCAACGATTATAAACAAAAGACCAACATGCCCCTTTTTGCTCGCCCATTAATGCGAGACACGCTTTGCGATTATCAGCACCTGAGAAAACAGAATCAATAAAGGCCCACTGGATAAACGGCGGGATAATAGTAAAAATCAAGTACAAACCTAATACGGTTAAAACCGTATTAGAGATAGATGAAAATAAGTTGTCGCGCATCCATCGAACCGGCCCTACTGATCCAGAAGGGGGCGGCAAGGCGGGATGCATGCCAATTGGATATTTTTTAGATTCTACAGACATTGCAATTACCTCGACACTATCGCTACGCGCGCATTGTAAACATTCATACATGCGGAGATAACAATTGATATAAACAAGTATACACCTAACACAATAGCCATGCTTTCAAGAGCTCTACCTGTTTGGTTAAGTGAAATACCACCGAGTGTTGCTACAATATCCATATAACCAATAGCAATCGCTAGCGAGGAGTTTTTGGTTAGGTTTAAATATTGGCTGATCAGTGGTGGGATGATAACCCTTAACGCCTGCGGAATAACTACGAGCCTCATCGTAAAACTCGGTTTAATACCTAGAGCGTGTGCAGCCTCTGATTGCCCCTTACTAACAGATTCAATGCCTGCTCTTACGATTTCAGCAATAAAGGCGCCGGTATAAAGAGACAGAGCGAACCATAGTGCAAGAAACTCAGGTTTTACTACAAAGCCGCCTCTGTAATTAAATCCTTTTAACTCGGGATAACTAATTTCTAATGGCGCACCTAATGCAAAAAAAACGATTAACGGAAGAATGATAATAGCCGCTAATCCTATCCAGATGGAAGGGAGCAGTTTTCCTGTTTCCATTTGTAATTTTGTAGCATACCTTTTGAAACATATGGCGAATATAATACCGATAAAAAAAGCTATCCACACCCAACCAAAACCAGCTTGCCCTATCGGTTCAGGTAAGAACACACCACGATTGGTTAAAATTAGTCCCTCAATTAAAGGCTCTGCTTTTTTAGGCACTGGTAAAGAGTGAATAATAATGCCATGCCACAATAAGATCTGCAGCAACACAGGAACGTTACGAGTGATTTCAACGTACACTTGCATTAATTTTGAAAGGACAAAATTATTTGATAAGCGTAAAACACCGGCTGTAAAGCCAATAAATGTTGCAACAATAATACCACAGACAGCGACTAATAATGTATTGAGCAAACCAACTAAACCTGCTCTAAAATGCGTATCAGCACTAGTGTATTCAATTAGTGTTTGGTTGATATCATAGTTTGCTGGCTCAGTTAAAAAGCTAAATCCAACTTCTACACCGAGATTTTCTAAATTAATTATCGTATTAGAAACTATATTTCCAAGAAATAATAAAACTGCAATGACAGCAATAATTTGCAATATTACGCCACGAGTATGTTTATCTCTCCATAAAGAACCTAGGGTCACGGTTTTTTTTTCTGGGACTTGAGGACCGCTCATATTGACACCTGAATTAGGTTTAAAAAAAACGAGCTCTATTTTTATAACTTACGATTTAAGTTGATAAAAATGAGCTCGCTACTAATTTTTAACTATTTATTACTTAATTGGTGGAGCGTATAAAACACCGCCATTAGTCCAAAGTGCATTTAGACCGCGATCTAGTTTAAGTGCTGTTGACTTACCAACATTACGCTCAAATGACTCGCTGTAGTTACCTACTTGCTCAATAACGTTATAAGCCCATTTAACATCAAGACCTAACATTTCACCTAGTTTAGATTCATTAGTACCTAGTAGGCCTTGTGCAGCTGGATCGTTAGCATTAGCACCACGCTCAGCAAGGTTTTTAGACGTAATGTCTAACTCTTCAGCATTGATCATCGCATTGATAGTCCACTTAACGATATCTAACCATTGATCATCGCCGTGGCGTACAACAGGTCCTAAAGGCTCTTTAGAGATGATTTCAGGTAGCACAACGTGCGCATCCGGATCATCAAATACTGAACGGTCAGATGCTAGACCAGATGCATCAGTTGTGTATGCATCACAACGTCCCGCTAGATAGTTTTGACGTCCTTCAGAGTTAGTTTCTACTGGTACTGGCTCATAAGTCATACCATTTAACTTGAAATACTGAGTTACGTTTAATTCTGTTGTTGTACCTGTTTGGATACAAATAGACGCACCGCCTAATTCTTTAACAGAAGTAACACCAAGTGCTTTTGGTACCATGAAACCTTGACCATCATAGTAGTTAACACCAGCAAAGTTTAAACCTAAGCTACCGTCACGAGTCATAGTCCACGTGGTGTTACGAGATAGTAAATCAATCTCGCCTGACTTTAATACTTCAAATCTTACTTTTGACGTTAAAGGTACAAATTCAACTTTTTGAGCGTCACCTAAAACAGCAGCGGCAACCGCACGGCATAAATCTACATCTAAGCCCTGCCATTCACCAGCGTCATTAGGTGCTGAGAAACCAGCTAGACCAGTGGATACACCACACTTCAAAACGCCTCGCTCTTGAACATCTTCAAGTGTTGTAGCTGAAGCATTCATTGTCGTTAACGCTGCCAAACTAACAGCAATTGGTAATAGTTTTTTCATTGTAAGATTCCCGAATTATTATTTATTTTGCTTTAGTAGGTTTATCATAAAAAACTTACTCTTTAACAGAGTTAACTAGAGCATAAAATTCTAATTATCAAAAGTCTATGCCTTAGGCTTACGATTCGTCAAGTTTATGCATTTTTTTTAAAACAACTGCTCGATTATTGAATAAAAAGCGAGTTTTAGCTGTTTTTTTAACCAGCCAATTGAAAAGCTTTAATTTTAATCGAGTAAATTAATAAGCTCCTCTATGGATTGATTACTATTTATTGTTCGAATATCACTTAATTTTTACTGATTATTAACCAACATTTTACTCATCGATAAACGTTTTAACGATGAAAACCACTATTGTTAGTGTAGGTCAGCTTTTGTTTTTAAACAGTTTATTTGTGAGCGATTGAGAGCTCATCGCTTTTAAATGCTTTTTATAACCTGATTTTTCAAGCGTATAATTATCAATTATCTTATTTTCATAGAGATCTAAGATGATTGTTTCGGCTTGTATCAACTCTTTTTGTAGCTGCGTTAACTCATTCGTTAAAAATATTTTCTCTTTATCCGATCTGCTAGCAATTTTTTGTGTTTTTATCAGCTCTTGCTGGTTTGTCATCGCATTATTTTGTAAAGCGCATAACTCATCATCTTTAATGGTCAGCTGATCTTTTAATATAGAGACCTGCTGGTCTATATCAGTAGCATTTATGGTAAGCTTTTTAAGTTCGAGATTTAATTGGTTATTGTTATTTTCTATTTTTTCAATATATTGTATTTGTTCAGCTAAACGAGCGTCAGCATTGTTTAATTGACTTTGCATCTCGCCAAGCTGGGTTTCAAGCATTGCGAGTTTGCTATTGCTGCTCTCCTGCATTGCCGTGGCTGCTTTTTCGATTGAATCGATTTCAAGCTGCGCACTGTGCGCTAAATTAGCCCATAGCTTAGTCGCCATTTCACTAAAGGTGCCTTGCATATTATATATCGTCGCCTCAACTAAAATAGGCATTGGCTGGTTGGCGAAAGAGCTTTTTGCTGTTGTCATGTTTTCCAACGATGTCGAGGCGCTTTGCTGTGTTTGATTATCAGCCCCCGCTTGTTTAAAAGCTTCAGCTTGCTCCTTAATTTCCTGAGCTTGTGCGTAGTTACACTGTAGGTCTTGTTGAATATTATTGACGGTCAACTCTTGATTGTTACGCATTAATCTAGCAATGCATTCTTTCACTTTGCGTTCCAATTTTTTTTACTCTAAGTCACTATAATTAGACTCAAATGTATATTTATTAACTGCTAATGTAAACAAAAGGATAGCGTGCAAGAAACGAGTAGCAATTCACATACTCGCCTATTCACTAAAATAATAATCTGCCATCTCTTTTCTAAACAGTTAGATACAAATCTATGTCAACCTTATCAATTTGATCAGCAGCTAGATATTTTTGCGCATACTCTAAATAAACACCACTACGCAGAAATAAATCAAATAAAGCACCGTCAATATGATTACCCTTTTTCATAAAGCTCATAATTTTAATTGCTTCACTCAATTTTTTCGCCTTTTTATAAGGCCTATCAGCTGCGGTTAACGCTTCAAAAATATCTGCTATTGCCACCATTCTAGCGGACACTGACATATTTTCTCTTGTTAAACGTTTGGGGAAACCTGTACCATCCATTTTTTCATGGTGCCCACCCGCTATTTCAACGACATTGCTAAGTGCTTTTGGAAACTTAAGGGACTCCAACATCATAATACCTTGGATCATATGCTCATTAACTTTATAGCGCTCCTCTTCATTTAATGTCCCTTTTGTTATACACAAATTATATAACTCGCCTCTATTATATAAATGCTCGGGTGTCTGCATATTGAACCCCCATTTATTGTTTGGCGCCAGTACGTCTTTAGGATCTCTTTTTATGATGTGCTCTGGTTTATCAGCGAACAATTGCTCCATCACCGGTAACTCTACTTGCGCAGACCTCTCTTTTCTTTCGGCTTCTTCCCAGGAAATACCTAAGCGATCATTTAATGTGCGTCGCCATTGAATATTTGCCAATTTTTTAATACGATGTTGATCTTCATTAGACATGAACTCACTACCAATATTACACTTGGCAACAAAGGCAAAATCATCATCTAACTCTGTTAATCTATTAACCATTTTTTCGCGCAGCACAACATCCTCTTTACCTGCCGCCATTTTTTGCCAGTACTCTAATTCAACATCGCGCTTAAGCACTTCAAAACGCATACGAATCTCGTGAATTCTATCACTGATAGTTTCAAGTTTAGTTGATTTATCTACAACGTATTCTGGCGTCGTGATTTTCCCACAATCATGAAGCCAAGCGGCAATATCAAGCTCATCCCACTCTTCTTTAGACAGTGAATAGTCTTTGAACTCCCCTGTTTGCTGCTTACACGCTTCACGTGCGAGCATCGAAGTTATTTCGGGAACACGCTGACAATGGCCGGCGGTATAACGAGATTTCGCATCAATAGCACCTGCTATTAATTGGATAATTGAAGCTAGCAACTCTTCCTGAGTTTTTAATAAATGCCTACTTTCCATTGAAACTGCAGCAAAGCCCGACAAAGTTTGCATAAAGCCAATTCTATCCTGATTATTTAAATCCTCAGTATCTTCATTAGTGTAATCGTTGATAACACATAAAATACCTTGGACATCCCCTGAGCGGTTATTCAAAGGCAAAGTCAAAACTTGCAGAGTATCAGTCGCTAATTTTTCAAAAAAAGGTGCTAAAGCGTCTCTATTGCCATCGGCTCTTTTCTTGAACATATGCACTTTTGGGCTGTGCTGTTTAATAGACTGGATGATGAAGTTTTTATCATTAGTCACTTTATGCGACGCTAACACAATATCACCTACCTGCTCATCCATTTTAACGCTAGCAGGCTCTATTACTGTTCCCTCTTCATTCAATAAAAACAATACAACAGCATCTGCTTTACTGACTTCTAAGGTTTGCTGGGTGATGGTTGCTAATAAAGAATCAAGATTCTTTTCGCCTGCCAGGGTATTAATCATGGTTAAAAAATGACCGATAGTGGCTTTCATTTCAATCATATCGTGATTTAACGCTGATATTTCAGATATGATGGAAGAGCCCATCTCTTGAGATGAGAAATCAAACTGGCGAATTTTTTGTGTTTCTATCGTTAGTTTTCGTATGGGTTTAGAGATAAGATAGGCACTATATCCCGTTATCGGTACCGCTATTAAAATCAGCACAAGCGCTATAAAACTCGACTGCCACCTGATTTCTACCGCCTTGGCAAACAGCTCTTTATCTGGAGCAACAAAAGCGAAGAACAACTTGAAATCTTTATGAATTTCAAATTTTTTAATCACACCACCCCATCGCTCATTTTTAAAATAGAAGCTAATCTCTTTTTCTTTGGGGCCTATAACAGAAGAATTTTCTTTTAATACTTTGCTTTGCAGCTCTTCAATTCCCGCAATCGAATTATTGCCTTTATCATCCTCAATTATTAATTTCTCAGGATCTTTATAAGCGATGACCTTACCATTTGTTGCGAACAGAATGAGTTCAGATGATGGCGATATAATATTATTTTTTAATATAGAAGAGATATCATCCAGCTCAATATCAGCCGCAACCACCGTGCCTTTTTCCTCACTTTCTAAGGTTATAGTAAGGCCTATTTTTTTGACAAAATAATATAGATAAGGGGACGTTGTCGCATAGCCATCGGACTCTAAAGCGAGCTTATACCAAGGCCTAACTCTGGGGTCATACTGCATTTCTCCCAAGCTACTTCTAGCGATTTCTCGCAAGAACTGGTCATAATATATTCGAATATTACCTTGAGGATCGATGGAAGGGGCTTGTATATTATCCACCATGAAAAACGTGCCAGCAGGCGCTTTAAACTGCTCTCTCATGTATTGAGTAGCCGTTGAGCGAACAATAAAGAAGTCGCCATTAATATAGCCAACTTCAAAACCACTAACAGCGTCGTTATTTGCCAACACGGTACTTATTACTGGTAGATACTGAAGTCGTTGATCTAACGTCTTTGCTTTTGGCAATCCACCTTGGGATATAATACCGACACTATTAGCCGCCATATCATACTTAGATTTCAAGTCCATAGAAGCGCGTTCCATGACTTTTTCGTATTGTATAATTGAGCTTTCTTTGATTAGTTCTGTATTTTTTTGGTAATTAAACCAAATTTGAACCAAGCCGAGGATAATAGTGAGGACAATGAACATTGTCGCAATGTGCATATGTAGTGGAAATTTAAATATCCTTATTAGAGAAGACTGTGATTTTTCTCTCATATTCTTACATCCTAGTAATAATACCAATTATAAATCTTACTACTAGTGCATGAATTAGAAATGAATTTTTATAACATAAACCAATATAAACGCCATTAAACAACGATATATTTTTTTATCAAAAAAAAGCCGCTAATGCGGCTTTTTAAATTATTCATTAAATACAGTTTTAACCAACAAACTTAATCATAACCCCTGCCGCAACAGCAGAGCCAATAACCCCAGCAACATTAGGACCCATTGCGTGCATCAATAAAAAGTTTTGAGGATTAGCCTCTAAACCTAATTTATTAGATACCCTAGCAGCCATAGGTACAGCCGATACTCCAGCAGAGCCTATTAATGGGTTGATAGAGTTTCCGCCTTCTAGCTTGTTTAAAAGCTTAGCCATCAATACGCCCATCGCAGTACCGATACAAAAGGCAACAATACCTAGTACCAAAATACCTAGTGTTGTTAAATCTAAGAACTTATCAGCTGATAGTTTCGATCCCACAGACAAACCAAGGAAAATTGTCACTATGTTGATCAATGCATTTTGTGCCGTATCACTTAATCTATCGACAACACCACATTCACGCAATAAGTTACCAAAACAGAACATTCCCAGTAAAGGAGCAGCATCGGGTAATAATAGAGCGACCAATAGCAACAGTGCAATTGGGAACATAATCTTCTCGATTTTGCTAACTTTTCTCAGTTGTACCATCGTGATTTTACGTTCACGCTCTGTCGTCAACGCTCGCATAATAGGCGGCTGAATTAGCGGAACAAGAGCCATATACGAGTAAGCAGCAACCGCTATAGCACCTAATAGATGAGGCGATAACAAACTGGCAACATAAATAGCGGTTGGGCCATCGGCACCACCAATAATACCTATTGCAGCAGCATCTTGGATAGAAAAATCCATGATACCAAATGAGCTTAATGTGACCGCACCCAAAACCGTTGCAAAAATACCGAACTGAGCTGCGGCGCCTAAAAATAGTGTTTTAGGATTTGCCAATAACGGACCGAAATCTGTCATTGCACCAACACCCATAAAGATAATCAAAGGCGCGGCACCTGAAGCAATGGCGACAGTATAGAAATTGTATAGCATTCCATTGCTGTAACCACCATCTTGCGCAACGAGAGTCGCTGCCTGATGAACACTGGCATTAGAATTATGATAAGCCTCTAAAATAGAATGCGCATCAGTTTGTACACTACCTAATACTTGAGCAATAGCTGACATTACTTCCGGTTTGGCAAAATGTACGGCATTTTCAACAGCAGAAAAAGCCAAACCTGCTTCGGGGATATTGGCTAAAATACCACCAAAACCAATAGGCACTAACAGTAAGGGCTCGAATTTTTTATTGATCGCGAGATACAACAATAGCAATCCCACTACAATCATTACTAACTGGCCGGGCGCTAGATTATATATCCCAGAGGCCAGCCAAAGTTCTAACAACTTATCCATGAATTTTCACCTACGCCAAGCTGATCAGAGTATCGCCGACCTGTACAGAGTCACCTTCTTTGACATCGACAGAAACCACTTGACCTGAACGCGCAGCTCTTACTTCAGTTTCCATTTTCATAGCTTCTAGAATGACAATAACATCGCCTTCTTCAACACTATCACCCGCTTGAACTTCTACCTTCCAAATATTACCAGCCAGTGGCGCACTAACATCTTCACCAGCACTTACAGCAGGCGCAGGCGCCGCTTTAGGAGCATTTGTTGGCGCTATTGAAGAAATATCACCGCCTTCTGCAACTTGAACCACATAATCTTGGCCATTCACTGAAATAGTATAAACTTGTGGGCCTTTATTTGTTGTAGCCATAGTGACTGTATCCTCAATAGTAGGTAACGATTCGAACGCGTCTGGGTTATTACGGTTTTCTAAATACTTCAAACCAATTTGTGGGAAAAGAGCATAGATCAGAACATCATCAATTTTATTATCACCGCTAGATAAATCGATGCCCTTTTCTACTGCAAGTTGTTCTATTTCAGTCGTTAAACTGTCCATCTCTGCTTTAAGAAGATCCGCAGGACGACAAGTGATAGCTTCTGCGCCATCGAGTACTCTTGCCTGTAATTCCAAGTTAAATTCAGCGGGTGCAGCGCCGTATTCACCTTTTAAAATGCCTTGCACTTCTTTTGAGATAGACTTATAGCGCTCGCCCATCAAAACATTGATGACAGCTTGAGTACCAACAATTTGCGATGTCGGTGTCACTAAAGGAATAAGACCTAAATCTGCGCGTACACGAGGTATCTCTTGAAGAACTTCATCAAATTTGTCAGCAGCGTTTTGATCTCTCAGCTGTGCTTCCATATTTGTCAGCATACCACCTGGTACCTGAGCAATTAAAATCCGTGAATCTGTGCCTTTTAATGAACCTTCAAATTTGGCGTATTTTTTACGTACTTCTCTAAAGTAGGCCGCTATATCAGCCAGTGCATTTAAATCTAAACCACTGTCTCTATCAGTACCTTGTAAGGCCGCCACTACTGATTCTGTTGATGTATGTCCATATGTCATAGACATAGAAGAAATCGCAGTATCTACTCTATCAACGCCAGCTTCTATCGCTTTAAGGATAGACATGTCAGATAAACCTGACGTCGCATGTGCGTGTAGCTGTACTTCTAAATCTGTTTGGTCTTTAAGCTTTGATACTAAATCATAGGCATCGTATGGAACCAAAATTCCCGACATGTCTTTAATACAGATCGAGTCAACACCTAAGTCTTCCAACGTTTTTGCGTAATCAACCCACATATCAATGGTATGTACAACACTCTTGGTATACGAGATAGTGCCTTGTGCATGTTTACCTGTTCGCTTAACTGCTTTAATCGCTCTATCCAAGTTTCTTGGATCATTCATCGCATCGAAAATACGAAACACGTCAATGCCGTTTACCGCTGCGCGTTCAACAAACTTATCGACAACATCATCTGCGTAATGACGATAACCTAATAAATTTTGCCCACGTAATAACATTTGTTGCTGTGTTTTAGGCATGGCAGCTTTTAGCTGGCGCAAGCGCTCCCATGGGTCTTCGCCAAGGAAACGAATGCAAGAATCAAAAGTTGCTCCGCCCCAAGTTTCAAGAGACCAAAAGCCAATGTTATCTAATTTTTCGGCAATCGGCAGCATATCATCGATACGCATGCGAGTAGCAAATAGAGATTGATGAGCATCACGAAGCACGACATCCGTGATTCCAACTGGTTTCTTAGCATCTGACATGTTTACAAGGCCTTTATTTATGACACGTTTAAGTTTGTACCCAAAGATCTATTGATATTTTTATGATCTATACTGATGCACAGCAGCAGTAATCACTGCAACTATTTCATCATTGTTATTATCTGGGGTTTCTGGTTCAGCGCGTTTTCTTGATTTTTTAGCGGGTGCAATTGCTGCTTCTGGTTCGAACTTCATTACCAGTTTGGACATTAACTTGGTCACAAAAACTAATAAAGTTAAGAACACGAATACAAAGCCCATGCCAAAAACCATTAATGACAATCCTTGTGAGATAAGACTTTCCATTGGTAGCTCTCCTAGTTATCAACAAATGATAAAGATATTTAGTACCCAACATAAATATCTAAAATCTATGTCTATACCTTCTGCAAAAGTGTGGTAATTAAACCCGAAAAAAGCATTTTTCGCAACTCTTTATAAGCAGCTGATTATTTCAAATAACCAAACGAACTTAGTAAATTATCCCAGAAAAAACACTTTAATCAGTTTATTATCTAAGTAAAAACCCAAACTATTCAGGTCTAAATACTTTTACGTTATTTATACCCTTTTCCTGTATGCTTTGCGCATGTAGTTGGCTCATCACCCCTTTATCACAATACAGCAAATACTCAACGTCATCTTGCCAGGCAAGCATCGCTGACTCCAAGTCATAAAAAGGCACACTCAGCACCTCACAACCTGGCATATTAAGTGGCGACTTCTCTTGCTCATGGGGCGCTCTAATATCGACAATTACTTGATTGTCAGACACTTTACTCAAAACATCTATTTGTGCTTTTACAGATAAATCTTTAACAATATCATCAATTCTGGTTGAATGCAGATTCTCTAAAGCCTTATCAAGGATATCCATATCAAGGTTTAACTCTTCTTTTTCTACCTTAGCCAATACAGCTCTTGTCGTAGGCCTATCCGAAATAACACCACAGTATTCTGGGATAGAGGCAACAATATCAAAGCAGCCTAACTCTTTAGTTTTATCGACAATTTCTTGCTTATCCATAGTAATTAACGGTCGCACCACTAACTTCGTGGTAGAGCGGTCGATAACGGCTAGGTTTGGCAAGGTTTGACTTGAAACTTGCGCAATACTTTCACCTGTAACAATGGCATCTATCTTTAAAAAATCAGCTACTTTTTCTGCCGCTCTCATCATTTGACGTTTAAGCACAACACCCATATATGAATGATTTACATTTTGTAATATATCACCGACAACTTCATCGAAAGGCACACTGATAAACTTAACTCTTGCGCACGATCCATATTGTTGCCATAAATGTAACGACACTTGCTCAACACCCATCTCGTGAGCCTTGCCGCCTAGGTTAAAAAACAAAAAGTGTGTTTTAGATCCACGACGCATCGTCATATATGATGCAACTACCGAGTCAAAACCGCCTGAAATCAATGATAACACTGGCTCTTGCGTCCCTAGCGGATAACCACCTTGGCCTTTATAGATATTGTTAAAAACAAACAGCTTATCAGCTCTAACCTCTAGATCGACATAGACCTCAGGCTTATGCACATCCACTCCGCTACTTTCACAGTGCTGCAACAGACCACCACCGATATAACGCTCTAAATCGGTTGATTTAAAATCGTGCTTACCACTTCTTTTAACTCTTACTTTAAATGTTTTTTGCTTAATCCTATCTTGGTAAGCTATTTGCACGTGCTCAAAAGCCTCATGAAAAGTTCCAAATGGATATTCAACGACTTCTATAAAACTCTGAATGCCTGATGTTTTAGCCATCACATCACAAACAGCCGCCTTGTGAACCATTTTTTGTTCAGGAAGCACGACTTCAAGCTTATCCCAAAAAAGACTTACTTTTATGTCATCGTCAATTCTTGCTAACATTATTTGTAAGTTATTTTGTAAGCGTTTAATAAAACGCTTTCTTACAGGACGGCTTTTAATAGTAATTTCAGGAAACAGTTTTACGATATATTTCATATATTTTCACAAATTCATTTGATTTAAAGTCAGAGTTATTTCTAATTCAAGCATTCAGTAATTAAGATTTATTTATGACGAAGATACCGATAAACCAGCTTATGCTAAAAAATGAGCAAATATAGCAAGCTACAGCAATTTTTGCGAATATTGAGGGCAATTTGAGACAATTATACGAATTTATAGCAATTTAAACGAAGATATTTTGATAATTGATAGAAATACAGACAAACGCTGACAGCGTAGTTAAATAGATATTACAAGACTAACAAAGATGGAGGTAAACGAGGAGAGAACAATCTAAATAAAATGGCGGTGAGGGAGGGATTCGAACCCTCGATAGAGTTTCCCCTATACACCCTTAGCAGGGGCGCGCCTTCAGCC
>JBBMRB010000014.1:0-105666 GCA_038900335.1 Gammaproteobacteria bacterium AS21 | reverse complement strand
CTAGACGAAAGCTTAGAAGAGACGTTAGAAGAGACGCTAGACGAAAGCTTAGATGAGACGTTAGAAGAGACGCTAGATGAAAGCTTAGAAGAGACGCTAGACGAAAGTTTAGAAGATGAAATAGAGCTAGCAGAAGATAGCGGGCAATTAACACTCGAAGATGAATTAGAGCCTGAAGAGTTGTCTTTAGACGATGCAGTGCTTGATGGTGATGAAGAAGGCGAAGAAGATGAATTGCCAATGGATGATGCTTTGTTCGATCTTCTCAACGATACGCAAGAAGATGAATTAGACGCTGATATTGATGCGCGTGAATTAGAGTCCGAGCCTGCAAAGGACCCTCAAGAAGAACTTGAAGACCAAGTTGCTCAGCTACTATCTAGTACGGATGATGATATTGCGCTAGAGGAAATAGCCCCTGAGTTTGATGAGGATAACGAAGAAAACATGGATCTTCTATCAGGCGAGGATGGGTTGAGAATGAAATTAGACTTAGCGCGTGCCTACATAGAAATGGGTGATGCCGATGGCGCTAAAGATATTATTAAAGAAGTGATGGATGGTGCCGATGCTGAGCATCTTAAAGAAGCGCAAGAGTTATTAGATAGTATACAATAGTCCATTATATATCAGTAAATAATGACACAGAAGGAGTAATTTGGTTGTCACAAGATGTAGAACAATTACCAATAGAGGAGGCGACGCAAGTCGCCTCTCGCCGTTTTGCCCTATGTGTTGAGTATGCAGGCGCAAATTACAAAGGTTGGCAAAAACAAAAGTATGATGCTCTGCCGACAGTGCAAGAGCATGTCGAAAATGCATTATCTAAAATAGCGAATCATGAGGTCAGTGTTGTCTGTGCAGGGCGTACTGATACCGGTGTTAATGGAACCTATCAAATTATTCATTTTGATAGCGTTGCCAAAAGAGATGAAAGAGCTTGGGTGCTGGGCACTAATAGTCATTTGCCAGCAGATATTTCAATTCAGTGGGCCAAAGCTGTCGATGATAGCTTTCACGCGCGTTTCGCAGCATTACATCGACGTTACCGCTATATCATTTACGCCAACCCTGTGATGCCTGCTGTCTTGGCAAAAGGGGTAACATGGACGCATAAGGCTCTTGATGTTGATGCTATGCACAGTGGTGCAAAGTATTTGCAAGGCGAGCATGATTTTACATCTTATCGTGCTGTCGCTTGTCAGGCTAGCGGCCCTGTGCGCACGATTACTAATATAGATGTTTATCAGCGCGGTGCGATGATTGTGCTTGATGTACAGGCCAATGCTTTTTTGCATCATATGATTCGTAATATCGCTGGTGTGCTGATGAAAATAGGGGCGGGTGAAGCTGAGCCTGTGTGGGCAAAACAAGTGTTAGATGCGAGGGATAGAAGGCAGGGAGGCGTCACTGCCCCGCCACATGGTTTGTATTTTGTCGATGTAAAATACCCAGATAAATATCAACTGCCTGCCTCCAAAATAGGCCCGTACTTTATCGGTTAATACGCAGTGTTAAAAAGCGGATATTCGTTTAAAAACCCTTTAAAACGAGCAAAAAAAATAGTGCCGGCAAAGGATTGCTGTTAAACTTTGCCGCTGAAAATTTTCGATTAAAGTGATGCTGAATTTCATGAGATCTCGTGTAAAAATTTGTGGTATAACTCGTCTGCAAGATGCTCAAGCTGCTATTGAAGCAGGAGCTGATGCTTTAGGTTTTGTGTTTTACAAGCCTAGCCCTCGCTATATAGACCCTGTAGTCGCTAAAAAAATAGTTTCATCACTGCCACCGTTTGTCACCACTACTGCTCTTTTTGTCAATGAAGAGGAAAGTGTTGTTAATCAAATTATCCAGTTGGTTCAGCCAGATTTGTTACAATTTCATGGCGATGAAGAACCCTCTTATTGTGCACAGTTTGAACGACCTTATATTAAAGCATTGCGTATGGCTGATGGCGTTGACTTATCACAACAGCTCTCATATTTTGCCAGCGCAAGAGCCGTACTGTTAGATACTTATGTTAAAGGTGTTCCAGGCGGTACCGGTGCCACCTTCAATTGGCAGCTTATTCCCGCCAGTATCAGCAATAAAATAATATTAGCCGGCGGCCTAGATAGCGATAATGTAGGCGCCGCGATTAGACAAGTAAGACCTTATGCCGTTGATGTTAGTGGCGGATTAGAGGCAGAGAAAGGCATTAAAAGCCTGGAAAAAATAACTAAATTTATGAGTGAAGTGAATAATGCTAACCAAATCTGAATTAAAAGAACTAAGCAATTTGCCTGACGATCAAGGAAATTTTGGTCCATATGGCGGCTGTTTCGTCGCTGAGACACTAATGGATGCATTACAGGATTTAGATGCGCTTTATAGTAAATTGTCAGCAGATGAGAAGTTTCAGCAAGAATTTGATAAAGACTTAGCACATTATGTTGGTAGACCTTCGCCACTTTACTTTGCAGAGCGTTTAACGCAGCAAGTTGGCGGGGCGAAAATATATTTAAAGCGTGAAGACCTTAACCACACAGGTGCACATAAAATAAATAATACGATAGGCCAAGCTCTATTAGCTAAGCATATGGGTAAGCCGCGTATTATTGCTGAAACTGGTGCCGGTCAACACGGTGTCGCATCGGCGACAGTAGCGGCTCGATTAGGTTTAGAATGTTGTGTTTATATGGGTATTGACGATGTTAAACGCCAAGCCCTGAATGTGTATCGTATGAAGTTATTAGGCGCTACCGTTATTCCTGTATCATCGGGAACTCGTACGCTTAAAGATGCGTTGAATGAAGCAATGCGCGATTGGGTAACCAATATAGATAATACCTTTTATATTTTGGGTACCGCAGCAGGGCCACACCCATATCCTAAACTAGTTAGAGACTTTCAGTGTGTTATCGGTCGTGAAGCTCGTGCTCAGTGTTTAGAGCAAGAAGGTAAGTTACCGGATGTATTGATCGCTTGTGTTGGCGGTGGCTCTAACGCTATTGGTTTGTTTCATCCATTCATTGAAGATGAGTCAGTGGCAATGATTGGTGTAGAAGCCGGTGGCCATGGTTTACAAACAGGTGAGCATGCTGCGCCTATCAATGAGGGAATCACTGGGGTGCTTCACGGTAATCGCACGTACGTGATGAGTGATGAGGCAGGGCAAATCAAAGGTACTCATTCGGTATCAGCAGGTTTAGATTACCCAGGCGTAGGTCCTGAACACGCATGGTTGAAAGATATTGGTAGAGCAGAGTATACCGCGATAAATGATGAAGAGGCGTTAACCGCTTTTCGTACACTGACTCAAATAGAAGGCATTATGCCGGCGCTTGAGTCTAGCCACGCGATTGCTCAGGCCATGAAAACGGCTGCAACAATGCGCCCAGATCAAGTGGTGATTGTTAACTTGTCGGGACGTGGCGATAAGGATATTCACACAGTTGCAGGTATTGATGGTATTGAATTATATGAAGGAGCGCATTAATGAGCCGTATTGAATCTTGTTTTACAGTATTAAAAGAACAAGGGCGTAAAGCGCTAATTCCGTTTATTACAGCGGGTGATCCAAGTGCTAAAATAACCCTATCGCTAATGCATGATATGGTTAAATCTGGCGCTGATATTATTGAGCTTGGGGTGCCGTTTTCCGACCCGTCAGCCGATGGCCCGGTTATTCAACTTGCCTGCGAAAGAGCATTGTTGCAGGGCACTCGTTTAATTGATGTTCTAGAAATTGTTCGCCAATTTAGAGAGACAAATGATACGACACCTGTTGTGTTGATGGGGTATTTAAACCCGATCGAGCGAATGGGTTATCAAAATTTTGCTGATGCGGCTCAACAAGCCGGTGTAGATGGTGTATTAACGGTTGATTTGCCACCGCAGGCGTCTGCACATTTTGGTGCTATTATGAAGGCGGCGCAATTAGATATTATCTATCTATTAGCTCCGACAACGACGCAAGAGCGAGTAAAGCTAATTTGCCAATATGCATCAGGTTACCTTTATTATGTGTCAGTTAAAGGGGTGACGGGTTCTGCAGCGCTTGATGTAAATGAAGTTGCTGAAAAGTTAGCGATTGTGCGCCAGCATACCGATATCGCAATAGGTGTAGGTTTTGGTATTAATAATGGCGAATCGGCAGCCGCTGTGGCAAAAATTGCCGACGGTGTGATCGTTGGATCTGTGCTTGTTAAACAGATAGCTGGGAATTTAGAGCAAACAGAAAAGATTAATGTTGGAATTAATGGTATCTTAAGCGAAATGCGCCAAGCGATGGATGCAAACTAATTAAAAGTAAGCGCTTAGGTTAATAAAGCCATTAAAGTGTGGTGTTGCAGCGAGAGACAATAGTGAGTCGATTACGTGTTATTACCGCTATCGGCTTAAAAGGTGATTGAATTCAGTGTTAGTGCATATCTAACGCGGATTAATTAATAAATACGGATATAAATATATGAGTAATTGGTTCGATAAAATAGTGCCGTCCTTAGTTCGTTCAGAATCTAAACGTGGTTCTGTTCCTGAAGGCCTGTGGAAAAAATGCCCTAAATGTGAAGCGGTTCTGTACCTACCTGATTTAGAGAAAAACTTAAGTGTTTGTACTAAATGTAGTCATCACATGCGCTTGCCTGCTCGCAAGCGTTTAGAGAGTTTTCTTGATGCAGGCACATTTACTGAAATTGGTGCTGATGTAGAACCGGTTGATCGTCTTAAATTTAAAGATACCAAAAAATATAAAGATCGTTTGACTGCTGCACAAAAAGCGACAGGTGAGAAAGACGCACTGGTTGCTATGAGCGGTGAAGTAAAAGGCTTGCCAGTGGTTGCGGTTGCTTTTGATTTTCGCTTTATGGGTGGTTCAATGGGTGCGGTTGTTGGTGAGCGTTTTGTACAAGCTGCCAATGCTGCGATTAAAGATAAAAAGCCGTTGATTTGTTTTTCTGCATCTGGCGGTGCGCGTATGCAAGAAGCGTTGATCTCTCTTTTTCAAATGGCGAAAACGTCTGCTGTGCTGGAAAGAATGCGCCTTTTAGGCATTCCTTATATTTCGGTATTAACAGACCCTGTCTATGGCGGTGTTTCTGCCAGTTTAGCGATGCTTGGAGATTTAAATGTTGCTGAACCTAATGCACTCATTGGTTTTGCAGGCCCTCGCGTAATAGAACAGACTGTAAGAGAAAAGCTTCCTGAAGGTTTTCAGCGCGCTGAGTTTTTATTAGAGCACGGTCAAGTCGACATGATTATTTCTCGCCTTGAATTACGTGATCGTCTACAAAGCATGTTATCAATGATGGTAGAGCAATTTAAATTGCCTGAAGTTGAAGCAGAAGCTGTGACTGAAGACCAGTTAGTTAATGAAGAGCAAGATGATGCACTACAAGCTGCAGATAGCAGTGTTGTTGCAGATGTCAAAGAAAGCGTCAATGCTACTGATGCTGTCGTTGAAAGCACTGAGAAAAAAGACTAGCCACTCTGAGCCATTGACCCAGTGTTAATGGCTCTACTATGATGATATATGAATGAATCGCAGTGATTATAATCTAGCGCAGTGGCTAGAGTGGATGGAGCAAAATCATCCAACAGAAATAGACTTAGGACTTGCTAGAGTCGCTCAAGTTTTTCAGCGTATGAATTTAGACCTCAGTGCCTCTAAAATTATTAGTATAGCTGGCACTAACGGTAAAGGTACTACGACAGCATTTTTAGAGTCTATTTACCTAGCAAGTGACTATACGACCCTGGCTTATACCTCTCCACACATGTTGCATTATAATGAGCGCGTTAGGCTTAATGGTGTCAATGTTGTTGATGATTTATTGATAGCCGCTTTTAATGCTATTGATCGGGCCATGGGCCAGGATAATCAGCGAATTTCCCTTAGCTATTTCGAAATAGGCACGCTGGCAGCTATTTATTTAATCAGTGTGCAGCGCCCGCAAGTCGCCCTATTGGAAGTCGGTTTAGGTGGACGTCTAGATGCCGTCAATATTATTGATGCGCATGTAAGTGTCATCACGACATTAGCAATAGATCACATAGATTGGCTGGGTGATGATATTGAACAAATAGGTCGTGAGAAAGCAGGTATTGCTCGTTCAGGAAGACCGCTTATATGCGGTGAGCTAACTCCTCCTAACAGTATTGCAGAAATATCCAACGAGCAAAACTTTCTACTTTATCAGGCGGGTAAGGCATTCTCATTTAACCTTGATAAAGCAAGTAATACATGGTCTTGGTCTGGCTTGGATGCTAATGATAAACCCCTAGTAATAGAGCGGCTGGCCGTCACTAATTTACCTGTGCAAAATGCAGCCACTGCTTTACAAGTGATTGCTAAAGCTGGTTTAGATTGCCCGCTGCCTGCCATTGTTAGTGGTTTAGAAAATGCGCGAGCTCTTGGGCGCCTACAAAGTGTTAGCTATAGCGGTAAAACATTGTTACTAGATGTTGCCCATAATCCGCAATCTGCTAATTACTTAACTAAAATGCTATTACAGCAAATAGCTAGCAATAAACAAACGACAAAGGTGCATTTTGTTTTAGGCGTACTTGCTGATAAAGATTGTAAAGGCCTTATTAATGAATTAATGCCGGTCGCTGCTCATTGGCATTTAGTGCCATTAGATGTGGCACGTGGGCAAAGCAGTGAGCAGCTACAGCAAATTGTTGTGGCTCAAGGTGTTGATGTACAATCTGTGAGTTGTTATCACGATATGCAAAGTGCATTAGATATGGTGACAGCGACAGTCACCGATGAGCAGCTTATTGTCGTCGCGGGATCATTTTTTACAGTAACGGCGGCACTAAACTTACTTTGAATTAGCATGAGTGACTAAATGCTATTGAATTTTTGTTAAGAGGAATACCCATGGAGCTTGTAGTGAAGAAACAAATAGTGGGTACATTGGCGCTAATTTTTATCGTTGTTGTTTTCCTTCCCTTGTTTTTTAGTGGGGACGGTTATAAAGAAAGGCATCTTGTGTCTATTATTCCTGAAAAACCAGCGGTTAAAACGTTTCAAAATATTCAGCCATTATTAAAACCACTACCAGATAGTAAGCAGATAGCGCCAGAGCAACAAGAGGTGGCACTCGATCAAGCGACACTAGATGAGGAAGGTGTGCCCACTGCTTGGACTTTGCAGCTGGCAAGTTTTAAAGATGAGGCAAACGCTAAAGCTCTGCGTAAGCAATTGCTAAATAGTGGCCATAAAGTATATACCCGAAAAAATGGTAATTTAGTCAAAGTGTATGTTGGCCCTGAACTGAAAAAAGAGCGCTTAGAGGCGCTCAAACAAGGGCTTAAACAAGACTTTGGGCTAGATGGATTACTGGTTAGATTTATTACACAATAGTTAGGAGTAGTTTAGGTTGATGAATTGGGCTGACTGGGTCATTTTGGCTATTTTAGCAATATCTGCACTGTTTAGTTTACGCCGAGGTTTTGTCAAGGAAGCGTTATCGCTAGTGACTTGGGTCTCTGCTTTTATCGTTGCTAGGCTTTTTGCTGAAGCGCTTGCGCTGGTATTAGAAAGTTACATCGCCACGCCTTCGATTCGTATGGCCGTCGCCTTTGGATCGCTTTTTGTGTTAATGCTGATTGGCGGTGCGATAGTCGCGAATTTGTTTGAAATGCTGATCAGTGCAACAGGGTTAAGTGCAACTGATCGTATATTAGGTATGGGCTTTGGGATAGCCAGGGGCGCTTTAGTTGTCGTTGTTTTAGTTGCGTTAGTTGCGCAAACTCCCGCAGTAAAGGATTTATGGTGGGGGCAGTCACAGCTGATACCGCATTTTGTATTAATGGAAACATGGACGAAAGATATAGCATCCCAAGTAGGGCAAATGATTTGGCAAGTAGGTAACCCTAACTCATAACATAGTCAGTGGTTCTTTAATTTTATTAATGAGAAATTTAGATACAATGATTATCAATTTCTCCCTTAAATCCTTGAGGTATTATAGATGTGCGGAATAGTTGGCTTGGTCTCCAAGTCATTGGTTAACCAGACGATTTTTGATGCGTTAACCGTATTACAACACCGTGGTCAGGATGCTGCTGGTATGGTGACATGTGAAGGCAATCAGTTTTTTCTTCGCAAGGATAATGGTCTTGTCAATGAGGTTTTTCGTACCAGACACATGAAAAAGTTGCTGGGCAATGTCGGTATCGGTCACGTTCGCTACCCAACTGCTGGCAGCTCATCTGCTGCTGAGGCACAACCTTTTTATGTCAATGCGCCTTACGGAATAGCCTTAGCACATAATGGTAACTTGACGAATACACAAGAGTTAGGTGAAGAGATGCGCAGGGTTGATTTGCGTCACATTAACACCACGTCTGACTCTGAAATCCTTGTTAATATTTTAGCGCATGAGTTGCAAACTCAAGGAAAATTGATCCCGACACCTACGGATATCTTTGCTGCTGTTAAAGCGGTTCATAAGCGTATCAAAGGTGGTTATGCTGTGGTTGCTATGATTACCGGTTTTGGTGTTTTAGCATTTCGTGACCCTCATGGCATTCGCCCTCTGATTTACGGCTTGCGCCAAACAGCCAATGGACAAGAGGCGATGGTCGCTTCAGAAAGCGTTGCACTAGATATTGCCGGTTTTAAAAGAGAGCGAGATGTCGCGCCAGGTGAGGCTATTTTTATTGACCTTGAAGGCAACGTTCACACTGAGTTATGTGCTGAAAATGCCACGTTATCACCGTGCTTGTTTGAACAAGTTTATTTTGCTAGACCCGATTCAGTCATTGATAATATCAATGTCCATGAAGCGCGTCGTAGAATGGGTGTGAAACTTGCTCAAAGAGTGATGGCTGAGCGCCCTGAGCATGACATTGATGTTATTATTCCTATCCCCGATACGAGTCGTACATCAGCATTAGAAATGGCTGAGCATTTAGGTGTGCTATTTAGAGAAGGTTTTATTAAAAACCGTTATATAGGTCGCACCTTTATTATGCCTGGTCAGACTGAGCGTAAAAAATCAGTTCGCAGAAAACTAAACCCGATTGAATCAGAATTCAAAGGTAAAGTTGTGATGCTAGTTGATGATTCTATTGTGCGCGGTACTACCTCTAAACAGATTGTACAAATGGTACGTGAAGTTGGTGCTAAAAAAGTCTATTTTGCATCAGCAGCACCCGCTGTTAGACACCCTAATGTCTATGGTATCGATATGCCTTCACCGTCTGAGTTTATTGCTGATGGCAGAACAGATGACGAAATAGGCGAGGCGATTGGCGTTGATTGGATGATTTATCAAAATCTTGCCGATTTAAAGCTTGCGGTTGCTGGAGATCAGCAGTTTGATAGTTTTGAGACCTCTGTTTTTGATGGTAACTATGTAACTTGTGATATTGATGCTGAGTATTTGCAACGTATTGATGCTAAGCGCAATGATGCGACTAAATCAGACAATGAAGATTCTCAAGAAGATGAGAACACGCCTGATGATCTACATGAGAAAATACATTAATTACTATTAATGTATGTAAGGTAGCAGGCTTTTAGCCTGTTACCTTTATTTGTTTTATAGTAACTATTGATACAAAATAGCACAGTGTTAGTTTTATGATTATTATGAAAGCCAGTCTTTGATTGGTTGGCAAAATCAATGCTCTGCTAGCATAGTAGCACTATTTAATATTAAATATCCTCTTCTATATTATTACCCCAAATAGGCTGTAAATGTCCAAAATAATATTGGCACCGATGGAAGGTGTTGTCGATGCTAATATGCGTGAGCTATTAACCAGTGTTGGCGGTATTGATAGCTGTGTCACTGAATTTATTAGAATCACTAATCAGCTGCTCGGTGCTAAAGAATTACTGAAAAAAGTGCCCGAACTTGAGCCCTCATCAACGGTGAATAAAGGGGCTACAAAAAGCGGCGTACCTGTTATTGTCCAGTTCTTGGGCTCTGATGAGAATATGTTAGCTCATCACAGCGAGCTTGCAGCTTCAATAGGTGCGAAGGGTATCGACTTGAATTTTGGTTGCCCTTCTAAAACGGTGAATAAACATCGAGGCGGTGCTGTCTTACTTGATGAGCCTGAGACTATTTACAAAATTATTAAAGCAGTGAGGGCAGCGACCCCATCTGCTATACCTGTTAGTGCCAAAATGCGTTTAGGTAATAAAGATAAAACGTTAGCTCTTGAAAATGCCAGTGCCATTGAATCAGCGGGAGCCGCCAGTTTAGTGGTACATGCGCGTACCAAGATTGAAGGTTATCGACCGCCTGCTCATTGGCAGTGGATACGTAAAATTAAAGATTCCATTGCTATTCCAGTGATAGCTAATGGCGATATATGGGATTGGCAAGACTATCAAACATGTCGAGAAGTCAGTGGCTGTGAGGATGTGATGATTGGCCGCGGTATCCTCGCTAACCCAGCTTTAGCTTTAATGATTAAACAGCGTGTACAGCAATCGCAGCTATCATCAACAAATGTCCCCATTCGCTTTGACTGGGCAGATGTTTTGGCACTACTGTTGCAATACTATGCTAATGTTCAGCTAGCACTACCCCCACCTTTTGTCGCTGGGCGCGTTAAACAGTGGCTAAATATGATGCGTAAAAGAAATGATAACGCTCAGTTGTTATTTGATCGAGTGAAACAAATAACGGATCTTAGCGAACTAACACAGCTGCTAGAACAAGAGCGAATCATCGCGTTATCAACAAGATTTGCATAATTATTGGCCTTTACGATAAGTACTTGGTGCCATTTTAGTCCATTTTTTAAATGCTCGAGTGAAAGCGCCAGCTTCACAAAAGCCTAATATTTGTCCTATTGTCGCTATGCTCATATCAGGTCTGCTTAAATACTGGATGGCAATGTCACGTCTAATGTTGTCTTTGAGTTGTTGAAAATTAGTACCTTCCTCTAACAGTTTTCGCCTTAAAGTACGTGTTGTCATATGCAAGCTTGTGGCCACTTGCTGCATATTAGCTGATTTTATATCGCCACTTTGTTCAAGTGCATCGATAACCTTGCGCGTGTATATATCAAAATAGCTTTGTCGTTGGAACCAATCTAATGGGCAGCGCCTTAAATAAGCGCTCAGGCTTTGCTGGGTTTGTACAATAGCTGCAGTCAAACATGTTTTATCAAACTCGAGGTAGTTCTCGCTTTGCTGGTAGTGGATATCACAGGCAAACATCAGGCGATATTCGTCATAGTGCGCAGGTTTGTGATGGCTGAATCCGACCCGGGTTAATGGTATTCTCTGGCCAATAAGCCAACTGGGGAAACGGTGCCATAATAACAATAAAAACTCGATTAAAGCGTGTTCTTCATCTTTTTCAGGCTGTGTTAGTGTAATACAAAAGCGAGCGTACTGGCTGGTTTCTTGAAAGCGAAACGCGGTAGCAGCAGCGACTAAATTATAAAAGTGGATCCCCCTGCGATAGACTTGTCGCAAGTTAGCACTACCCAATACCTGTTTTGCCATCATGCTAAAAACGCCGTGTTTAGAAGGCTGGCTGCCTAGGCAAAGATATTCATCATCCGCTGCACACCATATGGCGTGCATTAATTGACTTAATTGTAGCGGCGTAATGCGTACTTGTGGATTGTGTAATAGCTCGTTTGATAAGTTAGCAGCAGCTAGTAGTGGTTGTTGATCTAAGTCATTTTTTTTAGCTGCTTTTAACAGGGCATTGGCAAAATGAATATTAATGGAGTGCTGTTTAGCTGACATGTTGCTGCTCAATGTTGTTATATTATTGATAATTCGTTTTTTAAGCGATTACTATAGCGTATTTAACAAGCTTGTGTCCTATTATGTTAAGTATAAGACCCTCTTTTACCTTGTTGATAGCCTAGGGTAAAGGCAAAATAGTGAGTATTGGTTTTAAAACCAACTGTCGTGATAACAATCAGCTGTCATCAGCGCCTTCCAACTTATAAAGGTAAATAATATGAGTGAATACACCTACCCAATAGATGATGCACAATTTGTATTACAAGAGCTGGTTGAGTTTGATCAGTTGTGTGAAAGAGCGGGTCATACAGATGTAAACACTGAGTTGGCGAGTGTTATATTAACCCAGGCCGCGAAACTAGGTAGTGAGGTGTTAGCACCACTTAATAAAATAGGAGACATTCAGCATCCAAAACTTATTGACCTTAAAGGACAACCGGCAATACAAGAGACAGCGGGGTTTAGTGATGCGTATCGTCAATACCGAGAGGGAGGTTGGGCATCGCTGACAGGTGATGAGTGCTATGGAGGTCAAAATTTACCTAATGTATTAGGTACAGCGGTGAATGAAATCTGGCAGTCAGCTAATCTTGCGTTTGCACTGTGCCCGCTATTAAGCCAAGGTGCAATAGAGGCTTTAACGCATCACGCTAGCGATGATTTAAAAGAGAAATTTTTAGAGAAAATGATTAGCGGTGATTGGCCTGGGACCATGAATTTAACTGAATCAGATGCAGGTACAGATTTAGCGGCGATAAAGACCAAGGCAGTGGCTCAGGATGATCACTACTTAATTACAGGGCAGAAGATTTTTATCACATGGGGCGATCATCAAATGAGCGATAATATCGTGCATTTAGTGTTAGCAAGATTACCGGATGCCCCTGCTGGGGTAAAAGGTATCTCATTATTTATTGTGCCAAAGTTTTTATTGGACGAGCAGGGGCTGCCAGGTCAGCGTAATGATGTGTACAGTGTCTCTTTAGAGCATAAGTTAGGGATTCATGGCAGCCCGACCTGTGTGATGAGCTTTGGCGAAAATACTGGTGCTATCGGCTATTTAGTGGGCGAGGAGCACAGGGGGCTCAACTACATGTTTACCATGATGAACCATGCAAGACAGGGCGTTGGTTTGCAGGGTTTGGCAGTATCTGAGGCAGCGTATCAACACGCTTTAGCTTACGCAAAAGATCGGTTACAAGGCACTAACAAAGATGGAAGCCGCTTCAGTATTATTAAGTTTGCCGATGTGCGCCGTATGTTGATGCAAATGAAAGCATCAACGCAGGCGATGCGTGCGCTATGTTTAGTTGGCGCGGCGCAGGTCGATGATGGCGATATGGCAAGAGTAGAGCTAATGACGCCTATCATTAAGGGTTGGGTGACAGAGTTGGCGCAGGAAGTGACTTATCAAGGGGTGCAAATTCACGGCGGTATGGGCTTTATTGAAGAGACTGGCGCTGCGCAGTTTTACCGAGATGCGAGAATTCTAACGATTTATGAGGGTACAACGGGTATTCAAGCATTAGACTTAGTCGGGCGTAAAACGTTAGTTAATAAAGGTGAAAGCCTCGCTCTGTTACTTGCTGATATAAGCGCGGATTACGAAACCTTTGCAGCGCTTGGCGCTGAGTTTGAGCTGTCAATTGCACAATATCGTCGAGCGATTACAGATGCTGTCAATGCTCGCCAGTGGCTATTAGATAATGCAGATAAGGAGATAGCTGGCAGCGTTAGTGTTAACTTTATGATGCTATTTGGCTATTTATGTGGTGGTTGGCTGATGGCTAAAAGTGCGGTTAAAGCAAATGCTAGGTTAAAATCAGGTGATGCTAAACAGGCACAACTTAAAGCTAAGCTAGTGACTAGCCAGTTTTATTGTGAGCATATACTGGTGCGTACCCAGTCACTGTATCAAAGCATTATTGCGGGCTCTAACAGTATTATGGCGTTGGCAGAAGATGATTTTTAACCGTCAAAATAGGCTTGTGAAAACTTAGAGCTTAGAACTTAGAATTTAAAACTAGTCACTAGTTGTTATTAATAGCCCAGTACCAACACTGGGCTTTTTTTTATCTAAAATAAGTACATTAAAAAAACACGACAACGATCTTTTATATGTAAAAAAACATATATATAATAATTGATATATATATATGGCGGTTTATTACTACGATGAAAAAGAAAAGAGTATTGTTTGTTTGCACTGCTAATTCAGCGCGATCACAAATGGCACAAGTACTATTACACCACAAAGCAGCTGACACTTTTGATAGCTATAGTGCGGGTACTGAGCCTGATACGGTTGATCAGCGCACAATAATGGCACTAAATAAATATGGAATTAACGCTAGTGAACTAAGCGCTAAGAGTATTGATGTCTTTGCAGGGCAAAGCTTTGACTATGTCATTACAGTGTGTGATAACGCCAATAATGAATGTCGGCAATACCCTGGTGCGCACAAACAGTTTGCCTGGGATTTTGCCGATCCGAAAATGCGATTAGATGATGATCCTTTTTTTACCACCTTAACGGAGATCAATCAGCGCTTAACCATGTTCTTAGCTGTTGAGGGTGACACTGGCGCACTCAATACTCATACTCAGGCGTTAGCAGTGATAGACCCAGTGTCTTTTTATAAGTGTTTAAGTGATAGCGTACGTTTAAAAACACTGATGCTAACCCATTACCATGGGGAGCTGTGTGTCTGTGAAATCATGCATGCCTTGCAAGAAAATAGCCAACCTAAAGTGTCACGTAATCTAGCAGTGCTAAAAAAGCAGGGCATTTTAACGACAAGAAAGCACGGTCAATGGGTATTCTATCGACTTAACCCGGCATTACCACCATGGGCTAAAACGGTGATAGCTCAAAGCAGTGAGCATAATCTGGCACTAATTTATCCGCATTTACAACAGCTCGATAAAATGCAAGATAGACCAGATAAAGAAAATTTCTGTTAAATAACAATTAACTAGTGAAGGTGGGGAGAAATTAATGACAATTAAAATAGGTATTAATGGTTTTGGTCGCATGGGGCGCTTAGCGATGAGAGCGGCTTATGATTGGGATGATATCGAAATTGTTCATATTAATGACCCTGCAGGAGATGCCCAGACACTGGCGCACCTACTAACGTTTGATTCAATACACGGGCGTTGGCATCATGAGGCGAATTATCAAGGTGATGCACTGATTATCAACAATCAGCTGATTGCTTGCAGTGCAAATACACGTATTGAGGATACCGATTGGTCAAGGTGTGATGTCGTCATTGAGGCATCGGGTAAAATGAAGACGAAAGCATTGCTGCAAGCATACCTAGATCAAGGTGTTAAACGGGTGGTCGTCACCGCGCCTGTTAAAGAGCAGGGCGTGCTTAATATTGTGATGGGCGTTAATGATGATTTATATGATAAAGCGCTACATCCGATAGTGACCGCTGCATCATGCACTACTAACTGCCTAGCGCCTGTTGTTAAAGTGATTCATCAAAAAATCGGTATTAAACATGGCTCTATGACCACCATTCATAATATTACAAATACTCAAACAATTTTAGATGCACCGCATAAAGATTTACGTCGAGCACGCGCTTGCTCTGTGAGTTTAATCCCGACAACCACAGGTTCTGCTACAGCCATCACCCATATTTTTCCGGAGTTGGCAGGCAAGCTAAATGGCCATGCCATACGTGTACCTATAGCGAATGCATCGATCACCGATTGTGTGTTTGAAGTGGAGCGTGGCACAACAGTTGCGGAAGTGAATGCGCTTTTAAAACAGGCATCACAAGATGAGTTGCAAAACATACTCGGCTTTGAAGAGCGACCGCTTGTCTCTATTGATTATAAAACAGACCCACGATCAAGTATTATTGATGCATTATCAACCATGGTCGTCAATGGCACTCAAGTTAAATTATATGTTTGGTATGACAATGAGTGGGGCTATGCTAATCGAACAGCTGAGCTTGCGCGTATGGTTGGCTTGGCTGATAAAGGGTAAATAGATGCTCAGCTCAGGGTTTAATCAACTATCAACAGGTATAAAACAATACTTATTGATTACCGCCAATTATTGGGCATTTACTTTAACTGATGGCGCACTTCGCATGCTGGTGGTGCTGTATTTTCATCAGTTAGGTTATAGCCCGATCAATATCGCAATGCTGTTTTTGTTTTATGAGATCTTTGGCGTGATTACCAACTTGGTAGGTGGCTGGTTAGGCGCAAGGCTTGGCTTAAACAAAACAATGAACATTGGCCTAGCCTTGCAAATTATAGCACTAGTGATGCTGGCTATCCCTACAGATATGCTCAGCATCGGCTATGTTATGCTGGCGCAGGCATTATCGGGGATAGCGAAAGATCTCAATAAAATGAGCGCTAAAAGTGCAATTAAGTTGCTAGTAGCAAGCACTGAGCAAGGTAAGCTATATCGATGGGTTGCTAGGCTAACTGGGTCAAAAAACGCGCTCAAAGGCATGGGCTTTTTCATTGGCGGTCTGCTTTTAACAACGATCGGTTTTAGCGTTGCTGTCTTGTCAATGGCGTGTTTTTTAACCTTGATCTGGTTGTTTAGCTTATATGCACTACAAGATGATTTAGGCAAGGCTAAATATAAGCCAAAGTTTAATGATATTTTTGCCAAAAGTGCAGAAATTAATTTACTCTCAGGCGCTCGATTATTCTTGTTTGGCGCACGAGATGTCTGGTTTGTCGTCGCGCTACCCGTATTTTTAGCTGCTACTTTTAACTGGGATCACTGGTGGGTTGGTGGGTTCATGGCTTGCTGGGTAATCGCTTACGGATTAGTGCAATCGCTGGCACCTATGATCACTGGTAGTAAAGGGGCTAATGATGCTTTTTTATGGGCGTGTTATCTAAGTACGGTACCGGCAATAATAGCATTGGCTCTGTATTATGATATCTATATTCAATACAGCTTAATGATTGGCCTGATGATATTTGGCGCTATATTCGCCATTAATTCATCATTACATAGCTACCTAATAGTGAGTTATGCCAAAGAGGATGGGGTGTCTCTTGATGTCGGCTTTTATTATATGGCCAATGCCATGGGGCGCTTAATAGGCACCTTATTATCAGGCTGGGTTTATCAGCAATATGGTTTAATTGCCTGCTTATGGATATCAAGCGCATTTATTGCCATAGCGGTGTTATTATCAGCACAGTTGAGGCAACTACCTAAGCGCTAAGCTTTGGTAAGGTCGTTGTTGTTCACGTCAGCGTTGACGTGATGACTATTTGAACGTATTGGAGCTCACTGTGTTGGTAAATACTGTAGATAAACTTATTTTTGCCACGTTATTGATCATTTTTCTGCAAATGCCAATTTTAGCCAATGAATATCATCATTTTATTAATGGCTATTATTTAGCAACCAAATCACAGGTAGATAGTGATAAGGTGAATGCAAAGCTCAATGGCTATAGCGATGTAAATGAGATGATTAATGACTTTAAGCAAAATAGCAATAGTGCGGTACGTATGGACGCCGCTAATAAAGAGCAAACCATAGCGCAGTATCAGCAACTGCTTAGCGCCATTGATATCTTCAACAATGGTAATTTAGCGCAGCAGATTATTTATATGTTAACCCCAACAAGATGGGCTACGCTGGTAGAGGTCACTAAGAACTTTCAATTAGGCATCCCTCTTAATATAAGCAGCTTCGTTTACAGTGCGTTAGCTGCTTTGCTATTGAGTAGCTTAATGATGTGGCCTATTAAAAAACTGACTAGAGCTAATAAACAATTCAAAAGGGGATCTTATTAAATTCTCGTTAAATTGTTGCTAAGCTTTAGTTAACAATATTAGATTAAATGAGGAAGTTAGGTAGCAAATAAAAAATAAATTTAATAAAATGTTACGTTCAGTTTGTATTAATAATACAATTAGTACAAATTTACATGGACGTAATAAATGATTGATAATCAACAAGACAATATCTGGGTTTTAAGCTGTGAAGCGACAAAGCAAAATGAGACTTTATCTCAACGTTATGAATGCTGCGTTGTTGTCTGTCTTGAAGATCATCATCAGCTTGATGAAAAAATAAGTGACGTGTTAAAAGAAGATGGTTACTTGTTTCTGTATTCAGGCTTGGCTAAACCTATTATTCAGCACTTAGAAGAATCCGATCATTACGATCAAACAGCAATTGATTTATCGCAGAAAGTCAGTAGACAGCAACCTATTGTATTCAAAGAAACTAAATTACTTAGCAGCAAAAAATTAGCGCTTGATATTGATTACTTAGAGTTTTCAGAGGTAAGTATTCCACCGGCAGTGGATCAAAGCTGGCTTGCATTCTGGGAAAAACCTTGGATTAACGATACGCTAAAGTCTTTACTCTTTTCTCAACCAAAGCATCAGCCTCCAGAGAACTTATTAAGAACCTATCTTATTCTAGATGCGCAGGCTTATAGCAGCATTAGAGGCTTATTTGATCTAGATTTGCTTAACACGCTAACGATACAATGCCTTTATAAAGGTGATGCCGCTAAGACATTAAAGTATTGTGCCCCTTATCTTATCGATATGACATTGGAAAATATAAAATATGACAGCCTACGTGAAGAGATAATTGGCACCCCTGACTTTCATCGTGATTATTTTAAAAAATATTGGGGGCACAATACGGGAATTTTCATCCGCACCACAGCCTCGTTCGAAGAAGTACATCAACATTTCAGAAAATTTACCCGTATCTATGATGAGGTCGAAGATAAGTGGGTCTTCTTCCATTTTTACTCTCCCACAGTTGTTGACACATACTTCCAATCGATTAGGAATTGGGCTCAGCGCTGCAAACTCTTTTTCATATCACGTGATAACGAGCATCAATTCACCTTATTGAGTGAACTAGAAGAAGGGCAAAAAATACTCACTATCCAAGTAAACCCCGGCATAGATATTCACTCAATGACAGCGCCGCCTTTTGTTATAACAGCCAGAGACAAAGCAGGTTTACAAGTGAAAAAAGTGCGCGATAACTGTCGAAAAATGGCAGACGAACTGAAAATGCTGTACCCCGAATCATTAAATAACCTCACAGATATAGAAGCGCGCGTGTTTGCCAGTGTTACCCGCATGCAAAGCTACGGCTTTACAGCTGGCGAGCATTTATTCCAGCTTGCAGCATTTGAATTGTTTTACGGCTGTGACTACGAGAGTAAATACGCGAACGCGGATTTATATAAAATATGTACAAGCGAGCAAGCAGAAGCAGACAAGTTTAAGCAATTCATGGATTACATAACCCAACTAACGGTTAACAAGGACGCATATGAGTAAACCTGACACCCCAGAACCCGCCGATATAGCAAAAAGTACCGAAGCGGCGGCTATTGAAAAATTCCAAGGTCCAATCGACGGTGTGACTTCACCTTGTGGTACTTGGATTAAAGTGAAAGCTACATATGATGATCGATGGCAAACACCGATGGCCGGTGCCAAATTTAATTTATACCTTAATAGTGAATTACTATTAGCAGGTAAACACTTAAAAGATTATCAACAAGTGGGCTTAAAGCCCGGTGAAATACCCCCTAAGGACGCAGCGGCTAAAGCACAATGGCAGCAAAAATACGATGAGTTGGGAACGTTCTATTACCCTAGCTGTGATGAAGGTAAAGCGTATTTTGAAATAGTTAGCGATCCCAGTGCCGAAAGTCAAATCCAGCAGCTTGATAGTGCGATAGAGTCAGCCCTTGATGGCGCATACCGTAATGTAGAAGCAGGTATGAGTGGTTATCGAGAGCAATGGCAAACATCGGGTAAAAAGTCACTGTTGATCAGTATTGGTGCCGGTGCGAAAGAAGGGGCGAGTGATATAGCAACGGGCATTAGCCAAACGGCTGAAGAGTCCTACGACTGGGTAACCGACAAAGACAACTGGTTTGAGCTGTGGCAAGGCACCAAAGAGGCGGCATCAAAAGGCTCTGACTGGGCCCAAGCATCATTAAAAGATGCTTGGTATTTTGTTGAAAACACTAGTGTTAGTGAAGTGATGAACCAAGCCGCTGAGCAAGTGGAAACAATAGGTAATGCCGCACTTGACAGTATAGAAGAGTCGATCGAGAAGGCACAGGCGAATGTAGAACAAGTGCAAAAAATATATCAACACCGTGAGGCGTTGCTAAACCTACCTAATCATATTGTTGCTGCAGATGTAAACGAAATTGAAGCCTTTATCGATACCACTTTGCAGGCAATAGACCCAGAGTGGGCGGAGCAACTACGATACGATAAATCTTGGCAAGACACCTTAGAACTAGTCAATTATCGCCAGTCAACGGTTGTGTTCATCGCTTACGCCCAACAGTTTTTTGCCGCGGTACCGCCAAATTTTTATACCTTTTATTTTGGTAAAGGTGGCGTCTTTGTATTATACGAAATCATACTGTTTGTAATAGGCATGCTCCTAGGTGGTATAGGTGCTGCCGCGAGAGTCTCCGTGATTACTGCGCGCATCGCTAGAATGAGCGGAAGCAGCACTAAAGCCGTTAAAAATGCGCAGCAAGCACTCTCAGGTTTTAGCAAAATGATTGAATCTTTTGCAAAAGCAGGCGATCGCATGGCGAAGCAAGCACCGCTTATTACTAAAGCCCGCCGAGCTGAAACCAAGGATGGGGTAGCCGGCAACACCGTTGAAAAACAGCGAGCCATTATTAAAAACAATAAAAACTGCCGAATATGCAACAGTGACAAACACACAACCCCCGTCAGCCGCAAAGGCAATTTGGAATATAATCTTTAGGAGCACATCGATGGGATACAGAGACAAGGTTCTGCAACAAGTAGGTAGTGATCACCCTATAAATAAGGGTGTAAAAATGCAAGCGCACCACCTAATATCGAGAAAAGCACTGTTAGACAGCTCGATTGAAAACCGCTTGGAAGACTTTAAATACGACATTGACAATGTCGACAATATCGCACTCATACCTTGCACCTTGCAAGGTGCCTGCCATTTAAACGTACAGCTACATCGTGGTAATCATCCAGGTGTATTAAGAGTAGATAATGGCAACAATGACGATGATAGCGAGCATCCTGATACTTATCATGACAAGATAAAAAAAGGATAAATAAACTGAAGAAAAGTATTCAAAATGGCAAGTATTGTGAAGGCGATAAGTATCAAAAAATATTAAAAGCAATGAATGTTTTAAGTAAAAAAATAGCAACTGATATTAATAATCACGAGTTAGCACTAACCAATATATCCGAGAACTTTGGCAGTAGCTCTAAAAGCAATGCTAAGGGCTGTTGTGATGCGGATTATGTTAAAGGCGCTAGAGCAAGCAAGTCTGTTTGTTCTAGTGAACGAGATCATTACAACAACAAACAAGCGAGAGTGCAGAGAAAAGAAGATATTAAGTATGAAAAGCCAGGTAGTTATGTAATTAGAGGAGGTAATTAATGGAAGGGTTAGACGACAGTTATTACATTATATCAAGTGATGGTAGTAAGGAAGGTGTGATTTTTGCTGTGGGTGATACTGAAACTCATGCTTTGAGATATGGTAGTCAGTATCTTGAAGCGGGCCGTGCTATGTTTTTCCGCAACACGCATGCAGAGGATTGGCGTCGCAAAGGGATCAAAGAAAATATTGGCGACATTATTTTTCATGGTTATGATTTTTTGATCAAAAAGGAAATACGCGATCAATTATTAAAATACCCAATACAAGGTGTTCAATATTACCCCGCAGTATATACGGATATCGAAGGTAATAATCACTACGACTATTTTTTTGTTAATATCTATGAGGATAAAGATTGGTGCTACATAGAACGTTCTCAGCTGGATGAATGGGCTGAGGAAAGTATTGAGATTGGAATGGAGCCTGGAGTAGAATCTATCGTGTTAGATTTTCATAAAATGTTGTTGGTGCCAGAAGATGAACGTTTGATATTTAGTATGGGTAACATCGATATGGGTGAGCCTATTATCCATAAAAAAATTAAAGATATTTTCGAGCAATTTAATTTGGTTGATACCCGCTTTTTCAGAGTAGATGAATGGGAAGATGGTGCTGATGTTTATCCTGAGTGATTTTAATTGAAGAGTAACTGTTTGTTGAACAGATAGTTATGTTAAAGGATTGAAATGGAAGGGTTAGACGACAGCTATTACGTTATATCAAGAGATGGTAGTAAACACGAAGGTGTGGTTTTCGCTGTGGGTGATGCTGAAACTCATGCTTTGAAATATGGTACTCGCTATCTTGAAGCGGGCCGTGCTATGTTTTTCCACAATACGCATGCAGAGGATTGGCGTCGTAAAGGTATTGAAGAAAATGTTGGCGACATTATTTTTCATGGTTCGCACCTTATAATCAAAAAGAAAATACGCGATCAACTATTAAAATACCCAATGCAGGGGGTTCAATATTACCCCGCAGTATACACTGATATTGACGGCAATAATCACTACGACTACTTCTTTGTCAATATCTACGATAAAAAGGACTGGTGTTACATAGAGCGCTCTCAATTAGATGAATTAGCCCAGGAAAGGATCGAAAACGGACTTAAGCCTAGTGTGGAATCTATCGTGTTAGATTTTCATAAAATGTTATTAGTGCCAGAAGATGAGCGTCTAATGTTTCGCATGGGTAACATTGACATGGGTAAACCTATTATCCATAAAAAAGTAAAAGATATTTTTGAGCAGTTTAATTTGGTTGATACCCGCTTTTTTAGAGTAGATGAATGGCGAAGGAACGCCCATTTAAGGCCTTAGTCTGTTTAGAACATCATTAAATACGAGTGATGAGTGGTTGAAACGCAGTTTTTAATCCTCATTTTTTCCAAGCGAAGGGAAGTTAATTAATGGAAGGATTAGACGACAGTTATTACATTATATCAAGAGATGGTAGCAGGGAAGGTGTGACTTTTGCAGTGGGTGATGCCGAAACAAAGGCACTAAGATATGGTGTTGAGTATTTACCAGCAGGTCGTGCTATGTTTTTTCATAACACTAACGCTGAAGATTTTCTGCGTAAAGGCATTAAAGAAAATATTGGTGATATTATATTTAATGGAGCAAACTTTATAATAAAAAAGGAGATACGCGATCAACTATTAAAATACCCAATGCAGGGGGTTCAATATTATCCCGCAGTATACACAGATATTGAGGGTAATAATCACTACGACTATTTTTTTGTTAATATCTATGAGGACCAAGACTGGTGCTATATAGAACGTTCTCAGTTGGACCATAGAGGTCAGAAACGCCTCGATAGAGGGGATGAGCCTGGAGTCGAATCTATCGTGTTAGATTTCCATAAAATGTTGTTAGTGCCAGAAGATGAACGTTTGATATTTAGCATGGGTAACATTGACATGGGTAAACCTATTATCCATAAAAAAGTAAAAGATATTTTTGAGCAGTTTAATTTGGTTGATACCCGCTTTTTTAGAGTAGATGAATGGCGAAGGAACGCCCATTTAAGGCCTTAGTCTGTTTAGAACATCATTAAATACGATTGGTGAGTGGTTGAAACGCAGTTTTTAACCCTCATTTTTGCCAAGGGAAGTTAATTAATGGAAGGGTTAGACGACAGTTATTACATTATATCAAGAGATGGTAGTAAACACGAAGGTGTGATTTTCGCTGTGGGTGATGCTGAAACTCATGCTGTGAAATATGGTACTCGCTATCTTGAAGCGGGCCGTGCTATGTTTTTTCGCAATACGCATGCAGAGGATTGGCGTCGTAAAGGTATTGAAGAAAATGTTGGCGACATTATTTTTCATGGTTCGCACCTTATAATCAAAAAGAAAATACGCGATCAACTATTAAAATACCCAATGCAGGGGGTTCAATATTATCCCGCAGTATACACTGATATTGATGGTAATAATCACTACGACTACTTCTTTGTCAATATATATGAGGACCAAGACTGGTGCTATATAGAACGTTCTCAGTTGGACCATAGAGGTCAGAAACGCCTCGATAGAGGGGATGAGCCAGGAGTAGAATCTATCGTGTTAGATTTCCATAAAATGTTGTTAGTGCCAGAAGACGAGCGTCTAATATTTAGCATGGGTAACATTGACATGGGTAAACCTATTATCCATAAAAAAGTAAAAGATATTTTTGAGCAGTTTAATTTGGTTGATACCCGCTTTTTTAGAGTGGATGAATGGGAGGATGGTGCTCATCTTTTTCCTGAGTGATTTTAATTTATAAATAGCATATTTGCATTGAACTTTGAATAGCGTATTTATTTATCAAGTTGTTAGTGGTGATCAAATAACCTGATTATTTGCAGGTCATAGTGTTTTTTAAATATATTCCCTAGTTTTCGGTGCTTAAATTGAGAGTTTTTGTGCTGCCTTTAGATTGCCGTATTTGTCAGCTAAATTTGCATGAAGCATATGAATTCTCAGATGCATTGGTTAATGTTAGTTCCAATATAGCAGTGGCAACATAGTAAATGGATTAGTATATTGCTAGTTTAGGATAGTGTTATTTAGTCATTTAATTGTTTGTTTGTACAGATATGGGTATCAGTGTTATGGCGAGATTTGCAGCGAATATATCAATGTTATTTACTGAGTACAGTTTTCTAGAGCGATTTAGTAAAGCGGCTCAGACAGGTTTTAATGCAGTTGAGTTCACTTTTCCCTATGAATATGATGCGATTTTATTAAAACAGCAACTCGATGCTAATAATTTAACGCAAGCTTTGTTTAATGCACCTCCTGGTAATTGGAGTGAAGGTGAGCGAGGACTAGCCTGTCTAGCTGATCGCACTGCTGAGTTTATTACCGGCGTTGAGCTTGCTTGTGAATACGCACAAGTGCTGGGAAATCATTATATTCATGTGATGGCAGGGGTAAAGCCTGACGATGTTGGCAGTGAAGCGGTACGTAGTTGTTATGTTAACAATATACGAGCAGCGGCTAAAATAGCGGCTAAGTACGATATCAGTATTCTTATTGAACCAATTAATAATGTTGATATGCCTGGCTATTTTCTTAATTATCCCGCTCAGGCAATCGATATTATTGACGAGGTTAATGAAGATAATGTAGGTTTACAGTTTGATTTCTATCATTGTCAGATGATGCAAGGCAATGTCGTAACGACGTTTGAAAAATACTTTAATTACATTAAACATGTGCAAATAGCGGGCGTGCCCGGGCGTCATGAACCCAATGTGGGCGAGCTTAACTATGATTATGTTTTAGATAGGCTAGATAAAATGGCGTTTCAAGGTGTCGTTGGTTGCGAATATAAACCACTAGGGCAAACAGAGCAGGGGTTAGGTTGGCTAAAATCAGCTAAATCTGGCCGCTGATTAGCAATTATTTACGATTTTTAAGGATTAATCAATGATTTTACGGGTAGTGTTAGCGTTTGTAGTTTGCCATCAGCAAACTGTAGTTGGAAACTAAATGAAGTACCTTTTACTAATCTTTGCTTTAACCCCATCAGCATAATATGCAGGCCGCCTGGTTTTAGTGCGACACTTTCACTAGGTTGAATAACTAGCTCATTTAATTTACTCATCTGCATTACACCATTGACGTGTTTATGTTGATGTAATTCAATCGCTGATGTTAGCTCGCTAAGGCCACCTGTCAAAATCATAGGGTCAGAGGTATTGTTCGTTAATTGCATAAAAGCGGCACTTACTTTTTGCCCTGGAGGCATTTCACGTATATAGCCATCTTTGATACTGATTTGCGCTAGTGCCAATGTGCTATTTATCATTAATAATAGGATGAATACCGGCTTTACAAAATGCTTTTTAAAAATGTTTGTCATGACATTTACTGTCCTTTAGTTAATGATATTACCGTGCTTTCTAGATCGTTTTGAATGTCGGCATGGTTTATTGTGTTTACCATTTTTCCTTTTTTATCAATGATGTACACAGTAGATGTGTGGTAAACACTATCGCCCATCGCCGAATCATTTTGTTTGTTGATACGATAAAAGGCGCCATATTGAGTGACCAGTTTATTGATGTTTGCCGTGCTATCGGTGGCTGAAATCATGGTTGGGTAAAAATACTTACCGTATTCAGACAATGCTGATAACTTATCACGCTCAGGGTCAACGCTGATAAACATTGGCTGGATTTGTGCTTGTATTTGAGCTGGTAGCTTTTTTAAAGTATTACCAATAATTGCTAACGCGGTTGGGCAGATATCAGGACAGCTAGCATAACCAAAATATAACACGACCACCTTGTCGCGATAATCTTGTAGTTTAAATATCTCTTTTTTAGGATCGTTCAGGCTACCTTGCGCAACAGGTATACTAAAATCACCACCAAGAGGTGGTTCATCTGTGGCTTGTTTGTTTTTATCAAAGTAGCTAATGATGGTTATTAATATAGCGAGAATGAGTACCGCTATATAGAGAATATTTTTTTTGAGCATTTTTAATCCAATATTATTATGGTGTCTTTAGCTTAAACCAATAGCTTTTAACTGTATTTTTTGCTGCCTGACTCCCAGCTCTTTCACTACTTGCTGTATTTAAATCGTGCAAATTAAGCGTGACACGCCACATGTTAGAGTCAGTTGTACAAACAGGGATAGAGCCTTGGGTTTGCCAGCGCTTATATTGATGAGTAGGAATATCTACACTATTGATACCGTTAAAGATTAAATGTGTTATTCCCATATAGTCATCAAACCCCTCAAAGCGAAGTTTTGCTAGAGTATAAGGAGTATTCGTCTCTAATTGCACATTAAAGTTCACTAAGGATTGAATTGTTTCATCAATATGAAGAGTTATGTCGCCATGCCCGGTTTTAATGGTACAGCTTAGTTGTGATTGTAATGGGCACTGTACATACTGGCTTTTTGTGCGAGTAGCCGTGAGGGCAGAGAAATCACCAACTTGCTGTTTTATGATAATAAAGAGTAAGTAAAATAAAGCGATGACAATAAGAGCTGGTAACGCTTTAGAGGGCATTTGCATTAACGCTTTTTTAGATAGCACTTGTACGCTACAGTTAAACTTGTTCATTGGCGTCTCTTAAGGGGCGAATGTTTGCGTGCCTTTACATTTGCGTGCCTGTATATTTGTGTAACTTTATATTAGCGTAACTTTATATTAGCGTAACTTTGCATTTACGTAATTTTACAGTTTGGTTATTCGCTCAATCATTTCAAGGCTGTCCCATTCTCTTGGGCCTAGAATAGTGTCTAAAATATCGCCATTTTCATCGATAATGAAAGTGGTTGGCATAACATTGACTTGCATATTTTCACTGGCAATATTGTGCTGATCTAATAACACCGTGAAATCAATCGGGTAGTCTTTGAGGAAACTTTCAACACGCGTTAAGTCTTCACCATAGTTGATGGCGAGCATCGCTATATTATGATTTTGCAATTGTTGCCAAGCTCTATTTAAAGCAGGAATTTCCTCGCGGCACGGCGCGCACCAACTGGCCCAAAAGTTTATAATAATTTTTTTTCCTGCAAAATCTTTTAATTGATACTGTTTGCCATCAACAGAGGGCAGATTGAAATCAGCAGATGCTGTTTTTTGTTGGACACTGTTTTTACTTGTAGAGCTGGCACTTACAAAAAAATAATAACTGAGCGTCATAATAATGATAATACACA
The DNA here is from genome assembly GCA_038900335.1 of Gammaproteobacteria bacterium AS21. Taxonomy (GTDB): domain Bacteria; phylum Pseudomonadota; class Gammaproteobacteria; order Pseudomonadales; family Balneatricaceae; genus Rs1. The sequence continues at coordinate 78,309 of JBBMRB010000014.1, read as the reverse complement.
GGCCTGCGCCTATGTATTTTAACTGACTAGATTGAGGTGTTAATGCCACAACATGAATGCTCTTAATTAAACGTTTTTTGGTAAACTAGTTGGCCAAGACTATAGGTACTATCGACTGCTCGATCATCCCCTAGAATCATTAGTACAAACAGTTTCTCTTCAATTGTTTTAGCCTGTTGCATACGTCTGTCTATTAAGGCGGTTGCACTTAAATCAAGTACAGTAAAATCGGCTTCTGTGTTGGGTTTTAAGTTGCCAATTTTATCAGTTAGTTTTAGTGCTTGTGCACCAGCGAGTGTCGCTAAATAAAAGGCTTTAAATGGGTTAATTTGATATTGTGATAGCTGGCAGACCTTATAGGCCTCCTGCATCGTTTGTAGCATTGAGAAACTGGTACCTCCACCGATATCAGTGCCAAGAGATACCTGCACATCATGTTGCTCCATTTTAGCTAGGTTAAATAAACCACTGCCTAGAAAGGTGTTAGATGTTGGACAAAAAGCAACACTGGACTGGCTTTGCGCTAAGCGCTCGCATTCGCAGTCATCTAAATGGATACCATGGGCGAACACGGAGCGCGGCGTTAATAATTTAAATTGATCATACACATCTAGATAGTTTTTGCTTTGTGGGAAAAGCTCTGCCACCCAAGCGATCTCCTGTTTGTTTTCACTTAAGTGCGTATGTAAATATAAATCGGGATATTCACTGAGTAACTTGCCAGCCATTGCTAACTGTTGCTCTGTACTTGTTGGTGCAAACCTAGGTGTGACAGCATAACTTAAACGATTTTTACCATGGTATTTTTCAATTAGCTCTTTGCTGTCATCATAACTTGATTGTGCGGTGTCAGTTAAGTTATCAGGGGCGTTACGATCCATCATTACTTTGCCGGCAATCATGCGTAAATGCTGTTTATCAGCGCGCTCGAAAAAAGCCTCAACGGATGTTTTGTGTACAGTGCCAAAGACTAATGCCGTCGTGGTGCCGTTTCGCAGCAGCTCGTTAATAAAAAAATCAGCGGTTTCTGCACAGTGATCAGGGTCAGCAAACTTCGCTTCAGCAGGGAAGGTGTAGTTTTCTAACCAGTCAAGTAGCTGTTCACCGTAGGAGGCCACAACGGAAGATTGCGGGTAGTGAATATGAGTATCGATAAAACCTGGCACAATCAGCTTATTATGATGTTCTTTGACTTGCACATCAGGGTAATTTGCCAATATGTCACTCGCAGGACCAAGTGCTTTTATGTGGCCATCAGCGACTATCATGACACCATCGTCATGATATTCGTAACACTGTTCTACGCCAACTTTTGCAGGGTCGGCGATACAATGTAAGATGGCACTTCGATGGGCAATGCGGGTGTCGGTCATGTGTTTTCTCTATCTAAATGATTCAATGGTTAAATAATTTGAAAATGTAAAGCGTGTTCGATGATACAAATTCTATATTAATTGTTATTTAAACGGGCGGTGACTTCTATTTCTAGTTTCATATTTTCATCTAATAAACCGGCTTCAAACATGGTGGCTGCCGGGCGTATATCACCTAAATATTTGGTACAAATAGGCCAACACGGTGCAAAATCATGTTTATTAGGGAAGATATAATGAATACGGACAATTTGCGCTAAGCTACTGCCTGCTTCTAGCAACGCGTTTTCAATGTTTTTAAAGCATTGATCCGCTTGGGTAAGTAAATCTTCACTGATCGACATTGTCTTGTAGTCATAGCCTGTGGTACCTGAAACAAAGACGTAATCACCATCTACGACAGCGCGTGAATAACCAATACTTTGCTCAAAAGGGGATCCACTAGAAATAAGCTTGCGTTGCATGTTTGTTATCCTATCCGTCAGGTTGATGGTAGTAATCAATGAAATGAGCAGCGACAGAAACTGCAATTTCCATCGGTAATTTGCCATTGTTTGGTGTAATACCAATAGGGCAGTGAATACGTTGGATTTGTTGGTGACTAAAGCCTTTATTCGCTAAGCGTAAGGCGAATTTTTTCCACTTAGTATTAGAGCCGATCAAACCAATAAAACCAAACGTGGGTTGGCGAAGTAGTGCTTCACACAGTATTTGATCTAATTGGTGGTTGTGAGTCATGATTAATATATAACTGTTCGCAGGTAGTTGCGTCGCTAGTTGCTCAATTTGATCAGGGGCGTCATCTAAAATGATGCTTTGTACATTATCGGGCAGGGTACTTGAAAATAATTCAGTGCGTTTGTCGATCCACTGCACCCGACACGGCAGTTGTCCTAACACAGGGATCAGTGCTTTTGCTATATGACCGGCACCAAAAATAACGACATTGTGTTTAGCGGGGAAAAAAGCTTCAAATAACAGTTCAACTTGACCGCCACAGCACTGGCCTAAACTGGCACCGAGTGAAAAGGCTTTGATAAAGGCTTGAGAGTCTTGTTGCTCTAACATGTTACGGGCGAGTTTTATCGCTTGATGCTCTAAGTGACCACCGCCGATGCTATAGTAACTTTTTGCTAAGGTAACAACCATCTTGCTGCCGACTTCACGCGGGGTTGAGCCCTTACTAGAAAATATAGTGACTAGTGCAGCAGCCTCTGCTTTTTCATCTAGGTGCTGCAGTGTGGCATTCCAACTCGTATTCAATGTCAATTGTTACCTTGATCTGGCTGCTTCATTGCGTGTATTGCCCACATCATCGCCTCAGGTGTGGCCGGTGAATTAATATTTGGTTGCTGATTATAATTAGATAAGCTGGCGACGGCATCTTTTAATGCACACCATACCGAAATACCGAGCATAAAGGGTGGCTCGCCCACGGCTTTTGAGTGATATACCGTATCTTCTGGGTTTTTGCGATTTTCAACCAGCTTCACTCTAAAGTCATTAGGAATGTCGGTAATGGCGGGGATTTTATAGCTCATTGGATTACTGGTGGCAAGTTTACCGTTATCATCCCAAACTAATTCCTCTGTTGTCATCCAGCCCATGCCTTGAATAAACCCCCCTTCGACTTGTCCAATATCTATTCTTGGGTTTATTGAATCACCAACATCATGCAAAATATCGGCGCGCAGGACTTTGTATTCACCCGTTAAGGTATCGACAATGACTTCAGAGCATGCCATACCAAAAGAGTAGTAATAAAAAGGCGTGCCAGATGCTTTATCTCTGTCATAAAATATTTTTGGCGTGCGATAAAAACCGGTGCTAGATAGCGATATTTGCCCCAAGTAAGCTTGTTGTATCAAGCTGCTAAAGCTAATGATTTGTTGATCACCTAAACAGACATGGTTATTAACAAACTGAATAGATTCAAGTGCGACACCGTAGTGTGTTGCTGCAAATTCTAACAGTCTTTTTTTGATGGTCAGTGCTGCATTTTGTGCGGCTTTACCGTTGATATCCGTACCGGAGGACGCGGCAGTGGGTGAGGTGTTTGGCACTTTGTCGGTGCTGGTCGCGCTAACGATGATATTATCGATATCAACTTGAAATTCCTGCGCGACAATTTGCGCCACTTTAGTATTTAAACCTTGGCCCATCTCAGTACCACCGTGATTTACGTGGATACTGCCATCGGTATAAATATGGATTAGCGCACCGCCTTGATTTAAAAACGTCGCGGTAAACGAAATACCAAATTTAACGGGGGTTAGCGCTAGGCCTTTTTTCATCAAACTATTTTGTTGATTAAACTGAATGATTTGTTGGCGGCGTTGCTGATAATCACAACTTTTTGTTAACTCTTGGGTCATTTCATCAAGTAAGTTGCCCTCAACTAATTGACCGTAGTGAGTAATATTGCGCTGATCTTTTTGGTAGTAGTTAGTGGTGCGTACTTGCAGCGGGTCTAGTTTTAGGTATCTGGCGATATGATCCATGATGTTTTCAATCGCCACCATCCCTTGCGGCCCGCCAAACCCGCGATAGGCCGTGTTAGATGGTTTGTTAGTTTTACAGCGATAACCGCTAATAATAGCATTGCCTAAGTAATAGGCGTTATCGCTATGAAACATCGCACGATCGACAATAGAGGCTGATAAATCAGGTGAGTAACCACAGTCAGCTAATAAATCGATGATGACACCCGATAACAAGCCCTGATCATCAAAGCCAACTTTATATTGCACTACAAAAGGATGTCGCTTGCCTGTCATGCGCATATCTAGTTCGCGAGTTAAGCGCATTTTGCATGGTTTACCAGTGATATGAGAAGCCAGTGCTGCTAAGCAGGCAGGTTGTGCTGCTTGAGTTTCTTTGCCGCCAAAACCGCCACCCATACGGCGCATATCGACGTTAACCTTGTGCATTTGTACATCAATGACTTGGGCAACTAGTTTTTGCACTTCACTTGGGTGTTGTGTGGAGGCGAACACTAGCATACCGCCTTCTTCAGTGGGTACTGTGCTGCATATTTGTGTTTCTAAATAAAAGTGCTCTTGGCCACCGATTTTTAGCTCGCCACTAATAGTGTGTTGAGCTTGGCTTATTGCCCGTTTGGCATCGCCCATAATATGAGTGTGTGGCTGGGTGACATAATGCTGTAAATTATGAGCTTGCTGGACATCGAGGATAGCAGGCAAAGGCGTAATATCAATACGTGCTAACGATGCTGCGTATTTGGCAATCTCTAGTGATTGCGCTGCCACGATAGCGATGACTTGGCCGACATATTCAACTGTTTTTTCAACCAGTAACGGATCCCCCGCTAATACGGGGCCTATATCAGCATTACCGGGTATATCCTCATAGGTGATCACTGTTGCTACCCCGCAAACTTCTTTGCAGGCACTTAAATCTATCGTGTTGATGGTGCCGTGCGCTGTATCACTGAGAATAGGATAAAGGTGTAACTGATTGGGAAACTCTAACCTATCGTCAATGTAAATTGCTTCGCCTGTGACGTGTCGAGCTGCGCTTTCATGGGGGATTTTTTTACCGACACCGCTTTGCATTTGCTGTTGAACTTGCTGCAACATTTGCGCTTGGCTTAATTGATTTTTGATAACACTAGACATAATCAAAGATCCTCGTGTGGGCCTTATTAGCTTGTTCGCTATCTAGCTGCTTAGTTTGTTGCAAGTCTGCACTGATCTCAATGTATAATTTTTGCAGTAAGTTTTGAGCGAGTAACAGCCTATATTCACTGCTGGCACGATGATCAGACATTGGCTGAAAATCATCGGTTAGCATCAGCTTTGCCTCGCTAAATGTTTGCTCATTAAATGCTTTGCCTAACAGTGCTCGCTCTGTTGCTAGCGCTCGCTTAGCAATAGCTGCCATACCACCGTAAGCTAGGCGTATATGACTTATCTTATTATCGCTATCAATATCTAGCGCGTAAGCTGCACAGATCGCTGATATATCATCATCCTGCCTTTTAGATACCTTGTGTACCTTAAAGAAGGCTTGAGCAGAGTGGACTGATACTGAACGCTGCGCAGGCAATGGGATAATGATCTTTTCAATAAATTCACTCTCGCTAAGTCGTGTTTTTTTGTAATCAGTAAAGAACTGATCAAGTTTAACTTCACGACTACTCTCGCCTTTGCGCAATAGCAATCTCGCATCTAATGCGATGAGTGCAGGAGGTGAATCACCAATAGGCGATGCATTCGCTATATTGCCAGCGAGTGTGCCTTGATTGCGCACTTGTAGTGAGGCAAAGCGTTCGAGTAACAAAGAAAAATCTGCGAAGTAGGGCATAAGTAGCTGTTGGCATTGCGCTAGTGTCACCATAGCGCCAATTTCTATATGATGTTCACTGATTGTGTATTGTGATAGTGCCGCTATTTGTTTTAAGTCAATTAAGCTTTGATAACTGCTGCCATGTTGTGTGAGGCCAATCGATAAATCTGTACCCCCAGCAATCAATTGACTCTTTGGATATTCAATAAGCAGAGCACAAAGCTCATCAACGGATTGCGGCAGGTGACAAGTAGCTATTGGATTACCATCATTTAGGAGCCTGGTTGCTGAGATGCTTTGGCTTTTTCTGGAGGCATTCATTGCCTTTAATTGAGTAATGGTCTGTTGTTGCTGGCGATCAAAATGATCGGGCACTTTTTGACTGAAGCTTTGCTGCGCCGCATTATCGATAGCTTGATAACCAGTGCAGCGACACAGATTGCCGGCAAGGGCCTGTTGTGTTTTGTGTCTGTCATATGATGTGTTGTTTTTTTGCAGTGCGAATAGAGACATAACAAAACCTGGAGTGCAAAAGCCGCATTGCGAGCCATCTTTATCGACCATAGCTTGCTGGCAACTATGTAATGAGGTTTGTTTTAAATCGTCGACACAAATTAGCTGTTTGTGGTGCAGTGCGCTGATAAAGGTAATACAAGCATTAACACTTTTGTATTCTAAAGTAGCATTTTCTGAGGAGTGTGCTGCTGAGGGGGCTAATTGTGCGAGAACGACAGTGCAAGCGCCACAATCACCTGAAGCGCAACCCTCTTTCGTACCCATTTTTCTGCGTTGCTCACGTAAATACTTTAAAACCGTAGTATTAGGATCAATGTCCGTTAATGTGATCTTTTCATTGTGCAGTAAAAATTCAATCACGAGCAACTTCTCCTGTTGTAGGTATTTTACACTTGGATGTGTTGAGCTAAGTGCCAGTTATTGTCAATAAATATAGCACTGATTAAAGACGATAGCTGCACAGATTTTATCACTTGATTAGACTAAAACCTGACTCCAGGGTCAAGTTTTGTTTAAGCTAATTTTTTTCGATTAAAACTCAATGCGAGTAGATGAAGAGTACAAGCGAATACATTTAAGCTGAATTTGTTCTTAAAAGTCCTAAAAGGAATGGATAATATAATTATTATTCGTTTTAGTAATTTATAAAAATACTAGATAATCCTTTGTCGGCATAAAGTGCACTACTTACTTAATTGGGATTGATATAAAGATGATAGAAACTTGGGTGGCTTTTACCTTATTAGCGGCATTTATGCAGGCGATAAGAACAGCAGGGCAAAAGAAAATAGCCAAGTATATTTCACCTCTGGCAACGACTTTTGTACGCTATCTGTTTGGTTTACCTTTTGCCGTCCTCTATTTGTATTTTGTGGGTGCTGATCAGTACCAAACACTGAGTTTAACTAAAGGTCAGCAATACATTTTTTTGTTGTACTCAACGGCTGCTAGTGTGAGCCAAATATTGGCGACACTTTGGCTGGTAAAGGTGCTTAGTTTTCGAAATTTTGCAGTCGGCACCAGTTTTGCAAAAACAGAGGCCATGCAAACCGCATTGCTAGGTGCTGTATTTTTTAGTGCTTATTTATCAATCATTGGCTGGTTCGCAGTGTTTTTAGGGATGCTGGGGATACTTATCGTTAGTTTGCCTAGTAAAGGCTATCCTATTGATAAAAGAGTGGTGTGCTATGGCGTACTCTCTGGCGTCGGCTTTGCGCTGACATCGCTATGGGTTAGAGAGGCAAGCTTAGCGCTGGGGCCAAATTTTATTTTTAATGCCGCCTTAACACTGGTCTATATGGTGATTTTACAGACGATCATCTGCTTTTTTGTGCTTTATATTAAACAGCACCAGCAGCTTAAATTGATTAAACAGCATGTTAAATTAGCCGTGTTTGTCGGTGCAACGAGTGCGTTAGGTTCCATTGGTTGGTTCACAGCTATGACTTTTCAAAACGCAGCTTTAGTGAAATCCCTAGGTCAAATAGAGTTTGTTTTCAGTGTGCTTATCACCTATTTCTTTTTCAATGAGAAAATCAGTAAAAAAGAATATTTAGGCATGCTGTTTATTTTAATGAGTGTGTTGGTTTTGCTGTTGAATTGAATTATCAAGTTAATCATTTAAGATATTGATTTATAATATATTTATTTTAAATAAAAAATAGCTGAACACCGCCTTCAATAGTGTGACTTTATCTGCTAAAAAAGTATAAATTTAACTGGAAGAATATGGTTTTTTAGTGTAAAAATCTCGCTATCTTAGGTGCTTGTAAACACCGATGACGCGCTCATTAATCTAAACCTATCTCACTGAGAAATACATTGTCATATGAGTAACTTAAAAATAGACGAACATGAATTACTGTCTTTTGATTTACAAGCTAAACCAATCATGGAGCAGTATTTAAAATTATTGGACCTTGATACCAGCGACTACACATTTTCTGCCAATTACTTATGGCTTAGTAATGGCACGGGGTTTTACTCAATTATTGAAGACACATTTTGTTTCTTTTTACTGACAAATGGCGATATATCGATGTTATTGCCACCGATCGGCCTTAAAGAAAACGTTATTAAGGCTATCCCTTCGTGCTTTGAGTTGATGGAGAAAAATAACGGCTCTAGCATTAACACCAAAATTGAATATGTCGATGAGTCTTTAGTTTCGGATTTTGTCAATGACTTGGAAGAAGATACTGAAATATTCGATATGTTAGAAGGCTATGTCGTTGAAAGAGCACTGGTTGATTATATTTATGAAAGCTCAGATTTAATTGGCCTTAAAGGTAATAGTTACAGTACTAAACGCAATGAAATTAACAAGTTTCGACGTATTCATGCTAATCATGTGCTTGAAGTGCTCGATATTAAACAGCATGGCAGTGGCATCATGTCATTACTTAATAAGTGGATTTCAGATCGTATGAAATATTTGCCAAGCGATCAAACTGACGTTTTTCTCGATGGTATTTATAGTGAGCGAAGTGCTGTCAAACGCATGCTTAGTTCATACCATGAACTTAACTTAATTGGTTTGGTTATTTTGGTTGAAGGGCAGGTGATAGGCTTTACTGTCGGTGAGAAAATTAACAATAACACAGCGAGTGTGATTATTGAGAAAACTGATTTTGATACCTTAGGCTGTGCTCAGTATATATTTCGTGAATTCGCAAAAGTGCTGTATGAGAAATACCAAGTTACTAGAATTAACGTTGGCGATGACATGGGCTTTGAAAACCTTAAAAAAGTTAAAATGTCATATCGCCCTAGTTTAATGATACCTAAATATACTATCTATAAGCGCTGCGCTAGTTAACATGACAGTGGTTATTGACAGGGCACAATTAGCGGATTTAGATGCACTTGTTAGATTGGAAAATGAGGTGTTTAAAGCCAGCGATGGCTTGTTGAGCCGGCGTGCTTTTCGCTATCATTTAACATCTAAAAATGAGCTGCTGGTGGCTAGGCTTACAAAAGATAGTACGCAGATTACGGGTTATATTTTGTCGTTAAAGCATAAATATTCAACGCGTATCTACTCTTTAGCTATCAGTTCTGAATTTCAACGCCAGGGCATTGCTAAGACGTTAATAATTCAAGTGATTGATAACAGCGTCAGCAATGCTATTTACAAGTTAAAACTAGAAGCCCGAGTGAGTAATCTTAGAGCGATTAATTTATATCAATCGCTAGGCTTTAAAGCGCTTTCTATTCGTAAAAGTTACTATGAGGACGCTGAGGATGCCTGTTGTATGCACTGGCAATATCAGAGAGAGGTTTAGCCTCTAGCTACCACATTAATTAGTGCGCTTAACTTAAGTTGTTGTGCTCTTTACAACAGCTTTATTTTTTAGGCAGTAATACAAACACTTGGCCTTCTTGTTTCATTGAACCTGCGAGTAACTTTGCATTATCACCACGGCCGAAAAACACATCGACTCTAACGGGACCATTAATAGCACCACCGGTATCTTGTGCAAACATTAAACGCTGATAGGGTTGCTTTGACTCCGGCAAATTGGTGTTGAGCCAAAGAGGTGTACCTAAAGGAATGATTGAGCGGTCAACGGCTACTGATCTTTGTGCAGTTAAAGGCACGTTTAAAGAGCCCCTAGGGCCTGTTTCTAGTTGTGTACGTAAAGTGAAGAAAATATAGCTAGGGTTATTGTTTTTTAACGCTTGTGCTTTAGCAGGATTATTCGTCAACCACTGCTTAATGCTTTGCAGTGAGATGTCTTGCTTCGCTATTTCTTCCATTTTAACTAAGTCTCTACCGATGGCGCGATAAGGGTGGCCATTTTGATCAGCGTAACCAACGCTAACGACAGAGCCATCCGTAAGCTGTATTAAGCCAGAGCCTTGAATATGCAGAAAGAAAGCATCGTCACTGTCATCAACCCAAAGCAGCTCTTGCCCTGCTAAAGGCTGGGCTGGGCCGTCTATCTGGGCCCTGGAATAATAGGCGACAAGGTTATTGTTAACTCGCCTAGCTCTTGCTCTATTATCTTTTACTTGCAACAAGTTAGAGTTTTCAGCAGCTGTTATTTTCAGCAAATCATTAGGCTTTTTGTAAAGCGGGTAATTAAACCGGCTAGTTTTAGTCATGCTGCCTAATAGTAGTGGTTCGTAGTAACCGGTTATTAATCCCGTTTTACTATTAATTCCATTGACAGCATGTGGCTCAAACCATTGCTGAAAAAACTGTTGTACTCTCAGCGCATTGTCGGTCGGTAGCAATTTAGCGTTATCACATATCTGTTGCCAACTCGTCGATTTTTTTGCAAGTTTGACACATTGGGCTAACAGTGGAGGTAATAATTCTTGATGATTATCATTTGACCAGCCTTTCAGTTTATTCCAGCCTACAGCTGATGAGATACCAGGATTTGAGGCACAACCGACTAGAAAAATAGAGAGTAATAAAGCAGGCAGTTTACAATAATCGATAATAGATGAGCGCGCAGACAGTAAAAACATCAAGAAACCTTAAAAACCAATTAAAAAAAGCATGATACCGTGTTATCAAATTAACGGCTAAACTTTATTAGCGGATGGCTAAAGATATTAAGCGTTATTGGCTAATGACTTTACTACAGGCAAAAAAAATCACTTAACGCAGAACGATAAGTGACTAAGCTGGAAAATGTGAAGAAAAGATCAAAACATGGTTTATCTCTATCTACACATTGCTATACGAGGTGCTTACTAAATTGGATTCATTAAATTGTGATTTATTGAAAAATAGTATGCATAAGAAAAATTTATAGATTCACATATTATTCCATATAGACCACAGTACAATATCAATAAGCTGAATTTAATATTAATATCGTCTTTTGTTGCTAATAAATGGAGAAGGGAATGGATAATCCTTATTTACGCGAAGCTCAGAGCTTAACACCAGCTTTGACAGCTGCCGTACAAATCACTGAACAGGTAAATATTTCGAAAATTAAAAACCTTGGTTTTTTTCAACTGATCAACCAGCAAACTGATTTGAATTTCCCAGCGGGCAAAAGTCTTAAACAGAAAATTAATTGGGCTCGAAGAAACTTCTCCGAAGATATCAGCGCAAATGATTATGGCAAAATACCAGGTAAAAAAATAAATGAGTGGAAAAAATGGAAAAAACTGATTTCAGCGGCGATTATCAAAGAAATTGAAGAATCAGTAGCAGAAATATCGGTCAATCCAGCACCTGCACCAGCGCCTGAGCTGGGGGTGATTGAAGTGATAGAGCCGCAGCTGATACCCGATATTTCGGTCAATCCTGCACCTGCACCAGCGCCTGAGCCTGGGGTAATTGCAGTGATAGAGCCGCAACTGATACCCGATATTTCGGTTAATCCAGCACCTGCACCAGCGCCTGAGCCTGGGGTAATTGCAGTGATAGAGCCGCAACTGATACCCGATATTTCGGTCAATCCTGCACCTGCACCAGCGCCCGAGCCTGGGGTAATTGCAGTAATAGAGCCACAGCTGATACCCGATATTTCGGTCAATCCTGCACCTGCACCAGCGCCTGAGCCTGGGGTAATTGAAGTAATAGAGCCTCAGCTGATACCCGATATTTCGGTTAATCCAGCACCAGCACCAGCGCCTGAGCCCGGGATAATTGCAGTAATAGAGCCGCAGCTGATACCCGATATTTCGGTCAATCCTGCACCTGCACCAGCGCCTGAGCCTGGGATAATTGCAGTGATAGAGCCGCAGCTGATACCCGATATTTCGGTTAATCCAGCACCACCTTTAGCTGATATTATAGGCGCTGATACTAGCGTGATTGAATTAAACGCCGCACTAGAGTTTGCCTTTGATGCCCAGCAAATGGAGACACCAGAGCAAGACGAAGCAGAGCAAGCTTTTGCTGCTAACGAATTTAGCAGTTTAAGTTTAGAGGGCATATTAACTGAGGATACGGATGAATTAATCAGCGCTGTGGAGAACGCAGCTGTTCAGAAGAGCACTGAGCAAGCTGAAAATATCTATCAATATGGGGCTTTGGCAGATATAGCAACTAGCGACTTAGTTGAAAATGTTATTTTTGTCGAATAGCAATTAAAGACTATACTTAACAGAGGATACCTCACTATCGCTTACTCATAGCGAGCGATAGTTGAGATTTAATCACTGTTAATACGGTAAGTTTATTAAATGAATCGAATACAACAATATTGGTATAATCAGGCAATAGCTGAATATACCTCGTCTGCTAGGACAGTAGAGCTCTGTCATTGGATGCAGCAGTCAGCTATTAGTGCGGACCTGATTCGCGATGCTATACGAATCAGTGATGATGAAATGGTGCACGCGCAAATATGTTATGAAGTTGCAGTCAAAGTCGGCTGTACCCAAGCACTTCCTTTGGACACAATGAAGTTGTCACTCACTCGAGAGTTTGAACCATTGACCAAGGCGATACTACTGGTCATTGTCCAGTCTTACTGCTTTGGTGAAACAGTTGCGGTACCTTTGTTTTCCGCTATGCGTAAATCGTCCTCAGTAGAACAGGTGGTCAAGGTTTTTGACCGAGTGTTAGACGATGAACCCAGGCATGCTAAATTTGGCTGGTTAACACTTGCATGGTGTTATGAAAATATAGCGGAGGTTAAACTCTGGCTAGCTGAAATTGTTGCTATTGCACTATCGCGTATGCGTTCGGCCTACAAAAATCACCCACCCTTTGAACCGGCGCTCTCTGAGCAGGAACTAGCTTGGGGGTTATTTCCGCGTGAGCGTTACGGTGAAATACTCAACAAGACGATAGCGACAACCTACACACAACGATTATCTCACTACGGGATAGATTTGGCTGAATATATCGATTAATTGTTTATTGAGCAGGTATCGACCAAGCGATCACTTGATCGCTATCTTTTGTTGACCAGCGCTCACCTTTCAAATGGGCATTATTTTAGCTAGCGTATTGGCTATCAGCACATCTAACGCTACTAGATAATAGCTATTTTCGCTCTGATAATGTTGTGTATAGGTTAAGGCATGCCCGTTCGAATTTGTACAATACCTTTGTCCACTCGAGTGGAAAAAGTAGGGATGCAAATATCGTCATCTTGATTAGTGTGACCTGTTTCTAAGCAAAATTGCTGCTTTAGTAACGGTGAGGCGACATAATAGCGTTTATCATGCTCTGTTATTAAACCTCGTGATAGAACATTAGCTTGAGAGTAAGGATCATAATTTGAAATAGCTCTGATTTGGCTCTGCCCGTGCAGGCTTTTTGATTGGATGTGAAACAGGGCAACCTGCTGGTTTTCAAATTTCGCGCAAACTCCAGTATTAGGGGCGATATCTTGTAATTTACAAATACTTGTCCAGCTATCTGATTTATTCATTATCTTATCCTTTATTGCTCAACTGTTTGGGCGTATTTATTATCTATTGGGCTTATTTGACCTCTTAAACTGCTAAAAATGATAGATTCATCGGCTTCGGCGCTATTGATGTAATGATTAAAACGCTTCAATTTTTCAGGGGTTTCTAGTGTCGTTTTCCATTCACACTGGTAGCTGTCTATAAGGTGTTGCATCTGTACCAGTAATTCATCATTAATCTCTAGCTTATCCTGTGTGACCACAGCTTTTAAGTAGTCTAAACCACCTTCAAGGTTGTCCATCCACACTGAGGTGCGCTGTAAGCGGTCAGCTGTGCGAATATAGAACATGTAGATAATATCGATGTAACGGATTAAAGTTTCATCATCAATATCGCTAGCAAATAGATCTGCATGTCTTGGGCGCATACCGCCATTGCCACAAACATATAAATTCCAGCCATTGTCCGTAGCAATGATACCGAAATCTTTACTTTGAGCCTCCGCACATTCGCGAGCACAACCGGATACTGCCATTTTTACTTTGTGAGGCGAGCGCACGCCTTTATAGCGTTTCTCAATTGCTATTGCCATACTGGTACTATCTTGAACGCCAAAGCGACACCAAGAGGTACCGACACAAGACTTAACAGTGCGTAGTGATTTGCCGTAAGCGTGGCCAGTTTCAAGACCCGCATCCACAAAGCGCTGCCAAATATGAGGCAGCTCGTTTATTTGCGCACCGAATAAATCTATGCGCTGACCGCCTGTTATCTTAGTATATAGATTGTATTCTTTAGCGACTTGACCGATCAGGATAAGGTGGTCAGGTGTGATTTCACCACCGGGAATACGTGGCACCACAGAGTAGGTTCCGTTCTTTTGCATATTCCCTAAATAATTGTCGTTGGTATCTTGTAATCCGACTAGTTTGTTTTCTAAAATATGATCATTCCATAGCGAAGAAAACATAGAAGCGGCTGCCGGTTTACAAATTTCACAACCATCTCCTTGACCACATTCATCGATTAAATCATCAAATGATCGGATCTCTTTTACTCTAATAATGTCAAACAGCTCAGTGCGTGAATAGCTAAAATGTCGGCACAAGCTGTGATCAACACTGATGCCCTGTTTTGCTAGCTGAGCATTTAGAACTTGAGTCACTAAGGGGATGCATCCGCCACATCCAGTGCCTGCTTGGGTACATGATTTTATTGCTCCCATATCACTAGCTCCTGCAATAACAGCGTTATCAATCGCTTGTTTTGTGACATCTAGGCATGAACATATTTGGGCAGTTGCTGGCAAATTATCTACAGCTGAACCGCTACTGCTAATCTCGCCATCCATATCTGGTAGTAGTAAATATTCTGGTGGCTGGGTTAACTCAATTTTGTTTAAAGCTAATTGTAGCCATTGTCCGTAATCGCTACTGTCACCGACAAGTACGGCGCCAATCAATATTTTCGAGCTTTCATCCATGACTATTTTTTTATAAACACCTGTCGCTGAATCGGTGAAACTATAGCTTTGCGAGTTTTCAGTCATTCCCTGGGCATCACCGATACTGGCAACGTCAACACCCAGTAATTTAAGCTTGGTGCTCATGTCGGCACCGCGAAATGTTTTGTCATTGCCACTAAGATGACTAACCGCTGTTTGTGCCATCGCATACCCTGGTGCAACTAAGCCAAAAATACGGTTGTCCCACAGTGCGCATTCACCAATAGCATAAATGTTTTCATCGCTTGTCAAACAATGATCGTTAATGACAATGCCGCCGCGCTCACCTAACTCTAAACCACTTTGTGCGCCCAGCTCATCTTGTGCTCTGATGCCAGCTGAAAAGATGATGGTATCTGTTTCTAAATAGCTGCCATCAGCAAAGTTCATTCGATAGCGAGATGTTTCACCTTGAATAATTTCCTTGGTGTTTTTTCCGGTATGGACTTGAACACCTAAGCTTTCAATTTTTTGTTGCAACAACTGTCCGCCACCTTGATCTAACTGTAGCGCCATCAAGCGTGGTGAAAATTCAACAACATGCGTTTGCAAACCTAGTGTTTTAACAGCATTAGCAGCTTCTAAACCTAATAGGCCGCCACCAATAACAACACCGATCTTAGAGAGTTTGGCACTATTGGCGATTAGATCTAAATCATCGATGGTTCGATAAACATGAATGTGTTGTTGCTCTCTACCTGGTACTGGCGGAACGAACGGATAAGAGCCGGTTGCTAAAACGAGTTTGTCATAAGAGATAGTCTCGCCATCGGCGCACATGACTGTTTTAGCTGATTTATCGATAGCGGTAATTTTCTGATTTATATGATACTCGACATTTAAATCGTCATAAGCTTTAGGTGTAGTTAAAGCGAGAGCATCTGCGCCGTTTTCGAAATAACTGGTCAGCATCACTCTATCATAGGCTAACCTGCTTTCTTCACAGAAGGTAATTATCTGGTAATCATCAGCATGGTTACTCGCTAGTTGCTTGATAAAGTGGTGGCCCACCATACCGTTACCTACAACCACGATTCTTTGTTTTTTTAGTTGCTGCTCGCTCATGTTATACCTTCTTTTCATTGGCTTAAACTCGTTAACCCTATAAAAGCAAGAACAAGGCCATGTGTTAAAAGCCAATAGCTAGTGATAATTAACATTATGAAATTTATGGTTTTATTTGTTTTTGTGTGTGTTTTCTAAACTATTAGTTTAAACACAAATGCACCATCTTGTTTTGATTATGGTATTGCTTTACTGGCAATCGCGCTAATTGAGCGCATTTTTTATATTACAGCTCAAATAATAAAATATTGATATTGTATATTTTGATTAAACTGCTGATTTTAAAAGTTTAAATTGGTTTGTAATTGATTGGCTTGTTTTTTGCTTTGCTTATTTAAACAGTCATTAATGTCGATCATTGCATAAATGTGGCTTAAACAAAGGAGCTTTTCGTGGCGAATTCATCTGTACAAGCAATCTCTAATTTAATATTGACAACAGCGAAGCAGGGCGTGAAAACAACGTGCCCATACTGTGGTGTAGGCTGCGGAGTACAGGTGCGCAATGAAAATGAGAAAATGAGTTTGGTTGGTGATGCAAAGCATCCTGCAAATTTTGGAAAATTGTGTATTAAAGGTAAGAATTTACTAGATACAATCGATAATAGTAATCGCATGCCAATGCCTATCGTTAATAATGAAGAGGCTACTTGGGATAACGCGCTTGATTATGTAGCGGATGGTTTTAAGCAATGTATTGAAAAATATGGGCCCGACAGTGTTGCATTTTATGTATCAGGACAACTATTAACAGAAGATTATTATGTCGCTAATAAACTGATGAAAGGTTTTATTGGTAGTGCCAATATTGATACTAATTCACGCCTTTGTATGTCATCAGCCGTTGCTGCGCATAAACGGGCATTTGGTGAGGACGTGGTGCCGATGAGCTATTCGGATATTACTAAATCTGATTTGATCGTTATCTGCGGTTCCAATTTGGCTTGGTGTCACCCCATTATTTATAAGCGCATTCGAGAAGAAAAAGCAAAAAGGGCGAATCTAAAGGTCGTTGTTATTGATCCTAGATATACAGCCTCATGTGAGATAGCTGATCTGCATCTAGCCATAGCAGCGGGTGGTGATTTAGTTTTATTTAATGGTTTACTTAATTATTTGGCTAATCAAGGTTTAATAGAAGCTGAGTTACTCAATAGTAATGATCAAGGTTTAACGAGAGCTTTAGAACTAGCGGCTATTGATAGTGAGAAGTTATCGGCTATTGGTTTATCGCAGCACAGTATCTTGAAATTCTTTGAGCTTTTTGCTGAAAGCGAAAAAGTGGTTACATTGTTTTCTCAGGGCATTAATCAAGCAGAGCAGGGTGTTGATCAAGGTAATGCCATCATTAATTGTCATATTGCTAGCGCTAAAATTGGTAAGCAAGGTAGCGGCCCGTTTTCTATAACAGGTCAGCCTAACGCCATGGGGGGGCGAGAAGTCGGCGCTTTGTGTAATACTTTGGCAGGGCATATAGAGTTTAATGATAGTCATTTATATCCTGCGTTAGAGGGTTTTTGGCACACTAAAAACATTGCTAGACAACCTGGTTTAAAAGCCGTTGAGTTATTTGATGCAATGGATAATGGCACCATAAAAGCTATTTGGATTATGGCGACAAACCCAGCATTGAGTATGCCGGATATTAATAAAGTAACATCGGCATTAGCTAAATGTCCTTTAGTAGTCGTCAGTGATTGCGTGGCCAATAATGATACCTTGGCATTTGCCAATGTTAAATTACCTGCGCATAGCTGGGGCGAAAAATCAGGCACAGTGACTAACTCAGAGCGAAGAATATCTAGGCAACGCGGATTTTTAACCCCTTTCGGCCATGCAAAAGCAGATTGGTGGATTATTAGTCAAGTCGCGATGAGAATGGGTTTTAAAGATGCTTTTAATTATCAGCATGAAAGCGAGATTTTTGCAGAACACAGTGCGCTATCGGGGTTGGCTAATAATGGCTCGCGAGCTTTTGATATCTCTGCATTTAAAAAGATCACACAACAACAGTACAGTGACTTTACGCCGATTCAATGGCCGCAATGTGACAGCCATTCTAAAGTGATTAATGATCAATTATTGTTTGCAGATAAGCAGTTTTATACGCCCTCTAAAAAAGCGCAGCTGATTGCTGTTCAAAGTAATAAATTTAATAGCAATACGAGTGACATTGATCGGGCAGTGTTTACTCTTAATACGGGTCGTCTGAGGGATCACTGGCATACTCAAACAAGAACGGCCAAATCAGCTTTGTTATCAAATCATTATCCTGAGCCGCTGGTTGAGATAAACCCGCAAGATGCACAAGCGCTCGCTATAACTGATCAATCACTGGTGTCTTTAAAAAGCAGATTAGGGGAGGTGGTAGTAAGAGCAAGTATTAGTAGCCTGCAAAAAATGGGCAATGTCTTTATGCCAATTCACTGGACTAGTTTGCAAAGCGCTCAAGGGGGTGTCTGTCAAATCATTGAGCCCATAGTTGACCTAATATCAGGACAACCAGCATTTAAACACTCGCAAGTGAGTATGAGCGCATTTGCAAGTGGCAGTGAAGCGCTACTATTAGTTAGAGAGCGGCTAACTCAACAGTTTGGTTTTTATCAAGTAGAGCAAAAGGTTGAGCAAGGGTATTGTTACCATATAGCCAGTAATAAACCACCTCGTATGCTATTAGAGCACCTACAAATATTTATTAAAACGCTGCTGGATAATACGGAACCCAGTGTCTGGGCAGAAGATGATAAAGGGTGTTATTATCGCTACTGTTATTATCAAAATGGCGGTGTTGAAGCAGGTATCTTTGTCGGCGAAAAAAAGGTTGAATTACCACAGGGCTGGATTAGTCATTTTTTTCAACAAGACAATAATAATTTAGCGAAGCGACAAGTACTGACAGCGAATGTTGAAGCGATGAGTCAGCAAAAAATATTCTGTCAGTGCCTTAAAATTTCTTATGATCAGGTGACACAAGCGCTAAAAACCACTGCGAATATTGACAAAATAAGAGAGTTAACTGGCGCAGGTAATGGCTGTGGTAGTTGTATAGGTGATATCTCATTACTACTAGCTGTGAATAATCATGCAAGTAACTTGTATTATGATGCCGCTATTAGCCGTGTTGAGCTAAAAGCTGCAGCACTTGCGGGTTAGAGCTCACCCCGATTTAGTAATTTTTTATAAAGCCTTGTAATATAGCGATTTAACTATTAATAAAAAGATAAATTCATGTTAATTTAACACCTTAAAATAATAATACACTTAAGTAATTGATCTTAAGTAAACAAGGGTTTATCGATGGACTTACAAGGTAAAGTCGCTATTGTGACAGGGGCGACAAGTGGTATTGGTTTAGGTATAGCGAAAGGTTTTGCTAAGCAGGGGATAAATGTCGTCGTTAATGGCCTCGCTGATAATGAGACAGTTGAGCGTATATTAACTGAGCTTAAGTCATACGGTGTTAAAGCGAGTTTTAATAATGCTGATATGGCAAAACCTGAGCAGATAGCAGAGCTAATACTATCAACGAAAGCTTTGTACGGTAGTGTTGATATCTTAGTCAATAATGCCGGTATTCAAAAAGTAGCACCTATTGATGACTTCCCTGAAGAATCTTGGGATGCCATCATCGCCATTAATATGTCAGCATCATTTCACGCAACTAAAGCTGTGTTACCTATCATGCGAGAAGCTGGCTGGGGGCGAATTATTAATATTGCCTCAGCACATGCACTAATCGCCTCACCTTTCAAATCGGCCTATGTGACGGCGAAGCACGGCGTAATGGGGTTTACCAAAACAACTGCGTTAGAATGTGCTCTTGATAACATAACCTGCAATGCTATTTGCCCTGGTTATGTGATGACCCCGCTGGTAGAAAAACAATTGGCGGATACCGCTATTGCTCGCAACATGAGTGAGCAGCGAGTAAAAGATGAAATCATGCTAAAAGCACAATGGACGAAAACGTTCGTTGAAGTAGAAGAAATTGCAGCTACGGCGCTGTTTTTATGTTCCCCTTATGCTAAAAATATTACAGGTACTAACATTAATATTGATGGCGGTTGGACTGCTGCATAATAGTTAATGTGTATCAGCTTGTTTTGAGTGCTGTGTAAACTTGCGACCTAATTGGCTGAGCATTAATGCCGTACCTAAAGAGGATGCGCCAAATAACATAGTCATAATCATGATTTGATACCTCACTGCAATAAGTGGGGAAATATCAGACAAAATCTGACCTGTCATCATGCCGGGCAAGGTGACTAACCCAACCGCAAGTAAAGAGTTTACCTGCGGTATCATTGCACTTTTAAATGCCGAGTTTCGTGCTTGAATGGGATTTTTATGTTCATGCATACTCGCATGAAATCGCTCGGCGGCTAAGCTGATCGCATTCATGGTATTAGCAAAATACATACCCGCTAATGGGATCATTACTTTGGGTAAATACCAAACTTGGACATCTAAAATCAACTTAATAGATATCGTCAAATAAAAACTGACTGCTATCAACAATGAGATTAATGCCGGTTTTAAATAACCTTGATGATGACGTACAGGCCTCACTGAAATCCAGGCGGCGGCGCTAATCATCACCACTAAAACAAGTAGTGTTAACCAGATAGAAGGGTTGTTAAACATCGCAATTAATACGTAGCCAACCGCAACTAATTGGATTAACATGCGAGAGCTTGCGATGATAATTTCTTTAATGCTAATGGCCCAGTACACGTAGATAAAACAAGTGATTGCTAGTGGGATAAAGCACCATAAAAGTGCAAACCAAGATATACTATGCATAGTCTAACTCTGTCGATTGAGATATAAATCCAATGCCATTACCGTTACAGTGGAATGCGTTCATTATAGAACAACAAAAACAGCCATACTTTCGTGATATACAAAAACAGCTGGCTGAGCAACGAGCACAGGGGATTGAAATATATCCGTGCGCTCAAGATGTTTTTAACGCATTTAGTTTAACAGATCTTAGCGAGGTTAAAGTGGTTATTCTAGGGCAGGATCCTTATCACGGGCCTAAGCAAGCAAATGGCTTTGCTTTTAGTATTAATCCAAGTGAAAAAGTCCCGCCTTCATTAAAAAATATTTATAAAGAGCTAGCGCAAAGTATAGATGGATTTAAAATCCCGCAACATGGTGATTTAAGCTATTGGGCACAGCAGGGTGTATTGCTATTAAATACGGTATTAACTGTGCAGCGAGGCAAAGCGCATTCACATGCTAAGCTAGGGTGGGAAACGTTTACTGACGCTGTTATCGCCGCTATAGATCAAGACAATGCTCATTGTGTGTTTATGCTATGGGGCGCACATGCTCAAGCTAAAGGCGAAAGGATAAATAGACATAAACATTTGGTGCTAGAGGCTGCACACCCATCGCCGTTATCCGCTTATCGAGGCTTTTTTGGTTGCAATCATTTCGTTAGTGCCAATAATTGGCTTGCAGCTAACAACATCAGCACTGTAAATTGGCAAATAAAAGAAAACACGACACTTGATTTGTTTTGATATTAGCCGCTTTAAAAAATAAAAATAGTCAGCAATATCTACATTACAGTATCAGTAGCATCAATCTTATTAACTCGATGTCACATGCTTAGCACAGATTAATGATTGACAGCTTATTTATGCTAAAGTGAGGTTGCTGATAAAAAGTGTCGTGTGTTAATGTTTGCATAACAAAGTTTTAATAATATTTTAATAGGATTTTGAAATAGACTTTGTTGGTAATGACGTATTCAAAGGCTTTGAGCTATTTGATGCTAATGAAAGGAGTAATATATGAATTATGAAATCGTATTAAAATTTTGGTTTGAAGAGCTTACACCGGCTCAGTGGTGGAAAAAAGATGATGAGTTAGACGCTTTGATTCGCAGCAGATTTGCTACTATTTATAGTGAAGCAAGTTTGGGTGAACTTTATCATTGGCGCGAGAGTAGTCGCGGGCGTTTAGCAGAAATTATTATCTTAGATCAATTTTCTAGAAACATGTTTAGAGGCTTAGATCAGTCATTTGCCTGTGATAGTATGGCTTTGGCACTAAGTCAGGAAGCGGTAAGAATTGCAGCGGATAAACAGCTCAGCGATGTAGAGCGAAGCTTTTTGTACATGCCTTATATGCACAGCGAATCAGTCATTATTCATGAGGTGGCGGTTACTCTGTTCAATGAAATAGGTTTGCCAGAAAGCATTAAAAGCGAACAGGAACATTTTGATATCATTAAACGTTTTGGTCGCTACCCTCATCGTAATCAATTATTATGGCGAGAGTCAACCGAGGAAGAAATGGACTTTTTAGAGCAGCCAGGCGCTGGCTTCTAATGAGTGCTGTTAAAGAGCTTGGTCGCGTTTCTAATTAATGCTACCAAGCGAGCTCCTTTTATTTTCAGCTTGTTTAGCTGTCCAAACTGATATTAAATATTATACTAAGGTTTAAATCTTGTTAACAAAAATAGCGACGCTTGGCCCTCAAGGTACATTTTCAGAAATAGCGACAAAACAATACCTTGCTAATAAAGGAATCAGCGCTGAAATAGTTTTTTACCCGACATTGAAAAAATCATTAACAGCGATAGGTGATGAGACTTTACAAGGGATGCTGCCAGTTGAGAACTTTTCTGAAGGTTTTGTTAACTTAGTACTTGATCATCTGCTTGATGCAGATCTTTATATCTGCGGTGAATTATCACTGCCGATACAGTTTTCATTGGTCGGTAATTGTCAGCGTATAAAAGACATTGATAAAATATTTGTACAGTTTGTTGCCAAGGGGCAGTGTTCAGAGTTTTTAGATAAAATTAATGATGCCAGCATCATCATGACTGAAAGTAATACTCAGTCTCTTGCTGAGCTTGAGCAGCATGAGCAATGTGCGGCTATCGTACCGTCCCATTTGCTGATAGATCAAGAGTTTAGCCTAAAAATTAATAATGTAACTGATTATCAAAATAACCAAACACGTTTTGTTTATTTATCTAAACATGCGAATGATTGTTACGATCAATTATCGCAAGATTATAAAACCAGTATTATAGTGCTGTATCATAAAGATCATCCTGGGTATCTTGAAAGTGTATTACACGAATTTACCACGCGCAGTATCAACCTGACCTCAATTGTATCAAGACCTACTCGTCACACTTTTGGCAAATATCACTTTTTCATTGATTTAGAAGGTCATCAGCAAGAGCAAAATATTAAAGAGGCTCTCGATGCGATAAAAGCGACCTTTAAGGTGAAAGTGTTAGGATCGTATCTAAAATGTTGATGGTATTGCTATGCCACTGCTAGGATAATATATTGGCCGATATTAAATTTCTATCTGAATTATTTATCCCTCATTTAAATGAGGAGGTCAATGTACCTAAGTATATTCATCTGTATAGAGTGATAGAGCGCTGCATTATTAATAATCAACTCGTTGCTCACTCTAAACTTCCTTCAACGAGAGCTTTAGCCGATTCATTATTAGTATCAAGAAACACCGTTAAATCAGCATTTGAGCTATTACAAGCGCAAGGTTATATCGAAACCCGCCAAGGTGCTGGCACCTTTGTATGTGACAATAAAAGTATTACTAGTGCAGTGACATTAGTTTTACCGAATACAGCGACAGCTACTGTTAAACCTGCGGTAAAATTTTCTCGCCTGATGGCACAGTTAAATTGGCAAAAACATACAGAAAACTCATTTTTTGATGGTGTACTCGCACCTTCTACACCTGCCGTTGCTGAGTTTCCTTGGATGCAGTGGCAAAAGGCGATTAATTATGCCGGTAGGGTGATGAAGCATGAAACGTCAACATCGACACACGGGCATGATGCATTAAGAGAGCAAATAGCATCGTATTTGAAAATAGTGCGTGGTGTAAAATGTAAAAAAGATAATATTTTAATATTTTCAGGGTCGCAACAAGGTATGTATATGACCTTGCAGTTATTAATTAATCCCAATGAAGCTGTGCTTGTAGAAAACCCTACTTACTTTGGTATTGACGGTGCTATTAATGCAATAGGTGCCAACAAAATAGCAGTGGACGTCGATGATCAAGGTTTTAACTTACAAGACAGTGATGCTGGCAAAAGTAAGCTAGCAGTGCTGACACCATCAAGAAATTATCCGTTGGGGTACTCTTTAAGCTTGAAGCGGCGTTTATCGCTGATAGATTGGGCAAATCAAAATGATAGCTGGATTTTAGAAGATGATTACGACAGTGAATTTAGGTTTTCTGCTCCCCCTGTAACTGCTTTGCAAGGGCTCAGTGATAGCACTCGGGTTATTTATTCAGGTACCTTTAGTAAAATATTGCACCCCTCTATACGAATTGGCTACTTAGTCCTACCTGATGCGCTAGTTGAGCCGTTTAGTGTGGCCAAGAAGCTAATGCACGGTAATATCTCTATTTTACCCCAGCTCGCTTTAGCTAGGTTTATGGCAAGTGGTCATTTTTCAGCACATGTTCGCCGCATGAGAAAGCTATACTGTGAAAGAAGAGTGAGTTTAACGAGCTTAATCACAAAATATATCGCTAGACATTTAACATTAATCGAAACAGATGGTGGTATGCATTGCGTTTATTTACTCAATCCATCTATTGTTGATACGCAAGTGTGTTTGCAAGGGCGCGAAGTAGGTTTGGCGATGCAGCCTTTATCAGCATATTATTCATCTGCTGCTGATGCTAAAAATGGATTGGTCATTGGCTTTGCCGGCTACTGTCAAGCAAGCCAAGAAAAAGCAATAAAACAGCTTAGTCAGATTATAAAAAACATACTTTAATGTTTTTGGTTGGTGTATTCTTGTTTTTAAACAGGCCTTTAAGTTTTATTGCTAGGCATTGAGATGACAGTACCATTTAGCTAATAGTTTACGCAGTGCTAATAGCCTATGTTTTGAGTTTTTAGGGGCTATAATAACTACCATTAATATGATGAATTTAAGATAGGATCATTATGAGTCAATCAGATACAGATAAAAAACCGGATGATAAACAGTATTTTACCTCAAATATAGTTCACTTTGATCGCGACATGCCGCATGCAAATGGTGCAATCCACTACCCAATACATCCATCTACTCAATATACTTATCGTGATGTCGGTGAGTTAATTGATGTGTTTCAAGGCAAAAGTAAAGGCAACTCACCGTATTCTAGACAGGGCACGCCGACTACCGCAGTGCTTGAGGCTAAACTTGCCGAGGTTGAAGGTGGTGATGGTGCCGTTGCGTTTGCTACCGGTATGGCAGCAATAACTGCATCGTTTTTAACTCTGCTTAAAAGTGGAGATCATATTGTTGTCTCTAAGTATCTATTTGGAAATACCTCTAGTTTTTTTAATACCTTAGAGGATCTAGGGATACAGGTGACGAGAGTCGATGCAAGTAGCGTCGCCAATGTAGCATCGAAAATTAAAGATAATACTAGAATAGTTTTCGTGGAGACAGTGGCAAACCCAGGAACACAGGTTCCTGACTTGCTAGCGATTGGCGAGCTGTGTGAGATGTATAAAATTATTTATTTTGTTGATAATACGATTTTATCCCCTTATTTGTTTAGACCAAAGGATGTTAAAGCGTCGCTAGTGGTACATTCATTGACTAAATCGGTAGCAGGACAAGGCCAGATATTAGGCGGAGTAGTTATCAATACAGGATTATATGATTGGTCCACATATCCTAATATTTTTGAAAATTATAGAACGGGTGATCCAAACAAATGGGGCTTGTTCCAAATTAGGAAAAAAGGCCTGCGAGATATGGGGGCGACTTTAACATCTCAATCTGCTCATATGATTAGTTTAGGTTTAGAAACTTTAGCAATTCGCACCGATAGATCTAGTGACAGTGCATTAAAAATAGCCGACTTCTTAGCGAGTCACCCTAAAGTGGCTAAGGTAAATTATCCTTTACATTCAAGCCATGAAAGCTATGCGCAAGCAAAGCAGTTATTTAAAGCGGGTTCATGGTTGCTGTCTTTTGAGTTGATTGACTCTGAAGATTGCCTAGCGTTTGTCGATCGTTTAAATGTATTTATTAAAGCAACGGGCTTAGGCGATTCTAGAAGCTTGGTGATTCCTGTCGCACCGACTATTTTTTGGGAAATGGGTGCACAAAAAAGAGCAGCTATGAATATTAAAGATAATTTATTAAGACTTTCAATTGGCTTAGAAGAAAGCGAATGCTTAATTGCGGATTTAAACGCTGCTTTTAGCGAGTGATATGTAGCTAACTAATCTCGTCGTGAATGACGAGATTAGGTTTTAAGCTGTGAATAATACTTATAAAGGTGTTATCTGTGTTGCGGGTCTGCATATTGGCGTTGAATTTCGAGTACTTCATCTAAGTGTTCATCAAGTAATTCAACTAGTTTAGGTTCAAAATGTTTACCTGATTCACTACGAATTAGCGATATTGCGTCTTCAAAGCTCCAAGCTTCCTTGTAGCATCTTTTAGAACATAGAGCATCAAAGACATCTGCTATCGCTGTGATTCTAGCAAAGATATGGATCTCTTCTCCTGCTAAAGCGTTGGGATAACCATTACCATCCCAGCGTTCATGATGCTGCATTGCTATGATGGCACCGCTGCGAATAATAGGCCTTTTGGAGTCACCAAGGACTTGTGCGCCTAAATAAGAATGGGTTTTCATTATTTCCCATTCTTCTTCGTTGTGTTTTCCAGGCTTGTTTAATACGTGGTCAGGAATACCGACTTTACCGATATCATGTAAAGGGGAGGCGAGTTTAATAGCGTAGATCTCTTCATCCTTTAAACCGTATTTTTTAGCGAGTAATTCACAGGTTTTAGAAACCCTGCTAATATGATTGCCTGTTTCTTTAGAGCGTGTTTCAACGGCGCCACTCAGCATTGATATGATTTCATTTTGAGTTTCTTCAACTTCTTGCCACAAGCGTAAGTTTTCATGCGCTATAGCAATGTTTTGTACAAATAGCTCAATCAGGTTCTTGGCATCTTCAGTGATTTCTCGATGGGAGTGAAGATAAAGTAAGCTTTTATGATTATCATCAGTAGTGAAAGAAACAACGACTTCATTCTCTTTGATGATATTGTAGTTAGCTTCTTTGTTTGCTAGCCATTGATCTAGTACATACGAGGGAATTTTTCCTGTGGGATCAGTGCCTACCAGATCATCATAGTCGCCAGTGGCAGCAATGACTCTGACTTCTTGTCCAGATTCAAGTGCAGCAACACCCGTGGAGTTAACAAATGCGGCATTGGGCTCTAAATAAAGTAGCGACGTTAGCTGGTTAAGTGCACCTTTAGTGAATTCATTTAAATAGCGTTCTTTGAATATATGTGAAGAGGCTTTAATTACTCTTTTTAATTCTAAGCGATTTTGATTTAACGCGGATAAGTCACGATATGAGCGTATGCCTGAAATAACACTCGAAAAAAGCTTTTGTGAAGTCAGTTCTGTTTTGTTTTTGTAATCGTTAATATCATAATCAACGATAACTTGCTTTTCTGGTGCTTGCCCGGGTTGGCCTGTGCGAAGGATGATCCGAATAAGAGGATTTTTAAGCTCATTGCGAATCCAGCGAGTGACTTTTAAGCCTTCAGTATCCGTTTCCATTACAACATCTAATAGAATAATGGCAATATCATCCCTTTGGGATAAAATTTCCTTTGCTTGCTTTCCCGACAGCGCAGAAATGAAGTTAAGTGCTTTACCTTCAAAAAACACATCATCTAATGCAAAACGCGTCACATCATGAATCGACTGTTCATCATCCACAATTAATATATTCCAAGGTGGCAAAGCTGCTGCTTTATCCTCACTTGTTTGATCAACCTCAACATCATCAATCAAAAAATCATACATTTTAGAGCTCCTAAACCTTACTACCTAGCATCTTTATATCTAAGCTTTTCTGTAAATAAGCGAACCAAACTTTGTTATTATTAGTCACAGGGTTTGTTTTGTTTTAACAAAATAAAGACAGTTCTAAATAAAGTTCTGGTAATCAAACGGTTATTTGCAATTGATATTTAATATTTGAATATCAACAAAATATTCATTCAATGTTTTGACTTAATTACAGCTAGATATCCTTTCATTAAGATAAGTATAGTGCTTTATTTTAATGAAGCAATGTAAATATTAGCGTTTTAGCATTGTTAATTGTGATAGATAAATACAGTGGGTTAATAGCTTAAGTTTGAAATGTAAGGTTTTTATTTAAAATTCACTTTTCATTATTGACGACAGCGAAAAGCTGTATATAATCAAATTAGCTAGAAAATACGTTCCATATTTATGTACCATTACGATGTCCTGTTTTTCATGCTTCGTCATGATATTCATAAGTAATAGTAACATTTCCGGCAAATAACCTTAATATTTAATTAAGGTATAACTTACTCTTGAATTTTAAAGGATTTTCTTATGTCTACTACAACTGGTACTGTTAAATGGTTCAATGAAACTAAAGGTTTTGGTTTTATCGAGCAAGAATCAGGTCCAGACGTATTCGCTCATTTCAGCGCTATCGCTGGTGACGGATTCAAAACTCTAGCTGAAGGCCAAAAGGTTCAGTTCACAGTTTCTCAAGGTCAAAAAGGCCCGCAAGCTGAGAACATCGTAGCTCTATAATTTATTATAGTTAACGATCGCCTTTTATAAGGCAAGAAAAGGGCGTATTTATATATGCCTTTTTTTGTGTCTGCTCGTTACAATAAGTAAGTACTCGTTATGTTGTGATATTCATCACATGAATCTATTAGGCTCTTCGCTGTTAGCTTATCTACAGAATACACTAGCGCTTCAGTGTTATACATCTCTTTTATTTTATGCATTAAAATAGCAAAGTCACCATCACCTGAAAGTAAAATTACTTTATCGACACCGGCGCTAACGCACATAATGTCTATAGTGATGCCTACATCCCAGTCACCTTTGGCGCTGCCGTCAGCGCGCTGTATAAAGGGCTTTAGTTTGACGTTAAAGCCAATGTGTTGCAGGGCTTGTTGGAATTTTTCTTGTTTAGTATCACCTCTGTCAATAGCGTAGGCAATAGCCGTTACAATATCATATTGCTGATCTAGCTCACGCCATAGCTTTCTATAATTAAATTGTTTTGAAAAAACAGATTTAGTCGTGTAATAAATATTTTGTACATCGACAAATATGGCTACTTTTTGCATGGGTATCTACTTATGAATGCAGGAAAGTGCTCCCTTATAAAAATAAGGGAGCAGGGGGTTATCTAGTTACAATCGCCATTTTCTTTTCAGCGGCTGATATCATCAAAGTGACAATATAGTTAAGAGCCAAATAGATGGTGCCGGCTACGATGAGAGGCTCAAACGGGCTAAAATATTCTGACGAAATTTCTTTATAAACACCTGTCATATCCAAAATGGTGATCGTACTAGCTAAAGACGTAGACTTAACCATCAGGATAACTTCGTTGCCATATCCTGGTAGTGCTTGGCGCATAGCCAGAGGAAAAGTGATACGTTTGAATAGTAGTACAGTGCTCATCCCGCATGCTCTTCCGGCTTCTAAAAGCCCTTTAGAGACAGATTCAATACCACCGCGAATGATTTCGCTAGTGTAAGCGCCGGTATTGAGCGTCAAAGACAATATGGCACAAAACCATGGATCCTTGAAGAACTGCCAAAGACCGATAGCATCTAATTCATCTCTGAATTGGCCAGATCCATAATAAATTAAAAACATTTGAATCAATAGTGGGGTTGAGCGGAAAATGTAGACGAACAAGTAAGCGGGTTTATTAAGAAACCAATAAGGGCTTATTCTTGCGAGTGCTACAGCAACGGCAAGAAAGAAGCCAAAAAATAATGAGGCGCTAACCAGAATCAAGGTGACAGGTAGGGCTGACAAAATGGCGGGAATTGACTCTTGTAATATATCTAAATCCATTGTTATTTCCTCGTGCCTTTATTTGCCCATTTTTCGATTGATAAATAACCTTTGTCCGATAGCGAGGCGAGTAATAAGAATAGTATGAGCCCGGTTAAAAAGAAGGTGAAAGGTTGTTTTTCGCTACCTGCGCCAATTTGGGCGACACGAACAATTTCTGCCAGCCCGATTACCGAGATCAGAGAGGTTTCTTTTAGAGTTAGCTGCCAAACGTTACCAAGCCCTGGCAGTGCATATTTCACAACTTGTGGTACCAGTATGCGCTTGAAGCGGATAGCAGTGCTCATGCCGATTGCTTTGGCGGCTTCAATGGTACCGGTAGGTACCGCTAAAACAGCACCGCGAATAACTTCAGTAGAATAGGCTCCAGAGCTTAGACCGATACAGACAACACCCATAAAGAAAATAGGTAGCTCTATGTATTCATTGTAACCAAACACGCCTTTAGCAATAGACATGATTAAAGTGTTGCCGCCATAGAAAACTAAGTAGATAACGAGTAGTTCAGGTATGCCACGAACGATGGTGGTATAGGCGTTGGCAATTCTGTGAAGTGATTTATAACTGCTTAGCTTCATGGCAGCGGCGCCAGTTGCTAATATAATCCCGAATAAGAATGAGCAAATTGCGACAGTGAGAGTAACTAGTGTGGCGTAGAAAAATTCATCTCCCCAGCCACTGGCTCCCCAGCTTAAAATTGATAAGTCCAAAATATTTCCTATTATAATTAGTATGTTCTATCAGTTATGCTTAATAACGTTGTTTGATTGCTGAGTAAACTTAAAAAGAGTTAGGTGTCTTTTTATTTTTTGCGGTTATTATTTGGAGTATAAAACCGATGAAACAGAATCGGTTAGAGCCGATTCTGTTTGTAACTAAAGTTAAGATTTATTTCGTAGAAGCATCAAAGCCAAACCATTTAGTGGCTAGTGTTGAAAGAGAGCCATCAGCTATTGCTGCATTAATTGCAGCATTCAGTTTCTCTGTTAGTTCTGTGTCTTCTGATCTTAAGCCTAAGCCTACGCCATCACCAAAGGGGCCTTCACTGAATCCAGGGCCAATAGCTTTGAAGTTTTTACCTTCTTCTTTTTGGAAAAGAGGATGCCAGTAGCTCATTGCGGCGAAAGCGACGTCAACACGACCAGATTGTAGATCTAAATCTAATTGCTCTTGTGTTGCATAAGTCAGTATTTTATCGGCACCTTTAGCGTACTTTTTCAGGAAGTCGTAATGAATAGTTCCTTTTTGTACGCCTATATTTTTGCCCTCAAGGATGGCGATGGTTTCATTCAAAGCTGCTTCTTCACCAGCATCCAGTTCATCGAGAGATATTTTTTGAGTTTTAACTTCAAAGCCAGCTAGCTCTGAGTCTTTGTTGACTACAAATACTGCAGGTGTTGATGCGTAAGATCTCGAAAAGCCGATTTGCTTTTTACGCTTATCAGTAATAGACATGCCAGCAATAATAACATCAAACTTACCGTTGGTTAGTGAAGGGATGATACCATTCCATGCGGTTTGTTGCATTGAACATTCAAGTTCTGCTCTTGCACAAAGATCTTTATATAGATCAACTTCAAAGCCTTCTAATTGTCCTGCGCTGTTTAATGCATTCCAAGGAGGGTAGGCACCTTCTGTTGCAAAACGTACTGTATCTGCAGCTTGTAGAGCCCCTGACATCATAGTTGCAGTTAATATCGCTGCACTCGCTAACATTTTTTTCATGATTATTTGTCCGTATAAATTGTATGTTCTATATTAATATTGTTATAGGGAAGATATAGCAAACTTTCGCATCTCCTAATACAGTCTTTAATCCACATTCACAGTATATAGTACCTTCATTCTTGTAAGCTCGATAGTACTTAAAGCGGCATAAATTTAGATTCTGCGGACTAAGTAGCATATTCTTCACACAAATTGAGCAAAATAAATAACGATTATGCTATTGTTCGCTACTATCTTTTTTTAAATCATATTTTATTATAAAAAGAATCGAGCGATTAAATCGAAATAATTATCAGATCAAAGAGAGCTTATTATGTCTGAGAATAGCATTGCTATAAATGTCAAAAATATTCACAAAACCTTTGGTAACCTTGAGGTGCTCAAAGGTATAGATTTGCAGGCAAATAAGGGAGAGGTTATCTCTATTATCGGCTCAAGTGGGTCGGGTAAAAGTACGTTTTTAAGATGTATTAATATGTTGGAAAACCCGACACAAGGTGAAATTGAAATCAGCGGTGAATCACTTAAGTTAAAAAGAGATAAAGAAGGTGATTTAGAGGCTGCTAACAGTAAGCAATTAGAGCAAGTTAGGCAGCGATTAGGTTTTGTTTTCCAAAATTTTAATTTATGGCCGCATATGACAGTACTTGAGAATATCTCTGAAGGCCCTATTCAAGTGCTGAAAAAAGATAAGCAAGAAGCGATTAAATACGCCAAAGAGTTAATTGCTAAAGTTGGCCTATCAGATAAAGAAGATTTTTATCCTAGTATGTTATCAGGTGGTCAGCAGCAACGCGTCTCTATTGCCCGAGCGCTAGCGATGGATCCTGAAGTTATGTTGTTCGATGAGCCTACTTCAGCATTAGACCCTGAACTGGTTGGCGAAGTGCTAAAAGTAATGAAAGACTTAGCTGATGAGGGGCGTACCATGTTAATTGTTACTCACGAGATGAAATTTGCCCGTGAAGTCTCCAGTAAAGTGATGTTTTTACATCAGGGCAAAGTGGAGGAGTTTGGTACGCCAGATGAGGTATTTGACAACCCTACATCTGAGCGTTGTAAAGAGTTTATTTCCTCCGTATTTTAGAAGCTGTATTAAGTTGTACGTCAATGTGGTTTATCTGTGCAGCTTAGTTGTTACCAATTTAAATTGTTATATTTGCGAGTGCTAAATGTCTCATAGTGTCGATAGAATTAAACTTAAATCACCAGCGCCTGGTACTGAACGTTTTTTAACAGTCCATAGATTCAAGGGTAAAGGCAGTGGGCCAAAAGTCTATTTGCAAGCGGCGTTACACGCTGATGAATGGCCGGGTCTATTAACATTACAGCATTTAATTGGTGAGTTAATAGCATTAGATAAAGAAGATAAAATAATTGGTGAAATTGTTATTGTTCCCTATGCCAATCCGATGGGAATGGATCAAAAAATTAATGGTGTTGTATTAGGGCGTCAGTCATTTAGTGCCGAGGGTAATTTTAATAGGAATTGGCCTGATTTATCAGATGTTGCTTTAAATGCTTATGAAAATGATAACAATATTAGTGTCGCTGATATCAAGCAAGCGTTGCTTGCTTCAATCGATTTGCTGCCTGCTCACAGCCCGTTAAGTCAGCTAAAGGCAACATTGTTAAGTTTGTCTATTGATGCGGATATCGTATTAGACGTGCATTGTGATTCTCAAGCTCTAGTGCACCTGTATAGTAATTATCGTCATCAAGAGGAAGTGGCTACATTGGCGCGCTTCGTACAATCTCCTATTGTATTGTTAGAAGATGAGCCTGGCGGTTCGCCATTTGATGCCGCTCATATTCGTCCATGGATTGCGCTTGAGCATACCTCAATTAATCATAACTGTTTTGCGGTTACCCTAGAGCTTAGAGGTAGTGCAGATGTTAGTGATGAATTGGCAATAGCAGATGCAAACGGATTGTTGGATTATTTGGCAAATGAGAAAATCATTGATGCTCTAGCTCAAGAGCCTGCACAAATATCGATACAAATATCGCCATTGGCGGCAGTGGACTCTATCAGTGCGCCAGCATCGGGCATAGTTTGCTTTAATGTTGCTTTAGGGGATGTTGTTGAGAAAGGGCAGAAGGTTGCTGAAATTGTTAATTTAGAGGTTGCTGATCCCGCACAAGGGCGTACTGCGGTCTATAGTCGTACTGGTGGTATATTATTTGCTACCCAAATTAATAAGTTGGTGAGTGAGGGCGAAAATATTGCCAAAATAGCAGGCAATGAAGAGTTGATAAATGAAAGAGGCGGGAGTTTATTAACGCTTTAATTTTTATCTAAAGTAGTTAGAGTTGCTGAAGATATAGCAGGCCTTAATGCTAAGGCCTGCCGCTTAACGTTATATGCGTTTAGCTTGGTCGATAGCGTTACCGATATAATTATGCGGTGTTAGCTTTTTAAGTTCTACTTTTGCTTGTTCAGGCATATCTAAACCATCGATGAATTCGGTGATGGTTGTTTGGCTCATGTCATTACCACGAGTCAACTCTTTGAGTTTTTCGTATGGCTTTTCAATACCGTAGCGGCGCATGACCGTTTGAATAGGCTCTGCTAATATTTCCCAAGCATTATCTAAATCAGCATCGATTACCGCTTTGTTTAGTTCTAGTTTACTTAGACCTTTGAGCGTAGATTGGTAAGCAATTGAGCTGTAAGCCAAGCCAACACCCATGTTTCTCAGTACCGTAGAGTCCGTTAGATCTCGCTGCCAGCGTGAGATAGGTAGTTTGCTAGCAAGGTGCTGCATTATAGCGTTAGCAATACCTAAGTTGCCTTCTGAGTTTTCAAAATCAATGGGGTTAACTTTGTGCGGCATTGTTGATGAGCCGACTTCGCCAGCAATCGTTTTTTGCTTAAAGTAACCGTTTGAGATATATGCCCAAATATCACGATCGAAATCGATTAAGATGGTATTGAAACGACAAAAAGCATCAAACATCTCAGCAATGTAATCGTGTGGCTCAATTTGGGTTGTGTAAGGGTTAAAGCTTAGGCCTAGATCATTAATAAATGTTTTAGCATGAGTTTCCCAGTCAACATCAGGGTAGGCGCTAATATGGGCATTGTAGTTGCCGACGGCACCATTAATTTTGCCCAAAAACTCAGTTCCCTTTAACTGTTTGATTTGGCGTCTTAAGCGATAAGCTACGTTCGCCATTTCCTTACCAACTGTGGTTGGTGATGCAGTTTGGCCATGTGTTCTAGATAACATTGGCTGGTTTGCAAACGTTTTTGCACGCTGTGCTATTTCATCTTCTAATTGCTCTAGCAAAGGCAGCATGACTTGTAAGCCATCTTTAAGCATAAGGGCATGGGATAAATTGTTGATGTCTTCTGAAGTACAGGCAAAATGAACGAATTCATTAATCGCAAGTAGCTCTTCGTTATCAGCAAATTTTTCTTTGATCATATATTCCACGGCTTTTACGTCGTGGTTTGTAGTGCGCTCAATTTCTTTGACGCGCAATGCGTCTTCTTCGCTGAAATTATCGACAATACTATTCAATAGATTGTTAGCGCTAGCGGAAAATTCTGGTACTTCAAAAATTTCCTTAGTTTGAGCTAGTTTTTGTAACCATCTAATTTCAACGATAACGCGGTTGCGAATAAGCCCAAACTCACTAAAGATAGGTCGTAAGTCTGTTGTTTTACTGCCGTAGCGGCCGTCGATAGGTGATATTGCGGATAAAGCAGAAAGATCCATGAATATTCTCGCTATTTTCTATAGGTTGGGAAATTGGCCAGTATTATATATGAAATTGTTTATCGCGTGTAATAATGAAGTGAGGATTAGGCGAGTTAATAAAAGATTGAGCGCTATCGCAGGCTAAAAAGGCTGCGATTAGCGCATAAATACTTTGATATGACCGCTTAAAGGCTGTAATTATTATGAGTTGAGTATGTTGTCTAAGCTTTTAGTTAACCTGCTTTTTAAGAATAATAAATGCCATCTCTTGCCGCCGACTTGGTCCCAGAGCATAGCAGAGCGAATACCGGCAAATAATAAAGCTCTTACTTTAGCGGCGTTATCCTTATTTTGTAAGTGTCGCGGATCACCCTGTACTTTAATTCTAAAGCTGAAAGTACTAATGGTATCTTGATATATACCATCTAAACCAGAAATTACATTAGGGTGGGTATAGTGTATAGGCTGTTGGGAGTTGCCATTAGTGTTGTCGATACTGTAGTAAGTGATGGCATTTTGATTGAGTTTTTCTAAGCGCCCAGCAATAACAGATAGCATGTTTTCATGTTTTGCTAATTTTTGTTGTAGCATAACCATGGCCAGCACATAGTTGGTGATAACACTGGTATTAGCTGATTTGTTCTTTTTTAATATAGATTGTAGTGTGTTTAGCCCTAGCCCTAAGTTGTGAGGCAAAAACTTAACACCGCCAAAAATATCCTCAGTGCTAGCTGGGTTCATTTCAAACACGCTATTAATGCAGGTTTCGTAGCTACTTTGCGATACCATCCCTTTGTTGGCAATTTGATCAACGAGGGTGGCTGCTTGGAACATAGCAGCCATCGCAATGGTTTGTTCACTTCTGTTTCTAGACATTAATGTCGTGCTCCGAATGATTAAAAAGGGACAAATATATGATGCTATTTGCCGGTGTTTTCAATTACACCACCACCTAAGCAAATGTCATCTAGGTAGAAAACGACTGATTGTCCTGCTGTGATCGCTCTTTGAGGTTGTTCGAAACGGACTTTATATGTGCCATCGGCCTCTTTTACTAAGGTGCAGTCTTGATCATCTTGACGATAGCGAACCTTAGCCGTACATTTTAGGGGTTTGTCATCAGTAATGGCTGTTGGCGTTTCATTAATCCAAAAAATATCGCTGCTAGTTAACCATTGAGTGTACAGTAAATCGTGTTGTTTACCTTGTACTGCAATAAGTTGATTGTTTTTTAAGTCTTTAGCGGCGACAAACCAAGGGTCTTCAGGATAATCTTTAAGTCCGCCAATATGTAGCCCTTGTCGCTGGCCTATTGTGTAATACATTAGCCCTGCATGCTTGCCGATGACTTCATTCTTTTCGGTAATTATTTTACCAGGTTGGGCCGGCAAGTATTGTTGTAGGAAGTCTTTAAAGCGACGCTCACCTATAAAACAAATACCAGTACTATCCTTTTTATTGAAAGTGATCAGATCATGCTGCTCAGCAAGTTCGCGCACGGCGGGTTTTAATAATTCACCCACTGGGAATAGTGTTTTTTCTAGCTCTTTCTCGCCAACTTGATGTAAAAAATAGCTTTGGTCTTTATTGTCATCCAAGCCTTTTTGCATTTGTGTGGTTGCTACGCCATCAACATCAACTTGTTTGCGTCTAACATAGTGCCCTGTTGCAATATAATCAGCACCTAGCTCAAGTGCGTATTCAAGAAATGCTTTGAATTTAATTTCTTTGTTACACAGTATGTCTGGATTAGGGGTGCGGCCTGCTTTATATTCTTCTAGGAAATGTTCGAAGACATTGTCCCAATACTCTGCTGCAAAGTTTGCTTTATGTAAAATGATACCCAGTTTGTCGCATACTTTTTGAGCATCATCTAAATCTTCTATTGCAGTGCAGTACTCAGTGCCATCATCTTCATCCCAGTTCTTCATGAATAGGCCTTCAACCTGATAGCCTTGTTGCATTAACAATAGTGCTGAAACAGAGGAGTCGACACCGCCGGACATGCCAACGATTACTTTAGAGGTTGAATTATCTGTATTTGTATTCATGAAAACCATCTACTTACTTTGTCATCTATTTATAGTGCTAAATAATTGATACCATGCATTGCCCATGCCGTACTAACGCATTATGCATTGCTAAGCTGTATTGATATTTAAAGCCTATTTGTTTAATTATCAGTGAGCTTGTTCGCTTTATAGTATCAATAAAAGATATAAATATATAATTGGAAGGTGAACGTAGCTAAAATTATTTACACTACTTAATAGTGAGTATGTTAACGTTTTTAAGTACGCATCGAAAGATGCAATCTCACTAAATATCATAAAGTCTAAAGATTACAGTCACTATCAGTTTTTTGTATTGGAAATTAATATGTCGCAAAACTTTGTAAAAATACAAACAGAAGATTTTAATCTGGATACAGCTATGAGCTGGTTGCAGGATAACGAGGAGAGTTATGGTGCTCTAGTTACATTTACAGGTGTCGTTAGAGAGGCGTATGAGGGTAATTTAACCGCACTGTTTTTAGAGCACTATCCTGGAATGACAGAGAAAACGTTGGATAAAATTATCGATCAAGCACGTGAACGTTGGGCGTTAGGTAGGGTAATGATTATTCATCGAGTAGGTGAGTTGTATAAAAACGATAATATTGTGTTTATTGGAGTCATTAGCGCACACCGAGTCAATGCGTTTAATGCCAGTCAATTTATAATGGATTATTTGAAAAAAGAAGCGCCTTTTTGGAAAAAAGAAAAAATGGTCGCAAGTGAGAGTTGGGTAGCACAAAAAGAGAGTGATATTAAAGCGGCGGATGGCTGGGTAAAATAGCGGTGTTATTTAGCACGTTTAAATTAGAGCCAGCTTCATAAATACAGCTGGCTCTATTCGATTATACTTTAAGACTATTAGCGCTTAGGCAGTATGTCTTTTAATTTGCTGTGCATTTCTAGTAGGCAATCTTCAGTTTGTTGCCAATCAATACAGCCATCAGTAATAGAGACGCCGTATTCAAGATCAGCAAGGTTAGCTGGAACCTTTTGGTTGCCAAAGCCGATGTTTGATTCAATCATTAAACCGACTATCGATTTATTGCCATCAACAATTTGGTTGATGATGTCTCTCGCGACCAATGGCTGATTTGCCGGGTCTTTTGATGAGTTCTCATGAGAGCAATCAACCATGATATTCGTTTTCAAGCCTGATTTTTCTAGTGCTTGCTCACATTTGGCAATATTAATTGAGTCATAGTTAGGTTTGCCACCACCGCCACGCAAAACAAGGTGGCCATATTGATTACCAGTCGTTTTGATAATGGCAACTTCACCTTCACCGTTAATACCTAAAAAACTATGGGAGTGGCTAACAGATTTAAGTGCGTTAGTGGCAACATCGAGCCCGCCATCGGTGCCATTTTTGAAACCCACAGCGCAAGATAGGCCAGAAGACATTTCGCGATGCGTTTGTGACTCTGTGGTACGAGCGCCAATAGCTGACCAAGAAATAAGATCTTGCATGTACTGTGGTGAAATTGGGTCAAGTGCTTCAGTTGCTAAAGGCAAGCCCATATCCGATAAATCCAATAGTAATTTACGGGCAATGTGCATGCCTTTTTCAATCTGAAAGGTGTCGTTTAAATCCGGGTCGTTAATTAAACCTTTCCAACCTACCGTTGTTCTGGGTTTCTCAAAATAAACACGCATGACAATATAGATTGAGTCTTTAACTTTTTCAGCAAGCTCTTTTAGGCGCTTGGCATAATCTAGTGCTGCTTCGGTATCGTGAATAGAGCAGGGGCCGATGACAATAAAAAGTCGTTTATCGCTGCCATCGAGAATGTTGCGCACGACTTCTCTACCTTGCGTAATAGTTGCAATAGCTTTTTGCGTTAACGGTAGCTTGTCTTTAAGATCTTGTGGGGTAATTAGCACTGAAAAATTATCAATATTTAAATTGTCTACATGTGAATTATTCATTTGTTTGAGTATCCTGAGCGGCCTAACTTATAAGTTAATCTATATATTCGCTCCTTTGTAACATAAAAATTATAGTTGGATAAGTAATAGCGGTGGCTTTTTAGCAATTAATTTTCAACAGTTGTATAAAAATAGTTTTATACTAACAATCTGCTAATTATTAAGGTTTTTTTGAATCTTTAGGCGTTATGTTGTCGTATACACACCAATAAGCTTTTTGTTTAATTTATATCAGTATGTGCAGGCGTAGCTGCTTGTATCGCTATGGCTTATGGGTGGTATCGTATCGGCTTAAGATGACCTATTTAAATAACATAAGCTGCGAATAATATTATGATCAATGCTTACTGTGTATTCAGTAAAGCAATTTGGAGTAAGGGACGTTGTTGATTTTTTCTAATAAATTTAAAATGTTATGTCTATTGTTATTGACCATAAGCGGTATGGCCAATGCTGGCATATTTGGCAGTAGCACCCGAAGTGACCCTGTACATGTTGACGAAGCATTTACTTTACAAATAGAGCCAATAACAGAGAATCAATATTTATTGCGCTGGGATATATTAGATGATTATTATTTATATGATAATCGCATGTCCTTTAGCGTTGGCGATGGTATAACCATTAAAGAAATGAGTCGCAGCCCAACTAAGCCAAAAGATGACCCGTTGTTTGGTAAAGTTGATGTCTATTATCATAGTAGTGAAGTTGTTTTACAGTTTAATAATGTCAGTGAAGCTAAAACTATTGATTTAAGAATCAATTATCAAGGTTGTTGGGATGGCGGTGTCTGCTACCCACCTGTCACTAAAGATGTTGCTATTGATTTAATAAAAAGTAATGACAGTAATACAGTTAATGACACTGCAAGCATAGCGAATGTAGCGGCTGATAGCTCTGATGAGGTTGCTGCGACTCTAATAGCATCAGGTGTTGCCAGTGAGCAAGATTACTTTAGTGACTTGCTCGCAGATGGGAACTTTGTCTGGATTATCGCCGCTTTCTTTGTCGCTGGTTTAGCTTTATCTTTAACACCTTGTGTGTTTCCAATGATCCCTATTATATCGAGTATTATAGCAGGGCAAGGTAAGCAGGTTAGTAAACGAAAAGCATTTTACCTCAGTGCTATTTATGTTTTATCTCTCGCGTTTACTTATACACTTGCCGGTATATTTGCTGGGCTATTTGGTGAAAACCTACAAATTCTGTTTCAAGTGCCTTGGATTATTGCCTCATTCAGTATCGTGTTTGTGCTGCTAGCGCTGTCGATGTTTGGCTTTTATGAACTGCAATTACCCTCTGCTTTGCAAAGCAAATTAGCGTCTCTTAGTAATAGTCAACAAGGTGGCGATTACCTAGGTGTTGCTATCATGGGGGTGTTATCAGCATTGATAGTAGGTCCTTGTATGGCTGCACCACTTGCCGGTGCGCTTATCTATATTGGCCAAACTGCAGACCCGGTATTGGGCGGCATGGCTTTATTTTCGCTAAGTATTGGTATGGGTGTTCCTATATTAATCGCCGGCGTTTCAGCTGGTCATTTTATGCCTAAAGTTGGCGGTTGGATGAATAGCGTTAAAGCTGCGTTTGGTGTGCTGCTTATCTTAATGGCTATTTATACACTTGATCGCATTGTTAGCCTTGAAGTCACAATGTTACTTACAGCGATTACCCTGATCATTAGTGCGATTTATATGGGAGCGCTAAATTTCGTTAAAGAGCCAGATAATAAAAGGACCTTTATTAAGGGTATTGGCTTGGTAATATTGGTCTATGCAATGAGTTTGTTTATCGGCGTGTTAGTGGGTAATGGTAATTTTTTAAAGCCATTAAAAGGCTTAGCTGGATCGGCTAGTGTTGCAGTTAATGAGCACAAAAATAACTTCGTAACAATAACGACTATTGATCAATTGACGCCGATCCTTGCTAGTGCTCAGCGAGAGCAACGACCGGTGATGCTTGATTTCTATGCTGATTGGTGTATCTCATGTGTAGAAGTTGAGTTGATGTTTGAGCAGGCTAAGGTGGCGAATGAGTTAGCTAAAATGACGTTAGTAAAAGTGGATCTCACTGATTTTAATGATGAGTCACGCAAGCTGCTAAAAAAATATCAGGTAATAGGACCACCTGCGATAATATTTTATAATCGCAATGGTGTATTAGAGAAGAATATGAGTATTGTTGGCGTAGTATCCGCCGATGATTTTGTTGAGCATTTACAGCCACTATTTTAATAAATATTAGTGTTTTTTTACGAGTAGAGGATTAAACAAAAAAAGGCCTTTTAATATAATTAAAAGGCCTTTTTTATAAGCGATACAGCAATTTAAGTTATACGCTAATGTGTTATTAGTACGCGCTTAATCTGGCTTTTTGTTGATGTTTTTCAAAGGCTAAATCAATTAATTGATCAACTAACTCACTGTATTCTATACCGCTCGCTTGCCACAGTTTGCTGTACATACTGATAGGTGTGAAACCTGGCATAGTATTAACCTCATTAATATAGATATCATGAGTAGTGCGATTAACGAAAAAATCTACTCGCGATAAGCCGCTGCCATCAATGGCTTCAAAAGCTTTAATAGCGGCTTGTTGCACTTTGCTCATTATGCTTTGAGGCAGATTAGCAGGTATTACTGTGCTTGATTTGCCATCAAAGTATTTAGTTTCATAATCGTAAAACTCTTTACCGGCATGGATTTCACCCACTTGAGATGCTTTTGGATTATCTAACCCTAAAATAGCACATTCAACTTCTGCACAGTTTTCAGCACTTGCTTCAATAATAATTTTATTATCGTATTTAAATGCATCATTAATGGCAATTAAAAGCTCATTGTTATCATGTGCTTTGCTTATGCCTATGCTTGAGCCCATATTGGCGGGCTTGACGAACACAGGGAAATCAAAAGTATCGGTTATTTGTTGCAGTACTGCGTGTTGGTCGTTATTGAATTGCGAAAGTTTATAGACTTGGTAATCCATTTGCAGCAAACCAGCTGCTTTGAAGGCATTCTTAGCCATTGCTTTGTCCATAGCGATAGCAGATGCCGCTACGCCGCAGCCTACGTAAGCAACGTTAGATAGCTCGAATAGGCCCTGTATGGTGCCATCTTCGCCGTAGGGACCATGCAGCACAGGGAAGATAACATCTAAGTTAGCAAGTATTTCATTATTGCCACTCTCAGCATTATTGACTAACAAAGATGTGGCGTTAGAAAAATCTATTCGTGTTGGTAGTAATGTTTGTTCATCAACGGTTTTATGCTCTAAAGCATTGGTAGATGAATCAGCATATAGCCATTGCCCTTGATGAGTGATCCCAATTAAATGAACATTATATTTGTCTTTGTTCATTGCATTTACTAACGATTTTGCTGACATAAGCGAGACTTCATGCTCAGCAGATCGGCCGCCAAAAACGACACCCACATTAATTTTTTTAGACATATAAAACTCAATTTGTTAACTCAATTGACCTGTCCCAAAGAGCTTAATATATTTCTTATAAAGAGGTACTTAAAGTACTGGTGCTGAAATATAGCATATCGCAACCCTAAGATATTAATACAAATATTAGGTTGCTAAGATATGTTCTAAGGGCATAATTTGAAGATTATGAGCCTCTGATCAATGGATTACAACGAATTTTCTTCATCTATTGATTAATTATAGGCTTGTGTATTTTCAACAGACCGTATTGAGCATGATTGATAACTAAGCCATTTATGTTATCAGCACGGTTTAATATACCCTCAAGTTCAAAATTTAAGGTTTCACACATTTTGCGGCTATCGATATTGTTGGTATCGATAGCAATTTCCAGTTTTTCCAATTTCAAAAAGGAAAAAGCATACTCGATCATCGATTGACAGCAAGCAAAGGTAATCCCTCGATCTAAATATTGATGACTAATCCAATAATTTAATTCCGCTTTTTTAAGCAGGTTATTAATTTTGACGAGGCCAATATAGCCAATAATGTTGTGTTGATAAAAAATAG
This sequence comes from Gammaproteobacteria bacterium AS21, assembly GCA_038900335.1. Lineage (GTDB taxonomy): Bacteria > Pseudomonadota > Gammaproteobacteria > Pseudomonadales > Balneatricaceae > Rs1. Next base: position 34,857 of record JBBMRB010000014.1, on the reverse strand, counting down.
CGCATTGTAGTGTTTTACCCTTAGCGTAGTCAGCTAGTGCATCATTTACTAAGCTTACAAAACTACTTACATCATTTGCTGCTACTTCTTTATTGAACCATTTTGAAACGTGTCGTCGATGGCTTTGATATAACAGATGGAATTTTACGGCAAAGCTTTGGTGTAAAAATACGATATCAGTATGCTTATCTACTTTCATAAGAAACATAACGACCTTCCTCTAATAGGTTTAGATAGGCTGTTTTGAATGTGTTATAAAAATATACAGGTGCTGAACGCCATGTTCAAATTGAACATAGCTAATATGTTTAGTTGCATAAAATACTTAAGAATAGTTAGTACTTTTTAGAGTGGTATTAAAAAGGATGTTTAATGCAGTATAAACTTTTAGTATGAGTTTAATTATTGCGTCATGCTAGCTAGTCTATTTTTGTTGCTATCCATTTTGTATTTAACGACAGTGTGTAGGCTTAGCGTTAATATGATAATTGAGCCTCCCTGAAGTGCTGCATTGTTAGGTGCTAAACCGATAAATAGCCAGACCCACAACGGTCCTATGATCGTTTCAAGTAACATCAACATAGCAACTTCAGCAGCCGGTAAGTGCTTGAGGCCTTTAGTAATAGCCATAAATGAAAAGGGAACCACAGCAATACACAATATAGAAATCCAAAGCCATTGAGTGCCGTGTAAAGTGATAGTAGGTGCACTAAAAAAGGCAAATACCATCATAATTAAACCACCGAGTGCGAGAGCGGGCACCATTGAATGTTGTTTCTCGCCTCTGTCATTAACAAATTTTGCTGAGAGTGCCAAACCACAAAACAGCGCGTATAAATCACCTGTTAAGCTGTTTTCACTAGCGGCTGTGGTGTGCCATGAATCAAGAAACACCCATAGAACACCCAAGAAAGCGATGGCAATAGCAAGCCAGGTAATGGCAGGGGATTTCTCACCGAGCAGGAACCATGAAAGTAGTGCGGCAAGTAAAGGTTGAATGCTGATAATAACTAGTACATTAGCGACTGAGGTTGACTCTACCGCTTTGACAAAACAAATTGAGCTAATGGCGAATAATATTGCCGATCTTAGGTAGCGCCAATCTGCTCTAAAAATAGCTTGTGTTGGGTTGCTTATTTTAAAACCTGCAGCAATAACAACGAACAGTAATAGACCTCGCCAGAATGTAATATTCATGCTGTTGGCATCAATTAGGCGTAATAATAAGGCATCAAAACTGAGCACTGCAACGCCAGCTGTTGTTAGTGCAAATCCTTGTAAGTATTGTGTATTCATTATAAAAGTCCAAAGCGATGAAGATAGCGAGTTGCCGAGAATAGATTAAATGATCATTATTAACATTAAAAATTGTTACTATCTTAAAAATCAATTTGGCGGATGAAATATATTATCTTGTTAAAACAAGTTTTTATTGTTGCAAAAGTCGGTATTGATAGTTGTATTTTCTAAAAAAGTCCACAATATCAAATATCATAAATGCCGGTAAAGCCCATGGCGTATGCTGGTATCATATTTGATAAAGATTTGGCACTAACTCCCTTTTTGCCTTTCCCCTTAATTTAGGCAATAAGAAATTAATTGATTAACAGTAATAAAATTACAAAAACAAACAAATTTATCAACAGCTGAATACAGCGATTAGGTAATAGCAGTCTGCTTGTGCCTGTGGGAGATACCGATGAAACTTAATGTTAACGAATACGATACCAAAGAAGTCGTAGCAAATGACCGCAACCATGTATGGCACCATCTGTCCCAGCATAAACCTTATGAAAATGCAGATCCTATGGTTATCGTTAAAGGTTCTGGAATGCGTGTTTGGGATGCAAATGGCAAGGAATATTTAGATGCGGTTTCTGGCGCGGTATGGACTGTCAATGTTGGTTATGGCCGTACCGAAATCGCCGATGCTGTTCGCGATCAGCTAGTGACAATGAACTATTTTGCACAAACTGCAGGTAACGTTGTCGCTGCCCAGTTTGCAGAAAAGTTGATTGAAAAAATGCCGGGTTTATCTCGAGTGTACTATTCAAACTCAGGTTCTGAAGCTAACGAAAAAGCGTTTAAAATAGTACGCCAAATCGCAGCGATGAAAAATGGCGGCAAAAAGCATAAAGTGCTATATCGTGAACGCGATTATCACGGCACAACCATTACTGCATTAAGTGCAACAGGGCAGTTTGAGCGCAAAAACCAATACGGGCCATTTACACCTGGTTTTGTTGAAGTACCCCATTGTTGTGAGTATCGTTCACAATGGGGTGAAGTTGATGATTATGGTATTAGAGCCGCTAATGAAATAGAAAAAGTTATTCTTCGCGAAGGCCCTGATACCGTTGGGGCGCTATGCTTAGAGCCTATTACAGCAGGTGGCGGTGTTATTGAACCACCAAAAGGCTATTGGGATAGAGTGCAAGAAATCTGTAAGCAGTATGATGTGCTGTTACATATTGATGAGGTTGTTTGTGGATTAGGCAGAACCGGTGAGTGGTTTGGTTATCAGCACTATGGTATTAAACCGGATATCGTGACGATGGCTAAAGGTGTGGCTTCAGGTTACGCGGCTATTTCTTGTACGGTGACTACAGAAGAGATTTTCAATATTTTCAAAGAAAATTCTGATCAAAGAATGGATTACTTTAGAGATATTTCAACGTTTGGCGGCTGTACAGCAGGGCCTGCTGCTGCACTTGCCAATATGAAAATTATCGAAGAAGAGAACTTAATAGAAAATGTCAGAGTACAAGGTGCCTATTTGCTGGCCAGGTTACATGATTTAAAAGATAAATATCAAATTATAGGCGATGTTCGTGGCAAGGGGCTTTTCTGTGGTTTTGAAATGGTTGTAGATAGAGCCACAAAAGAGCCAGTTGATGAATCAGTAGCGATGGCTATCGGCGCGCATTGTATGAAAAACGGGGTGATTATAGGTAGAACAAATCGCTCATTTAGGGAGTTGAACAACACTGTATGCTTAAGCCCCGCTCTAATAGCATCTAAGGAAGATATTGACAATATTGTTGATGCTATTGATAATGCTATGGCTGAGTTAACGCCAAACGTATAAGCTGTTTTAAGCAATTACATTTTAAAATAGCCTCTCTACAAAAAGCCAAATTCAGTATCTGCTGAGTTTGGCTTTGTTTTTTTAAAGACAAGATAGATTTAGCCTCTTTACAAGTTTAAATAATCATAGCTAAACATTGGTAAGGTTACTAGGTTATGATGCTATCGTTAAAAGTCTATTCTGTGTTACGTATAGTGTTAGCTATGACGTATATTCTTATTTATTTATTGTTAGAAAAGGTTTTTCGATGTTCCAATTGTTTCATTTGACGCCTGGCAATGGTGCGAGTTTACAGCAACAGTTAAGAGAACAAATTGCAAGTGCGATCTTGAATGGAAATATCCCTCTAAATAAAGCATTACCTTCCAGCAGGAAAATGGCAGTGCAACTTAAGGTTGCTCGCAATACCGTTGTTATTGCCTATGAGCATTTACTGGATGATGGTTACATTATTGCCAAAGAGCGAAGTGGCTATTTTGTTAACCCCGACATCCTCAGCGGCAAAGTACAACTAGATACTGCAAAGCGAATTGACGATGATGTGCCTAGTGGTATTGCGCCAAATTGGCAAAATCGTTTTAAGCTAAAGCCCAGTGAGCAGGGCAATGTTAAAAAACCTAAGGATTGGCAAAGCTTTGAGTACCCTTTTATCTATGGCCAGTTTGATACTAGTATGTTCCCCTCAGTTAACTGGCGTGAATGCTGTAAAGATGCTGTCAGTGCTTCATCGATAAAAGATTGGGCGGCTGATCGTGTCGATAAAGACGATCCGTTACTGATTGAACAAATCAGAACAAGATTACTGCCCAGGCGTGGCGTCTGGGCCAGTGCCGATGAGATTCTAGTGACAGTTGGTGCCCAACATGCCTTATATATGTTGGTTAAGCTGTTAATGGATAAAGACAGTACCATCGGTATAGAGGATCCCGGCTATGTTGATATTCGTAATATTGCAAGTATTAACCCCGCTCAAATTAAGCCGCTACCGGTAGATAATGATGGTATGGAAATTGGCGATCATTTAAGTGATTGCGATTTAGTTTACACCACGCCGTCACATCAGTGCCCTACAACAGTGACTATGCCACTCGCACGACGTTATGAGTTGTTGCAACGAGCAAGTGATGATGACTTTATCATTGTTGAAGATGATTATGAGAGCGAGACAAACTTTAATTCCAACCCTATTCCAGCGCTGAAAAGTTTAGATAGAAACGGGCGTGTTATCTATGTCGGCAGTTTGTCTAAAACACTAGCGCCGGGTTTGCGTTTTGGTTATATCGTGGGGCCAGTTGAATTTATTAAAGAGGTGCGAGCACTAAGACGGTTAATGCTGCGTCATCCCGCTGCTAACAATCAGCGTTCAGTGGCATTATTTTTAGAGCGTGGTTATCACGACTCGCTGATCATGAATATTATGCGCAATTATCAGACACGCTGGCGCGCCATGGATGAAGCATTGACCAAGTATTTGCCGGAGTCACATCGCCAGCCAAGTTTTGGTGGCTCTTGTTACTGGGTAAAAGGCCCTAAAGGCTTGGATGCTAAAATATTACAGCAGGAGGCTAGAGCTAGAAGCATTTTAATTGAGCCAGGAGAAATTAATTTTTTAACGCCAGGTGCTGGTAAAAACTATTTCCGCTTAGGTTTCTCGTCAATCAGAACAGAAAAAATAGAGCCTGGTATCAAAGAATTGGCAGATTTAATTCACTCTTTAACTTAAGAAAGGGTGGATTTATTTTTTAGCATACAATTAATCCCAATAAGATTGTTTTATAACAATAGGTTATGATTTTTTTTGAGACCAGATAAAAGAATTTTAAAATAGTGGCGAGCGCTGGCTTATCCTTTTCTATAAATCTGGTTCTATTCCTTAAATGAGTCTAAGACTACTATCGATTTATATTATGAGTAGTTGTTGTGATCACTTGTTTACACAATCACTATTCCCATTAGTACATAACCTGATGCCAAAGTCAGGAAAATAAGAAGGATAACTATATATGGCACGTATGACACCTAGTGAAGCGTTTGTTGAAACGTTAGTTGCAAATAATGTCACTGATTGTTTTGGTATAATGGGTTCCGCATTCATGGATGCGATGGATATTTTCACACCTGCTGGGATCCGTTTGATTCCAGTAGTACACGAGCAGGGCGCTGGCCATATGGCTGATGGGTACTCTAGAGTATCTGGTCGTCACGGTGTGTGTATTGCGCAAAACGGCCCTGGTATTACTAACTTTGTAACGGCTATTGCCGCCGCTTACTGGGCGCATTCTCCTGTGGTATGTATTACCCCAGAAACAGGTACTAATAGCCAAGGCCTTGGTGGTTTCCAAGAAGCAGAGCAGCTTCCGTTCTTTGAAACAATTACTGCATACCAAGTCAGTGTTGTTAACAATACACGTATGGCAGAGCTAACTGCTCGTTGTTTTGACCGTGCAATGCTAGAAAATGCACCGACTCAATTGAACATCCCAAGAGATAATTTCTACGGTGATATTGAGTGTGAAATTCCACAGCCAATTCGTATTGAGCGTTCTGCTGGTGGTGCACAAGCACTTAAAGAAGCGGCAGAATTACTAGCAGCTGCTGATTTCCCTGTAATGGTATCAGGTGGTGGTGTGGTCATGGGCGATGCGTTTGAAGAAGCGATCGCGATTGCTGAGCAATTAGATATGCCTGTTGTAAACAGCTATCTGCATAATGATTCATTCCCAGCATCTCATAAACTATGGACTGGATCATTAGGTTATCAAGGTTCTAAAGCGGCAATGAAGTTAATTGCTAAAGCTGACGTTATCTTAGCATTGGGAACAAGATTAGGGCCTTTTGGTACATTGCCGCAACACGGTATGGATTACTGGCCTAAAGATGCCAAAATCATTCAAGTTGATTGCAATCCTAAAATGCTTGGTCTGGTTAAAAAAGTACATGTTGCTGTTAATGGCGATGCAAAAGCTGCGGCACTTGCGATCATGGACCTGTTAAAAGGCTTAACACCTAAATGTTTAGAAAATCGTGAAGAGCGTCTTAAAATCATCGCTGATGAAAAAGCGGCTTGGGAGACAGAGTTAACGCAGTGGATCCACGAGAAAGATGATTACTCTCTAGACATGATTAAAGAGCAATCAGAAGAAGAAGGCAGCTTCATGCATCCGCGCCAAGTATTGCGCGAGCTTGAAAAGGCAATGCCAGCGGATGTTATGGTATCCACTGACATCGGTAACATTAACTCAGTCGCTAACAGCTACCTTCGTTTTGAGCGTCCGCGTTCTTTCTTTGCGCCAATGTCGTTTGGTAACTGTGGTTATGCACTACCAACTATCATGGGTGCTAAAGTAGCGGCTCCTGAGCGTCCTGCTATCTCTTACGCTGGTGACGGTGCCTGGGGTATGTCAATGATGGAAGTGATGACTTGTGTACGTGAAAGTATCCCTGTTACCGCGGTTGTCTTCCACAATCGCCAATGGGGTGCTGAGAAGAAAAACCAAGTGGATTTCTACAACCGTCGCTTCGTAGCGGGTGAGTTAGAAAACCAAAGCTTTGCAGGTATTGCCCAAGCAATGGGTGCTAACGGCGTGGTTGTCGATAAATTAGAAGATGTAGGGCCTGCTCTTAAAGAAGCGGTACGTTTACAGATGGAAGAAGGTATCACCACCGTTCTTGAAGTAATGTGTACTCGTGAATTAGGCGATCCGTTCCGTCGTGATGCATTGTCTAAGCCTGTTCGTCACTTAGAAAAATATAAAGATTTCGTATAATTTTTATATAGATCAAATATAGGCTACTATAACAAGTAGCCTACAATAAGCTCATTTAGGGAAACCTAACTGGGCTTTATTTTTTTATAAGCTGCTAAAAACAGATATTAATCCATGTACATATAGGGAGTTGCAAACAATGAAAGCGCTAAATAATATTTTCAGCCGTGCCCAAGCTAACCCTAAAAGAATAGTGTTAGCTGAAGGTGAGGATCCAAGAATTATTGCCGCAGGCGCGCAAAGTGCGGCACAAGGTTACGCGAGCATTACGTTACTAGGATCTAAAGAGCGTATCAATCAAGAGGCTGAGCAGTTAGCTGTTAGTTTGGATAATATTACTATTATAGACCCAAGTGGCAGTGGCGATAGGGCACGCTATGCACAAGCTTTGTATGAAAGGCGCAAAGAAAAAGGCATGAGCTTAGAGCAGGCAACAGAGTTAGTTGAGCAGCCGTTATATTTCGCCCAATTGATGGTTCATCTTGGCGATGCTGATGGCTCTGTCGCTGGTGCAGTTTACACTACAGGTGATACGGTAAGAACAGCGCTACAAATAATAGGTAAAGCTGCTGATAGTAAGATAGTCTCTAGTTTTTTTCTAATGATGATGTGCCAGCCTTTTCATGCATTAAAAGGCGGTATTATATTTTCAGATTGTGCGTTGATTATTGACCCAGATGCGCAGCAATTAGCAGAGATCGCTTTAAGTGCAGCCGCTAGTGCACAGGCTTTGTTAGAGCAGGAGCCGAAAGTATCGATGCTATCATTTTCAACGAATGGTAGTGCTAAGCACCCTGCAGTTGATAAGGTTAGTGCTGCGACAGCAATCGTTAAGCAGCGCAACCCTAATCTAAAAATAGATGGTGAAGTGCAGCTTGACGCTGCTATTGTGCCAGCGATCGCCAGTAAAAAAATTACAAATTCGCAAGTGAATGGCCAGTCTAATGTGTTGGTGTTTCCCTCACTTGAAGCGGGAAATATAGGATATAAACTGGCAGAGCGTATCGGTAAAGCCGAGGCGATAGGGCCTATATTACAGGGCCTTAATAAACCTGCGAATGATTTGTCACGTGGCTGTAAAGCACAAGATGTGGTTAATGTCATTGCGATTACAGTGATTCAAGCACAGCAATTAGATAAATAATTTGCTTTACGGTCGTTGGCTGAATATACAAAAAATTGACTTCTTTTTAGACTAACAGCTCGTTAGTGTTATGTTGATTATTTGAGTAATAAACCTGTTGTTTTATATAGCGAGGTTGTATGAATATTAAAATTGGTATGAACTGCGTTAATGAGCAGCTGTGTGATTATATAGCGAACGGGTTTGGTGTGATTTTTGTCGTACTTTTTGTATGGTTTGCAGGCTATATAGTATGGCAAATAGTCAATAAAAAAAAGTAACAGTACTCATTGGAAATGGCTAGTATGCAAGCATCATTTACTTAAATGGGCGTTAGGAAGGCTGAAAACATAACTCTGGCATTATCTTCTAGGTTTAGTTTGCTTGTTTTTTCTTGGCGTGTTGCGCTCTTTGTTCACGGGTTTTAGCCGTGTTTTGATATCAGGTTTAGCAAGGTGAACAGTTGTTTTAAGATGCTCGCCTGGGCTAATGGAATCGACTGTCCAGTTGCCAATGGCATATCTGATGAGCCTTAGAGTCGGGAAGCCCACCGCCGCTGTCATGCGTCTTACCTGTCTGTTTTTGCCTTCTTTTATTTTCAGCTCAAGCCAAGATGTTGGCTGGTTCTGGCGCTCTCTAATAGGTGGGTTTCTAGGCCACAGTTTAGGTTCTGCCAGTTTTTTCGCTTTCGCCCTTTTGGTCATGCCATCTTTAAGCATAACGCCGTTAACTAGCGCTTCAATTGCCTGTGTTGTTATCTCTCCCTCTACTTGTACCCAATAGGTCTTCTCTAATTTGAATGCAGGGTTGGCTAATTGGTGCTGAGTCTGACCATCATCCGTTAAAATCAATAAGCCCTCAGAATCGTAATCTAATCTACCCGCCGGGTAAAAGCCTTGTTCAGATATATAGTGTTTTAGCGTTTTCCTATTGTCTTCATCGGTAAACTGGCTGAGCACTTGGAAAGGTTTGTTGAGAAGAATAAGATTGGCCATAGTAATAAAGAGTGTTCCTACAGATGATTAGCGAAAAAAAAGTCCCACTAAGTATCAATACTCAGAGGGACTTTTAATATGATAGGGCGATAAACCCTACCAAGCAGTTGTTAAGCTTCTTGAATAAGTGGAATCACATTCGATGCTTTTTTAACGTAGCTTTCCATTTTGTCGAAATTTAGGTATTTATAAATTTCGCCAGCCATAGAGTCATAAGTCTTAGCGTGTTCAAGGTACTCTGACACTGTTGGTAGCTTACCAGTAATAGCAGCAACTGAGGCAAGCTCAGCCGAGGCTAGGAAAACATCAGCACCATCACCTAAACGGTTAGGGAAGTTACGAGTAGAGGTAGAAACGGCTGTTGATTTAGCTGCTATACGTGCTTGGTTACCCATGCATAGTGAACAGCCTGGCATTTCTATTCTCGCACCAGCATTGCCAAAGATGTTGTAATAACCTTCATCTGATAGCTGCGCTGCATCCATTTTGGTTGGTGGTGCTATCCACATACGTGTCGGGATAGAGCCTTTGTTAGCTTCAAGTAACTTACCAGCAGCGCGGAAGTGACCGATGTTAGTCATACAAGAGCCGATGAATACTTCATCAATTTTGCGACCGGCGACACTTGATAATAAACGCGCATCATCAGGGTCATTTGGTGCGCATAAAATAGGCTCTTTTATTGCTGAAACATCAATTTCTAAGGTGTGGGCATAGCTAGCATTAGCATCTGCACGCATTAAGCTTGGGTTCGCTAACCATGCTTGCATACCATCGATACGACGATTGATGGTACGCTCATCGCCGTAGCCCTCAGATAGCATCCATTTAAGCATCACGATATTAGAGTTCAAGTATTCAGCAACTGACTCTTCGCTTAGCGTAATAGTACAGCCGGCAGCAGAGCGCTCAGCTGAGGCATCAGTTAGCTCAAATGCCTGTTCAACTGTTAAGTGCTCTAGGCCTTCAATTTCTAGGATTCGACCAGAGAACTCATTGACTTTACCTGCTTTCTCTACAGTTAATAGGCCGCTTTGAATGCCGTAATAAGGAATCGCATGTACCAAGTCACGAAGTGTAATACCCGGTTGCATTTCACCTTTAAAGCGAACCAAAATTGATTCAGGCATATCAAGTGGCATCACACCAGTCGCTGCTGCGAAAGCTACTAAGCCAGAGCCTGCTGGGAATGAAATACCAAGAGGGAAGCGCGTATGTGAGTCACCACCAGTACCTACAGTATCAGGTAGTAACATACGGTTTAACCAAGAGTGGATAACACCATCGCCTGGGCGAAGTGCAACACCACCACGATTCATAATGAAATCAGGTAAGGTGTGGTGAGTGTTAACGTCAACCGGTTTAGGGTAAGCAGCAGTGTGACAGAAAGACTGCATGGTTAAATCTGCTGAGAAACCTAGGCAAGCTAAATCTTTAAGCTCATCACGTGTCATAGGCCCCGTAGTATCTTGAGATCCTACCGTTGTCATTTTAGGCTCGCATGATGTGCCAGGTAAAATACCGTCTACATTACATGCTTTACCGACCATTTTTTGAGCAAGAGTATAACCTTGGTCTGCTGTTGCGACAGGCTGATCAGGGGTTCTGAATAAGTTGTTAGCTTCTAAGTTTAGCGCTTCTCTTGCTTTATCAGTTAAACCGCGACCGATAATTAGCGGGATACGTCCGCCAGCTTGTACTTCATCTAACAGTACTTGCGTTTTAAGAGAGAACGTAGAGATAGTCTCTCCAGCTTCGTTTGTGACTTTTCCTTCATATGGGAAAACAGTAATAACGTCGCCCATTTGCATTTTATCAACATCAAGCTCGATAGGTAGTGCGCCTGCATCTTCCATTGTGTTGAAGAAGATCGGTGCTATTTTGTTACCAAAGCAAAAACCTGCGGTTCTTTTGTTAGGGATATGTGGAATATCATTACCGAAGAACCAAAGTACAGAGTTGGTCGCGGACTTGCGAGATGAGCCTGTACCAACAACATCACCAACGTAGACAACAGGGTGGCCTTTTGCTTTCACTTCTTCAATCTGTGCAAGAGGGCCAACAACACCGTGTTCTTGTGGCTCAATACCATCGCGCGTCATTTTTAACATAGCGTTGGCATGTAAAGGAATGTCTGGGCGAGACCAAGCATCAGGAGCAGGGGATAGATCATCGGTATTTGTTTCACCAGGAACTTTAAATACCGTTAATGTGATGCTATCAGCAAGTTTAGGTTTTGATGTGAACCACTCGCCAGCAGCCCAAGATTCTATTACTTGTTTAGCAAAAGCATTGCCTGCATCCATCTTTTCTTTAACATCATGAAATGCATCAAACATTAACAATGTATGAGAAAGCGCCGTCACAGCACTTGGTGCTAATTCAGCATCGTCTAAGCAGGCAATCAATGGCTGGATATTGTAGCCACCTAACATTGATCCTAAAATTTCAACAGCACGTATTTTTGAGATAAGAGGTGAATTAGAGTCACCAGTAGTGATTGCTGATAAGAAGCTTGCTTTAACATAAGCTGCTTGGTCAACACCTGCTGGCACACGTTCAGTGAGAAGATTTAAAATATAATCTTCTTCACCTGCTGGGGGAGCTTTTAATAACTCAATCAAATCAGCCGTTTGTTCAGGAGTAAGTGGTACGGGTGGGACGCCTTGAATAGCGCGTTCTTCTACATGTTTACGGTAAGCTTCTAGCACGGTTTTGTCCTCATCTAATTATTTGTCAGCTGTTGCTATTTTATGGATTACTGACACATATCTGATTATACGCAAGATCTCTCAAGCCCATGGATATGGGGTGAATTCTAGCTTAAAAATAACAAATTGTCGACAATCTGCCATTGAATATTTGCTTATATATGACTTAAAACTGAGATGAGTATAATACAATTGATACTCATGCTAGCAAACTAGACAAAGGAATTAGTTATATAATATTAATGAGGGTCAGTCGTGTAATAGTTAAGAATTGCTGTCAGCAGGCATAAAAAAACCGACATGTAAGTCGGTTTTATTTATTTATCTAGTTTTTAGTTCTGAACTTGTAAATCTACGCGTCTGTTTTCAGCGCGTCCTTGCTCACTTTTGTTATCGGCAAGTGGTTTGCTTTCGCCAAACCCTTTAGAGGTGATTTTTGACTTATCTACACCTTGGGAGATAAGGTAGTTTTTAACAGTATCAGCGCGTTGACGTGATAGATTTAAATTGTATTTGTTACCGCCAATAGAGTCAGTGTGTCCGCCGACTAAAACATCAACTTGAGCCGAGGTTAGTTTAACGGCAACTTGATCTAGTAACGATTTTGAGCTGTTAGTTAAAGCAGATGATTTGTATTCAAAAAATACACCATCGAGAACGATAGCCGTGTCTTCTTCACAACCAATCGCGTTAACAGCGGTACCAGCTGGCGTATCAGGGCATTGATCAATGCTGTTTTCTACACCATCACCGTCGTCATCTTTAAACAGCTGGCAGCCAGCTTCATCAACTTGAGCACCTGCTGGTGTGTCGGGGCATTGATCAATTGAGTTGGGAACACCGTCTTTATCATCATCAAGAGCGCAACCGCTAGCATCTACTGCTATACCAGAAGGTGTATAAGGGCATTGATCATTGTTATCGACGACACCATCTTTATCACCATCAAATACGACGCCTTCAGCACAGAAAATAGCACCTAAGCCTGCGCCTATGATGACCCCACCGGCTTTAGAGCCACCATTACTATTGTTGTTGCCAGCGGCGTCCAGTGCAGCGCCTGCTAAGCCTCCAGCAGCAACACACAGTACGCGTTTAGTGTCCCATGTAGAGGTGTTTGTATCCAAAGCTGAGGTCGACACACATCCTGTGATAATCAATGAAACAGAAAAAACTCCAGCGGCTTTTTTAAATGTATGATAGTTACTCATGTGATTATAAATTCCTTTTCTATCTAGTTATTTTTATTCTGCTTTATAGATAATGACTAATATAGTTAATTAATGATGACTAAAAGCAAAAAAACATGATCATATTTATACCTTACTCCCTGAATCATGTCGATTCATATGATTGCCGATCTGCAAATTTCTCTCTTTTAGTGAATATTGCATAATTTACAATGTGTTTGGCTGGCTTTGCTGCAAAAAATATTATTGCTACACAGCTGGCGATGAATAAAGTAGGCATAAAAATAGAAAAATACATTAATGTCCTAAAATCGGTCAATTTTATTAGCGAAAGCCTTTAAATATCACGTAAAATTAAAACTAACGGTTATTTGATAATGGCGCAGCGCCTTAAGGATTTATTTATGACAGAGCAAGATGATCAACGTGTGGATAGAGATTTTTTTCAGCGTAGCCTTGAAGATCAACAGGATTTTATAACTAATACTTGGTGTGATCACTGTAGCAAAGAAAATTTGGGTTTAACTAAGCCTGTAGAATATGAACAAGCGGGTACTATCTTTATAGAAGGGCTGTGTGCGCAATGTCAAAATACAGTAGTGACTGAACTTACCGAAGATGATTTTTAATTAAAAGTATCTGCAAAATATAAAACGTAGACGGCTAAAGATATTTATTAATTATAAATTTAACAGTGCGTTGTGTTTAACCAAATTACGATGAAAGAGAGATAAGAAATAAGTGAGTGAGTTTCAACAACGTTTCGCAGGGACGCAGCGAATTTATGGTGAACAAGGCGTTGCCAATTTTAAGCAAGCCCATGTCTGTATTCTTGGTATTGGTGGCGTAGGTTCTTGGGTTGCAGAAGCGCTAGCTCGGTCAGGTATTGGTGAAATGACGTTGGTTGATGCTGATGATATATGTATCAGTAATACCAACAGGCAAATCCATGTATTAAAGAGTACGATTGGTGAAGTCAAAACCGAAGCTATGTGTCAGCGTATTCTGCAAATAAACCCAGAGTGCTTAGTGCATCAAGAAAAAGAGTTTATTAACAGCGAGAACGTGTCACAAATACTCATACCCCAGCTTGATTACGTGATTGACGCCATTGACAGTGTCGGTGATAAAGCAGCTGTGATTGCCTATTGTAAGCGCAACAAAATCCCGGTGATTACCATAGGTGGCGCAGGCGGACAGTGGGATCCAGGTTGTGTGGAGATTGCAGATTTAGCGAAAACAAAAAATGATCCTTTAGCTGCTAAGGTACGCTCAAAATTGCGAAGAGACTATGGCTTTACTCGCAGTGGTAAGCGGTTTTATGTTGATTGTGTTTACTCGACAGAGCAATTGAAGTATCCGCAAGGCGATGGGTCGGTTGATACCGCTAAAACAGTAACGGCAGAAGGTGGTTTAGACTGTAATACTGGTTTTGGTGCAGCGACGGTAGTGACGACAACGTTCGCTATGTTAGCGGCTGGCAAAGTGTTAAATAAAATACGATTAAAAGATCCTCTATAATCATTGTTAAAGGGAATGCATGAAATTATTCGGTAATATTTACACTGATATTAAGCTTGAAGTATTAATTTCTCAAATTGTCTTGCCAAATTGGCGCTGGGCAAAGCAATCAGATAATGAATTTCTGTTAACAGCTGATCGCCTGACGATGACCGTAGAAGGTCAGCAAGAAATCCTTGTTTTTGGCGAGCTAGAGATTGACATTAAAGTGGTTGATGAATGGATTGCGCTGATAAGTGAACTGCCAATTCATTTTAATATAGATTTGCATGGCGATGAAGCAAGGCTAATGCGCAGATATTTACACTGATCGACAAAGTAGGACTGTAATCATCAGTGCTAAGCGCGTCTTTCATATAAGCTTCTTATGTTTTTCTATGATGCTTATTGTAGTCAGCGTTTTTTTTAGTTGAGTGCTATTGGCTCTCGCTTTTGCAGCGAATTTTATGTTAAAACTATTGTGATAAATATAGAAGGGTAGGTGAAATTGATGACTACATTGCAATTACATGATCGATTTGATTTGTTAGCGGCAAATGTTGAAGAGATCGTATTATTAATTAATGAACACGGAGAGGTTTTAAGAGCCAGTGGCGGTGAAGAGAGCTGGTTGTTGGTTGATAGTCTGGTCGGGCTTTCTTTTCCACTACTTTTTTCAACACAAATAATGACGCAAGTTAGCGAGCAAATAAATAGCGCATTAAACTCATCGCAGTGCATTAAGGCTGAGTATTCTGTAAAGCTTAAGGATTGTCCTGACTGGTCTGAGTTAGGGCTAAAAGAGCCGCAGATTTGGCATACGCGCTGCCAAAAAATAGATGATAATGAACTGGTTTTTGTCATTGCCAATCACAGTGAAGAAATAAAATTAGAGCGTAAAATCGTCAACCAAGCGCAACGAGACCCACTAACAGGAGCCTATAATCGCAGGGCTTTGATGACTGTGTTGAGTCAATCTGTCGCTCAGGCGCAAAGATATGAATGGCTATGCTCGTTCTTGCTGATAGATATCGATAACTTTACTGAGTTTAATGAGAGCTTTGGTTGGGATGCTGGTGATTTGGTGTTACAGCAATTGGTAGCAAATTTGCATGGTTTTAAGAGAACGGCTGATTTCTTAGCGCGTTATGGCGATGATCAATTTGTGATGTTTTTGCCAGAAACGAACATCGTTCAATCAGGTTTGGCAGCTGAAAGAGTGCGAAATATGGTCGAAGAGCTTGAGGTGCCTTTTTCGCAAGGTGACTTGAAATTTACGGTTAGTATTGGCGCCGCGACTTTAGGTGACGTTGAAGAAACACATGAGTCGATGCTTAGACGTGCAGCTGATAATCTTGAAATAGCTAAAGCCAGTGGTAGTAACCGGGTTGAAACAGATGAGCAAATCTAAAACTTAGCTCCTTAAGATTTGCTAAATACTAAGGATATTTAATATCCTTAGTATCGACAAACAAACAGCAGTGAGTTTATTTAATAAGCTGTTGCAAAGAGTTGATCAAGCTTTGCATATCCTCTTGTGTCCCTATCGTTATTCTTAAATAATTACTAATTTTTTCCTTGGTGAAGTGGCGTACAATAATTTTATTGTCACGCAAATGTTGCATAATGGCCAGTGCATCTATGGATGGGTGGCTGGCAAAAATGAAGTTTGTTTTAGAGTCGATAACATTAAAACCAAGCAGTTTGAGCTGTTTATCAGTCCACTGTCTCGTCGTGACTATTTTGTCAACGCACTCCTCAAAATATTGGTTGTCTTCTATCGTTGCTATCGCTGCTTTTTGTGCCAGCATATCAAGAGGGTAAGAGTTGAAGCTGTTTTTTACTCGATCCAGTGCCGCAATTAAAGACTCGTGGCCAATAGCAAAGCCAATCCTTAAACCTGCAAGTGATCTAGATTTAGAGAAAGTTTGAATCACTAAGCAATTGTCATACTTTTTAGTTAGCTCGATTGCTGATTGTCCGCCAAAATCGACATAAGCTTCATCAACAATAACAAGTGATTGTGTGTTGCGAATCAGTAACTGTTCAATATCTGCTAATGGTACTTCTTTGCCTGTTGGTGCATTTGGGTTGGCAAAAATAACGCCACCGTTGTCTGGGTTATAGTTAGCTAAATTAATAGAGAAATCATCTTCAATGGCAATGCTCGTTGCTTCAATGTTATAAAGGTCACAATAAACAGTGTAAAAACTATAGCTGATATCTGGCATTAAAATGGGCTTGTCTTGGCGAAAAAACGCCATAAAAGCGTGAGCAAGTACTTCATCAGAGCCGTTGCCGATAAAAATATTTTTAGTCTCTACTCGGTAGTAGGATGCGAGTGTCTGGCTTAGCTCAGAGCTTTCAGGATCAGGGTAGCGACGTAAGTGATCGGTATTAAAATTTTCTAATACGTGGGCAACTTTTGGAGAGGGAGAAAATGGGTTTTCATTGGTATTTAGTTTAATCAAATCATTGATTTTAGGTTGCTCGCCTGGTGTGTAGGGAACCAGGTTTAAAATTTCTTTACTCCAAAATTTACGCTTCACGGTGTTATTCCTGTCGTGTCTTTAAAAAAAACCACTTTATCGTTTTATGTCAGGTATTGCTAATAAAATTAATAGTGTTTAGTGACTACTTTCATGAAAATTTCGACCCAGTATTCGCTGAAATCAATACCTGCCTTTTTGTTGATTTCTAACAAGGCTCTCATCAGTGGTCGTTTGCGTAGGGTGACACTACTATGGCCGTGAGTTATGGCTTCAAAGGTGTGAACAATCGCGATAATTTTAGCACCGGGGCCAATTTCGCTCTCTGTCAATGCATTTGGGTAACCTCTACCGTTGACGAGTTCTTGATGCTGGCTTAAGTCTTGACCTGCTAGGTGGGAGTTAAAAATAGAGCGCATTAGTTGAGTAGAAATTGGTACGTGTTGTTTTACCAGGCTCTGCTGCTTTTGGTTTAGAGGCTTATTTTGATTGAGTAGGCTGCCAGGTAAAAAAGCCATCGAAATATCGTGAATAAATAAGGAGGCGGCAAGTGCAATAGGGTCTACTGGGTTATCAGCTGCCTTATTCATTGCAATAGCTAAAGGCCCAATTCTATCTGTTCTGCCCTGCCAGTAAATGACTCGCTTTTCACTAGATTTGGCCAGTGAATAAAGAAAAGCTAGCTCTTCATTGTTAGGGGATAAGTCTTCTAACCAATTTCGGCCTGCTTTATGCTGCGCACCTGTCTGTTGATGCATTAATGCAATGAGGTCAATTAATATTACAGAGGGGTCAGTTAGGTCACTGATAGCTATCTCTTTTAAGCCTAATTCAATTTGGCTGAATAGCTCTTTATCGTACTCTACTTGATTGTTCGCCTTAAATTGTTCAATAAAGTCCTTAGCTTGGTCCATCAGTAATAACACTAAATCGCCAACTAGGCTGCTAAATGGCAGAGTTTCTTTGCGCACAAAATCAAGTAGTGTTTCTAGCTCTTGTAACATTTCGACCATTGGCAAAAAACCAATTAAGCCAATGTTTGCTTTAACAGTATGAATTGTTCGAAATAGATCGTTTAAAAGTACGCTGTTTTTTGGTTGGTGCTCTAAATCAACAATGCTTGATTCACAGCTGCTGTACTGCTCAAGGAATTCATCATAGGCTTCTAGAAAAAAGTCATTATCATCTGCATCGGGAAGAGAAAATAGTGCCATTGTTAATTCCTTAAGTTTTTTTATTTTGTGTGGCGCTCATACCATCTTAAATGTGCTTTTAAATTAAAAACATTGAAAATTCATGTTTTTTGCTCGTCATTGATTAGGCAATAAACTCTAAAACCAAAAATCATCACCATTATGTTACAAAAATCAAAAGCGATATTAACAACGATATTAATGAAGGCGCTGTTAAAAATACTATTAGCAATTGCTATAGCGGCCATTCTAAGGATAAATATAGTAATCATTATAGTCGCAGTGCCTTTAAGAATTAACCAAATATAATCATTAGTTCTAATCCAGCTCTGCTTTAGGCTATCAATTGTGCCTTTGCTCTCTGCGATACAAATATAATGAGAAATACTTAACCTAATGGCGACATAAATCCCCGGAATTATAAACGCCATGAAGCCAAATAATACACAAACGCTGGTTAAAAAGAATACAAGGAATAGCTTTGACCATGTTTTCATACTAGCAGCTATTGCTTGTCCTGCCGTAAAACTTGGTAAGTTAAGGGTCGAGTGCATGAAAAAGATAGTTGCACCCCAATAAATTGGCATAAATAATAAATTTAAAGTAGATGCCATCAATAAGGATTGGGTGACGGCATTAGGGTCAGCTGTAGTGCTAGCGATATTGATTTGCGAAAAGAGAATATTAAATATAATCAAGAAGGGAATATTGATGGTCGCTAGTAACTTAATGTTTTGTCTAAAGAAGAAAAAACTCTGTCGGATGTATTCTAATGTCATGTGTATACGCATATATGAAAATTAATAGATTTTTTATTGTATCATTTGTTGTTTGTTTGTCGTAGAGGTAAAAAAATAAAAGTACCAATAAATATAGCGAGTTAGCATGTACCTGCATATTTTTGTTAATTTTTTATAATATAGTGTTGTAGGCGCTGCTAAATAGTCGCTTTTAATCGAATCTATCCAATTGCACTCTCTATTCAATGATGTGATCAGCTATAATCTATTTTTTAAATAATATTAAGATAATAAAATGCCGTCAGATTCATTATTGCCCTCATTATTAACGCGTATGGTTGATTGCCAACTTGAAAAAGCTTTTGCTGCCTCCCCACAAGAATTACGCAGGTTATTTCATGGGCGCAGTGGGGTAATACCTCAGTGGTCACAGGTCATTGTTGACTGGTTACCCAATGTAATTGTTATTCGTTTATATGCTCAAATAAATCAAGAGCTACTTGCAGCATTAATTGCTTTTACAGCTAGCAAAGAGGCTGTTAAGGGCGTGCTAGTGCAAAAGCGTGGGCGCGGCCGAGAAACTGAATTTGATATTGTTTATGGTGAGGTGCCAGCGCTACTTATTTGTGAAGAAAACGGCCTTAAATTTGAAATTGAGCCATTACAAAATCAAAATTTTGGTTTGTTTTTAGATATGCGTCATGGCCGTCAATGGTTGCGTGAGCATGCTCAAGATAAAAAAATACTGAATTTATTTGCTTATACTTGCGCATTTTCTGTGGCAGCTGTCGCTGGCGGTGCTCAATTGGTGGCCAATGTTGATGTTAGTAAAAAGGCGCTCAGTGTCGGCAGGCGTAACCATCAGTTGAATGGACATCAAAAACAACTGACACAATTTATGCCTTACGATATGCTCAAATCCTGGTCGAGGATTAAAAAACCTGGGCCTTTTGATATAGTGGTGATTGATCCACCTAGTTTTCAGCCGGGCTCTTTCGTCGCTCAAAATGATTACGCAAAAGTACTGAGACGACTAGATCAATTAACCAGTGACAACGCCTTGGTTATGGCTTGTCATAATGATCCCGCCCACACCAGTGATTTCGTAAAAGACTTGATGGCGCAGATGTGCCCTGAGTTTGAGTTTGAGCAGCGTCTGGCAGTGCCAGAAGAGTTTTATGAAGATAATAGTGAAAAAAGTTTAAAAGTGATGATCTACAAAAAGAGAGTCAATACTGCTTAATAACCAAAAGCACTCACTCGCATCTTTAGATGCAGTGAGTACAATGTGTATTAGTGCAGTGCTTGTGTCTGTTGTTTCGCATTTAGCTGTGCAATGGCTTGTTTGTAATCTGCAGCTAAAGTGATAGCGGTCACAACTGCAACAGATCCTACCCCTGTCGCTATTACAGGATCGATATTAGCTAATTTAATGCCGCCGATGGCGACAAGCGGGTAATGCTTGCTCAGTACACGTGACCAGTGCTGTAAATTATCTAAACCAATTAAAATGGCAGGTTTGGTTTGAGTTGGATAAACAGTACCCATCGCAATATAACTTGGTTTAATGGCGATCGCGCGTAACCATTCATACTCACTGTGCGTGCTAATGCCGAGTTTGAGACCTGCTGCTTGAATTGCCTCCAAATCTGTATCATCAAGATCCTCTTGGCCTAAGTGGACACCGTAACATTTATGTTTGATAGCTAGCTGCCAATAATCATTAATAAATAAACGCGCTTGATGTTTTTTACCTAACGCAGCGGCGATAGCAACATATTCGTCAAGCTTGTTAGGTTCAGTGTCTTTTATACGCAATTGGATTGTTTTCACACCTAGCACTAATAGTCGCTCTAGCCACTGTATAGTATCGACTACTGGGTATAGACCAAGTGATAGTGTATCTGTCGTTGCAAATGCCTGTGTTGTTTTTGAATTAAGCGCTGTTGTGATTAAAGGGTAGTCATTGAGGTCATGCGGCCATGCGCCATCAAGCATTTTACTGCTTTGTTGTGAGTGTATTTCCTTTGAGTTTTGTTGTAAGTAAGCTAAAGCTAGCACCAGTGCATCGCAGTGTCTTTTTCCTAGTAATTGAAAACTGCAAAAGCTCGCACATAGTAAGTTGTTAATCAGGGCTGGCGCATTGTTATCGTTAATGGCTAAGCTAAAAAGCGCTTGTTTGTCATCTTCAATGTAATAGTAATAGTAAGAGTTACTAGTTTTACAGGCTGTGCGGATGATAAAAGCAGGTGTTTGATTGCCAAATAAGAGGGCTAATTTCTGCTTGCTCTGCTTAAGATTTCCTAATTGTACAGTCTCTTTAAAATCAATAGCCGTTATTAATCTAAAGGTTTGTTGATCGCAAAAAACGGTGTCGACAGCTGTGCAAAGATATTCTAGCTTTTTCTGCTGACTCGCCTCGATGCTACCGGCGACTACTTGTTGTAAAGCAGCGGCAAATTTATCAGACAATTGTAGATCGCAAATAATATTGATGTCCTCTTTGCCTGTTGCTAAGTTGATTGTATTGTCAATAGCAAGTGAAGTGGCTGAACTGTGATCGGTAAAATAGCTATCATTGATTACAACCTTCACTAATGAAGCCGCTCTCGCGCCGCTAAAAAAAGCATTACAAACATCTAGGTTGTTTTGTAAAATGGCCGATAATATCGATTTTATTGATATGTTTTCAGTTGCACCATGATCGGCAAAATCAACTGAAATTGCCGATGTGTTAGCTGAATCAGTACTAGCTATATGTTTAGTAAATGTGTGTTGTTCTAGCGATTGGTTAAAAATATTGCAATAATCTTTCATAGCATATGCCTTATTACTTATTTTGATGCCAAAATGGTTGCCCTAATACCGGTGTGCTTGCTGAAGCGGTTTGTCGGCGTTGCATTAAACCTGCTAAATAGCCGTATCTTCCCGACTCAATTGCCAGTGCGAAAGCTTTAGCCATCAGTACCGGATCATCGGCTTTGGCAACGGCTGTATTAAGTAGTACCGCATCAAAGCCCATCTCTAAAGCTGCACTTGCCTGGGAAGGTGAGCCTAAACCTGCATCTATAATAAGCGGGATATCAGTGATTCTCTCTCTTAAGCTTTGTAAGTGGTACTTGTTGAGAAGGCCTTGGCCTGTGCCGATAGGAGCGCCCCAAGGCATAAGAACTTGACAGCCTGCATCTCTTAAACGCATACATAAAACTAGATCATCAGTACAATAGGGTAGTACTTTAAAACCGCGTTTTATCAGCTCTTTTGCAGCAATGACAAGCTCAAAAGGATCAGGCTGTAAGTTGTAATCATCGCCAATGACTTCCAATTTTATCCAGGGCGTTTCAAATAGCTCTCTGGACATTTCAGCGAGATTGATCGCTTCCTTTGCCGATTTGCAACCTGCTGTATTAGGCAATAATTTACAGCCAGTGTCTTTAATCATTTGCCAAAATGCGTCGCCATCGTTTTGCTCTGGGTTTTGGCGTCTAAGGCTAAGCGTAATGAACTGCGAACCAGATGCTTTTATTGCATTACACATCTCTAATGGTGAGCGGTATAAAGCCGTACCCAATAGAAAGCGGCTACTAAAAGTCTCGTCATACAAGGTTAATAAATCTTGTGTCGCTAGCTGTTCCATTTAACCGCCTCCTATTGGTTTGACAATATCTATACTGTCATTTTGGTTGATTTGGGTTTGTTGATACATTCGTTTGGCAATAAATTCGCCGTTAATAGCGACGGCAATTGTCTGCTGCGCAAAGCCTGCCTGTTCAATTAATTGTGTTACACAGCAAGGCGCTTGCACTTGCATGACTTCATTGTTAACAGATACATTAAGCATGAGAGGGCTCCGGTTGCTTAAATAAAATATTAAAGTGTGGGCATTTCTTACCATCTAGCCATTGCATAACACTGTGGCTAATGGCGGGGGCAATTAAATAGCCATGCCGAAATAAACCATTAATAGAAATGTGTTTATCGTGCACCAGAATTTGCGCATTGTTATCAGCAAAGGCCGGTCTCAAATTAGTGTTTTGTTCAATAATTCTCGCTTCACAAAATGCAGGGTTAATACTGTACATAGCACTGCCCAGTTCGAGCATTGACTGGATAGAGACGGGGGATCTGTCTTCGCTTTCAATTTGTGTTGCGCCAATCACATACTGATGATTCGGTTTTGGTACTAAATACAGTTGGTATCTTGGGTGCATAAGCCTGACAGGGCGAGATAATGTGACCTCAGGGCAGCTGACTCTTAAAACTTCACCGCGAACGCCACGTAAGTTAGTTAAGTGCTCTTTTGCACCTAGGCCGCGACAATCAATAACCCAATCGTATTGAATACGTTGTGATTGATTGATAACGCAATCGTTAGCTATGCAGACTTTGCTGTTATCTTTGAGCGTCACGCCTTGTTTTACCGCTTGTTTTAATAAAACATCCATTAACTGGCGATTATCGACATCTGCTTCATCATTTAATAGTAAGCCGCTGGTAAAAACTGGGCTAATATCAGGCTCTAGCGCTTGAATATCATGGCTGTTTAAAGGCTGGTAAGAGGCGTTACATTTAGTGGCTAATAAATCGACTTGTCTTTTAAAATGAGTCAGTTCTGCAGTGTCTTGCGGATGGCTGATGATTAAGCTGCCATTGTGCCGATAGGCAATGTGCTCGCCACTGACAGCGGTTAGCTGCGCAATGATTTTTGGCCACATTTGCAATGAGCTTTGGCCTAAGTGAAAGGTGTCGATATCCGCTTCAATCGCTTCTGATATCGGTGCTATCATACCGGCTGCGGTAAATGCGGCAGCACTCAAATGCTGATGGCTTATAGTGCTAGAGAGGTCGTTAGCTTCATACAAGGTCACATTTAGTGAGCGTTGCGATAATTGGTAAGATAATAGCCTGCCAACTAAGCCTGCGCCGACAACGGCGATATTTGAACTGTGCATCACAAAAAATTCCCATTATAAAGATGAAACGGGAAGAGTGCGATAACAATGCTTAAAACGATGAGTCACTAAGAAAGTAGTATCTGCACTTGTTCCCTACGCAGGTACTACCTGATCAGGTTCAACGGGACAGGACATAACCAATCTCAGCCTCTATTTTAGTTATTAATGATAAATCATCTAACAATAACAAATAGTGGCACCCCGACAAGAATCAAAGCAAGTCTAGTATCTTGTGATATAGCTGGCAAGCACAATAGTGTAATTATGAGTTATTTAAATGGCTCACTTTTTGGTCTAATTGTTGTGCTTTAATGAGCATCAGCTGGTGGCAGCGCTGTGCTAGCTCTTTAGCGTTAGCTAGTTCATAAGGATCGGTGCTGATAGGGTCGAGAATCTCAATGAGGACATGGCCATTATTTAGCCGATTGAGCTTTATATCAGTTGTAGTGCTCATGATAATAGGGATGATAGGAACGCCTGCTTGAATAGCTGTATTAAACGCGCCTAATTTAAAAGGTAGCAGGCCTTTACCGTTGCTTCTTGTGCCTTCAGGAAACATCCAAATTGATACTTTGTCATTGCTGATACGTGCGCTCACTTGATCTATCGTAGCTTTGGCGCTGGATTTATTATTTCTATCGATCAAAATATTACCACTAAGCCAGTACAGCTGGCCGAAAAAGGGAATCCAACGGATGCTCTTTTTACCAATGCTGACAGTTGAGTCAATCACCGCCGCAGAAATTGTAAAAAGATCATAAGTGTTTTGGTGGTTGGCAATAAAGACACTTGGCACATTATAGGTGCTGTTCACGTTATCGTTGCTAATTATCTGTAATTTAATGCCAAGTAATGGATGTAGCGCAGATAAAAAGTGAGCAACGGCTCTGGTATTATTACGATGAAATGGCCGAAAAATGCAAAATATACTGCCGCCAATACAAACTAAAAAGAACAAAGGAATTAATAGGAGTAGTCTTAAAAGAGCAATCATCAAGTTACCGATTTAAAATAGGAGTTATTTTTTCTTAGGTGTGCGGGTGTTTAGCTTTTTTTTGTTGAAAATTGAGCGTTTATCTTTCGCGCTTTTCTCTAAGGGCATTGCGGTTTCAAATTGTTGTTTTATTTTTTGAATGCCTGCTTCTTTTTTTGCATGGCTGGCTTGCTGCTGGTGTTTTTTGAAATCTATGACATTATCCGACACGAAGAGCCTCTAAAATTAAATAAACTAGTATAGATGTAATAGCAAAACAGTTAAATAGGATTATATTCTGAGAATTAATAGGATTATATTCTCAGAATATGTTCAATCACAAGCCAATAGCGAATATAACCGACGTTACCTCACAAAGGCAGGTAAGTGATAATGGTTTAACTTGCTGGGTTGTTGCGCAGATCTAGTGTGAAGAAGGTGTTGCGATGGCATTTGTTCATACTCTACCAGAGTATGAACAAAGGGAAAGCAAGGTATTGTTATTTAAACGTCTACCTTAGGTGTTGCTAATGCCGTGTCTTGCATTGATTCAATAATATTTTTAATATTGTCCAAGCTATCGTTGAATATGTCTTTTTGTTTATTATCAGCTTTATGGTATCTGTCATCTTGTTTAACTAAACTATCAAGTAGCTTCTGGCTAACTTTTTGAATGTCTTGTAAGAAATCAAGAGTCGGCTGCTGTATAGCTTGATCAAAATTATTAATAAAGTGACCACCGAGCTTGGCAGCAGGTGACGCGCTATTGTTTTGTACTGTGCGATAACTAGACGCTGCTGAGTATTCTTGCGATTTCTTCAGTTGCAGGTTAATCGAGGATAATTCTGTTTTATCTAATTGGAATTGTGAGGCGCTATCAAATGCTTTTTGGACATCACCGTTAAAGAACTCATTAGATATTTCAGTCACGTCTGAAATTAAATGAGTAATAGCAGCTAATTCACCTTCGTCTAGATCACCTTGCACCTGAAATTGAAACGAGCTGCTCTGGCTTTGGCTTAATTGATATAGAGCGCTGTAGTTTCCGCTATCATCTTCACTGTAAGCAAAAGCAGATGATTGCTGGCTTTGATTGGCGAATACAATTTTCACTGTATCTCCATCTTGTGTTTTTAAATCAAGGGAGAATGTTTCTGCGCTAGCAAAGCGTTCAACTGCAGCCGCTTGTGTCTGATAAGCTGAGATTGAAGGCGTGTTAGAGCTGTTGGCAGGGTTGATGCCATCAAGTGCTTTAAATGTTAAATCTTCAGTGTTATCAATCATGCTGGAAATATCGTCAGTAAGGAAGTTTAAGTTTCCTAATATTTCACGCGCCTCATCAAATCCTTTTTGCACACCCGCGACAGCTGCTTCATATTTTTGTTGAATTTCAGCTTCAGATCGACCTTCATTACGGGCATTTTGTAAACCTTGTGCAACAAAGTTTGAAATACGCTCGGCAATTTTTTCAGGGCTAAAGTCATTAGCTGCTAGATCAGCAACGTCGCCAGTTTTAAGCTCTGGGACATTTGTTGCTAATCTACCAAGAAGTGCTTCATTTGCTGTGCCACTAGCATTACGATTATTAGAGTTCTCAAACGAGCTTATTTCACTGCGCTGGCTCACATAAGAAGTGTTGGCATAAAATGTATTGATCATGGCACTAACCCCTGAATTTAATTGGATAATAGTTTAGCGGCTGAATCGCTGAAATGTTGAGAAAATAAACAATAAAATTTTAAAAAAGTTACAGTATTAGCCCACAGCTGGTGTTTTTATCTATCAAGTCATAGTTTTTGCTTTTAAAAGCTACAGCTTAGACAGATAATATCAATTGAAGCTTAATGTTGTTATGTTTCTGTTAAGCTAATAAAATAATAGCATGTTAAATTCGATATTCTCTTTTATACAGGCGACTTATGAAAGATTACCATAAAGGTTTAATCTTAATATTACTTGCTGTATTGGCAAGTACGACTGCTTTTTATGAAGAGGATCGCCGCTGGGAGATGGCTTTTATAAATTATCAGCCAACATTACGAACTAATGAAGCGGCAAATGATGCATACAATGATGTTGAACAGTTACAACAAAATATTCTTGCAGGGCTTGACCCAACGTTAGTTGCACAGCCAACAGCAGCAGGTGTGTCAGTGAAGAAGTCCACGCAAAAAAACGCGATAGAAAAAACAGCAGAATATTGTGCTATTGGCAAAATCATTAGAAGTAATAGTCACTCGCTTTATCATAATGATGACTATATGGCGATAAAGTATAATAACAATACTTTTATCTATCTTACTAAACGCGATATTTATTTGTTGAAAAAGCCTTTGGATGCGCAATCTGCATCACTTTTGTTGGAATCTCCAGATGGCGTGATGCAAGAAATTTCGCAGGCACAACAGTCAGATCAATGTAAAAAAAATGATTTGTATTTAGCAAGAGTTAGGCTTAGTAAAAAATAACCGCCTTAATGCATTATTCTTAGAGGGTACAATGGATAGACAAACAAGAACAGAGCAGCTGCAAAATACAGTCACACACGAGCAGCGTACCGCTTTATTAAGCGCTAATGATATCAACCATATATTGGTAAATGGTGCGCAAATATCGAGTATTAAACTGAAACGTGCAGGTAGTTATAATGCTAGGCTGTTTTATTTTGCTGAAATAGGTGTGTATCTTGAAGTATCTTTATCTGATAGTTCAGGCATTACCGATGATACTAGGGATCGTCTTGGTGAAATTCATCAACAAGCACTCAATGCCTTGATGGCCGCTAATAGAGAAGGGTGATAATGCTCATCGACTGTCGGTTATACAATTATTTATAATTGCATAAAGTACGTTAATTTAACACACAGTATATAAGGTTAAGATTTGCAGCCATTCGATAGTAAAGAGTTTTTGGCGAGATTGACACAGCGTCCTGGTGTATATCAGATGCTTGATGCAACAGGTGAACTGCTTTATATAGGCAAAGCTAAAAATTTAAAAAACCGTGTCTCAAGTTACTTTCGCCCGACAGGGTTGACGATTAAAACACAGGCTTTAGTGAGCAAAATTGCCGACATTAATATCACGGTCACCCATGGTGAAACAGAAGCACTGCTATTAGAGCAAAATTTAATAAAGCAATATCGCCCGCCCTACAATATTTTATTACGTGATGATAAAAGTTATCCATTTATCTTTATAAATGACGCTGAAAAATACCCTTCGGTTACTTTTCATCGCGGTGCAAAACGAAAAAAGGGTAAATATTTTGGCCCATTCCCCAGTGGTACTGCTGTTAGAGAAACGCTCAATATACTGCAAAAAATATTCCAAATAAGACAGTGTGATGAAAGTTTTTTTAAAAACAGGTCAAGGCCTTGTTTGCAGCATCAAATAAAGCGTTGCTCCGCACCTTGCGTAGATATTATTGATCAGCAAGATTATGCGCAAGATATAAAACATACTATTATGTTTTTAGAAGGTAAAAGTAACAAAATTATGGCGGACTTGGCGACGCAAATGGAACAGGCGTCAATGGCTTTAGATTTTGAGAAAGCCGCGTTAATGCGCGACCAAATACAATCATTGCAACACACACAAGAGCAGCAGTCAGTTATTGGCGGTACTGGTAATGCCGATATAATAGGGTGTGCCTACCAACATGGTGCTGTGTGCGTTTATCAAATGTTTGTGCGCGGCGGTCGCGTCATTGGCTCTAAAGCGTTGTACCCTAAAGTCAGCATAGAAGATAGCGGGGCTAGTATACTCTCTGCCTTTATTGCACAGTGGTATTTAAGCAGTAATCGTGATATCCCCGAACGTATTGTCATTAGTGAAGCGATAGAAGATGAGGAGCTATTAACACAGGCGTTATCTGCGAAGCGCGGCTCAAAAATAGAGATCAGTCACAACGTACGCGGTGAGCGAGCAGGGTGGCAAAGGCTTACCCAGACTAATGCCGAGCAGCAGTTAGGTAATATGTTGGCCAGTAAGAAAAATATATTTAACCGCTTTTTGTCACTACAGGAAAGCCTCTCACTAGATGAAATACCAAAACGTTTAGAGTGTTTTGATATCTCACATAGCTCAGGCGAGGCGACAGTTGCCTCTTGTGTCGTCTTTGATCACAATGGGCCGTTGAAGAAAGATTATCGACGCTTTAATATTGAAGGTGTTACAGCGGGCGATGATTATGCTGCGATGCATCAGGCGTTAACGCGACGTTTTGCGAGGTTAAAGAAAGGTGAAGGCAAAAAACCTGATATCTTATTTATAGACGGCGGTAAAGGCCAAGTTAGCCAAGCGGTGGATGTACTTAAAGCACTCGATATTTATGATATTCAAGTGATTGGTATTGCTAAAGGGGTGACCCGTAAGCCGGGTCTAGAAACCCTCATTAATCCAGACACTGATCAAGAAGTATTAATAGCGGCTGACTCACCAGGCTTGCATTTAGTACAGCACATCAGGGATGAGTCGCATCGCTTTGCAATTACCGGGCATAGAGCGAGACGAGGAAAAGCGAGGCAGCGCTCTAAATTAGAAGATATAGAGGGCATTGGCCCTAAACGAAGAAGGGAATTGCTTAAACATTTTGGATCAATTCCCTCAATTGAAAGTGCAAGTGTTGAAGAAATTAAAAAAGTGTCTAGTATAAGCACAGCGCTAGCACACGAAATTTATGCAGCACTGCATCCCGATCAATAAAAACCAAGGAGTAAATGAGTCTAATAGATAAATAATATGAGATAAAGCCAGATGAGCACGGCTTTATTAGTAAGTAGTTTGCATAGTGTTATGTAATGAAGCTGCTTTTGTTTATTGTTTTTTGTCAGATATCCGCATTATGAAGACGCCTAATATATTAACACTGCTAAGAATAGCACTCATCCCTATGCTCGTTATTCTTTTTTACTTGCCATTTCATTGGGCAAACCTCGCTTGCGGTCTTGTTTTCGCTATCGCCTGCTTTACAGATTGGCTTGATGGTTTTGTCGCCAGAAAACTAGATCAGACCACTAAATTGGGAGCTTTTCTTGACCCCGTCGCCGATAAGTTAATCGTTGCCGTAGCATTAGTATTAGTCTCCGTTGAATACAATACTGCCTTTGTCACTATCCCCGCTATCGTCATTATTAGTCGGGAAATTGTTATCTCGGCGCTGCGAGAGTGGATGGCCGAGCTTGGTAAGCGCTCTAACGTCAAAGTCTCTAGTCTTGGCAAGATAAAAACGGCGATGCAAATGTTATCAATTTTCATATTATTGGTAGTAGAGCATGATACGTACTTTAGTTTAGCTGGAATAGTGGCGTTGTATTTGTCTGCATTGTTGACGATTTGGTCAATGTTTATTTATTTGAAGGCCGCTTGGAGTGATTTTAAACAGCATAGCTAAGCAAGTGGTTTTTCTAAGTTTATGAAAATATTAGAAAAATAGCATAATATAGAGATGGTTTTTAAAGATTGGTTAAAAAGTACTCATAAGTAATTAATATTTAAGAAAAATAATTAAATATTAGTTGTTGACACCACCAACAATATCTCTATAATACGCCCCACTTGTTGCACAGATAGACGCGACGCGGGAATAGCTCAGTTGGTAGAGCGCGACCTTGCCAAGGTCGAGGTCGCCGGTTCGAACCCGGTTTCCCGCTCCAAATTATCTATCTTGTTTTAAGTATGGGGCGCGATGACAGAGTGGTCATGTAGCGGACTGCAACTCCGTCAACGCCGGTTCGATTCCGACTCGCGCCTCCATTTATTCCCTTCAGCTTTGCAGCTGACACTCGAAGCCCGGGTGGTGGAATTGGTAGACACAGGAGACTTAAAATCTCCCGATCGCAAGATTGTGCCGGTTCAAGTCCGGCCCCGGGCACCAGTTTTTTATCTACTCTCTTTGTTTTACACTCTTCTAATTTTCAAATTATCTTTTAGCGGCCAATGTTGAATGCTTCAGCGTCTGGCAATGTAGCGCAGCGGTATAAATTCAACGCCCCTGTAACTTTTCATGGCGGATGTAAATCTTTAGCATCTGTTTAACGCTTCATTAGTACCTGTCAATTTATAATACGTTTGTAAGTTTCCATGCCCCGGTGAATGTAATGTATCTATATTCTAGAGTGTCTGCATATTTGTGTTGTTCGTAATAATATTGTGCAGGTGCAGCCAGTCACTTATTATCCGGTACGCCAGCGTCGTTTTGGTGTGTTTTTAAGGTGCTAACATCAGCCGTGTTTTGTCTCGTCAGCCAATTGTAATAACGTCTTATCTGCAAAGAGAACTTATTTGCTATTTTTTTGATAAATTGCCGACTATTGCTACCTAGGTACAATATATTAAATTTGGTTTTGCATTTATATTATGTTCATGTATTAAAAGACACAGGACGTGCCAATGAATAATCAAATGACTTCAACAACTAATAACAACCCTCAACTGACAGCTGACCCACTGTATGTAGAAGTGCTTATCAATGATCGTACTATCAATCGACAGGACGTGGGGGCCAGTGGTCAAGTTAACTCCGATATCATTCTTCAGGTAACGATACCGCAAGGCTCTGCAGTCAATGAAATTCTACTTATCAGAATACAGAGCCCTAATGGCTCTCATGTTATCGAACATACCTTAGTCTCTGCAGATTTTAATCAAGATCATTTATTTTTCAATATCCCCAATGCGGGTTTACAAGACCAGGCAAATAATTATATAGATGGTGATTATCAACTCATTTTAGCTAAGGCCAACAATATCGGCGCCTTCGTCGAATTTCCCACTAGAGGCAGCTTTACACTAGATACGACAGCCCCTGACCCTGTAGTAACAGCAGAAATTATTAACGGCGCTGATGATATTTTAGATTTTGATGAGTTTCAACAGCCTATCGTGATTCAAATCGGTGTGCCTGCAAGCGCACAAGTTGGTGATGAATTACTGATAGATTTGAACAAAAATGGTTTAAACATTATTACTTATACCATAACGGCTGCTGATATAGGCTCTTTAATTGATATTTCGGTGCAGCCCAACTTGTTCGTCATTAATAATGGCACTATCGATGCATCGGTCTCGCTGAGAGATAGTGCGGGTAATTTTAGTCAAAGCGTCGACGCCATCAGCGATGTTGATAACGTGGTGCCGCAGCAGATTGCTCAAATAACTTTGGCTAAAGATGATGTTAATGTCGCCAGAGACTTACAGTCAGGAGATCAGACTGACGATTTGACACCACAGTTGCACGGTACTATTGATGCGGTGCTGGCAGCGGGCGAGCAGTTAAATGTACTGCGCGATGGTATTGTCGTAGGTCAGGCTACTGTTACCGCGAGCGCAGCAGGTGCAGTTTGGTTCTACGATGAAAGCAATCTTATTGACGGTGTCATTTACTCTTATCAAGTGCAGGTAATAGATCTCGCATCGAATAAAGGGCCGCTATCTAATACCTTTGTCATTGATGTCGATACCACGCTAGCTAGAGTAGATGTCACAGTTGATATCCTCAATAATTTTGACTCGGTCGTTGAGGGTCATGATATTAATGTGGGGGTGACATTGAGTTCGGCGAGTGATACCCAGACCCGTTATGCGTTTTCATTAACCGGAACGGCTGATAGCAGTGATTACGGCGATATATCCTTTACACATGGTGTCGTTCTGGATGCTGCTACGCAAGAGGTTGTTGTCCCCGCCAATATTGCTAATTTCACGATACTGATACCCACCCTCAATGATGATATTAAAGAGTCTCTAGAAACGTTAACTGTAGAGGTAGGTAATGCCAGAGCCACGGCCAGCATCATCGATCGTATTGAGGGCGATACCGACGGTGATGGCGTTATCGATAGCATTGATCTTGACGACGACAACGATGGCATTTTAGATGTTGATGAAGGCTTCAGCTCCCAACCTCGTACAACCGATGTATTAGAGGTTGACACCAAGGAGGCATGGCAAGCGTTGGGGGTAGAGGTTAAGGGAGCTGGTGTGACTAGCTATGGAGCGTATACAAATACCGGCTTTACCTTTAATTATTACAACCAAAACAGCACAGATGACTCACAGGTAGTGGTGAACTTATTTAAAGACGACAAGCGCAATGAAGTATCGATTGATTTGGTGGTGCGTAGCGACTGGTCTGGTTATGGCGGTGGTATCTCTAAAGGGATATTCCAGCTTGTCGATAGTGATGGCAATGTTGTCGGTGAAACTAGATGGCAACAAGCGGATGCCGGTAGTAGCTCACTAGATGTTAATAATGAAATTGTCACAGTCACAGGATCTGGCAATGGCCTAACACTGGTCATTAAAGATGATAACAGCGCACGAGACGGCTCTTGGGGAGATGACTGGAGTGTCAAATCGATGACACTGACCACGGTCGGCAATGTTCATCGCGACACTGATAACGATGGTATCGCTGACTATCTTGACCTTGACAGTGATAACGACGGCATTACTGATAACGTGGAAGCGCAGACCACCGAGGGCTATCAGGGGCCAACAGGTGGTGATGCCAATGGCGATGGAGTCTTTGATGTTTATGCTGCAGGCTTAACCGCGGTCGATACTGACAGCGATGGGGTGGCCGATTATATCGATCAAGACAGTGACAATGACGGAATCAATGATATTGTCGAGCGCGATGTATTAGGCGCTAACAGTATTCCCCTAATAACATCAAATGGCAGTGTTGAAATTAAACTGACCGCCGGTAGTGCGACCGCATCTGGTTTTGGTTCAAGTATTCACGGCACCTTAAATGATACTTTTGAATATAACCCAGATGCCCCTACTAGCCCTGCACCTGTCAATGCTTACAATCGCACCAATAATTTTTTTCACGGCAAGGGGGCGGGAGATGAAGATGCCGTTCTCGAATACTTTTTACAAGGTGGCTTTATTCAAGACGCCGTAGATACCAATTTTGTCGTTGATCTATACGGACGAAATACTAGTCAGCAAAGGGATGATGATTTAGATATCGAAGTCTTTGATA
The DNA here is from genome assembly GCA_038900335.1 of Gammaproteobacteria bacterium AS21. Classification (GTDB taxonomy): domain Bacteria; phylum Pseudomonadota; class Gammaproteobacteria; order Pseudomonadales; family Balneatricaceae; genus Rs1. The sequence goes on along the minus strand of JBBMRB010000014.1, from coordinate 1,138 downwards.
AAAACGGTGTCAGTCTGGGGGTGATTAGTGGTCTGGCAATCGATGATGATTCGCATTTAAGAGTTAATTTATCGACTGAGTTAAATCTTGCCGTAGGAACTGAGATAGCGAGCTTAAAGATTATAGGGCATAACTCAGCTGGCGATACGTCCAACTTATTTACTCTAATGGAAATTCGCGCAGCCAAGCTGCCTGCTGTCAGCGATACAGACGGTGACGGCTTATTGGATATCTTTGAAGATGGCACCGCAAATGATGGGTATAACGTTTTCGATAGTAATCTTGAAATAGATGCCGCAGGTAACGTTATTCGTTATAACTTAGCTGATACAGACGATGACTTGTCAGCTGATGGCAGTGACGCCAATGGCCTGGTGCGCAATCTAGATTATCGCGAAGACTCCTCCATTGATACCGATAATGACGGCGTGTTAAATATAGTGGACCTTGATGATGATAACGACGGCATTCTCGATGTCGATGAGGGCTTTAGCTCACAACCTATTGTTAACACAGTGCAAGTGGATACTGCAGCGGCGTGGAACGCACTAGACATCACGAGCGAGGGAGCGGGAGTAACAGCGACAGCGACAGGGCTGACGTTTAACGCGGTGAGTCAAAAGGCGAGCAGTGCCTCAGCGGTTACCATCAACTTGGCGAGTGATGAAAAATCGCACGATGTATCTATTGATATTGTGGTGCGCTCACACTATGGCACTAACTATGGTGGTTTGGCGAAAGGTATTTTCCAGCTCGTAGACAGTGATGGCAAGGTGGTCGGTGAAACCCAGTGGCAGCAAAAATCCACTATTGGCAACGGCACCTTTAATGCCAACAATGAAGTGATTACGCTCAGTGGCTCAGGTAAAGGCCTCACACTAGTGATTAAAGATGATGCCAGTGTCACCGGCAACACCTATGGCGATGACTGGGGTGTGCAGTCAATGACGATCACCACCGAGAGTGCCAACGAGAGAGACAGCGACAACGATGGCATTGCCGATCACCTAGATCTTGACAGTGACAACGATGGCATCACCGATAATGTTGAAGCGCAGAGCACACAGGGCTATAAAGGCCCCAGCGGTGTGATCGCCAGCAACGGGGTCGACACCGCTTATACAGGTGGCTTGAGCGC
>JBBMRB010000013.1:0-118327 GCA_038900335.1 Gammaproteobacteria bacterium AS21 | reverse complement strand
TTCACCAATGGTGTGACGCTTAATAATGGCATCATTACCGTACCTGTAGGTGTAACCACGTTCACAGCAGTCTTACCAACTAATGATGATAGCGAAGTTGAACCGACAGAGACGGTTATTTTAAACGTTGATGGTGTGACAGCGACAGGCAGTATCGAAGATAATGATAAGCCAACAAACACTCGCCCTGATCAATTATCTGCCTCAAATAGTACAGTGTCTGAGGAAGGTTTGGATAATGCTCTAGCTGATAATGATGGTAACCCGGTTGATACAGGTGATAATAAGACAGCTACAGGAACACTTTCATTTGTTGATAATGATGATATTAGCGGCGAGTCATTTGAATTTATGCTTGATGGCCCCTCTGGTATTTCTTCAGGTAGTGACGATATTGAATGGCAGTGGGATGCGATCAATGGTGTATTAACAGGAACAACGGAAAACTCAAATGTTATAGTAGCGACTATCACCTTAGGTGATGTGCAAACAAACGGCAGTACCCATACTGTTGGATATACAGTGAACCTGCTTGCGCCAATTGATCATGAAATTGGCGAGCAAGAAAACACACTTGATTTGGTATTTAGCTATAGCGTCAGCGATGGTGTGAACCAGCCAACAATAGATACTTTTGTTGTTAATGTTGAAGATGACTCTCCTGAAGCTTTTGATACAGTTGTTAATGTTGAGCGCCCTGAGGTGGATACCAATCTGATGGTTGTGTTAGATATATCAGGTAGTATGAATGTTGATGCTGATGGCGATAGCTCGACTTCTGAAACAAGATTGGACCTTGCTAAAGAAGCGATTATTAACCTAGTTAATAAATACGATGATCTTGGTGATGTTATGGTCCGTATTGTTACCTTTAGTACTCTTGCATCAGAAGGGACTGCTGCCTGGCTTCCTGCTAGCGAGGTTGCTAGTTATCTTAATCAAGTTAACGCTGGCGGTTGGACAAACTATGACGCTGCTCTAGCAGTGGCACAAGATGCTTTTGAGGATGATGGTAAGTTAAGTGATGCACAAAATGTTTCATACTTCTTGTCAGACGGTGCTCCAACTGCGTCAGATGGCAATAAATCAACACTGACTAATAATAGTGTAAGCCCTGGCTATACTTCAAATAATAGCGGTACCAGTGGTGATCATGGAATTAACAACGCTGAAGAAGCTATTTGGACAGACTTCCTTAAAGCAAATGACATCAATTCAATTGCATTAGCTATTGGATCAGGCATTTCATCTAGTGATTTAGATCCTATTGCTTATAACGGTAGTAGTCATAATAGTGGTGAGAGTCATGCGATTTCAGTTACCGATATTACACAATTAGATGATGTGTTAAGTGATAATGTGTTCTTTACTCCTATTACAGGTAGCCTATTGCAGAGTTCATTAATTACGGATATTAGTGGCTTTGGTGCAGATGGTGGTTATCTAAAAGATGTATCGATTAACATGGTTATAGCGGGAGTTAATACATTAGTAACTTATAATTATGATCCTATTGCAAATGTCATTACAAATAACGCTAACAATACAGTCATAGATGGTTCGACATTAACGGCCACTACTGCTACTTTAGCCAGCCTTTCAATTGACTTAAGTACCGGAGATTACAGTTACCAATTAAATTATGATGGTAATTCTGGTGCATTAACAGAAACAGTCGGCTTTACTTTAATTGATGGTGATGGCGATACAAGCGCGGCCGAATTAAAGTTTAATGTTACCGATAATAATGTATCTATTAATCATGATCCTGCTGCTAAAGATGATAATGGTGCTGTGTCTCAAACCGGTTTGGCTTCTGAATATTATGCTTATCAAGAAGGTACAGATGGTAGTAACTTAACAAGGGTTGCACAAGTTGCCAAGTTTGTTGCTGAAAATGAGGCTGATGCCACGTTCATAGCTAGAGATATTAATTACAATCTAGCTAGTGGTAATCTAGCAGGTGATAATGATACTAGTGATGGTTTAACTAATTTAGAGAAATTCTTAGGTGATGATGCACAGTCTTTAAGTGTTGATGATCCGGCATTAGGCACTGATGCTATTTTAAGCCTTAATGGCTTAATTGAGTTAAGTGCAGGGACTTACAAGTTTAAAGTTAATGCTGATGATGGTTATCAAATTCTGATTGATGGTAAGCAAGTTGCTATTGTCGATAGAATACAATCACCAACAATAACAGGCCACGCTGCATTCACCATTAATACATCAGGTTTTCATAAAATTGAAATACTGTATTGGGATCAGGCTGGTGCATATGTGTTTGAGCCAAAATTAAGTAAAGATGATGGCACATACCTTGAACTAACATCTACTAATTTTAATATTAAAAATGGTTATCAAACAGATGAAGATCAGGCATTTAGAGTATCGGTTGCTGAGCTGTTATTAAACGATACAGATGAAGATGGCGATACATTATCTATTACAGAGGTATCTAATGGTGTTAATGGCACAGCTGCCTTAGATGGTAATGGTAATATTGTATTCACCCCGAATGCTGATTATGTTGGTGAAGCTAGTTATCAATATACTGTTAGTGATGGCAACGGTGGTACTGATACAGCAACAGTGTCTTTAACTGTAACACCTGCTGTTGCTGTGGGTAGTACTTTGGTTGGAACAAATGATGATGATGAGCTATTTGCTGGTTTAGGCGAAGATGTACTGACCGGTAAAAAAGGCGCTGATACATTTACGTTCACTGACACAGGAGACAATGCAAATGCCTTTGAGACTGATATCATTACTGATTTTGATATTGATAAAAAAGATAAACTGGATTTAACTGATCTGTTATCTGGTGAAAATAAGAATAATATTGATGATTATCTTAACTTTGAAAAAGTGGGTAATGATACTCTGATCAATATTAGTAAAGATGGTGGTTTTGCAACGGGTGCTGCAGCCGATCAAGCTATCTTGTTACAAAATGTTGATTTAACGGATGGCAATGCTAGTGATCAGCAAATTATTGATGAGTTAATGAAGTACAATTTATTAATAGATGACTAGAGTTTCTATTTTGCATTAATGCTATTGTTTTAGCTTAATAATCAATAGTAAAAAGCCTCATTTAATGAGGCTTTTTTTTTTAAATAAAGGATTTATAGAAAATTATATTTATATTGTTTAGAGTAAATATTTGAATTGTAAATTTGTATAAGATCATGCAGTAAAATCTGGATATGATGCCAGTATTTTGCACATTTTGTTTTATTGTCCTCTTAAAGCTTTTTTGTCGGCAAAGACTAAGCTAAAATTCTGTCATCGAATACGTGTCTATCTTGCTGCATTGCTTTATCAAGGCAAAATAAGCATATACTAATCATATTATTACAAATAAAACTACTAGGTGATTGATGCTTTTTAATAAGCTTCCTCAGGATCTATTTGTCCCGCTGTCGGGAAAAAATAGGCAAATATACCAAAAAGTATTAATAGAGCTCGCAGATCTATTTTTTGATGAGGACCTTATAGAGCCTTTTATTGCTAAAGATTTAGTGCGCTCAACCATTGAAGATACTGTTGTGCGTATTGGTTTGCGGATATGGGAGCGTGAAGAAGATGAGGAGCACGAGGAAAACTACCAAGCACCTCGCTCTACTATTGAGTACGCTAATCGTATCTATCGTCGCTTAATTAGTACCGGCTGGTTAGAAGAAGAGCAGCAAATTTACAAAAGCTATGTACTCATGGCGCCTGCTAATAGCTTTTTGTTACGTTCATTGGTTTCTATTTCACGAATGGAAAAACGCTCTTACGGCGGTGCGGTATTAAACGTACTTAGCTCACTGGAGTCCGCAGTGAATGACCCTGAAGGACGAGGGATTACGTTGCAGGAGGCGGCTAAGGCATCGGCGGAGTTCAGTGCCCACTTAACGGATATGCTATTAGGCTTGCGTGAGCTGAAAATAAGCTTAGCTAATTCAGATAGCCCGCAAGAAATTGTCCGCCAGTTCTTTGATACCTTTGTTGAACAAATCTTGGTATCAGATTACAAAACATTGAAGACAAAGAACAACCCGTTTAGGTTTCGAAGACAAATACTGTCGATGTTACGAGATCTGCAATTTGACACCATCAAACTAGAAAAGCTGACCGAGCATTATCAACTCCAGTTTGAAAATGAATATATAGATGCTCAAGCGATGGTGCATACCCATATTAATCGTATTATCCGTATTTTTGAATCCGTTGATAAGCGTTTAGATAGTATTGATGATTTTAGGTACAAATTAGAAAAACGGGTTGCCGATACTATCCGTTATATGGATAAGACAACACCAGGTATGGCTTCAAGATTGTCACGCTTAATCAGTGCTGTTGCAAAAGATGATAGCGTGTTGCAAAAGCAGCCTATCACGCAGTTAGAAAGTGTCGGTTTTTTATCCGCTCATAGCGTGCGCTCGCCTATCAGGCGTCGCATTGAAGTGTCGCCTCGTATTATTCGCCAACAAATAATTGATCCAAAAGTGTTGGAGCTAAGAGAGCTATTTAAACAGTACAAAGAACGTCGTGAGGTACGCGTTGATCGCATTGAAAACTATTTGGCGAAACACTTTGAAAATACCGATACTGTTCAAGCGGAACAATTTCAGATAGCGAGTATTGAAGATTATATATGCTTTAGTTATATCAGGCACTTGGCCTCTTTAGGTAAAAAAGCTAAGGCGACAACGGATAAATTCCAAATACAATTTAAAGATGATTATATTGAGGTTGATGAGATGGTGATATGCCGTGATTTTACCATCCAATCGACTAAAAAAGGACACAGATAATGCTGAATGATTTACAAAAGATAGTCAGTCGCAGTGAGAAATACCAAGAGGAAGACTTTGTTAACGCTGCTAATATGCTGATGGTAAACCAATTTATACATTCAGATAAACGCTCACACAGAGATGTCTATTTTTTGATCTCTTCTCATGTGGATTATTTTAGAAACTTATTTGCAGCGATTGGCTGGTCATTTATTTATCAGCCAGATGAGGCGTATTTAGGTATTTTACCACTGGGCCACGAGCGCAATTTGAAATTGAAGTTAGATGAATCTCTCATTTTGTTATGTATGCGTCAAATGTATGAACAAAAGTTGGAAAACTTTGAAATAGATAGTGGTCGTGCATTTACTAGCTCAGATGAGTTGTTAGCATTATTTGAAACACTGACAGGTAAAGACTTACCAAACGAGACGCGTACTAAAGAGCTCATTTCTTTGTTTTCTCGCCACGGTTTAATCGAGAGAGGAAAGCCTGAAGAAGGCAATCCTAAGAATACTTTATTTAGTATTTTGCCGACGATAAGACAAGTCGTTGTAGAAGATTATATCAAGCAAATTGAACTGTTATGTGATGTCGATAATAATCGAGATGCATTAACAGAGGAAGAAGAAGCACTAGAAGATGCTGAGCTTGAACAAGGGCAGGCCAGTGGCACTATGCAAGGTGAAGAAGATAGTACTGAACCAGCAAGCAAGATAACTGATGATGTGATGGAGAATCAAAATGAAACAGCTTAATCGCATTGTATTAGTCAACTGGTACGTACTGGGTGCAGTTGAGATACCTATTAAGGGTAATGTTGCTATTGTTGGCCCAAACGGCTCTGGTAAATCCTCACTACTTGATGCCATACAGACGGTATTGCTTGGTGGTAATAAGCGTCATCTTAGTTTTAACGCCTCAGCAGGGCAAAAAAGTGAACGCTCTCTACGTACATATTGCTTAGGTTTTATGGATGATGGTGGCAAAAAAGCCACAGCGCGAGAAGATTCAGTATCTTATTTAGCACTGAGCTTTTTTGATACTGAAACCGCAACTGAATCATGTATTGCTATTGCTATAAGTGCGAATACAGCATCGCCGGAAGAAGAGATACTGGGCCGTGTAATACTGCCTGATTTTTCAGTGCAGCTAGATGATTTTACTGTAAAAGATGGCGATGGACGACTGCCAAAAGATTGGACACAAGTTAAGCAAGAGTTGCTAAAGCAGTGCCCAGATATGCTACTTGAGAAACGAGCAAGTCGTTTTATTAAAGAAGTCGTCACGCATTTGTCGCAAGATAGTGCCAGGCCTAATGATGACGAAAAATTCATCAAAAACTTTAAAAATGCTCTGCGTTTTGTGCCAATTGATAGCCCAACACGCTTTGTTCGCGAGTTCGTACTAGAGGAAAAAGTCGTTCATGTCGGCGCGTTTAGAAAATCGCTAGAAGAATATCGCGCAATGGAGGTCAAGACTGCTGAAGTCTCTAACCGAGTTGAACAGCTTGGCAAAGTTAAAGAGTTGTGTTCTGGTATTCAGCGCAATGTTAAAAATGCAGCGGAATATGAATGGGTGGTCCATGAAGCGCGTTTTGAAAATGCGGATTTAAAAAAGGAATCTTCAGCTGAAAGACTTGAAGAAAACCAGCTAAAAGAAACGCAGTTACAAGCAAAATTAGAAAATCATAGTACGGATTTAAGTAACGTGATGCAGGATTTAGCTAATGCTCGTGCACAGCTAAATAATACTGATTCAGCACATCAAATTAAAGCACTAGAATCGACTATCGCAGCAAGGTTGCACGAAGAAGGTGTGGTGAAAGATCAAATACAAAGTAGCTATAATTTATTGCGTACTACCGTTGGTTTTGCAGATCATTCACAATTGCTGCCAGAAAAGTTTGTACCGCTAATAGATAAGTGTGTCACCCTTTGGCGCAGTGGTGAAGATATGCTGGCGAATACGTGGCCGGCAGAGCCTGTAGAAGTTGATAATACCTTGGTTCAGCTCAAAGGCCAAATCGACACTGTTAGACGTGAAGTAGGCCGTAAATTTGAAGAGTCGGTCATCAGAATTAACGAGCTAAGAAGCAAAATTCAGAACCAAAAAGGTCAGGTGGAGCAGTTAAAGCAAGGTAAGGCTCCGGTTAGGCACAATACACGAGAGTTGATGACGCTATTAGCTGATTATGGCATTGAGTCAACGCCTGTGTGCGAGATGGTCGATATTAGCGATGATAAATGGCGTATTGCGATAGAATCATTTTTAGGTGCTAGACGTGAAGCGTTAATTGTCGGACCTGAGCATGTAAAAGAAGCGATCACCTTGTATCGACGTAAAGGTCGTCATTTAAAAGGTTGTCGTATCATCAATACCACTAAATCCGGTGACTGGCACAATCGTAATAAACCGAACTCTCTTGCCCAGTTTATTGAAACAGATAACGAACATGCTCAAGCTTACATGAATCGAGCACTTGGTAGTGTGATTGCCGTTGAAACAGAAGCGCAATTATTAAAGCAAGAGAGAGCATTGACCTATGACTGCATGCTGCAGACAGAGGGCTCTACTACCTCTATTCATGAGCAAACACCGATCATGGGCGTCAGGCGTCGTGATGATCAGTTGGCGAGCCAAGGTAAGCAAGTAGATGAAATGGTCAGCCAGTTTGCAGAGTTAGGGCAGCGTCATCAAACGTTGGAAAAACTGCGTGATAACCTTATCAATTTAACGACAAGCTTAGTTGGCTCTACAGAATCCACCTTTGATTTAGTTAATCAGCGTGCTCAGCTAGAGACGGAAATCAACGGTCATCGCCAGGCGATAGAAGATTTGCGTAACCACGATGACAGTGGCATTCAAGCGAATATCGCTCGTTTAGCGGATGAGTTAAAAGCGGCAGAAGTCAAAAATAAGCAGTTGATGGAGCAGTTACAAAAAACACGTACCTCTATGGTTAAAGATAACGCGGCGCTTGAAGTGTTAGATCAGGAACTGCAAGAGCATGCACAAGCCAGATCAATCTGTGAAGATAAAGCAGAATTTGATGCGCAATCAGCACAGGAAAAGCGAGACTATTTAGATGAAAGCTGTTCAGGTGAATTAGATCGTATTATTTTTGATGCAGCTAAAAAAGCGCAGTCAGAACTACAGCTGCACGAGAAGAAAAAGTATTCAGTACGTGATGCAGTCGCTGAGTATAAAGCTAAATATCATGGCGGTGGTTTGTCTCATCAAGGCCTTGATAAAATAAGCCCAGACTCATCCCATGAAGAGCTAGTAAGCTATGTTAGTGAAACACTCACTTCGTTAGTTGACACAGAGCTAGCACAGTATAAAGAGAAAGCAGAAAGCGCACGTAAAGAGGCTGAGTCAGCCTTTAGGTCTGACTTTGTAGCGCATCTTAATGATCAAATTAATCAAATTAAAGATCTGATACGCGAGCTTAATCAGCATCTTAAAAACCGTCCATTTCATAAAGAGATGTATAGCTTTGAGATGACAGCTAACCCAGAGCTAAAAGATATTCTAGAATTAGTCGAGGCTTATACTCGTATCGACCAAGCGAATGTTGGGACGTTGTTTGATATTAGTTACGATAGCGATAAACCTTATAAAAATGCATTAGAGAAAATCCACGATGTATTAAAAGATGAAGGTGAAAGTAGTCTTTTACAGGATTACCGTAACTTCTATAACTTTGAATTAGTAATTAAAGACTTACAAGGTCATCGCAAAACAACATTGAGCCAACGTATTAAAACGGGCTCAGGTGGTGAGCATCAAGTACCATTTTATGTGGCTATGGCCGCGGCATTAGCTGCGTCCTATCGCTTAAAAGAAGGTCCAGATGGACGCGCGGTAGGTGGAATGAGTTTATCAGTATTTGATGAGGCGTTTAATAAACTAGACTCAGAAAACACCATGACCTCACTGGGCTTTATGACCGACTTAGGTTTGCAAACCATTATTGCAGCACCGGATGAGAAGTACTCACTGTTATCCTCTTGTATGGATACCATTATTAACGTGTGCCGTGATGGTCGTATTGTTGATATTGATGTTGAGTTCCCAACGCCAAAAGCAAAAAAAATGCTTAATTCAGATAACCCAAAATTGATACAACAAGCACAGTTAGCGCAATAGTACTAACTGCTTTTATTCACTATTATGGTGCTAGTTTTATAGAAGCTAGCGCCAAATCCATTGCGCTGGTTAACAACTAGGATTCCCATGACTCTTATCTTTTCTACGGCGATTAAATTTTTCTTTTTATTCGCACCATTTTTTGTCGTCTCAATGTTTTTATCGCTAACTAAGCAAGAAACGCCTCAAGGGCGAGCAACTATCGCTAACAGAGCGGTATTTTCGGCGATATTGATCAGCTTAGTGCTGATGTTTTTTGGCGAAACATTGTTTGCTATATTAGGTATTACCCTGGACTCGTTTCGTATTGGGGCCGGCTCATTACTGTTTTTATCGGCGGTCAGCTTGGTACGTGATGGTGTGCGTAATCACGCGACAGGATCAGACGGTGATGTGATGGATAATAAAGATGATGTGGCTGTGGTGCCACTAGCTATCCCCACTATTATAGGCCCAGCCACCATAGGGGCGATTATTGTCGCCGGTGCAGAGTTGCAGGGCGCAGAGTTGCTGTACGGTATTGCCGGTATGCTATTGGCACTTGTTGCCTTGTTGTTACTACTTAGAGCATCGGTAAAAATAGAGCGCATTCTAGGAAAAACAGGGCTTAATATATTGAGTAAAATTACCGGCTTAATATTAGCGGCTATGGCTGCAGAGCTGATTTTTACCGGAATAAAAAGTTTTTTGAACTTGTAAGCTCAATTATATAGCTCAGGTTTGATCACTTATGTTATGCGAAACTCTGAGCAATATTAAATATTGCTCAGAGTTTAAAGCGCAAGCATTAAAAAATATAGGGAATAAAGATAAGTAGCCAGACAATAGCGGCTAGCAGTAGGCTAATAAAAACCGCTGCTGAGCCCATATCTTTAGCAGCTTTACTCAATAGATGAAACTCACCGCCAAATCGATCAACCACTGCTTCAATGGCAGAGTTAATGATTTCTACTAAGATAACTAAGCCTACACTGAAAACTAACAATGCCTTTTCCAGACCAGTGGCAGGGCTTAGAAGAGCAATAATAGTCGCAATGACAAACAGTGCCGTTTCTTGTCTAAATGCCGCCTCATTACGCCAAGCGTACGATATGCCCTGACATGAATAGCCCGCGGCTTTTATTACTCGGTTAATACCGGTTACGGGGGGTGGTATTTTATTACTCATAAATGTCCTGTTTTAATGGCGGGTTATTTTTTGATGGCGCGCAAGATAACAAACTTATTATTAGTCGCCATCGATTCGCAGTTATTAAATATTTTCTTTAATTTCTGTTGGTATTGCAGGTGCGAATTGCCGATAACCCATAGCTCACCACCGCTGATCAGTGTTTTAAATGATTGCTTAAACATCTGCATAGCAATGAAATCGCCGATTGCATTTTGTTGATGAAAAGGCGGGTTGTTCAAAATAAGATCAGCGCTTTCTTTGCCTCGCGATGTCAGGCAATCATCAACTTGAAAGCTCACCTGTTGATGATCTGCAAAGTATTGTTTGAAGTTATGCTCAGCACTTGCTATCGCCATATAGGATTCGTCATAAAAATCGATTTGGGCATTAGGATGTAAACTCGCAGCAACCATGCCAATAATACCGCTACCACAGCCTAGATCAATAATACGTTTATACTTTTGGGTGCCTGGCAGGTTGTCCATAAAAAAGCGACAGCCGATATCTAGCTTAGCGCGTGAAAAAACATTGGCATGGTTTAAAATATCCCATTGACGATTGTCTAAAGAGAAAGATTGCGGGTAAGGGTTGTCTTTGACAGCGAGAGTTGGCTGATATTGACTGAAAATTAGCCGTGCTTTTTTCTTGGCTAGCGAAGTTTTTGTGCTGCCAATAATATTTTCAAATAATGCTAGGGTTGAACTATGCAGCATTTTAACCATAGAGCAGCCGATAATTACTGTATTGGCTGTTAAATGAGGTCGTAGTCTATGTAATTGATCTTCTAATTGCGCTAAACTTTTTTGTACTTTGATGATAACAAAATCATAGCTCCCCTCTAAATCGGCGATAGAGCTAATACATTGCACTGGCGTTACATTATTTTGCTGGCAGTTAAATTGTACCGCTTGATGGGCAATGAAAGAATCACTCCAATTGCTAAGCTGAGTTTTATTTAAAGCGATAGATAGAGCGCCAAATTGATCATTGATGATCAATACTTTTGAGCTGCTGATTAAGTCATTACTATGATGCTGGTGAAGGTAGTCCAAGACTAGCTCATCTGCAGCATCCCAAGCCCTTAATGTTTCCTGTTGGCGTACCGGCACCCTATTTAATGTAAACTGTCCCTGAGCGAGCGAAAAAATTGTATCCATGTAACCCCAATAAAAGAAAAATGACTATTAAATAGCATATTATTTTAACATGAGAGCGCCCCATAGCTGCAATGTTTAACACAATAACGGTTTATTATTTAAGTGCTTTAAAATAGAGCCTATTATCTTTTGCCTATCCTGCGTTTAAAGTGATATTCAATCATTTTTCCAAGATTTTGAATCAGTGGATATAGTATAATCAGATGCTAAGATTACTAACGTGATAGTTTGATCGTCATTATTAAATCAGTTGTTATGATCAGTTTTTAAAGATAAAGCAACGGATAGGTATTTTCCAAAATTTTTAAAAAGGTGTTTTTGAGATGATTTTGAAATATTTAAGTGTATGTGTCTTGGCGACAGCTATTGTTGGCTGTACAACGACAGCACCAAAAACAGAAGGTGCTGACCCAGCGGAGCCTGAACAAACAGCGCCAGATAATACCAAAGAGTCAGTAGTTGATAGCTCTACAGCCACGGGGGCAGGTCAAAACCAATTGCCAACTCCCAGTGATATCAGTAGATTACAAGCACAGGTTACCGCATTACAAGAGCAATTAATTAAAGTTAATAATGATACTTCTGCCATATTGAGAATGAGTCAAATTATGGTGGCCCAAGCACAGGTAAACACTGCTAATACAGGCTCTCAAACTCAGCCAAATCAAGCACAAACTAGCGCTATTAAAGGTACTAATAGTCAAGGCTCATTAAATACAGTATTGAAGAAATTAGAAGATATATCACCTTCACCGCAAGGCTCTTTCGGCATAGTCTCTAGCTATACTATTCAAAAACAATGGGTGTTAATTCGTTTTGATCGACAAACAGGTGAAACTTGGCTTGCCGATAATAATGGTTGGAATCCATTACAAGAGCAGGAAGAGTTACCTATATCACAGTACGATATTCATTTGATTCGCGCCGATCAGGATAAAAAAGGCTATGTTGCTTCAAGAATCGATAAGCGTACGGGTGATACTTGGTGGTTAAATACCAAGCAGTGGGTCGTCTATAAATAATGCAAGCTCCTGCTAATCGACATCATGAAGACGACAAGAAGATAAATCTTAGCTACACTGAAACTGAAAAAGTCGCGTTATTAATCGCGACTTTTAATGATTTATTTGAAACAACAGAGAATACAGTGTTAATCTCAGGTACGGATGAGCCTTTATATTTGCCGGCGACAAACAGTGAAGAGCGGCATCGTATTATTTTCGCGCACGGTTTTTTTGCCAGTGCACTACATGAATTAAGTCATTGGCTAGTGGCTGGTGTCGAGCGGCGTCAGCTTGAAGATTATGGATATTGGTATAAACCTGATGGGCGTACTAAGCTGGAACAAATAGCGTTTGAGCAGGTAGAAATAAAACCACAGGCGATGGAGTGGGTTTTATCTGCTGCTTGCGATCACAGATTCCATTTTAGTGCTGATAACTTAAATGGCGACAGCGCTATCAGTGACGAATTTAAAGAAAATGTTAGGCGACAGGCGATTAATTATATAAAAGATGCACCATCAACTAGAATGCTGCAATTAGTTACGCGCTTATCGTACGTGTTTAATCAGCCTTATCCAGACATTAAAGAATTTTAATATCTAGTTGTTAAGTATATAAAAAGTAAATGATGTCAGTTGTTCACCATAAAAGAAAGGATTTCTATTGACGCCTAATAAAACAAATAGCACAAAAAAAATCAAATCATTGCCAAAAAACATTAATTATATAACGATTGTTTTATTATATTGTGTTTTTGCAATGTCTCATGCTATAGCAGATGATCTGTTTAAAATTGATATCAAGCCAGTCGTTATCTATGCTCAGGCAGATAGTAACAGCGAGCACATTAAAACGCTGTACCAGGCAAGTGATATAGAGATTATTAGCCTAGATGAAAAGTGGGCTAAAGTGAGTATTTTAATCGAGCAAGAAAAAATTATTGGTTGGGTAGATAAAGTATTTTTAAAGTCACAAGAAACTAAAATTGGCACTCAAAATTCTACTAAGCTTGAAGTGATGAATATCGCTTTAGATGATGAAATTCAAGAACTGTACATTGTTAAGAGTTCTAAAAGTAAGTTGCAGTGCGTAGAAACTGAACAAAGTAATAATATAAACGGTTGTTTTGTATATATTGATTTAGAGCTAAAAGGTGATGTTGATTCCAGTTTTGCCGATGTCTCTTGTGCAGTAAAATTTGAAGTTAGCTCAAATAGTACTAAAATTATAACGCAGCACAAGAAAGTACGGACGCCGCTCAAAGAGGGAGTGGGCGCTGTTAGACTACAAATAGCGATGATACCTTTATTTGAAAGAGAAGTTTCTGCTATAAATTTGTTATCATATAGCTGTCGCGTCGAAAAAATATATTAATGGATTCTAAAAACAGTACACATTATTAATCAACGTTAATAAAAAAATAGTTGTACAAATTTATTATATGGAAGTAAGTAAATGAACAGCGCAAATCTGCTTTTTAAGCACAGAGAAAAACAAAAGAATAAATGGCTGCGCACTTTATATGTGTTGGTTTTCTTTTGTATGCTGGTTGCTATTGTTATCGTTGCAGCCGGTATAAGAAGTGAGATAAATGAGCAGAGTAAGCAAGCTGCTATAAAAAATGTTAATTCATTAACTAATACCATGCTTGAATTTCTATCGTTTAATGAAAATATATTATTGTCCACTGCACAAAGACTTGCCCGTTCTGAAAATGAAAACTTACACCAGCCCAGTAGTATTTCTGGTATCTCGCAATTAAGCAAACAAATTAAAAGTGTCGCTATATTAGATCTTGATTACCAGGTAAGCGTTAGCAGTGGCGAATTTTACGCAGATGATTGGAGCGGGTTGTTCAGTGTACAAGGGCCGAAAAAGTCATCTATCGGTAAACCCTTTAGAATGAGTGCGTTTGGTGACTACTTCCTGCCAATGCTAGTGCCAATTTATAATACTGAAAATAATAATAGTGATATTTGTTGCTATTTAGCGGCGACATTTCAAGTAATTGGGGAAGACGGGATTTGGAGTACTTCTTCTGTTAGTGTTAAAAATATGACAATCCAGTTAGTTGCTCAAGATGGTGAAATATATGCCACTTATCCTCAAAACAACTCATTATTGCCCAGCTTTTTTTCGCAACGTGTATCGGCTGTTGTACTAGATGAATTAAACACAATTCAAGATAAGGAGCCCTTGGGCACTGATGTAGAGCAAATAACTGAGAAAGTATATTTTAATGCCCAACAAATACCTGATTTTGGCGGCTATGTTGTCGCTTCTTTTAAGTATAATGATTTATTTCAAACGTGGCTTAGTAAAGCAAAATCTACTGTACTAGTAATACTTGCGGTCTACTTTTTTACGATATTAATACTTAAGCTTGGTGTGCGTCGTGCTAAAAAAGTAGAAAAAGAGAAAATTTTAGCAGAGAGTAATGTCTCTAAATTGTCTAAGGCAATAGAGCAGAGCCCGAGTAGTGTTATCGTTACTGATGATCAATGGGTAACCGAGTATGCCAACAAAAAACTGTTAGATGGGCAAGGCCAAATTATTGAAATACCTGCAGATGTTGTTTTAGTTGATAACTATCCCCATGATTTATTAGTGCCGGATTTAGAAAAGATATTAGTGACGTTAGCGCTAGGTGAGAACTGGTATTGTGAGAGATCAGATGACTCCTCCCAACAGTGGTATTCATTTTCAATCAGTAAAATGGTAGGTGAAGGTGAAATCCGTAATACTAATAATGAAAGCTATATCATTATTACTCAAAATATCACGGAACGTAAAAAAGCAGAAACTCGACTGTATAATCAAGCTTATTTCGATTCACTAACAGGCCTACCAAACAGAAGAAACTCTACTATTTTGTTACAAAAAGAAATTGTAGAGGCGAGAAAAAATGACGGTCAAGTCGCGTTGATTTACTTAGATTTAGATGATTTTAAATCTGTTAACGATAGATACGGACATGCCATCGGTGATCAATTATTACAAACCATCGCCCATAGAATAGCGAGCTCGATACATAATATCGGCACAGCATGTCATATGAGTGGCGATGAGTTTTTAGCCTTTCTTCCCTACACCGATAAGAAACATGTTATTACCCTAATCGAAAGTATCATAGCGCAAATTACCAGTCCTATTGCACTTGAAGGTAAAGAGCTTTTTGTGACAATGAGTATGGGGGTGTCGTGTTTTCCTCACGATTGTCAGGATGAAAATATGATGCTTAAACACGCAGATATTGCCTTGTACTTTTCAAAGGCATCAGGGCGTAATTGCTATAGTTTCTTTGATGCTAATCTAGATGCTATTAATAGAAGAAAAATAGAGCTTGAATCTGAGATACGCACTGCCTTGGAAAGAAATGAGCTGTATATGGTGTACCAGACTAAAAATAAAATTTCAGATTACACAGTGTGTAGTTTCGAAGCTCTGATGCGTTGGCAAAGCCCTAAACTTGGCTTTGTAGGCCCTGATGAGTTTATCACTGCTGCAGAAAGTATTGGCGTTATTGAAAAAATGGGCGAGTTTGCTTTATATCAAGCATGTCATGATCTTAAGAAATTCCAACAAGAGGTGACACAGCCTTTAACGATGGCAGTTAACTTATCAATGCGTCAGCTTAAAAATGATGACATAGTGGGTATTGTTAAAGATGTCTTAGAAAAAGAGGGCATCGACCCTGCTCAATTAGAACTTGAAATAACAGAGACGCTATTAGCGGAAAGTTTTGATATTGTATTGCCCGTACTTAATAAACTACTCGCATTAGGTGTGTCCCTTAGTATAGATGATTTCGGTACCGGTTATAGCTCTTTAAATTATTTGACCCGTTTTCCTGTTAATACATTAAAAGTTGATCGTTGCTTTATTATGGATATGGTCAATAACACTAAAGATTCTGCATTGACAGAGTCGGTGATTCTAATGGCACATAGGTTAGGGCTCAAAGTGGTTGCTGAAGGTATAGAGGATGTGTCGCAAATTGCTTTATTGCAGGAGTTCAGCTGTGATATAGGCCAAGGCTATTACTTTACTCGGCCAATTAATGTAGACGATATGCTCAAACTGTTAAGAAACCAGCCTGCGATACTTGCTGATATACAAAATGCTATGCAACAAACGGCATTAGATGTGAGTGCTCAGCAACCTATCGCCGCTTTATCTAGTGACGATGTTTTGTTAAATAAGGCATCGCTAGATTTTAATAAAGGGGCGTTGGATATGAATATCACGGCATTTAAAGAAGAATCTCTCTATCACGAATTTGAGGACTTAAAAGATGCTTCTATAAATGATGAGTTAGCCGATTTGGAGCAGAATTTGGTTAATCAACAGCCTACTGACTCAGATGATTATGTGTTTGATCAGCAACTAGCTGCTGACAGTCACTCTATAATAACCAAAGAGTTTAGTGACCCTGCTATTAGTAAAAAAACAGTCACTAAAAAAAGTAAGGGTTTTGTAGGTTTAGAGCTTGAGTGAATCGAGATATAACAAAATATTTTGTCAATCTCGTATAACTTCACTTTAGTGCAACACTGTTGTTAGCATGAATAAAACTACCATGCATTTGATGCTTTTATCATACCTGTCTGATGGTTGAGAGAATTTACTATCTCAGGTTCAAAAAAGCTGTTTAAGCGCTGTTTTTGTCGATCATCAATCGCAGATACTTTTGATAAAAGTGCACCTAGTGCCACTTCACTTGCCCGTGTCGCGCCATCATCTATTTTTAACGCAAAACCCAGTTTCAAATGAGGTATGACACCCGCAAAAACCGCTTCAGCACCTGTCTTAACAATAACTTTGCCTTTTGTTTCTTTAATCACTGCAGTGCAGCAGCGCTCGCTTCCTGCGATCATTTCAGGATACTGTGCGAGTGATGATAGTATTTTTTGCATCGAGCTGCCACGCGCGCCTGGTTGTTTATCTGTGTCGGCGAAACGAGAAAAAGCCTGGGCTAGTTTTAACATTGGCATATAGATAGCAGGTAGGCCACAGCCATCTTGTTCCCAATGCATTTTGCTAACATCCTCATCAATTAATTCAGATAGCGTGTTCATCCAAATTTGCTGCACGATATGCGAATGGGCGCTATAGCCTTGTACTTTTGGCAGTAGATGGCTAGCAATGGTCAACATGCCACAATGCTTGCCGGAGCAGTTGTGATGAGCCTTAGTGGCTTTAACGCCGTTGGCGATCATCTGATGCGCAGCTGCTTGGTATGAGGGTAGGGCTGCACCGCACTCTAAACTATCAACATTGAGTTCTAGTTTATCAAGCCATTGTTTGACGGCACTCACGTGAATATCTTCACTGTTATGAGAAGCGCAAGCTAAAGCGATTTCTTTATCACTTAAATCAAAATGTACCGCTGCACCGGATTCAAGTAATGGGATTGCCTGTAAAGGCTTTATTGCAGATCTTGGATAAATATGTCGTTGATAATCGCCGATAGCATACACTACTTCACCATCTGTATTGACAACGACAGCGCTGCCAGAGTGTTTAGACTCAACAACACCGTTTCTAATAACTTCAACTAAAATAGGGTTTTGCATAATAATCAGCTCATAAAAAATACGGTATACGTTATATAACATAAAACTGCTTTTAGTAGAAATAAGTCTGTTCAATAATGTTGATAAATGAGATGAGAATCTGTGATTAATAGTGGATACTGAATTTGTTAATGTTAAAATTATATTAGTGTTATTAATGAAATTTAGATTGGGAAATACAATGTCTTCTTTACCTACAACGATGCCTGCTTTAAGAACAATCGCAATGCCTGCGGATGCCAACCCAGATGGTGATATTTTTGGTGGTTGGATTATGGCCAGAATGGATTTGGCGAGCGGTAATTATGCTGCTCAAGTAGCGAAAGGACGAGTGGTTACAGTGGCAGTTGAAGCAATGACTTTTTTAAAACCTATTTATATAGGTGATGATGTCAGCTGTTATTGTAATGTCATTAATAAAGGTAATACCTCCATTACGATTAATGTCGATGTTTGGGTGCAAAGGCATCACAGTGAACAAGTAATAAAAGTGACAGAAGGGCGTTTTACATTTGTTGCTATCGATGAGAATGGCTCTAAACGTAGCATTTAAATAGCCAGTAATCTTCGTTATTTAGCGCTTTAATACTGTCGTTTTTATTGACATATAATTTGTATTATTAAGATCATATTAGGAAGACAACACTTTTGAATAAGCCATTACTATCCATTGTTGCAGATGAAAATATGCCAATGGTCGATGAGATGTTTGCAGGGCTCGCTAAAATAACCAAGGTAGATGGGCGTACTTTAACGGCTGAGCAGTTAGTAGATACTGATGTGTTGCTGGTGCGTTCAGTCACTAAAGTCAATCAAGCACTATTAGCGGGCACAAGTGTTAAGTTTGTCGCTAGTGCAACTATCGGTACAGACCATATTGATCTTGAGTATCTTGAGCGACACAATATTGCTTTTAGTAGTGCGCCAGGTTGCAATGCTCAGGCTGTTGTAGAATATGATATATGTTGTCTGTCATTGCTGTTAAATGAGAGATCACAGAAACTACAAGATAAGTCGGTCGCTATTATTGGGGTGGGTAATGTTGGCCAGCGTTTGGCAGATAGGCTAAGTGTTATTGGTGTTAAAAAAATATACTTAAACGACCCTCCTAGAGCAATTAATGAAGCGGGTTTTAGTGATTTAGATGAGTGCCTTAATAACGCTGATATTATTGTGATGCACACGCCTTTAGTAACTACTGGAGCTCACCCGACCCATCATTTAATGACAGCTAAGCAGCTCAATAAGCTCAAAGATAACGCTATTTTACTCAATGCCGGTAGGGGAGCTGCTATCAAAGGTGATGATTTATTAGCTTTTTTACAACAACGTGATGATGTAAAGACGGTATTAGATGTATGGGAATACGAACCGCAAGTGGATATGGCTTTAGCAAAGAAAGTGAATATCGCGACACCTCATATTGCAGGGCACTCTTTAGAGGGCAAAATGCGCGGTACCTTTATGTTGAAAAAGGCGCTTAGCCAGTGGCTGCAACTTGATTTTACTGATTCTTTAGACAATTACCTACCAGAGCCTGCGATAGCCAATATTAGCGCTAATGAAGGTATAACTGATTTAGCGATAATGACGCTGATGTACGATCCCTTTAGAGATGATCGGGAATTAAGAGCGAGTTTAGTGTTCGACAATCAGGCAAAACGTTTTGATCTGTTGCGTAAAAATTACCCCGTAAGACGTGAGTTTAACAGCTTGACAGTAACAGGAAAGTTAAGTGGGCAACGCTTACAGCAAATCAAGCAATTAGGTTTTAAAACAGATTGATAGCTTAGAAAATTAAGTGAGCGTATTATCGCTTCTTTAAAACAGAGTATGCTATCAACAGCGTTAATTTTACAATGATATATAAAATAAGGTTGCTATCATCGCCAGATCCATAGATTCACTCACCACGATAACTGCGGCTATCGGCTCAAAAGTAGTGATTGAAACACACACTCCTAAACGGCGTATAGTGACACAGTTGCTTGGCTTTCATGATGGTCACAGCGTGGTACTAACAAGTACAGATAAAATGGTAGTAAAAGCTGCTGCCTCATTAAAAGGTAAGCATGTTAAAGTGCATATTATGTCACAAGGGCAGATATACACATTTGATTCGAAATTGATAAAAGCGTTAACCGAACCTTATAGCTATTGGCACCTGCAATATCCCAAAACCATCAATGTTAGCGATATTCGTAAAAATAGGCGTGTTGAATTACATTTGCCTGTGGCTATTGAGTATCAAAACACAAAGCTAGCTGGGATTAGAGATATACCCAATATAGTACTGTGCACGGATATTTCATTAGAGGGCATAGCTATTGATGCCCCGTTAATACTCGGTGAAATTGGCGATGAATTTTTTATTACATTGAGGCTACAAATTGCAGGCGTAGACCAAGTTGTGTTGACATCAGTACAATTAAAATCAGCACGTATGTCTGAGCAAGGGGTATACACACATGGTTTCCAATTTGATGATTTAGAAGATGAGAATAAAGTACTAATAGCGGCATATGTTTATAAGCAAGCACTGGCAGCGCTTGGTTATATAAATGACTAAAACGAGGAATTAAAGTGTCGAAAGCGTTCAAATTAGGGCTGATTATTAACCCACTCGCAGGTATCGGTGGCAGTGTTGGCTTAAAGGGTAGTGATGGCTCAGATATCGTTGCTAAAGCACTATCTTTAGGTGCGCCACTGATGGCTAATAAGCGTACAGGCCAAGCATTGCAGGTCATCGCTGGTAAAAATATTGAAATAGTAACCTATCCTCATCAAATGGGCGAAGACATTGCTAAGCAACTTGGTTTTAACGTGACTGTACTTGGCAGTACACAAGGCCAAACCAGTGCCCAAGATACTGAACAAGCAGTATTAGATCTTGTTGAACAAGGTATTGATTTGCTGTTATTTGCCGGTGGTGATGGCACCGCGCGCAATATCGCAAATGTGGCTCCTCAAAGTTTAACGGTGCTAGGTATACCTGCAGGAGTGAAAATACACTCAGGTGTGTATGCAATAACGCCTAAAGCAGCAGGTGAAATAGTGGCGATGCTAGTTGATGGTCAAATGCTAACACTGCTTGAGCAGGAAGTCAGGGACATAGATGAGCAGGCCTTTCGCCAAGGTAGAGTTAGGGCTAAATACTATGCTCAGATGCAAGTGCCTAGTGAACATCGCTATTTACAAAATGTAAAAAGTTCAGGCAAAGAAGTCGAAGTACTGGTTATTGCTGATATTGCAGCTGATGTTGTAGAGTTCATGGAAGATGATGTGTTTTACATTATCGGTTCTGGAACAACAGTAGAAGCGGTAATGAGGGAGCTAGGTTTGGCCAATACTTTATTAGGTGTTGATCTAGTTAAAAACGGTGAGCTTATCGCAGCCGACTGTACTAGTGAGCAATTATTAACGCTAACAAAAGGGCGGCCGACAAAAATTATAGTGACCGTTATCGGTGGTCAAGGGCATATTATTGGACGCGGTAATCAGCAGTTATCAAGCGAGTTATTATTAAGGGTTGGCAAGGATAATTTGCAAGTGATTGCAACCAAAACAAAACTCAACGCATTACAAGGTAGAGCGTTAATATGCGATAGTAATGATGAGCAAGTCAATGAGCTCTTTAGCGGTGTTATTGCTATTACTACCGGATATCACGATAAGGTACTGTATCGAGTAGCGTCGGTTTAGCCGATGCTAAGAGTTTCTATTTTTTAGATATCTCACGCATTAAACCGGTAATATCTAAATTTAATTGATTCGCTAGATCTGCTGCTTTTTGGCCGCTGGTTTGCACTTTAGGCAGAGCAAAAATATTTCTTTTTTCGTGATTGAGCATTTTCTCTTTCTTCTGTTTGGCAAGAATCAGCACATCGTTGTAAATTTTATCTAATTCATTTAGAGAGAGTTGTTGCAGTTGATTAAAAAAATCAGTTTGTGTCATCATTTATTGTTGTTTCTTCATAGTTATATAAATTTTAAAAAAATCTAGTACATAGTTATAATACTTATATTTACCATAATTAGATTCAAATAATGTCGGATTAAGTAAGTTTTTTAGCGCTTATTCCACATCCTTTAAGAATTATTTTAGTGAGAGTCTGTGTTGCCAGCTGGTAATCACTGTCTGTTAATTCTTCGGTGTTTAAATGTAGCTTAATTTGCCAGTTAAAGTCGGCATATGTTTGAGTGGAAGCCCATAAACTAAACAGAAGATGTAGTGGGTTAATATCATCCATTAAGCCCTGATCAACCCAGCTTTGCAATTTAGCACAGGCGCTTTGAGTTTGCTGTGTTAATTGCTCGATGATGTCTTTAGATAAATGTGGCGCGCCGCGTAACATTTCACTTGCAAATACTTTAGAGGCGAATGGGTGTTGTTGCGAAATTTCAATTTTCAACTTAATGTAATCTGTTAGCGCTGTTGCCGGATCATCATATTCATCAAACGGTTTCGTTGCTAATAGTAGCGGTTGTATAAAGCTTTCTAGAACACTGTTATATAGTTTTTCTTTGTTTGTAAAGTAGTAGAAAATATTAGCTTTTGGCACATTGATTTTATTGGCTATATCAACAATTTTTGTGCCATCATAACCATTGCTTGCAAATACCTCTCCAGCCGCTTTTAAGATAATACTTTGTTTACGTTCTCGAATAGCTGCCATATTAATAGCTAAGCCTCTTTATTGGCGATGCAGTTTTATTTGATTAATCAAGGACACTAATACAAAGCTAAGTAGCATTAGCAAAAACCACGAACTAAGTTTGGCAATGGGCACCATTTGCCATGCGTCGTGCTGATTAGGGTATATCCATATGTTTGCATATGTCGCTATATTCTCAGCAAACCAAATAAACAGTGCAACTAGGAGCCAACCTAATAGCAGTGGCATATTTCGGTGTGTCGTTATGATTTTATAATACACATGTGTGCGATGAAAAAGAACAATAGTTACTATTAATAACAACCATCTAATATCCCAAATGTAATGGTGACTAAAAAAGTTTAAATAGATTAAACAAACCAACACTATCGTCGCTTTCTTGTTGGGGTAATATGAATACTTGAAATCAAAGATACGCCAAGCTCTAGCGATATAACTACCGACGGCGCTGTACATAAACCCGGTAAATAATGGCACGTTGGCAATACCAAAAAAATATTCTTCGGGGTAGGACCAAGAGCCAATGGCATCAGATGTTTTGAACAGTTCCATCAGGGTGGCAACGAGGTGAAAAATGACGATAACAAGAGACTCTCGTAGGGTCTCAAATTTAAAAGCGAGTAGAAAAAGCTGGAAGAAAATAGCGGCAAGGAAAATAAAATCGTAGCGATGCAGGCTCTCTAGTGGATACCACTGGCTAGTGATGAGCATAACAAACAGTAAAAAGCCGCCAAATAGACTAGCGTTAGCTTGTTTTAAGCCAAATATCCAAAACTCTTTAATAAAAACGCTGATATTCATAGGGACTATTTGAACCGGTAAATAGGGGAGGCAAGATAGAGCATATCATGATAGTGAGATTGACTAAACTAAGGTGGTTTTTATGAGGCTGTATTGTTATAGCTACCTTAAAATAGTGCTGTTAACGAGCAGCTTCGATCTATTGATTTGGGCACTAACGGTTTATGTCAGTCGCCAATTGTAAGTGACAATTGGCGACTGGTTTTGTAGCCACTACTTGGTATTAGGCAACGCGGAATTTTTTTACAGACTCTTGTAAGTCTTTGGATAAGTTGAACAACTCGCCACTAAAAGTAGACATTTTACTAGAATCTTGGTTTGATTCAGTTGAAATCTGTTGTATTTCGCTCAATGATTTATTGATATCTTCTGATACCGCCGTCTGCTGGTAAATAGCACTGGCTATTAACGAATTGATATCAGTAATAACGTTAACTGATTTTTCTATGGTATCCAGAGTCTCACTAGCTTGTAAGGCTTTTTCTCCTGCATCTATTGCCTTAGTTTGGCCTTGAGTCATAGCGGCTACCGCGTTATTAGTGCCTTGTTGTAAACGATCGATAGCCTCTTGTATCTGCTGAGTAGACATTTGGGTCCTTTGAGAGAGAGTTCTGACTTCATCCGCGACGACTGCGAATCCGCGTCCTTGATCTCCAGCCCTTGCCGCTTCAATAGCTGCATTTAACGCCAGCAAATTCGTTTGCTCAGCAATACTTTTAATGACGTCGACAATTGTCCCTATGTTCTCACTATCTTGCTCGAGTGTTTTTATCTTACTAGAAACTTGCTCTACATCCATAACTAAATCGTTTGTTGCCAACACGGCTTGAGATACTACTGTATTGCCATCTCTAGCTAAAGAACTGGTTTGACGGGCGTTTTGATCGGCCAGACTCGCATTGTGGGCTATTTCCTGTGATGCCTGTACCATTTGGTTCATGGCAATGGATACTTGCTCTATGGATTGAAGTTGTAGGTTAGAGCTCTGATTAGAATTGCCGCTAATTCGGGTCATTTCAGCAGAGGTGTCACCTAGTTTTTGGGTAGTACTGGCAATTAAAGTAATAATGGAGGACATTTGTTCAATCATTTCGTTAAAGCTAGCGGCTATTCTACCTAGTTCGTTAGAGCCGATATCCTGTATTCTTAAGGTGATATCTGACTTGGTCGATATTTGTTTTATGACCTTTTCCATATGGGTAATAGGTTTCATCAGCCCCTGATAAAGCAAGTAAGATATCGTGATGATAATCAGGAAAATAGCTGCTGCTATAATAAAGAAAATAACTAACATATCGTGATACGACTCACTGATGTAGAGTCTTTCTGTTTTTGCGACAGATAATTGTAAACTTATTAGCTCATTTATTTTGTCGCTAATTGGATCAATTGTCTGATAGAGAGGGCCGTCTAAATGATCTAATTGGCCAAGCACATTACCTTGGAATTTATTCAATTCAATAATAGTTTGGCTGATGGCTGCATCGGCGCTTAAAAAAAGAGTCTCTGCATCTTTTACTAAAATAGCTTCTTCTTTTGTTAGTGATGTTTGCGTGTATTTTTTCCATTTTTCTTTAATTTCAACGTTAGACTTATGGATAAGGGCTAATGTCTGCTCGACATTAAATATACCTGCGTTGGCTTTGTTTACAGCATCTATTACAGATACAGCATAATCATCAGCTATTACTTTTAAATCTTCAAGTGGTACTATTCTATCATCATATAAACGCACGACGGCACTTTCTGCTTTATCTAGCTCTGCAAGCGCTACACCTAAAATAATGGTTAATCCAGCAATGGATATAATTGAAGTAAAAATCAGTTTAAGCTTAATTGAAATATTATTTAACATAAATCCCTCTATGGATAGTCATAAAAAAACATTGTTCAATCTGTTCTTTTATTAAAAATACAAATATACGCTAGCAAGTAAACTTTATAAAAAAGCGAGTTTAAAGGTGGTATATAAGTAAGCTGTTATGGTGAACCTCGTGTTTAATATAGGCAACAATTGGCATTAAAAAAAGATTGTTGTACAAAATATTTAATTTATTATCAACAAGTTAAATAACTGACTCAAATAGACAACAAAAATCATTGCTGTTAATGTTGTAGACGAAAAAAATTAAAGCTTACAATAAGTTATTCGTTTGGATGAATAGGTGGTGACGAAGACATTTTCAAAGAAGATGACAGTGTTAATGATTTTTGAAGCGTTAGAATGGCGTGCTTATAGCAGTTTTTTTTGTAGCGAGCAAGCTATTAAAATGATGGCTAGTTGGTGGCAACTTACGGTTGTTAGTAGGTGTTTAACATACGTAGTATTATCCTTAATAGTCAATGGATAATATCTACGTATTATATTTATTAAGAGTCTTTAGAGATGGTTTGCATTAATTCGCTCACCCAATTCAAGCTTTCCTTATAGGCGTTGTCATATATTTCATGTTCAATGTTGGCGGGTAGTAATTCCAGTTTTCCCTGGCTGAAATCAATGGTGTTTTTAAGTATGTTGCCCATAGTTCCTTTGTTTTCAGAGATGGCGGATTTAATATCATTCGATAATGGCACTTGCGATAATAGATCCTTCATTTCGATATCGAGCAGGGCATCAACACCAGACATCATACCGGCGATCATATAACCTGATAATTCTGTTATGTTCGAATCCTGTGCGACTTTCTCACTCATTCGGCCTCTGATTAACAGCTGTCTTGATAGCTCTGTTGGTTTGTTTTCGTCAGAGACAAGCACAATGATAAGCGCCCATTTTTTTACTTCAGGAATACCTAATATATTAATGGCTTCTTTAATAGAACTGATTTCACGCACTAAACCGTTGGCACTAGAGTTGACAATACGTAACAATTTAAATGCAAAAACAGGTTCTCTTAAAATTAACTTTTCTAACTCTGCAGACGTTATCTTTGGTTCTTGAGCTGCTCGAACGATACTGAGTAATTCAACTTGCGAGCTGCTGACTTTTGCACCTTTGATAATTTTAGGTTTAGATAAAAAGTAGCCTTGAAATAGTTTAAAACCTAAATTTTTGCAATGATCGAACATCGCGTGATCTTCAATTTTTTCAGCAAGCAATGAGACTTTGTAAGGTTTGAGATGGTTTACTTGTTCAGTGACTTGTTCAAAGCTCATATTGAGCACATCAATTTTAATAATTTGCACAAGTTTGATGAGCGGCAAGTATTTGTCATCGTATAGAAAATCGTCTAAGGCCAATACATAACCTTTTGCACGTAAGGATTTTACGCTATCGACCAGCTCTTGGGTCACATCCATATCTTCTAGAATTTCTAGAACAATCTTGTTACCTGGTAGTTTAGGGAGTGTGTTTTTGACTATTAGATCGTAAGTCATATTGATGAACGCAGGTAGGCGAGTCAAGCTGTCATTTTGATAGACTGATGTGTACGAGTTTAATAGTGCGTCAATAGTGGCTAATGAACCGGAAAAATCAAAAACAGCATGGTTATTATCATCTGATCGATATAGTAATTCATAGGCAACAGTGTTCATATTTGCATCAAAAATAGCTTGCCTAGCCATTAGTGTCTGTTTGCTCAGTTGTGTATTACTATTCATTGATTTGATATCCCATAACTCATTTTGAGTTTACCTATGCGCATCATAGCTAAATATGTTTTTAAAACGCATTTGACCTAAAACACTGATAAATTAAGCGCTATAAATCGCCTTGCTAAGTGTGTTCTTTAAACTATTGTGTTCTTTAAATTATAGCGCTCTTTAAATTATAGTGTGCTTTAAATTATAGTGTGCTTTAAATTAAATAGTTGTGATGATTATAGTGAGTGATGAGGCTTATCTCAAGCCTTAATAGAGTATAGCTCACAGCAGTGTACTTTGTGTTGATTACTATTTAATGATCTTAAGCAAAACTCTATTGCACCAAAGTATATAGTAGTTTAGCAATATTCTAGAAATTTACATTTTTTAAAATGAAAATAAATTATTAATTGTTAGATGCTACAGCCATCGTAATAAAGAGAAGGGGATAAGTCGGATTTAAATTTATGTTGTATTAAAAAAATACATAGATTTAGTAAACTAGGCTGTGCTGTGATGAAATGTGCGCTTTTATTGTCAATAAAAGCGCTATGGCTACTAACGATTGTTAGACAACGGCTGCAGCTGGTGCAAGTCTCGCTTCTTTTAGCATGCCTTGTTTAACAATAAATTTTATGATGTCGTCAACTCCTGTCGCTGCTTTCAAATTTGAAAATATAAATGGGCGATCGCCACGCATGCGTTTAGCATCCACATCCATCACTTCAAGTGATGCGCCGACAATAGGTGCTAAATCCGTCTTATTGATAATCAAAAGATCAGATTTTGTTATTCCAGGGCCGCCCTTGCGTGGGATTTTATCTCCCGCTGATACATCGATGACATACAGTGTTAAATCAGATAGCTCTGGGCTAAAAGTAGCGCTTAAATTATCGCCGCCACTTTCGACAAAAATCATATCTAATTCACCGTGACGTGTCATCAATTGATCAATCGCAGCAAGGTTCATTGACGCGTCTTCGCGAATGGCTGTATGAGGGCAGCCGCCGGTTTCAACACCAATAATACGATCGGCGCTCAGTGCTTCGTTTTCTGTTAAAAACTTAGCGTCTTCTTGCGTATAAATATCATTGGTGACAACGGCTATCTCATAGTGTTCACGCATAGCTGAGCACAGCGATCTTAACAGGGCTGTTTTACCTGAACCAACAGGGCCGCCAACACCTATTCTTAATGTCTGTTTTGGTTGTGACATGTGAGTACCTTTTCTATAAGTTTGTCCGGCATAACAAATGCCAAAGAGAGTTTAAGAGCGAAATAATCGGCTGTATTGTGTCTCATGTAATGCGCTAGCAATAGCCAGCGCCGGTAAACAAGAGCCAATGTCATGCGCTTCAATTGTTTGCGCGTTATCAATTGCTGTCATAATATTTTGTTGTAAATTACCTAATAATTGCTGGGCTTGAGTTTGCCCTAATGGCACCAGCTTTGTGGCTGCAGCTATTTGATTTTCTAACCAAGACCAAGTAAAGCCCAGCGCAGTTGTCGCGTAATTGATGTGCCAATGATTAGCAGCAACAGCGAAGAGCACTACGAAACTAACCTCTTGGGTACGCGCAAAAGGGACTTCTATGCCTTGATTGCGCATTAACCGAGCCAGTGCTTCGCCCATCGCCGTATCTGTTAAACGCAGTTCTTTGCTTTCACGGCTCGCTAAAGACAACTCATTATACTGAGCTAATTTTTGTATATCGCCATCAGCTAAAGCGAGCATACTCAAACGCAATATAGGTAATTCTAAACGTGCGATAGACTCACTCATTTGCAGCGCTGTCCATTGTTCAATGTCATGAGCGTTTTTTAGCCAAGCGCAGTCAATCGCATATTCTAAACCTTGAGAAAACGAGTAACCACCGACCGGTAGGCTGACACTACTGAGTTGTAATAAGCGTAACAATGCCATGTCGGTACTGGATGTCAGCATAATAACCCTCTGCATATATTATCGCTAATCACTTTAATGATCATGGCTACCATGTTGATAAGCTCCTGATTCTGGGGTGAATACAGCTTCACCATGGCTGATAAGCAAACCTTGTCGCACTAACATATCCTCTAGTACATGATCGGGTTTGATGGTCAGTGTTAACGCATCTACCTGTACTTTGACATGGCGGTTACCTAAGTGATAGCAGGCGCGGGCAAATACCTGCCAATCATCACAGCGAGCAATCGCGATACTCTCTGTGGCCCCTTCAACTTTTACTAACTTGCCGCATTGAGCTTGTAATAACTCGTTGACCAGCAGCGGCTGTCCTCGATTTAAATATAACCTGACTTCTTCACCGTGTGTGCTGCTTAATAATAGTCGGCCGCGCTCACGCTGCTGATGATCCAGTACTACGATAGCATCAGCACTTTTACCGGTATCTGTGCCTAATCGCTGGTGGACTTCTAACATTTGTGTCACCTTCTCACTATGTGTTATTGCTATTAATTGATTAAAAAAGATTATAAAGCTGAGCCAGTGGCAATGTGGTTGCAGGTTCACACGTTAGTAGCTCACCGTCAGCTCGCACTTCATAAGTTTGTGGGTCGACACTGATATCTGGTTGCCAATCGTTGAGAACCATATCGCTTTTGCTAATGTTACGGGTGTTTTTACAGGCGACAAGCTGGCGTTGTAAACCAAGTTTTTCAGCTAGATTATTGTCTAATGACGCTTGCGAGACAAAGGTAATACAAGTCTTGCTAGCGGCTAAACCGTAAGCGCCAAACATTGGCCGGTAATGAACCGGTTGTGGCGTTGGAATAGAAGCATTTGGGTCGCCCATTTGAGCCGCTGCTATCATCCCGCCTTTAATAATTAGCTCTGGCTTAACAGCAAAAAATGCCGGC
The DNA here is from genome assembly GCA_038900335.1 of Gammaproteobacteria bacterium AS21. Classification (GTDB taxonomy): domain Bacteria; phylum Pseudomonadota; class Gammaproteobacteria; order Pseudomonadales; family Balneatricaceae; genus Rs1. The sequence goes on along the minus strand of JBBMRB010000013.1, from coordinate 88,559 downwards.
TTCCACAATACTAAATCGGCAAGTTTACCGACTTCAATAGAGCCTACCTGGTGAGAGATACCGTGAGTTATTGCCGGGTTTATAGTGTATTTGGCAATATAGCGTCTGGCGCGAATATTGTCACAACCGCGCTCTAAATCTTCAGCTAGCAGCCCGAGTTGCTCTTTCATTTTATGTGCAGTCTGCCATGTTCTGGTAATGACCTCGCCGACACGGCCCATTGCTTGTGAATCCGAAGAAATCATGCTGAACGCACCTCTATCGTGCAAAATATCTTCAGCGGCAATGGTTTCTTTGCGAATACGAGAATCGGCAAAGGCAACATCTTCAGGAATATTACTATCTAAATGATGACACACCATTAACATATCTAAATGCTCGTCAACAGTATTGCTGGTATAGGGGCGAGTTGGGTTGGTGGAAGAGGGTAGAACGTTTGATCTGGCGCATGCTTTAATTATATCCGGAGCATGGCCACCGCCAGCACCTTCTGTGTGGTAGGTGTGAATAACGCGATCTTTAAAGGCACCTAAGGTGTCATCGACAAACCCAGATTCATTTAAAGTATCAGTATGAATAGCAACCTGTACGTCGTATTCCTCTGCTACATTCAAACAGTTATCGATAGAGGCAGGTGTAGTGCCCCAATCTTCATGCAGCTTTAAGCCACAGGCTCCAGCTTCTAGTTGCTCAGCTAAAGCTTGTGGTAAACTGGCGTTACCTTTACCAAGAAAACCTAAGTTCATCGGCATTTGATCAGTGGCTTGTAACATTTTTGCTAAATGCCAAGGACCAGGCGTACAAGTCGTTGCCTTTGTGCCGGTAGCGGGGCCGGTGCCACCACCTATCATCGTAGTCACACCAGACATCAAGGCTTCTTCTATTTGTTGTGGGCAAATAAAATGAATATGCGCATCAATACCGCCGGCAGTTAAAATAGAGCCTTCAGCGGCGATCACTTCAGTACCTGGGCCGATAATAATATCAATATCATCTTGAATATCGGGGTTGCCGGCTCGGCCAATGCTAGCAATACGACCATTTTTCAAACCAACATCGGCTTTAACAATACCCCAGTGGTCGAGAATTAAAGCATTGGTAATCACCGTATCGACAGCGATATCGTTAGTTACTTGGCTTTGGCCCATGCCATCGCGAATCACTTTACCACCGCCAAACTTAACCTCGTCACCGTATAAACAATGGTCTTTTTCGACCTCTATCCATAATTGAGTATCGCCAAGGCGTACTCTGTCACCTGTGGTGGGACCATACATTTGCGCGTAGCTTTGTCTGTCGATAGTTTTCTGACTCGTGGCCTGTTCATGGCTATTGTCACTGCTCATCAGTGCGCTCCTTCATCAATAATGCTGGGTTTGTCAGCAATTGCACCCATCACTTGTGCGCGAAAGCCATAAATCGTTTTAGTGCCTGCATATTCCACTAATTCAACAGAGCGCGCTTGGCCCGGCTCAAAGCGTATCGCCGTACCTGATGCGATATTTAAGCGATAGCCTAAGCATTGCTCTCTATCAAATTTTAACGCAGGGTTTGCTTCGTAAAAATGATAGTGAGACCCTACTTGGATCGGGCGATCTCCGCTGTTTTCAACACGTATAGACAGTGTTTTTCTACCCACATTTAAATGAATGTCGCCATCGGCAACCTGTATTTCACCTGGTATCATAATAAATTCCTTCAGCTTGATAGCAATTAGCTTATTGGGTTGTGCACAGTGACTAATTTAGTGCCATCAGTAAAAGTGGCCTCCACTTGGACCTCGTGAATTAAATCGGGAACGCTGTCCATTACCTGTTCTGCACTGAGTAGTGTTTTACCGTAACTCATTAACTGAGCGACAGTTTTACCATCCCTAGCGCCTTCTACTATCTCCATCGAAATATAGGCGACGGCTTCTGGATAATTGAGTTTTAAACCGCGCTTTAAGCGACGCTCTGCCAGTAGAGCAGCGGTAAAAAGTAATAATTTATCTTTTTCTCTGGGTAGTAAATCCATCATTAACCTCTAAATTTAAATATGCTAGCTACCAATAAAACAAAGCTTAGTTATATTTTGTTGTCGATAGTAAAATTATAAACAGTGCTAATATTATGTTGACCAAATGCGTGGAGCACACGCTGCTATGCCAAGTAATTGTGGGCGAATATCTTGCCAGCACTGGCTGAAAAACCAACGCGCTTGTTCGCTGTCATCACCTAAATATCTAATCAATAAAAATTCAGCGCATTGGCTTATTGAGCACAAAGCTTGCTCTGCTCGCGCTTTAGTTGTCAGTGTTTGGCTGTGTTGGCGTAATTTTTCAATTAGCTGCTCACTATCGCTATCAGGGCTAGTTCCTGTACCAGTATTTTGCTGGTTAAAAGGGCCGGCTACCATTAAAGCGTTAACTGAACGATTAGCGAAACCTGCCCGATGAGAGAGTACGTCACGATTACTATCATTGACTATTAAGCGCTCTCGGAGTTTGATTTTCCCCGCGACTTCAATTTGTAAACACTGCTCTAAGCAGCCTTTATCAAATACTTGGCCGTTAGCTGGTAACCCTAGACAAGATATATCCCAACCGATAAAAAATGCGCTTGATGACAGCTTAACTAAAGTGTTTAAACGGGTATTAGCATTGGGGTACAAGATGGTTTCTAATGGTAACCATTCAATGACGGCGTTATCTTCAGCCTCAAGTGTGACTTGTTGCTGTTGTAATGATTTGTCGCTACGTGCTTTGTAAACTCTGCCAGCGCCAGGTGTGGTAATAAGAGCTTTAGCGTTGCTGCTGACATGAATATTAATGTCTAAATGATCACCTGATACTAAGCCACCTGGTGGGTGCAGAATATAAATATGAGCTAGATCAGGTCCTTGCGGATAAAACGCTTTTTGGATGTAAAGCGGGCCAATGTGTTCACTGCGTTTAACGACACTGCCTCGCTTAGTTTTTGCGATATTGATCTTTAGTTTAGCCTGCCACTGCAAGCTGTTGCTCGAATCAGTAGCAGGGGAGTTAATAGAGGTTTGATGTCTGGATGACAGCGCAACGCAACTATGATTGATTTCAGTGTTTGGTGTTATTGCTAAGCTCATAGCACGGTGGCCTATTAAATTTTAAATATGTAGCACTGCATATATTTGCACCAAAATATCAATTTCGATCTATTTTGGTGCGTTTTATGGCGATGATTTTAATAATGTAGTGATACTGTGATTATGATAATTAACTTAATAGCAGATATCGTGCCATAGCTAGCAAGTGCTATCAGCGCACTACACGGCCATGTACTGCTTAATCAGATCATCACTAAGATTTTCCATCGCATCACTAGCGACAATACGGCCGCGCTCCATCAGCCTAAATTCCTTACCTACACGCCTGGCAAAGCCCAATTTTTGCTCCACCAGAATAACGGTTAAGCCCTGTGCGTTTAATTTTAAAATAACATCGCCTATTTGTTGCACTATATTGGGCTGAATGCCCTCATTTGGTTCATCCAATATCAATACCTTAGGCTCAATAACTAACGCTCTAGCGATGGCTAGTTGTTGCTGTTGGCCGCCAGATAAGTCACCACCTCTTCTATGAAGCATGGTTTGTAAAACGGGGAACAGCTCATAAATTTTCTGCGGAATATGTTTGGCTTTATCTTTACGAATCGGCAAACCGATACGCAAGTTTTCCTCGACCGTTAACAGCGGGAAAATATCTCGCCCTTGCGGTACATAGCCAATACCTGCAGGTGCTCGTGATTGTGCTGCTTGGGTGTGCAGCGCTTTAGAATCTAATAAAATTTCGCCGCTACTAATGGGTAGTAAGCCCATTAAGCATTTCAATAAGGTGGTTTTTCCGACGCCATTACGGCCCATAATACAAGTGCAACTGCCTTCTTTAATATCTAAATCTAAATCCCATAAAATCTGTGAACTACCGTAAAATTGATTGATTTTATTGATTTCAATCATTGACCTTCTCCTAAATAGACATCGATAACTGCTTGGTTATTTTGAATATCATCCATGCTGCCTTGTGCTAATACCGAACCTTGATGCAATACTGTGACGGTTTGTGCAATGCTGCGTACAAACTCCATATCATGCTCGACCACAATCACCGTTCGCTCACCTGCTAGCGAGGTTAATAGCTCTGCTGTTCGCTCGCTCTCTTGTGCCGTCATACCTGCCACTGGCTCATCTATTAATAGTAACCTTGGGTCGGAGACTAATAACATGCCGATTTCTAACCACTGTTTTTGACCGTGCGATAATGAACCAGCCAACTGATAACACTGCTGTTTTAAGCCGATAGTTGAAAGTACTTGGTGAATACGATCTAGCTGAGCGCTGTTAAGTTTGGCAAACAGTGTAGCAAGTACACCTTTATTTGATTTTAGTGATAGCTCCAGATTATCGAAAACAGTTAAAGCTTCAAAGACAGTGGGTTTTTGAAATTTTCTACCGATGCCTAGCTGAGCTATTTGCGCCTCATCTTTAGTTAATAAATTATGCGTTTGGCCAAAATAAACAGACCCTGAATCGCACGGTGTTTTACCGGTAATGACATCCATTAAAGTGGTTTTACCGGCGCCATTAGCACCAATTAAACAGCGTAATTCGCCGTCATTAACATATAAATTGAGATCATTTAGCGCTTTAAAGCCATCAAAACTTAGGTTCAGACCTTCCACATAGAGAATAACTTGATGAGACACATCTATGTCTTGCTCTGTCGGCATGAAAGAGAACACTTGATCGCGCTGCTTTAATTGCGCGGCAATATCTAACAGACTCATGATTTATTGCTCCCAAGAGTGGGTGTTTGCTCTAGTGTTTTACTAGCTTGTAACTTGTTTTTTATGTCAGAGGCTAAGCCTAATAATCCTTTGGGTAAGAACAAGGTGACTAAGACAAACAGGCCACCGAGGGCAAAGAGCCAAACTTCAGGTAATAGTATGGTGAACTTGGTTTTAGCGTAACTGACAATGAGCGCGCCGATTACAGCGCCAATCAGTGTGCCGCGTCCACCAATAGCTACCCAAACAACAATTTCTATAGAATTTAGTGGTGAAAATTCACCAGGGTTAATGATACCTACTTGCGGTACATACAAAGCACCAGCAAACGCGGCAATGATGGCTGAAAACACAAATAACCAAACTTTAAAATGATCAGTACGATAGCCTAAAAATCGTACTCTTGCCTCAGTATCTCGTATGGCTATCACCACTTTACCCAAGCGCGATTTTAATACCCAATGACTGACAAAAAGTGCAATTGCCAACACGCTAGCGCTAATGACTAATAATGCAATGCGCGTACTATCTTCCTGTAAACTAAAGCCGAGAATGTCTTTAAAATCGGTTAGACCGTTATTGCCGCCAAAGCCCATTTCATTGCGAAAGAACGCCAGTAACAGTGCATAAGTTAGTGCCTGCGTCATTATTGATAAATAGACACCAGTGACCCGAGAGCGAAAAGCGAGTGTGCCAAAAACATAAGCTAAGATACCCGGTACCAAAGCAACCATTAGCATAGCAAACCAAAAATTATCCATCCCTTGCCAATACCAAGGTAGTGTTTGCCAATCTAGAAATACCATGAAATCAGGTAATTCAGGGTTGCCGTAAACACCTCGATCGCCAACTTGGCGCATTAAATACATACCCATCGCATAACCGCCGAGTGCAAAAAATGCACCGTGGCCTAAGCTTAAAATACCGCAGTAACCCCAGATAATATCGACAGCTAAAGCTAACATGGCATAACAAAGGTATTTACCAAACAAGGTAATAGTGTAGGTGCTGACATAAAATATAGAGCCCTCTGCAAACAGAACATTACCTAAGACACAAGCGAGAGTGCTGATTAGTAAAATGATAACAAAAGGTAAAACCGAGCTAACATGCTGGCTATCTCTTGAAAATAACTGTGTAAGCAGGCTCATTCTGATGCTCTCCCTTTTTGTGGAAACAGACCTTTAGGGCGTTTCTGAATAAATAGAATAATAAATACCAATACTAAAATGCTGGCCAGTACTGCACCGGTCATCGGCTCCAATATTTTATTGGCTATGCCGAGCGAGAAAGCTGCCACTAAAGTGCCTAATAGATTGCCGACACCGCCAAATACCACCACCATAAAAGAGTCGATAATATAGGCTTGGCCAAGGTTGGGGCCGACATTGGTTAGCTGGCTTAAGGCAACCCCTGCGATGCCTGCAATACCTGAGCCTAAACCAAAAGTCATCGCATCAACTCTATGGGTTTTAATGCCCATCGCTTTTGCCATGGCACGGTTTTGCGATACGGCTCTGACATTAAGGCCTAAGGATGTTTTCTTTAAAATAAATAGCAGCGCGAAAAATACCAGTAAAGCGAAAGCCAAAATATACAGGCGGTTATAGGTTAGTGAAAAGATAGGGTTGATTTCCCAAGAGCCACTCATCCACTGTGGAGAAGATACTTGACGATTTAAAGGGGAAAAAATGCTGCGCACTAATTGCTGCAAAATCAGACTGATACCAAAGGTGGCTAACAGCGTCTCTAGAGGTCTGCCATGTAGGTAGCGAATCACAAAACGCTCTATTAATATGCCAACACAAGCGGAAACAACAAACGCTAAGGGCAGGGCGACCCATAAAGAATATTCAATGAAATTGGGCATTAACTGCTGTACAACGTAGGTAGTATAGGCCCCCAACATGATCATTTCACCATGGGCCATATTAATGACCCCCATCATGCCAAAGGTAATGGCTAAACCAATGGCTGCAAGTAAAAGCACTGAACCTAAACTGAGGCCGAAAAATAGCTGGTCAATATAGCCGTAAATTTCAGTCGTTTGCTTAATGCTCAATAGCGCTTTATTAGCCGCTTTACTAACGGCCTTGCTATCGGCATCTGTTAACGTTGAGTACTGACTACTGATTCTAATCAGTGTTTCGCGCACTTGAGGTTCTAGTGAATCTTCAAGCGCTGTAATGGCTTTTATCTTATCGATAACCAGTGTAGCGTTTTGCGCCTTATCGATATTTAACGCCAAATCCATGAGTATTTTTACTTTACCGTTTTGCTCATTAATACGTAGTTTGGCGATCACGGCTATCGTTTGCGGGTCAAGATCATCTAATAACGATTTCAAAGAATTCGCTCTTTTTAGTGGATCACTCGCCGTTAGCTGCAACTGGGCTATGAGGTTGCGAAGGTAGACACGAATTTTGTTATTGACTCGAATTTTTTTAATATCTTTTTTGTTCACACTACCTAGTTCTTTAGCACTTAAGAGGTCGTGATATTTTGTATTTGTGCCGCTACTAACGACGCTAATCAGTTGTTTATTGGTTTTAATGAAATATAAATTACCTGCCAACATCGTTGAAAATAATGGCAGCACATTACTGTTTTCAACATCGGCAATGCTCTGTAATATTTTCAGTGATTGTTTGAGTTTACTGCTCGTTAATTGCTCTAAAAGTGCAGGTGTACCCATGGCGAGCGATTTAATCGGCATTACAGATTGCGCTGATACCGGGTACGAAGCAATCGCTAAAAAAGTGAAAATAGTAATAATAAATTGGCGCAAGATAGACTCCTATAGATCATAGAGCTAAATCTGTAGTGTTATAGTTAGGCTGGGATAAAGAGGCAAATAGCTAAGTTAATAACCAGTGATAAATCAGGCGATAATGGTTAGTTATCGCCTAGATAAAACAGAAATTTGTACTTTACTGGCCAGTACAGACCTTAGACACTGTATTGTAATTGCCGCATTTTAATGGGCTGCTCCAATCAGAAATCAAATCTTTAGAGCCCGGTAGAAAATCTGACCAAGCATCACCAGCGACGACTGAGTCTGTTGACCACACTACTTCAAATTGACCGTCATCTTGAATTTCACCAATCAGAACTGGCTTACTTAAATGATGGTTATTATTCATAACGGCAACACCGCCGGTTAAGTTGGCAGTTGTCTGCCCCAGCATCGCCTGTTCAACAGCATCAACATCAGTGGTACCAGCACTAGTGACTGCTTGAGCCCACATGTTAAAGCCGATATAAGTTGCTTCCATTGGGTCATTTGTTACGCGTTTATCGTTACCAATAAATGTTTTCCATTTGTTGATAAATGCAGTGTTTTCAGCGCTTTCAACGCTTTGGAAATAGTTCCAGGCAGCAAGGTGACCTACTAGCGGTTTAGTATCTATACCAGCGAGCTCTTCTTCACCAACAGAGAAAGCAACGACAGGAATATCTTCAGATGACACACCTTGGTTAGCTAACTCTTTATAAAAAGGTACGTTAGCATCTCCGTTGATAGTTGAAACAACAGCCGTTTTTTTACCTTCACTACCAAATTTTTTGACATCAGAGACGATAGACTGCCAATCAGAGTGGCCAAAAGGGGTGTAGTTAATCATGATGTCTTTTTCATCGACACCTTTGGATTTAAGGTAAGAAACTAACACTTTATTAGTGGTACGCGGATAGACATAATCAGTACCAGCTAACACCCAGCGTTTAACTTCTAACTCATCCATAAGATAATCAACGGCTGGAATCGCTTGTTGGTTAGGTGCAGCGCCAGTATAGAAAATGTTTTTAGATGACTCTTCTCCCTCGTATTGAACAGGGTAGAACATTAAGCCATTAAGCTCTTCAATCACCGGTAGCACTGATTTACGTGAAACAGAAGTCCAGCTACCAAAGATGACGTCTACTTTTTCTTGAGTCAGTAGCTCACGTGCTTTCTCAGCAAACAAAGGCCAGTTTGAAGCAGGGTCAACAACAACGGCTTCTAATTGCTTACCTAGTAAACCACCTTTCTTATTTTGCTCTTCAACCATCATTAACACGGTATCTTTTAAGGTTGTTTCACTAATTGCCATAGTGCCTGACAAAGAATGTAAAACACCTACCTTTATCGTATCAGCAGCGCTTGCACTTGCGCTTATGGCGCAACTAATCGCTAAAGCAAGGGTTGGGACTATACGTTTGATCTTCATGGCACATTCCTTTATCACTAATAAGTACTTGTTAAAGTCTTATAAATATTTTTAGGGAGAGTTTGTTTACCTATTAAGTACCATGAGATTCTAAAAAAAAGCGCTGGGTTTTAGTATGAGGTGAATGCCCCACTGGTATACGTCATTTGACGTATACCAGTGGTTTAGCTATCTAAGTAGCTGTCTGTTGAGTGATCTAAGTTATTGAAAAACAGGTATAGATTGTTTGTTGCTGGCAAAACGATAATTAGATGTGAGTGAGTAAGCAACTAAAGAAGTTATCTGCGCCGATAAACCATATGGTGGGCTAGATATTGGCACGATAAAAAAGAGAGTTTACTATTTACTGTCAATAGCGAGTGAATAAAATGCACAATAGCGATGAGCTAGAGGGGGTTAAACGACAGGCGTGCTGCGTAAAATAAGCGCTGCTAGAAAAAAGAGGCAGCTCATAATATGAGCTGCTTAAAAATGACAAGAACCGTGTATTTTCTAGTTACATGTAAATGTAATTAGAAAAAGAGCTAACTAAATAATGAGAATCTAGTTACCTTGCGAGCAAAGTAATAATATACTTAATAATAATGATTCGCAATAGTGTTTAGGAAAAAACTATAATAATTATAGACAGTCGCTATTGTAGCCGCTTAGTAAATGTTGAAAATCAATTCGTTGTTTGTAAATATATTGATATAATTCAAATATTTAAATAGATGTAGAAGTTTATTTTCCCTTTTATTTTTTGCAATTATTGCGTATTAATTAATATTTTTAAAGCGATAGTAGCTGCTGCTGTTCTGTTATCGACAGCCAGTTTTGGGAAAATTTGCTCAAGATGTTTGTTGACAGTGCGTGGGCTCATGTCGAGAATTTGTGCAATTTCTCGGTTGGTTTTACCTTGTGCTATCCAATGCAGTACCTGAGATTCGCGTAACGTTAAATTAAGATGCTGCGCTAATATTGTTTCATCATTAGGGCGTTGGCCATCAACTAAGCGCAGTAATATATCGCCACTAATTTGGTATTGGACTAATGTTAAAGCCAGTGGATAGTTAATAGCTTTTAGTGAAATTTGATCTTTAAGTTGCGGCTGATGACTAAACCAATGTTGTAATTGTGTGGCCAAGTGTTGCTTTTGCCACTGCTCATTAGCATCAGCTTTGTTGAGCAAGGTGTAGGTTTGCGGAGTTGCCCATAGCAAGTTTCCATCAACTGATACTGTTAATAAATGCTGGCCTGTACTATCAAGGGCTGACTGTGCGCTGTTGGTTAATTTAGCATTGCTTAAATGTACTTTCATGCGCGCGATCAGCTCATTCGCTTTAATAGGCTTGGTCAAATAGTCGACTCCGCCTGCATCTAAACCACGAACAATATCATCACTATCTGTTAGGCCCGTCATAAAAATTACGGGTATCATTGCTAATTGCGGGTCTGCTTTGAGCATTTGACAGGTAGTAAATCCATCCATGTTAGGCATTAAGGCATCCAATAAAATAATATCGGGTTTAATTCTCTGGGCAATAGTCAGTGCTGCTTTACCATCTAATGCCACTAACACATCCATCTGCTCTTTTTCTAACACATCGTTAATTAAACCTAGTGCATCAACACTATCATCGACAACGAGGACGATATCTCGTCTTTGGTTTGCAGGGGGTATTACATCAGTGCTCATTTGTGTTTCTCTCTAACAGCGTGATAAGTTTTTCAAATTGAAAGTGCTGACACAGCAGGGTTAATTTTGCTAAAACATCGATGGCTAGAATATTTTGGCGGGTGATTTCCGATAGAGCCTGAGTGGCTCCTTTGTGGTAGCCCATTTGTGCACAGTTTTTTAGCTCAAGTATTAAAGGGTGGTGGGCGATAGACGTTGGTATCAGTTGCTGATGCGCGATAGAGCTATCAGTAATAGAGGTTGGTGCATCGGCTAATAGTATTGACGGCTGTGTTTTTTGGTATATCCACTTTAATTTTAAGCGCTTGGCGATTATGTCTAAAACCGTTTGGTTAGCGACAGGTTTAATCAAGTATTCATCGTAGCTATTCTCTTGATGAATCAAACTTTGCTGTTCTTGTATATCTGCTGAAAGCATCACGATAGTTGATTTTACTTGGCGCTGTCGCAGTGTTTTAGCAACATCTAAACCATTAATACCTGGCATGTTAATATCGAGCAAGATGAAGTCTACGCTAATGTCGTTGAGCAGTTCTAAACATTTTTCACCGTTAGCTGCCTCTAGAACTTTAAAGCCTAAGGGGGTTAATAAATCAGCAAATAGACCTCTGACCACTGGGTCATCATCAACTAATAAGATGCTGCGCTGATAGCCTTCATAACCGGCAATTTTGCTGTTTTCTCGCTCATTTGACAAAGGTTTTGTTGTCTTGTTTGCTATTGATAGATCAGTTGCTTGTTGATGAAGCCAGGGCAGCATTAAACTTATTTTGAAACAGCTGCCCTGGTTTAATGTACTGGTTACACGCACATCACCTCCCATAATTTCAGTCAGCAGTTTCACAATGGTAAGGCCCAAACCGGTGCCTGGTAAATTAGCACTTTGGCTGTCTCTGACTCTTTCAAAAGGATTGAAAATGCGTTCTAGCGCCTCGTTATCAATACCGATACCGCTATCTTTTACTGTAAACTCCGCCACTTGGTTGCGGTAACTAACACTGAAATGAACGCTGCCTTGTTGAGTATATTTTAGTGCATTGGACAATAGGTTATTCAAGATCTGACGCAAGCGTTTCTCATCGCAAATAACCAGCTCTGGTAAGGGTGATAACACTTGATAATAAAAACTAAGGCCCTTGCTCAGTGCTTGCATTTCAAACATATCAGCAATTTGAGCGAGTAACTCAGGTAATTTAACTTGGCTGCGATAGAGGTCTAAGCGACCCGCTTCAATTTTAGAAACATCAAGTAACCCTTCAATTAAATCGGTTAAATATTGGCCGTTTCGATGAATAATAGTTAAACCTTTTTGCCGGTTTTTAGGTTGATTCTCTTCCTCTAATAATAGCTGCGCATAGCCTAGAATTGATTGCAACGGGGTGCGCAATTCATGGCTTATGCCTGTGAGATAGCGACTTTTCGCGGCATTCGCGCGCTCAGCTAACTCTTTAGCTTGTTGTAACGCTTTATCTGTTTTTTGATGTGCTTGGATTTCAAGGGTCAATTTTTTGGTCTGGCTATGTGATTCTTGCTGAGCTGATCGCCTGCTGTCATGCGCTAGTAATAACACCCAACATAAAACGCCCGAAATAATTAATAAACAGACAAAAACAATAATGAGAGTTTGGGTTATCAACTGATTTTCAATCAAAGATAAGGGTTGCATATGTCGATAAATAATCGCTAGTAGTACCGCGTTGATAATATTTACGACAGTCACTAAAGCCAGGAAACGACTGAGCTGACTGGTAATAGCTTTGGAGTATTTAGCGGATATGAAATGGGCAAAGAAATCACTAATTTGTTGCGATAATCGACCGTGCGGTTTACAACTATCACCACATCTTACTTCTAAGGTGCAACACAGCGAGCAAATAGGTTGGCCGTAAGCAGGGCAATAACTTAAATCGTCTCTCTCAAAGTGGTGTTCACAAATACTGCACTCTAACGTGGCGATACTGTGATGATGTTGCCTGTGATCTGCTACGCTTTGTTTGGCGAAAAGCTCAATTAATTCAGGAGATTGCCTGGCAAGGTAGTAGCGTCCCTTAGTTAACCAAGCAATCAATGGCACAAAGATAAAACAGCACAGTAAACTGATAAAGTGGCCCAGATTTTGTAATGTCTCACCTATAAAACCAAGATGGCATAGCAAGCCAATACAGGAGGATAGTAGCATTGAGCCACATCCGACAGGGTTAATATCATATAAGTGAGCGCGTTTAAACTCGACAATTTTTGGGCTTAATCCCAGTGATTTATTGATTAGCAAATCGGCACATAAAGAACCTAGCCAACTAACAGCAACAATGGCAAAAACACTTAAAATTGACTCCAAAACCTGATAAATACCTAGCTGCATTAAAAGTAGGGCAATAATCACATTGAAAACTAACCAAACAACCCTACCAGGGTGGTTGTGAGTTAATCGTGAGAAGAAGTTAGACCAGGCAATGGAGCCTGCATACGCATTGGTAACATTGATTTTCAGCTGACAAATAATCACCATCAGCATCGCTAGAAACAGGGCAATTGAGGGGGTGTTGGTTAAGTACAAATAGACATTGTAATACATTTGGCTCGGGTCGCTAGCGACTTCAAAGCTGGCGCCGCCTGTTATCGCTAAGTAGGCGAGAAATGAGCCGAGCAGCATTTTTACCACGCCTATGATTATCCAACCTGGGCCTGCAAGTAATAACCAAAACCACCAACGCTTTTTATTATGCTCTGTTTTTTCAGGCAAAAACCGCAGATAATCTACCTGCTCTCCTATTTGCGCAACTAACGCGAAAAATACTGAGGCCGCCGCGCCAAACAGCATAATATCAAAATTGACAAACCAGCCTGAACCTCCACTTTGTTTGGCTTTGGGCTCATACTGGCTCCAATCATCAAGCTGTTGATATTCAAAATAAATAACGCTGACTAAAGCTATGCACTGTAATAGTATCCACAAATTTTGGGTTGCTAGCTGAAAGCGGCTGATCGCCTTAATGCCATGAGTAACCAGAGGGATGACAGCAACAGCGCAGAGTAAATAACCAATTTGTAATGGTATATCAAGTAAGGTGTGTAGAGCGGAGGCAAGAATAGCCGCCTCTATCGCGAAAAAAATAAAGGTAAAAGAGGCATAAATGAGCGAGGTGATAGTGGAACCTAGATAACCAAAACCGGCGCCTCGCGTTAATAAATCAATGTCTAAACCGTGCTTGGCACTGTAATAAGAAATAGGGCAGCTGATAATAAAAAACAGTACTGCAACAACCAGCATCGCTACAATGGTGTTGGTAAAGCCGTAATTGAGTGTCACCGCCGCAGCGATTCCCTCTAGTGCTAGAAAAGCAGTGGCGCCGATGGCTGTTTTAGCAACCCTTTCGATGCTCATGTAGCGCCCTTTATGGGCTGTAAATCGCAAAGCGTAATCTTCTAACGTCTGATCACCAACCCATTGGTTGTAGATGCGACGTGTTTTAACAATCTGCTGTGATGGCTGCATAATGATTCTTTACGATGACGCCTTTGTACTCATTAGCAGGTGCGCTAATGGTGCAAAGGTCTCATTATTGTTACGACAAAGTGTAGGGCTAAACACTTAACTCACGGTGCATTTGTGTTTTTGCACTGATATAGCGCTCTTGTTAGCTCTTTTGCATCAAAGAAGCGCGCTTTTAATTGGCTAAAGCTGAGTAGCATCTATCTGATGTTCTTGATCATTAATAAAGCAGGAAATGTGCCATTGCTATCTATACTTGGATTCGTAGTATTTTCGCTGGTGGCTTGGCTAGAAAATGGATTCAGCTTAGCGCTTAGTTGCTGTTCAAAAGCTGATTGTGTCGAGGGTCGCAGTGATTGATTAACCATTAACAGAGAGTCTTAAGAGCGAGAGTAAGAAAAGTCAAAAAATTAGCCCTGCTTAACTCTCATTCTCATTATTAGATCTAGCGCTACAGCTTATAGAAACGTTGTAATTTCGGTAAAATAGCGGCGTCAGCAAATAGCTGAATAAAGTGGAACAGCACACAAAATAAAATGGCATCGCCGATATCTTGCTCAAAACTTGTTAGTACGCTAATCGCAACTGGTAAGGTTTTTTGTGAAGCAGTGAGTACTACGGCTATTTGTGCGCCACCATCAAGGGGCAATAATTTTGCAAATAAAATAGCCAGTAGCATTAAACCGAAATGCACCATCATTGTTGCGAGTAATATTTTAAATAAAGATGTTGCGCTGATGCGGTATAAAATTTCAGCTGAAGCTGATAGTGATAACCATACGGTGATAATAACTAAAGCGGATGGTAAATAAGCTAGCACTGCATGTTGAGGTGAAATGGTGGACACCTTTTTTGCTAGAAACCCTAATATAAAAGGGCACAGCACTAACAGTATTAATTTTTCTAATAGCTGCAATGAATCAATGGCGAAATCAAGGCTATCACCAGCGGTTAGCGATAACATTAACGGGATAGAAAACACGCCCAAAATATTAATAATCACCGTCATCATCAGTGCCCAGCTACCACGGCCATTTGCTAGGTTTGTCATCACGATACAAGTGGACAAAGTAGAAGGCACGGCAGATTTTACTAATAATCCTAACGTTAGGCCGACAGATAGCTGCAAAATACTCGCTGTCATCAAGCCTAGAATAGGTGAAATAATCAAACATAAAACGGTGGTTAATAAGGCCGCATAAATAAAGCTGCTATCTTTTGGTAACTCTGTCAGTTTAGTTTGGTAGCCGTTAACAAAAAATATGATGACCACACACCAAGGTATTAAGCCAAGCTCTTTTAACACAGTGCCTGGATAGGGTAATACTAGTGCGAAAATTAAACTGACTAATAGCCCGACAGGTAAAAAATAAGTTTTCATTATGCTCCTAAAGCGATACCACAGTGATTAAAAATTAGCTAAAGTAATGGTAAGTTCTGAGTGTTAGACAAATTTAAGCGAGCCATATTAAAAACAAATTTGTGATGAACATCAAGTATTGTCATGACTTAATAAAGAGCAAAGTTAGTGGTGGTTAATTTAGCATCTGAGCAATACTGTTTTTAGAGGGGATTAGCGTATAAATTATTTGTGGCTGATTACGGTTAATCAAAGATAAGCGTCGCATGGCACAACGCTTATCTTGAGTTTAGTGTTATTGGACGCTTTCGTTATCCGAGAACATACCCTCGCACAGTGGAGTTGATAAGTAACGCTCACCTGAATCAGGTAAGATTACGACAATCACCTTATCTTTATTTTCAGTTTGCTGTGCAACACGAAGCGCGGCTGCAACGGCTGCACCGCATGAGATCCCTGCCAGAATCCCTTCTTTTGTCATCAAGGCTTTTGCGGTATCAATGGCTAGCTCATTATCAATTGCCTCTACTTGATCAACAAGTGCTAAGTTTAAATTGCCTGGAATAAAACCAGCGCCAATACCTTGGATTTTATGAGGCGCAGGTTGTAGCTCTTCACCTTTTATTGCCTGGCTGATAACTTGCGATGCACTTGGCTCAACCGCGACACTGGTAATGGCTTTGCCTTGATGGTTTTTAATGTAATCAGAAACACCTGAAATAGTACCGCCGGTACCAACGCCCGCTACTAGAATATCTATTTCGCCGTCGGTATCGCGCCAAATTTCAGGGCCTGTTGTTTCAACGTGAATAGCAGGGTTTGCTGGGTTTTGAAATTGCTGAAGCATCAAATGCGTTTGCGTGTTTTGTGCTACGATTTCTTCCGCTTTTGCTATCGCACCTTTCATACCTTTTGCAGGTTCTGTTAAAACGATTTGTGCGCCGAGCATTTTCATTAATTTGCGGCGCTCTAAACTCATCGATGATGGCATCGTAAGAATAAGAGAATAACCACGTGATGCCGCTACAAATGCTAATGCAACACCGGTGTTGCCACTAGTAGGCTCGACTAATGTCATACCTGTTTTTAGTGTGCCTGCTTTTTCAGCAGCCCAAACCATGCTCGCACCAATACGACATTTAATAGAACCGGCTGGGTTCCTAGACTCAATTTTGGCATAAATTTTAGCATTAGGTGCTAAATTCTTAAGATGAACAAGTGGCGTGTTACCGATAGATTGCGAATTGTCTGTAAATACGTTCATAACATTATTCCTAAATATAATTGAATCAGAGGAGAACCAGAAAATGTAAGCATTTGATCTTACCGCTAATCAATCGTTCACCACAAATATAAAAAGATTTATAACTAACTAAATAGTTATATGGATATAGCCTAACATTATGAATTTACGATGTATTATCAAAATATGTAGTAGAATTAATGGCGGTTTTTTAGCTTTTCAAATAATTGGTGTTATATTTGAATCATAATTTGTTGAAAAACATCATGTTTTTTCTATATTTGGTAGATTTGAATGATTTGCCCAGTTTTTAAAAGTTTGCTGCTAGCGTTAAAAAAAATCTGTTAAACTAATGCGCTTTAGTTTTATTCATGTTGATATGAAACAACATCCGAATTTTTGTTGTAAATATGTTTTATAATCAACTTCTCGAAAATTATTTAAATAGGATAGCTTGTGAAATCGTTTGCCCACATAGTAGATAAAACAGATGCTCTTAAAGAACTGCTAGCTCAAAGAATTATATTCTTAGATGGCGCTATGGGCACGATGATACAAGAACACAAGCTAGATGAAGCCGATTATCGCGGCGAGCGTTTTGTTGATTGGCCTAGTGATGTCAAAGGCAACAATGACTTATTAGTGTTAACGCAACCTAAACTGATTCAAGATATTCATGAAAAGTATCTCGCCGCAGGCGTTGATATCATTGAAACGAATACCTTTAACGCCACGGTTATCGCCATGGCCGATTACGACATGCAATCGCTAAGCTATGAAATCAATAAAACAGCAGCGCAATTAGCGAGAGCGGCGGCGGACAAATATTCAACGCCTGAGCAAGTGCGTTACGTTGCCGGAGTATTAGGCCCAACTAACCGTACCTGTTCGATATCTCCAGATGTTAATGATCCAGGCTTTCGCAATGTCACTTTTAAAGAGTTAGTAGATGCATACACTGAATCTATTGAAGGCTTGCTAGAGGGCGGTAGTGATTTAATATTAATAGAGACAATTTTTGATACTCTTAACGCGAAAGCGGCGATTTATGCCATAGAGCAATTTTTTGATGATCACAAAATACGTGTCCCTGTGATGGTTTCAGGTACGATTACCGATGCTTCAGGTCGTACCTTGTCAGGGCAAACCACTGAAGCGTTTTGGAACTCAGTGCGCCACGTTAACCCTATACTGATTGGCTTAAACTGTGCACTAGGGCCAAAAGAGCTGCGCCAATACGTTGCTGAGCTGTCTCGCGTTGCCGATACTTTTGTCTCAGCGCACCCTAATGCCGGCTTGCCGAATGCGTTTGGCGAATACGATGAAAGCCCAAAGCAAATGGCTGATGAAATGTCGGAGTGGGCTGCCTCTGGTTTTGTTAATATGATTGGTGGTTGCTGTGGAACGACGCCAAAACATATGTCGATCATTAAAAAAGCAGTAGAGCAGCATAAGCCACGCGAAATACCTGAGATAGCTGTTGAGTGTCGTTTATCAGGGTTAGAGCCGATGAACATTGGTGCTGACTCACTGTTTGTCAATGTTGGTGAGCGTACCAACGTGACTGGTTCTGCTCGCTTTAAGAGATTGATCAAAGAGCGTGATTATGAAACCGCATTGGAAGTGGCGCGTGAGCAAGTTGCCAACGGCGCCCAAATTATTGATATTAACATGGACGAGGGTATGCTTGATGCTCACTTCGCCATGGAGCGCTTCTTAAAACTGATCGCCACAGAGCCTGATATTTCCGTGGTACCTATTATGATCGACTCCTCTAAATGGGACGTTATCGAAATAGGGTTGCAGTGGATACAGGGCAAGGGGATTGTCAACTCTATCTCACTAAAAGAAGGACACGATAGCTTTGTTGAAAAAGCGAAAATAGTTCGCCGTTATGGCGCCGCTGTTATCGTAATGGCCTTTGATGAAGATGGCCAAGCTGACACATATCAGCGTAAAATTGAAATTTGTGAGCGCTCGTATCGCGTACTTGTTGACGAAGTTGGCTTTGCACCTGAAGATATTATTTTTGACCCTAACATCTTTGCTATCGCTACAGGGATTGAAGAGCATAATAATTACGCTCAAGATTTTATCGAAGCGACAGCTTGGATCACCAAAAACTTACCGTATGCCAAAGTATCCGGTGGTGTCTCTAACGTTTCATTCTCCTTTAGGGGTAATAACCCGGTTCGTGAAGCCATTCACTGCGCCTTTTTATACCATGCCATTAAAAATGGTATGGGTATGGGTATTGTTAATGCCGGGCAATTAGCGATTTACGATGACTTGCCAGCTGAGCTTCGTGAGCACGTAGAAGACATTGTATTAAACCGTCGTGAAGATGGTACAGAGCGCTTGTTAGAGATAGCTGAGAAATATCGCGGCGATGGCAGTGTACAAGAAGAGGAAAAGCAAGAGTGGCGTAACTTAGATGTTAATCAGCGTCTATCTCATGCTTTGGTAAAAGGGATTGCAGAATTTATTGATGAAGACGTTGAAGAGTGTCGTCATCTTTATAAGCGTCCCCTAGAGGTTATTGAAGGGCCGTTAATGGATGGTATGGGCATCGTCGGCGACTTATTTGGTTCTGGCAAAATGTTTTTGCCGCAAGTGGTAAAATCAGCGCGAGTAATGAAAAAAGCGGTCGCTTATCTGATGCCTTTTATCGATGCTGAGAAAAAAGAGGGTGAAAGTACAAGCGCTGGCAAAGTGATTATGGCGACAGTAAAAGGTGATGTTCACGATATTGGCAAGAACATTGTCGGCGTTGTTTTACAGTGCAATAACTATGATATTGTTGATCTAGGCGTCATGGTCTCAGCACAAAAAATATTAGATGCTGCGCGTGAGCATAATGCTGACATGATTGGCTTATCGGGTTTAATCACTCCATCATTAGATGAAATGGTGTACGTCGCCAAAGAAATGCAGCGTCAAGATTTTCATATCCCGTTGTTAATAGGTGGTGCGACAACATCAAAAGCACACACAGCGGTAAAAATCGATTTAGGCTACAAGAACGATCAAGTGGTTTATGTCAGCAACGCATCGCGTGCTGTTGGCGTAGTCGGCACCTTGTTATCAGCTGAGCGCAAAGCTGACTTTGTCGAGCAGACCCAGCTCGAGTATCAAGAGATTCGCGAGCGTTTTGCCGCTAGAGCGAATGATCAACGCCGTGTCACTATTGAAGCGGCGCGAGCAAATAAGCAAGACATTGATTGGAATAATTATCAACCACCTGTCCCTAAACAGCTGGGCGTACAAGTGTTTGAAGATTTTGATATGAATGAGCTAGTCAAATACATTGACTGGAGCCCGTTCTTTCACACCTGGGAGTTAGCGGGGCGCTATCCACGTATATTAACGGATGAAGTGGTTGGGGTTGAGGCGACGAAACTATTCGCCGATGCTGAGCAAATGTTAGCTAAAATCCTGCGTGAAAAACTGTTCACAGCCAAAGCGGTTGTCGGTTTATTTGCAGCATCAGCGGTTGCAGATGACATTGAAGTTTATACTGATGATACTCGCACCCAGTTATTGACTACACTGTGTAATTTGCGCCAACAAACCAGTAAAATTGGTGGTAAGGCCAATCACTGTTTAACGGATTATATCGCACCTAAAGAAACAGGCCTTAAAGACTATATCGGCTCGTTTGCTGTCACCACGGGTTTTGGTGTCGATGAGCTAGCTGCGAAGTATGAAGAGGACTTTGATGACTACAACAGCATCATGGTCAAAGCGATTGCCGATCGTCTAGCAGAAGCCTTTGCCGAGTACATGCATGCCAGAGTTAGACGAGAGTTCTGGGGTTATGTCAGTGATGAAGATCTTGATAACGAGGCGCTAATCAAAGAAAAATATACCGGCATCAGGCCTGCCCCTGGTTACCCTGCATGTCCTGATCATACTGAAAAAGGTAAGCTGTGGACGCTGTTAGATGTCGAGCAAAATATTGGCCTTAAAATTACCGAATCGTTCGCAATGTTCCCGGTAGCAGCGGTCAGTGGTTGGTACTATTCACACCCCGAGTCTCAGTATTTTGGTGTGGCTAAAATCAGTGAAGACCAAGTTGAAGAATATGCTGATCGCAAAGGTATGAGCCAAGATGAGATGGAGCGCTGGTTATCACCTAACCTAGGTTATGAGCCTGAGTAATTAATGTACTCATATCTAAGTAGCTGCAAGCAAACCCGTCATAAGGTTTGATTGCAGCTAAGCGGTTATCTTGCTAATTAATTTAAACTTAGATCTTTAAATAAATATCGTTAAACCATTAAGCTTAACTCATAGGTTGAAGCTTTAATCATTCGCAGCAGCGCTAAGAGGATAGCCGATGATACTCCCTGTTATTTTGGCTGGCGGCACTGGCACGCGTCTATGGCCGTTATCTCGTGAGCTTTACCCTAAACAATTTTTAGCACTGGTGGGCGAGCAATCAATGTTGCAACAAACACTGGCACGTCTATCGGGTATTGAACACGCACCGCCACTGATTATTTGTAACGAAGAACACCGTTTTATTGTTGCAGAACAACTGCGCCATGCAGGGGTTGAACACAGTGGTATTATTCTTGAGCCTAGCGCTCGTAATACAGCGCCAGCAATCACCTTAGCGGCAATACAAGCACTGCAACAACTGTCAAATCAACAACCTCTAAGCACTGCTGTTACAGACATTACACTATTAGTATTAGCCGCTGATCACTTGATTGCCGATGTTGTTGAGTTTCATCAAAGTATTGACAAAGCGCTGGCACTTGCTAACAAGAGCAAGCTTGTTACTTTCGGTATAAAACCCGATAGCGCACAAACAGGTTACGGTTATATCCAAGCAGGTGCGGCAATAGATGCAGGCTTTACTATCAATCAGTTTGTCGAAAAGCCAGATAAGCACAGCGCGCAACGTTTTATCGATGAGGGCACATACTATTGGAATAGCGGTATGTTTATGTTTCAAGCGCAGCATTTTTTAGCAGAGCTTGAGCAATTTAAGCCAGAGATCGTTAGTCATTGTCGAACAGCACTGCAAAAAGCAACCACAGATTTTGATTTTATTCGCGTTGATAAAGCAGCGTTTGAGCAATGCCCCAGTGATTCTATCGATTATGCGCTGATGGAGCATACTAAGGCTGCGGTGATGGTTGCGTTAGATGCGCACTGGCATGATATCGGCTCATGGCAGGCAATGTGGCAAGTATCAGCAAAAGATGAGCATCAAAATGCAATAGTTGGTGACGTTATTGCTATCGATGCTAACAATAATTACCTGCATAGCGAGCATCAACTTATAGGTGCGATAGGTGTCGATAACCTTGTTATTGTTGCCACTAAAGATAGTGTATTAGTGGCGCAAAAAGATCGTGCGCAAGATGTTAAAAAATTAGTCGAGCATCTAAAAAGTAATGGAAGGCAAGAGCATAGAATACACTCAGAGGTTTATCGCCCTTGGGGTAAGTACGATGTGATCAGTACTGGACTAGTTAAAACTGAGACGGCTAATACAACCACAGATAAGGTGAAACGTATTAGTGTAAAGCCCGGTGCTAAATTGTCATTGCAAAAACATCAACATCGCTGTGAACATTGGATAGTTGTCTCTGGCATTGCCAAGGTGACGAGAGGCGATGAGGTTTATATAGTCGCTGAGAATGAGTCAACTTACATCCCAAAGGGCACGTTACACGCCTTAGAGAACCCAGGTAACATCGCACTTGAGATGATAGAGGTGCAAACGGGCAGTTATTTAGAGGAAGACGACATAGAGCGCTTTGATGATAGATATGGACGAAGTTAGGCAAATATAGTTGTGAGTAAACTATCTTTATGTCATTAACGCAAATTATATTTATGTTTTAATAAAACCCTATCTGGAACCGTGACAGCTCTTTATTTACTAAGTTAAATTCACTCACACCAAAGGTATAAAATGAAAAAAATATTCGTTATAACACTAGTCTTGCTCAGCTCTTTATTAATGGCTTGTGCTGGGCCAAAATACACCGCCTCTGCTATTAACAGCGATTATCTAAGCAATGACATTCGTGTTGTTATCATCAAAGATGATAAAACTCGTGAAGGTTTTCATAAAGCGATGGAATCCTGGTTAGATAGCAATCAATATATGCATATCACTGCTAAAGATGGATCACAGCATGATTTGGATAAATTGACCCTAGAATACGAAGGTCATTGGGGTTGGGATTTAGCTATTTATCTAAATGATGCCTATATTGCTGCATTTCAAAATGGTCAACGTATCGGCAAGGTTGAATATCGTGCACCTAATAGCTTAAATGGTAATAAGTTTGGTAATGCAGCTGATCGCATTGACCACATGATGAGCGTGCTTTTCGGCCAGATATCAGCAGAACAGGCGAGTAAATTAGTTAATCAAACTAAGAACTAAACTATTTATAACGATAATATTCAGGGTTTCTTGCTTATGGTTTGTTTTTAAATCATAACTTAAATGTTAAACACATTACTTATGTCGCCAGTTTTTAGCAAACCCTAACAAACTACCCTGTTTGTATCATATTCTGCCCATTAAACTAGTAACCTTCTGAGTAATGTCTGCTTGGCTGTAAACTAACCTAAAATTGACTGAGTTGTTTCGAAAATCTTGTGCATATATCCATCACCATGCTCTCAAGAAGCGAATTAATTATATTCATCAAATATACTCACTCAAAAAATAGATATTGCTTGTTCTTACGTTGCTGCGAGTAATGATCATCTTATCAGTAAATAATCAATTAATAATTTTAAAGAAACATGTTTAAACCTTAAAGCGTATCAAGCGCGTGGGGCCGCTTTATCACTCAATGTAATCTTCAGTTCTTTGTGAGTTTGATTAGTGATATCAAGCGCAGTTGATGTTTAACAATCATTACGAGTAAGTGAATGAGAAATAAGGAAACAGACATTTGATGAGCGAGTTGTTAGCGCGTATATCAACAGGTGGCCCTCTTAAATCACTTGGTTTGGCAAATAATACACTCAAATGTGGGCTCTGCTGTGACTGCAAACCAGCCAGGAAAGCGCTTGAACAGCTATATATGCAAGGCAATTTATGGTTAGTCATCGTGAAGGTTTTCAAAAAAGCAATGATTTAGCTGAGAGCGGGCTACCAAAACATATCAATACCAACATGGTAAGCGCTGAAGAATTTGCAGGACATATGCTTGATCAGCCATGGAGTTGTCAAGGCTTGGTATTACTTAAAGCTATTAGTTATTTAGTATTACTACACTTGCTTGCTCTAAGTAATTTATCAATGATAACGGCAGTATATTTTTACCGCATGATTGGCTGTTAAATATATAAATATTATGGCGCTAAAAAGCAGCGAATTGATGAAATATTAATACTGTGTTCATGCTGCGTGTTGTATAAAAACATTTATAATTCAATAGATTAAAGCAGGGTGTTAAATTAAAAATACATATGTTAAGTTCGCCTGTGCAGGCATCAAACTATAATTAAAATAAGTGTTTGGCTTAAGCATGGATTAATGAATACATCGCTATGGAATTAATCGTTACTTTATCCTAGCAGTCTTCGCTTTCGCTATAAGTGGTATTAAAAGCTTGGTGCTGAATTTTGTTACCTATCTTGAACTAGAACTGACTAAGATTTTGAGCTGTAGAGGTATAGCATTGATGCTAATAAAAACAGACAAGCTGCGATTCACTCACTTATCCCCTGTGCTGATTTTGTCGTCAGCTATTTCTTTATTAACTATTTTGCTACCCACCATAGCGATAGCCGCTGATGACGCCGAGTTCGATTACTTAGGGGACTTACCCGGCGGTGCGAATTATTCTGTCCCTGAATCTATCAGCTCTGATGGATCTGTCGCTGTTGGTTATTCTGCATCAGGTACCGGAACAGAGGCCTTTCGTTGGAATGTCGATGATGGCATGGTTGGCCTAGGTTACCTCGCTGGGGGAAGTACATCATATGCAATGGATGTGAGCTCAGATGGCGCGGTGATTGTTGGGCTTTCTAGGTCTACAGCCGGCACAGAGGCCTTTCGTTGGACCCAGGCTACGGGCATGGTAAGTTTAGGGGATCTCAGTGGTGGAAGCGTCTATTCTCGCGCCCACGGTGTTAGTTCAGATGGTAACACTATTGTTGGCTGGTCGAGGTCTTCAAGCGGAACAGAGGCCTTTCGTTGGAATTCAAACGTGATGCAGGGTTTAGGTGATCTAGCAGGAGGAGGCTTTAGCTCTAATGCCGATGGGGTTAGTGCAGATGGTTCTGTAATTACTGGCTACGGTACATCTGGCAGCGGTATAGAAGCTTTTCGCTGGACTCAAGCCGGTGGCATGGTCGGGCTTGGCATGCTAGGTGCTACGAGCACTGATTCCAGAGGGGTGGATATCAGCGCAGATGGCAACGTGATTGTGGGTTATGACAGATCCTCGGGCAATATAGAGCAGGCGTTTCGCTGGACTCAGGCTACGGGTATGCTCGGGCTAGGCGACCTGGCTGGAGGAGATTTTAAATCAAGGGCTAAATCTATCAGCGCTGATGGCTTAGTGGTTGTCGGTTTCGGTAATTCAGCCAGTGGTATTGAGGCGTTTCGCTGGAGCGAAGCCAGTGGTATGCAAAGTGTAGCCCAGTGGTTGACCGATAATGGCCTGGCATCAGTGGGCACGACATTAAGAGACGCGCTCGGCACAAATGAAGATGGCTCGGTGGTTGTGGGCTATGACGCTAATAATTTGGCGTTTATCGCCAGGGTAGCGCAAACTGCGGGAGTTATTAATCCCAGTTCATTTAACCAGACCTTAAGTGAAATTTCAGCAAATTCGGTACAGCACAATAGTTTACAATCACACGTTTTGAATAACCTGCACACAGCGCCCCTACAGAGCAGGGCCCGTGCCGGTCAAAATATGTTGTTGCTCAGCGGGGGTATTGGCCGGGCCAATAGCGCAGGCAGTGATGCAGGACAAGCAAGTTCAGAGATCGGCGTGGACTGGGGTTTGAGTGATCAGCTGAACGTGCGGTTATTTGTCGGTGCCACGGCGAGCGAGCTAAAAACATTGCATGGTGGTAGCAATAAAAAACAGGGTTTTTACATGCACCCACAAGTGATCGCCCCATTAGGTGACAAGGGTTTATTTGTTAGCTTTAGTGGATTTTACAGCAAGAGCGATGTAGATATTGATCGTCATTATCTCAATGGTGGTACCCTCGACTCCTCTGTTGGCAATACCAGTATCGAAACCATTGGCTCAAAATTACGCTTTGATTGGCAAAACGCCTTTGCCTTGAAAAAATTGGCTGTGACTCCATACACCAGTGTCAGTACTGTACAAAGTCGCACCGCAGGTTACAGTGAACGTGAGGGCAGCTTTCCTGTCAATTGGCACAGTGTTAGCGATGTAGATACTATTACCAGCGTCGGCTTTGATGCGAGTTACAATCACAGCGCGATCACAAGAGTACAGTTTACATTGGAGGGCAGTCATCGCTTGACCGATACCAGCAGTCAAGTCAATGGCCAGATAATAGGTTTGAATGACTTCAGCTTTAAGGGTAGTGAACTTGAGCAAAACTGGTTGCGCGCCGGAGTCGGTATTGACTATCAACTGAAAAAGGGCAGTATCGGTGCGATGCTCAATGTGACAACAGAGCAAGAAGGTATAAACAACTGGCTGAATTTAAGATACAGCCTGGGGTTTTAACTCTGACACTGGCTTGCTTTTGACAGCTCCTTTTATTTCATAACGGGCGTAACTATTTCGGGCGTAACTATATCGAGTGTAACTATATCGAGTGTAACTATATCGAGTGTAGCTATATCGAGTGTAACTATATCGAGTGTAGCTATATCGGGCGTAACTCTATCGAGTGTGAAGGTAATCCAGGGGCTTAAAGCATTAGAATAACTTTGTTCTCTATCTCTTTATAAGCTGAAATACCAGAGTAATTGGCTATTAGCAGTCGACTTTAAATGATTGAAAAAATGATCTTAACAGCGTTATCGCTCTACAGTTTGTCGTGTGTTTATTGTTCATATCTCTAGTGCCAGTGGTTAGTCTACGCTAGTATGGTGTTTGGCTGCTAGCCTTAAGCACTATGTCAGTATCAAGCTAGCTTTGAGCATGGATATTAGCACCACTAAATTATTGATTAATTATTTGCTGAGAGTAAGTCGTATGATTGTAATTAAACAGCCGCGAAGATTGGCTCGTTTACGCCGCCTTGCACTATCAGCGCAGGGGTTATTACAAACTAATGCCTTTGGTCAGGGACGTGTTGGAGCCCTTAATGCCATTAATCATTTAGGTTATGTGCAAATTGATACTATATCAGTGGTTGAGCGCGCGCATCATCATGTCTTGTCTGCAAGAGTCCCCAACTATTACCCGCAAATGCTAAATGAATTATTGCGCAGTGGCGATGTTTTTGAATATTGGTCACACGCTGCTGCTTTTTTGCCGATAGCTGATTATCGCTTTTCACTGCCTTATAAAAAGGCGATTAAACAAGGTCAAGTGCATTGGTATAAAGATACTGATGCTAAATTGATGAGCGAGTTACTAGCGCGCATAACAATAGATGGCCCTCTTAAATCACGAGATTTGGAAAATGACACGGTAAAACGTGGGCTCTGGTGGGATTGCAAGCCTGCTAAGAAAGCGCTTGAGCAGTTATATATGCAAGGCGACTTAATGGTTAGTCATCGTCAAGGTTTTCAAAAAAGTTACGATTTAACTGAGCGCGTACTACCCACACATATCAATACCAACATGCCAAGCGCTGAAGAGTATGCAGTGCATATGCTCGATCAACAATTGCGCTGTCATGGCCTTATCTCACTAAAGGGCATCACTTACTTGCGCAAAAACCTACCGCTACGCCATGCTGTTAAGCAGTTGGTTGCTCAAAGATTAGCGGATAAAACTTTAGAGCAGGTTGAGTTGAGTAATAAAGATGTATTTTTAGTAGAGGCGGGTGCGCTAGAGCGCCGATTGCTCAATGTTAATAAACACATGCAGATACTCTCGCCCTTTGATAACAGTGTTATTCAGCGAGATCGTCTTAAATCATTATTTGAATATGACTATAAAATTGAATGTTATGTGCCCGCTATAAAACGTCAATACGGCTATTTTTGTTTGCCTCTACTTTATCGAGCACGCTTTGTTGGCCGCATTGATTGTAAGGCGCACCGTAAAGATAAACACCTAGAAATAAAAGCGCTTTTCTTTAATGAGCTTGCTAACCCTAGTGTTAATAACACTGATATGGATGAGTTAATTCATGCATTCGTCGCAGCGCTACCCAATTTTATGCGCTTTCAGCAATGTCACAGTGTCTCGTTAACCAAAGCTTTTCCCGAGCTGATTATGCAAAAAGTACAAAACGAGTTAAAACAGCTAAAGTTATGAAGAAATAACAATTAATTTGACTGCATGATAAACATACATTAGCTATATATTATTAAGTTTATAATTTATAAAGGGTCTTTAGTTAAAGTGTTAAACTAATATCATGTTTTTAAAATTCTAGAGATAAGAAAATGACAGTTACCTCATCTAGCTCGCTAAGATTGTAGTTAAGACTGTAGTTAAGATTGTAGTTAAGACTGTAGTTAAGACTGTAGTTAAGATTGTAGTTAAGACTGTAGTTAAGATTGTAGTTAAGACTGTAGTTAAGATTGTAGTTAAGACTGTAGTTTAGATTGTAGTTTAGATTGTAGTTTAGGTCGCTCTGCAGAATAAAATTTGTGAACTTATCGATAAAGCACACATCATATAGCTCTAACTTTCACCAATGAGAAGAGACAATGAAAACGATCAAATATACTTTATTAGCTGCAAGCCTTGCAGTGTTATCGGTTAATGCGATAGCCCAAAAGCCGCCAGCTGATAAGCCTAAACCACCGGCGTTTAGTGAAATGGATGCAGATGGTGATAAAAGCGTCACATTAGCTGAGTTCTCTGCGCTGAAGCTACCACAGGGTAATGCGAGCGAAATTTTTTCTCATATTGATAGTAATAAAGACGGTGTGTTAAGTGAGCAGGAAGTAACCAGTTTTAAACCACCACGGCCAGCTAAAAAGTAATTGCGTTTAACAAGTGGCTAATAGCGCTGCTGTAGAGTTAGCCGGGCTGTGGGTGGCTTAGCGTATGTTAATACATTGATACCAAGGACATTGTTACAAAGGACGTTATGACTAAGTTTATATTATGCTGCGTTTTTTTACTGCCAGCTTGTAGCGCTAACATGACGCCGGTTATTAGCGATGGCGAGTATGTTTTTAAACATCGTTTTGCCGAACATCCTAATATGGATAGTATCGATTTAAATGTAGCTATCCATAATACGTTAATTAGCGTGCATAATGAATCCGTAGACTCCATTTTCCCATTGGGGCTAATTGATGCAGGTGAGTTGTTTTGGCATAGTCAAACACAGCAGTGGATTATTGTTAATGATGAACAAGATCGACAGGCGAGTGATGTTGGCGGCTGCTCAGGCGGCCCGAGTGTCGTTGATGTAGCAACTCAAGAGTATTGGACTTGCTGATTTCATGTTATTAAAGGCGACAATAAAGCGAGCAATAGTGAATAACATCGAGAATAATTACTCACCACACCACACCACACCACACCACACCACACAATTGAGCTAAGCATTAACTGTTAATATCAGTGCTTTTAGTAATACAGTTATCCATTGCATCCACCCAGCTTTGAATACCATTGTCGGCTTTTATTTTATCCATCCCTTGTTTAGTAAAAGTACCTTCAGTAGCAATTGAATCGCCAATTTGTTGATAACTTAGCTCAGGGTTTGCCTGCGCATAGGTGATGGCGCTACCAATAGAATGCGCGACTACCTGCCTGGCAGTTTCTTCATCCATCCCCTGCTTAGCACTCCAATCGATTAATGCTTGTATTAAAAAATAGCTCCAACCATGTAGACAAGCATGGGCGAGCATAGTATCAAATAGTGTCTCACAGCTTAAAGTCACCACTTGGCCTAATGGCTTAAATAGTTGTTCAGCGCTTGTGTTGCTTGGGAATAATGCAATGGGGCCTGCATTGACTTCAGCGCTAAGTGAAGGTAGTGCTCTAACCAGTTGAGTTGATTGTAACTGAGGGTATTGTTTTAATTGCGCGATACTAATACCTGCTATCACTGAAATAACGACTTGGCCTTTGTGAAAACACATTCCGTTTAGTAAGTCATCAAGATCAGCAGGGCGCACGGCTAGCAGTATAATGTCAGATTGATCAACAACCTGCTGATTGTCCTTGGCAATATCACAGTTGTACTGTGTTTGCAGCTGTTCTGCCATTTCTCTACCGCGCGCGGAGAGTAATATCGATCGTTGATCATTAGCGCGACGAAGACCTTTGACACAATAACCTGCTGTGTGGCCGACACCAAGAATACCTAACTTTTTCATCTATATTCCTTATTTAATAGCAACATTTAGTAGTAAGATGGGTGCTATCTTATCCTGAAGTTGCTAGCCTAGTCACTTCACTTGCTCAGAACACTCGTTAAAAATTAAAGTGACATTTAAAAAATATTTATAACTATTTTTTGTTTAGATGGTCTCTAATTACATCAATAGACACTCACCACATAGATTAATCGTATATTTTGATAAGCAATACGCTTAAGGATGTATAAATGACTGAGATTAAACGGCCAGTAAATTCTCATAAAGCTTATCATGCACATGTGTATTTTGAGCAACAGACATTAGCATTTGCTAGTGCCTTATGTGTTGAAGCAGGCGAGCGCTTTGGCTTGACAGTGGGCACAATACACCAGCAGTTAGTTGGGCCTCACCCTAAATGGAGCTGCCAAATTACTTTTGCGGCAAAGCATTTTGAACAGCTGGTGCCATGGCTTGATGCAAATAGAGAAAATTTAACAGTATTCATTCATCCGATGACAGGTAATGATTTAGCGGATCACTCACAATACGCAACGTGGTTAGGTGAGAGTGTCGAGCTTAATTTATCAATATTCGGCGCATAAGCGGTGATACTTAAATAAGCTTTTATGGCAAATAAAAGTACATATAAATTATAGGGGCAACACTTGGCAACACTACGTGAACAAACGGCGGCAATGGCTGCAAAAACGCGCTTGGCAAAACCAGAGTTTATGAAGGCAATTGAGGATATTTTTGCCCAAGCAGACAAATTTGGTCAAGGTAGTGATATTTTACAAGTGGGTACTGACGCCATAAATTTTACGTTACCTGATCATCGAGGCGAGCTGGTAACACTTAAAACATTATTGCAAAAAGGGCCTGTGGTACTCACTTTTTATCGTGGTAGCTGGTGTCCATACTGTAATTTACAATTGCGAGCCTTACAAAATAGATTGGCAGACATTCATGATCTAGGCGCACAATTAGTAGCAATTAGTCCGCAGATACCGGATCAATCATTGTCTCAAGTTGAAAAGGAGGCGCTAGAGTTTATCGTGCTCAGTGATCAAAATGCTGATATTGCTGCGCAATATGGCGCTGCATGGCAAGTACCGCAGTTAATACTGGATCATATGCGCAATGATCGTCAGCTAGATTTAGAGCAAATAAATAACGGTAATAGCAATGTTCTATCGATTCCTGCGACACTAATCATCGATCGCTCAGGCAAGATTACTTGGAATTATATTAATGTTGATTATCGGCTTAGGTCAGAGCCAGAAGATGTGATTTTAGCGCTAAAGCAACTGCTTTAATCAATCTAAAAAATGAGCCATTAGGCTCATTTTTTTCGTAGATTACATTTCATCATACCGCTATATTCAAGCCTAAGTACTTTAGGCTCATAGTCTAAGCTAAACCTTGAACCGCGAGATAAGCTGTTTAAGATCAGCAGAGGTTTTATCTAAGCCTTTACAAGCCACTACATTTTGCTCAGCGCTAGCGCTTGTTTGAGACGTATAATCACTGATCTCGCGTATTTTATTGGCGATATCATTAACACTTTGTAGCTGTGAATGACTGGATGATTCAATTTTACGGTTGGCATTAGCAATGGTTTCAACACGTAGCGTGGTGTTTTCTAATGCGTTGTAAACTTGTTGTGTGGCATTGACGTTTTCTTCAACACTGATCATACCCTCAGACATAGTACGTGCGCCTTTTTCAGCATTTGATTGTAGTTTCTCAATCAAGCTTTGAATTTCAAAGGTGGCATCACTGGTACTTTTTGCAAGTAAGCGAACTTCATCTGCAACCACTGAAAACCCTCTGCCGTACTCTCCCGCTCTAGCGGCTTCTATCGCGGCATTTAGGGCGAGTAAATTGGTTTGTTCGGCAATTTTGCTAATAACGTTCAATATTTTACCGATATTATCACTGTCAGTTTTTAATAGTATCATCGCGCTCTCTGCGATTTTCATGGTGTCTGATAAATGTGTAATCTTTTCGACAGAAGCATTTACGCCACTCATACACAACTGTACTGCCTGCTCAGCTGATTTCGCATTACCGACCGCAGTGGTGGTGCTTTCAGCGACTTCTTCGAAGCCTTTCGCTAAACTGTCAGTCTCTACTACTATCTGCTCACAGATGTGTTCTTGCTGCTCTAACGCGCTCTGGGTATTAAGTGAGGTAATGTTCATTGATTGCGCATTGCTCTCTATATTATTACTCGCGCTACTCATGTCTCTGACATTTTGGTTAAGTAATTCAATAAGGGCATTAACATCATCAATTAAAACACTGAGTTCGCCGACAGCATTTTTTGTTGCAATTTTGGCTGTTAAATCATTGCCAGACATTTGTTTTACACCCCTGACAAATCGGGTCAGCGGATTGATGATACAACGGCGTAATAATAAAATAATAATGATGCTTAAAATCAGCGCGACGATGCAGATCAATACCACTAATTTAGGAATAGTTTGCGCATTATCCTGGGCTACTTTAGCTCTTTGATTAACATCTTTTAATCGCCCGACTTGGTCTTTAGATACGGTGGCTGTCATCGCCTCAATAGACTGGGTAATTTTACTGGCAACATCAGGAATAATACTTAAAGCGGTTTCAAGTTGTGCCAAACTTGAACTCAAGTTTTGCGATAACTCACGATTCGTCGCATTGGCAGTTGTGACTAAATTAATCGATTGCTTTAGCACTT
The DNA here is from genome assembly GCA_038900335.1 of Gammaproteobacteria bacterium AS21. GTDB lineage: Bacteria > Pseudomonadota > Gammaproteobacteria > Pseudomonadales > Balneatricaceae > Rs1. The sequence goes on along the minus strand of JBBMRB010000013.1, from coordinate 55,630 downwards.
TATCGCCTTGCTTAGCGTTTTTTTCTTGTTCACTAATGAGTAATTTTGAATCGTTGGTTAACTTAAGAGAAGCAATGATAGCCAGTTGCGCGGTATCTTTAGCGCTTTGGCTAATACGTTTTGCTAAAGTGACAACCGCCTCAGCATCGCTAATAATTTTAGTACTTGCTCGCTCACGTTCACTAATGAGATATAGTTTGTCGAATTTTTGAATCGCGCTGCGCAGTGGTCTTAATTTTTTTCGCAGTGCAATAAGGTCTTTACGAGCCGCTTCATCGATGGCGACATTGTTTAATATTTTAGTGACTTTAGATATTTCTCTGAACAATACTTTTACATTGCTTTTAACAGCTGACAAGCTACCTTGTTTGTCATTCATCATCTGGAAAAAATTGATCAGCAATAACATACTTTGCGCATCTATCTTTTGAGCTGAGAGCGCTAAATCTTGTAAGGGGCCGGTGATCTGTTTTAAATTAGATTCTATTTCAGCGGTCGCTTTATTAATAACAGTTAAGCTTTTGTTGTTTTTAGTACCCATTATCGCCAGTTGTTGCAGTGCGTTATCTATATCGACACTACTTTTTTGGTTTTCCACTAACTCATCTTTTAGTGTCGCTAGTTTTAAATAGGCTTGCTCAGCATGGCCAAGTTTAGTGACTTGACCTGTAAGGCTGGTTAGGCTCTGAATACCTTTATTTAAACCTTGTTGAACACTGTCTACCTCCATGCGTAGAAAACCTAAATCACTACTGAGCTTTGAGGTTCCCTGTACAGAATATATCCCTAAAATGAGTAGTAGCGAGGTGACACTATAAATAGCAGACTGGATGAAAAAACTGATGGAGTATTTTTTAGTCATAAACTTCTCTATTTTAAACACATTGGCGATAATCATAACTCAGTTTCTATATCGGCAGGGTTTGGCATTATAGGAGTATAAGAGGTAAATAATTTTTTAAAAATATTGCTGGATATGGTGATAATTATCTTAAAAAAGAGAGTACTTATCTTATAAAGGCATAAACAGCTGATGTTCCACTTTAGCACACAAATAGTGATTTTTAATTCATTGAAAGTTAATAATTTAAAAAGATTTTTTAAAGGATGATATCTTTAAGCGCACCTTGCCACTTTATTTTTAAACGCTTTAGCTAATGAGATAGCCTAATATAATCACAAAAAAGTGCATGGCTTGTAATAAAAAATCGTATTTTTTCGGTTGCAGTTACATTCGCCCTTACGTTTAATGGTGTATAATCAGCGCTAAACTATCTTACCCATCAAGCCAAGGCTAATTATGACTAATAATGACTTACTGCGACGTATACGTTACACCTTTGATCTAAGCGACTCGAAAATGATAGAAATCTATGCCCTAGGCGAGGTTGAAGTAAGTCGTGAGCAAGTAAGCCAGTGGTTAAAAAAAGATGAAGATGCTGATTTTGTGGCGTGTGAAGATGTTGAATTAGCAGCTTTTTTAAATGGATTTATCGCTCTAAAGCGCGGTAAAAAAGACGGCGAGCCAGTTAAAAATGAAACAACCCTGAACAATAATGCTATGTTAAGAAAAGTAAAAATCGCACTTAATTTACAGGGCGAAGATATGGCAGAAATCTTTCAATTAGCAGATTTTCCACTGAGTAATCATGAAATAAGTGCTTTCTTTCGCAAACCTGAGCACAAAAATTTTAGATTGTGTAAAGATCAAGTTTTACGCTATTTCTTACAGGGCTTACAAACAAAACACCGCTCTAGCTAATACATCAGCGCGCTTCAAACGTTTGTGTTTAACGGCGTTTGAAGTGATGTTAATGTTGCAGTGCTATCAGTATTTTCAAGTCGGTAACTAATATTTTCTTTTGTCTATTAACTCCTCCTATTAATCGCTAGCTCACCTTTATTTATTCTGATTTAACTCGCTCTCAATACGTTATAAGTAGTTGTTGAGATTACATTTGTCTGTTTAGCTAAGTTTTTTTTGCGTGTTAATAATAAAATATTGTCTCTTGTCATGTTATCTCTTAGGATGTGTTGCCAGCTGTCACTAAGCGCATGGCTCACTAGGTAGTCGATTGTTGTTAAAGTTTGTTTATCACTGTTTTTGCAAAGGTTGAAGCATTAGAAATGGAAAATAAAGTCGTTGATAAATTAGAAGTCTGTGTTGTTGGTGCTGGCATTATTGGTACTTTAGCTGCTTACACACTGCAAAAAGAAGGGCATCAAGTCACACTAGTTGACAAAGAGCAGCCGGGTAGTGGCTGCTCCTTTGGCAATGCTGGGATACTCGCCAGATCATCGTTTGTGCCATTAGCTAATCCTAATACCGTACTGCAAGCACCAGGCTGGTTATTAAACCCTGATGGCCCGCTATGTGTTAACTGGGGCTACCTAGCTAAAATCGTGCCTTGGTTATTTAGTTATTTAAAAGCGGGCTTCGCTGGCGATCTAGTAGAAAAGGGTGAAGATATTCACCGGCTAACTGATAAGTCAGTCGAGATGTTTACCGCGATTGCTGAAGAGATTGGCTGCAGTGATTTAATTGTGCAAACAGATTACTTGCAAGTATATCGCAGCCAAAAAGGCTTTGCTAAAGGTGAGGGCGATATGAATGCGCGTCGCCGCTTAGGTTTTTCAATTAACAACTTAAACGCTGATCAGATACAAGAGTTAGAGCCAAGTTTAAGTAAAGAATATCAATACGCCCACCATATTGCCGATCATGCGTTTGTCCATAATCCGCATGCCTTAGTCACTGCAATTTATCGAGCTTTCGTTAAATTAGGTGGTGTTTTTATTGAACAAAGCGTAACTGATATTAAAAGTGAAGAGACGCGCTGTGTCATCACCACGGATAGCCAAACAATCTATTGTGATAAATTAGTGATGGCAGCCGGTGCTTTTTCAGCAAGGTTGTTAACAAGCACAGGGGTTAATATTCCGCTGGAAACAGAGCGCGGTTATCATTTTTCGTGTCCTACTCCTAATGTCACAGTCAATAGGCCTGTCATGGATGGCGAGCTAAAATTTTTCGTGACGCCAATGAGTGTTGGCTATCGATTTGCCGGTTTAGTCGAATTTGCCGGCTTAGATAAACCACCTCAAGCGAAACGTGTTGATGTGTTAAAGCGCAGTGCTAAAAAAATGATACCCCAGCTAAATACTGATAGCGCAACTTCGTGGATGGGGTTTCGGCCAACCTTGTGTGACAGCGTCCCAGTGATAGGTTACGCACCTGATAATAAGCGTATTATTTATGCGTTTGGCCATCAGCATTTAGGTTTGACTTGTGCGCCGATGACAGCGAGCTTAGTCAGTGATTTGGTTGCGCAAAGAGAGTCCGCTATCGATATATCTAAATATTGTGTTAGCAGGTTATTATAAATAAAAAGGTTGGATGCAAGGCATTGATAACGAGGTGTTGCTTGAGCAATCTTGTTGCGAACGGCTAATCTCGCTCAATTTAACATAGTCAGTTAAATCGAGCGAGTGAGGAGCTTAGCAACATCAATAGCAAGGGTTAAAATAAGCTCTAAGATAAGATCAGTTTGATTAGACTTTAACGCTCAGCAGGGGGCTATCTGAAGAGCCCTCTTGTAATAATTGCTGAATATTGCTCAGTAATGTCGCCTTGTTGCTCTCTGAGTTCTCTTCTTCATACAGGCTTGTTAGCAAGCTATCTAGCTCACTGAATTGATCATCACTTAGCTCTAGCTGCGCAACTGATGAGTCACTACTTGGTGGAGGAGGTGGCATAGAGCCTTGAGCGCCGCCTTTAACGCCTGCAAGGTCACCAATGCTTTGAGCATCAAAACCTAGTGCTGACATACTATCTGCGAGTGCTGCATTTGGCTCAATACCGGCAGCTTCTAATGTTTCAACTATGGTTTGAGCTTGTGCTTCACTCATCGAGTTTGGATCTAAATCCGCTAATGTATCTTCAAGTAGCTGTGTTTGCTCACTCGTTAATTGCTGGTTACTTGATTGCTGCATAGCAAAGCTAGGCATTTGGCTTGCAGTAGAAATACTATTAATCATGTTGACACCCTTTTATAAGTTTTTTCACAATGCATTGTAAAATAAGTACTTAGCTAGAATGTGATTGAAATATGAAGTTATAGGTGGCGCTTGCTATTTATGGGTAAAACGAGCTTGTAACCAGCGCCATAAATCGATTGGATAACATCATCTGCAATAATTTGCTGTATTTTTCGGCGCAAATTCTTAATGTGAGTATCAATTGTGCGATCGGCAACTAAGCGATAGTCATCATAAATATTGTTGAGTAGCTCATCTCGTGAAAAAACAGTGTCAGGGTGCTGTAATAAGTAACTTAGTAAACGAAACTCAACTGTGGTTAGTTTTAATAAATGAGAATTTAAGTAGATGCTCATTTTATCGCTATCACAAGTAAAGGGGCCGATAGTACTGGCTTTGCTCAGTTGACGCTCTGTCGTTTGTATATCACTACGTCTAAATAAAGCATTAACGCGCGACATCATCTCCCTAAGACTATAAGGCTTGCACAAATAGTCATCTGCACCAATATCTAAGCCTGTTAGGCGATCAATTTCAGTCACTTTAGCGGATGCCATAATAATGGGGATAGATGAAAACTTTCTAATATCATGACATAAAGTAATACCATCAGTACCGGGGAGCATAAGGTCTAGTATTACTAAATCAGCTTGATTATGATGCAGCCAGGCAATCACTAAATCACCGCGATAAATACAGTGCGAAAGATAACCTGCATGGGTTAAATAATCTTGCAATAAAAGGGCTAACTTTTGTTCATCTTCTACAATTAATACAGTTTTTTGATTCATAAACTGACTTGATGAATACACGGCAACTGCACTTTAATGCACAGGCCGTCGTCATTGTTGTGTTGCGCAAAAATGTTACCTTGATGCGCGTCAATAATGCTTTTACAAATGGATAAACCTAACCCTGAGCCGCCAACACTGCGACTTCTTGATTTGTCAGCGCAGTATAGCCTATCAAATATCTTATTTAAATCATCATCACAGACACCAGGCGTGCTGTCACTGATACTAAAGACAATGTACTGACTCTCTAGATAAACCATCACTTTTACTTGGCCTGCACTGTCGGTGTAGCGCAAACTGTTTTCCAACAAGTTATTGAAAACTTGAGAAATCCTTCGCGAGTCGACATACATTTTTACGTCGCTGCTTATCTGATTGTCTAGGCTAAGTGATAATCCTTTCTTTTGCATCCTTAGATCAAACAAGCTGATTTGATGTGTTATCAAATGCAGAGGTTCGCAGTATTCACGTTTTAAATTGAGTGCTTGATTATCAGCCAGACAGAGTAAGTGTAGATCATCAATCAATTGCGCTAATGCTGTCGTTTCCTCATAAAGAGAGTGTATACGTGCAGGGGTAGGTTGGCGTATACCATCAATTAGCGCCTCTATTTCACCTCTAATGACAGATACAGGTGTTCTTAATTCATGAGAGATATCCGCTATCCACTGCGCTCTTAATATTTTATTTTGCTCTAGTGCTTGTGCCATCTGGTTGAAGTTAATAGCCAGTTGAGTAAACTCATCACTGCCTGAGACTTTGACTCTACTGTCGTGTTGACCAATCGCTAATTGTTTGACTGCAACTATCACTTTGTTAATAGGGCGCTGCAAAAAAACAGCCCAAACGCTGGCCAGTAACGTCGAGAAGAAGATGACCGCTAGGGCAATATAGATGAAACTTTGTTGTTGTTGCTCGATAAAATTGTTAGCTAAATGATTACCTGCTAAATTATTACTGCGAAGGTACAGCCAGCCAATAATCTGTTGGTCGACATTAATAGCTAGCCAGTGGCTGTTAGCTGTTTTTTGGGGTGATCCAAAAACGATTTTTTTGTCTTTATCATACAAGCTAATACGCAGTGCAAAAAAAGGTTCAGTTGCAGTGCTTTTATTGTGAGGAGGCGGATGATTATCTGCAGTTGTATTATCGCGCAACGGTTTAGGTGAGTCTTGATGGCTTATATCATTTGCTCTTCTTGGTGGCACCCTAGCGCCTAGTGGTTTTGGTGGCGGTGAAATATCAGCACTCAGCAGTGCTTGCTCCCATAATCTATGGTTTCTGTGCATTTTTTGCCAGCTGCCTTGCCGATGGTAAAAAGTAGATAAAAAAGGAGCCATTGCATGTGCTTGGCGAATTTCTTTTTGCTCTAAATAGCTGATGAAACCTTGCTGGAAAGAGCTGTTAATAATAAAAAACATCACTAAAACCAGCGCACTTAAGCAGCATAAAAAACTGATCAGTAATTTTAGAAACAAACGAGAGAGCACAAAGATTGTCCTATAAATATATGGCAAAAAAGAATAGCTATATTGTTGGCAGTATAACCTGAAAATAAGAAGTAAATATGTGCAAATCAGATTTATTAGTGTTTTGGCTTAAAGGGCTATCGTCAGAGCTTTATGTTAGGGCCGCTCTGAGTTATTCAATCGCACGGCCGATACGTTGCAAGTCATCAGCAAACCAAATATAAGTTGCCTTGCCGATAACGTCAGCGCTGGCAATAGCACCAAAATGACGGCTGTCTCTACTATTATCTCGCCAATCTCCCAAGGTAAATAGGGTATTATCAGCCACTGTTTGCAAGGCCATGGTGAGCGAGTAATCTTGTTGTCTAAACGCTGTCGCTACTTGTAATATGCTCTCGCTCTGCTGATTGCGCACTACCACGCCGTTGTTAATAGCGATATTATCTTTGCCAAGTGCTACCACTCTTTTAATATAAATAGTGCGCTGCTTTGCTGGCGAGTTATCTTGCGGGGCATAAAAGACAATGACATCACCAGCGCTAATGTTTTTAATTCTAGTATCTACTGTTATAAAATCACCCGGTTTTATAGTAGGTGACATTGAACTGCTCGGTACTTGGTAAGTAGCATAGCCTAAAAACTGCTGTTTGTTGGTAAATAGATAACCGCTAACGCTGGTCATAGCGATAAAAATCAACAGGTAATAATACCAGCGGTTATACGCTTTAAGCTGGTAGTGTCTATTGCTATGTGCCAGCTTAAATGAACTCACTAGAGCGTAGCCATAAATAAAAATGATACTAAAAATGAGCGCCAAAATACCATAAAATGTTGAGAGTGCGCCAAAAAATGCCAACAGGGCAATAACGCTCAATTGGGCTACAACAATGCGAAGACCTTTTTTAATATTACCGGCATACATATGGCCAAGGCCGGGCATCATTAAAGACAGTAGCGAGGTAAGTATCACACTTCTTTTTTTTAACATTGCTACCTTATAAGCACAGGGGTGAATATCAGTATAATTTTTATCAGAGAGTAACAAAAAACAAGAATTAACATTAGTAGTGAAATATTAAGATAATATAGCAGAATTAACAAGTTATGAATTCTAGTGTCTGTAGTTCCAAATTTTAAATGAGTGGTTTAGCAGGCGTGTAACACCTGCTAAAACAGTGGTAGCTGTTAACTAGCTTAAGTAACAGTTAAGGTAAGTTAACGTTATGTTAATTACCTCAACTTATTACCTTAACTTATCATTTCAGCTTAACCAGTATTGCGCAGCCCCGTTGCTAAGCCGGCAATACTGACCATCAACGCATTATCTAAGCTGGTATTGGTTGCAGCATCATCAGCCTGAGCTCGCGAGCGTTTAAGTAGTTCCATCTGGATAAGATGCAAAGGTTCTAAATAATCAGAGCGTATTTCCATTGAGGCTTTGGCTGGTAAGTCTTTTTCCATTACTTTTTGTTGTTTAAGCAGTGACAGTAATAGCTTTTGGCTCTGTGCTAGCTCATCACGTAATAAATCCCCAAAATAGCGAAGATCATCATCGACCAGTGTTTCATCATACTTTTTGGCAATGTGCTTATTTACTTTCATGAACACCATTTCTAGCATCGACAGCCTGGATGCAAAAAATGGCCAGTTATCTTTCATCTCAATAATTAGTTGCTCTTGGCCTTCATCTAATGATGTTTGAAATGCTTTCATAACACCCAGCCAAGCGGGCAGTACCAACCTGTTTTGCGCCCAGGCAAAAATCCAAGGAATAGCGCGTAAACTCTCAACCCCGCCATTAGGTTTGCGCTTAGCAGGGCGGCTGCCAAGAGGCAGTTTAGATAGCTCTAACTCTGGTGTTGCCGCTCTAAAATAAGCAACGAAATTAGGATCATCCCTCACAATAGATCGATAGTTATCACGAGCATTGTTGGCCATCGTAGTAACAAGTTCACGCCATTGCTCTTTTGGGGCCGGTGGTGGCAGCATCAGCGCTTCTAAAATGGCACTGGCATATAGAGCTAAACTGCGTTGTGCTAATGGCTCAGTACCAAATTTATGGCGGATCGTTTCGCCCTGTTCGGTTACTCGCAAACCACCTAAACACGAGCCTGGGGGTTGCGATAAAATAGCGCCGTGCGCTGGTAGGCCACCACGTCCTATAGTGCCGCCGCGACCATGAAATAAAGTGAGTGATACTTGGTGCTCTAAAGCTAGGTTAACTAAAGACTCTTGGGCTTGGTATTGCGCCCAACCCGCGGCTAGTGCGCCGGCATCTTTTGCTGAATCGGAGTAGCCAATCATCACGTATTGTTGGCCTTTAATGTAGCCTCTATACCAATCGATACTTAACAGCCTGCTCATACTGCTATGGGCATTATTTAAATCATCTAATGTTTCAAATAAAGGGGCCACTGGCATAGGCCAGTTAATACCTGACTCTCTTAACAGTAGGTGCACCGCTAATACATCAGAGGGGGCACGTGCCATCGATATAATGTAGATACCTAGCGCTTCTTGATCTTGTTGGGCGACCACACGACAACAATTAAGCACTTCTTGCACATCTTCACAGGGCTGCCAATTTAGAGGAATGAGTGGGCGTTTAGAGTGTAGCTCATTGAGTAGAAAGCCCTGCTTATCTTGCTCAGTCCACTCGTTGTAATCACCAATGCCGAAATAGCGGGTTAACTCGCTAAAGACGTCGGCGTGTCGCTCAGAGTCTTGACGGATATCTAATTTTAATAAATTAATACCAAAGCAATAAGCTCTGCGTATAGTGTCTAGTAATAGGCTATTGGCAATATTATCAAGGCCGGCATCATGTAGTGAATGATAGCATAGCTCTAATGGCTCAATTAATTGTGATTGGCTGTGAATACCGACATTGAGCTGGTGGTGATCACCTTGTAAATAAGCTTCTATGCCCTCATCAGTTTGGGTTAGTTTTTTCTCTAACTCGCCCAATAATGCGCGATAAGGTTCAACCTCTGTTCCCGCTTTTTCGATAAGCTCAGCTGAGCCTGTATTCATCGATAGCTCGATGTAAAGTGTGTGTACATCTTGTTTGAATAAGCGAGTTGCCCGCTGTTTGGCAAGTAGTAGCACTTTCTCGGTGATTTTAGAGGTAACAAAAGGGTTGCCGTCTCTATCACCACCCATCCATGACGCAAACCTGACAAGGTTTGAATTTAGCGGCAGGCGAATATCAAATTTCTCCCCAAGCTGTTGATCAAACTTGCGAATAAAATCAGGGACAGCCTGCCAAAGGGAACTTTCAATGACAGAAAAGCCCCACTGTGCTTCATCGACAGGGGTTGGTCTGATGATACGTATCTCATCGGTATGCCACGCTTGGCTAATAATTTCGACAATACGTGTCTCTATTTTTTCACGCTCGCCACTTCGAAAGCTATCTTCTTGTAGTTCAGATAAACATTGAGCAAGTTGTGCGTATTTGTATATCAAAGTACGACGAGTGACTTCAGTCGGATGTGCTGTTAACACCAGCTCAATTGAGAGTTTACTAACGGCATCAGCCAAACTCATTTCTGTTTTTTCAGCTAAGCTTAGTTTATCAAAGAAAACAGATACAGGGTCTTCATCTAAAAATGAAGCGACGGTGTTTTCTTGCTCAGCTAGGTTGGCAAGGTTTAAAAACTGGGAAAACGCACGGCCAATAGTCAGTAAGTCTTCATTGGACATGGTTTGAAAAGCTTGTTGTAAAGCCGCGGTACTGTCTAAATCACCCAGTGATGACTGCCTTCCTTGTACCCTAATTGTTTCTATTTTATCTAACCATTCATCGCCAAGATGTTGTTTTATTACTTTTCCTAATTCTTCACCTAAATAGCGAACCATATCGCGTAGCGAATCATCAATACTCTTTTTCATCGAAAAACCTCATTAAGTTGGCAATGTTATGTTTTATGTTGAATAGCGTTTAAGTTGAACCAATAGTTGGCTCTTCATAATATAGTTACTTTTTAGTGCCTAACACAATGTTTTATTAATATATTAATCATTATTGTTAACTTGTGTATTGCTGTTACCAAGTAGTTTTTGTGTCAGCTTAAATTGACAATACAACAAACTTGCAAAAACTTATCGCCAGGGGTGATAAAAATAAAATAGTAACATTACTACTTTTTAAGCTGTTATGAGGGATGTAGCTAACAGTAATGAATTAATTTTTATGATAGTCGCTCATCGATAATGCGGATAAAGAGGCAGCGCTAATAAAATAGCGCTGCTTTATATAGAGATTATGAGAAAAGTTAAAAGAGAGATTAAGACACTTTAAACTGAGCGCTTTCAGCGTGTAGGCTGGCAGCTAAAATAGAGAGCTCTTCGCTAGCTAGTGTGGTTTGCTGTGTGGTTTGGGAATTTTCGTTGGCTATCAATTTTATGTTGGCGACATTGGCGCTAATGTCATTAGTGACAATGTTTTGTTGCTCTGCTGAGCTGGAAATTTGGAAGTTAAAATCGGCGATAGTATTAACAGCGGTTGCGATGCTCGCCAATGCGCTATCTGTCGCTTGTGTTTGACAGAGCACCGTTGCAGTTTGCTGCTGGCTTTGTTCCATAATGTCTAACGCGTTGTGTGCGCTCGTTTGCAATGTGGTGATTAGAATTCGGGTATCATCTGTTAAGCCTTGAGTGCGACTAGCTAATAACCTAACCTCATCGGCTACTACTGCAAAACCACGACCTGCCTCACCAGCGCGCGCTGCTTCTATTGCCGCGTTTAGTGCCAATAAATTGGTTTGTTCGGCCACTGATTGTATGTTGTTAATAACGGCTGATATATTGTCTGAATCTGTCGATAACTGAGCAATAATGTTACCGGCTTTGTTGATGCTCTGATCTAAGGTTTGTGAGTCTTCAACATTAGTGCTGACTATTTTAATACTGTTTTCTAATGATGCATTCACCTCACCAATCATTTCAAACGCTTGAGCGGTGACTTTAGCGACATTTCTTGCGGTATATGATAATTCCTCAATTGCAGCGGCTACTTGCTCTGTTTCTTCATATTGTAGAGTCACAGAGCTGGCATTTTGTGTTGATATTACCGATAGCTCCTCTGATGCCGCCGCTAATTGCGTTGAGCTGGATATAACACCATTAATGCAAGAGGATAGTGAGATGAACAACGTATTCAAATCAGCACCTAAATCGCAAATCTCACAACCAGCAGCAGTGTTTAAGCGCTGCGTTAAGTCTTGGTTTTGGGCAACATCGCGTATTATCGCTCTAGCATAGTTAACTTTGCCAATAATCGATTTATAAATGTAAAAGCTTAGCAGTAAAATAAGTACTGTTGCCACGATGCCGATAATAGAAATCTGTTTTATTGCCAATGTTTCGTGTTGCTGCGCGCGTATTGCGGCACTTGCTGTAAATTGGCTAAGATCATGTAACAAGCTTTCAATACTGTGATTAAGCTCATCTTCACTTTGCTTGATACTTTGCACGAGCAATTGATACTGTGCTACATCACCATCTTCTAGCAATTGATAAAGTATCGCTAAGTTATCGTGATATGTGACATAGTGGCTATCTACGTTTAGCAGTTTCTTTTCAAAACTAATAATTTTTGCATTATCATCCATACCTTGATGATTTGACTTTATGTCATTAATAAATGCTTTAGGTTCGCTAAAACGGGCTTTCACATCGCTCGCAGCACTTAGAGTGATCATTTTAGACTGCTCAAATTTAGTTAATGCTGCGGGGGATGCACCGGCAATCGTGGTTTGAAAACCGTATAAAAGACTTCTTTCTAAGTGAATTGATTGCTCTAACTGTTTTAAAGCAATGTCAGTCACCATCTCTGTCAGTGGGATGTCTTCTTGGGCAACACTGACAAATTCTTTTTGAATACTGACAAGTTGGCTAACAATGATGGCAATCAGCAGTATAAGTGCCGATACAGAGGTACAGCTAAGAGTGATAAGTTGTTTTTTAATAGTAAAAGGTTTTAACGATAGCATAAGGTTTTATCTTTATTGGTAGCCGCTGATAATACAAAGATAGTTACTAATGCGCTATTTGCAATTTTTTAATGAAAAATCATATGAGTATATTTTGATTGCTTTAAAGCGATGAGCTAGGAGGTGAAATGATGAATGCTTTTAGTGAACTTGCCTTAGTAGAAAGCCAGCTAAGTAATTAAACACTCGCAGTGCTTAGATGATTATGACTGTTTATTAGTTTATGACGCCGCCAGCTCTAACGGCGACGTTTCGCTGTTTTAAGCTATCAACAGCTGAGAAATGGGTTTTTATGTCACTAGTTCTTGCGAGTAACCGTTATTGATAACGTATGTCCTATCGATATTCTTTAATAACCTGGTGTTGTGAGTGATGAGTATCACGGTTTTATCGTGCATTAATTGCCAAATAGCATCCATCACTTGTTGCTCACTGATTGGGTCTAGCCCTTCTGTTGGCTCATCTAATATCAGAATAGGGGCATCTTTTAGCAGTGCCTGGGCAATATGAATTCTTCTCGCTTGGCCACCCGATAAACCGCGGCCTGTCTCGCCTAGCCAGGTATCAAGCCCTTGCGGTAATTTATCGATAAATTCACAGGCATTGGCGATACGACATGCTTGATCAAGCTGCTCTGGTGTCGCATTAGGGTTGGCCAGTAGTAAATTATCACGAATACTGGCACAAAATAAATAGCAGCTTTGCGATACTAATGATATTTGGGATCTTAGTGCTTCGCCGCTACAGTGATTAATATCAATACCACCAATTAAAATACTGTTGTTAGGGCTTGGGTAGAAACCTTGTAAAAGTGATACTAAGGTTGATTTTCCTGAACCGCTGGCGCCGATTAACGCTATTTTCTCACCTTGTTTGATCTGTAAATCAAGCTGTTTTAACACCGCTGTTGATGGGGTGTTAGGGTAGCTAAAACTTAGCTTTTGAATATCTATTGATAATTGTTGCTTGTTAAAGAGCTGGCTGATATCTGCACTGTGTTCAGACTCTTCTCTGAGCGCGCTTTGATCGGCCAGCATAAATAACCTTTTAGCACTGGCAAGTGTCGCGCTCAGCTGCTCAAAGGCCATCGGCAGTGGCGTGACTGTTTCAAAAATAGCGAGGGTAAACAGCAATAACATTACGAGCTGATCTTGGGCAATTAGCTTATTGGCTAATGCACTAGATAATAAGATAAAGCTGATGAACACAGTGAGATTGATAATCGCTAAACTAACACTTTGTGCTGTTCCATTCACATGATTAATACTGCTTTGGCTGTTGGCCAGTGTCTGGCTGCACTGCTCTACACGCGCTTGTTGTAAAGCGCTAACAGCGTATATCTCAAACTCTCTTATGCCCTGTAAACCATCAATAATAGCTGTTGTTAAGTGCTGTTGCTGCTGCGCTATTTTTGCGCCTGTCTTTTGAGTTCTTATTGCGATATAAGCCGGTAGCAATAGGGCAAAAGCAATCAGCGCAAGCAGTAGCAGTAAGGCGAGGGCAGGGTAATAAGCATAGGCTATAGTGAGCAAAATAGGCAGTGCAATAATGGCCACGATAACAGGCAGGGCGATACGTAAATAGAAATTATCAAGTTGCTCTATATCGTGTTGTAATCGCGATAATAAGTCACTACTGCGATATGCGTGAAGGCCTGCAGGTGCTAGGGGTTCAATCTTTAAATAAAACCAGTGGCGCAAGTGTGTGAGTATATGAAAGGTAGCATTGTGGGTCACTAAGCGCTCGCCGTAGCGCCCAGCGGTGCGCACAATAGCAAGAAAGCGAATCACACCAGAGGGAGTAAAGTAGTTCATAGTCACGCCGGCGATGCCTGCAGCTGCCATCGCTGAAATAAACCAACCAGAGACACTGAGTAGTGCAATGTTGGCCAGTAATGTAATCAGTGACAGTAATATACCGGCGCTAAGCCATAATGTATGTGGTTTGGCTAGGGCGAGCAGGCGCAAAATAAGCGATCTGCTATTATAAGCAGTTTCGTTACTCTCATCCTTCTCGCTGCTATTCGTCATTTTAATACTGTCGTTGGGCTTAAGCATCTTTGGCCTCACTGCTGTTAGTATTACGGCCTGTAGTATGAGTGCAATCAACATCAAGCTTGTTTAAATTTACTTGGTTGTTGCCAGCAGCTGCTAAAATTTGTTGGCTAAGCTCACCATTGGCCGCGATCAGCTGTGCATATAAGTCGCTACTATCTAATAGCTGTTGGTGCGTACCCTGTGCCCATAATTGGCCATCATTAAGTAATAAAATGTTTTTAGCGTCTTTCACTGTATGTAAGCGATGGGCGATCACGATTACGATATGATCTTTGGCGTATTGTGCAATGCTTTGGTTTAGCCATTGCTCGGTCTCGCTATCAAGGTGGGCGCTCGGCTCATCTAATACTAAAATATCTGCTTGTTTTAAGAGCGCACGCGCCATGGCGATACGTTGCTTTTGCCCTCCAGATATACCGCGGCCATGCTCGGTAATTAAATGTTGCCAGCCATCATCAAAATCATTGACAAATTGATCAACACCGCTTTGCTGCGCCGCTGCTAGTACTTGTTCAGTACTGGCATTAACATCGCCCAATTGAATGTTATCTAGTATCGAGCCATAAATAAGTTGCGAGTTTTGTGGAACCCAAGCGAGGTGTTGATGCCAGTGCTTTTTATCAATATCAGTAAGGCTCTGCTGATTGATGCTGATGTGCCCGTGTTGAGGCTGTAAAAAGGCGAGTAGTAAATCGATAAGTGTGCTCTTGCCGGCGCCACTTGGGCCAACGACACCATATAAACCGGGGCCATCAATTGTTAGGCTAATACTACTAATGGCGGCCTCTTTATTAGGATAGTTAAAGCTAACATCTTTAAAGCAGATGCTCAGCTGATTGTTATCATTGAGTTTAGCCTTACCTTGACCACTATGAGCAGGTGTTGCATTAAGGATCTCCAACATTTGTTGAGCAGCGGCAACACCTTTCATTTTAGCGTGGTATTGGCTACCTAAATTGCGAAACGGCAAATAGAACTCAGGTGCTAATAGCAGCATCATAAAGCCGATAGCGAAATCTAACTCGCCCCAAAATAGGCGAAAACCAACGATAACTGCGACTAAAGCAATACTCAGTGTCGCTAAAAACTCCAGTGCAAAAGAGGATAAAAAGGCGATTTTTAAAATACCCATGGTACTGCGCCGATATTTGTCGGCAATGTCAGCAATGGCCTGTGCTTCAGCGCGGCTAGCATTAAATAGCTTAAGTTGGGCAAGTCCTTGAATAACATCTAAAAAGTGATTGCTCATTCTGTTGAGCTGTTGCCAGTGCTTTTGGTTTAAACTCTCAGCTTTTAAACCGATCAATATCATAAACATCGGCACTAATGGTGCGGTGACTAAAAAAATTAATCCTGTTAGCCAGTCAATAGGTAACACGACAGCCAGAATTGATAGCGGGATGATCGCGCAAAATGCTACCGCCGGTAGGTAGCGAGCATAGTAAGCCTCTAGCTCCTCAACCCCTTGTTGTAACAGCTGCGCTAGTTGCGGGCTCTGTTGCTCTGATACATAACTTGGCCCCAGTGTGATCAGCTTGTCATACAAGCTGTTACGCAAGGAGAGTTTTATTTTTGTCGCCCCTTTAAAGGCGAGCTGTTCGGTGTATTTAATTAATAAGATACGGATCAAAATCAGCACTAAAAGAACGGATAAAGCGGGTGTGTGATCAAGCCATTGTTGGTCTAAAAACACCACCTGGTTAACCAAGTAAGCTAATACCGCTGTTTGCGCTATCAGGCAAAAGCCGGCCAAAATACTAGTCACTATGCTGGCGGTTAAGCTGCGACCAGCAATTGATTTTTGCTGTTTAAGCCACTGTTTTGCTCTGCTTAGTTCTGCTGTAGATGCCGGCTTTTTCATACAGGTCAGGCCTATTAGTAATAATGGTTCACTACTGCCTTATACTGGTAATAGTGTAGGGCAGTAACGGTTGGTGATGCTTATCTATTAAATACAGTTCTATTTTAAAAAGTAGTTAACTTAAGTCGCCTTGTTCATCGTCGGCGGTGTTGTTTTGGTGTTGCTCCATTTCGTACCACATCACATTGATGATGCCGACAGAGCAGGCGAGTAGCACACCTAAAATCCAAGCGAAATACCACATGTTAATTCTCCTTAATATGTCAATTAATAAGCGCTGTGGCTATTATTGTTGATTTCTTCGATACTAACGCGACGCCACATTTTTATGTAGCACCAGCTAGTGTAAGCAATAATGATAGGGAGCATAACGCCAACCACCATCAACATAATATTGAGCGTTTTTTCACTAGATACTGCATCCCACATGGTTAAGCTGCTATTAAAAGAGCTACTTGATGGTAGGATAAACGGAAATAATGAGCTGGCAGCGGTTGCAATAATAGCTGCTAGCATTAAAGAGCTCGTTAACATGGCAAGGCCTGCGCGTTGAAATTTTGCTAGCACAACGCTCAATACACACAGTGTTAAGGCGCCAATAGGTAGTGTCCAAAATAACGGTGTTGTTTGGTAATGAGCAAACCAGGCACCGCTTTGGCGAATGACTTGTTTGTTCAAAATATCAGGTAAGCCGTTTTTATCACTGATTTGGCTCAGTACATAACCATCTAATTGCGTCAACCATACACCGCCAATCACTAAGCCAATAATAATCACTAGGCCGCTGATCATGACAATTTTAGGGCTTCTATCGGCGATAATTTTATCGGCTCGAAGCTGTAGCCAAATGGCGCCGTGAAACACCACCATCGCTAAGCTAATTACACCACAAAGTAGAGCAAATGGGTTAAATAAGGCGAGGAAAGAGCCAGTATAAGTGACGCGCAAATACTCATTAAATGAGAAAGGTAAGCCTAAGAATAAGTTACCCACTGCGATACCAAAAACCAGTGGTGGTACTGCACTGCCGACAAAAATAGCCCAATCCCAATTGTTTCTCCAGCGAGGGTCTTCAATTTTACTGCGATAATCAAAACCGACCGGTCTTAAAAATAAAGCAAATAAGACAATCATCATCGCAAAGTAAAAACCTGCAAATGCGGTGCCATAAACCGGCGGCCACGCTGCAAACAGTGATGCGCCAAAAGTAATGAACCACACTTGGTTGCCATCCCAGTGCGGGCCTACGGTGTTAATCACCACGCGACGCTGTGCATCTGTTTTGGCAATAAAGGGCAGTAGTGCGCCCACACCCATATCCATACCGTCGGTAATCATAAAGCCGATTAGTATTATGCCAATCAGCAGCCACCAGATCAGTTTTAAAGTTTCATAATCAAACATAGTGAAGCCTCAATTAAATAGTGCTGTGTAAGCCAGTTTTTTGTTTAGCTAATTTTTCAAAATGGTAGCGACCAGTATGTAAGCTACTTGGTCCGAGTCGTGCGAATTTAAACATTAACCAAAACTCGATGATCGCCAATATCGTATAGAAGATAACGAAACCCACTAAGCTGGTAATGACATCTGCTGAGGTTAAACTTGAAGTCGCTAAAAATGTCGGTAGCACCTCACTAATCGCCCAAGGTTGGCGGCCAAATTCAGCGACAAACCAGCCTGTCTCTATCGCTATCCAAGGCAGTGGAATACCATACAGAGCTGCGCGTAACAGCCAGCGTTTTTCCATGATTTGGCGTCTGGCGTTATAGTAAAATGACAAGCCGAAAATCAATAACATCGCGATACCACAAGCGACCATCACTCTAAAGCTAAAGAACAGTGGTGCCACCGCTGGGATAGTATCCTTGGCAGCTGCTTGTATTTGTTGCTCTGTGGCATCAGTGACATTCTCGGTATAGCGTTTAAGCAGTAAGCCGTAACCTAAATGCTTTTTATATTGATTAAACTGAGCAATGTTTTCAGCTGTCTCTTCACCTTTTCGCAGCAATACTAAGTATTTATAAGCCTGCATGCCCAAGCGGATTTTTTCGACATTAGCCTGCTCTAAATCATGGATGCCAGGTACCGTTTGGTCGATAGAGCGGGTTGCTATAATCCCCAGTGCGTAGGGGACTTTCACCGCGTAGTGGGTTTCTCTTTGCTCGCTATCAGGAAAGCCAATTAAAGTAAAAGCAGCGGGGGCGGGCTCGGTATGCCACTCAGCTTCAATAGCTGCTAGTTTAACTTTTTGTACATCGCCCACTTCATAACCTGATTCATCACCGAGTAATATCACTGAGAAAATAGAGGCTAAACCAAAACCTGCGGCCACTGAGAACGAGCGTTTAGCGAATGCTACATCGCGCCCTTTGAGAAGGTAGTAACTACTGATACCTAGCACAAACATCGAGCCTGCAACATAACCTGCTGACACAGTATGAATGAATTTAACCTGTGCTACTGGGTTAAACACAAGCTCTGCAAAGCTGGTCATTTCCATACGCATCGTTTGATAGTTAAAGGTGGCGCCCACTGGGTTTTGCATCCAGGCATTGGCCACTAAAATCCATAGCGCTGAAAGGTTCGTACCTATTGCCATAAAGAAGGTGACAGCGAGATGTTGACGCTTACTGAGCCTATCCCAGCTGAGAAAAAACATCCCAACTAGGGTAGATTCTAAAAAGAACGCCATTAAGCCTTCAATGGCTAAAGGCGCACCAAAAACATCGCCAACGTAATGTGAGTAATAAGCCCAGTTAGTACCAAACTCAAACTCCATCGTTAAGCCGGTAGTCACACCTAAGGCGAAGTTGATACCAAATAATTTGCCCCAAAACTTGGTCATGTCACGATATATCTCGCGACCTGTCATGACATAAACGGATTCCATAATCACTAGAATCCACGTCATACCAATGGTTAGTGGTACAAACAAGAAATGGTAAAGTGCAGTAATGGCAAATTGCCAGCGCGATAAATCAACGAGCGTATCATCTATCATAAGTAGAACCTTTGTTACACGATCATGATATTAGAGGTTACTTATTAGCAGCTTATATGTGCTAATAATCTTGGTTGTGCTTTGTTCTTAGCTAATGCGGTTTTCTTTAATAGGGTAATAAGGCTACTTATCACCTTTATCTGCCTTGCTTTTTACAAACTGGTTTTTAATTGATAAGACTTTGCTGATACCAGAGCCTAGTTTCATCAAGGTGGTTAATTTAGCTGGGTCTAAGCGTTGTAATTCTGCTGACCATTGGGTGATAGTTTCGAGCAAATCATGTATTTCACGCATTTTATCTTGAGCGTAAGCCTCTGATTCATCCGTTGGTGTGTCTAACTGTAAGTCGCGAAGTAAGGTGAGGGTTGGGTCGACTTCACGTTTGCGCCGCTCTTCAAACACGCGATTGGCCATATCCCAAATCGTACCTTTGGGGCTGTAATACTCTTTTCTATCTTTAGGTATGTGGCTCAAAGAAATAAGTTGCCATGATTGCAGCTCTTTAATACCCATGCTGACATTGCCGCGCGAGATATTCAAAGCCTCGGCAATTTGGTTGGCATTTAAAGGCTGGTGGCTAACCACAAGTAGTGCATATATTTGCCCCACGGTTCTATTGAAACCCCATTTACTACCCATTTCGCCAAAATGATAAACAAAGGATTCTACTTTTGGAGACATTTTCATATATACAGCCTGTTGTTTTGTCTGAACTTTCAGAAATTATTGAAAGTTTAGAAAATAAACTGTCCCATGTCAATTTATATGTCTATTTAGTTGTGTTTGTTTATAGATCAGTTTTGTGTAGGTCAGGGTTTAATATAAAGTAAAAGATCAAGAAAAAATAAGCTGTGGAGCTCTCGATGAGTAAGCTGTTGAAAATACTTAAGAAAAGATACGAAAATAACTATGGTGCGCAGCCTGTATGGTATTGAAGAGGTCGGTAAAGGTAGAAAAGCTCACTGCTAGCTAGTGAGCCTTTGTATGACTTATATATTAGTTTTTGGTGTTTATCTCGCTTTAGCTAGTTGTGCAAAAGCTTCACGCTCGGCGGACATTAAGTAGCGATACAAAATGGCCGCTGTGATGCCCCCTATAAATAATGAGTAGTTGGCTAACGAGCTGAATACAAAAGTACAAAATACCGCTATGCAGCCGCTAACGAGCAGTGCTATTACACTTTTTCTATTAATACCGTTGTCGTACCAATAAATCCCTGCTGGTGAATCGCTATAAAGAGAATTCACATCAATGTGGCCTTTTTTAATATAGAAATAATCGACAATGATAATACCGTAGAGCGGTCCAATCATCGCAGCTAAAACATCGACGGTATAATGAATGACTTCAGGATTGTTGAATAAATTCCAAGGCATTAATAGTACAGAGCCAAATGCCGCAATAAAGCCGCCTGTTTTAAAGCTTATCTTTTGTGGTGAAACATTAGAAAAATCAAAAGCAGGTGCGACAAAGTTCGCCACAATGTTGATGCCTACGGTAGCGAAAATAAAGGTTAGCGCGCCCAGGATAGTGATCATGCCTGAGTCTAAGCGTTTCACTGTTTCAACAGGGTCGGTAATCATTTCACCAAATACCGGTATAGAGGCTGATACTATGATGACACTAAAGAGTGAGAATAAAACAAAATTAAACGGTAAGCCAAGTAAGTTGCCAAATTTTAATTGCTGATAACTGCCGCAGTAGCGTGAGAAGTCACTGAAGTTTAGTGTCGGTCCAGCAAAATAACCGGCGACTAAAGAGATCGCTATGATCATCTGCACTATCGCATCCATGCCCGTTAAATTTGCTTCACTTAAACTAAAGCGAATGTTCTCCCAGCCTGCCAAGTCGATCATATAAGCACATAGTGCAAACATGGCAATGTAAATAGCAGGGCCTGACCAATCAATCACCTTGCGGATCATATCCATGCCAAACATGAAGACCACGGCCTGTAATACCCACATAAAGGTAAAGCCTATCCAGCCTAAATATGACAAGCCAAGCAAACTATCGTTTGCAAGGGAGGCCATGCTCGGGAAAAAATAGAGCAGCAATATGATAAACGAGCTCGACGCTAAAAAGGTTTGGATACCATACCAAACCACGGCAATTAAGCCGCGAATCACAGCGGGAATGTTGGCACCAAAGACACCGAAGGACATGCGGGCAATCACGGGGAAGGGGGCGCCGACTTTTTGTCCAGGCTTGCCCATTAAGTTGGCAAAGACCATGACAATAGTGATGCCGACTAATAGGCTTATAAACACTTGGATGCCATTTAATCCTAAGGCAAATAAACTGGCTGCAAACACATAACCGCCGACACTGTGGACATCAGACATCCAAAAAGCAAAAATACTATACCATCCCCATTTTTGCTCCTTATCGGGGAGTAAGTCATCATTACTTAGCTTTGGACTAACAGGTAATTTCTCAGACATTGTTGGTTTCCTTTTGGTTTTTTGTATACTTGTATGTATACAATTAGCGTGCCAACAATAAATAATGACGCTTTTAGTGGTAATTTAATAAAAATTCAATAAAAATGGTGATAAATGCACCAATCTTAGACATTTTCTAAGATAAAGCTGCTCATTAACGTGCGTCAAGCCAAGTTATCGGCTTAAATCAGCAATAAAGCAAAGCCAATTATTAAATTGTATACGACTGAAAAATATATTATTGTATACAATCCAAAAAAGAGAATATCTATGTCTGATGACGAGAAAATTTACAAAAAAATACTGAAGGCTATTGTCGAGCACCAGTTGCCACCAGGTTCTAGGTTGCCAGAAGATAAGCTCTCTGAAGCCTTTGGTGTTAGTCGTACAGGAATACGTAAAGTGCTGCATCGCTTAGCGCTTGAGCATTTTGTGGTGATTACCCGTAATAAAGGTGCGCAGGTAAATCATCCAAGTGAAGAGGAGGCGCTAGAAGTATTTGACAGTCGGATATTGGTGGAGCCGCAGTTAATGAGTGCGGTGCTTAAACATTGGAAAAAAGAAAACTCTGATCACTTTCGTGACATAGTAACGCAGGAGCGCTTAGCGCAAGAAAACAGTGATTTGGCAGGGTCTATCCAAATAACAGCGCGTTTTCATTATGAGTTGGCAAGGCTTGCAGGTAATAGTGTATTGGCGGCGTTTGTTGAACAGTTATGCTATCGCTCCTCATTGGTGATTGCAGCTTTTGGCACTGTGAGTAGTGTTGGCGGTGTCAGCTGTGATTGCGGTGATCATGTGCAGCTATTAGATTTGTTAGATAAAGGTGACAGCGAAGCAGTGCAACAATGGATGTTAGAGCATTTACAAAGTATTAAAGGCTCGTTGATCCTCGCCGGTCAAGATGAGCAGAATATAGATTTCAATCGCTTATTTTCATAGTAGAGGTTTTATGCAAATCCAGATAATCAACCCAAACACCAGCAGTGCAATGACGCAATCTATGGTGCAATCGGTGCAAGATATTGTGCTGCCAGGCACCCAAATTATTGCCAGTACACCATTGCATGGCCCTAAAAGTATAGAGTGTGCTGTTGATGAGGTGATCGCCAGTGCCGCCTTGCTTGATCAAATTCAGATAGGTAAAGAGCAAGGGGTTGACGCGCACATTATCGCCTGTTTTGGCGATCCCGCTCTAGATGCAGCAAGGGAGCTAGCCGATGCACCAGTGATAGGTATTGCAGAGGCTGCATTTCAAGTGGCCAGCTTAATAAGCCATCGCTTTGCCATAGTCACGACCTTGGCCCGCACTGTGCCCGCTAGTGAATATCTATTATACAAATATGGCTATCAAAAGCACTGCAGTGGTGTGCGCGCCACCGATATAGCCGTACTCGCTTTAGAGAATATAGAAGAGGGTGCCTATCAGCAGCTGAAAAATGAATGCCTTGCTGGCGTTTATGAAGATGGTGCAGAGGCGATCGTGTTAGGTTGTGCCGGTATGTCAGCATTGATAAAACGATTAAGTGATGAGCTGCCAGTGCCGGTGATTGATGGTGTTAGTGCAGCAGTACAATGGGCGCAAGCGCTGCAGCAATTAGGTCTAAAAACATCTAAAGTCGGGCAGTACGCAGCGCCTATTAGCAAAACGTATATTGGTCGCTACCAACATTGGAGTCGCTAAGGCTCGGTTTTAAAATCCGCTAAACAGTGGCTAGTTTAGGCTCTTTTCATCGCTAATCATATGTTGCCAAAATGCTTTCGCTAGCACGCTTAATGGCTGCTGTTTTAGTTTGATCAAATACATGGGTACAGTACTTTCAAAGTTGAAATTCTCGACCTGTATTTTAATGAGTGAGCCAGCCTTAAGCTGAGTTTTAACGATATGCTCAGGAATACGCGCCCAGCCCATCGCCGATACCAGTAACGCTTTTTTCATTTGATAATCATTGACATACCAAGGCCTGCTGCCACTAATGATATTAACATGATCAAAGCGTGCTACAGAGCCAGTATCTGTAATCAGAATGTGTGGTAGCTGGCGCAATTGCTGATGGCTGAGCACAGGTTGTTTTTGTTCGCAATTGCTGCTGTCATTCACGTTCGAGCCGCTGTTGGCCGCATCTGCCATTAAAGCAGTCATTGCCTGCGGTGCTATCACCGTCACCATCTTGATTTCGCCGACTTCAATAAATTCATATTTTTGATCGACACCTAGCAGCGGGCCGATAGCAAACTCAGATTTATCGAGTTGTATTTGCTCTAACACGCCAGATAAATGCTCAGTGTTAAGCTGCAAGCGCATCTGTGGGCGCTCAGTACAAAAATCCTTAATTTTATTTAATACCGGCGGGAAGGCGCACATAGCGCTCAGTGAAATAGATAGCTGTGTCATATCCGCACGCGCTAAGTGGTGGCCAAACATCTCAAGCTCTGTTGCTTGTGTCAGCAGCTTTTTGGCTTGGTTATAAAACGCCTTGCCCTCAGTGCTCAGTACAGGGCGATAATTGTTTCTATCAAACAGCGAGAAATCAAATTGGCTCTCCAGTGTTTTAATGGCATTGCTGATGCTCGGCTGTGTTTTATACAAGCTAGTCGCCGCCGCCCTAAAGCTGCCTTGCTCTGCTACTGCAACAAAGGCACGCAGTTGATCGTTAGTCATGTTGGTTATGTTTGGACTCTTTTGCTTATAAAAATAATTATCAATGAATATATAACGATAGTTTTAAATTATCAAGATAAAATAAAAGTGTGATTATCTTGTTATTGTTTTTATCTTTATAATCCAGCCTTAAATGAAACGGTGTAGGTGGGGTGGGTGTTGAGTACTGAGTTAATTATATTGTTGTTTGCAGGGTTGGTGACGGGGTTTTCTAAGTTCTCAGTCGGTGGCATGGGTATGCTAATTTTGCCGATTATTATGATTGTCTACCCAGGTCAGCAGGCGTTGGGTATTTTACTGCCTATGTATCTTATTACCGATTTGCTGGCGGTGATCAGTTATAGAAAGCACGTTAACTGGGCGCTACTAGCACGCTTGCTGCCAATGTGTGCGCTCGGTATTGTCGCTGGTGGCTGGTTGTTGTCACGATTAGATAGTGCGGATTTTTCAGTCATGTTGGCTATCATTATTATTGCCATGCTAGTGATGGGTATTGTCTTGGATACGATGAAAACCAGTATTATGCAGCATCCGCTAAGTACCAAGATAACGGGTTTTATCGGTGGTTTTATCAGTTTGATTTCTAATGCTGCTGGGCCTATTTTTAGTTTGTATTTTATGGAGCAAAAGCTATCAAAAGAGCAGTACGTTAGTACCCGCAGCTGGGCCTTTATGTGTATTAACCTTGCGAAGGTGCCGGTGCTGCTATCGGTTGGTGCACTAACGGCTGAAACGGCGATGATTGGTTTGCAGGCGCTACCTGGTTTAGTGGTTGGCGCTTGTATCGGCTTTTGGTTTTTAAGTAAGTTAAAGCTTGAGGCTTTTAAGTGGTTAATTAGAGTGATGGCAGGTATAGCGGCTATTAAGTTGATGGTGTTTTAGTCGCCTTGAGCCTTTAATTAATAGCACATAACTTGTGCTATTTTTTTGTGCCTAGCTCAGCTTGTTTAGATCTATGGTTTTTAGGGCGTACTTTTAAGAGAGCGGGTTAATGCCTTTAGCCCGCAACATGTTGAGTAATTCAATCACTGGAAGGCCGATCAGGCTGTTAAAATCATCGCCTTCTAACTTTTCAAATAAACTAATACCTAAACCTTCTACTTTAAAGCTGCCTGCGCAGTTTAACGGCTGCTCGATAGCGATATAGTGCGCTATTTCAGCGCTGCTTAGCTCCCTAAAATAAACATGATAAGCGATGGTGGCCAGCTGGTGGCTGTTATCGCTGCTATCAAATAAACACAGCCCTGTTAAAAAGGTGACTTTTTTCCCTGAGCATAATTGTAGTTGCTGCTGTGCTTTGGCTGTGGTTAGTGGTTTGTTGAGGATAATGCCATCAACGGTTGCTGCTTGGTCTGAGCCAATGATCAGGCTGTTGCTGTGCCTGTGTGCTACTTTTTGTGCTTTTGCTAGTGCAAGGCGCGCTACAAGCTGTGCGCTTGTCTCATCTTTATGTACTGTCTCATCGATATCAGGGCTAGCACATTGGTAATCAAAGCCTAGTGTGTCTAGTAGTTTTTTTCGATAGATAGAGCTCGATGCTAATATAAGTGATTTCACGGTAAACCTATGCTGTTATTGGCTAAAATTCAGTATGCTGACAAGGCTATCATAAAGTGGCTGGCTTTGTGTGGTGCGCTTTAGGGAAATGATCTTTATCGTTAATTTGGCTATGTGACCGTTATTGAGCATGTATTTAATCAGCTTATATAAGGCGTTTTTAATTATTGTTAGATGATAGGCGATTAAGATTGATTTCTGTGGTTTAGGGCATAGAATATAACGCCTTTATTGAGCTATTTTCTGTGCTTGTTGATACGATTCATGTTGAATCATTATTCTATTATGATGCTGCAAGGCGAAAAATCTGGAACTTATTAAGTTAAAGGTTTTCGCTTTGCGAAAAAAAGCGTAGAATATGCACGGGTTTTTTATCACAAATACATCTTTCCCTTTACACAAGGGGCTAAGGTACATAGAATTGCGCGCTTATGTTAAACGTTAAATTACCTCGATTTGTCGACCCGCGAAAACTAGCTGATCGCGAGATAGATATTTCAGGTGTTATTGCTGTTAAAGAGATGGAAGAGTTATCTAGCATGCTAGTTGATTCAGATGTCAATGTAGTGGCAGATTTGAAGTTCTCACGTGATGAACTGAGAATCAGAACAATTTCAGGTAAGGCTAAGGTTGCTGTGAAAATGCAGTGCCAACGCTGTTTGGATCCTGTCTCTTTCGATGTGGAGGCCGAGTTAAACTTGGCTATATCTTACAATGAAGAGAAAGCTCAAACATTACCGAAATATTACGAACCTCTCATTGTAGAGGGTGATGAGTTAGAATTACTGCCTTTGATCGAACAAGAGTTGATACTGAATTTACCAATAGTGTCATATCATTCTGATTGCAGTATACAAACCAGTTTTGGTGACGCAAATACAGCAGATATTGAAAAGGCTGAGAAACCAAATCCATTTAGTGTTTTGGCTTCGCTAAAAGACAAAACTAAGAAATAAGTTATTAGGAGTTATATCAAATGGCAGTACAAAAGAGCAAGAAGTCACGTTCACGCCGTGACATGCGTCGTTCACACGATGCGCTAACAGGTCCAACACTGACTGTAGATGCGACTACTGGGGAAACTCACCGTCGTCATCACATGACAGCTGACGGTATGTACCGTGGTCGTCAAATCACTGCAACTGACAGCGAGTAATCTCTGTCTTTGCTCTAGCAATAGGGCGTTGTGTGATACAAAAATGGAGGCTTCGGCCTCCATTTTTGTATCAGTTGAAAAGCTAAAAAGTCATCATCCGCGCTTGCTATCCCATCTGTTGTTAGCCCTATCTTATATATGCTTACTTTATGTTCTGTTTATCGCTTTAAATAATAAGCTATTGGCTGTTATGGCATGCGCTTGCTTTGAGAAATATAGATGTGCGGGCTGGGTTTAAGGTGGTTTTGTGTTAGGGTAATTTTTACTTAGGTTTGGTGTCGCTGTGCAGTGATTGCCAGATTCGGTGAATAGTGTTTATTATTGTTTTGATATTATTGTAAAATATTAGAAAAATCATGAGTTAAAAAGTGAATCGATGATTTATAAAAAATTAATGTATAAAGTGGAGCCTTAGCATGTCGCAATCAACAGTATTTGTTTTTCCGGGACAAGGTTCCCAGCAAGTTGGTATGTTAGCTGATCTAGCAGCTGAGCATGATATTATTGAGCAGACGTTTGCTCAAGCATCAGCAGTATTAGGTTATGATCTTTGGGCGTTGGTTAAAGATGGCCCCGCTGAGGATTTAAACCAAACAGATAAAACTCAGCCAGCTCTATTGTGTGCAAGTGTTGCGCTGTGGCGTTTGTGGCTGCAACAAGGTGGCGAGAAGCCGGCGGTTGTTGCAGGGCATAGTTTAGGTGAGTATAGCGCTTTGGTTTGCGCGGGTGCCCTTGAATTTGAAGATGCGATTGATTTAGTGCGTCTGCGCGGTGAGTATATGCAGCAAGCAGTGCCAAGTGGTAGCGGTGCTATGGCGGCTATCTTAGGCCTTGCTGATGAGTTGGTCTTAAGTTCTTGTAAAGAGGCGGAGCAGGGTGATGTGGTATCTGCTGTCAACTTTAACTGCCCTGGGCAGATCGTTATTGCCGGTGAAAAAAATGCGGTGGCCAGAGCAATAGAGAACTGTAAGTCAAATGGTGCTAAGCGCGCGATTGAATTGCCTGTTAGTGTGCCATCACACTGTGCGTTGATGAAACCAGCGGCGCAGAAGTTAGCGTTAAAGCTTGAGTCAATTACATTGACTATGCCTGATATTAAGGTAATCCAAAACGTAGATGCTAGCGCTGCTAAAAGTGTTGATGAAATAAAAGCAAACTTAGTTGCTCAGCTTTACAGCCCGGTTTTGTGGACAGCAACAATGCAGTCTATTGTTGAGCAAGGTGCTGAGGTCGCAGTTGAGTGTGGCCCAGGTAAGGTGCTTTCAGGATTAAATAAAAAAATACATAAACCACTCGAGCTACAATCGCTAAGTGATTGTGCAGGCTGGGAAAAAGCTTTTAGTTAAGCGAGATGTTTGCTTTGTAAAATTAAAAATACAATAGGATAATAACCATGAGTATTGAAGGAAAAATTGCTTTAGTGACAGGTGCAACACGAGGCATCGGCAAGGCAATAGCTCAAGAGCTGGGGCGTCAAGGCGCTGTTGTCATCGGTACCGCAACTAGTGAAAATGGTGCTGATGCGATCAGCGAATATCTAGCGCAAGCCGGTATTAAAGGTAAAGGTTTGGCACTTGATGTTGCTAGTGATGATTCGGTTAGCGCAGTGATTAAGCTAATCAATGATGATTTTGGTGTGATTGATATTTTAATTAATAATGCCGGCATTACTAAAGATAACTTGATGATGCGTATGAAGGCAGATGAATGGGATGCTGTTATCAATACTAACTTATCTTCATTGTTTCGTGTTTCTAAAGCGTGTCTTCGCGGTATGAGCAAGAAGCGTTGGGGTCGTATAGTCAGTGTTAGCTCCGTTGTCGCCTCTATGGGTAATGCTGGGCAGGCGAACTACGCTGCATCTAAATCAGGTATGGAAGGTTTCTCCCGTGCGTTGGCGTGCGAGATAGGTTCACGTAATGTAACGGTTAACTGTGTTGCTCCTGGTTTTATTGACACCGATATGACCAAGGATTTGGCGCAAGAGCACAAAGAAAACTTGCAGTCTAAAATTCCGTTGAGCCGTTTAGGTCAGCCCGAAGAAATTGCGGCAGTTGTTGGCTTTTTAGCGAGCGATGCTGCATCATACGTAACCGGCGAAACTATTCAGGTTAATGGCGGGATGTACATGGCATAGCTTATAAAGGCTATGTAACGTGTTAAGTGCTAGATAAGTATGAAGTTTTAAAATAAGAGTTGATGAGTTTAGGTTACTGTTTGTTCTTTTTTATAGGGTAAATACTAATAAATCAACATCGAAAAATACTAAATATTGAATGAGATTGGCAAAAACCAACATTTGTGATTGATCTTTTAGGAAAATTGTTGATAATTGCCACATTGTTTCGATTAATAAATTGTTAGCTCATTCATTGGTTAATAATGTTTAAATAATCAAAGGCTATTGTTGCCATTTGATAAATAATAGGAAAAGTTATGAGTAATATTGAAGATCGCGTTAAGAAGATTGTTGCAGAACAGCTAGGCGTTAAAGTAGAAGAAGTAACAAATGCAGCTTCTTTTGTTGATGATTTAGGCGCAGACTCTTTAGACACTGTTGAGTTAGTAATGGCTTTAGAAGAAGAATTTGAAACTGAAATTCCTGATGAAGAAGCAGAAAAAATTACAACAGTTCAGTTAGCTATCGATTACGTAAACGCTAACCAATAATTAAAACAGATTTACTTTTGTTTTGATCGAATGTAAGCCGTTGCTATTTATTTAGAACGGCTTTTCTTTTTTGTGCGCTAGGTGTTTTTATTAGCAATTTTTTTAGCACAACCGACATATCGGTATGTTAATTTATTGGTTTTAAGTTAATAATACCAACATCATTTTTATCTCTAAGTAGTGTCAGCTTAATCTGTTTAACAATATCTATAACTGACGATTATTTTGTACTATTTAATACACCCATTTTTAAGACGCGCTGAGTGTCTTGTATACGTATAATAAGAAATAGGAGAATCACAATGTCTCGTAGAAGAGTGGTAGTTACCGGACTAGGTGCCATTACACCGGTAGGCAACACTGTTGATGATACTTGGAAGTCTATTTTGGCGGGGCAAAGCGGTGCCGCTCCTATTACACATTTTGACGCAGCGAGTTACAGCACACAGTTTTCAGCATCAGTTAAAAATTTCGATATCAGTGAATATATGAATCCTAAAGATGCTAGACGCATGGATTTGTTTATTCAATATGGTCTAGCGGCAGCAACGCAAGCGATTAAAGACAGTGGTATTGAAGTGACGGAAGAAAACGCGACACGTATCGGCTGTGCTATCGGTTCCGGCATTGGCGGTTTATCGATGATAGAGGCGACTTATGATGTCATCTCTAACACTGGTCCGCGAAAAGTGTCACCGTTTTTTGTGCCAGGCAGTATTATCAATATGATAGCGGGTCATTTGGCAATCAACTACGGCTTTAAAGGGCCTAATATTGCAATCACTACCGCCTGTACCACGGGGACGCATAATATCGGCCAAGCGATGCGCATGATTCAATACGGCGATGCCGATATCATGGTGGCCGGTGGTGCTGAAATGGCAACCACTAAACTCGGCCTTGGTGGCTTTGCCGCAGCGAGAGCATTATCAAAACGCAATGATGACCCAACTAAAGCAAGTCGCCCTTGGGACCAAGATCGTGATGGTTTCGTACTTGGCGATGGCGCGGGTATCTTAGTACTTGAAGAATACGAGGCGGCGAAAGCGCGCGGTGCTAAAATATACTGTGAATTAGCAGGTTTTGGTATGAGCGATGATGCTCATCATATTACTTCCCCTCCAGAAACCGGAGAAGGGGCTGCTTTAGCGATGAAAAATGCGCTGCTAGATGCGAATAAAACTGAAAAGCTTGATCGTGTCGAATACATTAATGCCCATGGTACATCAACCCCCGCAGGCGATATTGCAGAAACAAATGCCGTGAAATTATTATTTGGTGAGCAGGTTGCAGATATGCGCGTAAGCTCGACCAAATCGATGATAGGTCATCTATTGGGTGCCGCTGGTGCTGTTGAAGCTATTTTTTGCGCCTTGGCGATTCGCGATCAAGTGGCACCGCCGACCATCAATTTAGATAACCCATCCGTAGGCTGTGATTTAAACTACGTTGCTCATCACGCGCAACAGTGTCAAATCAATGCGGCGATATCGAACTCTTTCGGTTTTGGCGGCACTAATGGCAGCTTATTGTTCCGCAAAATTTAGCTGTACTGATTGCGATGACTCAATCTTTAATTAATGGCCTAGTTGATAATCAATTAAACGCCTTTGATAGAGGTTTGAACTATGGCGATGGTCTATTTGAGACTATCGCTATTCGCAATGGTAAACCTTTGCTGTGGGATGCTCATATTGAGCGCATGAGCAAAGGGGCACAGCGCCTGGCTATTCCTTTTGAGCAACAAACACGCAACGCACTGTTGAGTGATTTTAATACCTTATGCGCACGACACTCCCCAGCTAATCATGTTTTTGATGGCGTACTCAAATTTGTACTCACCAGAGGCATAGGGCCGCGCGGTTATAAAGCTCAAGCTCAGCCTGATTTAACGCGTATTGCCTCTATATCAGCTATTAGTGATAATACAGCGGCACAAAAAACAGGTATTAGTGTGGTGCTCTGTGCGACGCAATTGGCAAGGCAGCCGCTATTAGCAGGTATTAAGCATCTCAATCGATTAGAGCAAGTGCTCGCACGCAATGAGTGGGCTTGCTCTCGTATTGGCGAGGGGATTGTTAGTGATACTCAAGGCTTTGTTATAGAAGGCTGTATGAGTAATTTATTTTGGGTCACTGATAACGTGCTCTACACGCCTGATTTGACTCACGCAGGTGTTGAGGGCGTTGTACGCAATGCTATTATTGAACTATGCCAGCTCAAGCAATTAATGACTGTAAAAATCGGTGATTTTACGTTGGCGGATGTGTTAAGTGCTGATGAAGTTTTTGTCTGCAATAGTGTTGTTAATATCCTACCTGTAACAAATATCTACGATGTTGCTAGTGCTGTGAGCGATGTTATAACCGATACCCAAGGCTGGCCTAAGGTGCTGGCAGTTGGTGCTAAAACTCAACAATTACAATCTCTATTAGATCATTTTTATTTAGAAGGTAACTAGATTTGAAAAAGTTCTTCCTCTTTTTGTGTGTATTATTATTAGCAGCGGTACTAGCGGCTTATTATGTTTGGCAAGATATCCATAAAGTGATGGCTGTTGCTAGCTTTAGCCAAGGTGAGAGTAAAACCTTAATTGTTAAAAGAGGGGTGGGCTTTAACAGTTTAACTGCGCAGCTAAAAGCGGATAAATTAATTGATAATGATATCTACTTTAAATTATATGCACGCTACTATAAATACGGCCGTAATATTAAGGCGGGTGAATACCTTATTGTGGCAAACACCAGCCCTATCGATTTATTAAAGCAGCTGACATCCGGTAAAATTGTACAACACAATATTTCGCTGATAGAGGGCTCAAATATTAAAGAGCTGCGTGCTCATTTGCTCAAATACCAAGATTTATTAGAGCTTAAAACAACAGATATGAGCCAAGATGAGTTGTTGGCAGCGATTGGTGCAACCGAGCCTCACCTTGAGGGTATTTTATTAGCGGAGACTTATCGTGTTGAGCGTGGCAGTACTGACATTGCGCTGCTTAAGCGCGCTTATAAAGGCATGCACAAAATATTAGATACTCAGTGGCAGCAACGCGATAAAAAATTGCCTTATAAAACACCTTATGAGGCGTTAATTATGGCTTCAATTGTTGAAAAAGAGACCGGCGCATCAAAAGAGCGACCTGTTATCGCAGGTGTGTTCGTCAACCGCATCAATATTGGAATGCGCCTACAGACAGACCCGACAGTCATTTATGGTATGGGCGATAAGTACAAAGGTAATATCACCCGAGCTGACCTTAAACGCCCTAGTGCTTATAACACTTATGTTATTGATCACTTGCCGCCAACACCGATTACCACTGTAGGCCCTGAAGCAATTAAAGCGGCATTAAATCCTGAGACCACTAAATATTTATATTTTGTTGCCAAAGGTGATGGTAGTCATTATTTCTCTAAAAGCTTACGTGAGCACAATAATGCAGTTAGGCGTTACCAGCTTACAAGAAAACAAAATTATCGTTCAGCGCCAGCTAATTAAATAGGATTATGTTGTTAAAAGTAATATAAGTTGCGTGTATATGCTGAAGAATGAATTTATTAGGATGTTAAAATGAGCACTGTGGTGGCAAAAAAAGCGCGTTTTATTACAGTTGAGGGCACAGAAGGTGTCGGTAAAACTAGTAATATTGCTCTTATTAAAGAGCAAATTGAGGCCGCAGGCTTTGATGTGGTGCAAACGCGTGAACCAGGTGGTACCGCTCTAGCAGAAGAAATAAGAGAGCTATTGTTGCGCCCTACTAGTGAGAATATGGCCGTTGATACTGAGCTATTATTAATGTTCGCCGCCAGAGCCCAGCATATTAATAGCTTAATTCTACCTGCCCTAGCACAGGGTAAGTGGGTGTTAAGTGACAGATTTACAGATGCGACTTACGCCTACCAGGGCCACGGACGTGGCGTCAGCTTAGAGCGTATAGCGCAATTAGAGCAATTTGTGCAGGGCTCGCTAAGGCCTGATCTGACCGTTTTATTAGATGCACCCGTTGAAATAGGTCTTGCTAGGGCAAGTGCTAGAGGCGAGCTTGATCGTATTGAGCAAGAGAAACGGTGTTTTTTTGAAAAGGTAAGGGCGGGTTATCATCAGCAAGTTGCTAATGATCCTGAGCGCTTTGCTGTGATTGATGCATCGTTATCTTTAGATCAAGTAAAACAGCAAGTAACAGCGTCACTTAAAGCTAAACTAGGTATTTAACATGGATATTAGCAAGCGCTATCATACTTTAAATACGCAATCTTACCTGTGGTTCGACACGCACTGGCAAAGAATTATTGGCTTGTATAATAGCGATAAATTACCGCATGCATTGATTATCAACGGCGTTAAAGGTATTGGTAAATTACACTTTGCCAGTGCCATTGCGCAATTCGTGTTGTGCAGTGATCAGCAGGGCTTAGCACCTTGTCATCAATGTCGTAATTGTCAATTATTTGCATCAAGCGGTCATCCTGATTTATATCACTTAACACCAAATGAAGTTGGTGAGCAGATCAAGGTTGATCAAGTGCGAGATTTGAGTGGCTTTATGCAAAGTACTGCCCAGCAAGGCGGTTTTCGTGTCGTTATTCTAGATCCTGCAGAGGCTATGAATATTTCAGCGGCTAATGCCTTGTTAAAAACACTAGAAGAGCCTGGTAAAAATTCTTTACTGCTATTGATTTCTCATCAGCTTGGCCAAGTGATGCCAACCATAAAAAGCCGCTGTCAGCGCGTGGATTGTGCAATACCTGACAAATCAATAGCAACAAAGTGGCTACAAGATCAGTTATCGATAGAGCAAAGTGCTGCAACACAGTTATTGAATGTGGTACACGGAGCACCGCTATTAGCTTTAGATTTTAAAGAGAGAGGGGATCAAACGCTTCGAGCTGATTTCTTTGTCGCCCTTAAAACGATTTTGCAAAAAAAGGCGAGTGCTCTCGATGTCGCCCCGGCATTTATCAAAGCGGATATTATTGTGCTATTAGCGTGGATGTATAGCCTGCTTGCAGATATTAGTAAGCTATATAGCGCAGGCGATGACGCTAATATCGTCAATGCTGATATGAAAAAAATGTTAACGACCTTGGCAAAGCGCAGTGATATTAAAAAAGTGTATCACTTATCTGATAAGCTTCAGCAGCAGCGCAGTGCTATACTTGCGCATCAAAACCCTAATAAACAGTTACTGTTAGAAGATTTGTTGTTAGATTGGGGTTATTTAATATAAAATAAATAGCATATTTACTCTTGATGCTCTTTTAAATCATTAATATTAGTATCAATAGTGCCTGTATTAAACCGTAATGGAATGAAATTGTGGTAACTACCGTAAATAATAGTAACAATGAGACAGAAGAAAAATTTGTCCCAGCCGTCGCAAAGCCGCGAATGAGCCATGGCATACTATCGCTAGTCTTGCCTGATAAACAGCACATCTATGACTCTTTTATGCCGTTTGTAAAAGGCGGCGGTCTGTTTATTGCTACTAATCGTGTTTTTCATTTAGGTGAAGAGGTTTTCGCCTTAATACAGATAATGGATGATACCGATAAAACACCGATCACTGGCAAGGTTATTTGGTTGACACCAAAAGCACCGCAACATAATAGAAGGCAGGGTATTGGTATTCAAATTTCACCTGAAGATAATGAGCTGACTCAGCGGTTAGAAACATACTTAGCAGGTGCTGATATTGGTGCACAAACGCAAACTCTGTAACACCACTGCTTATTAGTTATTGTTAGTAGTGGTACGCCTATCTGCTATTGTTTATCACCCATCCTTGAAAGTTTATATAAAAATATGTTTATTGATTCCCACTGTCATCTAGATAAATTAGATTTAAAAGATTATAACCAGTCGTTTGATGCCATGTTAATGGCGGCTAAGGCCCAAAAAATAGCTAAAATGCTCTGCGTGAATATTGATTTAGCAAATTTTGCAGATATGTACCAATTGATTGCAAACTACCCGCAAATTGATGCCTCAATGGGAGTTCACCCGCTGCATGTTAAATCAATAGGTGATGTTGCCAGTGTTGAGCAGCTAATAACACTTGCTAACACTCATGAGAAAGTAGTGGCAATAGGCGAGACTGGGTTAGATTATTTTTACGATGTGACGAGCAAAGAAGTGCAACAGCAAAGCTTTATTAACCATCTGCAGGCGGCGAACACACTGCAGCTACCTGTAATCGTGCACACGAGGGAAGCAAGGGCTGACACTATTGAGCTAATCGCAGCCCACA
This sequence comes from Gammaproteobacteria bacterium AS21, assembly GCA_038900335.1. GTDB lineage: Bacteria > Pseudomonadota > Gammaproteobacteria > Pseudomonadales > Balneatricaceae > Rs1. The sequence goes on along the minus strand of JBBMRB010000013.1, from coordinate 19,675 downwards.
GCGGTAAATCAGCCGGAGTATTACACTGCTTCACAGAATCACTAGCAATGGCAGAGCAGGCCATTGAGCTAGGTTATAAAATCTCAATATCGGGTATTGTGACCTTTAAAAATGCCATTGATCTACAGGATGTGGTTAAGCAATTGCCGTTAGAGCATCTGCTTATTGAAACAGATTCGCCTTATTTAGCACCTATCCCTTATCGAGGTAAGCAAAATCAGCCTAAATACGTGGTAGAGGTGGCGCAGTGTGTTGCTCAGCTTAAAGGTGTGTCGCTAGCAGAAGTCGCTGAGGTAACCAGTGAAAATTATTACTCACTATTTTCTAAAAGTACACTCACCACACTAAATTAGCCTATATTGATGGCGGCCTAGCCACACTGTATAGCAGCTAGCGTCGATGCTGGCTAAATGTTACTTTTATCTTCTGCCTTTTATGCTGAATTTAGAGCGACATCAAGTTTATAGTCAGTGCTAGGCTTTAATTTTAAGCTTAGCACAGTGCTCCTATCGTATCGCCTTTTTAGGCTTCTTCGCTTCTTCACTTCTTCACTTCTTTACTTCTATAGTTAAGCTCTGGTTACCTAAATTAATAGCCCAGATTAATAGCCCCATTCAATATCTTTTACTCTAATATTAAGTACTCACTAGTCTTTAAACCGCTGCCGCATAATATAGAAAAATTCTTAACTTAATAGATGATTAACTATAATGCTGGACACCGAGAAAACGATGTGTTTATTTAGAAAAGGGCTGAAGGATAAGCAGCCCTGTATTTAGTTTTTGGTTTTGTTGAAGGTTAGGTTAAAAATTGAGCAGTGCTGGCGCAAAATTATATCTTCTTTATTTAATAAAATCATGTATTTAGAAGAGCTCTTGGCAGCAACTAAGAGATATAGTTGTGGGTAGTTAGACATCTCAAGAACGTATATAAAGTACTTTTAAATTAACGTGTTGAGGCAATTTATGTGAGTATCAGTTTCGCGTAAATGAGACGTCGTACTATTATGCTGTTATCTGCTTGTAAAGCTTTAGGAGAATATTATGACTGACATAAATCATCGGGTTGGCATTAAAGCTACACCTGAAAGTGTCTATGAGGCATTGACAACAGATGATGGACTAACTAAATGGTGGACTAACGATATATCTGGGGCAGGAGAAGTAGGTTCAACTATAGAATTTCGTTTTAACGGTGCAGGCCCAGATTTTACTGTTGCGAAACTCATACCCAATAAAACGGTTTGCTGGCAGCATTCGGGGAATACACCCGAGCCATGGGTGGGTACAGAAATTTTATTTCAATTAGAAACTGAACAAGATCAAACCTTTGTAAGGTTCACTCATTCTAACTGGCAAGAAACAACTGATTTTATGGCCCACTGTAGTACTAAATGGGCTGTATTTTTGCTTAGCCTTAAAAATATGCTTGAAACAGGCAAGGGAAATCCTTTTCCAAATGACGTACAAATAGACCATTCGTGATCGCTAGTCACATAACAAAAGTGTCAATTTGACCTATTTACGCTCCGCTCCAATGCGAAAACTATACTGGTGTTATAGCTCTTGGAGACATCGATGATAAAAAAATAAAAATATTACTTCTAATGCCAAGCATCACATTGGCAAGTGATGAAATATCGCTTTTCTGCGGCAATGTTGAGGCAGTCGCCTATATTGTACTAAACGAAGAACTTACAAATTATATATGATCTGATAAGCCTGGCGCATATCTGAGTGAAGACGATGCAGGCGGCTAACATGTGTACGTATTTAACGGAAAAAATTTAGTCTGGTTTGTCGGTAACGTACTGAGAGATAAAAAAGGGGATATTGCTTGCGCTACCAGGAGGAAAAGAATTCTACAAAATTTTAGGCTATAAGCTTCAATTAGTTTAAGCCCTTCAAGTCATTCTCACCGTACAGACCAAGCTTTTCCAATAAATGGGGCAACTACCATGCAAGTTTTTAATACATCTGGCTCTGCGGGTTAGCTTATAACAAGTTTTTCAACCATCGCCACTTCATGGCTGACGGTCTAAAGCGCGCTTTGCGCAAGGCTCTGTCGGCTATAAAGGCGTTATATTTTGTAGTCGCGAGCATTAATCCCAAGTGTTCATGGATGTTCTATGGGAGCTTAAATAAAGGAATCATTACTATGAAAAGATATATATTTGTTTTAATAGCTGTAATTATGCTGGCAAGTTGTGCAAGTAATAAAGTAGGTTTAGAGAAGCACACTGGCTTTACTGAATTACCATTTCCAAGTAATTCGTTTAAATCAGGGCAAATCGTAGAGATATACTCTAAACCGCGAAAAGTTGCAATTACATTTCAACCTGATATACCTTGGGATCAAGCGACAACATCTCAAGGGTGGAATATATCAAGTACCGAAACAAGTACTATTAGAGCGACTCTAGCGACTGAAATAAGTAAAATTCTAAAAGGAAAATACGAGTTTGCCTCTACAGAAAGCGTTCAGGTAGATTTTACTAATACTAAGACATCTGTAATCGCAAAAAATACTATTTTTACTGCAGTTAAAACAGCTCTTAAGGATAACTCTGATTTAGTAGATCAGATTGCAATATATATGGATGACGGAACACATTTTGATGTTATTACCACGACTTTAAGTGCTAACGTCAGCTTTATTCTTGTTGATGCTTCTAAGAATGCAGTAGAAATTGATCCAGAAGTTATCAAGAAATTGAACTCAGATTTTAATATTGATTTTAATCAAGCAGGCGGTAGTAAAAAAGTAATTACTGGTTCAAATTTAGTTATTGGTATCCATACGGATCCAAAGTTAATTAGGCTGTTGATGAAAAAGTATAACAACAAGTACTGAGGTGGACAGCAAGTCTTAAAGCATACTTATCACCGCGTATATTAGTTATATAAGTAGCGGTGATTCTTGGCTTTTTAAACCTATAAACACTTTTACTCATTATAATCAGTACTTATTTTGCAGCATCTAAATAATGTCCTTATCCACTTAAATGCCAGTGCCAATTATACTATAAGGCTTTGCTTTATCTTGTGGCTCGGCCATCTTCACTACCTTAATGAGTGAGCAAGCAGCATAGTCCAAAGTTTTATTATTTCGTGCAAGATGCCTTGCCCACATTTTTAGCTGCGATGAGTTTTTTTATCGGCATTAACATTAAAAGTGCTGAGAAAATCAAAACGATACCGCTGATTTGTAAAGAGTCTAGTGCCTCTTGCATCACATATAACCCTAGAACCACCGCAACGAGTGGGTTTAGCAGCGATAGAATCCCCATGGTTTCTGTGCCCAGTGTTTTGACCGAGCGAACCCAAGCCCAATAGCCGTAAGAGGTATTGAGTACTATTAGCCATAGTAAACCTGGCCAAGCCTGTGTTGCAGGAATAATAAAAGGGCCTGCCACGGTATAGGCAAAGGGGATCATTAATAAGCCGCCAATAATTAGCTGCCAAGCTGAAACATTCATCACATCATTAATGATTAAGCGCTTCATGGCGATAGAGGTAATCGACATAACACTGATCGCTGCGAAAGCGGCCAGCACGCCCCAAAGATTGACATCAGCATTGGGATTTAATAAAAAGCAGACACCGATTAAGCCAATAACAGCGCTAATTAGGATTTTCAAACGCGGTACTACTTTATAAATTAACCAGTTAAAAAACATCATCACTAATGGAAAAGTAGCGCCTAATGTCCCAGCGACTGAGCCTGGCAGTAGATAAATAGCTGTAATCAATAAGGGGAAAAATAGCGCGATATTACCCAAACTAATAAACATCATGTGCTTAAAGGGTAATGTGATGAGTTTAGGTTTTAGTAATAACAGTAATAAGCCTGCAGGTAATGCCCTTAAAACAGCGAGCCAGAACGGCGGTATATCTAGCAAATAGCTGCCGATAATGGCGTAGCTGGTGCCCCATAATATCGGTACAGATATTGCGATTAAGTAATTCATTGGTAGCCTTTATAGATATCTTTTCAAAAAGTAATTTTCCAAAAAGATAATATAGCTTTCCTGGTCGATTGCAACTATCTTTTTAAAAAGATAATATGCGAACAACGACTTAATTGATAACATGGCTTGTATAGATGATGGTAGAGCGTAGATATAATAGGAAGAGCAAATGAAGACAGATCATGTTGATCATATATTGGCGCAATGGCAGACGTTAAAGCCCGAACTTGATAGCTCGCCTGTCGGTATTGTTGGGCGAATCTCGCGCATAGAAAAAATTATGCGCCCACAAATTCAAGCAGGTTTTAGCTCTTACGATATTAGCTCAATCGAGTTTGATATTCTGGCAACACTAAGGCGCAACAATATTGCGTTAACACCCACGCAACTTTATCAATCCGCGATGTTATCCTCAGGTGCGATGACCACTAATTTAGATAAGTTAGAAAATCGAGGTTTGGTGCTAAGGCAAAGTAATGAGCAGGATAGGCGAAGCTGTACTATATCGTTAACTGAGCAGGGTGTTGAATTGATTGATCGCGCTTATATAGAGCATTTAAAAAATGAAGAGCAGATGCTAAAGCCACTCAGCATTGACGAAAGAGTTCAGCTAGCCAGTTTGTTACAACGTTGGCTAGCTGAGAATGAAAATGAAGACTAGTTAATATGTATCACATTAGCGCGGGTATTTAATCACGCTGAGTGTAATACGCGAGACACAGCTCATTTTCATTTGTTCATCATATAGTTTTATTTCCCACAGCTGGGTTGTTCGCCCGATGTGTAATGCTTTAGTGATACCGGTGACAATGCCTGATTTAACGCCGCGTATATGGTTGGCGTTGATCTCTAAGCCGACACAAGAAAAGCCTTGCGGGCAGGCCAGTGCTCCAGCGGTGCTGCCAAGTGTTTCAGCTAACACCACCGAGGCGCCACCATGTAATAGGCCCATTGGCTGGTGAGTTCGGTGATCTACCGGCATGGTAGCAGTGATAAAATCATCGCCAAAGTCAGTAAATTTTATATCTAAATGTTCCATCAACGTGTTATTACAAGTTGCATTAAGTACTGCTAAATCAAACTCTTTTTGCCAAATAGACATCAGTAATCCCTTTGTTTTTATCGTTCTAATACATAGGATTGTTTTTTATCAAGTTTTTGTCAAGTGATGAATTAATTTGATGAAAATAGGTATAATATGAAACATTATTTAGGAGGCAGGTATGAGCACAAGATTTGATCTAATTATTGTTGGCGCAGGTATGGTTGGCGCGACGCTTGCCTGTGCATTAGCGGGCAGTAAGCTGAAAGTGGCGGTGGTTGAGCCTTTTTTGCCTGAGCCTTTCAAAGATGATCAAATACATGATTTAAGAGTCAGTGCTTTAAATATAGCCTCTGAAAATATTTTAAAAAATATTGGCGCTTGGGATGGTATTATTAATCGGCGTGCCTGTGTTTATAAGCGTTTAAAAACATGGGAGATGAGCGAAGAAAAAGCGGCAACTTTGTTCGATGCTGCCATGTTTGCGAAGCCAGCTAAAGAGCAACATGATACTCATGGTAATCATCTGGGTTATATTGTGGAAAATAGAGTTATTCAGCTAGCACTACTAGAGCAGATGGCGCAAGCGGATAATGTCACTTTAATTAATCAAAAAACGCTCAGTATTGACTATTGCCCAGGTGCCAGCTTGATTGAGCTTGCCAGTGGTGAGCAAATTGTCGGTAAATTATTGGTTGGTGCAGATGGCGGTAATTCTGCTGTGCGCAACGCTGCAGGGATTGGTATTCACAGTTGGGATTATCAGCAAAGTGCATTAGTCATAAACGTTGAGTTAGATAGCGAGCAACAAGATATTACCTGGCAACAGTTTACCCCAACAGGCCCCTTAGCTTTTTTGCCATTAACAGGTAATAAAGGCTCGTTAGTTTGGTATAACCACCCAGATAAAATAAAACAATTATTACAATTAGATGATGAGCAATTAAAAGCGGCCATCGTTAGTCGTTTTCCCGCAAGTTTGGCGCCAGTCAGTAAAATATTGGCAAAAGCTGCCTTCCCATTAAAGAGGCAGCACACTAAAAAATATGTGCTTGATGGCTTAGCATTAATAGGGGATGCCGCTCATATTATCCACCCGCTCGCTGGGCAAGGGGTTAATATTGGTTTGTTAGATGCAGCAGAGCTTGCACAAACACTACTCAAAGCATGTGGTGCTAATATCCAAAGTGCAGATGAGTATGCACATAGCACTGATACTGAAATAGCTTCGCTGTCAATTTTGCAGCAGTATGAGCGCGGCAGGCGTCACCATAATTTAGCCGTAATGCAAATTATGGATGGCTTTTATCATATGTTTAATAATGATATTACGCCGTTAAAAATTCTTCGTAATATTGGCTTAGGTGCCGCCGGTAAACTGCCTTTTGCCAAAAGAAAAGTGATGGCTTTAGCGATGGGAATGCAAGGGCCTTTGCCCGATCTAGCAAGAGAGCGTTAATCGCTTTTACGTAATCTTATTTGTGACTGACAAGGCGTGTTGTGAAATGGACAGTGTTTTAATTTATCAGCTTATTGCTTTAACGTTATTGGCAGGGCTCGCTATGCCTATCGGGGCTATTATCGCTAACGTCGCGCAATATGCACTGTCGTGGAAAATCAGTGAGATTAAGCATGGCGTTATTGCCTTTGGTGGTGGCGCGCTATTATCGGCTGTCGCCTTAATTTTGGTACCCCAAGGGTTAGAAAATCAAAGCATGGTTAGCGCCAGTGTCTATTTTTTAGCGGGCAGCACTGCCTTTATGCTTTTTGATATAGCGCTGTTTAAACTAAACAGCACGGCTAGCCAACTTGTGGCAATGCTCGCAGATTTTATTCCAGAGGCGCTAGCACTAGGAGCAGCTGTCGCGTTAGGTAGCTCAAGTGCTTTCTTGCTAGCGCTGCTGATGACACTGCAAAACCTACCTGAAGGGTTTAATGCCTACTATGAGCTTAAAGAGTCATCTAAACTGAGCAGTAAGCGCATTATCACTACGTTTTTTGCTATGTCGCTGATAGGGCCAGTAGCGGGTGTGATCGGTTTTTGGTATCTAGCAGATGCGCCACAGGCAATATCTTCAATTATGCTGTTCGCAGGTGGTGGTATTTTATATTCGGTTTTTCAAGATATAGCACCGCAAGCAAAGTTAGACAAGCATTGGCTGCCCGCAATGGGTGCCATTTTAGGCTTCTTGCTAGGCATGCTGGGGCATATGGGTAGCTGATTGGAGCGATGTTTTTAACTACATTAGGTAATAAAGAGAAGTCGGTGATAAATAGTTAGCGACTGAGTAAAAATTGCAAAATTGAAATAAACATAATGTTAATTTTTGATAAAATTCAAACATGATATTTCATGTTAATATTAATGTGTGTTAAAAGATGCTGAGATTTAAAATAAATAAGTAATATTAGGAGTAGTAAATGAGTAGAGTGGTAATAGTTTTATCTACTTTAGTTTTGGCTGGGTGTGCAAGTCAGCGCCCAGATATATCACAGGAAGAATGGAAGCTAAGAGAATATAATAATCAAAGTAAAGAACAAGTTATTGCCGCCGCTAGAGAAGTTATTAGGCTTTCAGATCCTAGTGATGTGAGTTTTGAAAATACTTTAGATGGTTTTAATGCCACAAGAAGATCGCTAGCTTATTATGTAGTTAAATCTAATATAGATAATTATACATTTAATTTTGTTGCACAAGAAAAGAATGGCTTAACACGTTCTCGATTAGATATAAAAGAAACTGAAATTAATCAAAGCCTATTTACTTTGGGCCTCCCTGTTGGAAAAATCGGAAAGCCAGATTATCCTTATGTTTATGACCTTTTTTATTCTAGGATAGATTACTTACTTGGTAACAAAGATGAATGGCATAAATGTGAAGATGCCGTTAGTCGGGTTTCAGCAAGGCATGGATTAGCGAATAATGCTAGATTGCTTGGAATGGGCTCCATTTGTGGCGAGTATTCAGATGATAAACTACCTAGTCCGGCATCAAAAAAAGTTGAGTTGTTTTAAAGTATTAGGTAATTATTCAAGAAGAATACAATATTTTTAATTAGCTAATATTGTATTTCTTTATAGTTACATCCTAAGGGCGTAGCCGTTTCCAGATTAGGGGAAAATATTGCTAAAAATAGTTCTGTGTGCACTTCTATGAGCCATTAGTGAGGTTTTAATGGCTATGCCGCAGGTGGCGGTATTTTATATTCGGTTTTTCAAGATACAGCTCCGCAAGCAAAGTTAGACAAGCATTGGCTGCCCGCAATGGGTGCCATTTTAGGCTTCTTGCTAGGCATGCTGGGGCATATGGGTAGCTGATTTGAGCGATGTTTGTTGGTCTGCTTTTTATTAAATAAATTTTGCTATCAATACTTCACACAGCGCCTATTTACCAGTGACTTGGCAAGGGCAATCAATTAAGCTAGGCGCCTTACAAAACTAAGCCTGTTTATGTCATAAGGCTTAACTCATAAGCGTTAAAACGCGCTCCTATTTAAGGTCAATTTTTATGCATTGGTATTCTATTTTACCCCCGCTAATTGCGATTATTATCGTATTTTGGCGCAAAGAAGTCATTATGGCGCTACTGTTTGCTATTGCTTCTTCAGAGTTTTTACTCGCTGTGCAAGGCGAAGGTAATAGCTTGTTTGATACTTTTTTAAATACCATTGAGCGTATTATTTCAATTGCAAGCTCACCTGGTAATGCACGTCTTTTAATCTTCAGTATTTTAATTGGTGCGCTGCTTGCCTACATTCGCGAATCTGGCGGCGTGACTGCAACTGTCAATCTGCTAATGAACAAGGGCATTGCAAAAAGTAAGCGCCAAGTTGGCTTTTTAACGATGTTTACCGGTATAGCGGTATTTATAGAATCAAATCTGAGCGTCTTGACTGCGGGTATTTTATCGCGCGGCCTGTTCGATAAATTTAAAATGAGCCGTGCCCGCTTAGCCTACATAATCGATAGTACCAGTGCGCCGGTGTGTATTTTAATATTACTTAATGGCTGGGGTGCGTTTGTACTTGGCTTATTAAGTAATTACGAATTAGGTGAGCCAGCAGTATCAGTATTGTGGGGCAGTGTCGGGTATAATTTTTACGCCATCATCACCTTAGTTATCGTTTTTTATACCATTGCTTTTGATAAAGTGCATGGCCCAATGAAACAAGCCGAGCAAAAGCTAGCGCTGCAAACAACCGACTTAAAAGAAGAAATAACAGGCTCTAAAGCCCGTTACATGTTAATCCCACTCATTACGTTAATTGCCAGCATGGTTGGTTTTATGTATTACACCGGTAATGGCGTATTGGCAGCAGGTAGCGGCTCTAAATCGGTATTGTATGCTACAGTTTTAGCGATTGTGGTCGCTTATCTTTTAATGATGGGCTCGCGCCAATTTACTCACCATCAACTGGTTGATACCGGCTTTAAAGGTATGGGTGAGCTAATGCCGTTAGTGGCTATCGTGCTGCTTTCACTGACATTAGGGGCAAGCTTAAAAGAACTGGGTACTGGTGTATTTGTCGCCTCACTAGTTGGCGGCTATCTGCCAATTTACTTAATTGTACCTGTGCTGTTTTTAACCGGTGCTGTGATGTCGTTTACGACAGGTACATCGTGGGGCACATTTGCGATATTAATCCCCATTGGTGTGCCGCTTATTCAAGCGTTTGGTTTGCCGCCATCGCTGGTAATAGGGGCTATTTTGGGTGGTGGTATCTTTGGCGATCACTGCTCTCCCATATCTGATACCAGTGCGGTATCGGCTCTTGCCTCAGGGTGTGATTTGCTCACTCACGTTAAAACGCAGCTGCCATATGCATTATTTGGTGGCGCTCTTACGTTTGTGGCATACTTAGTCGCGAGCCTCATTGTTTTGTAAATGTGAGCTTTTGAAATATTTGAAAAGCCTGCTTAGTCGCAGGCTTTTTTGTGTTTGTCACGATATTTAATGTATCAATTGAGCAATGTCATTGCCTGTTGATGGCAGATTTAATAAGTTTAGTGAATGAGTTGAACTAAATCGCTACAATGTCGTTCATATAATCAATGTATAGCCTTTTAATTTAATACTCTAACCCCACATAAAATAAGGCTACTTTTTCTTTTTTAAGGACTTTTATCTCTATGACTAGCGTTACTCATCACAGCAGCTTTGAATTTATACGTCAACAAAAAATTGATTCCCTCAATGTCGTCATGCAAGAGTTTCGTCATAAAGAGACAGGTGCTATGCATTATCATATTGATGCTGAGCAACAGGAAAATGTGTTTTTAGTGGCTTTTAGAACAGTGCCAATGGATTCGACAGGCGTCGCGCATGTGTTAGAGCATACCGCGCTTTGCGGAAGTGATAAATATCCGGTACGTGACCCTTTCTTTATGATGACAAGGCGTTCACTGAATACTTTTATGAACGCGTTCACCAGTTCAGATTGGACCGCTTATCCTTTTGCTAGTCAAAACAGAAAAGACTATTTTAATTTACTTGATGTCTATTTAGATGCGACTTTCCACTCGCGTTTAGATGAGCTTGATTTTTTACAGGAAGGCCATCGCGTAGAGTTTAAAGAAAAGGGTAACACGCAATCACCTTTAGAGTATAAAGGCGTCGTTTACAATGAGATGAAAGGCGCTATGAGCTCTGCTGTATCTACTTTGTGGCAGACTTTTTCTAAGCATTTATTCCCAACGCAAACCTATCATTTCAACTCAGGTGGTGACCCTGAATCGATTACTGATTTAACATACCAACAGTTGAAGAGCTTTTATAAAAGCCACTATCATCCAAGTAACGCCGTTTTTATGACATTTGGCGATATCCCTGCTGAGCAATTACAGCAACGCTTTGAAGAAAACGCGCTTAAAGATTTTGAGCATTTAGATATTCATGTGGCCGTGGCGGATGAAAAGCGTTATTTCTCACCAGTTAGGGTAGAAGAGGCTTACAATTTAGATGAAGAGAATATCGATGCGAAAACGCATCATGTTATTGGTTGGTTATTAGGGCGTTCAACTGATCTTAAAGAGCAGTTAGAAGCGCATTTGTTAGAGCGAGTACTGTTAGATAATAGTGCATCGCCACTGCGTGCGGCCCTGGAATCAAGTGATTTAGGTAAAGCACCGTCACCTCTTTGTGGGTTGGAGGACTCTAATAGAGAGATGTCCTTTATGTGTGGGTTAGAAGGCTCAGAGCCTGAACACGCCAGTGCATTTGAAGCGATGGTTTTAGAAGTATTACAGCAAGTAGAGAAAGACGGTGTTGATATTGATGTCGTTGAGGCGCAGTTACACCAGCTAGAGCTAGGTCAGCGTGAAATCAGTGGTGATGGCTACCCATATGGTTTAAACCTAATTATGGCGTCTATGTCGAGCGCTGTGCATCGTGGCGATCCTATTGCGCTACTTAATTTAGACCCTGTGATTGATGAGCTGCGTGAATCTGTTAAAGATCCGCAGTTTATCCCGGGTTTGATTCGTCGATTATTACTCGATAATCCACATTATGTCCGTTTGACAATGCGTCCTGATCAGCAGTTAGCTAAACGCAGTGCTAAGGCTGATGAAGCTATTTTGGCTGCCATGCGTGATAGCATGAGCCAGGCTGAACGTGATGCTGTTGTTGAGCAAGCTAAGGCTTTAGAGCTGCGCCAAGAGCAATTAGATGATGAAAGTATTTTGCCTGAGGTGACGCTGGCAGATGTACCTACAGAGCAATTTATCGCACAAGGTGAGACGTTATCACTAAGTGATCAGCCGTTAGACTGGTACGGGCAGGGCACTAATGGATTAGTTTACCAACAAGTTATTGTTGAGCTTCCAGATTTTAGTGAGCAAGAAAAACAGTTAGTACCACTGTTTAGTAGCTGTATGTCAGAGCTAGGTTGTGGTGAGCGTAGCTATCAGCAAAATCAACAAGTACTTGCCCAAGTGACTGGCGGTGTATCAGCTTTTGCATCTGTGCGTGCTGCTATTAATGATGAGCAAAATGTCGGCGGCTACTTTGTGGTTTCTGGTAAGGGTTTAAATGTGCATCACGATGCGCTAATTAAGCTAATTAAAGAGACGTTATTAGAGAGCCGTTTTGATGAGGTGGGTCGTATACGTGAACTGGTTGCTCAACAGCGCAGCCGTAAAGAGCAAAGCATCACCGGCGGCGGCCATAGTTTAGCGATGATGGCGGCAAGTGCTAAGTTAGCGCCTTCTGCGTTGTTATCTCATCAAACGAGAGGCCTTGCCAGTATCGCGGCGATTAAGCTGCTAGATGACAGTTTAACGAGCGATGAAGAGCTTGCTAAACTAGCAGCGACTTTACAGGGCATGCATGAGAAGGTTAAAGCGTCAGCTAGACGTTTCTTGATTGTTGCAGAGCCTGAACAAAAAGATGCACTAGTTAACTGTTTGTCTAGTCATTGGCAGGCTGTAGGCTCAAAACAGTGTGGCTCATTTAGCCTGCCGGCGACGAGAGCAAGCGTTAAGCAATTATGGATTACCAGTACTCAGGTTAATTTCTGTGCTAAGGCTTACCCAACAGTAACGGTTGATCATGAAGATGCAGCGGCCCTAGCGGTATTAGGTGACTTCTTGCGCAATGGCTATTTACACCGAGCAATAAGAGAGCAAGGCGGCGCTTATGGCAGCGGTGCTGGCCAAGATAGTGGTGATGCTGTCTTTAGATTCTTCTCATACAGAGACCCGCGCTTACTGGAAACACTGGCAGAGTTTGACAACTCTCTTACGTGGTTGGCACAAACTGTGCACGATGATAAAAAACTTGAAGAGGCGATACTCGGTGTTGTCAGTTCAATCGATAAACCAGGCTCACCAGCTGGGGAGGCGAAACAGGCTTATCATGCACAATTGTTTGGTCGCAGTGCACAGCAGCGCAAAGCGTTTAGAGCGAAAATCCTGCAAGTTAATATTGCTGATCTGCAACGAGTTGCCAATACCTATTTAGTCGCAGACAAAGAAAGTATTGCTGTGGTTACTAATGCTGAAAATGCACAGGCAGTTGATGATTCTTTTGAGCGTATCACGCTTTAAGGGCTTGTTCAGACACGGCAGCGTATAACAATGCAGCCTAGTCAATATATTGGCTAGGCTGTTCTTTTTTGTGCTGCGTTTATATTATCAATAAGCGTATCAATACTTGCTTAGATTGATTATTTGATTAACAGCTAAGTGTTATTTTTCTGTGATCTGTTTGTGTGGCAACACGACTAAACAGTGCATCATTTACACTCGCTTGTGTTCTAGAAGGTGATCGTAATAATATCTTTCTCCACCAAAGATTATCCGCTGCCGATTAATGCACCTTTATTGATTGTGTTATCTGAGCTGTTTTTAGTTATTTCAGGGATGGTGATAAAACATGTCGCAGATGAAGTGCCGATCAGTCAGATAGTGTTATTTCGCAATCTTTTTGCGCTGGTTTTGTTAGTGCCTTGGTTGCTGTCCGCTAATCTTGGGGTTTTAAAAACTCAGCGTTTAGGTTTGCATATATTACGCGCCTGTTTTGGCATTGTCGGTATGGGCTGTATGTATTATGCTTGGGCGTATTTACCGCTCGCTCAATCGGCATTAATAAAGCAAACAGCGCCTTTTTTTGTGCCATTGATTGCTTTTTTCTGGCTGTCAGAAAAGGTACCTAAAGTCGTTATTTTTAGTATATTTATTGGTTTTTCTGGCGTGTATTTTATATTAAATCCGCAAGATGGTGAGTTAAACTCGCTGGTGTTAATTGCTTTATGTGGTGCTATTTTAGGCGCGTTTGCAAAAGTAACGGTACGAAAAATGAGCTCTACTGAGGGGGCGCGTATTATTGTGTTCTATTTTTGTTTTTTTGGTACACTCATCGCCGCAATCCCGGCAATTTACTTCTGGCAGCCTATGTCAATAACGGCTTTTATCTGGTTGTTTGTGCTGGCTGCGACTTCAACCATTGCTCAGCTTATGCTCAATAAGGCATATGGCTTAGCAAAAGCAGCCAGTTTGGCGCCTTTTACCTATAGCTCAGTGTTCTATGCCGCTGTATTTGGCTGGTTGTTTTGGGCCGAATCGATTGGTCAACAAACGCTGATAGGGATGGTTTTGATTTTGGCGGCAGGTGTGCTGTCTTATCGCGCAAACAATAAAGCCTTGCGAGCAGAGCAGGGCTGTATTTAACAATTTATATGTCAATTTATCAGTCAATTTAGAGGAACAATAATGAAAATCACACAAGATACCGTTGTACAGTTTAACTATGTATTAAAAGATGCTGAAGGCAAAATATTAGAAGAGACCGCCAATGATCAACCAGTGGCGTACCTACATGGTCACAATAATATGCTTAAAGGCGTAGAGCAAGCGCTAGAAGGTGCTGTGGCGGCAGATAGCGTTACTGTTACTTTAGCGCCAGAAGATGCTTATGGCATGCCTAAAGATGATGCAATTATAAAGGTGCCTGTTAAGCATTTGCAAGGTGCTAAAAAATGGCGTCCAGGTATGGTCGCTACGGTCAATACTGATAAGGGTCAGCATCAAGTCACTGTTGTCAAGATGGGGCGGTTTATGGTGAGCGTTGATACCAATCACCCCTTTGCAGGTAAGACACTGACATTTGATATGCAAGTGATTGATGTCAGAGCAGCGACAGCTGAAGAAGTAGCCCATAAACATGCCCATGGTGCGGGTGGTCATCACCACTAATGTGCTGTTTAAAAACAGTATGGTAATGGCTATCATCTAGCGGGGAAGTCAATTGATATCACCACTGAGTATTTATCAGCACAATTTAGCAGCTAATGGTTTTATCCAAGATGATACTCAGTTGGCAGCAATTGGTGAGCTAGATGCGCTTTTTAAAGCAATTGATAGCGATGATAAGGCACTACAGCAAGGTAAGAGTATTTATCTGTGGGGTAAGGTTGGGCGCGGTAAAACTTATCTGATGGATTGCTTCTATCAAGCGTGTGCTGCTAAAGCACAGCGCTTGCACTATTATCGTTTCATGCAGTTTTTGCACCAAAGATTGAATGCTCATCAAGGTAATCAAGATCCCTTAACGCTGGTGGCCGATGATTTATTGTCATCGCATAAAGTGTTGTGTCTAGATGAGTTCTTTGTCTCAGATATAGGTGATGCAATGCTGCTTGGCAGGCTGATGACTGTATTATTCGAGCGCGGCATGGTGCTGGTTACAACGTCCAATGTAGAGCCTAAAGAGCTGTATAAAGATGGCCTGCAACGAGATAGATTTATACCAGCTATCAAGATGTTAGAAGCAAATCTTAATATTATTAATATGCAGGGGTTAGAAGATCATAGGCTGGCTAACGCTAATGGTTTTGCCCACTATCTAATTGAGCAGCAAAGCTTTAGTAGTGATAATTTAACCGACAGTGCGGTGTATCAGCGTTTTTTGGCGCAAGCGAAGCTCGAGTATCCTGCTGAGTTAGTTGAGTATCAACTAAGTTTAATAATAGAGTCGCGTACAGTTGAATGTTTGGCCAAGGTTAATGATGTATACCTGTTTGGTTTTGAACAGCTATTTATAGGCCCGCGTAGCGCCGCTGATTATATTGCTGTGTGTCGTATGGCGAGTAAAATTTACTTGATTAATGTGCCGCAAATGGGTGGTCAGTTAAATGAGCGTAAAGTTGCCAGAGGAACAGAGGATACCCACAATATTAATCAGCGCGTGGCAAATCGGCCTTTTGTGCTGGCGAAAGGGGATGATGAAGCGCGTCGCTTTATTAGCTTTATAGATGAAGTTTATGACCAAAAGCGGCCATTGGTAATAGGTGCGCAAGTTGCATTGGCTGATTTGTATTTAGGTGGGCGTGTGGTGTTTGAGTTTGAGCGTGCTTATAGTCGTATTATTGAAATGCAAAATGATTGATTTTGTTACTTAGCAGTGATTTTAAAGCAAAAAAAAGCCTAACAATTGTTAGGCTTTTTTATTGGCTAGGCTTTATTAGCTAAGCTTTATTAGCTAAATATGGCTTTAGTCGCGATTGCGCGGGCGACGACGGCGAGGTTTGGCAGCACTGATATCAGCATCAGACTTTTTCAAATTCAGTCTCTTACCGCAAACAGATACCTTACGTAGCATTTCAACAACATCTTTTGGCATACCCGCTGGTAAATCGATAAGAGTTGTCGTGTCTTGAATCTCAATTTGACCAATGTAGCGGCTATCGATGTTTGCTTCATTGGCAATAGCACCAACAATGTTACCTGGCTTAACGCCATGCTCACGACCAACAGCAAGCTCGTAACGTTGCATTTCGCCTTGAGCTTCGCGTGGGCCTTTTTCACCGCGTTCGCGACGAGATCCACTGCGTTCTCTGTCTTTACGACGACCGCCTTCACCAGTGTCCGCACCAAATTCTACCTGTGTTTTTTGCTCTTTTTCAGAGATCAGTAGAGGTGTGTTGCCCTGGACAATAGCGGCTAGTGCAGCGGCGATGTGCAATGGATCAGAGTCATGCTCTTTTTGGTAATCCATTAACAAGTCCATGTATAGAGACAGGTCAGAATTATCCATTACTTCGCTAATTTTAGCTTTAAAGTTATCAACGCGCTTAAGGTTGATATCTTTAGGTGATGGCAGTGCCATCGGCTCAATTTTTTGATTAGTAGCATTCTCGATCATGCGCAGCATGCGTTGTTCACGCGCTGATACAAAAAGAATAGCTTCACCTGAGCGTCCAGCACGGCCTGTACGTCCAATTCTGTGGACATATGATTCAGTATCGTATGGGATGTCGTAGTTGAGTACGCATGAGATACGCTCAACATCAAGACCACGTGCTACAACGTCTGTTGCAATCAGTATGTCTAGTTTGCCAGATTTTAGCTTGTCTACAGTG
The DNA here is from genome assembly GCA_038900335.1 of Gammaproteobacteria bacterium AS21. Taxonomy (GTDB): domain Bacteria; phylum Pseudomonadota; class Gammaproteobacteria; order Pseudomonadales; family Balneatricaceae; genus Rs1. The sequence goes on along the minus strand of JBBMRB010000013.1, from coordinate 2,805 downwards.
CGTTCACGCTGTTGTTGTGGAATATCACCGTTAAGTGCTTCACAAGCGTAGCCGCGCGCTGTTAGTTTTTCTGCTAATTCAATCGTTGCCGACTTAGTACGAACAAATATCAACATCGCATCAAAAGACTGCATTTCTAAAATACGTGTTAACGCATCTAGTTTATGCAGACCCGCTACACGCCAATATTTCTGCGTAATAGTTGTTGCTGTTGATGTTTTGCTAGCAATTTTAATTTCAGCAGGGTCGTTAAGGTATTTTGTTGCAACGCGGCGAATAACAGACGGCATTGTTGCAGAAAATAGTGCGATTTGACGAGTGCTAGGAGTGTGTTCAAGAATCCACTCTACATCGTCAATAAAGCCCATACGTAACATTTCATCAGCTTCATCTAGCACAAGTGCCGATAGATTATCTAATTTCAATGTACCTTTACGGATGTGATCCATTACGCGTCCAGGTGTACCAACAACCACTTGAACACCACGTTTTAGTTGACGTAATTGGCCTTCGTATGCAGCGCCGCCGTATATAGGCAGCACGTTAAAGTTAGGAATGAAGCGAGCATATGTTTGAAATGCTTCAGCAACTTGGATCGCTAGCTCACGTGTTGGCGCTAGTACTAATAATTGTGGTACTTTTTTTGACACATCAATGCGTGTCATTAACGGTAATGCAAATGCTGCAGTTTTACCGGTACCTGTTTGGGCTTGTCCTATTATATCTTTGCCTTCAAGTAATAACGGAATACTTTTAGCTTGAATAGGAGAAGGTGTTTCATAACCAATTTCTTTAATTGATTGAAGTATAGGGGCAGCTAGGCCCATATCTGAAAAAGAGGGAAGCTCATCAGAGGACATTATGTATAGAAACCTACAAAATTATTGGCCGGCGGTATTACCAGCGAGATATCATAAAATATGGTGGCGAAGTATACACGAATAAACAATGAATTGCATGAAACTTTAATTAATTTCGTTACGTTGTAAATATTAGGCCCCCATCATCGAGTAATTTTAGTGATCTAAAATCTTAATTAACAGCTTTTTTATTGAATTTGCGTCAAATGGTTTGTCAGATATAGCGCTAACGCCTACCTCGTTTGCATGGTTTAAATGGGTGTCATTTGATTCCGATGTAATCATCAGTATTGGAACGTGAGAGTGTGTGTTGCTTTTTCTAATGTGTTTAGTTAATTCAAGGCCATTGATATTCGGCATATTGTAATCGGTTACCACTAAATCAACCTCATGAGTTTCTAAGTAAACGATGGCTTGATCGCCGTCTTCGAGCTCTTCAATATTGTGTATTCCTAGATTGCTCAGTATTCTAGTAATGGCTTTTCTAGCTAGGCGACTGTCATCGACAACGATCACTTTTAGCGTGTCTACATCGTAATTAGCGAGTGTTAATTCAGTGTGATTAATAAAAGATAACGTGGCTTGTAGCGCTTGTTTGAGATCAATTGTTGGAAAGGGTTTGGCGAGAATAGCAATGATGCCAGATTGTTTAAATATTTCCAGTTGCTCGCGCCTGTTTTCGCTGGAGATCAAAATGAAGGGTAAGTCAATAAAGCGTTCTTCAAGTTTAAGCGTGGCTAGTAAATCAGTTGCGGTGCCATCTTCGTAATGTAGGTTGGTGAAGATTAAATCTGGAGGGTATTTTTGGATTATCTCTAGTGCCTCGTTCATGTTTAAACATGTTTCAATAGAAGTAATGCCTTGTTCGCTAAGCTTTTGGGCAATAACGGCTTGTTGAACGTTAGATGGTTCTATTAATAAGACTGATAAATCTGCCAGCTCGACTCGTTCCATTCATAAATTCCAAATTGACTGTGATAATTTGAGTATAGATGTTATTGGCTAAGAAGCGAATAAAACAAGTGGTTTGCATATGTTTTTTTGCTGTATTTAGAGAGAGTGCTCGCTAAGCTGTCACCCATAAAATTTCGGCGTCTTGTTCACTGTTTGAAACGACAGCGTGGCCCATTTCACAATCATAATAAGCGCTATCGCCAGCTGATAGTTCAATGGGTTCGTAGTGCTCAGTGTAAAACATCACCTGACCGCTGAGAACATAGAGTAACTCTTCTCCCTCGTGCCTTACCCAGTCGTCAAAGTCTGCAAAGCAGCGGGCGCGAATAGTGGTGTGATAGGGCAGCATTTTTTTATTTAGCAGCTTGGAGCCCAAAATTCTATGCTCATAAGTAGGCGTTAATCGCTGTTTGCCTTCACTTACTAATGTTATGTCTCTTCTGCCGCCACGGCTTGATTGGTTGTTGGTCTTGGTAAATAGTTGAGGAATATCAATACCTAAGCCTTTGACGAGTTTGGATACAGCGCTAAAGGTTGGTGATATTTGCTCGTTTTCAATTTTAGACAGTGTAGAGCGAGCAAGCCCCGTTAGTTTGCTGGCTTCTTCAAGTGTTAAATTTTGCTGTAAGCGAATTTCTTTAACGCGTTTGCCGAGTTCTTGGGGTTCAATATTGGCTTCAGCTGGGCTTTTTTTTCGCGCAACTTCTAAAGTGGGTTGAGCGCTTTCTAGCAAATCTTCATCTGGCATGGTGATTCCGGTAGGCGGCAATATTTAATTAAGCGCTGATTATGAGGCTGTAAAGATATTATTGCTAGTGCTTTTAGGATAGTGAATGTTTTTTGTAAAATTTTTTATAAAAAAGCATAGGAAAGAGGTGATCATATATAAGAAATCAATATCACTAGATACTAAGAGATACTAAGAGATACTAAGAGATACTAAGAGATACTAAGAGATACTAAGAGATACTAAGAGATACTAAGAGATACT
>JBBMRB010000012.1:0-126592 GCA_038900335.1 Gammaproteobacteria bacterium AS21 | reverse complement strand
TTGGCTGGGGTAGAAGGATTCGAACCTTCGCGTGACGAGATCAAAACCCGTTGCCTTACCGCTTGGCTATACCCCAGCAACAAATGAATGGTGGCAATGGCGGGACTCGAACCTGCGACCCTCGCATTATGAATGCGATGCTCTAACCAGCTGAGCTACATTGCCTTTCATTTGAGGCGCGAATTATTCTCTGTTTTGGCTTTTATGTCAACACTATAAACTTAAAAAAATAATATTTTTTAGTTTTTATTGTCAGAGCAGAAAATATTGTTTAAAAAACCAGCACAATACGCGCATATTGTGCTGCATCGTTATTAATTTAAATTAAACGTTAAAGCGGAAATGAACCACATCGCCATCTGCAGTTACGTATTCTTTACCTTCTAAGCGCCATTTTCCAGCATCTTTTGCGCCTTGCTCGCCTTTGAATTCAATAAAGTGCTCATAAGAAATAACTTCTGCTCTAATAAAGCCTTTTTCAAAATCAGTGTGAATGACACCCGCAGCTTGTGGTGCTGTCGCACCGACTTTAACAGTCCAAGCTCTGACTTCTTTAACGCCTGCTGTGAAATAAGTCTGTAAATCTAATAGCTGATAGCCCGCTCTGATAACGCGATCAAGGCCTGGTTCTGTCATGCCTAGCTCTTGTAGAAACTCATCGCGCTCTTCATCGTCTAATTCAGAGATTTCGGCTTCCATTTTATTGCAAATAACAACCACGCTGGCGTTTTCTTGTGCTGCAATAGCGTTGACGGTGTCTAAGTGTGGATTGTTCTCAAAACCTTCTTCATCGACGTTGGCAATATACATAGTCGGTTTGATGGTGATCAAGTGTAGAGTCTTAACAACCTTTAGTTGCTCAGCTGTTAGCTCCATTGAGCGAACAGGTAATCCCTCTTCTAAATGAGGTAGGATTTTCTCAAGCATTTCTTGGGCCGCGACAGCTGTTTTGTCACCACCTTTTGCTAATTTTTTGTTACGTAGTAATTGCTTTTCAACGGACTCTAAATCGGCCATTGCTAGTTCTAAATTGATGATGTCGATATCGGCAGCAGGGTCAATCTTATTTGCTACGTGTATTACGTTTTCATCTTCAAAGCAGCGTACAACGTGAGCGATCGCATCTGTCTCACGGATGTTCGCTAGAAACTTATTGCCAAGGCCTTCGCCTTTAGAAGCGCCTGCTACTAAACCTGCGATATCGACAAATTCCATTGTGGTCGGGATAACTTTTTCAGGATTAACGATAACTGCTAAGTTATCAAGGCGAGGATCGGGCATGGCAACAATGCCTGAATTCGGCTCTATTGTGCAAAAAGGGAAGTTTTCGGCGCTGATGCCCGCTTTTGTCAGTGCGTTGAAAAGAGTAGATTTACCGACGTTAGGTAAGCCGACGATGCCACATTTGAAGCCCATAGTGATTGATCCTTAGGAATTTGTATTCTCAATGAGTTGCACCACTGAATCTTGATCCAGCTAGCGGTGTGCTCAATGTTGAGGTGAAATATTTAATAGTATGATTTATTGCCTGTTAAGTACCGGCAATTTTAATGGCGCTATTGTAATGCAGGAGAGGTATTAGTGGAAATTTAATTTAAGTGTCAAAGGGATTGAGTGCGATAAAGCTTATTAAAAAGTGTTTTTCAGTGGCTATAGAGTGTTATTGGGCCTTGAAGCTGTGTAATTGATTCATCGCCATGTTCCATTGTCCGTTGCAAGCAAGCTCGCTAAAGTGCAGCGATTCGTCAATGGCTGCTTGTAGCATTTGCTGCTCTTTAAGAGGGGCTTTGCTGAGTACGAAGTTGGCAACCTCTTTTGCGCTCCCAGGGTGTCCTATGCCTAGACGCAGGCGATAAAAGTCCCTGCTGTTACTAAGGTTGGCGATAATGTCTCTAAGGCCGTTGTGGCCACCGTGGCCGCCGCCTTTTTTGAATCTGGCTGTGCCTGGGTTAATATCAAGCTCATCGTGTGCAACGAGTATGTTTTGCGGTGATATTTTGTAGAAATTAGCCAGTGAGCCAACAGCGCTGCCGCTGAGATTCATAAATGTGGTAGGTATCAGTAGGTGTAGCGTTTTTCCGGCTATGACGGTTTTGCCATATAAGCCTAAGTGTTTCTTGTCGGGCACTAGTGTGACGAACAACTTGCTAGCAAGTTGTTCGACATATTCAGCGCCAGCATTATGACGAGTGTGCGCGTATTTAGCCCCTGGGTTACCAAGGCCTACAATCAGTTCAATTTCGTCATTCATGCTATTTTTCATCGCTGGATAGTAGTATTAACTACGCTTTAGCACCACGTGGTGAGTAAACGTAACCGATACTTTGGTTGTGGTCAGCACCACGACGTAGAGCAGATACTACAACACCTTCAGGAACGATGATGTCAGATAAATGCATAACTTGACCTTCAGTTACTTCAGATAGATCAACAGAAACTGATTCAGGTAGGTTGTCAGCTAGGCATAAAACTTCAACAACGTTTGCTTCAACAGCAAATTTTGCAGCAGCTTTAGCAACGGCAGATTTTTCAAAGTTAACAAAAGAAATAGGCACTTTAATGCTGATTCTGTTTGTTTTTGAGATGCGTTGAAAATCAGCATGTAAAAGTAAAGGCTTAGCTGGGTGACGCTGTAAGTCTTTGATGATTACATTTTCTTCTTTGCCATCAACAACAAGTGTGATGATAGAAGAGAAGACGCTGTCATTGTTAGTTAGCTTGACGAAATCTTTGTTTATAAGAGAAAGAGAAAGAGGCGCTTGCTCTTGTGTTCCGCCGTAAACTACCGCAGGTACTAGACCTTCGTTACGCAGGCGGCGGCTCGCACCTTTGCCTTGGTCTTCACGAATAACGGCTTCAATTGTGAAATTGCTCATTTTATTACCTATATATGTCAGCGGAACCGCGACCAGATCCGCTGTAGTTGTATTTAGCATTTAGTTATTAAATACTAATTTCGATATTCTCTAATTGTTTAGAAAATAAGGGCTTAGTTTAATGTTTCGATTTAGCGAAACATCGCACTAATAGATTCTTCGTTAGATACGCGTCTTAATGCTTCTGCAAGTAAGGGCGCGACAGTCAGTTGACGGATCTTAGGGCACGCTTCTGAATCGGCAGATAGCGGGATCGTGTCAGTGACAATTAACTCATCAATTGATGAGTTGGTAATGTTGTTAACAGCAGGCCCAGATAGTACAGGGTGAGTAGCATAAGCGTAAACTTTTGCCGCACCGTTATCTTTTAGCGCTTGCGCTGCTTTACATAAAGTACCAGCAGTGTCTGTCATATCATCAATTAAGATGCATGTGCGATCTTGTACATCACCAATAATATTCATGACTTGCGACTCGTTCGCACGTTCGCGACGCTTGTCAATAATAGCAAGTTCGCAATCTAGCTGTTTGGCAACAGCGCGAGCACGAACTACGCCACCGACATCTGGTGAGACAACCATTAGCTTTTCGTGTTTTTGTGCGATGATGTCGTCAAGTAACACAGGAGAGCCATAGACGTTATCAACAGGAATGCTGAAGAATCCTTGAATTTGGTCTGCGTGTAAGTCCATTGTCATAACGCGATCAACACCTGCGTTAGTGATCATATCTGCAACAATACGTGCGCTGATAGCAACACGAGCAGAGCGTGGACGTCTGTCTTGGCGAGCGTAACCGAAATACGGTATCACCGCAGTGATCCTGGTTGCTGATGCTCTTCTTAATGCGTCTACCATGACAATCAGTTCCATTAAGTTGTCATTTGTTGGTGCGCAAGTCGATTGAATGATGAAAACGTCTTTACCGCGAACGTTTTCTTGAATTTCAATGCTGACTTCTCCATCGCTAAAACGAGCGACGTGTGCTTTTCCGATTGGTATATCTAACCGCTCTACTACTTTTAGTGCTAGTTCAGGGTTAGAGTTGCCACTGAAAACCATTAATTGAGACATGTAACTTACCTTTTGGGTGTCATTATAAGCGTTAGATTACTAAGCTCACATTAGATATCTGGATAATCAAGCGCTCACTATGATCAGTTAGTGAGCTCTGAGGAGATATTGTAAATGCTGCCTGAAAATTGCCGCGATATTTTGCTGTAAATGAAGTAAAAGGTCAAGGTTCTGCTTAAAATATAGACGATAAATATTGGCTTTTAAGCAGATCTGGATACTGAGCTCTATCGGTGTGCGAAAATTTCGTTATATCGCCTCTGCGGGCTCTTGTGTTTGCCATTTATAAATCACTAGCAAGATTTTAAAATCATCTCTAGTAATGATGATTTTGCTAGGGCGGTACTCGTCATCAACTTTGCTGTAATTGGTGTAATTGATGCTCCAGCCATCTTGTTGTAATGATAGCAGGCGCTCGTCTTTTAGCGTCACTTCGCTGTCACTCGTTGGCGAGGGGATCCCTAGCATCCAATATCGTGCATTTTCTACCGGCAGCTGCCAGCCAAGTCTTTGTTGTAATAAGGTGCTGGTGTTGGTGCTTTTTAGTGGCTCTTCATTAGGCATTAGTAGCGTGGCAGAGTGGTCATCACCTGTCAGCCTTGGTCCTGCGTGGCCGAAAGGGCCGCTAAATGTAATATCAAATTGTGAGCCTTGTTGCAGCCAGGTCATTTTTGCAGATTCAGTTTTCTTTTGGATGGCGATGGCGACTTTGGCGTTAGCTTGCCAGTCGTTAATTGAGCGCATGTTGTGCACATGGTTAATCCAGCTAATAGCAAGTTCACTGCTTTGAACAGCTGGTTTGTTGTTAGATAGCGAGCTGCATCCGCTGATAATGAGCGTAGACATTAATAAGATAATAAGATGTTTCATTGGTTGTTCTCTAAAAGTTCATGTGCTTGTTTAACATATTTATTGTCAGCTGCATCAACTGATATTTCAGTAAATATCTGTTTTGCTCGCTCAGTGTTTTTGATGCCAAGAAGCGCAGCTATTAAATGATATCCTACTTCCGGATCTCGATACAACTGGTACGCTTGCGTCAAGTACTTAACCGCTTCATCATATTGGTGCAGTTTATATTGTACCCAGCCCATAGAATCAATCGTTGCAGGGTCATCTGGTGATAGTGCTAGCGCTTGTGTTATCAGTGCTAACGCCTCTGGGTATCGCTCGGTGTGAATGGTTAATGTATAGCCATAGGCATTAAGTATTACTGGGTTTTTTGGTGATAGCTGTAATATTTTTTTGAAACTTTGTTCAGCCGCTGCAAAATCAATATTTTCTATATACATGGCATGGGCATAGAGAAGTTCGATATTTTGCGGGTGCTGATCTAGTTGCTGTTCTAGGATATCAATAGCCGCCGTTTTGAATTGGTAAGTATTCAGCCATTTGGCCAGCAGCATCGCGTAGTTCAATTGGTTTTTATTGTTGTCGCTAAACTCGTTTATTAGTTGCTCTACTCTAGCTCTATCGCTCGCCTTTGTGTGTAGCTCAATCACTCTATGTTGTGCTTGGCTCACAAGGTTGTCAGTTTTTACTTGTAAATAGTGATCGATGGCCTGTTCAGGTTGTTTGTCTTGCTCAGCGAGCAAGCCAAGATAAAAATGAGGCGCGCTTTGCTCAGGTGATGATATTAATAGATTTTGTAATATGTCTTTGCTTGTCTCTTGTTCTTTATAGTCAAAGGCGCTTAGTGCTAAAAATAAATGCAGCGGGTAGTCGTTTGGGTTTTGCTCAAGTAGCGTCGCTATTTCACTGAGCGCGTTTTCGTTGCGCTCTAGTAAAAAAAGTAACTGGATATGACTCGCATCGTATTGGTTGTTATGAACGATTAATTTTTTTTGTACTCTATCTCGCAGTGAGTCTAGCTCGGTTAGTGCTTGCTGGTATTGTTTTAGCTCTTTTAAAGTAATCACTTTTTGATATGACGCTAGTGCCGATTGTGTATCGATAGCGAGGGATAGATTGTAGTTTTTTAAGGCGCTTGAAAAATCACCAATTCTAGTGTGTAAAAGCCCAAGTGTGAGGAAGTACTGACTGTTCTGCTGAGTTAGTGGATCGCTAGCAGTGTCTAATAAGTTAATATAGATAGCGGCTTCTCTGCTGTCAAAGTGGTTGGCTTGTGCGCTTAAGGTGCGCAAGACTGTGTCCGCGTTTAATTGTATCGCTGTCTTAAAGTATGCCAGCGCTTGCTCTGGCAGGTTCTGAGATACTAAAATATTGGTTAATAACTGGTAGGGCTCGGTTGTGTTAGGGGCCGCTTTAATCCACAGGCTGGTCGCTTTTTTTGCACCGTCAACATCTTTAATGTGCTGTGCTAAGCGCGTGGCTCTTTTTGCTATTGCCGCATCTTTAGTCAGCTGTGCTTGTTTTAAGTAAAGATGCAAAGCGTAGCGAAAATTTTGTTGGTTGCTGGCAAACTCAGCCGATAGCAAATCAACTAGCGACTCAGCTGTTAATTGTGGGCTAGGGTGGCTATTGCTTTTTTCAATATCAATTGCGCCAGCGAAACTGCTGGTGCAGCTGGCCAGTAACAGCAGTATTGCGGTGTAGTAGGATTTGATCACGTTTAAATGGCTTCCTGTATGTTCTAGCAATTATGAAATAGCTTAGCTGAATAAGGTTTAGGATAGACTATATGACTGGAGAAGAGGAAGGGAGTTTCATCTTTTTCAAAGGAATTGTCGCGCATTGAGCGTCCCCTTTAACTTACTCGCGCTAGATTTGCTTAAATAAAAGAAGATGTAGCGAAATATTTTTGTTTTATTGTTATTATAGCGCGTTTCGTAATGACTCGTTGTCATCTGACTTTGCTAAAGAATAAGTTTAAGCTCAACAAAAAGTAAAACTTAACTGTTTTGTTGTTGCTGTTGTTTGTTTTTAGCTGCTAATCATTTTTTAAATAGTGACTTTTTTAATATGGCCCTTTTGGCGTTGGGTATTAACCATAAGACAGCTTCGGTTGATGTGCGTGAGCGAATAGCGATAGCTCCTTCTGTAATGGAAGATGCGTTGAGTACTTTACGTGAATCGATTGGCTTGAATGAGGTTGCTATACTCTCTACCTGTAATCGCACAGAAATATACTGCTCTGCCAATGAGACTAATGAAGAGAAAGTGTTAGCTTGGCTTGGCGAGTATAATCAGTTAGCAGTAGCGGATATTAAGAAAAGCATTTATAGCTACCATCAACAAGATGCTGTGCAGCATATGATGCGAGTTGCCTGCGGGCTAGATTCGCTGGTGTTAGGTGAGCCGCAGATATTAGGACAGCTCAAGTCTAGCTACGCCGTATCACAAAAGCTGGATTTTATGAAAGGTGAGTTAGGCCAGCTCTTTCAGCAGACATTCAGTGTTGCTAAAAAAGTGCGCACCGATACTGCTATAGGTGAAAATCCGGTGTCAGTAGCCTACGCTGCGGTTAGTTTAGCTCAACACATATTTGCCGATTTATCACAAAGTAAAGCATTGTTAATAGGCGCCGGTGAGACCATTGAACTCGTCGCTCGCCATCTGGTGAATGCGGGCGTTAAAAATATTTGTGTGGCCAATAGAACGCTAGATAAAGCCCAGCAATTAGCCGCTAGTTTTGATGGTGAGGCGATCTTGCTCGGTGATATTCCCGATGTATTGCATCAAGCTGATATTGTCATTGCATCAACTGCTTCGCAATTACCTATTCTTGGTAAAGGTGCAGTTGAAAGTGCATTAATTAAGCGCAAGCACCAGCCGATGTTTATGATAGACATTGCCGTTCCTAGAGATATAGAAGTTGAGGTAAAGGAGCTTGATGATGTCTATTTATATACTGTCGATGATTTACAGCAGGTTATCCAAGACAATCAACAGCACCGACAAAAAGCAGCCTTAGAGGCTGAACAAATTATTATCCAAGGTGTCGATAGCTATTTTGTTGAGCAGCGCTCAAGAGATGCTGTCGATACGTTGACTTCACTTCGCGGCGCGGTTGAAGCGCTACGTGATGAAGAGGTGGCGACCGCTTTGAAAAACTTGGCAAAAGGCAATGATGCCAATGAAGTGGTTGCTCAGTTAGCGCGTCGTTTAACTAACAAAGTATTACATCACCCCACTATTCAATTGCGAAAAGCTAGTGCCCAGGGGCGCACTGATGTCAGTGAGTTGGTGACCGAGATTTTTCAGTTATAAGCTTTTGTCCGCGCTTTAAAAAATGAAAGTAAAAACAGTTTTTATACCCAGGTATGTGAGCTAGAAATTAGGTGTTGCACGCTGTTAGTGCTGTGCTGCCGACAATGTTTGATTGTATTTACAAGATTGTAAGCTTAATAGTCTGTATTGTTTATTGCCATGAGAGCCGTGATGATGCAGTTTGAGGAAGAGAAAGGATGAAAGAGTCCGTAAAGTCAAAGTTAGAAAAATTAACAGAGCGCTATGAAGAGCTGTCAGCGTTAATGAGCTCACCTGATATTATCAATAATCAGGATGTGTTTCGCTCGCACTCCAAAGAATACGCAGAAATTGAGCCGATAGTGCAAACGTTTGCTGAGTTTGGTAGTGCAGAGGATGATTTTGAAGAAGCTAAATTAATGGCTGAAGATGATGATCCAGAGATGCGTGAAATGGCAGCTGAAGAGTATCGTACTACCAAGCAGCGTATTGAAAAGCTAGAAGCTGATTTACAAGTATTGTTGTTGCCAAAAGATCCCAATGATAGTCGCAACGTTTTTATTGAAGTGCGCGCTGGAACAGGTGGCGATGAGGCGGCAATTTTTGCTGGTGATTTATTTCGTATGTACTCCAAATATGTTGATAACATGGGCTGGCGTATAGAAATAGTCACTGCTAACGTAGGTGAACACGGTGGTTATAAAGAAATTATTTCCCGTGTTGTTGGCACCGATGTGTTTTCGCATTTGAAATATGAATCAGGTGCTCATCGTGTACAAAGAGTGCCAGAAACAGAATCGCAAGGGCGTGTCCATACCTCGGCTTGTACCGTTGCTGTTATGCCTGAAATGGATGGCGTTGATGATGTTCAGATCAATAAGGCAGATTTGCGTGTCGATACCTACCGTGCATCCGGTGCAGGTGGTCAGCATGTTAACAAAACAGACTCCGCGATACGTTTAACGCATATCCCAACGGGTGTGGTGGTTGAGTGTCAAGAAGAGCGCTCGCAGCATAAAAACCGTGCCAAAGCGATGTCGCTATTGGCATCAAGGCTACAGGCTGCAGAGGAAGAAAAGCATGCGGCTGAGCAAGCAGATACCAGAAAGAGCTTAGTGGGTAGTGGTGATAGATCGGAGCGAATTCGCACTTATAACTTCCCGCAGGGGCGTTTGTCTGATCATCGTATCAATTTAACGCTGTATAAGCTTAATGAAGTGATGGAAGGCGAGTTAGGCCAAGTTATCGCGCCGCTACAAATAGAGAGACAGACTGAGTTGCTAAGCGAGTTAGGTGATTAAATCATAGTATGTCTGAAAATCCTGATGTAAGTAGTGTTGATAGCGCTACTGTTGATACAGTGCCAATGTCAATCGCGACAGCGCTATTGGCTACGCGCTCACTAGAACAGGTCAGTGATAGTGCTTATCTGGATGTGCAGTTGCTGCTCGCCCATGTTTTAGATAAGCCTGCGAGCTATCTTTATACTTGGCCTGAGCAGTTGCTCACTAAACAGCAAAGTGATGAGTTGCAGGCACTGCTAGCTAAGCGCTTAGTGGGTGAGCCTATTGCCTATTTGCTTGGCTATCAGGATTTTTGGTCGCTGCGCTTGCAAGTATCAAAAGCAACGCTCATACCTAGGCCTGATACCGAATTGTTAGTAGAGTTAGTGTTGGATTTGCTACCGGCAAATGCATCAATAAAAGCAGCGGATTTAGGGACTGGTACAGGTGCTATTGCCTTGGCGGTGGCTAGTGAAAGGCCTAAGTGGCAAATCAAAGCGAGTGATTATGTTGATCAAGCGGCAGCTTTAGCTGAGCAAAATCGACAAACATTGAATATCGACAATGTTGAGATACTCACAGGCAGTTGGTTCGATCCGCATGTGGGTAAGTATCACTTGATCATGTCTAACCCTCCTTATATCGACCCTGCTGATCATCACTTAAAGCAAGGTGATGTTCGCTTTGAGCCGCGCTCTGCTTTAATTTCTGAGCGGGCAGGTTTGCTTGATTTGCACAATATCATTGAGCAGGCACCCGAATATTTAGAAGCTGGTGGTTATTTGGTGCTCGAGCACGGTTATGATCAAGGTGAAAGCGTTAGAGAGCTTTTATTAAAACGCGGCTTTAAACAAGTGCAAACCAAGCAAGATTTAGCGGCTAATGATCGTGTCAGTTTAGGGCAGTGGTGTTAGCAGGTGTGGGCTGTATCGCCAGCCATTTAATTGAAGTGTTTTAGAGAAGTATTATGCTGTCAGATGATCAACTGTTACGTTACTCTCGCCAAATTATGTTGGCCGATATTGATATACAAGGCCAAGAGCAGTTGCTAAAAGCTAAAGTATTGATTGTCGGTTTGGGCGGCTTAGGTAGCCCGCTGGCTATGTATTTAGCGTCGGCAGGTGTTGGCGGCTTAGTCTTGGTTGACGATGATAGTGTTGAGTTATCAAATCTGCAGCGTCAAATTATTCATGACAATAATAGTTTGGGTAATCATAAGGTTATCTCCGCTAAAAATAGAATACATCAGCTAAATGATCAGGTCGCGGTTCAGGCAATAGCAAAGCGTTTAGATGAAGCAGAGCTTGATTCGCTGGTCAATGATGTTGATGTTGTCGTCGATTGCAGTGATAATTTTACTACGCGATTTATGATTAATAGAAGCTGTGTGAATCATAGTAAGGTGCTAGTTAGTGGTGCTGCTATTCGTATGGAAGGGCAGTTGATGACAATTGATCCGCGAGTAGCGGGTGCGCCTTGTTATCAGTGTTTGTATCCAGATGTCGGCAATGAGGAGTTGACGTGCTCTGAATCGGGTGTGCTGGCGCCGCTAGTGGGTGTTATCGGGTCAATGCAGGCTTTAGAGGTGCTTAAAGTGATTACGGGTGTCGGTGATACGCTAGTTGGTCGGGTACTTATTTTTGATGCCAAAACAATGCAGTGGCAATCGCTTAAGTTGAAAGCTGACAAGCAGTGCCCGGTATGTTCAGAAAAATAGTAGCGCTCAGAAAAATAGTAGCGCTCAGAAAAACAAGCGAGCTCAGAAAAACAAGCGAGCTCTGAAAATAATAGCGCTCTGCAAACAAGCGAGCTCTGAAAATAATAGTGCTCTGCAAACAAGCGAGCTCAGAAAAACAAGCGCACTCAGAAAACAAGCGAGCTCTGAAAAATAATAGCGCTCTGCAAACAAGCGAGCTCTGAAAACAATAGTACTCTGAAAACAACAGTGCTCTGCAAACAATGCTACTAGCTTATATTGGTGCTGCCAAGAAGGGGGTATCTATCGGCTAGGCCTGTCTAGTTAGCGGTCTAAATTACGCTCTAGAAGTATCTAAATAGCTGTCTAAATTAATATATAAATCAGTTACCACATCTTCAAGCGTTCTATCTTGAGCACTAATGACACCTAGCTCATTTAAAATAGACCCCGCAGCGTAGCAACCTTGTGCTACTTTGCCTTGATAGCATTGGGTCATATTTAAAATAACAGTTTTTCTTTGTGTGGCGCTCTTCAGTGCTGAAATCAAATCTTGGTTAGCATCCGGCGGGTTGCCGGCACCAAAGCTTAACATCACGACAGCTTTTGTCTGTTCATTAAGCAGTGCAGCATCGATAGCTTGTTTGCTGATCCCTGGGTAGAGTAATAATACACTAACTGAATTATCTTTTAATGGATTGAGCTTAAAAGGGTGTTGTGTGCGGGTATCTGTTTGATATGCCGGTATGCTCAGTGTGATGTCAGCTGATGATAGTGCTGCTTTGTTGATGCTTTTAAATGCACCGATAGCACTAGAGTGGACTTTTTTAGCGCTCAGCGCCGCAATTAAATCACCGGCAAAGCTAATGCATACTTCGGCTAGTTCGCTGTTGCGTATATACATAATGGCATCAAGTATGTTGCCAGGCCCATCACTGCGTATTTCGCACATTGGGATTTGCGAGCCGGTGACGATAATAGGTTTGATGTTTTTGCCAAATATATGGTGCAGCGCACAGGCAGTGTAAGCCATGGTGTCTGTACCGTGCAGTACAATAAAACCTGCATACTTGTGGTAGTTGTCATTGATGCAGTGGGCTATTTTAAGCCAGTCGCTAGGTTGGGCGTTGGAGCTATCGATTAACTGCTCAAACTCAATGACATCAAACGGCTGTATAGCATCTAGGTTTTGCTGATTAAACGACTGTCTGATCAGTGCTTCAATACCAGCATTAGGTACATAGCCTTGTGTGCTTTGTTGCATGCCTATTGTGCCGCCGGTATAAATAATTAAAATAGCGGTATTGTCATGCGAAGTAGTCACTTTAGTCATCATCTTCGTCGTTTTTGTGTTTTTCTAGAGCAAATAAGCGCGCAGATTTTATTTGGTTCTCAGAGATCTGCAGTGTTTCAATATGATAGTTCTTTACCTTGAGGCAAACATTGGCCTCTGGGATAGATTCTAGTGTTTCTGTAATGAGGCCGTTGATTGTCTTGGGGCCATCTGTAGGTAAGTCCCAATTGAGTGCTTTGTTTATGTCGCGCATAAACGCCGAACCTTCAATAATGTAGCTGCCATCTTCTTGCTCGTTGATATCTGAGCTGTACTCGTTCTGTACGCTTGATAGCTCACCAACTATTTCCTCTAAAATATCAGAAAGAGTCGCGATACCCTGGATATCACCGTATTCATCAACCACTAAACCAAGACGGTGATTCTCGTTTTGAAAATTAAATAGCTGCACTTGCAGCGGCGTGCTTTCAGGAATGAAATAAGGCTCGCGAATGACCTGTGCTAATGTGGTTTTTGTTAAGGTATTTTGCTGGATTAACTTAGTCAGGTCTCTAAGATGTAAAATACCGATAACTTTGTTTATGTCTGTATGAAAAACCGGCAGTAGTGTGTGTTCTGAGCTGGTAATAATATCCAAAATGTCATCAAAGTCAGCATCTAAATCAATGCCGAGTATTTCGCTGCGCGGAATCATGATGTCTTCAACGGTCACTTCGTTGAGCTCAAGTACCCCAAGCAGCATCGATTGCTTGCCCTTAGGCAATGTAGAGCCTGACTCGTTGATGATGGTGCGAAATTCTTCGGTGCTTAAATGTTGTGCTTCATTATTAGCGGTAGAGATGCCAAAGACATTGAGTATGCCGTTGGTAATAATATTGACGACCCATACCAGCGGGTAAAATAGTTTTAATAGCGGGCCGAGTACGTGTGCAGCGGGAAAGGCAATTTTTTCAGGGTGCAGTGCTGCTAATGTTTTAGGTGTTACTTCAGCAAATATTAAGATAACGATGGTTAAAAGGGCAGTGGATGCTGCGATACCGGCATCGCCCCAAAGTCTTAAAGCAATAATTGTCGCAATGGAAGATGCGAGAATGTTGACGAAGTTGTTGCCAATTAAAATCACGCCAATGAGTCTATCAGGTCTAGAAAGCAATTTGCTGGCTTTTTTTGCTGAGCGATGGTTTTGTTTTACAAGATTTTTTAAGCGATAGCGATTGAGTGACATCATCCCCGTTTCAGAACTGGAGAAAAAAGCTGAGCAGAAAATCAAGAAGCAGAGAATAGCTAATAGCAGGCTTATCGACGCGTCTTCCAAAATTTAAGATCCTGTATAATTTAGGTGGCAGCCATTGTCTGATTAGCGAGGCTTGCTGTCAATATAAATAGAAGATATATAAGTGCTATTAACTAGGTGAATGCAAAAATATTTCCAGAACTAATTTAGATCCAAAGAAACCTAGCATTAGCGAGATAAAACCGCCGATAGTCCAGTAGATTGCCTTGTGTCCGCGCCAGCCCCAAAATACTCGACCTGCCAGTAAAATTGCGAAGATAGCCCAAGAGATAATAGATAAAACGCTCTTGTGTGCCATGTGTTGATTGAGTATGTCATCGACAAACAAGAATCCGCTGATTAGTGAGGCGCTCAATAAAATGAAGCCGGTCCATAGCATCTCAAATAACAGCCTTTCCATAGTTTGCAGCGGTGGTAAAGAGTTGAGAAAACTGTCTGATAAATTACGCTTGAGTGTAATATCCTGTTTGTATAATAAAACGGCTTGAAATGCGGCTAGTGTGAAAATGCTATATGACAATATCGATAGCAGTATGTGGCTGATTACACCTAGGGCGTAAGGTCTAGGCTCAGGGTGTGGAAACACTGCTTCTAATAAAATGAGCAGAGCAGCCATTGGGAAAACGGCAATAAATAAATTGTCTACTTTTTGACGAAGGCTGCTGATGATTAATACTAAAGCTACGAGCCAGCTCACTAAAGAGCCTGTAGTAAATAGGCTGAGGTTAATGCCGCTATCTAGATGTAGTGTTTTATGTAATACAAAGGTGTGTAGAGTGATGGCTAACAAACCGCATAGTTTGCTGGCTAGTCGATGTTCAAAAATAGCAGGGCTTAGCGGTAGTGAGTTAAGTGCTCTATCTGTTTTTTTTAATAGTTTTTGATACTGTAACAAAGCGCTAACGCTGTAGAGTAAAACAGTGAATATAATTAAAAGCGTAAACATTATAGCCTCTCCTTAGAAGGTCGATAGTTTGCCATAATTTTTTGGTTGTTAATACGTTTCATTCTTATATAAAACATAAATTAACGTATTCTAGCCCATGATAAATTTACAGTAGGACTAAAATAATCAATTGAGTTACAATGCCCTTATTAATAGTAAGCAAATATAAACGATTTGGCGTTTTATGCTGAAAAAAGCTAAAAATTTAAGAGGCAGGCATGTTTGAGAATCTATCAGAACGCTTAACCGGTACGTTAAAAGCAGTCACTGGTCAGGCAAAGTTAACAGAAGATAATATTAAAGGCACGCTACGTGAAGTTCGTATGGCGTTACTTGAGGCCGATGTGGCTCTTCCTGTTGTTAAAGATTTTGTTAATGGTGTAAAAGAGCGCGCTATTGGCCAAGAAGTCACAACCAGTTTAAAGCCTGGGCAAGTTTTCGTTAAAATAGTTAATGAAGAACTTGTTAGAATCATGGGCGAAGAAAACTCAAGCCTGAACTTAGCGGCGACACCACCTGCTGTGGTATTGATGGCTGGTTTGCAAGGTGCTGGTAAAACCACGACCACGGCTAAGTTATCGAAAATTCTAAAAGAGCGTGAAAAGAAAAAAGTATTAGTGGTATCTGCTGATGTTTATCGCCCGGCGGCGATCAAACAGTTAGAGACGCTAGCGGCTGAAGTGGGGGTTGAATTTTTCCCATCTGATCTCTCACAGCGCCCTATTGAAATTGTAAATGCCGCGCTAGCGCATGCAAAGCTACAACATTTTGATGTGCTACTTGTCGATACTGCGGGTCGTTTAGCGGTCGATCAAGAAATGATGGCAGAAATCAAAGATCTGCATCAGGCGATTAATCCTGTTGAAACCTTGTTTGTTGTTGATGCGATGACCGGGCAAGATGCGGCAAACACAGCAAAAGCTTTTGGCGAAGTGCTACCCTTAACCGGTGTGATACTGACTAAAGCTGACGGTGATGCTCGTGGCGGTGCGGCTTTATCTGTGCGTCATATTACAGGTAAGCCAATTAAGTTTATCGGTATGGGGGAGAAGATAGATGAGCTGGAATCGTTTCATCCAGATCGTTTAGCTTCGCGTATTCTTGGTATGGGTGATGTATTGTCACTTATCGAAGAAGCTGAGCGCAAAATAGACAAGAAAAAAGCTGAGAAATTTGCAACTAAGATGACCAAAGGTAAGCGTTTTACCTTGGAAGATTTTAAAGAGCAAATCCAGCAAATGGACAACATGGGTGGCATGATGTCGATGATGGACAAGTTGCCAGGAATGGGGCAAATGGTTCAAGCGGCGCAGGCAGCACAAGCAGAAAAAGGCATGGGGCAGTTAGTCGTTATTATCAACTCGATGACCCTTAAAGAGAGAAGAAACCCTGATATTATTATCGGCTCGCGTAAAAAGCGTATCGCACAGGGCTCTGGTACTCAAATTCAAGATGTTAACCGCTTGCTTAAACAACATAAGCAGATGGCTAAGATGATGAAGAAAGTATCGGGTAAAGGCGGTATGGCTAAAATGATGCGCGGGATGAAAGGTATGATGCCACCAGGTATGGGTGGTGGCGGTGGTTTTCCGCCGATGCGCTAAAGGCTAGATCGCAAGTGTGTATTGGTTCGCGATAATTTTTTAATTATAGCGAACCGTTTGCTTTATTTAGCTTTGTTTTGTGCCTTTATCTGTTTTCTCAAATCAGCATCAAGATCGTTAGGGTGTATGACAGTGCCTTCTTGGTTCTCTATCGGAAATACCACTACATAATAACCATCTTGTTCCAGCCCTTCGCTCCAGCGTAGTTGCCATGTTTTCAGTGGGATCGCTTCTGCTTGGCACTGCTGCCAATCACCACTTGCCCAGTCTTCAGCTGCTTCCAAACTTGGCCACACAGGAACGCACTCCTCATCCTCAGTATTTAACATGACGCAACCTTCGTCGTCAGTGAGAATCCATACTTCTTTAGTGGCAACCACTTGTTCTATAAAGAACTGAAAGCGTTGTTCGCAGGTTAGGTCGGTTAATTGCTGGTTTGATTGTGATGAGGACATAAAGAGAGCCTGAAATTTAAGTGTATTGCATTATAGGCTATGTAAAGTATTTGGCAAATAGTTGTCAGCGCTTTAAATTGGCTAATATTTATGAGGCGGCGCGTGTTGGCTCACAACTCGCTGTTAATTAAGTGGCGGTATAGGTGATAAAATCTGAGTGCCTAACTAGTACGGCGAGCTTGCGGTTAATGCTGTGAATTAGTTGTGACTATATTGTTATAGTACCTTCACATCTTGTCAGTATTAGCGTATTATCCCGCCTCGGAATTTTTTTATCTTTAAATTAAGATGCCGTGCTGTTTTTAGTAGGATATATTCGAGCTTTAAGCAGGAAAATTAACGTTGGGTAATACTAACACCCACGCAATATATAAAGGATCACTTATGGTCACTATTCGTTTATCTCGTGGCGGCGCTAAAAAGCGTCCATTTTATCAAATCACTGTTGCTGACTCGCGTAATGCGCGTGATGGTCGCTTTATTGAGCGTATCGGTTTTTTCAACCCTTTAGCCCAGGGTCAAGAAGAGAGCCTTCGCATCAGTTTAGATCGTGTTGAGTATTGGATGAGCAAAGGCGCTCAACCATCTGAGCGTGTTGCTCAACTGATCAAAGAAGCGAAAAAAGCAGCATAATAATTGCTCTTAAAGGTTCTCGATGAAAGCTTATAAAACAGAAGATTTGACAATAGTTGGTCAAATCACCTCGGTGTACGGTGTGAAAGGATGGCTTAAAGTCTACTCTCATACAGAGCCGATGGACGGTATTTTTGATTATAAACCTTGGTTGATCAAGCGCAATGGTCAGTGGGTGCCTGTCACTGTAGAGGTTTCAAGAAAACACGGTAAGGGTTTAGTTGTCAAACTGGATAAAGTAGATGATCGTGATGTCGCTCGTCAATACTGCGGTATTGATATAGCAATTGAACGCTCAAAACTGCCACAGCTAGAAGTTGGTGAGTACTACTGGAGTCAGTTGGAACGATTAACTGTTTATACTTTAACTGATCAAGTATTAGGTAAAGTAAGCCATTTGATAGAGACGGGGTCGAATGATGTGCTGGTAGTGAAAGGCGATGAAAATAGCATCGACTCACGCGAGCGGATGATTCCATATCTTCCCGATCAAGTGGTAAAAGAAATTAACTTAGAAACAGGTTCTATGCGGGTCGATTGGGACCCAGAGTTCTAAGGTGTGGTTTGGTGTTGTTTCGCTATTCCCGCAAATGTTTGAAGCTATTACCGGCTTTGGCGTTACAGGAAGAGCATTAAAACGTGGTTTGATACAAGTCAATTGCTGGAATCCTCGTGATTTCACCCATGACAAGCATCGCACTGTTGATGATCGCCCCTTCGGAGGCGGCCCCGGCATGTTGATGAAAGTGCAGCCATTAAAAGATGCAATAGAAGCCGCAAGGCTGTCGGCACCAGGTGAGGCGAAAGTTATTTATCTTTCCCCACAAGGGCGTCGATTAGATCATGCACTAGTTGCAGAACTGGGATCACTAGATAGTTTGATTTTGGTTGCAGGGCGTTATGAAGGTATTGATGAGCGCCTGATAGAGACAGACATTGACATGGAAATTTCCCTAGGGGATTTTGTGTTAAGTGGTGGCGAATTGCCGACCATGACAATAATTGATGCGGTTTCTCGACTTGTACCAGAAGTACTTGGGCATGTTGACTCAGCATTGCAAGACTCCTTCGCAGAAGGGTTATTGGATTGTCCTCACTATACGCGGCCCGAATTATTGAATGATCAGCAGGTACCTGAAGTGTTGCTCAGTGGCAATCATGCAAAAATCAAGCGCTGGCGCTTGAAGCAACAATTGGGGCGAACCTATCAAAGGCGTCCGGATTTATTGCAAGCAATGACCCTCAATAAAATTGAGCAGCAGTTATTAGAAGAATATATTTGTGAGGCTCAAGAGCCTGACAATCAACATTAGGAGCTACGCATGAGCGGTAAGAACTCTATTATTCAGCAAATTGAAGCTGAACAAATGACAAAAGAAATCCCTTCGTTCGGTCCTGGGGATACAGTGATTGTTAAAGTACGTGTTGTCGAGGGAACTCGCAGCCGTCTACAAGCATACGAAGGTGTGGTTATTGGTGTACGCAGCAGAGGTTTAAACTCAGCGTTCACAGTACGTAAGATTTCTCACGGTGTGGGTGTTGAACGTACATTCCAAACTTTCAGCGCAATCGTTGAAGAGATTGAAGTGAAACGTCGTGGTGATGTTCGCCAAGCGAAACTTTACTACTTGCGTGAGCTTAGTGGTAAATCTGCACGTATCAAAGAAAAATTGGGCTGATCTCAATTTTACTTTCAAGAAAAGGCAACCTAGGTTGCCTTTTTTTATGCCTGTAAAGAAAAGCGAATACGTTGATTAGATCGTTGTGGCAATGGCTATACACTGGTATCTTTACAGCTCATGGAAATAGTAGAATTTAGTGCTAAAATAAAGTGCATTATATTGAAATAGATAAGGACTGTTAAATGCCAAGAAAAGTCATTGTTAGCTTTGTGTTGTTGCTATCGTTACTCGCTATCAGTGCCGGGGCTGTGTTTTTTTATTATCAATATAAAAGCCAACAAATAGTTAACAGCGTGGTTGCTCAATTGGCCGGCGTTGCCATGATCGATATTAATGAGACAACGGTTGATTTTAACGGCAATATTTTCTTAAACCAAATCGATATTGCGCCAAATGGCTACATTGATAAAATTGCTGTAGATCGTATCGAGGTAAAAACGGGCGGCCCTCTCAATATATTGTCCCAAGAGATATTAAAAGATATTAGTTCTAGTTCTTTAGAGTTGGTCGTCTCAGGTGCCGTGTTTGATTTAAATGCGGACTTTGTTAAAGCGAGATCAGCGCTTAGTCGCAATCAAAGAGGAAGGCCGCTGTGGAATGTCGCCTGCGCGGATCAGTCTGATTTTTATTCGTTTTTAGATAATGCAGGTCTAAGCCATAATCAATTAGATGCTCTCATTAAAATAAACCTTGGTGCCAATGGGCGCAGTCTAAATTTATCTACATCAGTTAATGTGCAAGGAATGCTAACAGCTTCGCTTCAATTACAACTGACTAGTCAGTCGCCGATCAATGTCAAAGACAATTCGTTATTAAGAAGGGCGAAGCTGTCGTACGCATCACTTGGCGTCAATGACAGAGGTATTAATGTAAAGCGATTAAAATATTGTGCTGAACAAGAAGATGTTGCTGAAAACAACTATTATAATTTTTTCAAAGAAAACGTTAGGTTAAGTATGCTTGAGCAAACACAGGTCGATAATGCGGCTTTGGAGTCCGGAGTTTTAAGCTTGTTCATGCCTAATGTAAAAGCGGTTGCAAGTTTAAAACCTAAATCGCCACTACCGTTAGCTGCTGTGTTTGGTGGCGATTATGATTTTTTAACGTCGCCAGATCTTGAGCTGGCTGTCAATGGGCAGTTAGCTTCGACTGAATACTTATCGCTGCTGCGAGAGGCTAGTGTGGTAGGCGAGGAGGTTGACGCTGTAAAAGATGAGATTCTTGCTGAAATTGAAGAAAAAAAGGCAGAGCGACAAAGATCAGATAAGCCATTAGCTTACTTAGATATTGATATGCAAAACATTGCGAGTTTTACCAATAAATCTGTGCGCTTAAGAACAACACTAGGTAAAGAGATAGAAGGTGTTATAACTGATGTGCAAGAAGATAAAATTATTATGAGAAGGCGTGTCGCACAGGGCTTTGTAAAGTATCCTGTGCTGAAAAAAGATATAGCAACGCTGAAAAGTTTACGCTAGACAATATGCGCTTTATGCTGCTTACTATAACCATGGGAACTTAATATGAGTTACCCTATCTAGATATAACTAACTTACTGATTTTTGGAATTTTCATGTTTAAAAAAATGTCGTACAGATCACAAAAAAATACTTCAGTACTTTCGCGTTTATCACTTATTAGCGTGTTTTTAGCGTTTTCCGTGTCGGTTAGTGCAGCGTCAGTAAAAGAGAGTATCGGTGAGAAATTAAAGCTGATCAATGAAAATATTGTGATTGATACTTTAGAGGAGACACCGTGGCCTGGTATGTACGAAATAGTACTCAAATCTGGAGATGTGTTGTTCTCTGATAAAAATGCTGAATATTTAGTATTAGGTCAAATGTTTAATCTGAGCAAAGAAAAAGGCTTTATTAATTTATCGGCGTTAAAACAGGAAAAAAAGGTAGCGCAAGTGCTGTCTAATTACGGCGTAGATAAACAAATTGTTTATGCGGCAAAAGGTGAACAAAAGGCTGAGATTTCAGTATTTACTGATATCACCTGCTTTTATTGTCAAAAGCTACACAAAGCGGTGCCTGAGTTACAAGAAAGCGGCGTGACAGTTAAGTATATGGCATTTCCACGCGCGGGAGAACATTCAGATGTGGCCCAGCAAATGAGTGCTATCTGGTGTGCAAAAGATCCAGCTCAAGCGCTCACAGATGCCAAGCAAAAAGGTAAAATAGCAACGACTAAATGTGACAGCCCAGTAGGTGAGCAATATTTGTTAGCACAGCAGTTAGGTGTGAATGCGACGCCGACAATTTTCACTGAAAATGGTAAAAAAATAGCAGGTTTCGCTTCAGCTCAAGATTTGCTGAACAGCTTAGGTATTAATTAAGCCGCTATTATTTTTAAATTCATAAAAAATTTCAAAGACTCTAACAGGTAATTAATAATTGCTTGTTAGAGATGTGACATACCAGTTAGTTTTTATATAGTAAGGCTATCGCAAATGACATTTAATCGTGTGCATTATATGTAATATCCTCGCTCATCGCGTCTGACTTAAAAACAGTAAGCATTGCTTCGCAAATGTTTTGATAGACATTACTCGTGCTTTGTTTTGCTATTGCCCCTTTCGTTGATCAATCTTTAAACGGCTAACGATTCGCTCAACTATTTTTTTGTTTATAAAAAATGTTATTTTTCTTATAAAACTTCTAATAATTAATAATCTGATCATAGTTTGTGTGAACTATCTTAGCTATACTAGCGCTCCGCTATTATTCATCACGGGTAATAAATGACGGGAACATACAGCGAGGATATAGTTTGAAACCGGTAAAAGTTGGAATATGTGGTTTGGGTACTGTTGGCAGCGGTACATTTAATGTCTTAACACGCAACGCTGCGGAAATTAGCCGCCGTGTAGGCTGCGATATTATTATTGAGCAAATTGGTGCCCGTCGTGATAACCCTGACTGCAACACTACCGGAACGAATATCACCAGAGATATTTTCGATGTTGCCCGCAACCCAGACATAGATGTAGTGGTAGAGTTAATTGGCGGTTACGAGGTCGCTCTTGAGTTAGTGATGTTGGCAATTGAAAATGGCAAGCATGTTGTTACTGCCAACAAAGCGTTGATTGCAGAGCACGGTAATGAAATTTTTGCAGCAGCTAAAAAGCACAATGTTAGTGTTGCATTTGAGTCAGCAGTTGCTGGCGGCATTCCTATTATTAAAGCGCTAAAAGAAGGCCTCGCTGCAAACAAAGTGAAAAGTATCGCAGGTATCATCAATGGTACTGGTAATTTTATCTTGTCAGAAATGCAGGAAAAATCACGAAACTTCGCTGATGTACTAGCAGAGGCTCAGGCTCTAGGTTATGCCGAAGCGGACCCTACTTTTGATGTTGAAGGCATAGATGCAGCTCACAAGCTAACGATCATGTCTTCAATTGCTTACGGTGTGCCATTGCAATTTAGTAAAGCTTACACAGAAGGCATTAGCAAAATTACGGCTGAAGATGTTAAATTTGCTGATGAGCTAGGCTATCGCATTAAACATTTGGGTATTACGCGACGTACCAGCCAAGGTATTGAGTTGCGCGTACACCCAACGATGATCCCTAAGAAAACCTTACTCGCAAATGTTAACGGTGTGATGAATGCTGTGCTAGTAGACGCCGATGCTGTTGGTCAAACGTTACATTATGGTGCCGGCGCCGGTGCTGAAGCGACTGCTTCAGCTGTCATCGCTGACATTATTGATATTGCACGTCACATTAACAGTAATGGTGCCTTTATTTTACCGCCTCTTGGTTATATGACTGATCAGTTATTAGATACGCCGGTACTTGCGATGGATCAAACTGAGACAGGTTACTATATTCATATAAAAGCTGCTGAAAAGCCTGGTGTCTTAGCGCAAATCACGAAAATACTGGGTGATTGCGGTATTAACATTGAAGCGATTGTGCAAAAAGAAACCGATGAAGATTATGTTCCTGTGATCTTGCTGACGCAAAAAGTGGTTGAGCATAAAATGAACCAAGCGATAGCGGCGATAGAAGCTTTAGATAACATAGTAGGCGATGTTTCCCGTATCCGTGTAGAGCATATTTAAGGAAAGAGAAATGAAGTATATATCCACGCGTGCGAAAGCAGCAGAGTTAAATTTTGAAGAGGTTTTGTTAGCGGGTTTAGCCTCCGATGGCGGTTTGTACGTGCCAAAAGAGCTACCTAAATACACAGCACAAGAAATTGCTTCATGGGCTGGCTTAAGCTATGAAGCACTAGCGTTTAAAATTATAGCGCCTTTTGTTGCCGGCTGTATTAGTGATGACGACCTTAAAACGATGATCGATGAGACATATCAAGGCTTTGATCATGCGGCTGTTGCACCACTTAAAGAGCTATCGACAAACGAGTGGGTGCTAGAGCTGTTTCACGGTCCAACTTTGGCGTTTAAAGATTTTGCCCTGCAATTACTAGGTCGTTTAATGGACTATGTATTGAAAAAGCGCGGTGAAAAACTAGTGATACTTGGCGCAACATCTGGTGATACAGGTTCTGCTGCTATTGAAGGCTGTCGTCACAGTGAATGTATTGATATTTTTATTATGCATCCACATAATCGTGTATCAGAAGTACAGCGTCGCCAAATGACCGGAATTTTAGCTGATAATGTACATAATATTGCAATATCAGGTAATTTTGACGATTGCCAAGAAATGGTAAAAGCTAGCTTTGCCGATCAAAGTTTCCTAAATGGGCGTAAGCTAGGCGCTGTCAACTCGATTAACTGGGCCCGTATTATGTCCCAGATCGTTTACTATTTTAGTGCTTCATTAGCACTAGGTGGGCCGCATCGCGAAGTGTCTTTCTCTGTGCCGACAGGTAATTTTGGTGATATTTTTGCAGGCTATTTAGCTAAGCAAATGGGCCTGCCAATTAAGCAATTAATCGTAGCGACTAATACCAACGATATTTTGCATCGCGCAATTGCAGATAATGATATGTCCAAGCAAGGACTTAAGCACACATTATCACCATCGATGGATATTATGGTTTCTTCCAATTTTGAGCGCTTACTGTTTGATCTGTACGATCAAGACGGTGATGCTGTCGATGAGTTGTTAACGCGTTTTAAAACCGAGGCTGTCACATTAGCCCCTGCGCAAATCGAAAGAATGCAGGCTATTTTTGACAGTGCTAGTTTAAGCGATGATGTCACTTGTGAAACTATTAAGACAGTTTTTGAGCAAACCGGTTATCTGTTAGACCCGCATACCGCTATTGGTGTGCAGGCCGCGCGCGATAACAATAAAGATGTTAGCGTGCCAATGATTACACTGGCGACAGCACACCCGGTGAAGTTTCCTGATGCAATCACTAAAGCTGGCTTGAAAGCACCTGATTTACCGGAGCATTTAGCTGATTTGTTTGAGCGTGAAGAGGCTTATACTGTGCTCGATAATGACTTGCAAAAAGTGCAGCAGTTTATGATCAGTAAACTGGGCTAAATTTTAAAAAATCAGTTGCTAAAGGCTCGTATCATACGGGCCTTTATTGTTTAAGTGCTGTCGATTTAATGCTTTATTATAAACAGCGTAAAATGGCTAACTGTGTCGGCTTAACAGCGGCTGTTACAGTTTGCTTTATCGGTGATAAATGTTGATGGAATAT
The DNA here is from genome assembly GCA_038900335.1 of Gammaproteobacteria bacterium AS21. Lineage (GTDB taxonomy): Bacteria > Pseudomonadota > Gammaproteobacteria > Pseudomonadales > Balneatricaceae > Rs1. The sequence continues at coordinate 101,974 of JBBMRB010000012.1, read as the reverse complement.
TTTTATATTTTCTCCAAAGTTTTTTGGTTTGTCATAAGCCCTGATAATTTTTTGATACTGTTAGTGGTCATTGCCAGTGTCCTCATTAGTACTAAGTGGAGTGTGAAATGGGGTACACGTATCCTTATCTTAAGTACCTTTTGCTTAGTGACTATTTTGTTTTTACCCGTCGCTGATATTATATTAAGGCCGTTAGAGCAGCGTTTTGAAAGAGTGCAAACGCTACCTGAAAACATTGAAGGTGTTATTGTGCTCGGCGGGGCTGAACGCGGTGAGCTGGGCATAGAGTGGGGCAGCGCGCAATTTAATCAGGCGGCAGAGCGATTAATGGTGCTGCCAGTATTAGCGCAACAATACCCGCAGGCCAAGCTGATTTTTACTGGTGGCAGTGGCAGTTTATTACACCCACAAGCGGTTGCTGATAGTGCGATGACGCAATGGTTTGTCGATAATCAAATCGCTGATCGAGTGCTCTGGGAAAAAGGCTCACGCAATACTTTTGAAAACGCATTATTGAGCGAGCAGGCACTAGCAGGCGTGCCAACAGGTAAATGGTTATTAGTAACCTCGGCTTTTCATATGCCTAGATCCATGGGGATTTTTCGCCAGCGTGGCTGGGATGTGATGGCTTATCCGGTTGATTACTATTCAATAACCGCGAATGGTATGCGCGTAGACCCTAAGTATTGGCAGCACGTTCGGGATCTCAATTTTTCATTAAAAGAATGGATTGGTTTAGTGGTGTATTATTATACCAATAAAACCAACGCATTGTTTCCAGCGCCCTAGTCATTTTCATCATTTGAAAATAGCTAATCAATAGCTGCACAATGTTAAGAAGTCGTTAGTCACCAGTTATTAAACAATAGAGGCCGAGTTTGAGCACAGTAAATATCCAAAGACGTGAAAACATAGATTATCAGGCAAAGATTTTCACCCAAGTTGCTGAGCCTCTCGCTAAAGTATACGCCGCTCGCGGCATCAAAAATGAAGCGCAATTAGGTAGAGCATTAAAAGATTTATTGCCCGATAGTGGTTTAAAAGACATTGATAAGGCAACGCAAAGAGTCGCTGTAGCGGTAACCCAAGGGCAAAAAATTACTATTATTGGCGATTTTGATTGCGATGGCGCAACCAGTACCGTGGTGTTGTTATTAGGGCTGCGCATGATGGGCCTACACAGCGTAGATTATTTGGTGCCTAATCGGTTTCAATTTGGTTATGGTTTGTCACCTGAAATAGTCGATGTCGCTGCACAGGATAACCCGCAGCTTATTATTACGGTTGATAATGGCGTCTCTAGTATCGAAGGTGTCGCTAGGGCAAATGCGTTAGGTATTGATGTTGTCGTCACCGATCATCATTTAGCGGGCGATACACTGCCTGCAGCCCTTGCTATAGTTAACCCGAACCGTAAAGACTGTCAGTTTGCTGCTAAGTCCACTTGCGGTGTAGGTGTGGTGTTTTATTTGCTGATATCACTGAGGCGAGAGCTACTAAAACAGAACTGGTTTAGTGCGCAGGCGATTGCACAACCTAACTTGGCAAGCTTATTAGATTTAGTTGCTTTAGGCACAGTGGCTGATGTTGTGCCTTTAGAGCACAATAATAGAACGCTAGTTTATCAAGGGTTGCAACGCATCAGAGCTGGCAGAGTAAGGCCAGGGCTTAAGGCATTGTTAGATATTGCCAACCGGCCTTTAAGAACATTAGTGGCCAGTGATCTAGGTTTTGCAGTAGCTCCAAGACTCAATGCCGCAGGGCGTTTAGATGATATGTCCATTGGTATTGAGTGTCTGTTATGTGAAGATGAGGAGCGTGCGCGTGAATATGCGTTACAGCTTGATCAGCTCAATATCGAGCGCAGAGCAATTGAGCAGGAGATGCAGGTTCAAGCACTGGCATTTCTTAGTGAGCTTGAGAAAAAAATTAATAACACAGATCAGCAGCACGCCACTGGTGTTTGCCTTTATAATCAAAGCTGGCATCAAGGTGTTATCGGCATACTTGCCTCACGTATTAAAGATAAACTACACCGGCCAGTGATTGCTTTTGCCCCAGGTGATGAAGGTGAAATTAAAGGCTCTGCTCGCTCTATCAACGGTTATCATTTGCGTGATGGCTTAGCATTGATTGAGACTCAAAACCCTGGTTTAATCAAAAAGTTTGGCGGCCATGCCATGGCGGCGGGGCTAACGATCAATGCTGAAGATTTAGAGCGTTTTGAAATAGCGTTTGATAATGTCGTAAAAAATGGTTTAGCCGCTGAAGATTTACAGAAAACACTACTGACAGATGGCGCTTTAAAATCAGAGGATATTAATTTACAGTTAGCGACGCTGTTTAAAGATGCCGGCCCTTGGGGGCATCACTTTAGTGAGCCATTGTTCGATAATGAATTTAAAATTATCCAACAGCGTATAGTGGGTAAAAAACATTTAAAACTAGTGTTAATGGATCCTGATTCAGGGCTGGCTGTCGACGCTATTTATTTCAATATAGATGAGCGCGTATGGCCTAATGAGACATTAGATACCGTACGTGTTGTCTATAAATTAGACGTCAATGAGTTTCGCGGTAAACGCAATGTGCAATTAATGGTTGAATATATCGAAATATAAAGTAGCAAGGGTTTAAAACGAGTGCTTTCGGGCGCATACAATGACAACTAAAATTAATATCAGCTAAACTCAACAATAAGCTTAGCCATAATATACAGCAAGGGAAATACGATGAACGATTTTACATTAGATGAGCTAAACACATTAGTTGATATCTGTGCACGTGCCAATATTCAGGACAGCGAAGTATTAGCTAAAGAGTTACAGACACGAATTGCAACAGCGCAAGCAGAGCGTGAAGAGTTAGAGAGCTTAGATTTTGAAGATTGCCTAAGCTGCAAGCTGTAAAAATGAGCGTTAAAAAGCAATGGTGCGCCAGCTTTAATCAAGACGCTGTCAAGATTGAAGATGAACAAGTATTAGCGACTAGCTTTTATCAATTAAAAGAGCTAACTCTGACACACCGAAGCTTTGCGGGTGATGATATTCAAATCAGCCGTGACTTGATTGACAAACCCGATGCCATAGCACTGCTTTTGTATGATGAAAATCTAGATGCAGTGGTGATGGTTGAACAGTTTCGAGTTGGGGCGATAGGGCAAGACTCTAGCCCTTGGCTCCTAGAGCTGGTCGCCGGTATTATCGAGCCCGGTGAAAATATAGAGCAAGTAGCGATTCGTGAATGCCTAGAAGAAACGGGGCTTGTTATCGATAAGCTACAACATATTTATAAATTCACGCCAAGCCCTGGTGGTGTCAGTGAGTATATTGATTTGTTTTATGCCAGTGTCGATGCGGCTAGTGTTACACAGTTTCATGGCCTGGCCTGTGAAGGTGAAGATATTAAAGTACATGTAATTGACGCGCTTGCTGCTATTAACATGCTAGAAACAGGGCAGATTAATAACGCGTTTTCAATGATTGGTTTGCAGTGGTTGGCACTACAGCGCCTTAAAAAAGATTTAAATAAGCATTATGAAAGCTAAGTATGTACCAGATTTAACAAGGCAAATAGCGATATGTGAAGCCAATTACATACGGGTGCTCAAGCTGTTGCCAAATTTTGATAAATCTGACCAGCGCGATTTTGTGGTTGAAACCTGCAAGCAAAAATATCTGATGAATATTGAAGTGCTCGAGCGTTTTAAATATACCAGCACTTTACAAATAACGCAGCAAAGCATAGTTGATGGCAATGATAATACACTGGCAAATAGTGACTATTTAGCGAATGTTTTTAGTACTAAACTACTGGTGCGTTTATATCATGATGCCAAGTTGGCGGAAGTTGTTAGCCCGCACACGCACGCTCAATTTAAAGGAAAATACCCGTACCCTAATGATGAGATGTATCAAGTAGATGAAAAAATGCAGCTCAATGACTACTTGGCACAATGGTTAAGTCATTGTTTAACCAATGGCTATGTTGCCAGTCAGCCATCGCCGATATATTAAGCTTCACCAATGTCAATCTAACAACAGGATGAATTAGGGCAAATGACAGACTCTATCAGGGTATTGCAAATAACTGATTTTCATCTGCTTGAGAGTGAAGTGACAGCACTGAAAGGCTTTTATCCAGAACAGCGCTTAGATGCAGTGCTAGCGAGTATTCGCAGCGGGCAACGCGTGGTAACGGCCTATCATCATTTATTGTTAACAGGTGATTTAGCACAAGATGCCAAACACTCGGTGTATCAAAGAATACTAGATAAAACAGTGGGTTTAGCTCAGCGGCGCCATTGGCTAGCGGGTAATCATGATGATACCCAGATAATGTCTCAATTTAGTGAGATGCAACAAAAGGTTGTGCTCGATGCAAACTGGGCCATTGTTTTACTAGACAGTACTAGCAATCCCAATGGGGTTGGTAGTGGCTCGTTATCAACAGCTGAATTAGCATTACTGGCCAGCGTCGATCAATTAGATGTCGATCATGTTTTGGTGGCGCTACATCACCCGCCAGTCAATGTCGGCAGTGTTTGGCAAGATGAGATTAAACTCGCTAATGCTGAGCAATTTTGGCAAGTGCTAGATAAGTTACACAAAGTCAGAGCCGTTACCTTTGGTCATCTACATCAAGATCATCATATTATAGAGCAAAGGGCAGGCAAAAAAATTGAATTGTTTGCAACCCCAGCGAGCGCTCCTCAGTTTAAAAAACAGCAGCTAAAACCAATATTAGAAGATGATCCGCTATTGGCTCTGCCAGCCTTTAGGGAGTTTGAATTATTCGCTAATGGTCAAGTTAGCTCTGTTGTGCATCGCGTTAGTGTCATTGCTGATAGTGTTTGAAAAAGCAGCCAGATCAGACGCCACTAAGCTAGATTAAGCTAGTGCAATAGACGTATTGGCTGTGCTCAGTGGGTAATTACTCGATTTTTAGTGAGCAAATACTTGCAACTATTAGCAGGCTTCGGTAACTTGCCATTAAAACACTGTAAGGATAAACAGTATGTCGCTGTGCGTGATTTATATTCATGGCTTTAATAGCTCGCCTAAATCAATTAAGGCGCAGCAAATTGAGCGTTATTTCAACGAGCAAAATTTAGCCGATTTAGGTTATCAATTATTGGTACCCGCATTAGACTACGCGCCGCAACAAGCGATGGCTCAATTGCATGAATTAATCAGGCAAGTCAATAGCGAGACAATATTGCTAATAGGTAGCTCTTTAGGGGGGTATTACAGCCTTTGGCTCGCTCATCAATATCAGCAGTGTCGTGCGGTATTAGTAAACCCCGCCGTTTATCCGTATCGTTTGTTAGCAGATTTACTTGGTGAAAATGAAAATATATATAGTGGTCAAAAATATACGTTAACCACTGAACATATTGCGCAGTTGTTGGCGATAGATGTCGCTAATTTTGCTGATGTATTTAAAAATAAAGAGCGTTTGTTATTATTGAGTCAAATGGCAGATGAAACACTAAATTACCAAGAAGCTGTCGATAAGCTAGTCGGCGTTGAGCAGCGTGTAACAGCTGGCGGCAATCACAGTTTTGAAAATTTCGATGATGTTATCGAAGATATATTTTTATTTGGCTTAAAAAATAGCAATAGCAATAATAAAATTTAGGATATTAATAAATGAGTAGCGATTATCAAGCTGATTCGATCGAGGTCCTCAGTGGTTTAGACCCAGTAAAACGCCGCCCTGGTATGTATACTGAAACAGATAAGCCTAATCACTTAGCGCAAGAGGTTATTGATAACTCAGTGGATGAGGCGTTATCAGGCTATGCTAATCAAATTGACGTGGTGTTGTTTAAAGATGGCTTCCTATCCGTTAGTGATAACGGGCGTGGTATGCCGGTCGATATTCACCCTGAAGAAGGGGTTAGCGGTGTTGAGCTGATTCTGACCAAGCTACATGCCGGTGCTAAGTTTAGCGAGGGTAACTATAATTACTCAGGCGGGCTACATGGCGTCGGTGTCTCTGTCGTTAATGCGCTGTCAAAAAGCTTAGAAGTACAAATTCGTCGTGATTCACAGGTCTATAGTATCGGCTTCGCTGATGGCGAGAAAATATCAGAACTAGAAGTCATCGGCAGCTGCGGTAAGCGCAATACCGGCACCACCGTTAAGTTTTTAGCAGATGGCCAATACTTTGATACTAATAAATATCATGTCAGCAAATTAAAGCATAACTTACGCGCCAAAGCCGTGTTATGTCCTGGTCTTAAAATCACCTTTAGCGACCAAAGTGGCGCGAAACACGAGAAAGAAAGCTGGTATTACGAAGATGGTTTAAGCGCTTATTTAGCGGGCATGACTCAAGTATACGAAACGATCCCACTTCAGCCTTTTGTCGGCTCATTGCAAGGTGAGACCGATGCTGTCGATTGGGCAGTGCAATGGCTGCCAGAGGGTGGCGAGCTGACCTGTGAAAGCTTTGTTAACTTAATCCCTACGGTTGTTGGTGGCACGCACGTTAACGGCTTTAGAACAGGTCTGTTAGAGGCGATGCGTGAGTTTTGTGAATTCCGATCACTGCTACCGCGCGGCGTTAAGCTAACAGCTGAAGATATCTGGGAGCGCTGTAGTTATATCTTATCTGCTAAAATGCGCGATCCACAATTTGCAGGCCAAACTAAAGAGCGATTATCTTCAAGACACATCGCAGCCTTTATCTCAGGCGCTATTAAAGATTCGTTTTCACTGTGGCTCAATAAGCATGTAGAAGATGGTGAAAAGCTCGCGGAAGTGGTGATAGCCAGTGCTCAAAAAAGACTGCGATCCAGCAAAAAAGTAGTGCGCAAGCGTATTACCACAGGCCCTGCACTACCCGGCAAGTTAGCGGATTGTGCCGGCTCAGAAACAGCGAGGTCTGAATTGTTCTTAGTGGAGGGTGATTCAGCGGGCGGTTCTGCTAAGCAGGCGCGAGATCGTCAGTTCCAAGCGATAATGGCACTGCGCGGTAAAATCCTTAATTCGTGGGAAGTCGACTCTTCTGAAGTCTTATCATCTAACGAAATCAATGATATCTCGATCGCTATCGGCGTAGAGCCTGGCAATGATGATATCAGCGGTTTGCGCTATGGTAAAATCTGTATACTAGCGGATGCTGATTCAGATGGTGCCCATATTGCCACCTTGATTTGTGCGTTGTTTTTGCGTCATTTTAAGCCGTTAGTCGCAGCGGGTAATATTTATGTCGCTATGCCACCGCTGTATCGCATAGATGCCGCTAAGGATGTTTACTATGCGTTAGATGACAGTGAGCGCGATGGTATTATCGAGCGTATTAAAGCTGAGCGAAAAAATGTCAAAATCAACGTGCAGCGCTTTAAAGGTCTAGGTGAAATGAACCCACTGCAATTGCGCGAAACCACCATGGACCCAGATACTCGCAGGCTAGTACAGCTTTCTATTGAAGCTGGCGATAACAGCCATGAAATGATGGATATGCTGCTAGCGAAGAAGCGAGCTGCTGATCGAAAAGTATGGCTAGAGAGCAGTGGCGACCTCGCGAAAGTATAACTAGCAAAGAATCTCACACAGCAGCGAATCTTAAAATATATACGCTGTTTGATAAATTTAATGAAGATAGATTGTGAAGGGTGAACACATAAATTATGTCCATTTACACAACAGATGACAGTATCGAAAAACTGCCACTACAAGCATTTACTGAGAAAGCATACTTAGATTATTCTATGTACGTTATTCTCGATCGCGCCCTACCGCATGTCGGTGATGGCATGAAGCCAGTACAGCGTCGTATAGTCTATGCGATGAGCGAGTTAGGGCTTAAAAATACCGCCAAACATAAGAAATCAGCACGTACTGTCGGTGATGTATTAGGTAAATACCATCCCCATGGCGACAGTGCTTGCTATGAGGCGATGGTGTTGATGGCGCAGCCGTTTAGTTATCGCTACCCGCTAATTGATGGCCAAGGTAACTGGGGTGCACCGGATGATCCTAAATCGTTTGCGGCCATGCGTTATACCGAAGCGCGTTTAACAGCGTATTCACAAGTGTTGCTGCAAGAGATAAACTTAGGCACGGTCGATTGGGTGCCTAACTTTGATGGCACATTAAATGAGCCTACGGTATTACCTGCCAGATTACCAAATATTTTACTCAATGGCGGTACTGGTATTGCTGTTGGTATGGCCACCGATATCCCACCGCATAATCTGCGTGAAGTAACCTCTGCGTGTATTCATTTACTAGAAAATCCGCGTGCAAGTTTAGAGGATATCTGTGAGTTTGTACCAGGCCCTGATATGCCAACCGATGCTGAAATTATTTCTAGCAAAGATGATTTGCGCAAACTCTACACCACAGGGCGAGGCTCTGTGCGCATGCGCGCGCTGTGGCATAAAGAGCAAGGCGATGTCATCGTCACTGCGCTGCCACATCAAGTATCTGGCGCTAAAGTGCTAGAGCAAATAGCCGCGCAGATGCAGCAGAAAAAACTGCCGATGGTGGCCGATTTACGCGATGAATCTGATCACGAGAACCCAACGCGATTAGTGTTGGTACCGCGCTCAAACCGTGTTGATTTAGAGCAGTTGATGGCGCATATCTTTGCCTCAACAGATTTAGAGCGCACCTATCGCGTCAACATGAATATGATAGGTGTTGATGGTCGCCCGCAAGTTAAAGACTTACGTCAAATCTTGACTGAGTGGTTGAGCTGGCGCACCGGGGTTGTTCGCAAGCGCTTGCAGTATCGTCTAGATAAAGTGCTCGATAGGCTACATGTTTTAGAAGGTTTGATGACAGCCTATCTAAACATTGATGAAGTGATTGAAATCATCCGCAGCGAAGATGATCCCAAAGCGGTGATGATGGCACGCTTTAATATTACTGATATTCAAGCCAACGCGATCCTTGATTTAAAACTTCGTCATTTAGCACGTCTTGAAGAGTTTAAAATTAAAGGCGAGCAAGATGAGTTAGCAGCAGAGCGTCAAAAATTAGAGCTTATTTTAGGCTCTGATCAACGTATGCGTACCCTGATTAAAAAAGAATTAAAAGAAGATATGCAAGCCTACGGTGATGATCGTCGCTCACCCATCGTTGAGCGCGGCGAAGCGAAAGCGTTTGATGAAAAAGATTTACTATCAGCAGAGCCTGTTACCGCCGTGATCTCTAAACAAGGTTGGGTGCGAGTTGCAAAAGGGCATGACATAGATGCAGTAGGTTTAAGTTATAAGTCGGGAGACAGCTTTAAAATAGCGTGTGCTGGGCGCATGAATCAGCCACTGATTGTATTGGACTCAACCGGGCGCAGTTATACCATTGAAACCCATAATTTACCTTCAGCGCGAGGCCAGGGCGAGCCCATTACTGGGCGCATATCAATGCCAAAAGGCGCTGCTATTGAAACAGCGGTCACCGGTGCTGATGATACCAAAGTGTTATTAGCCTCTGATGCCGGCTACGGCTTTTTAACCAGTATTGCTGACTTGTCGAGTAAAACCAAAAACGGTAAAGCTGCGTTAACGCTATCAAAAAATGCGCAAATTCTTACTTCACAAGCACTTGAAAGTACAGATAATAAAATGCTCGCTGCGGTAACTAACGAAGGGCGTATGCTGGTCTTTAATGTGTCAGAGTTACCTGAACTGAGTAAAGGTAAGGGTAATAAAATCATCAATATAGCAACGGCGAAAGCGGCGTCACGTGAAGAGCTGTTAACCTCGCTGGTGGTTTTTGATGCACAAGATACGTTACTTGTACATTCAGGTAAGCAGCATTTACGCTTAAAACCTGCCGATATAGCGCACTTTGTCGGTGAGCGCGGCCGTCGTGGTAATAAACTGCCAAGGGGTTATCAGCGGGTCGATTATATTGAAACGGTACCCGTAGATAATAAAGAAGATGAGCAGGCATAATAGCCTGTCATCACCTTTGTAATACACAGTGCGCTCAATGAGTGCACTGGCTATCTTCAATCTTTTTGTGCGACCAATTTTAAAGCATACAATGCATCTAGTGCCTGTCTTGGTGTTAGTTCATCTGGGTTGATGTCTGCTAACGCGGCTATCGCTGGGTTTGCTTGTACCTGGGGTGCAAACATATCATCTTGATAAGGCTGCGGTCCTGATTTTTTCGCGGATTTATGTTCTAACTGCGAGCTCTCTTGCTCTAATACTCGTAGTTTTTCACTCGCATCTCTAATAACATGCACTGGTATCCCCGCTAGTTTTGCCACCTGTAAACCATAGCTTTGATTAGCCGCACCCTCTTTAACTTCATGCATAAAGACAATATTATCTTTATGCTCTAGAGCCGTTAGATGCACATTTTTGACGTTTAAAATTTGCTCAGGTAATACCGTTAATTCAAAGTAATGGGTAGCAAATAAGGTAAATGCTTTTACTTTGTTGGCAATGTGTTCAGCGCAAGACCAAGCGAGAGATAGACCATCAAAGGTACTGGTGCCGCGGCCCACTTCATCCATCAGGACTAAGCTTTTATCTGTGGCATTATTGAGTATGTTGGCAGTTTCAGTCATTTCCACCATGAAGGTTGAGCGCCCGCCCGCGAGATCATCGGATGAGCCCATGCGCGTAAATATTCTATCGACTAAGCCGATAGTCGCGCTTTTAGCGGGAACAAAAGAGCCGATATGGGCAAGCAGAGTGATTAATGCAGCTTGGCGCATATATGTCGATTTACCACCCATGTTAGGGCCGGTAATAATTAGCATTCGACGCTCATCATTCATTTCTAAGTCGTTGGCGACAAAGGGGTTGTCAGATACCTTCTCGACCACAGGGTGGCGACCGCCTTGGATAGATATGCCAGGCTGTTCTGTTAATAGCGGCGCGTTGAAAGACAATGTCTCAGCGCGCTCAGCGAAGTTCGCTAACGTATCGAGCTCTGCTAGCGCACTCGCCGTATCTTGTAGCTGGTTTAACTCAATGGCAATATCTTCTAATAATTGGTCGTATAAAGCTTTTTCACGAGACAGTGCGCGGCTTTTTGCAGAAAGAGCTTTATCCTCAAAGGCTTTGAGCTCTTCGGTAATAAAGCGCTCGGCATTTTTCAGCGTTTGGCGTCTGACATATTCAGTCGGTATTTGTGCCGATAGCGCCTGCGCTTTACTGATCTCAATAAAATAGCCGTGTACCCGGTTATAGCCAACTTTTAGCGTTGGGATACCAGTACGTGCTTTCTCTTTTTCTTCTAATTGCAATAAATAAGCGCCTGCATTCTCACTGATACCGCGCAACTCATCGAGCTCTTCATCAAAGCCTGAAGCAATCACACCGCCATCGCGCACCACAACCGGCGGGTTATCAATAATCGCGCGCTGCAATAACGTGCTCATTTGTGGGTATTCACTAATTGCACTGCTTAAATGGCTGATGCGGGCAACGGGTTCTGGCGTTAATAAACTTTGTAGCTCAGGCAGTGCATTGAGGCTATCGCGCAAACGCTCTAAATCTCTAGGCCTTGCTGATCTTAAAGCGACACGCGATAAAATGCGCTCGACATCACCGATTTGCTGTAAGCTTTGCGCTATTTTTTCAAAGCGATAATCAAACAATAGCCAGTGCGTGGCACTCTGGCGCTGATTGAGAGTGTGTATATTGCGCAGTGGCTGATTTATCCAGCGGCGCAACATTCTTGAACCCATGGCAGTGCTGGTGTTATCAATCACACTGACGAGGGTGTTTTCACGACCACCGGATAGGTTTTGATCGAGCTCTAAGTTTTTACGGGTCGCAGCATCGATAATGACAGTATCACTGCGCAATTCTACTTTAATGCGCTGAATGTGCGGCAGCGCAGAGCGCTGGGTATCTTTAGCGTATTGTAATAGGCAGCCACCGGCGCGTATGGCGATGGTTAAATGCTCACAGCCAAAGCCCTGTAAATCTTGGGTGTTAAATTGCTGGCACAGTAATCGCCTCGCCGACTCTTCTTCAAAATTCCATGGCGCTTGCGATCTTAAACCACGGTAGTGCTGTAATAGCGTTTTAAGCTGGGAGTCTTCATTAAACAGTACTTCTTTCGGCTTTAATCTTTCTAGCTCACCGAATAGCGCTTCATCGCCAACCAGTTCTTGTAAGCTAAAATAGCCGGTACTGATATCAACCACAGCCATACCAAACGTGTGCTCATGCTGATCGATAGCTATTAATAGGTTATCACTATTCTCATCGAGAAAAGCTTCATCACTTAATGTACCAGGTGTGACAATACGCACAACTTCCCTAGCGACAGGGCCTTTACTAGTAGCGGGGTCACCTACTTGTTCGCAAATCACCACAGAATCGCCAGCGCGCACTATTTTAGCGATATAGCTTTCAGCCGAATGGTAGGGGAAACCCGCCATAGGGATAGGCTCACCATCGGATTTTCCCCTTGCTGTTAAGGATATCCCTAACAGCTGAGAGGCGCGCTTGGCATCGTCATAAAACATTTCATAGAAATCACCCATGCGATAAAAGACAATTTGCTCAGGATGCTGAGCCTTAATTTTAAAGTATTGCTGCATCATAGGTGTGTGTTGTGTTTTATTGTCAGTATTTGTCATGAGATATGGTCTATTTATTCCTGTTAATACAATGGTTTATGTCTATTTTTGCTAAAAATGTATATCATGTTGTGTCATGCGCTATCACCTTATTTCAAGCACTAGTGTAGGTTAAAGTGTAGGTCGTATATTGAAAATAATTGACTATACTAAAACCTACACCTAATCAATTATATGACCATAGCAAAGCACTACATGACAGAGCCACAGAATAACAAACCTCTCTATTTTAAGACAGTTGAGAATATGAAACCTAATGATAAAGACAAGGCTGATACAGGTGAAAATCAAGGGTTAAGAGTTAGCTGTGGTAAGACGGGAGGAAAAACTTTTTTTTATCGCTATAAAAGTCCAATAACGAAGAAATTAACACAGCTGAAAATAGGTAGTTTTCCATCATTGTCCTTAGCTGATGCTAGGGTAAAGCTGCAAGAACTAAAGCAAGCTAGACGAGAAGGACGATGTCCAGCTAGTGAATTACAGATAGCTAAAGATGTAGAAAAAGAAAAAAATATTTTGGCTGAACAAGCGCAAGAAACTGGCTCTTTCTTGGTTAAAGACTTAGTTGAGCTTTATTTAACTCAATATATAGAAGATCGAAGAACAGAGAGCGGAAAAAAGGTCCTAGGTGCAAGAAAAGCTAAAGGTCAGTATGAAACAAGACGTTTGCTTTATAGTGATGTAGTTCCAACGCTCGGCGATAGGCTCGCTGCTGAAATCACACGAAAAGATGTGGTAAACGTAATTATGGCGATAATCGATAATCGAGGTGCTAATGTGCAAGCTGGTAGTGTCTTAAGAGAGTTATCATCAGCTTATGAATTTGCCTTAGGGCTTGATAAGTTTTCAGATCAATTTGCAAACCCAGCTCTTTTAGCAAAAGCGAATCTAAAGCAGGCAAAAGTAAAATTAACATCAACTCGCGGGAAGCGTTTTTTGTCACAAAATGAAATTACTTTACTACTTAAATGGCTTCCTGGATCAGGTTACACGCAAACACAAAAAAATATTTTACGATTAGCGCTATGGACAGGCTGCAGAACGGGTGAAATATGTAGTGCTCAATGGAGTAATATTGATCTAGAAAAAGGTACATATCACATAACAGAATCGAAAACAGGTGCCGTCAGAAGCGTACAATTACCAACGCAAGCTATAGCGTTTCTTCGATCTTTACGATTAATCACAGGTCAATATTTATTTGAGTCGAAGAAAACGAACCTGCCCATTCAACAAAAAAGTCTTACGGAGCAAGCGTGGCTTTTACGTAAGAAAGGTAAAAATTTAGATATAGCAGATTGGACGCCTCACGATTTACGTCGAACTGTTCGTACGCATCTCTCTCAAATTCAATGTCCAAATGAAGTGGCTGAAGCAATATTAGGTCACGCCCGATCTGGTATAGAGGGTACTTATGATCTTCATCGTTATGAGCCTGAATGTAAAATCTGGTTGCAAAAATGGGCTGATTACTTGGATAGCCTATTAGAAGATTGAAGTCTTTATAAAGTAAATAATTTTCCTAGTAGATCGATAGCATCTTTTAAATAAAAAAATGGGCTCTTCTGGAAATAAAAACAAAAAAATGTAATTTTTATTGTGGGGTTTTGAATATAATTATTTAAAACGCCTACAAATCACAATTTCTATAAAAATAAGTAAATTTTTTTTAAAAAACTTTGAAGCTAAAAACCTTGCTTTTTATCAAGTAAATATTATTAATTATGGTGACTTAACTACCATAACTCCTCTTAAAACAATGGTTTATGTTTTTTGTTCTGTTGACTGCTAATTGTAATTAGAAATATAATATCTTCATCGGCTTTGATTCGATAACTAAAAAATAAAAATAATAAGAGAGTATGGAGTTAAATATGAAAATTATACGCACTAAAGAATTATCCGAGATGTTAAGTATTAGTCGTTCGACAATCTGTCGTTTACGTCGCAAAGGTGCTTTTCCAGAACCGATTCAATTAGGACCTAAAATAGTTGGCTGGGAATTAAGCTCTATTGAGGAGTGGTTAGAGTCATTAAAAAAGTAAGGAAGTGTAGTGAGGCATGTGCAAATAGGAATGAACGAGTGGTCAAAAAATATCATTATCTGCTGAAACGATTGCTAATGCCATGTGCTCCTCTCAAGACTATCGTGTCTGTTTAAACATGTATAGAAATTTTTTATTTCTCTTTGATTAAACCACTGTATAAAAATAATATGTATTACTTGGTATCTTAAATAGCATCAGGCGGATTTTTAAGGAGCATGGTTCTTACAGCATTCCAAAAAGTACTGCGCGAGCGGACGAAGTTTTTCAGATCTTCGTTGTACTGCAATAACATTTCTAGATAACTTTGGGTATTCAAGAGAGCTCCAAGTTAGACCTAATGATGTGCTCATTTTATCAGCGACTCCTCTAGGAAGTATCGCAGCTCCAATTCCAGCTACAACAAGGCTTAGCATAAGGTTGATGTTATCAACTTCAGCGACACAACTAAATCCATTTAGTTTCATGCCTCTGTCTAACATTGAGCGTAACGCATAGCCTTTTTGAAAAGTTATGATTGGAGTTTCTGCGTCTATGCACTGAGTTGCTAATATTTTTTTAGCCCAATTAGGGCCTGATTTATAAACAATAACAATTTCTTCATTAAACAACGGATAGCTTATCAGTTCAGGGTCGCTGTGAGCAGTATCGTAAACTAATCCAATATCAATGCCACGAGTATGTGATAACGCTATTACGTCTGATGAACTCCGTGCTCTAATATCTGGTCGAGCCATAGGGTACTGGTTAAGAAAGCCGACCAAAATGTCAGGCAGGTAATATGTGAAAAGCGTATGGACTGATGCAATTATCAAACTATCCTCAGAGCCTGTTTTGCTTTTTGCTTTTGCCCATGCTAAATCTAAACCTGTAAACCCCCCTTCTATATCTTTTTGCAAGTCTTTACCCGCGGGTGTCAGGCTCAAGCTTCTGCCTCCGGCGCGGTGAAATAATGAATATCCCAACTGTTCCTCAAGTTTATTTATGTGCTGACTCATCGTTGGTTGAGATAAATTTAGTCGTAAGGCTGCTGCAGAAAGGCTCTTTTCATCAGCGACTATCGAAAATAAATATAGAGAACGATAATTGGAGTTAATATTCATGAATACCGATATACCTTAGGATCTAATAACAACAGAACAAGATTAAGTTTTTATAAGAGCATGCTTATCCTGCCACTAAAACTATCATATCATTTATTTAATTGTGAAATAGAAAGATTATCGAATAGATGTTAATAGATTTAGTTCGAAGAGATCATCTTCCGCTTCCTTATTTAGTGATTACATTGGTTTATAGCTCTAATTAAAGAGGGTTATGTCATTAAGATTTCGTTAGTTTTTCATATAACAATCTAATGTGTAGAGGATTTAAGGGATAAGCAATCTAAACATCCCCCTATTATATATTGGAAATTATTAGTTAATAACACTTCACTAAAATGCCCCAACTTGAATCGTATTAATTCAATTATAGCTTATACCTATAACTAGTATTTTATATCTTTATTGCTTGAAAAATGAAATTTGCTCTATGATCCGTTTGAGTCATATTAAAAAAATGATCCACATGACATTTGGTTCACAATTAATCTTTGGAGATATCATGAAGAGCAAAAATAATAAATCGATGGAAACGTGCCGCAATTTGCTGAGGGCGGGAGTTGTAACGGTATTATCACTGGTATTAATTACACCAACAACTCTAACGGCAAAAGAAAGTCAAGAATATATTCTTGCGACGGCTTCAACTGGGGGGACATTTTATCCAGTAGGTGTCGCACTTGCTACATTGACACAGGTACGTCTAACACCCACAACAGGTATTCGACTTAATGCAATCAACTCGGCAGGTTCTGGTGAAAATGTTTACATGCTTAAACGCAATGAGGCTCAATTCGCTATTATGCAATCTGTCTTTGGTCACTTCGCACGTACTGGTACAGGGGCTCTGTCTGCTATTGAGCCGCAGAAAGATTTACGTGCGATATCTATGTTATGGAGAAATGTAGAACATCCGGTTGTTCGCAGTAAATTCGTTAATACCGGAACAATATCGGATTTTTCTAAGATGGAAGGACGTACTGTTTCGCTTGGCCGACCTAACTCTGGAACAATTGGTTCTAACACCGTCATGCTCAATAATCTTGGTTATGATTTAGATGAAGATTTTAAAAATGCAAGTCTTAGTTATAACGCAACTACCGATGCATTTATGAATAATCAGGTTGATGGAGCAATATTTGGTGGTGGAATTCCGATTGGTTCTGTAACACGCCTGATGGCTTCAGCGGGAGATGGCGTATCTTTATTGTCTTACACTGATGAGCAGGTTGCTGCTGCGGATAATGGGATGAATATTTGGAATCGTTTTGTAATCCCAGCAGGTACTTACCCAGGACAGGATAGTGATTACAATACAATAGCGACACCAAACTTACTAGTGGTTCGTAAGGACGTATCCGATGAGCATGTTTATCAAATTGTTAAGACGATGTATGAAAACCTACCGTTTTTACGCTCTATCCATGGAGCAACAAGTGCAATGAACCTTGAGAGTGCAATTACCGGTTTAAGTGTCCCATTACATGCGGGGGCTTTACGTTACTACAGAGAAGCGGGGTTGGATATTCCTGCTCATCTAGATGTAGACTAAAATATCCTACTTTGGTTTGGCCTTGTTAGCATCATATGGTGCGGAAATAATAGAATATTAATAAAAAATATATAAGGAACTCAGATCATGACGCGTGAAAGTATAAATCCAGTTATTGTTTTTTGCGCTGGAATTTCAGCTGTTCATCTATGGCTAAACATTTTCTCACTCGCTTCATTGCAAGCTTTAACGATGGCTCATTTTGCTGCTTTATCGTTAATGACATTAGTATATCCTAAAATGCCTAAGTCTATACTCCAATGGGTATGGAAGATATTAACAAGTGTCTTACCGGCTGTGGCAGCAATGTTTTTATTGGTCAGACAAGATGATTTTCACGCGCGGGGTATGCAATTTGAAACATTAGAACTATTGAGCGTTTTCGTTGTGATAATAGCATCTATAGAATTTGCACGTCGTAGTGGTTTTTTCATAGCTGTGATTATCGTGACATTCATGAGCTATGCTCTTTTTTGGGGGCAATTTATTGATGGTCCTCTTGGTTTTCCGGGACTAAGTTTAGAAACTGTTCTATTTCGTAGTGTTTATACAGACGAAGGTATGTTTGGCAGTATTGCTGGTATCTCAGCAAGTTTTGTTTTTATGTTTGTACTTTTTGGTGCGTTTCTTGTTCGTTCAGGCGCAGGAGATTTCATTGTTGATGTTGCCCATCTTGTCGCGGGTCGTGTGACAGGAGGTCCTGGTCTTGTTGCAGTAGGTGCATCTGCGCTGACTGGGACAGTATCGGGTTCAGCTGTCGCAAATACAGTGACAACTGGTGTTGTAACAATTCCATTGATGAAACGCAGTGGTTTTTCTCCTGCCTTTGCTGCTGCAGTTGAAGCATCGGCTTCGACTGGAGGACAACTTATGCCACCAGTAATGGGAGCTGGCGCATTTCTTATCGCAAGCTATACACAAAGCCCCTATGGCTTAATTGTTGGGCTGAGTATTATCCCAGCTCTCCTGTTTTTCTTTGCAATTGCGTTGAATGTACGCATTGAAGCCAAACGGCTTAACCTTAAAATCCCCGAGGACCAGATAAATGAACAAGGTAATATTTGGGATATTGTTCGTCGTCGTGGAGCATCGTTTATTATTGCAATTGCAGGCCTTATAGGTCTATTGGTTGCTGGTTTTACACCGATCTATGCTGCAGGTATTGGTATATTACTTATTATAGCAGCGTCTTGGTTGACTGAATCTCCAATGGGTATGCGTGACATATTATTTGCGATGTCAGATGGAGCTAAAAATGCCACGATGACAGGACTGTTGCTGGTAGCAATTGGTTTGGTTGTCAATATTATTGCTATGACAGGGTTAGGCGCAATATTTTCATTATTCGTCGTGGAATGGGCTGGTGGTAATCTATTGATTGCACTTGCTTTGATTGCAATCGCCTCGCTTGTTTTAGGGATGGGTTTACCTGTTACCGCAGCTTATGTGGTTTTAGCAACGTTATGCGCTCCTGCGTTAGCTCAAATTGTTGGGATAGATTCTTTAATTGACAATCTAGCGGCAGGGAATATCGAAGAAGGTCGTCGAGGAATATTACTGTTACTTGATCCTGCATTGTCAGGGTTCAACAATGGAGTAGCGGCCGCGCGCGATTTTGTTTCGCATTTACCCATAGAGTCGCGAGCGCTTCTGGTTGAGCAATTGGTAGATCCAGCCTTGCTAGCTGGCTTTGTTGTAGCTTCTCATCTTGCTATATTTTGGCTAAGCCAAGACAGTAATGTAACCCCTCCGGTTTGTTTGACAGCTTATGCTGCAGCGGCTATAGCGGACAGTCATCCCTTAAAAACAGGGTTGCTTGCTTGGAAAATTTCCAAACCAATTTATTTAATGCCGATCGCTTTTTTTACTACTCCGATTTTAAGTGGTGATCCAATTACGATGATGTGGGGAGGTATTATTTCCCTCATGTCACTCATTGCATTCATAGTTGCCCTTGAAGGCTACTTGGAATGGCCTGTCCATTTGGTTTTAAGAGTGGCCTTAGGCATAGCTGGTGCCATTTGTCTGATAGAACAAGATATTATTTGGCGTGTCGGTTCTCTTGTTCTCATTATCATTATCATTTTCGCTGTTATTCCAATTATTGCTCGAATGAAAACCATTCCAGCAACGTATTCTAAGAAAGGAAACTAAGTGCATGTCCCAACTTACTATTGACTACTATTTTTGGCTTTCTTCGGATTGGTCATATCTAGGGCACCGACGTTTAACTCAGCTTGCTGAGTTAAACGGGGCGATAATTAATTATAAACCAGTTCAAATGACTACATTATTTGAGTTGACAGGAGGAACTCTTTTAAGTCAAAGGTCGCAGCAACGACAGGACTATAGAGTTACTGAGTTGGAGAGATGGAAATTGATTTTAAACATGCCCATTATAACGAACCCTTCATACTTTCCGGTGAATAATGACAAAGCTCTAAGCCTTTTAGTTGGAGCCTTATCAGCAGGAAAGGAAGTAAATAGTTATATTGAAAGTGTCATGCATGCTGTATGGATGGAAGAACGTGACATTGCTAACCCTGCAGTCTTAGTTGAAATAGCTACTCGGTCAGGCTATTCATTAGATGAAATTAATAAATGGATGGTGTTTGATAATGCTAATTTTATTTTGACTGAGAATGCTAAAGAGGCAGCTAGAGTAGGTGTTTTTGGTGCGCCAAGTTATGTAGTAGAAGGAGAGGTTTTTTGGGGGCAAGATAGGTTAGAACTACTATCGGTGAAAATAGCTTCATCAAAAAAATAAAAGCGTCGTTATAAATTTAGGTTGTAAAGCTAGCAAGTAAAAATAATGAAAATTTGAGCCGTTTCAAGTGCAACAAAGTTAATTGAGCTTTTTATTTTAATAATTATAAGTTTAAGCGCCTGCTATATGATTTATAAAAACTGATTATATTCAAATTATTATTAATTAATAATAGTTATTTTAGGAAAAATTGTAATGAAAACAAGTGATTTGAGTAAACAAAAAATAATACAACAAGCAAAATTAGACATGTCATCTTTGATTCAAGATCAAGAGTTTTCTTGCCGACAAAAAGTGGCATTAACATGTAGAATTTTGTTTGATAAAGGGCACGATGCTGGATTGGCAGGTCAGATTTCCTACCGAACAGATAAAGGAGATACTTTCATAACACAAAAATTTGGTTTAGGATTTGACGAAATTACAGCAAGTAATTTGTTAGAAGTTGATTATGATTTAAAGCCACTTGATGGCTTGGGAATGGCAAACCCAGCAAATAGATTCCACACCTGGATTTATAAAGAACATCCAGACGTGAATTGCATTGTCCATACGCATCCCACATACATTGCTGCACTAGCAATGTTAAAGATCCCATTGGTAGTATCTCAAATGGATACTTGCGGGCTTTATGATGATTGCTCATTCGTTAGCGAATGGCCTGGGATACCTGTAGGTAACGAAGAAGGTATTTTGATTTCTAAGGCTCTAGGAAAAAAAAGAGCAGTTTTCCTTGCTCACCACGGGCAATTAGTTGTCGGAAAAACAATTGAAGAAGCGTGCAATCTGGCAATTCTTATTGAGCGGGCAGCCAAGCTGCAATTGCTAGCAATGTCCGCAGGACAAATTCAACCTTTGCCAATTGATTTGGCAAAGGAAGCTCATGATTGGGTTTCAACAGATAAACGTAATATAATAAATTTTGCTTATTACGCTCGGCAAACATTGAAATCTAATTCTGATTGCCTGTAATTTTTGCTATTTATTCATCAGCGATCAATGCTCTCTTATATGAAAACTAATGTGAATTGGCTTGCTCGAGAAGCTGTATAGTTCTGTTTAGGAATGCAGGCTTTATTTATATGTAGGATTGTGTTTGCTGATAAATCAAATGAGGCTTAAATGATAGCTATTTAAATAGATAGGTTAAGTTCAGTAATTATGTTTATTTGAATGAGGCTTATTACTTTTAATTAGGCAAAATAAGTTACTTTAAGCTGGATATCAATCATTCATAGTGCTCTAAACGATTCCCGATTTAGAATGACTATTTTTGATAAAATGATAACGCTTAGCCTATTTTGTCTTCTTTAAAATATTATGTCGTAATGATATTAATTCAATACTACAGTTAATCAAAAGTTAAATAACGACTTTAATATTTGAGATGTTACGCGCCATAGAGCTACTAAATAGATTGATTCTATTTTTTCGAAAAGGATATTTGATTGATCATGCTTTATTGAGTTGGCTATAGTAACTCATCAAAAGGTGTCGTATAAATTAGTCATTATTTTATTAATGGATTCTGAGATTTCACTTTCAGTTAATGCGCCAAACCCAAAACGAATAAATATTCCATCACTTTGGTCAGTGTTAGTATAAAAGTGTAAGTTTGAGTCGATTTGATCATAGTTTTTTATGTCTTGACTGGTAATTATTTTTGATAAGTTTACCCATAAAGCCAGTCCGCCAGCAGGTATATTAAACGAGACTTTATCGTTAAATACTTTTTTGAACTCATTGACAGTAAAGTCTCGTCGAGAATGGTACTGCTTCCTTACTTTACGAATATGACGCTTAACATCACCTGATTGCATTAAGTCAGAGATTGCTAGTTCAGTCGCGGTATTTCCTTGCCTGTCGATGATCATTATTTCTTGCGCCGCTGTTTTAATGAATTGCGTATCTGCGGTCATGTAACCAAGTCTTAAACCAGGCGCAAATACTTTTGATAATGAGCCTATATGAACAACGTACTCTGAATTAGGGAGGCTTGCTAAAGGTGGAATTGGCCGGCCATCGTAGTGGAATTCGTGATCGTAATCATCTTCTATTATTCTAAATTGGTACTCTTTAGAAAGGTATAAAAGCTTTAATCGTCGTTCCATTGTCATTGAAACAGTTGTCGGGTATTGGTGATGTGGAGTGGTATATACTGCCGCTACTTTGTTTGTTTTTAATAAGGTCTCTAAATGATCGATATTTAAGCCTTGATCATCTAGTTTGCAATGCACAACTTTGAAGCCATTTGATTCAAACGCAGCTTTTGCAGGTTGATAGCACAAATCTTCTACGATAATTGCCCCATTGCTAGGGGATATCACTCTTGAAGCAACAAAAATCCCCATTTGGCTGCCTCTAACAATACACACTTGATCATTACTAACGATCATGAATCTATCCATGTTTAACATTTTTTTGATAGAGCCTCTTAACTCAATTGAGCCTAATGGGTCTCCATAGCCTAAGTGCTTTTTTTTGCTTGATTGGATAAGTGCTCGTCGATAGGCTTTTGAAAGTAACTCATAGGGTATGAGCCTTGCATCAGGTACGCCGTCATTGGATGAAAGTTTTACTATCTCAGAATCTAAAGTAGCTAAATAACCACTGCTTTTTATATCCAATGAGGTGGCTGATTTCTTTGCTGTGTTTATAAGTTTTACATTATCTATGGATAAATATTTTTCTGGTAATACATCTGCAACAAATGTTCCGCTTCTCGGCTTAGATATTAACCAACCTTGTGCGTTAAGTTCTTCATATACTAATTGAACGGTTTTTCTATTAACACCTAATTGTGTCGCTAATGAGCGTGATCCAGGCATCATCATACCTGGTGCTAGCCTACCTGTTTGAATGTCTTTCATTAATTGGTTTGAAAGCTTGGCATGAAACGTTTGACCTACGCTATCGTCTAGAAAAAGCTGAACATTCCAAGGCCTTAGCATATCGTTCTCCTATAACTGGACCATTATTAAATAAAAAACAGGGTGTTATTTGTAACCCAACTTTGGTTTATTGTGTCTTTATTGAATTAGTAATACAACTATAGATAAAGGTGAAGTAATGAAAACGGCAGGCTTTAGTAAACAAGATTTAATGCAGCAATCACAGCTTAGAATGCAAGAGGTACTTCAAAATCTTGATTTGTCAGATCAACAGAAATTAGCAGTTACTTGCAGAATACTCTTTCATAAAGGTCACGATTCAGGGTTAGCAGGGCAAATTACCTGCAGATCTGCAACAGTAAATAGCTACTATACCCAAACATTTGGTTTAGGGTTTGATGAAACGACTGCAGATAATTTATTAGAAGTAGATCAAGATTTAAATCCACTAGATGGTGTTGGTATGGCTAACCCTGCTAACCGCTTTCATACATGGATCTATAAAGAGCATCCTGAAGTGAATTGTATTATTCATACACACCCTACTCACATTGCTGCGCTGTCAATGTTAAAAGTACCTCTAGTAATATCACAAATGGATACCTGTAGTTTATACGATGACTGTGCCTTTCTTGCCGATTGGCCTGGCGTACCAGTGGGTAATGAAGAGGGTGCCTTAATCTCAAAGGCATTAAGTAATAAACGCGCAGTCTTTCTTGCTCATCATGGGCAGCTAGTCGTTGGTAAAACGATAGAAGAGGCATGTAATTTAGCAATATTAATAGAGCGTGCGGCAAAACTACAGTTGCTAGCTATGTCGGCAGGTAAAATTCACCCATTGCCTCATGAACTTGCCAAAGAAGCCCATGATTGGGTATCAACAGATAAAAGAGACAAAGTCAACTTTGCTTATTATGCAAGACAAGTATTAAAAACCAACCCCGATTGTATTTAATAGAGGAATTAAACATGAAAATTACAGGTATTATATCGTATCCGATCACGCCATTCAGTGCTGATGAAAAAAGTATCGATTTTGAAGTGCTTGGTAACACGCTGGAACTTTTAATTAACAACGGCAGTGATGCAATTGCTCCATTAGGTAGTACAGGTGAAAGTGCTTATTTGAGCTCGGATGAATGGCGCCAAGTAGCAGATTATACTATCAAAACTGTTAATAATAGAGTCCCTGTCATAGTAGGTATTTCTGAGCTTACTACTATCAATGCGATTAGTAAGGCGAGATATGCAGAGTCTATTGGCGCTGATGCAATTATGATTATTCCAGTATCTTACTGGAAACTAACAGATGATGAAATTTTTAGTTACTATCAAGAAATCGCTAAAGAAGTATCGCTACCAATAATGGTTTATAACAATCCAGCGACTAGCGGCATAGATATGTCTCCAGAGTTGTTGGTTAAAATGTTTAATGATATTGAGAATGTAACAATGATTAAGGAAAGCACAGGAGATATTCAAAGAATGCATAAAATATTTGAATTAAGTGAAGGAAAATTACCTTTCTTTAATGGGAGTAATCCACTAGCGTTAGAAGCACTTTGTGCAGGTGCAGCAGGCTGGTGTACTGCAGCACCTAATTTACTTGCAAGTCAACCTAAGGCATTGTTTGATAGTGTTACCCAAGGAGATTTAAGTGCAGCGAAAAAAATATTTTATCATCAACTCCCGATGCTTCGGTTTATTGTTAGCGGAGGTATTCCTAAAGCAATTAAAGCGGGATTAATATTAAAAGGGATCTCTGCTGGAGTGCCAAGAAAACCTTTACAAGGGGCAACACCAGAAGAGACAGAAACATTGAAAATTTTAATGAATGAGTTTTCTGGCTAAATAGTGATTTTATTTTGTCTTAATTGATATTTAATATCACAGTTTCCTGCTACTAGCTTAATAGCAGGCAGTATTCTTACTATCATGCAAATTTATATTGAGTATAAAAATTACTGCATGATTTTAAGGATAGGGATACATAAAGGCTGAATAAGCTAAGTTATTTTATAATGTAATACAATGTATTTTTAGTAAGTGGGTATGGTATGAGTGATGATTACAGGTTACGTGTCTTTTTAGTCGTAGCCAATGTAGGTTCTTTGACCAAAGCTGCACAGGTTTTGGGTATTAGCCAGCCAGGTGTTAGCAAAAACATAAAAAAATTAGAAGTCATATTAGGAAAGCGCCTATTTCTCCGTCATGGACGTGGCGTTGCCATGTCTAGTTTTGGTGAAGAATTATATGAATCTGTTTTTCCAATATATAATCGCATTGATAACATCATGAGTCTGATGAAAAATGATAGTGATTTTATTGGAGGGCATTTTAAGATAGCGACAGTACATACCTTAAATAGCTACTTTATCGCCCCTGTTCTGAAAGATATTATTAAAAAAAACCCAAGTTTGAAATTAAATATATCCGAGCGTAGTTCAATGGATGTCTCTGAATTGGTAGAGAGAAAACAAGCAGATATTGGCCTCGCATACGATACTATGGTGACAGGGGATAACTTGTCTGTAACAGCGCTACACTTGGAAAATATGAAGATTTATTATAGCCCCATTTTGAAAGTACAGTTTGACCATAATCAAAGTGTGATTGTTGATGAAGATTTACCTTTAGTCGGTATGCCTGTTGGGTATGCATTACGGCAGATGCTCAATCTAAAATTCACTAAGAAGCTTAATCATATAATACAAGTTGAAACAGTTGATTTAATGCTCGAAATAGTAAGAACAGGCGTTGCTGCTTGTATTTTACCATCTAATTTACCTGAAAGATTAATAGAAGATGCAGGACTATTAAGGAGTGAAATTATGAATAAGACGCTACAAAGGAAAGTAGTGTTAATTACTCATATTGATAATATTGAATTACCGGCTATAAAATATATGATTAGTAAATTTAAGTACCAAGCTGAAGGCTCGTAATATAACCATAAGTTATACCTCCTATATTCGTTGGTCTGTATCACCTCTTTAAAATTAGCATCATACTTTCCCTGTAAGTTTGAGTTCAGAGTAAGTACTAAATAGCTATTTATAATAAAAATTAATTACTAAAGAGGTTTAAATATGACAATCCGCGATAAAGAATATTTTGATAACCGCAGTACTCAAGAAATGGCATTACACCTACGTAAAAGAGAACTATCCGTCACGCAAAAATTAGCAGTTACTGCGCGTATGTTGTCGTTAGATGGCCATGAAGCAGGCCTTGCTGGACAAATTACCGCAAGAGCAGAGCAAGAAGGGACATACTGGACTTTACGTTTTGGCGTAGGTTTTGATGAAGCTCGGGCAGAAGATTTTATAAAAATAGATGATGATTTGAATACGATCGAAGGAGAAGGGATGGCTAACCCAGCAACTCGTTTTCATACCTGGGTTTATCGCAATCGTTTAGATATATCATCAATTGTGCATACACATCCTCCATTTATTTCTGCAATGTCAATGCTTGAGGAGCCGTTAGTTATTGCTCATATGGACCAAACACCTTTTTATAATGATTGTGCTTTCCTTAAAGAGTGGCCAGGTGTTCCTATTGCAGATGATGAAGGGCGAATAATAACGCAGGCTTTAGAGGGTAAACATGCAATAATATTGGCACACCACGGATATTTGGTAGCAGGTAAAACAGTAGCTGAATCATGCTATTTGGCCGTGTATTTGGAGCGTGCAGCTCGCATGCAGTTGCGCGCAGCTGCAGTAGGAACCATTAAAAAAGTACCTGATGACTTAGCAGAAGAAGCAGGGCGTTACCTACGTAAAAAATCCATTATCGATGCTACTTTTGATTACTTTACTAGGCAAACAGAAAGAGTGTATGGTTCTTATTTAAGTGAATAATAAATCGGTATTAGTGTCAATTTTACCTGACTAACTTAACCGTTTAAGAAGTATATTTGTAATACGTTAAACATGGCTTAATATAGAGTTAAGTGATAGATGTCTGAAATACGCATCTATCGCTAATGACTATAAGTAAAGGTGAGTTTGTAGTGGCCAACTAATACTGGCCGCCTTCTTATAAGTTTTTTCGTGTTTTGTGTTAAATTATCAATAATCGTGCTTAGGTAAGTATCGTTAAAACGTCAGTAGCAATCTTTTTATCGTAAGGATGCAGCTTCAGAAGATAATAAAACCTAATAACCCTCTATCGATTTAATATCATAGCCAAAATAGTTTTTGATGGTATCCCTGAGGTTATGGTTGTGTCGCAAAGTTTCAAATTTAGCGTAAAGAACTAAGCTCTAGACGTTATTATGCAACGAGTTCTAAAAATTTATGATAGTCAGAGAGATTTGTATTTTTTGAACTGCTTCTTTCTAATCATATGAGCCAACTCAATCCCAGCTAACGTCGCACTGGCAGAGTGAAAGGATTTGAAATTCATCATCGGCTTTGTTATTTTCTTGATGAATCGGTGATCTTGCTCAATGATGTTGTTCAAATACTTCACTCGTAATATATCAATAAAGTATGTGATACCAAAGAAAAATAGTAGAGTATTGATGTTCATCAATCCAGCATAATTGGCGCCACTTTTATCAATGACAACTTTCTCTGGCAGTCCATTATTATCAATGGTTTGCTTGAAAAACCTCGTGGCTGCTACTTCGTCACGATTTTTAGAGAGCATGAAATCTAGCGTGGAACCAAACTTATCAATGGCTCGATAGTAATAACACCAGCGCCCTTTTACCTTAATATAAGTTTTATCCATTCTCCAAGAAGAGGAGGTTGGCTTTCTCTTTTTCTTAGCCAGTTGAGTAATCACTGGTGAATACTTAACAACCCAGCGGTTCAATGTAGCATGATCGACATTCAAACCTCTTTCTTGCATGATGTCCTCTAGATCCCGATAAGACACACCGTATCTGACGTAGAAGAAACCGCAAAAAGTATAACGTGCTTCGGATAATGCATACCTTTAAGGTTTATCATGTGGATGGGCTCATCAAAAAGCCAAGGATTATGTATTAATCTGTAAAACTTTGCGACATAACTATATTAACCTAAATATGCTCTTGAATTTACAAAGACTTAATATCTGCAATTGGCTAGCTACCGACTTTATCGATTGTACGATTAGGTCAAAACCGATATTCAAAATTGCCAGATCAGATATGAGCTACTACACTTTAAAAGAACCTACTAACTTCTCTAAAGTGATTGATAAGTTGCCTAATTCGGCACTAGTTTTTTCTAGTTCTTTATTTGCCTTTAAACCTTCATTAACAGAGCTGCTTACAGACTCCATTTTTGCCTTTATTTCGACAGCAACAACTGACTGTTCTTCGGTTGCTGTTGCTACTAAAGTGTTTGAATCTGATATTTGATTTATTTGAATTAATATCTCTTCAAGGCTAATTTGAGCTTTATCAGTCGCATTAGAACCATCATCGGTAAGAGCTTTACTGCTATACATTGAATCTACAGCTCTTTTCGCTTCACTTTGTAAACCATCAATCATCTCTTGGATTTGTTCTGTTGATAGTGCAGTTTTACTTGCTAAATTTCTCACTTCGTCTGCTACAACTGCAAACCCGCGGCCTGCATCTCCAGCGCGTGCAGCTTCAATCGCTGCATTCAAAGCCAGTAAATTTGTCTGCTCAGATATTTGTTTAATTACAACAAGAATAGAGCCTATTGATCCTGTTTTTTCATCCAAAGCGGATACAACAGATGACATGTTTTCCATTTCTTTAGCGAGTAGTTTAATGGAGTTATTTGCCGAAGTTAGTACAGTCACGCTAGAGTGAGTTTCATCACTTGCTTTATCTGCACTTAGTGCTGCATTTGCTGCATTTCTAGCTATTTCATTTATGGTTTCTGACATTTCATTCATTGAACTTACTGCAAGTATTGTCTCTTCATTTTGGTTTAGACCACGATCAAGCGCTATTGCAGATTGAGTCCTTAAGTTAGAAGCTGCTGTATTCAAATCTGAGCCCGTACTTGAGACTTGCCTAATTATTTCCTGTATTTTACCAACGAAGATGTTGAAGGCGTTTGAAATAGCTGCGATCTCGTCCTTACCAATAACTGGTAATCTAGCAGTTAAATCGCCTTCTCCTTTTGATATGTCTTCTAAGGCACGCTGCATTTGATGAATAGGCTTTAGAAAACGATTAATCAGGAAGAATAAAATAATAAGGCAAACCACATAAACCGCAAGAGTGGCAAGTATTTGGCTAATGATAATAGACATTGTGACGCTTTCTACTTCACGTACAGGAACACCAACATCGAACGTTCCATATAATACATCATGGACATAGACAGGCACCATGACGTCGTAAACCCAGGTTTTTTGTACTTCGGCGTACCACATTGAGTGTTGCCTTTCGCCTTGTTGCGCTCCTGAAAGAGTGTATTCATCGCTGTAAACTTTGTCTTGTTTTTGTTCATCGCTGTGGGCAACAGCTTGAGCGTTTTTATCAATTAGAATGGCATAGGAAATATCAGTACGATTTTTCAATTTCCTTACCAGTACTGTCATATCAGTAATTGGCTGCTGAGAGTTTTCTAATACATATTGCGCATGCTCAGATAGTAAAGAAACTTTATCGTAAGATTGTTCAAGAATGACTCTTTCCATTTCACTTTTTGAAATGACGGCTGTCGTTGCAATATTTGCGGCGAGTGCAACAGCGAACATAAGGCAAACGATAGTAATGATAAGTTTTTTCATTTAGTTTAATACCTTTACAGTATAAATTTATTTGGTAACTAATAACTCTGGAATAAAGTTATGATAATGGCGATTCACATGTAGCAGATCTTAAATATGAGCAAGCAACGATAGGCTTCAAATTAAGAGCGATAAAGGTAGAGTATAGTATTAAAATACCAAATTGATAGGCTTTTATCGTTATGTTATCGGGCATACTATTCGTATTTTTCGAATGGCACATAGATTGTTATGTGCAATGAAGCTATTGATAGGGGATATAAGCGTACAGTCATAGATGAAATTGATTGGGTAGAAATAAGACAACTTCACGACGCGACTTTAAAAATCAGCAAAAACTGTTTCGAATTCAAAAAATCATGTATAGCTTTAATTGGTGCGGCCGCCGTCACTATTGGTAAGTTGATATCAAATTTTTTAGATCCATCATACTGCGTTATTCCATTACTGACCGCAATGCTTTCTTTGCGTCATCGAGAAGATAATTATAACAGCTATACTACATTCACTGTTCAAAAAAATTCTGAGGGTATTGAAAATTTGACATTTTCAAAAGTTTTGTTATGTTTTAAGTTATTGAAATAAAACAATATTATGTATTGTGTTGAGCTCTTCTTTCATGTTATTGTTTTTAGATTAGATAAACTCGTTCCCGCGAGGAAGGGTTAAATCCGCCCACTCACATTTCGCTTCGCTCTATGTGACTGCGCAGATTTATCCAGAAAAGTTATACTCTGTCGCTTTGCTCTGTTGTATATCCTTTTCTCTCGTCTAGCAGGAGCTTTAAAAACAGCTTACTACGTGTGCTGTTTTTATAAACAATAAAAAAAAATACCAATAATAAAAATAATAAAGGTAGCAAAATGACTACAAGAAAATACGCATATAACCACTCAAAATCCGCTCGTATTGACATTCGAACAAGCACTTCACATAAACGAGCTATTAAAAAGAAAGCATCTAAATGTAATCTTTGTATGAGTGAGTTTTTAGTTAACGCCGCATTGAATATAGAAATTCCGCAACTTCCGAATAAAATATCACGTGAGCTCATTAACCAACTAAGCCGAATAGGTAATAACTTAAATCAACTAACGTATATAGCACAGCTACTTAAGCAGCAATTAACTCAATATTCCGATGATGAGCTAGCCGAGCTACTAGATGAGCAAAATGAGTTGCTTGTTGTTATGTTCGAAGAGTTGAGGCTACTTAGAGAAAGTAGATTATGATCTGCGAGCGTCAAGGTGAAGCATTAAAACCTAGCACTCATACTGGGAAAATAACTTATTCTAATCAGCAGTATGTTATTGCCAAAATTAAGTACTTAGTGAGTGCTGACCCAAAGCATAAACACAGTGCATTGCATGAGCGAGTAGCGCTTGTTGAAGGCATTAATACATTGCCATTCATAGGCAGCGAAGATCCTGAGCTATTTGCAGAACAATTTACAAATGAGCTATACCAGTTCACAGATACTTACCGTGCTAATAAAAGGCCGCCAAAAGAAATTGTAGTTGATCGCGTGATTTCCTTTAGCCCTGAAGATGATGTAACACCCGAACTGGCTTTAAAAATTGTTAGAGAAGCGGTAGCTAAGGTGATGAAGCCGCTTGATAATAGACTGGGGCTATTTGCTGTTCATACGGATAAAAAGCATACACATGTGCATTTTTTGATCTCTACTGTATCCATTGACGGGAGAATCTTTAATCCTCGCGATGACGATAAAGCGTGGAATAAAGAAATGAACCGACTTGAGATAAAACATCAGCTTACCCAAGTTGGCAGTCGTGATAAATCGGCTAAAAAGAAGCCTACGAATAAAGCATTACAAAAGAAAAAGCGAACAGGGGAATTAACTTATATAGAGAAGCACCAACAAGTGATAGATCTAGCGATTGAAAAGGCTAATAGTGATTTTTTTCTCTTTCTAAAGTTATTAGCTGCTGGAAAAATGCAGCCAATTGCTAATATGAAAAAAATTGATTCGCAAGTGCGCGGCATGTCATTTTTTATGAATGATGAACTTTTTGCTGGTGGCACTTTAGGTACAGCTTTTCGCTGGGGGAATTTGAAGAAAAAAATTGGTTTCGATGATCAAAACCCAAATCACTCAGCGACACTGTTTAATTTGATGAAAATGTATGAGCAGCAATCAAAACTAGAGTGCTCTATTAGTTCAAGTGATTCTCCTATTCAAGAAGAAGAGCTTTACGAGAATGTGCAAACGCTGTTTGATTACAAACCTGAAGCCTTTACTGATTTACCCAAGCCTAAGCTTAAATCAAAGAAATCTGTCTTATATCGAGCTTTTACGCATGAGTACATCGCGGGTGATATCGTTTATTTCTGGCGACCAAGAAAAAATGAAGCTTTCAGAGAAGTCCAAGATCGGAATAATGCTCATCGTATAATCACTAAAAATGGGTTAAATAAAACAGTATGTGAAGCAATGATCGAGCGTGCTAAAGAGCTTGGATGGCGCTCTATCACAGTGACAGGATCTGAAAAATTCAAAGAATTAATAGTTAAACAAGCAATTAAAAATGGGATTGAAGTGAGAGATGAAAATGGAGTTAGTTTAACCGTTATCTATAATGGTGCGGTTAAGGGAAAAACTCTATTCTAGTTATCAATTATTTTTGGCAGCAACTTATGAGGGTCGCAATTCATAGCTTCAGCTATGTTGTAAAGTATTTGAACTGAAATGTTCACGGCTCCGTTTTCTATTTTACTTAAATAACTTTGATTTAGCTGTGCTGAAAAAGCTAATTCAGCTTGGCTTATATCAAGTCCGACTCTTTGTAGTTTAATATTTCGACCTATTTCTTTTGCGAGACTAGCCATTCACATATCATCATTTAAAAGTGTAAATATCTCACATTGATAATCAACTAACGATTGCATATAATGCTTAAAATATTCATATAATGTATATTTTATGTTTTTAGTGAATTTTTATTAACTTTTGTATTGATGCTTTCAAAGTAAAGCTAAGGCTTCTATCATGGACTTTTGTACTAAAACAAGAAAACCTATTAATATTGACTATGCAAAAGCATTAGTTATTGACCGTTCTGGAAAAAAATATAAATCTATGGTGTGTTTAGAATTAGAAGGTGTTTTATTTAAATCATTCAAGTTCAATAACATTGTTAATGTGCCCAAAGCCTGGAGAGAAGGTTTGATTGATGTAAACTATGTTCAAAATGACATTTTAGAACATAAAGTATTGATTGAACGTCCTGGAGCAGCAGAGCTGCTTGTAGAGTTGAACAAATATTGTGAAATAATGATTTATTCATATTTGCCAGAGGCTTTCATCGAAGAAGCATTACTTCGTTTATCTATTGCCCAAGGTGATCCAGATTTCTGTACAGACGATGAATTGGAAAAAGGAGAAGCTTATTACGGGAGGTATATATGGTCTCGTGATCAATGCGTTAAAGATGGTGAAAATTATCTAAAATCTTTAGGAATCCTATCAGATTTTTCAGATGATAATATTAATGATATATGGTTGATTGACAATAAGTCAGAGCTTGTTGATTTTCCGAGCCATGTTGTTAGTGTTTCCGATTTTCTCGGTGACCCAGAAGATAAAGATCTTTATAGAATTATGGAGGAGATTTTTATTAATTAACTATTTAGATTTTAACTTTCACTTATGCTGACTTAAACACTTTTTATTGAAGCTCTTGCTTTAAGCGTAAGGTAGAGAATATAGTGTGTATAACTTTGGATGATTTACTCAAGGTAACTCCCCAGCTATAGATACTAGCATTGGGCATAGGGCTCTAGAAAGTACCAAGTAACTGGAAATATGTATGAAGGGATCAAAAAAGCTATAAAAAGGCGTTGCTGTTGGACAATTATTCTGCAGAGCGCGGAGTTATGTATTCAATCACGTCTTGAACAATGGTGGAATTTTGGAATTAGTAGAATCGTCAACTGAAGTTATAGAAAATGCGAAAGAATTCAGTAATATCAAAAATGGAAACAGCATCGCTTTTGACCGTTTTACTCAATTTTTTCATTGGTATTACTTTCCCGAGTTTGGTGTGTTTGCTCCAAGCAAATTTATAGGATACAAAAATACAACTATTGCTAGTTATACAGGGCAGGGAAACGGAGGTAAAACTCAAGTAGTACTGAGAAAGTGGTTTAAAAAACTTGATGAAGGCACACAAGAGTATGAGTCTGTATCTACTAAATTACATGAATTCTCTGAGAGTGTAGGTAAAAAACTATCAACAAAAGTTTTTAATGGTTCTGGTGGTATTTACTTAATATCAAGTAAAGTTAATTTGTCAATATATCCAGACGAGCTCCCGCAAGAAAATCATTTAGAAGGTGCTACTAAAAAAGTCATTATAAATGCTATTGAGAGAAACCCAGCTGCCAGAAAAAAATGTATTGAGTACTATGGGCCAGTTTGTGGTGCTTGTGACTTTGATTTTTCAAGTAAATACGGTAGTGAGTTAGGAGCAGGCTTTATCCATGTTCATCATATTTTGGATATATCACTTGTAGGTCAGGAATATAAAGTTGACCCAATCAAAGATCTTCGGCCTTTATGTCCTAATTGTCATGCTATGGTTCACCGTACAAAGCCAGCAATGCATCCCAATGAATTACGAGCAATAATCGAAAAAAATAATCAGATAACCTATAGTATCTGATCTATACTTTCTTAGTTCAACATGCAATTCACACAGATAATTTTATATAGAATAGTTATGCTTATCTAGCTATTCTAAAGTGATAATTTTCTATGTAGAAAAGTCCGCTTTGTGTCAGGTCCTGCCTGAGTCTCTATGAGACACTAGAGGCGGGAAGCGGCCAAAAGCAGCCTCTCTTGGTATATTTATCTACATGTCAAAAACACTAATGATAAAGATTGTATTATTTACGACGAACGCTAAAATTATATTCTTGTAGGGAGAATTAGTAATGAAGGAATGTATTAAGTGTAACTCTGAGATAGATTTTCTTGCGGATACATTTACGTTTTATCAAGTTGATGGTGTACGTTATATTTACTGCGCAGTGTGTAAAAACCCAAATGAACCTTATATAAGCCCTAATAGGTTTACTGCCCTTAATGAGGAAGTTGATTTTTTCCATAAAAAATTACGACGTAATGAAAAAATGTGGATGATAATTTCTATTATAGGGGTTGGCTTAGGCTACTTTATAGGCACTTGGTTATCAAGTTCTGCCATATAATCCCTATGGAGGAAATCGGCCAAAAGCGGCCATTTGCAATTCAATAGAACATTGTTTTTTGTAATATTTACACCCGCTTTTAGATAAAAGCAGGTACTTTTATCTATATATTACGAGTGAAGTATTTGAATAATATCATTGAGCAGGATCACCGATTCATCAAGAAAATCACGAAGCCGATGATGAATTTTAAAGCCTTTCATTCTGCCAGCGCGATATTAGCCAGTATTGAATTGGCTTATATGGTTAGAAAGAAACAGTTCAAAAACACAAAATTATCAGATCATCACGTCTAAAGCTTAGTTATTTACGCTTAATTTAAAACTATGCGACACAATCATGTTATATCCCCAAAATAATACCGCGATTTACACTCGAAGTGTGTCTGGGCTATCAACTCTTGTAGGGGTTTATAAAGGTAGTCTTAAAGAAGTTAACTGTATTAGATATATAGATAAACAGTCCGTATACTTTTCGCACTCTTTATTGGGTAGCATTACTGGTATTATACATTTCAATTAAAAGCTATGATGATCTAAATCATCAATTAAAGGTATGTGTGAATGAGTTTTGAATATCTGCTTAAAACTAGTACGAAAAAAATTCTGTTTTTACTTTGCCTTGCTAGTTTTCCAACTTTAGCTTTTTCGGACAAGAGTAACTCGGAAATGCTAATGCTAGGTGCACAGACTATTGGGGCTTTTAAATGCAGTATCATTAGTGAAGGAGCTGCTTGGCATAGTCAAGCACATGATTTCTCTAGTGAAATGGAACGTCTCTTGGAGTTTGGTCATAAGCAAGGAATGCTATTTTATTCAAAATATGGACTAGAAACTAAACAGACATTAGATAATGGGATGTTCACTCCTCTTCAGCTTCTATTTAATATCAAAAGAACTCCGAAGCAAGAGGATAGCTTTACTCTTGGTCGATTATATCAGTACTTAGAAAATAAAATAGAATCTGAAATTGAAGATGATAGAAGTAAGGTAGTTAGTATGTATGACGAATCTAATTGTTACCTCATTGGAAAATAGGTTGTGTCGCAAAGTTTGGCTGGTTAATAGATAATTCTCGGCTTTTTGAATAGGGATTGGAAGCTTAACTAGATTAAATCTACTATGTCTATTCGGCTAATCAATGATAAAAACAATCTAGCTAATATGGCCGCTTTGTGTCAAACCCTGCCCTATAACCTATGGCAGAATTCGGCCAAAAGCGTCCGTTATCGTAGTCGATTACTATCTATGATATATGCTCGAAAGTCTTTGATGTGGATAGTTTAATGAGAATCAAGATGGCTGAAACAGAAAAACTATGGCGTAGGACTATTTGTTGCATCCAAGCCCTCGATACCTGCAATTCGATGTTAAATACTATCGGTATTGGAGCAATCCTTTCTCGGAACTCTTAGTCTTGGTTCCAAGCTGTGCCATACTATTAATCATATCAGTTTGGTGTGGGTACATGATTATAGCTTAGTTTTAAAACCAAATTTGAAACTTGCGACACGGCCCTTTATCTTGTTTGAGCCTGCTGAAGAGGGCTAAGTACTTCTATCTCAATGCTGTCTAGTGAAAGCTGGGAAGTCCACACCTTTAAAACGTGTCTCCTCATTCGATATATTTATAGTATTTAGCCTTATTAGTGTATCGATACTACCATTATCAAACACTGATTATAAACACAGTGTTATTTGGATTTTAAACTAATATCGTGCGCGTTTACACTTTGAACTATAATTATTGTGCGCATTTACACTTGTAAAATTATAGAAATTGCCGCAATATCAATGATATAAATATGAACAAAAATGAATAACGAGAAACCCGTTATTTTTAAAAATGCGCATGCGCGTTTAGCCAGGGAGGGTTTTAATAAAATGGATATTATCTCAAACAGATTAATAAGTTATCTGTCTTTTCTAGAAATCCCTTTCTTGTGTAAACGCGCATGCGCAGTATTAAGCTGTTATACCACCACGATTTACAACGTCCGAAATTTCAATAATAAGGGTTAGCATGAAAATAGTCGTACCAGAAGTTCAGATCTCTGATGAATGTGGTTTTCGTTCGGAGATAGATATATTTAAGCGTAAAGATTTTGGAGAAAGGCTTGCCAACCTTGTTGAAAATTCAGGTGGAAATCCAGTAATCGCCTTGGATTCTGGTTGGGGCGAAGGTAAAAGTACATTTATTAAAATGTGGAGAGGTTACCTAGCTAATCACCGAGAACCAGAAATTAAGTCTATCTACTTTGATGCTTTTGAAAACGACTATCAAAAAGACCCATTTTTGACACTAGCATCTGAAATCTATCAGCTCATATCTGTAGATGACGAAGAAACCAAGACTAAGTTCAAGGATAAGGCAACAAAGGCTGTTAAGTCTCTTACTAGAGGTGCTTTGAAAGTCGCTGTAAAAGTTGGTACGGCAGGCCTTGTTGATGGTAGTGCTGTTGATGTAGCTGAGAAAGAAATTTCAAATTTGGTTGCTAATCAAGTCGATGATTTAGTTAAAGAAAGATTTGAACATGCTGAAAAAGACAAACTAGCATTAAAAGAATTTAGAGAATATTTATCAACGTTTGCTAATGAAGCTAATAATGGTAAGCCTATTGTATTCATTATTGATGAGCTGGATCGGTGTAAACCAGATTTTGCATTGGAGTTATTGGAGCAAGTTAAACATTTGTTCTCTGTTAAGGGAATCACTTTTCTTTTAGTGACGAATAGAGCGCAATTAGAAGAGTCGATTAAAGCAAAGTATGGGCAGGGTATTGATCCTACTAATTATCTTCATAAATTTATCAATGTTTGGCTATCAATGCCTAGGTCGTCAAGTGAACATAATGATCATGGTTACCAGTTCCTTCAATATGCTTTAAAAGCGATGAAAGATGACAATGAAGAGATTGTTAATAATGAAGTTGTGACGGTACTAAACGATATAGTTAAGTTTTTTCAACCATCGTTTAGGGAAATAGAAAGGATACTTTCCTACTTCTCTATTATTAACAATATGGTTGGGAGTACACGTTACTTACCAGACTATCAGTATTTGATCGCTATGGTGTGTTACCTCAAAGCTTGTAAGCCAAATTCATTGAAGATTGTAAATGGGAAACTAGATTACGCGACTGTTATCAAGGAAAGTAGATTAAACGAACTTAAGGATGATGGTCGATTTTATTCACTAGAGTATATAAATACACTAATTCGCTTCGATTTAAGTGATGATATTACACGACAAGCAATGCTGGATGAAAAAGAAATTAGGGTGGATGGCTATCATCGAACTCATAAAGACTTAATAATTACAATCAGCTCTTGGCTTTCAGAAATCAGCAGTAGCTAAATAGGCGGTATAACAAGGCACTTAAACAGAACTAAACCAGTGGGTTACGTTTCGCTTAGCTACACATTTTAACCCACAATTTTAGTCCGCTTAGTGCGGCGTTAGGCTTTTATGGAGTTTAGAATTGAATCCTAAGGAAATAAATTATTCATCAGCCTATTCTTTTGCTGATGCAGCGATTTCGGCGGTTAGAAATCCATCTGATATTGCTCCCGGAGATATTATCGCTGATTTTTTTGAGTTCAGAACGAACTCATTTTTTGAACAAATAGAAAAACCACAGCAATATACGCTATTGCATACATTCATCTATAATATTAACTGTTTTGGTATACAACACTATTTAGGAAAGGTTGATGGTGAGGCTATTATTAGTGATTTTGGCCCCATACTAGATGGTGCAAATATTCCTCGCCCCGTATGGTTTATTCCAGATGAGGTTGAAAGCCATATAAATGAATTGCGCCCCCTTTTAGATGCAGCAACAAGATTAATTACTGAAGCAGTATTTCAAATGTTGTTTGCCAATCGGACTTTTCTATTCGAATTTAATAAGTTTTTGAGCCCCTTCATATTGGGACTCCAGCCTCACGAGCATCCATGTATAATTGCTCCAGGAGTTGTTAAGAGAGCTTATTTCCCTGTATGGCTTAAAAATGCAATTTTTCATCGAGATAAAGGCCGGTGTCAATTATGTGGTTGTGATTTAACAAATATAATGGTCCCAACAGGTAAGCGACACATTGATCATATGGTTCCATTGAGGGCTAGTGGCACGAATGACCCTACCAATTTTCAGTTGACCTGCGAGTCATGCAACACTTCAAAAGGGGCAAAAGTTCTTGCTACTAATCATTTGTCGTACACTTACTGGTAGCCTAACAAGCACTTCAAACGGAACAAAAACAGTTAGTTAGGTTTCGCTTCGCTACACATTTTAACCAACTATTTTTGTCCGCTTAAGTGGGCGTTAAAAGGCAATGGAGAGTGTTACATTGAATTCAGAAAAACTTATCTGTCGAGTAGATGAACTAATCAAATTGGGTGAAGAAGTATTAGCAACTGAACGTGCAGGCTTTAATGGTGCAAAGCTAGTCGACCTAATTAGCTTTTATAAATTCAGGTCTGCAACCATTTCTTTTGTATTAAAGCTTTTTGGTAATAATCATCCATATTTTGTTGATTTTTCAGAAAAAGTTAAAGATGCATCTCCTCTCTCATGTAAACGGGGTATTGGAATGTTACATGCTGTAAAAGGTGAAATCGAGCAAGGTTGGCTAACATCCACAAAAGGCTTAATATCTGCTGATATTTTCGGAGACTTTCTTGAAATGGCTGAGCATTTATTGCAAGAAGGTTATAAAGATCCAGCTGCGGTTCTAATTGGGAGCGCACTAGAGCAACACTTAAAAAACCTTTGCCTAGCTAATGATATTGATTTAGCTATTGAACGTGGCGAAAAATTAATACCTAAGAAAGCAGATGTTATAAATGCTGATTTAGTAAAATCTACAGTTTATTCAAAACTGGATCAAAAAAGTGTGACATTTTGGCTTGGCATACGAAATAACGCTGCTCATGGTGACTTTGAAGCCTATAACAAAGAGCAAGTAGAATTTATGCTCTCTGCCGTTTCAGAGTTTATGGGAAGAACAGCAGAATAGCCTTTTAACAAGTTGCTTAAACGGACAAAAAACAGCTGGTTTTTGCTCGTTCCTCGCTAATTTTAGCCAGCTATTTTGTTGCCGCTTTGTGTCATCAGCGGACAGAACTTGATTTTCTGAATGTTTAAAAATGATTACTGTCTCTCTATTTTTATTCTTATAAACTAGATGTGGATTACTAAAAAATAATAGCTAGTGTAGTAAATGGCGACGTTCCTTCTAACGTCTATCAAATAATATGCTCTAACATTTATTGCTTGGAAGTTTTAAAGAAAAGTTTTACTCACGATCTTAGTGATTTTTTATTGGCGAGTGATACGGTTTAATTATCTTTTAACTTGGTGAATTTTACGGCACAGTCCTTAAACGGGGTGAGGATTAAGCCTAATTCAACATTATATGATAAATCCCTTATTCATTAGGCATATTTAAAAGCTGAAATAAGTGTAGGTTAAAGTGTAGGTTTTTTTATTTTTTAATAAAAAGTTTATATAAATCAACAGATAGGTATTCATGCATCATAGGTGTGTGTTGTGTTTTATTGTCAGTATTTGTCATGAGATATGGTCTATTTATTCCTGTTAATACAATGAGTTATTTTTTGTTCTTGAAAATGTCACCGTCATGTTTTTTGATGTCTTTTTAGTAAATGCTACTGATTAGTGTAGGTTGAAATATAAGTTATACTTAAGCGATATATTGAAAAAAAACAGTATACTAAAACCTATATCAGTACCTGATCATTATATGGTTTAGCGACGACAGCTAGCGATAACATGATCGCGTCACAGAATAACAAACCTCCGTGTGTTAAGACAGTTGAGAATTTAAAAGAAAAGACAAACTTCAGCGATTAAATTGATAGATCAACTTGTACCTAAGCGATGATATTTCAATTAATATATGATCTACAGCTTATGTATGGTTGCTGAACAAAATATGAAAGTCATAAATTCTACTTGTTAGATAGCTAATGATATTATTAATATTTAATTTATATAATGATGTTTTTTATTAGGCTTTTTTGTTAAACAAGAGATAGGCAGCCTTTCATAATAGCCATTTTTAAAAAGGCTCGTAATTACTTAAAAAGTAAGATAAAACGAAGGAAATTAATTTTCAAAAAGTGGCAGGGATCCAAAGTCGGTATCTATCGTCATGGGTCGCTTAATACGCTGTTAAGTTTCTAGAGGATCTATGGATTATTTCGTACACAATGGGTATTGCGGTTGGTCTTACGGCACACCAAGTAATCCGCAAGTTTTATTGGAGAGTGATGCCCTTAAACTTATGCAAATTACTGGATTGAATCTTGAACAAGTATCAACTCAAATGCCGCCTGCACAGTTTACAGAGAAGAACACGGAGTTATACGAATTATTTGCTAAAAATAGATTTTTGCAATACGGGAGAATACTAGATTGCACCGATATAAATAACATCAAAATTAGGGAACCTTTAAATATCATATGGGACTAAAGCCCACAAGGTAAGCATCGTGGAATAATATTTTTCGCCCAGCTATAAAGGCAGTTTATAGTTATAAAGAGGTGTTTTATTCAGGGTTTGGTCTGGGCAGTGTTACCTGTTTTAGGCTTGAATTATAAAGTAGCGTATTTGTATATTTTGATGATGAGTGTTGATAACGCAACTGTTTTTTAAGCTCCTACTCCACAACACCTTTAAATATATGTAAGCAAGGTTAGGTTTGTAGCAATGGCATTGCTCAATAGGGTCACTATCATGTTGAGCAATTTATTTTTAAATAAAAAAGCTATACTAGCAAATTAGATGCAAAAAATATTTAGAACTAGGTCCGCCTGAAAACATGACCGATGATGTTCTAGACTCTTTAACTGAAATCATTATTTCTTATAGGCCAAAAGCGGTCAAGCTAATTGTCGTCTAATACGGGCCAATAATTTTATCGGAATCAACTGGTTTTAATGAGATTGAAGATTTGTTAATTGGTGAATGTATGATTACTGGTGGCAGGTTGGTTGAAGAAATTCTGCGCGATTAGCAGAGCTCTAACGAGAAGTTTAACTGCGCTACATGTTCTTCGTACATCTTTGCTACCCCCCCATCAGTACTATCAAACATAAACCTTCATTTTCAATGTGGCTGTACAGAGCAAATTAAACTAGAATGAAAGTATGGCTGCCAAAATGTTATTTGCAGATTTTTCTTAAGGAAAACAACGTACAATAATATGAGCTTTTGTTTTCTCACACTGACTGAATATAATTAATGAATACTATTGCTCGCTGCGCTAAACAGTTTTCTCGTTTGTCTATTGGTTATGTCATCTTGCTGGGTGTTGTTTTTAGCCTAATAGGTTATGTCTATGCACCGGCTATTTTGGTGTCTGCTGGTCTTTATTGGTCGGCTGTTTTTAAGCTGCGTAAAAAGTTGAGCACTCGTAACGCTATACAATCTATTGTTTTGGCGAGTTTAGGGTTGGTGTTTAGTGGCTTTTCTTTGTTGTTTGATCACTCGCCCTCGTTATTAGAATTACTTAAAGGTAATCTTAGTATTGTCTCTATGCTGGTCGCAGTGAGTTTTCTTACGTTGATTAGCCAACCTAA
Organism: Gammaproteobacteria bacterium AS21; assembly: GCA_038900335.1. GTDB lineage: Bacteria > Pseudomonadota > Gammaproteobacteria > Pseudomonadales > Balneatricaceae > Rs1. The sequence goes on along the minus strand of JBBMRB010000012.1, from coordinate 59,495 downwards.
GGTAGGTGAGAAGGAATCTTTACCGCAGGGCAGGCGTTTCATCATCAGTACCTTTTTAGGTGTGCATTTATTCGGTGCTATCATCAACATATCATCACTGTTTATTCATGGTGATCGTATGTCTGCGAATAGAGCGTTAAGTCGTGCGCAAATAACGGTGCTCAGTAGAGGGTTTTCAACGGCTGCTTTTTGGTCCCCTTTTTTTGCTGCAATGGCGGTGGCGTTAAATTATGCTCCTAGTGCTAATTTGGTATTACTGATACCTATCGGCGCAGGTCTTGCTTTTATGGGGATGTTGTTTACTTTTTTTGAGGTGAAGAAGCAGGCAGCTAATGAGGTCTTTTATGGTTATCCATTAAGGTTAAATAGTTTGTACCTGCCATCCATATTAACCTTAGTTGTTTTTGTTCTTCACTATCTTTATCCGCAGCTATCCATTTTATTTATTATCACCTTGTGCTCGCCCATATTATGTCTGTTGCTGTTATTAAAAAAAGATCAGCCTAAGGTGATGTTTAAACGTCATGTAGAAAACAGAATAGCGAATATGCACAATGAAATCGTGTTGTTTTTATCGGCAGGTATTTTTGGCGTGGGCTTGCAGGCAATATTATTGAATCAAACATGGTTTGCTCCCTTTTCTCAGTTTGACGCTGTGACTGCCAGCATTTGCTTTGTCTTTATCGTGGCGTTGACTATGGTGGGGTTTCATATGTTGATTGGGATCTCTATTATTGCACCAGTAGTGTTACCACTGCATCCTGATCCTAGTTTACTGGCTTTTATTGTTTTATCAGCTTGGAGTATCGGGGCGACAGTAGGGCCGTTATCAGGGGTTAATATTTCAATTCAGGGAGCATATGGCGTGAGCAGTGAAAAGGTTCTGCGTTGGAATTTATGTTATGCGCTGTTTTTATCGACGTTAGTTGTTGCGTTGATATTTTTGCTGGATTATTGGGTTTTAGGTAAATGAGAAGGCGGTTGGGCGTTATGCTCTTAACCTACCTATTACAAAATTCACTCTAGCATGTGTACTCCCCACATATTTAATTTTAGCGATCAAAGCTAAGACACTTTCTTAAATTCGCCGTGCGCTTTACAATCAACAGATTGAAAAAGAAGTGATATTTAGCGATGTGCCTCTTTTTTATTAAAATATTTTATTTAAGAGAAATATATGGCGTTTAATTTTAAAGCTGCCTTAGCGAGTATGGATTCAAACAATAAAAATCTCGCGACAGCGTTAGTAGATATTATCGATAATCCTGCATTTGATGCGACATTATCAAAAGAGCAAGTCGCATCCTTATTAGCAGTCAGTGGTTTAACGATGGGTGATTTAACGTTGGCGCTATTACCGCTTGCGACATCGTTATCCATATCGAGCATTTCTAATTTTAGTGTCGGGGCTATTGCTACAGGTTTGTCTGGGCGTTTGTATTTTGGCGCTAATATGGAATTTGAAAATGTGCCGCTTTCACATAGCGTTCACGCTGAACAATCGGCTATTTCCCACGCGTGGTTAAAAGGGGAATTGGGTATTTTGAATATTAGTGTTAATTACAGCCCATGCGGGCATTGTCGTCAATTTATGAATGAGTTGAGCAGTGCGAATGAGCTGAGTATTCAGCTGCCAAATCGTGAGCTGCAGATGTTGCAGCACTACCTTCCTGACTCTTTTGGCCCCCAAGATTTAGCGACCTCAAGACGATTAATGGATCAGCAGGCGCAAAGCTATGCGTTTAATGATCGTGCGAGTGAGGGACGGTTAGCACAGGCGGCGCTTGCGGCGATGAATTTAAGTTATGCGCCTTATAGTCAGTATTATTGCGGCATCGCATTAGAGTTAAGCTCTGGTGCTGTTTTTCAAGGGCGCTATGCTGAGAACGCTGCATTTAACCCTAGCCTTTCGCCTTTACAGGTCGCTTTAGTGCAAATCGTGATGGCAGGGCAAACGGTTAAAGATGTGGTAAGAGCTATATTGGTTGAGAATACTAACAGCCAAATCAGTTATGCTAAAGAGATTGAAGGCCTGTTATACAGCCTTAATGAAAACATCGAGTTTGCGTGCATATCAGTTTAAGCTAGGCAGTACGGATTATTAGTGATTGTAAATTAAGTATTAAGTGCAACCGAGTTCAGGTTGGTTTTTTTATCAGATAATGTAGGTATTCACATGAGTGCAGGAATAATAAAGGCGAAAGCCGCTGTTGCTTGGGCAGCAGGGGAGCCATTAAAAATAGAAGAAATTGATGTCATGCCACCGCAAAAAGGCGAAGTTCGAGTAAAGATTATCGCCTCTGGTGTGTGTCATACAGATGCCTTTACTTTATCAGGCGATGACCCTGAGGGCATTTTCCCTGCAGTATTGGGCCATGAAGGTGGCGGTATTGTTGAATCGATCGGTGAAGGCGTTAGTAGTGTTGCTGTTGGCGATCACGTTATTCCACTTTATACACCTGAGTGCGGCGAGTGTAAATTTTGCCTATCGGGCAAAACCAATTTGTGTCAGAAAATAAGAGAGACCCAGGGCAAGGGGTTAATGCCAGATGGCACCACACGTTTCTCTGTCAATGGCCAGCCTATTTATCATTACATGGGGTGCTCAACGTTTTCAGAATATACTGTGTTACCTGAAATCTCGTTAGCGAAAGTGAATAAAGATGCGCCTTTAGAAGAAGTCTGTCTGCTAGGTTGTGGCGTCACAACGGGTATGGGCGCTGTGGTTAATACTGCAAAAGTGCAAGCGGGCGATACTGTCGCTATTTTCGGTTTAGGTGGTATTGGTCTGTCTGCGGTGATTGGTGCACAAATGGCCAAAGCCGGTCGTATTATTGCGATTGATATTAATGAGTCAAAGTTTGAGCTCGCTAAGCAATTAGGTGCCACTGATTGTATTAACCCGAAAAACTATGACAAGCCCATTCAAGACGTTATTGTCGAGCTAACCGATGGTGGTGTCGATTTTTCTTTTGAATGTATTGGCAATGTTAATACCATGCGCTCGGCGCTAGAGTGCTGTCATAAGGGTTGGGGCGAATCCGTTATTATTGGGGTTGCAGGAGCAGGCCAAGAAATATCGACCAGACCATTTCAGTTAGTCACTGGGCGAGTGTGGCGCGGCACTGCTTTTGGTGGTGTAAAAGGACGTTCTGAACTACCTGAGTATGTTGAAAGATACCTTAAAGGCGAATTCAAGCTAGATTATTTTATTACTCATACGATGGGGCTTGAAGGTATTAATGACGCATTTGATTTAATGCATGAAGGTAAGAGTATTCGCAGCGTTATTCACTTTAATAAATAACGTATCAGCCCTGCTCAGGATCACTGTGCGGGGCGATTTTTACTTTTGCTATAAAGTTAAAAACCGTTTTTGATTTTCTTTCTGCGATCAAGTCTAGTTTTCATAATAATATGAGAAACCGTCGCTTTAACACCCGCTAGCTGGTTTATATCGGTAATGCATTGGTGGAACTCATCAATACTTGGCGCTGATACCAATAGAGCCCAGTCCCACTCGCCACTTAATGAGTGAATGGCCACAATATTAGGCATTTCTTCTAGGGCGATAAAGGTTTCATTAAATGCTTTGTTCTCAACGAGCATCATCACAACCGCTTCAATGTTTTTGCTGTTTTGTAATTTCTGTTCATTAATATTTGCGCTATAGCCTTCAATAATGCCAGCGGCTTCTAATCGGCTAATACGCTCTTGCACTGTTGCGCGCGATACACCAATTTTTCGTGCCAAAGAAGCATTAGACTCTCTCGCGTTGATCTTTAGTAATTCGAGTAACTGCCGATCCTTATTTGTTAGCTTAATGGATGGCAGCTCTTGCGGGCTGAGGTTGCTCATTTAGGAGTGTCCGATGTCATATCACCATTGATCTTAAGTAAAATAGTGAAGCTTTATTCTGACTGTCCATAATAATACATAAACGCTAGTAATTAATAGTTGTTATCAAGGCTGATGGTTTAAAAGGGGCACATAAAGGGCATTATAAAGATCCACTTTGGTGCAAATGCTAGTGGCTGCCTTTAATGTGTGATTGGTTTAGCTCTAAAAGCTCAGTATTATCCAGGGGGCTATCAAGGTCTTTTATAATGCCGCATTTGTCATTACTGCCTGATTGCTGGCATTGTTGGCGCAGCGCTATGAGTTGTTGTTCTAGCATTTGTAGCTCGCGTATTTTGCTAGAGACATGCTCAAGATGGTCTTCTATCAATTGATCGATAGAGCCACAGTTTTGATTAGTTTGCTGTCTCGCTTTGATTAATTCGAGTATTTCCTCATGGCTCATCGCCAATGCTCGACAGTGCCTAACAAAGGTGAGTTGGGTTAAATGCGCCTGGCTGTAACGTCGATAATTGTTGTTAGGGTCTCTATCGCCAGCTGGAATTAATCCCGTTTTTTCATAATAACGAATGGTTTCAACACTGCAATTTACCTGTTTAGCTAGTTCTCCTATTCTCATCGTCACACTCTTTTTAGCAAATGCACGCTAATGTGCAGTTAAATGGTTGACCCTGAAGTAACTTCAGGCTGTTTAATAACAGCATACAAAAACTTTATATGATCTGCTAGGAGTTTAATATGCCTTGCTCTACTAAAAACGATGAAAAAAATACATTAGATATAAAAACAAACTGCTGCGCTCACAGTGGTCAAGCTGTTGAGTCGCAAACACAAGCGGCAAAGATGGCCTTTTCTGCAGCTAATCTAAAGCAAGGTGTGCGCACGGATATTCGCATCATGCAGATGGATTGCCCAACAGAGGAGAAAATGATCCGCCATAAACTAAAAAATGTCGAAGGTATTTATGATTTAGAATTTAAATTACTGTCTAGAGTGTTAAGTGTCACGCATGAGCCAGAGGTGTTAGATCAGATATTACAGCGCATTAAGTCGCTAGGTTTTGAGCCTGAAATCATTGAGGGAGCTTCAGTATCAGGCGTTAAAGGTGGTAGCCGTGATCAAAAACCAGAAAAATCCAAATACACAATACTAATATTTGCAGCACTGCTGGCGTTGGTGAGTGAACTAGTTGGCTGGTTTGGCGCCAGTGATTGGCTCTCTTTTGCATTTGCCATTAGCGCATTAGTACTGTGTGGTAGCAATACCTATAAAAAGGGTTGGGTTTGTCTCATTAACTATCAGCTCAATATTAATGCGTTGATGAGTATTGCTGTCACCGGTGCTTTTTTAATAGGGCATTGGCCTGAGGCCGCAATGGTGATGGTGTTATTTACACTATCAGAGATTATAGAGCAGCGCTCGTTAGAGAAAGCGAGTAGCGCCATTGAAAAACTGTTCTCGTTAAGCCCAGATAGCAGCGCAGTATTAACAGATGGGCAATGGCATAGCGTTAAAACTGAACAGGTAAAAAAAGGTGATATTGTACGAGTGCGCGCAGGTGAGCGTATCAGCCTTGATGGTGTGATCGTCAAAGGTAATAGCAGTATTGATCAATCGCCGATTACAGGCGAGAGTATTGGGGTTGATAAAACAATCGGTGATCAAGTATACGCCGGCACCGTTAATGGCTTGGGTTTGTTTGAATTTAAGGTCAGTGCTGTCAGTGGCGATACGACCTTGGCATCAATCATCAAAGTGGTAGAGCAAGCGCAAAATAGCAAAGCACCGATACAGCGATTCATTGATAAATTCGCCAGTGTTTACACACCAGTCGTCTTTGTATTAGCCGTTTTGGTGGCGGTAGTAGGCCCACTTGTTAGTGATGGTGATTGGATGGCCTGGTTATATAAAGCACTGGTGTTATTGGTTATCGCCTGCCCTTGCGCCTTGGTTATTTCGACACCGATCACCATCGTTAGTGGTTTAACGGCAGCGGCTAAGCGCGGCATCTTAATTAAAGGTGGTGAGTATTTAGAGCAGGGGCGCCATATAAAATGGTTGGCATTAGATAAAACCGGCACGATCACCGAGGGTAAGCCGGCACTGACTGATATTAAAATATTTGCTGATACTGATAATAGCGATATTTCCAAGTTAACGAGTGAAGCTCAAATAGTTAATATCGCCTTAGCATTAAGTGAGCACTCAGATCATCCTGTGGCAATGGCAATTAACCAAGGGCTTAAAGATAGAGCAAACGCTATAAAAAACGAGAGCGAACAAACTCCAGAGCAGGGCTTGGTGATTGAAAACTATCAAACGCTGGTGGGCAAAGGTATAAAAGGGGAGTATTTAAAGACTATTTATTATCTAGGCAGTGCGCGGCTAGCTAAAGAACTTGATGTTCTTGATCAGCAAGCGCTTGCTCAAATAGAGATATATGAGCGCTCGGCAAAAACTGTCAATGTATTAATGAGCGGGCAACAAGTACTTGCTGTAATCGCAGTGGCAGATATCATCAAAAGCAGTAGCGCAGAGGCGATTGAACAATTACATTGCCTGCAAGTTTCTACTTTAATGCTATCAGGGGATAATGAGCAAACAGCCACCGCTATAGCCAATGAAGTAGGCATTAAACATGTGTCAGCCATGTTGTTGCCTGAGCAAAAACTACAGGCAATAGTAAAGCTACAGAAAAAAGGCGTGGTTGCTATGGTCGGTGATGGTATTAATGATGCACCGGCACTTGCACAAGCTGATATCGGTTTTGCGATGGCTGTATTAGGCTCAGATACCGCGATAGAGACAGCGAATGTCGCTTTGATGGATGATGATTTGCGCAAAATTTCGCAGTTCATAACGCTATCCACAAGAACGCATCGTATTTTGGTGCAAAATATTAGTTTTGCCATCGCAGTGAAAGCACTGTTTTTAGTGATTACCCTGCTAGGTTACAGTGATATGTGGATGGCAGTGTTTGCCGATGTAGGTGCTAGTGTATTGGTAGTTGCCAATGGTTTGCGCCTTTTAAATGATAAACGAAGAGTGTAAAAGGGCCTTATTTGGTGTTTTCGAGGGTTTGAGCATAATAGGTAGGCAATTATCGATTAATATTTGCACTAAAGCTAGCGCGGTGATTGTATATAAAGAATAAAAGATTTATAATGTCGCGCTCTTTTTAGCTAACTGTTAGTTAGTAAAAAGACTAAATTTAACCTCCTTGCTTTTAATTAATATCCAATTGATATGTTTAAAGGCTTTTTAACCCGTAGGGAGCTACAATGCGTCATTACGAAATCGTTTTTATGGTTCATCCGAACCAAAGCGAACAAGTATCTAGTATGGTTGAACGTTATACTAACGTTATCACCACTGCTGAAGGTGCTGTTCACCGCATGGAAGACTGGGGTCGTCGCCAATTGGCATACCCAATCAACAATGCACACAAAGCACATTACATCCTGATGAACATCGAGTGCGGACAAGATACTCTTGACGAACTAGAAAATATGTTCCGTTACAATGATGCGGTATTACGCAACATGGTAATCCGTCGCAAAGCTGCGATCACTGATGTATCTCCAATCAAAGCAGCTGAAGCACGTGAAGAACGTCGCCCACGCCGTGAAGATACTCGTCCTAAGCCAGAAGCTGCAGAAACAGAAACATCTGTTGAAGCACCAGCTGAAGCTGCAACTGCAGAGTAATTGAACCCAAGTTCAAAGGAGATATAAGATGGCTCGTTTTTTCCGTCGTCGTAAGTTTTGCCGTTTCACCGCTGAAGGTGTAACTGAGATAGATTACAAAGATCTGGAAACGTTGAAAGGATACGTTACAGAGACTGGTAAGATTGTTCCTAGTCGTATCACTGGCACTAAAGCTCGTTACCAGCGTCAGCTGGCTACAGCTATTAAACGCGCGCGTTTTGTTGCGTTACTGCCTTATACTGACAATCACCAGTAATTAGGACTAAGCTGTATGCGGTCCCTCGCTGAATTTGTTTTAAAGGGTCGTACACAAGCGATAGTTGTGGCGGTAATTGCCGCCTTGCTACCAATGTTGTTCTGGTTAAGTGCAGCAGCGGTGTCTTTAGTTACTCTTCGCAAGGGAGCAGCTAAAGGAGGCTTCATTATTGTTTGGGCATTGTTACCGGCAATAATGTGGGCTGGCCACGGAGATTTCTCACCATTTATAGTAATATCTGGTAGTTATATTCTGGCAATAGTTTTGAGAAGTACTGTGTCATGGCAACGCTGCGTTCAAGTTGCGTTGGTACTGGCAATAACAGCAGGGTTTGTACAGCAGCAGTTAAATGCGGATGTGCTGGCTCAGGTTGTTGTTGGAGTACAAAAGATGATGGCTCAATCAACACCGATAGCAGAGGGTTCTTTGCTAGGTGATTCGCAATGGTTGCTACAAGCAGCACTAGGCACATTTGATGCCTTGTATTTTGCGATGATGTTGTTGAGTTTGTTTCTGGCACGCTGGTGGCAATCGGTGTTGTTTAACCCTGGTGGTTTTCAACAAGAGTTTCATCAGTTAAGGTTTTCTCCTCTTTTTGCATTATCGCTTGCAGCGATAATACTGATAGCCACTCGTGGTGATGAGGGTATTATTAGATGGGGGCCATTGTTTATGGCGCCATTGGTAATAGCAGGGCTAGCACTGGTTCACGGCAGTGTAGCAAAACGAAATTTAGGTAGGTCTTGGCTAGTAGTAATTTATATTTCTACGTTTGTGTTCGGGCCCTATGTGATTACGATGTTGGTTTTTTTTGCGATAGTTGACGCACTCGTCGATATACGTAAAAGAATTCCAGCCAGTCAATAGTACTGTAGTTTTTTAAGCTACAGAACAAAAGAGGTTTACGAGATGGAAGTTATTCTACTCGAGAAAATGGGTAAACTTGGCGCTTTAGGCGACAAAGTTACTGTTAAGTCAGGTTTTGGTCGTAACTATTTAGTTCCTCAAGGTAAAGCAGTTTCAGCTACTAAAGCTAACGTTGCTAAATTTGAAGAGCGTCGTGCTGAGCTAGAAAAAATAGCTGCTGAGAAATTAGAAGCTGCACAAGCTCGCGCTACAGCGCTAGAAGAATTTACTCTAGACATCGGTTCAAAAGCTGGTGAAGAAGGTAAATTGTTCGGTTCTATCGGTACACGCGATATCGCTGATGCACTAGCTGCTGCTGGTCAAGCGGTAGATAAAAGTGAAGTTCGTTTACCTGAAGGCGCTTTACGCCACACAGGTTTATTCGAAGTTACTTTACAATTGCACAGCGAAGTTAATGCTGTGATCACTATTAACGTTATCGGCGAAGAAGCTTAATAAGCTTTCAGCTGTTGCGTTAAAGTAGTAATAAAAGGCATCACAAAGCTTAGCTTTGTGGTGCTTTTTTGTGTCCAGCATATATAAATAACCATTAAATTTAGCGAGTTAATGCTGCTAATATTGCGTGCTAACTTGTTAGAATGTTGGCGATCAAGCCAATAAAAAAATGATATACTTACGCGCTTGTTTAATCGATGACTACAATTTTTCTAATGGATTTTTAAATGGATTACCCAGAATTTTCTAGCGCTCATGAATATGACGCTGAAATAGAGAGTATTAAAAGACCGCCGCAATCAGTGGAAGCAGAGCAATCTGTGTTAGGTGGTTTAATGTTGGATAACAACACCTGGGATGTGGTTAGTGAAATAGTTTCTGAAGAGCTGTTTTATCGTCACGATCATCGACTAATCTTTAGAATGATGACTAAGCTCATTAATTTACAACAGCCTATTGATGTGGTGACACTATCAGAAGAGCTCGATCGTACCGGTGATCTAGAGGCGGCAGGTGGCTTAGACTACCTGATAGAGCTCGCTAGAAACACGCCGAGTACTTCAAACTTGCGTGCCTATTCCGTAATTGTTCGCGATAGGGCGCTACTGCGTCAAATGATATCAGTGTCACAAGAGATAGCAGACAGTGCATTTGCAACAGAGGGGCGTGATGCTCAGGAAATTTTAAACGAAGCTGAGCAGCGTATTTTTGAAATCGCTGAAAGTCGACCAAACGAAGGCGGCTTTATCCCCATCAATGATTTGTTAAAAGGTGCTGTTGATAAAATAGACTACCTGTTTAATAACTCAGATCAATTGACGGGTGTGACCACAGGTTTTGATGATTTAGATGAAAAAACAGCTGGCATGCAGCCTTCTGATTTAATTATAGTGGCAGCACGTCCATCGATGGGTAAAACCACCTTCGCGATGAACTTGGTTGAAAACGCGTTAATGGCTGAAGATAAGCCCGTGCTAGTGTTCTCACTAGAGATGCCTGCAGATCAGCTAGTGACACGTATGCTCGCCTCATTAGGCAAAATAAACCAAACGCGATTACGTACCGGGCAATTAGAGGAAGATGATTGGCCTAAGCTAACGACCGCTGTCAATATGATGCGCGACAAGCCGTTATTTATCGATGATACCTCAGGTATTAGCCCGACAGAGATGCGCACCAGAGCACGTAGAATCGTGCGAGAGCACGGTGAGATATCGATGATCATGATCGATTACCTGCAATTGATGCAAATTAAAAGCCGCCGTGCTAATGCCAGTCGCGCCGAGGAGATCTCAGAGATCTCCGGCTCACTAAAGGCGTTAGCCAAAGAGCTTAATTGCCCTGTAGTTGCGCTTTCTCAGCTTAACCGCTCGCTAGAGCAGCGCCCTAATAAACGGCCCGTGAACTCGGATTTACGTGAATCGGGCGCTATTGAGCAAGATGCCGATGTCATTATGTTCTTGTATCGCGATGAAGTTTATAATGAGGATTCGCAAGATAAGGGCATTGCCGAAGTGATTATCGGTAAGCAGCGTAACGGCCCTATTGGTAGTATTAAGCTTGCCTTTATTGGCCAGTTCTCTAAGTTTGAGAATTTAGCTCACGGCAGTTATGAAACCTTTGAAGACTAAGTTTTTTAGCAAAGTTTAACGCGATGATACTTACCAAGTATCATCCTGAAGAGTACTGTTATTTTGCTGGCTTTGCATTGTCTCAAACAAGTACACTTCAGAGCCATTATCGCTCATCGTTAATCGCCCAGCCCCTTTATCACACAATACATCAAGAATAGTAGTCGCCTGCTGCACTGTTAAAGTCGACCTGGCGGCCACTTCAAAAGGGGTAATGTGATAATTGTTTTGCTTAATGAGATTGAGCATAAAGCGCTCGGTCGCTTCCACAAGCTTAAGCTTTGCCTGCTTGCGGGCATTGATAGTGATGTAGCTGCCTGCAGCCATTGCCAATATAGATAACACTAACATTACCGGTTGTGAGAACAGCTGAGCACTGCTTAAGTTACTCAACATAATGCAAAGGCCTGCTACCGCTAAAATCATGCCCCCGACACCGGTGCTGTTAGCAATTTGCTGATTAGGTGCACTTGATTGCGTCAGTGCAGCGCTTGAGTTAGTGACAGCAGGGCCGCCAAATAGGTTATGCGAGTTGTGTGTGCTAGATGATGTCGTTGCTGTACTAGATGCTACAGTATTGTTACTTGTGCTCGAGCTTTGCATTGGCCTAATGCGTGGGGCGTTAAAACCGTATTTTTCACCGATGGCATCTAACCCTTGAGCGTAACCTTGGCCTATTGCTTTTACTTTCCATTCATCTTTGTACTTATAGATTTCTAGTAAAATAATGCAGTTGTAATTCTTTTTTGCGGTCTCACAAGTGAAGTCGCAAATAGGCACGCTAGTATTAGTACTCTCTAACTTGCACTGTATAAAATCTGCACTAGAAAAACGTTTTGAGTCAGATTCACGGGTAGCAATTAAACAAATTTTAGTGATATCAGCCGCTAGTTTTTGAAAATCAATATTGATAGTACACTCGCGCTTACTGCTCGTGTCTAAAGTCAGTGCACCGCCTTTTAAACTTGAGTTACTGTGATAGATAAAGTCTTTAATGTTTCTCACTTTGTCATCACTGTTTAAAGCTAGGGCGTTGAGAGTAATATCATCTAACGCTGGAGCGCAGCGGGCTTTGTAAGTTAATTGCAGTACGTGTGCATATTGTTGGCTGAGTGAGAACGACTGCCCCATGTTTAAGCTAATGCCATCTCTTAAACTGTGCGCTTTTGGCTTTGGCTCTTTTGTGACATCGATATCGACAACCGTTTCATTTGGTTGTAAATGTGTAGGTAATGGGTAGTTGAGTATTTTAGCTAAGCTGATGACATCACCAGAGAGTGGCAGGGCGAGTAATTTTAGTTTCCATTGATCGCGGTGCTGATAAATTTCAATAAAATGCATGGCAAGGGCATCATCGAATTGTTGCTCTAGCTTTATCGTCGCTATTTTATCACCCTCGCCAGAGTTGATGAAGGCCTGTAAATTCTGTACTTTATCAAAGCGATACTTAGTGTTGTTAGGCAGTATAAGGGCAATGGCGAACTTGTCCATTTTTTGATCAAGTTGTGCCATATCTAGCTCAAAGCGGCGACCATCAGCTGAGCGTATAATATGTGGATGCGCTTGCTGGGCATCAATTAACTGGCCTTGCTCATTATTTGATGGGTAAAATATGCCATACGCCTGTAAGTGAAGGTCAGTAGCACCACTGCGCCAGCCTATATCAATGACTAAGCTATTAGTGTTGGCGATAGCGATATTTTGTCCTTTAACTAATTCCATTTTATGCCTTATATCTGCGTATTATTTGCACTGTAAAGATACGTCAAATGATGATTAATCTCCATCTATAATTAATAGCTTATTCAATCGTTTGAGCAGAAAATTAGTCAGTTGTTAGCATCGCTAACAGCTAGTAAAAACGAAGTGTTAGTCAGTTGTAAATAAGATATAAACAGCAGCAGGGCAGTGAAGTTAAGGTTGTGTTTAAAACAAAGTCATTTGGCCATCAAAATCTGCGAACATTTCCTCTTGCTTTAACAACGTAATATCGCCTTTTTTGCGTGCTGCTAGAATACGCGCTTTTCTTGACTGGCAAAGTTTAACCACAGTGAATTTTTGATTATCAGTCATTTCCTGCCAGTGAAAGCGTTCAACGCGCGAGCGTAAGCAACCTCGGCAATATCCTTTAGGCCCAGAAGTACAAACCCCAATACAGGGGCTTTTTACATGGAACATTTCTTGTTGGTCTTGCCAACTGCTGGCGTTAGTTTCGTTCATTAGCTGTTAGTTTAAGCGGGCTTCTCGTTCTATTGTTTCTTTAAAAGCGATGGGTAACTCGCTCATTTTTCGCGCTTGGTAATCAAAGAAGACGATACCGGTTTTAGCATGCGCAACTTCTTCAGTGGTTTTCTTATTAGTAATTAAATAGTAAAAATCACAGCCGTATTTATTAAAATCTTTGACGCTAATGTCAATTTGTAACACATCGCCATGAAAGCTCTCAGCACGATAGACAATAGCTGAATCGGTCATAATAATAGCACTACCTTCAACATTGATTTCAGTATAGTGATGATACTTGAGAAAGCGTACTCTCGCTTCATGCATATAAGCTAAAACAGAGTCATTTGATAAATGACCGCCGTAGTTTATATCGCCAATTCGCACCGTTAAGCTAGTGCTAAATGAGTAATTGTCCGGCATATCAATTTTAAGTCTTGCCATATTGTAGATACCCCTAAAAACAGTGACTTGGATAAATATAATAACATTTAAATTATAAAAAGTGATTAAATTGTCAAGAGTACAGTAATAAGGGCTTGTGTAGAGAGGAAATAGCTAATATTAATAGGTAGAACTGAACCTGTATTTACCTTATCGCGGTGTATCAGCTTTAGTTAGCAGCTAACTCAGTCTTAGCAAAAGCTGAACAGAGCCATTGATTGAATTCCAACACTTTTTTTAATCTTGTTTTATAGCTTGGGCTAAATAAATAATAGCCATAACCGCTGCTTAACTGCAGTTGTAGTGGGTTGATTAACAAGCCTTTTTCGATTGAATCTGCGGCTAAAAAATCCGGCACTAGTGCGGCGCCTAAACCTTCTTCTGCCGCTTTAATTGACATGAAAAAGTGCTGAAACCCCATGCCTAATGGCAGTGCTGCAGGTACTTGGCTGCTGTGTTGATTAAAGAACTGTGTCCACATTTGCGGGCGAGTAGTCTGTTGAATTAAATTAACGTTTAAAAGATCCATTGGATTATCAATGCTGAGCTTGGCTAATAACTTTGGCGAGATAACTAGTAACAGTTTCTCTTTACATAGCTCTATATGCGTATGCTGAACCTGGGTAGGTAATAAACACCTGATGTAAGCATCTGCTTGCAATTGGTTAAAATTAGGCAGGCCATCACCTGTCATTAAATCGACTTTTAGGTGTGGGTAGCGCTGCTCGAAACTGTGGATTTTAGGGATTAGCCAAATATTGCTCAGCGATGGGATAACATCTAATACCAACTGTTGCTTGTTGGGCTTACTTTGTAATGACTGGGCGGCGTTATTGAGCTCATTAAGGGCGCTGACAACTGTACTCAAATAAATATCGCCGTTAGCCGTTAAGCTAATGCCATTCGCAGACCTGTTGAATAGGGCGACGCCAAGCAGGTTTTCAAGTATTTTAATCTGCTTGCTAACGGCGCTTTGGGTGACAAACAATTCATCAGCAGCTTTAGAAATACTACGTAACCTAGCGGCAGCTTCAAAGCTGCGCAATGCTTGCATGGCGGGGAGTATGCGGCTCATAAATAAAGACTCATTATTAAGTTTGCTGTTTAGTTTTGGCTATTTAGCTTTGGCTATTTAGCTTTGGCTATTTATTTTTGGCTATTTATTTTAGGTTAATGGATTTGTGGTAATTGCTCGTTAAGTGCGACTAGATACTGGCAAGTATAGCGTGCAGTGTGCCATACAAAGATAGTGGCCAACAATAAAGGATTAACTAAAAGTTGGTCTTTGTTGTGCCTGGTATTCCTTTAGCTCATGCTTTGGAATATAAGTCATTTGAATAAATCACCCAGTTCTCTTTAAATAAGGTTATATCAATAGGCCTAGTGTAAACATCCCTAGTAGCGATGACAGTGATGGCCATAATGCAGAGGATGAATAAAATGAGCGCAGTATTTCAGCGGGCCTGTAATGTAAAAATGCCTATCGCCGTTAAAGGCGATGGCCCGTATATTGTCGACAGCAATGGTAAGCGTTATTTAGATGGTTCAGGTGGTGCGGCTGTCTCTAGCCTTGGTCATTCTCACCCTAAAGTAATTGAGGCTATTAAGGGGCAGTTAGATGCCATCGCTTTTGCCCACACCGGTTTTTTTAGCTCACAGCCCGCTGAAGAGTTAGCACAGTTACTGATTGATAAAGCGCCTGGTGATATGAGTCACGTCTATTTTACCAGTGGTGGCTCAGAAGCTGTGGAAGCTGCGCTAAAGTTAGCCAGGCAGTACTTTTTGGAAAAAGGTGAAAGTCAGCGCTCGCTATTTATCAGCCGTGAGCAAAGTTATCATGGTAATACCATTGGCGCACTTAGCGTTGGCGGTAACCCATGGCGCAGACAGCCATTTGAGCCGCTACTTAGCCCAGGTAATTACATATCACCTTGCTATGCTTATCGTGGTCAACAGGCAGGGGAGAGTGAGTTTGATTACGGCCAGCGAGTCGCCCAAGAGTTAGAGCAAAAACTGCAAGCTGTCGGTGCTCAAAACGTCATCGCTTTTATTGCTGAGCCGGTAGTAGGTGCAACATTAGGTTGTGTGCCCAGCGTGCCTGGTTATTTCAAAAAGGTGCGCGAAATATGTAACCAGTATGGTATTTTGTTAATTCTTGATGAGGTGATGTGTGGCATGGGCCGCACTGGTACTTTATTTGCCTATGAGCAAGAACACATTGTGCCTGATATGCTAACAATGGCGAAAGGCTTAGGAGCAGGCTACCAAGCGATTGGTGCGCTAATGGTTAATGAGGAGATACACCGCACGGTCGCCAATGGTAGCGGCTTTTTCCAACATGGCCATACTTATGTAGGTCACCCAACTGCTTGTGCTGCGGCTCTGGCTGTGCAAAAGGTGATAGTAGAGGAGGATCTGCTTACTAGCGTTCAGCAAAAAGGCGCTTATTTACAAGCACAGTTGCAAGATC
Organism: Gammaproteobacteria bacterium AS21; assembly: GCA_038900335.1. Taxonomy (GTDB): domain Bacteria; phylum Pseudomonadota; class Gammaproteobacteria; order Pseudomonadales; family Balneatricaceae; genus Rs1. The sequence goes on along the minus strand of JBBMRB010000012.1, from coordinate 43,544 downwards.
GTTTTGCGCAGCATCAGCACATCGGTGATATCCGCGGTAGGGGCTTATTTAGAGGCGTTGAAATAGTGGCAGATAAAACCAGTAAGCAAGCGTTGCCAATAACCACGCAATTTCATACTAAGCTCAAAGCACAGTTGATGGAAAATGGCTTATTGTGCTATCCAGGTGCGGGTAGTGTAGATGGTAAATTAGGCCATCATCTATTGATAGCTCCCGCCTTTATCGCGAGCACGCAAGATCTCGATTTTCTGGTTGATACCCTAGCGTTATCAATCAATCAAACATTAACAAATGTTGGCTTTTAAGCACCACTAGCCTGTTAAACTGAGAATAGTAAAAAAGAGCACTTAATATGCAAGTAGTTAAAAAAGCAATAGTGATAGTCGCACCTAATGGCGCACGTCGCAGCCAAGCAGATCATCAAGCATTACCTGTTAGCGCTGCACAGGTTACGGCTGATGCACTGCGTAATTTATCAGCAGGGGCGACAATGATTCACGCCCATGCTCGCAAAGCTGATGGTAGTCACAGCCTAGAGATTGACGATAACTTACACTTATATGCTAGTTTAAAAGCAGCGGTTGGCGATGAGCTGGTGGTTCAGTTAACCACTGAGGCGGTCGGCATCTATCATGTTGATCAGCAAATTTCGATGGTTAAAGCGGTAAAGCCTGAGGCCGTCTCTCTTGGTTTACGCGAGTTTATTAGCAGTGAAGAAGATGTCGCTAGGGCAGGCGAGTTTTTTCACTGGGTTGCTGAACAAGGCATTATTGCTCAGTATATTCTCTACTGCAAAGAAGATGTGGCGCAATATCATCGCTACAAAGAGATGGGGGTTATTCCACGCGGACAGCACCATTTATTGTTTGTACTTGGTCGCTACAGCAAAGGGCTTTACTCACAACCTGATGAGCTGCTTCCTTTTGTCATGGAGCATCACGATGAGACTCCTTGGGCAGTGTGCGCATTTGGCCACGATGAGCACCGCTGTGCAAGTGCGGCCTTGGCATTAGGTGGTGATGTTCGAGTAGGCTTTGAAAATAATATGCTAGATAAACATGGCGAAGTGGCTAGCAATAACGCGCTACTGATATCACAGGTGGTTGATACCGCCCACAGCATTGGCAGGGAAATATTAAGCGCAAAAGAATTTAGGGCGCGCTTTAAGCAGGCATAATCGCCGTTTGCTTGAGTGCTGCTGCACTTGTTTTATTACCCTTAAGGGGTATCGATAGTTACAGCTAGGTTAGTAACAAATGTTAGCGGTAGCTAATTTATGGTGCTAACGTGCCTGCTTTTATCGCTGTTAGATAATTTTTTTCGCCACAATTATTGCTTCATCTACGTTGCTGTTAATCATTATATTTAGCAAAGTTGGTTTTCCGCAATAGTCCTGTTTATAAGATATAACGTCTTCTTGTTCTATTTGCAAAACGATATTTTTGTTAGCATAGACATTGTAATATTCTGTTTTTATTAAGTAATAATTGAAATCAAGAAAGAGTTAACTCAATATTGTATGTTAGATCAACTAACTAGCGCAGTTATCTGACAAACAGGAAATTTAGTTTGTACGGCGCTTGAATCTGGTATTGTTGATCAAAAATGAGTTGCTTGCTTTAGAGCTCTATACAGCAAGCATTATTACCCATACCAACGTCCCACAAGGAAGCGATACATTGCAAGCTATCTTCACAGGCTCAGCAAGTCAGTACTTTATTATCTGGCTCACTAATACCATTTTTAACATATTAAGCTTTGGCTACTATCTACCTTGGGCGTATCAAAGGTCTAAAAAATACTGTTATGAAAATACCAATATAGCAGGGGAAAGTTTATCTTATACTGCTGGTAGTCATACCCTGAAAAAAACTTGGATATTTATACTGTCGATATTTTATCTGTGCTTGTTCTTGCTAGGTGTCAATTATCTAGCTGTTATCCTCGCTGTTTTTACTGTCATACTCATGCCATATATCGTCTATTTATTTAGCAATCATAATGTTTCATCGATACATTATGAACAAAATAGAATTGTAAGTAGCTGCAGAGTTTGGGTTTATTACAAATACTATGTTTTTGCAATTATCAGCAGCTTGGCCATTATAATTGTTAGTTTTCTTGCTAATGTACTGTTTCTAGAAAAGTATAGTTATATCTCTATCATCGTCAATACAGTAACGCCATCGATTATTTACTGCGTTTTTTTTACGGCTTATATTTCATCTAAACTATATTTCGTTAATTCTTTGTCATGTGGCAATACCGCGTTTAATGTTGAGCTAATAAGTAAGCATACGTTTAAAAAAGCACTGAAAATTAGTGTGAGCGCTGCTATGTTATATACCGTATTGTATGCTTTGTTTGTCATTATTATTTACTTTCAAGTTTTGCAACCTCTCGTGGCAAACGGCTCTAGCCCTGCTGCAAGAACAGGCATTGGTGCTTTTTTATTAATCTTTATGGCGATTCCTAGCTTGTTGGCACTATCCTTTTTATTCATCTGTTTAAGCGTGTTAATTTTATATGTTATGCATATATATTTATTATCAAAAATTAACAGTGATATTTTTAACGCGCTCGGCCTAGGTGAAATACGTTTTAGTTTTGCTTGCCAATTTACAAAGCGCCTTAAAATACTGCTTAAAAACATATTTTTGTTATTAGTCACATTAGGTCTTTACTATCCTTGGGCACGAATCAATGTCGTAAGGTTTAATACCCAGCGGCTATCAATAATAAAGGTAAATAATAACCAAACGTAACGCTTTGATACGCTCGTTTGCTCAAAGATTTAAAAGGATTGTTGCTGACACGATCACCGATTCTTTGGTTACTGACGTTAGTACATTTGATTGTTATTTAGAGTACACTTAGCTTTAGTTGCATTAGCATTTATTATATTTTCTGCTACTTTAAAGATGCTTTTTAAACATATACCAGATGATTGCTACGGGATTTGAAAATGGAGTTTTTGGTTGTATTAGGTGGTATCGGCTTAGTCGTATTTATACTGCCGATTGTTAGTTTGATTAAATTTTCAAATTTGCGAAGTGAGTTTAAAAAGCTTAAAACGGACTTGGATGAACAAATCTCAGAGTTGCAACGTGTCGTATCAAAACTAGAAAAAGCAAAAGAGCAATCAGATGTTAGCCAAGTCAGTGTTGCTGCTAAAGAAAGCGATGATAGTGTCGCTCAAGCAATGGCCCAAGTGCATACAGAACATAGCGAGGCGAGTAAAGAGGCGGCCGTACCCATTCAGACAGTTGATGCAACTGCACATGAGGCTCCAGTGTCTGTTGATCTTACCGCTGATAGTCGCTCACAAGATGCGAGCGGTTTTGCTAACGTTGTTAATGATCCCTGGTCAAGTAATGGCCAAGGTGCAAAGAGCAAAGCCGACGCGGGTATGGCTGCTATTGAGCCCAAGATTAAGCGCGAATCGAAAATTAAAAAATATCTAGCACAGACAGTGCAGTGGATTAAAGATATTAATGTCTTCGTTAGTGTCGGGGTGTTGGTCCTCTTTATCGGGATGTCGTTTTTAATAAAGCATGCAGTCGATAACGATATGCTGGCGATAGAGTATCGATTAGCAGGTGTTTTAGCCGCGGCCATCGCTCTACTCTATTGGGGCTGGCGCTTGCGAGATCAAAAAAGAGTGTTTGCTATGGCGTTGCAAGGCGGTGCACTCGCTATTATTTATTTAGATATTTTTGCTAGTTATTCGCTGTACCATTTGCTGCCATCACTGCTCGCGTTCGCACTATTGGCTTTGCTGGTGGTATTGGGTGTGTTGCTAGCGCTGTCTCAAAACGCGATAGCATTGGCAATTATTTCAATTGCTGGTGGCTTTGCGGCACCTATCCTGAGCGCAAGCGGTAGCAATAATTTTGTTGGCCTCTTTAGTTACTACTCTATTCTTAATGCTGGTATTTTCTTTATAGCATGGCACAAAACCTGGCGCGCTTTGAATATGTTGGGTTTTGTTTTTACCTTTAGCATTGCTGCTATGTGGGGTGTAGCTAGCTACGTACCTGAGCATTATTTTGCGACGCAGATATTTCTTATTATTTTTGTGCTGATGTATTTGTTTATCGGTGTGTTATTCGCTTTAAAACGTCAACATTTTTATAAAGACTATGTTGATAGCAGCTTGATTTTTGGTACACCATTAGTCGGCTTTAGTTTGCAGATGGCGATTGTTAATAGCTTTCAATATGGCATTGCTTTAAGTGCTGTTGGCTTTGCTGCGCTCTATATTATGACGGCGCAGTTGCTGTGGATTAAACTTGGAAAAAAACTAAAAATGCTCAGCGAGGCGCTACTCGTTATAGGCGTGCTGTTTTTGACCTTAGCTGTGCCTTTTGCTGTTGATGGTGCTTACACCGGCGCTATTTGGGCGATAGAGGCTGTCGGTATCTTATGGTTGAGTATTAAGCAGTTACAAAAGAACCGGCGTTTATTTGCCGCACTGTTAGCGATTATTTCACCCTTTATGGTGGTGTATGAGTACGTTACAACGCAGGCGATTAGTAGCGATACTAGCGCTAATATATTTGCTAACAGCTTTTTTATCTCGGTGGTTTTAATCACTATCGCCTTGAGTGTTATTAGCTACTTATTACAGCAAAATTATGAGGATAAAAGAGCGTTAGAAGGGCCGTTATCTAAGTGCTTTATTGTTTATGCCATTATCTGTTTACTACTTGGCTTTAGCAGCCAAATAATCCACTTCAATGTAAACTTAGAGACCGGCAGTTATTTAGCAAGTTTAGCTGTTAGCGCCTTAATTATTTATGCGCTTAGTGCTATTAAGCTTAAATGGCATGCAGGTTTGATGGCGAGCTTGTTCTTTGTATTGTTATTGCCTGTCAGCATTTTGTTGTACCCACAACAGCTATTGGTATTGATTACGATGCAAGATGTAATGATATTTGCATCGCTCATTTTGGCAAGTCTTGTGGTTTTAAATGTTAACCTTGTTGGCAGTATCGCACGCTCAAAAATGATAACCGTGACAGGCCATGTCATTATTGCATTGAGTGTGTTCTACGCGTTACAGATGTTTGCCCTTTGGTTATTGTTATTTGGCTTTACAGTGTTTGCTGCGCTGGCTAATTTTGCCGGTAATCAGCTACGCAAAACATCACTTAACTACCTGAGTATGAGTTTGTTGGCGGTGCTGGTTTATTGCAGTGCTTATGCCGTAGGGGTGCAAGATGATTTAATTGATCTGAGTACAAATATTGATGTTGTGCGCTACCCGCTGTCTTTGTTATCTGGCATTGTGTTGTGGCCGTTAGCGTTTAGTTGCTATTTTTACCTGCTTAGTGCGAATAGGAAAATAGGCACATTTAATACTCAGTGGCTGCTGTATGCTGGTGCTGCTTTGGTTGTTGGCTTATGTCTGTATTTGGCCACTTGGCTATTTATTATCGTCGCTGTGGTTGCTGCGCTTTTAACTACCTTACTGAGTGAAAAATTACATTGGCCTCAGCTTAGAGTCTTAAGTTTAGCATTAACGCCTGCATTAATTGTGATGGTGGCAGCGCAGGTTCTGCTAGTGTCAGATAACTTGCTACTGTTTTCAGGGTTTAAACTTGCGGATTTGTTTAACGATCAACTTCTGGGTTTAGTGGTTTGGCTCGTGAGCTTTGCCACATTATTTCTCACGCTGTTTATTTATGATCGACTCGACAAAAGCGCCAATAGCTTATTACAAAACTTAGCGCTATTGCTGTTATGTTTTGTCATTATTTGGCAGGGCGGCTGGCAGTTGTTTGATGCCGCTAGTTGGTTAGCAAGTTGGCACTTAGCTTATATCGCAATGATTGGTTTAGTATTTATATTACTGATATCAAAAGCCAAGGGTTGGCCATTTGCTGTACATGCGCAAAGCTATCAATCACTAGCAATGCCTGCTTTGCATGTGCTGCTGTGCGCAGTACTTATCTTCGCAATAACCCAAGCGGGTAATATAGAGCCACTGCCTTGGCTGGCTATCCTCAACCCGATGAGCATCGCGGTATTGATCAGCCTGTTTGCTTTATACCTATACGTTAAGCCGCTAGCTAACAGCAACCAAAAGCTTTACAAATTATGCTCATTTGTAATGGCAGGTTATATGTTTACCTATTTGAATGTTGAAATAATGAGAGCCGTGCATTTTTACACGCCGCTAGCCTGGGATATAGAGTTGTTAATTGCCTCTAATATCACCCAGAGCGCGTTCGCTATTTTTTGGTCTGTTTGCGGTTTAGTCGGTACGGTGTATGCTAGCAAACAACAAAAAAGGCAATTGTGGTTAATCAGTGCACTGTTGTTAGTCATCGTGGTCTTAAAGCTATTTTTAGTCGATATGTCTGCGAGCAATACCATAGAGAGAATAGTCTCATTTATCGGCGTTGGTTTGCTGTTAGTGGTTATTGGTTATTTCTCGCCACTGCCGCCAAAACAGCCAACATTAAATGATGATAGTGATCAATCATCGCAGTCTAATGAATGATGTGGAGTAAAGTTTTGGATAAATTAGCGCGTGCTCATTATCGTTCTATCATGTTAGCTGTTATGGCTTGTTGTAGTGTCTTTATTGTTAGCGCACAGGCAAGTGAGGCCAAAAACTACCAGTGTCAGTTTGCGATATCACAAGGTCAGCAAGCGCTCAGAGAGCTGGTGTTAAACGATACTGTTTTTAACTGTTTGCAACAAGATAATTTTCAAGATCTCGCTGTCGTTAATAGTTTAAAGCAACGAGTACCGCTAGCTATTAAGCCTCAGCGAGATGAGGTGCGTGTCACATCACAGGTGCTGCCTTTTTATCAAGAGCCGCAACAGGCAAATTTTAATGACGTCTCGCAAATTAATAAAATATTACAAGCGACAGATACTGACATTACTGAGCTTAAAATCGATACTAACAAGCAAGCGTATTACAGCTCAATGATTGTTGATTTATCAGCAATACAAGGTGCATTGGTCGATTTTCAGTTACAGGTGCCTTCTCAGCAAGCGTACAACGCGGCTGTTATTATTGAGGTTAGCGATAGCTTAAATGCTTGGCGAACTATCAGTAAACAGCAGTATTTACAGCTAGTTAATTCGCAATCAACGCTTAATAAGTCGCGTTTTACGTTGCCAAATTATCGCGGTGAAAAATATATGCGTTTATCTTTCATTAGCTCACAGGCAGATTTCTATCATCAAGTACAAGCGGTTATTGCCAATGTTAGCGAGCGAGTTAAGGTGGCTAATCAGCAATGGCAAAAAGTTACCACTAAAGAGCTGAACCTGTTAACACAGCGCTGGCAGTATCGCTGGCAGGGTAATTATCCTATCAATAAATTACGCTTTAGTCCCAATAGCGGTATTCGTTTATATAGCGGGACTATTTATACCAAGGTTAAAACGGCGACTAATAACATTGATGTTGATAAAAGTGAGCGCTTGCGAGATAAGCTCAAAGCACCTTTTAAAAAAACTGACACTCACAGCGCTGAATATAACGCGCAATGGCGATATAACAGTGCTTTTAGTCAATCGTGGTTAGAGCAATCTACACTTAGTAGCCAAAGTGAAAAAACAATTGACCTTCATGGTGTGCAGCAAATTGAAATACAATTTATAAACCCTGCTAACATAATAGCGAGCCAATTACCGGCTTTAGAAATTGGCTGGCGGGAAGTTAAGTTGGTGTTCCTAGCGCAAGGCCAAGGCCCTTATACCTTATTGGTCGGCAATGCAGATAATAAAGTACACCAACAACAGAGCGCGTTGAATACGCTATTTGCAGAACCTGCTCAAACAGTTAGCTTATCGCCACAAAATAGTGCGCCAACGCCTGTTAAGGTGTTAGATGATACTGCTGATCCGCAAAGCTCAATAGCAACGTATTTATTGTGGCTGGTGCTATTTATTGTCTTTATCGTGTTGATCTTGATGGTCAGTAGGTTGAGCAAAAGTATGTCAAAATAAGTTTTATATCTTATCAAAAAAACATTTAAAGCAGTGCCAGCCTTTATGTTTACACTTGTTAATTTTCTGTCTTGATTTGCATTATATCAAGGTGTAATGATCTTTTGTAATAATATTTGAACGGTCGATCAAAATAACTTGAACACTTGTTCATGTCAGTATATAGTCTAGCTATCTAAAATGAACAGTCGTTCTAGTTTAGCAAATTATCAATCTACTTAGAGAGAATAAGATTATGACTAATTTCAAAATCCACACTATTGAAACAGCACCAGCGGCTAGTAAAGAAATTCTTGAAGGCGCGAAACAGCAAATGGGTGTCGTGCCTGGTCTTTTTGGCGTACTGGCTGAATCTCCAAGCACTCTTAAGGCTTACACGCAATTACACCAATTGTTCACTGATACATCATTTGATGCTCAAGAGTTAACCGTGGTTTGGCAGACAATCAATGTTGAGCATGAGTGTCATTACTGCGTTCCTGCACACACGGCTATTGCACATTCTATGAAAGTTGATGCTACGCTGACAGATGCGTTACGCAATGGTGAGGCGATGCCTACACCGAAGCTACAAGCACTTCACGATTTTACATTAAGTGTCGTACGCGAGCGTGGTAATGTTGATGAGCAAGCGCTACAAGCATTTTTTGCAGCAGGATATGCACAGCAGCAAGTGCTTGAAATTATTCTTGGTTTGTCACAAAAAGTGATCAGCAACTATGTTAATCATGTTGCTAAAACACCAGTAGATCCAATGTTCGAAAAATTTGTGTGGACTAAAAAATAGTTGATGCATTAATCGGCATAATAGGGCGCTTACTGGTGATCGCTAAGCGCTTTAATAATTTATCACAGCTAACCGTGCTATTTAAATAGTAAAGGATGATAGTATGCTCAAGTTTTATTTCCATCAAACGCCGAATCCGATGAAGGTTGCTCTGTGCCTTGAAGAGCTAGGTTTAGCGTATCAATTAATCCCTGTCGATACATTAAAAGGTGAGCAGCATACACCTGAGTATCGTGCGATCAACCCTAATGGCAAAACACCTGCCATTGAAGATGATGGTAAGTGTGTCTTTGACTCTAATGCTATTTTGATGTATTTGTCGCAAAAGACAGGTCGCTTAGCGGGTAAAGCAGAGGATAATGCGCAAATGCTGTCATGGTTAATGTTTGTGGCATCAGGGTTAGGGCCGTTTTCTGGGCAAGCGGTGCATTTTAGACATGCAGCACCAGAGCAAGTACCTTATGCTATCAACAGATACCTACATGAAGCGAAACGCCACTACCAAGTATTAGAAACACACATGCAAGGGCGTGAATATATTGTTGGCGATGAGTATACTATTGCCGATATTTCAGTGTGGGCGTGGCTAGATAAAGCAACAGTGGTATTAGGTGAAGAAGGTTTGGATAATTACCCTAATTTACAGCGCTGGTTTGCCAGCATTGATGCTCGCCCTAGCGTTGCTAGAGCACGTAATGTAGCGAAAGATATTGAATTTAAATCTGATTTTGATGAACAGGCAGCTCGCTCGTTATATCCACAAAATTTTGATAACGAAGTTTAAAAACCAATAAATAGAGGAGTGATGGCAATGGAAAACCAATATACACCACCAAAAATCTGGACTCACGATGCAGAAAGTGGCGGTACATGGGCGAGTATTAATCGTCCTGTTTCAGGCGCTACCCATGAAAAAGTACTACCTGTAGGTGATCGCGCATTACAACTGTATTCATTGGCAACACCTAATGGCCAAAAAATCACCATTATGCTCGAAGAGCTATTAGCATTAGGTAAAGACGCTGAATACGACGCCCATTTAATTAAAATCGGCGAAGGTGAGCAGTTCTCTTCAGGTTTTGTTGATGTTAACCCTAACTCAAAAATCCCGGCATTAGTCGATCGCTCTAATGAAGGTGGTGAGGCCATTTTTGAATCAGCGTCTATTTTAGTGTACTTAGCTGAAAAATTTGACGCGCTACTGCCTAAACAAGGTAGTGAACGTATACAAGTAATGAATTGGTTGTTTTGGCTGCACGGGTCAGCACCGTATTTAGGTGGTGGATTTGGTCATTTTTATGCCTATGCACCGCAAAAATTTGAATACCCGATCGATCGCTTTACAATGGAAACTAAACGTCAATTAGATGTGTTAGATAAGCAGTTGGCGAAAAACGAATTTCTTGGTGGCGATCAATACAGTATCGCTGATATAGCGACGTGGCCTTGGTATGGCAATTTGGTGTTAGGCAATCTTTATGAAGCGAAAGACTTTTTGCAAGTAGAAGACTACACCCATATTCAACGCTGGGCGAAAGCAATTTTGGCGCGCCCAGGCGTTCAGCGTGGACGTATTGTTAATCGCACTTGGGGCGAGGCATGGGAGCAGCTTGAAAACCGTCACAGCGCAGCAGATATCGATAAAGTTTTAGCGTTACAGCCAGCATAAATGCCATTTTCGCAAGATAAATGATAAAATTAAAAATCAAGTGACATTGTTGCCACTTGGTTTTTAATATGAAGGAAAAGGCTTTTAAGGAAAGTTATGAGTAAACAAGCAAAGTTTGATCGCGATGATGTTATTGAAAAAGCCAAAAACCTTTATTGGCAAAAAGGTTACCACGCTACATCAATGCGCAACTTACAAGATGTTGTCGATATGCGCCCAGGCAGTATTTATGCGGCATTTGGCAGCAAAGATAACTTGTTTAAAGAGGCGTTAAATCGCTACGCTCAAGAAAGTAATGCTTTACTTAACGATAGTATGGCGCAGGAGACACAGATTCTAGCAGGCTTAAAGCGTTTCTTGCGTATCGTCACTACCTGTAATAAAGGTGCTGCACCCAACAGTATGTGCATGATGGTCAAAACAGTGGGCGAGCTAACGCAGAATGACAACCCCGAATTACTGGCAATAGCGACGGGGATTTTAGAAAGAGCGGAGACATCGTTTACTGATATTTTCCAGCGTGCTATCGAAAATGGCGAAATCAATAAAGAGAGAGACCCAGCTGAGCTTGCGCGTAACTTTCAGATCCAGATTATAGGCTTAAGAACTTATGCACAAATAAAAAGCAATGAAGAGGCAGTGGATAAGTTTATTGAAAATATCTTCAAAGAACTGCATTAGTTATATCCTTATTGGCATCACCATGAAGAGCTTTACGCTCTTCTAGCCCCTCTCTTTTTTTTCAAATGTTTCTATTAATAACAGCAAGCTATGGCTATCAGCAGTGCTTATCAGCTATTGTTCAAATTAATTATTGATCGATCGTTCAGGTTTGCTTATAGTGCATAACAACATGGGTATGACAGAAATTGACATAAAGGTAAATAAAGATGATTAAACCGAGCAAAATAGAAGTACTACTGTTTGATGTCAATGAAACGTTGCTTGATATCACTACGCTAGAGCCGTTCTTTGAGCGAGTGTTTAATGATGCAGTCGTGTTGCGAAGCTGGTTTGCTGAGCTTGTTCTCTATTCGCAAACAATGACATTGTCTGGCCTTTATGAGCCTTTTGCAAATCTAGCGTTAGGCTCTCTTAAAATGGTGGCTACTAATCATCATATTACTATTACAGATAGAGATATCGAAGAATTCAAATCGTTGCTAACTAATTTACCTGCTCATCGCGATGTTATCCCGGCGTTACAACGCTTAAAAGATGCAGGTTATCGTTTGGCGACACTAACAAATTCAGCGCCAACTGCCTCGCCAACATTATTAGAAAAAGCGGGAATTAGTGAGTTTTTTGAATATCAATTTAGTGTGGATACAGTACGAGCCTTCAAACCTCACCCTTCCACTTATCAGCATGGGCTGACGCAGATGGGTTTAGAGCCTGAGCAAGTGTGTTTAGTTGCGTGTCATCTTTGGGATACGATAGGGGCACAGGCTGTGGGCTGTAAAGGTGCTTTTATTACTCGTAAAAATAATAATTTGCTGATCGCCCAAAACGTACCACAACCTGATTTTATCGCACAAGATATATCAGATCTCGCCGATCAACTGATTGCACTGTCTTGATGGCTGAAAATATCATCCAGAAAACGGGCAAGCTACCCTATGCTTGGGTCATTGCAATTGTTGGGGCTCTAGCAGTATTTTGCGGTTTAGGTTTAGCCCGCTTTGCCTTTGGTATGATGTTGCCATCTATGTCGGCTTCGCTAGAGTTAAATCACTCACAAGGTGGTTTATTAGGCTTTGCTAATATGGCAGGTTACGTAATTGCTGTTGCTATCAGTCCACTTGTGTTATCTCACTTAGGTACAAGGGTGAGCGCAACATCAAGTTTATTGCTAATCGCTGCATCGATGTTGGCGATGGCCGCTACGAGCAGTTTGCCAATACTGTGTGCACTGTATTTGTTGACCGGTATTGGTAGTGGCGGTGTGGTGCTGCCAATGATGAGTGTTATGTCGCAGTGGTTTTACTCCTCTCACCGAGGGCTCGCGCTAGGTTTGGTGATGTCAGGCCCAGGTTTTGGTATTATATTATCTGGCTTTATTGTCCCTAAACTTGTAGCAATTGATGGCCTGTTATCATGGCAGCTAGGCTGGTTGATCTTCGCTGTATTGAACATTATTGTGGCATTGCTAGTATTTGTTTTAATACGAAATCACCCAAGTGAGGTCGCTCAAATACCATTTGGTCGTGCCCCGCAGCCGCCATTAAACAATCAGCAAAAGCCGCAAAGCAGTAAATTTAAACTGCTGTTGCACCTAGGGCTTATTTTTGCGATTTATGGCGTCACTTATATGATCTACGTGACCTTCATTGTGACCAGCATGATTGAGAATTATCAGTTAAGTGAGGCCAGTGCTGGTCAGCTTTGGGCGCTATTTGGATTACTCAGTATTTTTTCAGGCATACTATTTGGTTGGATTTCAGATAAAGTAGGACGACGCCTAGGCTTGGCCTTAGCTTTCGCTGCACTTGCTATTGCCTTTGGCTTAGTCGGTTTTACACATTGGCAGTTTGGGCTGTATTTATCCGTTATCCTGTTTGGCTTATCTGCCTGGAGCGTTGCTGTCATTATGGGAGCATCCGCAGGGGATTACTTTGGCCCAGCAGTTGCTGCTAATGCACTGGCAGCGCTTACGTTTGCCTTTTCAACAGGGCAGGCAGCAGGGCCGGTAATTGCCGGTTATCTGGCACAGCTCAGCGGTGATTTTAGTATCAGTTATGCAGGAGCAGCACTAGCGGCGCTAGTCGCTATAGGCCTTGCTCTGTTACTTCGCCCAAGGGCATCGATTAGTTAGAATTAGAGCTGTAAATAATTAATACTCTAAACGCCAGTGGTGCTCTATCTCCATGCGTTTAGAGTATTGTAATGAATATATTAAGAAAAACTGCGTGGTGTGCTCAAAAATACTGTTGGTAATGCTTGTTCAATGTGCATGGCTGCATTGATTGCTAGTAAATCTTTTCCTCTATCAGCGACAATTTGCAGGCCAACAGGAAGCCCATCAACCTCGCCACAGGGGATGCTTAAGGCTGGTTGCTGAGTTAAATTAAACGGATATGAAAAGGGTGTCCACTGCATCCAATGTTCTTGATCCGCAGTTTCTGTATTTTGCCCTACTGCAAATGCTACATTAGGTAATGTAGGGGTAATTAAAAGATCGTACTCTGACAAAAAGCTTTGCATTTTTTGTCCAAGATCTGCTCTGCTGTCAGCGGCCTTCATATACTCTACAATATCGATATCTTTCCCTTTAAGGCCGATCTCTAGAAATCCTGGATCTAACAGCTCGCGCTGTTCTAGAGTAAATGACTCTACGGTTTTAGCGGCACCTGCAAACCAAAGAGTTGAAAATGTATCAATAGGGTCGCTAAACCCAGGATCAACTACACTCACACTAGCACCGAGTTCTTCGAGAATTTTAACAGCATGGTCAGTTAAGGATAAAACCTTTGGGTTAACATCGACATAACCTAACGTTGGGCTGTATGCGATTTTTATCCCTTTTAGCGGAGTGAGGACAGTATCACTCCATTTGTTGTTGAGTTGGCGGCTTGAATACCAATCCCTTGAGTCTGGGGTGGCGACATAATCCATCATCAATAAACTGTCTTTAACGGTACGGGTAATTGGGCCTAAATGAGACAGTGTCGTCATGGCACTAGCAGGCCATTGTGGAATATAGCCGAATGTAGGTTTAATACCAAAAACACCGCAAAAAGCTGCCGGGATACGGATTGATCCACCTGCATCACTTGCTTGATGTAGTACTCCCATATTCAGGGCAGCTGCGCAGGCTGCGCCTCCTGAAGAGCCTCCAGCCGTTAAGTTAGTATTCCAAGGATTACAGGTGTTCCCGCTAAGGCGGCTATCAGTGACACCTTTCCAGCCAAACTCCGGAGTAGTGGTTTTACCTAGAATGACTGCGCCTGCTTGTTTCATTTTTTGAGTAAATGGCGCATCAATTTCTGCTAACTTAGTAGAGCTTGTTAATGACCCATTTCTATTGGGCATACCTTTAACTAATGTAAGATCTTTGATAGAGCTTGGGACGCCGTCTATAGGGCTGAGCTGTTGTTTTTTAAACCAACGTTGCTCGGATTGCTTCGCTGCGACGAGTGCTTGTTCTTCAGCAACATGACAATATGCATTGACTATATTGTTGTATTTATCAATTCTGTTTAAAGATGCGCTTAGCGCTTCTACTGGCGAAAGTTGTTTAGTTTTAAAAAGCTCAGCGAGCTCAACAGCAGTCATATCGGCCACTTCTGTTGTATTTAAGGTGTCCATGTTAAGCATTCCTAGCAGATGATAGTAGAACATTTAAAAGCACCGAGGCACCAGCGGCCAGGTCTTGTTTACTAGCTCGTTCAAGTTCGTTGTGGCTAATACCATTCTCACAGGGAATAAAAATCATGCCTGCTAATGCAACGTCAGCTAAGAATATAGCGTCATGTCCAGCACCACTCACAATGTCCATATTCGTATAACTTAATGAACTAGCTGCTTCTCTAATGTTTGTTATACATTGGTTATCAAAATCGATTGGTGGAAAATCAGCAGTTGGTGTTACTTTAATTGTTACACCATAAAGAGTTTGTAGCTGCGTTGCTTTGTCAGCTAATTGGGCTGCCATTTTATCTAGAGTGTTTGCATCTAAGTGTCGTAAATCAGCGGTCATTTTTACTTGGCCTGGAATGACATTTCTAGAGCTGGGAAAAACCTCAAAACAACCAACGGTTCCTCTACCATGAGGTGGGTACTGTAAGGCTATCTGGTTAACGTATTTGATTAGGTCGGCACCCGCTAAGCTTGCGTCTTTGCGAAGATGCATTGGCGTAGGCCCAGCATGAGATTCAACTCCAACAATATCAATGTCGTACCACTTTTGCCCTAGAGCTCCAACGACAACACCAATTTGCTTTTTTTCATCTTCCAGAATAGGTCCCTGCTCAATATGTGCTTCGAAATAAGCCCTTACTTCATGACCTATATGGCTTTTAGTACCATTGTAACCAATAGCTAACAGCGCTTCTTTTACACTAATACCTTGTTCGTCTGAGGTCTCTAGTGCGTCATTTAATGAGATTTTTCCGGTAAAAACACCTGAGCCCATCATGCAAGGAGGGAATCTAGAGCCTTCTTCATTAGTCCAAACTACTAACTCTATTGGGGCTTGGGTTTTGATGCCTAAGTCATTTAATGATCTTATCGCTTCTAATCCAGCCATAACACCAAAGCAGCCGTCAAATTTCCCTCCTGTTGGTTGGGTGTCAATATGTGAACCTGTCATAACAGGAGGTAGGCTGTCATCAATACCTGAGCGCCTGGCAAAAATATTGCCAATTTCATCAATTGTTACTGTGCAACCAGCTTCTTCACACCATTGGATGAATAAGTCGCGCCCCTGTTTGTCTAGTTCCGTCAATGCGAGGCGGTTCAGTCCGCCTTTTGTCGTATGTCCAATTTCACCGTGTTGCATCAAAGTTGCCCAAAGTCGCTCACTGTTAACAACTAAAGCACCTGATTTTTCTATATTATCTACAGTTTTCATGTCGATTTCCTATACAGCTAAATAGCGATTTTTAATATTGTCTTCGTTACTAAATTCGGCCTTTGATCCATGATAAACAATGCTACCTAGTTCGATAACATAGTGCCGATCGGCGAGTTTTTCACATACAGCTAAGTTTTGTTCGACCAGAAGAATACCTACTCCTGCAGCTCTTATTTCACCTAAAATACGCACGATTTCATCTACTATGACAGGTGCTAAACCTTCGGTTGGTTCATCTAACAATAAAAAGCTTGGGTTATTTACTAATGCCCGAGCAATCGCAAGCATTTGTTGTTCTCCTCCAGAGAGTGCGTTGCCTCCGTTGTCTCGTCTCTCTTTTAAGCGTGGAAACATCAAGTAAATGTCATCTAAACTCCAGGGGCTGTTTTTGTCGATGGCAATTGTCAAGTTTTCTTCGACAGTTAAAATGCCGAATATTCCGCGATGTTCAGGTACTAATGACACACCTCTGCGAGCCACTTCAAAAATTTCTTTACCTACCATATTTTCATTATCTAACAAAACCTCTCCCTGTTTCGCTTCGATAATACCGACGATAGTTTTCAATGTTGTTGTTTTACCTGCACCATTACGGCCAAGTAGAGTAACAATTTCCCCTCTTTCTAAAGACATATTAATACCGTGTAAAATATGGCTTTTTCCATAATAAGAATGTAGGTTGTTAATGATTAAATTACTCATTACCACTTTCTCCTAGATATGCTTTTTTAACGCGATCATCACCTTTGATTTCATCAGGTGAGCCTTCGAGTAAGATATTTCCTTGATGCATGACGGTAATTCGATCAGAAATAGACATAACAAGTCTCATATTATGCTCTATCAGCATAACAGTATGTTCTTTACCTAATTGTGAAATTAGGTTGGTCATAATCGGTATATCGTCCACTCCCATTCCTGATGTTGGTTCATCTAAAAGCAGCAATTGAGGGGAGCCGCAAAGAGCCATTCCCACCTCTAGTACGCGTTGTTGGCCGTGTGACAATTCGCCAGCAAATTTATTAGCGACGCTCTCTAATTGAATCTTTGCTAATACTTCTTCAGCTTTGTGAATATGTGTATGATTTGCTGTCTCAGGAACCCAGAACTTAAGTGCACTTAGTCCGTCTCTTCCTTGTGCGGCTAAACGTAGATTTTCCATAACGCTGAGGTTCTGGAACAGGCTGGTCACTTGAAAAGAGCGGGACATACCTACAGATACTCGTTTATGTGGTGCCAAATTAGTAATGTTTTTACCATTGAAAAGCACGTTACCTCGAGTGGGCTTTCGCTCACCTGTTAGACAGTGAAAAAGTGATGTTTTTCCAGCACCATTGGGTCCTATCACAGTATGAATAGTGCCTTCTTTTATTTTTAAATCTACGTTACCTACAGCCGAAAAAGCACCGTAATCTAAACCTAAATTAGATGTTTGCAGTATATATTCACTATTCATTATTTATCCTCCGATGATGAGGACTGCTTGGTTTTTACTCTGTTGCTGAATTTTGAGTATAGAGATTCTAAACCTCCCCATAATCCACCTGGCATAAAGAGAACAACAGCGATCAGCGCTGCGCCTAAAATCATCATCCATCTTGGCCAAATAGAAGACAGTAAATCTCCAATTAACACAATGGCTCCTGCACCGAGCAAAGAGCCTAGCAGCGAGCTTGTACCACCGATGATTGTCATGATTAGTATATTTTCAGACATGAGTAGTTCAATGTTGGACAGCGGGGCAAAATTTAGAAGCATTGCATATAGCGCTCCTGCTAGGCCGGTAATCGCTCCTGAGATCACAAATGCTACTAATTTGAAATAGTTAGTAGAAAATCCAACAGCAGATGCCCGACCTTCATTTTCCCGTATAGCGACTAGTGTTGTGCCAAATGGAGAGCGAATTACTCTTCGCGCTAGCAGAAAAACTAGAGCAAAAACAATTGCAACGAACATGTAAAAAGATTCACTGCTCTCAAGATCACTAATGACAAAGCCAAAGAAGCTTAATGATGGTCTAGGTACGTCAAGTAGGCCGTTATCGCCTCCTGTCCAATCACTAAAAGTATAGGCTAAGAAATATGCCATCTGTGAGAAGGCAAGGGTTAGCATGACAAAATAGATCCCTGTTCTTCTAATAGCTAAAGCACCGACTATAAATGCTAATATACTACCAGCCACTATAGCGGCAAATAAAGCGCCTAGCAGGCCAAAATCAAAATGTATCATAACTAGAGATGCAGTGTACGCACCGCCACCAAAGAAAATCCCCTGACCAAATGATAGAAGCCCGGTATAACCAAGTAACAGATTACATGCTAATGCTGCTAAGGCAAAAATAAGAATTTCTGTTGCTAGAGTAATGGAAGGCAGTAATACAGGCATTAAAATTAGTAAAAAAAGCGCTATTAACGTGACACCGCCAAATATGGAGTTGTTCATTTTCATGCTTATGCTCTCCCAAACAGGCCATAAGGTCGAAGTAAAATAACAAAGGCCATTGCGCCATAGATCATTAAGCTTGCTCCTTGGGGCCAAAATGTTGTCATTAAACTTTGTACTAAACCAACTAGTAGCCCACCAACAAGTGCACCTGTAAAGGAGCCCATGCCGCCGATAACAACTACGACGAAAGCAATGCCTAGTATTTCAGGGCCAACAAAAGGATGGATACCTTTAATTGGGGCGGCTAAAACACCTGCTAAGCCTGCTAGACCTACTCCTAAAGCAAAGGTAATTGAAAAGAGTCGATGGGTATGCGTTCCAAGTAAAGATAGAGTTTCAGCGTCCTCACTACCTGCTCGTACTAAAGCTCCAAATTTGGTTTTGTCTAGTAAAATCCAAACACCAATAGCGACAACAGCAGCAAAAAAAATGACAAAAAGTCGGTACTGTGGATAAAAGAATTCACCTATTTGTATGACGCCTTTTAAAGAGTCAGGTGGTGAAATATTTTTTCCGATAGGCCCCCAAATTGAAATGCACAGCTCCTGTATAATTAAGGCCACACCTAACGTCACCAATATCTGATAGGTATGTGGGAGATGGTACACTCTCTTTATTAGCGTTTTTTCACACAACAATGCGATTAAAGCGATAGAAATTGGTGCTAAAACTAGTGCTAGCCAATAATTTCCTGTTAATGAAACAATACTAAAACTAAGATAAGCGCCTAATAAATAAAAAGCACCGTGGGCAAAGTTAACAAAATTAAGTAAACCAAAAATAATTGTTAATCCTACAGAGATTAGGAAGTAGATCATTCCTAATCCAATACCATTGAGGGCTTGAAAAAGATATAAATTCATAATTTACCTTTGATCAATAGTGCACCATTTCAAGTACTGAAATGATGCGTACACGTTTTAGATAGCTTTACATGCAAGAGACGATTCTTCTGGAAATGATTTTCCTGAACTAACAATTTCTGCAAAATCATCAGCATCTTTCATGCTTGCTGCGCTTTTTCCCTTTAATAAATAATAGTTTTTAAGTACTTGGTGATCTGCAGCTCGGATAGACTCGGTACCAGTAGGGCCTTCGTAAGTACGGCCTTCAAGATTACTAATGACTTTTGCTGAGTCAGTTGATGCCGCTTCAGAAATTGCATCTAGTAATAATTTTG
This sequence comes from Gammaproteobacteria bacterium AS21, assembly GCA_038900335.1. Taxonomy (GTDB): domain Bacteria; phylum Pseudomonadota; class Gammaproteobacteria; order Pseudomonadales; family Balneatricaceae; genus Rs1. The sequence goes on along the minus strand of JBBMRB010000012.1, from coordinate 23,914 downwards.
TACTAATATAATCAGCAGCAAGAGGGTAGTTAGGAGTGATGCCATAAGCATTTTTAACTTTAGTTACTAACTCATTATTAATAGGGGTATCGACTGTATGCCAGTATTGAGCACCAAAATATACATTTTCGGTGATGTCTGTGCCAAGTTCTTGAAATTGCTCCAGACCTGAAGACCAACTAACCAGAATAGTCATTTGATTTTTCAAACCAAAATTAATTGCTTGGCGCAAAGCATTAGATGATTGCGAACCAAAGTTTAACAATAGAAGAACGTCAGGTTTTGCTGCCATAGCATTCGTTAAATAGCCTGAAAACTCTTGCTCTTGTAGTGAGTGGTAGCTGTTACCGACATGCTCAATTCCAAGTTCATCAAATACTGTTTTTGCATTGGATAAAAGTGCTTCTCCAAATACATATTGGGGAGTGATGGTATACCAACGCTTTTTATCAGGGTGTTCAGTGAATAATGGTTTTACGGTTTCATGAATGGCACCAAATGTTGGTACTGACCATCTAAAGGTTGACGAGTTACAGCTGACCCCCGTGAGTTCATCTGCGCCAGCAGGGGTGATAAAAACACCTCCTGATTTGTTAACTTCTTTGCCAATCGCTAATGCTGTAGAAGAGAGGGTACTACCATTAAAATATTTAGCACCATCTTGGTTGATAGCCTCTTGAACTTTGCGTATTGCTTTACCGGCATTACCCTCAGTATCAATCACTTTATAAACAGGCTTTTGGCCTAAAATTTCACCATATTCTTCGACAGCTAATTTTGATCCCATATCAGCATATTTACCGTAACTAGCAAAGCTACCCGATAAGGATTTAACACCGTAAATAGTAACAGGATCACTATCGGCAATGGCGACACTTGCCAATGAGAAAATTGATAAAGCAAAAGCGGATTGTTTTAAATACTTACGAATCATTTTTAAGTTCCTTTTTTGAATTTAAGTTAATCTATATTTAGTGTTTGTCAGTTTTATTGCTTTTAAGGTGTTACATCCTTTTTGAAATTTCTCCATCTAATGTAATAAAGTGAACCTCAGCTTCACACATATGCTCGGACATGAGGGTTCTAACTTGTATTTTGTCTTCTCTCTCAAACGCTCTAATTAATGCGTAGTGATAATCGACGTTTGACTTGGTAAATTCATAGCTATCAATTAAGTATGATTTTTTGAAAACGACTAAATCCCGCAGTAATTCGTTTAAAAAGCGACCGGTAAACGCCAGGATAGGGTTTGGTGAGGCATCTGCAATGACGTTGTGAAATTCAAGCTCAGCTATCCGCTGTAAACGCTGTTCTGACTCTGAGGTTGGTTTAAAGCTGCATTGATCTGTGTGTTTTCTTAAACTGGCAAAGTCATCCTCAGATAAAATACCAATAACAGATGTTGCTAATTCAACTTCAATTAACTTACGCATTTGGTACAACTGTTCAGCACTGATATGCCTAAAATATAAATGATTTCTTAATGCTTTGCTGGCAGGCTCAATTCCAACTTCGGTTAACCATGCCCCGCCACCTGGGCCTGGTTTAGTCTTAATTAATCCTTCCACTTCTAGTGCTTTAAGAGCTTCACGAACAGTTCCCTTAGACACTTCATATTGCTCTATAAGATCTTTTTCACTTGGAAGCCGATCTCCTGGTTTTAATTTGTCAGCAACGATATGGCGTTTAACTTCATCAACAATTAAGTCTGATAATTTACGCTTCGTTTGTTTATTAAATGGCGAAGTCATTTACGCTCCAATTACCAATATGATTGTTGATTTTAATTAATCTTATTAATTATGATTAATTACGGTAAAGCAGATACAGTGCCAATTTATAAAAAAATCAATAAATTTTTTATAAATTATTGTTTTATAATGATTAATTTTGATTTTATTGTTGTTTTTTTGATTGATTATAGGAGTGAGTTTTTTAATAAAAGCACTGATATTGATCGTTTTTCTAAGGGGCTATGTTTTGGGGCGTTATGTTTTCGGTTATTGAAGGGGATTGTCTTCTTTAAATGAAAAATGCATGACACTGTTAAGTTAGCTTATTAATGAATATAACTATGAATTGTTTGATGAACTCAAACGGCAAGCGAAAAAAAAGAGCAATTAAGCTCTTTTTTGTTATCCGCGATGCCGTTTTAAAGTGCGGCTATTTTCGCACGTTGTTCGACAAACTTTTGTTGCGATGATTTAAAGCCTGCTATTTTTTCGCGCTCTTTAGCAACGACGGCTTCAGGGGCGTTGGCAACGAATTTTTGGTTGCTTAATTTGCCTTCAATGCGGCCGATATCTTTGTCTAGTTTTTCTATCTCTTTGTTCAAGCGCGAGATTTCTGCATCTTTATCGATCAAACCCGCCATCGGTACTAGCACTTCCATCTTGCCAACAAGTTGAGTCGCTGACATCGGGGCCTCATCACCCGCGCTTAGCCAAGTGATATCGGCAAGGGAGGCGAGTTTCATGAGGAAGTTGCGGTTATCGTTTAGGCGTTGCAGGTCAGTATCACTGCCATTGTTGATCAAGATACTTAGCTCTTTTGCCGGGGATATAGCCATTTCACCGCGAATGTTTCTGACGCCTGTGATAACGCCTTTTAGCCATTCGATGTCAGCTTCAGCCGCTAGATCTAGTTTGTCGTTATTCGCTTTAGGGTAGCTTTGTAGCATGATGCTATCGCCGCTCACACCTGCTTGCCCTTTGATTGACTGCCAAATTTCTTCTGTTAAGAACGGCATAATAGGGTGCGTTAAGCGCATAATAACTTCAAGTACACGCACCAATGTTTGGCGGGTACCGCGTTTTTCACTCGCGCTCGCCTCTTCATTCCATAGTACCGGTTTAGATAGCTCTAAGTACCAACCACAATATTCGTTCCAGATGAAGTCGTATAGTGTTTGCGCTGCTAAGTCGATACGGTATTCATCGATATATTTAGCTGTTTGAGTTTGTATGTGTTGCAGCTTGCTGTTGATCCAGCGATCAGCGAGTGACAAGGTAATGTCGCCACCGTTTTGACCACAGTCTTCGCCTGCTGTGTTCATCTCAACATAGCGCGCAGCGTTCCAGATTTTGTTACAGAAGTTGCGATAACCTTCAAGGCGTTTCATATCCCAGTTAATATCGCGACCTGTCGATGCGAGCGCAGCTAAGGTGAAGCGCAGTGCATCGGTGCCGTGAGCGGGAATACCGTCAGCGTATTCTTTTTCAGTGCGCTTGCGAATTTTTTCCGCCATTTGCGGCTGCATCATATTACCGGTGCGTTTTTCTAATAAATCTTCTAAGCTAATGCCGTCGATCATGTCTAGTGGATCTAGTACATTACCTTTAGTTTTCGACATTTTCTCGCCGCTTTCATCACGTACAAGGCCGGTGATATAGACGTTTTTAAAGGGTATCTGTGGCTTGCCGGCTCTGTCTTTGCAAAGATGCATGCTCATCATCATCATGCGCGCAACCCAGAAGAAGATGATGTCAAAACCAGTGACTAAGGTGTCTGTAGGGTGAAATGTTTCTAGATCATCTGTTTGCTCAGGCCAGCCCAGTGTAGCAAAGCTCCAAAGACCTGAACTGAACCAGGTATCGAGTACGTCGTTATCACGCGTCAGTTCGATATCTGCAGTTAGGTTATATTTTTCACGTGCTGCTTGCTCGCTGTTGGCAACATAGACTTTGCCTTGGGCATCGTAAAATGCTGGGATTCTGTGGCCCCACCAAAGCTGGCGAGAGATACACCAGTCTTGGATGTCGCGCATCCACGAGAAGAACATGTTTTCGTATTGCTTAGGTACAAATTTGATGTCGCCGTTTTCTACCGCTTCAATGGTCGGTTGTGCTAGCACTTTGGCATTGGCAAACCATTGATCTGTTAACATTGGCTCAATAACGACACCACCACGATCACCGTAGGGAATCGTCATGTTATTTTCTTCAATCTTAACTAAGAAGCCTAGTGCTTCAAATTCGGCAACGACAGCACGCCTTGCGGCAAAACGCTCCATGTTGTGAAATTGCTCGGGGATATAGCAGTTAATTTCATCGTTAACACTGCCATCACTGTTAAAACCTTGGCCTACTTGGCGAATATCGGCATTAAGTGTTAATACATTGATCATTGGTAGTTGGCGACGTTTGCCCACTTCGTAATCGTTAAAGTCATGCGCTGGGGTGATTTTTACACAGCCTGTGCCTTTTTCCATGTCGGCGTGTTCGTCTGCAATAATTGGAATTTTGCGGCCAACCAAAGGTAGCTCGACAAATTTGCCAATAATGCTTTGAAATCTAGGATCTTCAGCATTAACGGCAATCGCCGTATCACCAAACATGGTTTCAGGGCGAGTGGTGGCAACGATAATGTGATCTTCACCGGCATCGGTGGTAACACCATCGGCTAATGGGTAGCGCAGGTACCACATTTTGCCTTTAACTTCTTTGCTTTCTACTTCAAGGTCAGAAATAGCGGTGTGTAATTTAGGGTCCCAGTTAACTAGGCGCTTGCCGCGATATATAAGGCCATCGTCATATAGGTTAATAAAGGCTTCTTCTACTGATGCCTGAAATTCAGGGTCCATCGTAAAGCGCTCGTTATTCCAATCGACAGAGTTACCTAAGCGGCGCATTTGGCGAGTGATGTTACCGCCAGATTCTTCTTTCCACTCCCAAATTTTATCGGTAAAGGCTTCACGGCCCAGATCGTGTCGAGTTTGACCTGTCTCAGCGGCCAGTTTGCGCTCAACAATCATTTGGGTAGCGATACCGGCGTGGTCAGTACCGACTTGCCACAAGGTGTTTTTACCTTGCATGCGCTGGTAGCGGATGAGGGTATCCATAATAGTGTGTTGAAAAGCGTGGCCCATATGTAAGCTGCCGGTCACATTTGGTGGCGGTATGACCATTGAATAAGCTTCACCTTCACCGCTTGGGGCGAAGTAGTTATTGTCTTCCCAGGTTTTATACCAGTTAGTTTCGATAGCGGAAGGTTGATAAGTCTTATCCATTGTTAACTCTCTACATTTTGATGGTGGCTGTCTGCATTGACTAGGTACAATTTAAAGGTAAAGATGGTATGTCGATTGTGTTAGTCATCAGATACAGCGAAAGGGCGAAATTATAGCAAGTGTGATGATCGGTTAACAGTAGGTAGGTGAGGTATCTGTTGATTGTTTGTCTGAGTTTTTAGCGTGAGCTGGCTATCAGCTGGTTGTCATTTATAGTGAAGGTGTGGTTACTGGCTTGCTCTTTTTCTCATGTCATTGTTTTTGATATTGAATCCTTGGTCTTTATAGCTCTTATAGCGCTCGCGGCTGCGTTGTAGTACTAATGGCTGCTGAGTTACAAGCTCAACGACACGCTCAAAGTTAGCCGCGCCTTCAGGTATCTCATCGCAATAATTAATCATCACATCTCGATGGTCACTTTTATGCTGTGGGTTCCAGCCAAGAGTGATAGTCGGTGTCTGTGTTGATTGTTTTTCATCGCCACCAATAATAATATTGGCTAAAAAGCTAATGTCTTTATAGTTCCATAGTGCATCGCTTAAGCGCTGTGCACTGAACTCATCATTACAGTAGATAAATACTTGGTGGTTGGCACCGGTGATACGGGTCAGTAGTTTGCCAAGAAAATCAAACTTACCATCATCATCAGCACACGGTAGTATATAAAAGTCAGCTTGTTTCATTTATCTCAGTTAATCTTTGGTTATAATGGTCATTATACTATCGGTTAAATGGCAGGCTTGTGCTCGTAATAAGCCTGCTGTGGCGTTATTTAATGATTATTTCTCTGCAATTAAATCAGATGCTGTATTCATTAAGTATTGGCAAAGGATAGGAACCGCGCGACCAGAGGCGCCTTTTTCTTTACCTTTGTTCCAAGCGATACCAGCGATATCTAAATGTGCCCACTTATATTTCTCGGTAAATCTAGCAAGGAAGCAAGCGGCAGTGATAGAGCCAGCAGCTGGGCCACCAATGTTGGCGATATCGGCAAAGTTGCTATCTAGTAGCTCTTGATAGTCATCCCAAATAGGTAGCTGCCAAGTGCGATCTGCTGCGTATTGGCCTGCTTCAACTAGCTCTTTAGCTAAATCGTCATCGTTTGACATAACCGCTGAGGCAGTGTGTCCCAATGCGACGATAACCGCACCTGTTAAAGTCGCGATATCGATAACAGATTTAGGGTTAAAGCGCTCAACATAGGTTAGTGCATCACACAGCACTAGGCGACCTTCAGCATCAGTGTTAAGAATTTCAACGGTTTTACCTGACATGGTCGTCACGACATCGCCAGGTTTTGTCGCTCTATCTGATGGCATGTTTTCAGCGGCGGCAATCACCGCATAAACGTTCATCGGTAGCTCCATTTCAGCAATGGCGTGCATAGTACCTAGTACGCTAGCGGCGCCACACATGTCGAATTTCATTTCATCCATGCCAGCACCTGGTTTTAATGAAATACCACCAGTGTCAAAAGTAATGCCTTTGCCGACCAGCACATGAGGCTGTTCATCTGCTTCGCCGCCATTGTATTTAATAACAATTAACTGTGATGGTTGGGCGCTGCCATTACCGACAGAAAGTAAGCAGTGCATACCTAAATCTGCCATCTCTTCTTCATCAAGTACTTCGCAACTGATGTTTTCATAGCCTTTTGCCAGCTCTAGTGCTTCTTGGCCTAGGTATGTCGGTGTGCAGATATTACCCGGTAAGTTGCCTAGCTCACGAGTGACACTCATACCGTTAGAGATTGCAGTAGCATCTAATAAACCATCTTCGGCGTCATCTTTCGCCTCACTTGCTACAGCAAAGCTGATGTTGGTAAGTGCTAACGGTGTCGCTTTGGTGGTTTTGGTCTCATCGTATTGATAAAAACCGTTACAAGCTGTCTGCACGCTTAAGCGCAGTTGGCGATACATGTCAGTATCTTTATTCATTTTGTTATCTAAAGCGATTGTGGCGTCAGTAACATTGTTGCTTTTTAATTGGCTAAATACCGCTTGAATGATGCTGGTTTGGCTTTTATCTGTTCTTTTACTTTCTTCGCCAAGGCCGATCAGTAATACGCGTTTAGCAGTGATGCCTGATAAACTTCTTAGCATGACAGTGTGGCCAAGCTTGCCCTGATGGTCTCCGTCAGTGATTATCGATTGCAGGTATCCGTTGCTCGCTTTATCTAATACTTGTGCAGAAGGTGTTAAGATACCGTCGGCTTCAATACCCACAACTAAACATTCTGTTTTAACGGTACTGATGTCACTAATAATTATTTCGAATTCCATACATACTCCAAAGATGACTTAAGGCTAACTTTATAAGATAATGCCGCACTGTTTGTTTAGTTAAACTTTTTTACTCTCAATGAGTCAGAAAATACACTAACATATAGTATAAATAATAGTTATTCTAACTCTTTGGTATACCGCCTAGTTTAGGGCGCAATACCATGTTTTTAATAGAGCAGTACTATAAACCTTTTCAATTTGTAGCAACAGGGCAAAGTTCATTGATTATCTATCGTTATCTCTCAAGAGAGATCTTTTTTAGCACTTTTGCTGTCGCATTGGTGTTGGTTCCTATTATTGTCAGTGGCCGGCTGATAAATACGTTAACGAGAACGAACCCAGGTGAAATGAGCTTAGGGTTTATTTTTGAGCTAATTATTTATCGCCTGCCAAGTATGTTGATGTTGATACTGCCCTTAGCGTTATTTTTAGGGGTGCTGCTGGCTTATGGTAAGTTGTATTTAGAAAGCGAGATGTCGGTTTTAAAAGCCAGTGGTATCAGTGGCAAACAATTGGTGACTTTTGCTTTAGGGCCCGCTCTAGGTGGTGCGTTAATCATTGCCAGCTTTAGTTTGTACATATCTCCACTTGCCTTTGAGGCGTTAGAGGTCAGCTATGCTAAGCGCGCAGCGTTAAGTGAACTAGATACTTTGACTGCGGGGCGCTTTGAAAAGCTGCCAGGGGATCGTACTGTGTATACCAGTGAGTTTCTTGATGATCGCAGTAAAATGGATAAGGTGTTTGTCGCTCAATTAGATAAGAAGACGTCTAAGCTGGAAATCACTTACGCTAAATCTGGCTCCCAGCTGATTAATAAAGAAGGTAAGCGCTACCTAGTATTAAAAGATGGCTATCGTTACACCGGTATTCCAGGCCTTGCTGATTACGAGCAGTTAAAATACCACGAATATGGCTATTTATTACCTGAAAGGCAGTTGAAAATTAACACTGATGAGCCTTCTGCGAAGATGACAATGTCTTTAATTGGCAGTGATAAAGCTAAAGATATAGCAGAGCTGCAATGGCGTTTTGCCTTGCCATTACTCGCTTTCATTGTAGTACTTATAGCGGTACCTTTAAGCAGAACAAACCCAAGGCAGGGGCGTTATGCCCAACTGATACCGACTATTTTTCTATACTTGGTATATCTCTCAATACTGATGTCTGCTCGTGATAAAGTAGAGGACGGTGCGAGTGTGTATTATATCTGGCTGGTTCATTTGGTGTTTTTAATCTATGGGTTAAGTTTGATATTTTTCGAGCAGTTTTGGACAAATTTATGGAATAAAATACCCAGCGTTAAATCATTAATCAAAGGCAGAGCTGCTACTAAGGACACCAACTAATGATGAGTCGTTTAGATCGCTATGTCGCGACCCAAGTGTTATCTGCAATATTTATTGTGTTAATTGTGGTGTTAGGATTAGATTTTTTGTTCGCCTATGTTGATGAGTCGCAAGATGCAACGGATACCTACACCTCAGCTGTTATTTTGCAGTATTTATTGTTAGGTGTACCAGGCAGCTTTTATGAGTTTCTACCCTTAAGTAGTTTAGTCGGCTGTTTGATCGGCTTGGGGATGCTTGCTGGTAATAGTGAGCTAACAGTCATGCGAGCCGCCGGTATTTCCACTGTGCGTATTGTTTTTTCGGTTGTTAAACCTGCTTTATTATTGGCGTTTATCGCGATGGCCGTCGGTGAGTTTGTGGTGCCAAAAACTGAGCAGCTAGCTCAATCAATTAAAGCGACAGCAGAGGGGCGTGGTAAAGCATTGTATTCACAATACGGTGTTTGGCATCGTGAAGCGGATACTTTCATTCATATCAACGCGGTAATCCCCGGCGGTAAAATCGAAGGCGTTACTCAGTTTGAGTTTGATGAAGAGGGGGTGCTTATCGCCTCAAGCTTTGCTAAATATGGGATATTCAAAAATCAGCAATGGCAGTTGTTTGATATCAGTAAAACCAGCTTTTTTACAGATCACACGCAAGTTTCAACACAAGCTCAGTTAGATTATGACCTGCAGCTAACTCCCGAGTTGCTCTCATCCTTAGTGGTAGAGCCAGAAGATTTGGCTCTGACCAGGTTGTGGTCTTTTGCTAATTACTTATTGGAGCAGCAGTTGCAGGCGGACACCTATTTCTTGGCATTTTGGGCAAAAGTATTTCAGCCTTTAAATGTGATTGCCTTGGTGATGATCGGTATCTTGTTTATATTTGGGCCACTGCGCAGCGTTACGGTAGGTCAGCGGGTAATTGCTGGTGTACTCACAGGTTTGACCTTTAAGTTCACTCAAGATATTTTTGCTCAAATGAGCTCTGTTGCAGGTTTGTCGCCAATTGTTGCGGTGCTGGTGCCTATTTTCGGCTGTATGTTACTAGGTTATATACTGTTGCTTCGATCAAAAGTGTAAGTGTGCTCAAGGGCGTTTTAAACTGATAAAAAAGCCGTTTGATTACGGCTTTTTCTTGGGCAAATAGACAACTTCAGTGGCAGATAATTTATCGTGTAATGTCAGTTTTTCATCATTAAACAACATCCAAAAATAACCGATGCCCAGTGCCAGTGCTGAAAATATAGCAGCAATAAAGCGGATCAGCGCCTGCATCCAGCTAATAGTGGTCCCCTGTTTTGATTGCACTCTAATGCGCCAAGCTATCATGCCGATTGTCTGGCCTGATCTGGTCCAGAAAAAACCAAAAAACAGATAGATGCTAATAAACAGTGTGGATTTAAAGGCGGGCCCTACTGCATTTTGCGTTTGGAAAACAAACATCCAGCTAGCAGTGACGGCAAAGCTTAAAGCGATGACAATTAAAGTATCATAAATGATGGCACCAAAGCGTCGAAGTAACGAGGCGCTTGCTATGTTTGTTTGCTCTAGTGGTCTTAGCATGATTATTCTTTATCTTTAATGAGATGATGGTGTGTTAATGCATCTAGCGTTTAAGTAAAAAAGATCTGTGACGATGCGCTCGTGACAGACCTTGTTTGTCGCTTTAGGGTATAAAAATTATAGGAACGGGGTAACGTAGGTTTTTTTATACTCTTGAGCTAAGGTCGTGGCTACTTTCTTTTGATCATCTGTCAGTTTTAATAATAATCTGTTTTCGATCGCAGCTGCTGTTCGATCACCTAATGCAGCGGCGTTGTTCATCCAAGCATAAGCGATAATGTCTTGAGCGTATGTGTTATCTTGGCCGTGATTAGTCGCGTACAAAGTACCTAGATAAAACATTGATTTGTTGTAACCTTTGTTCGCTGCAATGCGATACCAGTTTTCAGCGACAGCGAAATCTTGCTTAATACCGGTGCCAAAATTATAACTGCGACCAATGTTATGTTGAGCTGTAACAAAGCCTTGATCCGCCGCTAATTTGTACTGTTCAAACGCTTTTTCTAAATCGCGCTTAAGGCCAAAGCCGTATTCATACATCTCGCCCAATCTGTTCTGAGCGGTCGCATTACCATCTAATGCTTTTTCTTTAATTGCATTGAGTTCTTTTAAATACTCGATATCATCAAGCGCTCGTAAACTGTTAACACTGTCAATATGACCGGTGTTAGCGCCTTTTTTGTAATATGATTTAGCAAGGTCCATATCAGAGTGAACCCCCCAACCATTTTGGTACATCTTGCCCATTAAATTAGTGGCCGCAGGCTTGCCTTCTTTAACAGCGATAGATAATTCTTTAAGTGCTGTTTTGTAGTCGCCAGTGTCGATGGCATCTTGTGCACGCGAAATGTAATCAGCGCTAACAGGGGCAATATATAGGCAGCTTAAAACGCCTGCTATTGAAAATAATACAGATCTTTTCATGAATTTTGTCCGTCTCCATAATTTAAGTGAATAGAGACATGGCAGTCATCCATTCAGAAATCGCGACTTATTATAGCCCTTGATAATGATTATGTATGCGTGTAACCGACTTTTTAGCGCTGAAAATAGCAATGCAATCATACTAAATCAATAAAAGTGAGAATTTTAGATGACTAGTTTAGAATAAAGTTGCTATAAACATTATCATATTTTTAGCTTAAGATAGTTCCCCCTTAGTGGATGTTTGCTGTACCTTGGTATAATAAACACAAAGATTAGGGATAAAACTGAGTTCAATATAGATATTTTACTTGGTATATATACAATATACCTTGGATTGTTTCACGGCTATTAATTGAGTGTTGTGTCTATGTGGATATTGTTGCCAGTACTTGTTTAGTATCGTCATCAATATAACCAAAAGCAGATGCAGACAACACAGGCAATAATCGCTTTATATACTTATAAATAATATTTAGATCCTGGAGAAATTAATGAAACGTAAATTACTAATGCTAAGCGCAGCGGTTACTTTTGCCACATCGGCACTAGCTGCAGATATTAAACCGGCTGTTGTGTTTGATATGGGTGGTAAATTTGATAAATCATTCAACCAGGGTGTTCATGAAGGCGTAGAGCGCTTCAAGAAAGACACTGGTATCAAGTATCGTGAGTTTGAAGTAACGAACCCTTCACAGCGTGAGCAAGCTATTCGCAAAATGGCGCAACGTGACGCTGATCCGATTCTAGGTATCGGTTTTGCACAGGCAACGGCTTTAGAAAAAGTTGCTAAAGATTTCCCAGATAAAAAATTCAGCATTATCGATGCAGTTGTTAATTTACCAAATGTACAATCAATCGTATTTAAAGAGCACGAAGGCTCGTTCCTTGTTGGTCTATTGGCGGCAATGAAATCAGAAACAAAAGCGGTTAGTTTTGTTGGCGGTATGGATATTCCCTTGATCCGTAAATTCAACTGTGGTTTTGTACAAGGTGCTAAATACGCGGTGAATGACATTAATGTTATCAGTAATATGACAGGTTCTACTCCTTCAGCTTGGAATGATCCGGTAAAAGGTGGCGAGCTAGCGCGCAGCCAGTTTGATCGCGGCTCTGACGTTGTCTTCGCCGCAGCCGGTGGTACTGGTGTTGGTGTTTATCAAGCGGCAAAAGATGCAGGTAAGTTTGCAATCGGTGTTGACTCTAATCAAAACCACATCCATCCAGGTACTATGTTAACGTCGATGACTAAGCGCGTTAACGTGGCGGCTTACAATGCATTTAAAGGTGCACAAGATGGTACTTGGAAAGCCGGTTTTAATGCATTAGGGCTAGCGGAAGGTGGCGTTGATTGGGCTTATGATGAGCACAATAAGTCATTAATTACTGCTGAAATGAAAGCGGCTGTCGATCAAGCGAAAGCGGATATTATTTCAGGAAAAATAGTTGTTCATGACTATATGTCTGATAACAACTGTCCTTCTACATAAGCATAGTAATAAAGTATTAGCGACTAATGCCCAGAGGTGTTAGCGCTAATCAGTAACATTGTATTACACATTAAAAGGGGCTTAAGTTAAGTACCCTTTTTCATTTGCACTGCCGATAAGTTAAAATACGCAATCGCCAGTGTAAATGATCAGCATTAACTGATTTTCTCTTTTCTTATCGGTCAGTCGCTATCTGTTATATAGTGTTAGATAAGAATATTTTAAAAATTGTGGTATTGAATGACAAGCAATGATAATTCTGCGCAGCACTCAAATGAGACGCCTGCGATTGATTTACGAAAAATCAATAAAAGCTTCGGCCCTGTACACGCTAATAGAAATGTGGATTTGCGAGTAGCAAAAGGTAGTATCCACGGTATTATCGGTGAAAATGGCGCAGGTAAATCGACATTGATGAGCATCCTCTATGGCTTCTATGAAGCTGATAGCGGTGAAATACTGGTCAATGGCAAGTTAGCGTCTATTAAATCGTCAAAAGAGGCGATTAATGCCGGTATTGGTATGGTACATCAGCATTTTATGTTGATTGAAAACTTCACCGTACTTGAAAACGTGATGCTTGGTGCTGAACTCAACAGCTCTCTTAAACAGAGCAAACTCAGTGCGCGAGAAGAGCTAGGGCGATTGTCTGAAGAGTTTGGCTTAGCTGTTGATCCCGATGCCATCACCGGTGACTTGGCGGTGGGTTTACAGCAACGTGTAGAAATATTAAAAGCGCTATATCGCGGTGCTGAAATTTTAATATTAGATGAGCCGACCGGTGTATTAACACCACAAGAAGTTAAACAGTTATTTGATATTTTAAACGCACTGCGTGAGCGCGGTGTTAGTGTCATGTTGATTACTCATAAATTGCAGGAAATCCTAGCGATTACCGATGAAGTAACCGTGATGCGCGCAGGTACTATGGTGGCTTCTCGCCAGACATCACTGACATCGAAAGAAGAGTTAGCGGAGTTGATGGTTGGTCGCAAGGTATTGCTGCAAGTTGATAAGGAGCAAGCGAGCCCAGCTGAGGTTGTACTAGAAGCAAAAAACCTAACGATCAAAGATGAGAGCGGCGTGGCGCGTTTAGATGATGTCTCTTTAAAGGTGCATGCCGGTGAAATTTTAGGTATTGCTGGCGTCTCAGGTAATGGTCAGACCGAGTTACTGGATGTGCTTAGCGGTATTATTGCAGTGCAAGAGGGCAGCATCGCCTTGAGCGGTACAGTCATTGATAAAGACAATGTACTTAACGCTAAGGATTTTCGCCACCTAGGTTTAGGGCATGTTGCAGAAGATAGACATAAGCAAGGGATGGTCACCAGCTTTAGCGCGCGTGAGAGTGCCATCATGGGTTTTCAAGATGAGCCTGAGTTTAATGGTCGAATTCTGATGGATAACAAAGCAGTGACTGAACACTGTGATAAGTTAATGAAAGAATTTGATGTTAGACCTGATAACCCTCATCTTAAATCAGCCAACTTTTCAGGTGGCAATCAGCAAAAATTATGTATTGCCCGAGAAATGGATCGCCAGCCTAAAGCATTGCTAGTAGGCCAGCCCACTCGTGGTGTCGATATTGGAGCGATTGAATTTATTCATCAACAAATTGTTAAGCTCCGCGATGCAGGTAATGCGGTACTCGTTGTCTCTGTTGAATTAGAAGAAGTTATGTCCCTGTGCGATCGTATTATTGTTATGTTTGAAGGTCGTATTGTTGGTGAAATGTTAGCAGCAGATGCTGATGCTCAAAAGTTAGGTTTGCTGATGGGTAATGCTGGCGCAACAACAGCTAAAAATAGTGAGAAAGAAGAGGCAGCGGCATCATGAGTACCAAAACACTACCAACATGGGTAGATATCGGCTTAATACCTTTGATTAACGTTTTTATGGCGTTTGCTGTATCAGGGTTAGTGATACTTTTAATAGGGGAGAGCCCATTAGAAGCAGTGAATTACATAATAACCGGTGCTTTCGGTTACGATGAAGGAATAGGTTATACCTTATATTATACGACTAACTTTATCTTTACCGGCTTAGCTGTCGCGGTTGCCTTTCATGCTGGCTTATTTAATATAGGTGGTGAAGGCCAAGCGTATATTGGCGGTTTAGGTATCGGCTTAATCTGTTTAGCACTTGATAGCTATATGCCTTGGTGGGCTTTAATTCCATTTGCAATAGTAGCAGGTGCAGCATTTGGTGCAGCGTGGGCATTTATCCCCGCGTATTTACAGGCATATAGAGGTAGTCACATTGTTATTACCACTATTATGTTTAACTTTATCGCCTCTGCGCTGATGGTTTATTTGCTGGTTAACGTCCTCATTGAGCCTGGTAATATGGCACCACAAACTCGCAGCATAGCTGAAAGTGCGACACTGCCCTCGATTAAGGAGCTGTTCGCAGCACTAGGGATTGATATCGCTAATAGCCCGTTGAATATTTCGATCTTTTTAGCGCTAGGGTGCTGTTTCTTTGTTTGGTTGCTGTTATGGCATTCACGTTTAGGCTATGCCATTAGAATGATTGGTTTTAACGAAAATGCTGCGGTCTATTCCGGCATTAATACTAAGCGTACCATTGTGATTACAATGTGTATTTCCGGAGCTCTAGCGGCAATGGTTGGTATAAATGAAGTGATGGGCGCGCAGGAGCGAGTGTTGCTTGATTTTGTTGCAGGTGCTGGCTTTACCGGTATTGCGGTATCTTTGATGGGGCGTAACCATCCGATTGGTATCGTTATTGCAAGTTTATTATTTGGCGCACTGTATCAAGGTGGAGCAGAGCTGTCCTTTGAAGTACCGACTATTACAAGTGATTTAGTGGTAGTTATTCAAGGTTTAGTGATTCTATTTTGTGGCGCTTTGTCATTGATGATTAAGCCAAGTCTGGAAAAACTCTTTATTAAGCTTCTCGCTAAAAAGGAGCAAGCAAATGTCTGATTTTCTATTGATCCTAGTCTCAACTTTGGACTCAACTATTAGGGTATCAACACCACTAATACTGTGTGCAATGGCCGGCTTGTTTTCTGAGCGTTCGGGCATCGTTGATATTGGCCTAGAAGGTAAAATGTTAGCGGGTGCTTTTGCAGCAGCGGCTGTCGCTGCTGTTAGCGGTTCTGCTTGGTTAGGCCTTGGCGCAGCCATCATGGTCTCTGTTTTTATGGCTCTGTTACATGGCTTTGCCTGTATTACCCATCGCGGTAATCAAGTGGTTAGCGGTTTAGCTATTAATATTTTAGCGTCTGGTTTAACCGTTACTTTAGGCATCGCATGGTTTCATCAAGGTGGGCAAACACCGATATTGAGCGGTGATTCACGTTTCTTTGCAATTGACTTGCCAGGCGCTTTAGCACTTGCTGATGTCCCTGTATTAGGTGTGATTTATAGCGAGCTTATTAGCGGTCATAATGCATTAGTTTATTTAGCCTTCGTGACAGTGCCAATTACTTGGTGGATTGTTTATCAAACACGTTTTGGTTTGCGTTTGCGTGCAGTAGGTGAAAACCCGCAAGCGGTTGATACAGCTGGGATATCAGTGTTTTGGTTACGTTATAGAGCGGTGATTTGTGCCGGTATCTTGTGCGGTATTGCCGGTGCATATTTATCGACAGCGCAGAACGCTTCATTTATACGCGAGATGTCAGCAGGTAAAGGCTACATAGCTTTGGCAGCGCTTATTTTTGGTAAATGGAAACCAAAAGCTGCGTTGTTAGCGTGCTTACTATTCGGCTTCTTAGAAGCATTAACTGTTAGGTTAGAAGGTGTTCCTTTCCCATTAATAGGAGAGGTGCCGGCACAGCTTATGCAAGCACTGCCTTATATTCTTACTGTGGTGTTACTCGCAGGGTTTATTGGTAAAGCGGTAGCACCTAAAGCCATCGGCATACCTTACTCCAAAGAAAGGTAGTTAGAATGCCCTGGCACGGCAGTTGATTAGTAGTTAATCGGCTGAGTTATTGAGTTTAAAGTGTGGATAGAAGAGGCACTGCAGTGAAAATATTTAATTATGGGTCAATTAACATTGATCATATTTACCAAGTGCCGCATTTAGTGGCACCTGGTGAAACAATATCAAGTACCGCTTATCAACAAGTATTAGGTGGCAAGGGTGCTAATCAGTCGATAGCTTTGGCAAAAGCCGGCGCTGTGGTTAAACATATTGGCCGCTGTAATAAAGCGGATCAATGGGCGCTAGAGCAAATGCGACAAGCTGGCGTTGATTGTGAGCTAACACAGCTGGTGGATCAGCCTAGCGGGCACGCTATTATCCAGGTAGATGCGCAGGCAGAAAACTCGATTATATTATTCGGTGGGGCAAATCAAAGTTTTTCTACCGATGATTTTAAACACGCTTTATCTTCAGCTGAGGCTGGCGATTATTTGCTATTACAAAATGAATGTAATGATATTGAGCAAATGATTAATATAGCGCTTGAGCGCCAATTAAAAGTGGTGTTTAACCCATCGCCAATGATATCTAATATAGCTACTTTTGCTATTGATAAAATTGCTGTGCTGGTTGTTAATGAAATTGAAATTAGCCAATTACTTGGGCAATCTTTTAATAGCACACAACAAATAGTAACCGCGGTTCGCAAGCATTATAGTAATATCGAAGTGATAGTCACTTTAGGCGCTAAAGGCGCTATGTGGATTAACAGTGAAGAGTGTATTGAAGTAGCGGCACACAAAGTGGAAGTGGTAGATACAACGGCAGCAGGAGACACTTTCTTAGGTTTTCTCCTCGCTGCAATAGCACAGGGGCAATCATATAAAAGTGCTTTGGCAATAGGTTGTAAAGCATCTGCATTAGCCGTTCAGAGTATGGGTGCCTCTTCGAGCATTCCTAGTATGGCGCAAGTCAGCGCGTCATAATTAAGTCATAATAAAATTGAGACAAAAAATGAATAAAATAATTTTAGATACAGATCCAGGTATTGATGATGCAATGGCCATTTTTACTGCGATGGCTCATCCTGAGATAGAGCTACTTGGTTTAACCACGACATTTGGTAATGTCAGTGTTGAGCAAGCGACGCAAAATGCATTGCACTTAGTTGAAATGGCGCAGGTAGATGTGCCTGTCGCCAAAGGTGTTGCCACACCTTGGGTAAATGATCTCAAACCTTTTCCTGATTTTGTGCACGGTGCAGATGGCTTTGGTAATATTAACCTTAGTGCACCTAAGGGCAGTGCGATTGATAAAAGCGCGGCGCAATTTATGGTCGATAATATCAACCAATATCCAGGCGAAGTGACGATAGTTGCCATTGGCCCACTCGGTAATTTGGCAACGGCATTACAAATTGACCCAAGCATTGTCGATAAAGTAAAAGAAGTGGTACTGATGGGCGGTACTATCGCTGCAGATGGTAATGTATCACCTGTTGCTGAGGCAAATATACTCTCTGATCCTCATGCTGCAGATAAGGTAATGGCTGCTAGCTGGTCAGTGGTTATTGTCGGTTTAGATGTTACTCATCAAGTGGTTCTCAGCAACGCTTTATTTGCGAAAATAGCGCAGCAAAATAAACGAGTCGGCCCATTTATGGCAGAAATCGCGCAGTTTTATATTAATTTTTATAACAGCATCAGAGATATTGATGGTTGTTATGCGCATGATGTATCCGCTGTTGCGTACGTGGTTGACCCAACCATCTTCGCTACCATTGAGGGTGAGGTCTGTGTGGCAACAGAGGGTGTCGCAGTCGGTCAAACAATTATGAGTCGCTTTGGTATACCGTATCCATTAACTTTTTGGCAGCAGCGCCCTAAGCAAAAAGCGTGTATGCAAGTTGATAGCGATAGACTGGTTGCATTGTTTGATAAAGCAATGACAAGTAGTTTTTGGAACTAGATTAATAGGTTAGCAAAATGGCAATATTAGAAGCAATTGATTTTGAATCAGAGGACGCCGCTGAGAAGTTTGTCGCCTCTCTGCGTGAAACGGGTTTTGGTGTCCTTAAAAACCACCCAATAAAGAAAGAACTCGTTGAGTCAATTTATCAGAATTGGCAGCAGTTTTTTGATACAGATACAAAAAATGAGTATTTGTATAATAAGGGGCCGCAAGATGGTTTCTTTCCTGCAAAGCTTGCAGAATCAGCTAAGGGGCAAGTGTTAAAAGATATTAAAGAATATTACCATTACTACCCTTGGGGGCAGTGCCCGGCGCATTTGAAAGAAGAGCTGGCGAGCTATTATAGCGAGGCGCGAGCTTTTGCCGCTTTACTGTTAGCTTGGGTTGAGCAATATAGCCCTGAGTCAGTCTCTGCAGGTTATCATCAGCCATTAAATACTATGATTGCTGATAGTGAACAATCATTGTTGCGAGTGCTGCACTACCCGCCGTTAAAAGGTGATGAGGAGGCGGGCGCAATTAGAGCGGCTGCTCACGAGGATATTAATCTATTAACTGTATTGCCAGCTGCTAGTGAGCCAGGTCTACAAGTTTTAGATAGCAGTGGACAATGGTTGGATGTGCCTAGTGAATTTGGTTATTTAATCATTAATATTGGCGACATGTTACAAGAGGCGTCAGGTCATTATTTTCCGTCGACTACTCATCGAGTGATTAACCCAGATGGCGCGGATGTGAAAAAATCGAGAATTTCATTGCCACTTTTCTTGCATCCAAATCCGGATGTGGTCTTATCTGAAAAATATACAGCGGGTGAGTATTTAGTTGAAAGGCTAAAAGAATTAGGTGTGTTGTAGTAATCACTAGACAAAAAAAATGCCGCTTAGCGGCTTTTTTTATGGGTATAGATAAAGGAAGAACTAGCTGACCGACAATTTAAATATTTAATTTTATTATTTTTATGATTATACATTTATTTTGTATTGGTCTGATCAGCTTTTTGTTGTCAATTTTATTTTTATTATGTGACTTACAATTGGCTTATCTATGTTTGCAAATACAGTTTTATTTTTATTATGTGACTTGCAATAGGTCTTGCTATGTTCTGCTAATACTATTTTATTTTTATTATCAGTTAAGCAGTATTGTTTTTATTATATATAGTACATTGCAGTTATCAGGCCAAGTTTTTAACCTGTTGATTTTGTTAAGTAAAATATTTTCAGGTAAAGCAATGCTACTAAAAAAACATAATGTGTTACCTAAAAAACAAAAAGTGTTACTTTTTGTTACCCGGTATTGTGGTTTTAGTAACATAAAACTCATGTGTTACATTATTTAGTGTTACCACTTTATTAGTGAGCCAATAATGACTGCATATCCTCAATGAAATGGTTGAGCGCTCTTTGCTCAATTCTTTTTATTTGCATTTGTTGATGCTCACTAAGCATGTGGTACATGCTAGCGGCGCCAAAATCGCCAAAGATGATATTTGCATCTTCATCAAATAAGGTGTTATGGGCATATAAATCGCCATGGCAAACCTGATTGTTGTGTAAGTGTTCAAATACATTTTGCATCTGGTTAACGATTTTACTGATTTGAGCTGTTGTTAGCGTAAAATCTTGTTTAAAAGTATCACGGGTACAGCTATCTAAAGATGGCGGTAAACCAAGGTTTAGATAATGATCGGGAATTAGCGCCATAATTAAAGCGAGGTAGTTCTCTTCTTTAACCTGTGCGAGCGGTTTTACTAAATTGTTATGCCCGCCAACTTTCAAGCATACTTGTAATTCATCCTCTGGGTAGCCATCGCTAGTGACTTGTCCTTTAAAAACTTTGACAGCAACATGGCTTGGTAAATTAGGCTGGGCTGTGTTCCAGCTTGCCTTTGATATGACACCTGATGCGCCTTGGCCAAGTACCTGATGCAGCTTATAGCTTGCTGAGGGCATATGCGGAACGGATTCTATCTGCAAATCAGCGTACGAAAATGGATTGCCAGCAAACGCGAACCAAGCAAGCTTAGGCAAATCAAGTAATTGCTCTGGGCACTGGCTTAAATTATTCGCTGAGATACGTAATAATTCTAAATTATGTAATTGCTGCATATTGCTCGGTAGGCTCTCTAACTTATTGCCCGCCAGTGCCAGTTTTTGCAGTCTAGGGCGCTCTCCTAAGCTATCGGGTAATGTCACTAGTTGGTTATCCGTTAATATTAACCAGCGCAGTTTAATAGGCAGTGCGTTATTGGCAACATAACGAATGTTGTTGCTTTTAAAACCAATCATCTCTAAATTTTCACATTGACCCAATACTTCAGGCAATATTTTAAATTGATTGTTGGATGCAAAAATAATCCTCAATTTTGTAAGCTGCACAAGCTCTTGAGGTAGCTCTGTCAGCTTGTTATTTGATAAATCAAGAATCTCTAAACTATCAGCAAGGGATAAAATTTCCATAGGGAAATGAGTGAGATCTTCAGATAAGGCGAGGCGGGTAATGCCTTTTAACTGGCCTGTTTTTAATTGATTAAGGGTCTGCAAAATACTTAGTCCGCAATGATTGGTGGGTGGCAATATTAAAAGGCTAGCCTACTGAAAACACCTCGAGAAAGATAGTAAGGTGTATACAAGCTTATGCTGTGCTGCTGTTGTGAGTGCATACTATAAATGGCATTTACGGATTGCTGTTAAAGCTGCCCTGCAGTTTCTTTGCCTTGCTCTGTGACCATATATTGAAAAAATTAGCAGCAAACACAATAATAGCCCCGATAAGAACCCATACGTTAATAGCCTCACTATAGAAGCTCGCGCCAATAATAGCGATCAGAGGCAAGCGTAAAAAATCAATGGGAGCAATAAGCATCACTGGTGCCAGTTTTAAGGCAGTGGTTATGCAAAAATGAGCTAGTAAGCCTGCACAGCCTACGAGTATTATTAAAGGCCAGGTTGCTAATGAAGGGAGGGCGACATCGTCATCGTAAAAGCTACAAGCGATGCCTAATACCAATTGAATTGTTGTCAGCCAAAACAGGATGCTGGTAGTGCTTTGTGTTTGTGACAGTAGTTTGGTCGCAATAAATGTGCCGGCAAAAGCAATGGCGCATAATGCTGCTGCTATAACACCTGGGCCTATGGTGATACTGCCAGGTTGGGCAACAATTAAAATGCCTAAAAAGCCAAGAAGAATTGAGATTATGCGGGTTTTCGTTAAGCGCTCACCAAGAAAGAAAGGTGCCATCAAGGCAACCCATATGGGCGAGCTAAATTCAAATGCAAACACTTGTGAAAATGGAATGACCGTGATTGCATAAAACCATAAGTTTTGACCACTAAAGTGGCAAATGTTACGGATTAAATGTAAGTCAAAACGCTTAACCGTGACTGTTTTTAGGCTTTTAGCCATACTGGCGATCACTAGCACTACCAATACACCAATCATTGATCGATACATCATGATTTCAAAGGTATCAAGCTCACTCGCCATTTCTCTACCAGCGACTGCCATTGCTGTGAATGATATAACAGCACCTAACATCCAAAGCCCTGCTTTTAAAGTATTCGATAGTGTCATCGATAGTGTCATCAGCCATCATTCTCATGTGCTCTATTCAGCTGTTGTATCAGTTGTTAGATACTAGCGCGAATATACGATTAAAAAAGGTGTGATGAGCAAACTAGCATGTTTGTTAATAAAAACAAAGGGCTTAGAGGTGTTGTGAAGTGTTGTGAAGTGTTGTGAAGAGTTGTGAAGTGTTGTGAGGTGTTGTGAAGTTCAATCACCACCCAGGCTTGCCAGAATAACTTGAGTATTTAATCGAAGAGGTCGCCAGCGTTTATAATTTCGGCCTTCTTCTGCCGGCCAATCTAGCCATTGCGTCACTAGTTTTCCGCTAGTGACTTTTATTTTACGCGCTGATTCATCAACGGCATAAATAGTACCGATGCGGATAAGGTTTTGAATGAGGCGTTCTAAGTCTGAAGTATTCATAATGCAATTTTGCATTACGTGTGAGAAAATACTACGAATAGCTTTTGTACGTTCTTACGTTACAGTTCGTTGTTAAGATTAGATTTTAGAGGCTTGTAGCAAGTTTGCTTCTTGCTACATTCTATATTAAAGATATTTGACTAAAGGAATCCATATAGATTCGTTAATGCCTACTCTTTTTAAGATCTCTTTAATCTTCCAAGTAGATACTTCAGGGTTAGGTTTATGTTTGCCTAAAGTATATATTCTGCCACCAGGGTAGAAGATTTTTATTTCACTTCCTTTTCCGCTAAGTATTTGGCATTTAAGTTGGTCTTGTAACCAAACAAATAGCCTGTTTTGTCTAACCTTTGGGATATGAATGGTTTTGGTATTTTGGGCTTCTAACTCCAACTCTAATTTCACATTAGCTTGATCTGTATAATTATCTTTTTCTAAATGATCGTAGAATATGTTAATTGTAAATTCTTGAAAATCAATGTTATTCTGGTGCGGATTATTTTTGACTTTTAAAAATAAAGCTACAATATAATCATGTACTAATTCTAATAAGAAGTCTGCTTTCAATCCAAAACTAGAGAAAAAACTACTTTGGAAGAATGCAGTGCCACTATGGATACACCAAGCGACTGTGTCGAGTGTTTTCCTATCATGCTTTACCCATTCTTTAGGTATTATTGATATGGAAGGGATTGCAGATTGAAGATCAATAATGCCATCTAATTCTCCGTTGATTTCTATTCTATGTTTTTCAGCATCCCAATTTTTATAAAAAATAGACCTCATTTCCATAAGGTCATCAACAAGGGATAAACGTTCTTCATAATTGAATTCTTTTTCTAGCGAGCTCAACCACTCTTGAAATGGCAAGTTGAAACTAAAGAACTCTCCAACTTCAAATGACTCGAAATGATTCGAACATTCACTTTGTATTAATTCATGCTGATACTGTATTGGTGATTTAAATTGTAGTTCAATCAATACCTCGGCTACGAAATCTTTGATAAACGGTCTAAGAATTATAACGGATTGCTCATGTTTAATTTCAAATGAATGAAGGGTAGCAAGAAACGGAGTAAGCTTTAGATAATTACGCCAAGGGTCACCATTTCTATTGGCTCTAAATGAAACTTCTTGTGCTGCTTTTTTTATTGCGAGCTTAGCGCGCTCCCTTATCTTGTAAATTGAATGTTTATAATGCATTTCCCAAATGTAGTGATTTGGATCAATATCAGAGAACTCCTCATTATGTGCCTTTACAAGGTCAGTAAAACAATAAAACGGACACCCATAAAATAATTGCACAAAATTCAGTCAAAGAGTAGTGTGTTAGTGACTTTTTAATTTAATTCAGAGAAAGTAGTCCTGAGCAGAAAACAATAAAACGGACACCCATAAAATAATTGCACAAAATTCAGTCAAAGAGTAGTGTGTTAGTGACTTTTTAATT